>CAVZVC010000002.1:460000-760058 GCA_963778685.1 uncultured Actinomycetes bacterium | reverse complement strand
AATCCGCACCGTGATCACGTCGTTCGCCTGAGAAAGGCCCGTCGAACAACTTGACGCGGAGGGCAGAGCGGCGCAGGGTCGTGTGGAGGTGCTTCCGGAGACGCGGTACGCCAGGAAGGGCGACGCGCACATCGCCTACCAGGTGGTCGGCGAAGGCTCCGTCGACCTCGTACTGGTGTCCACCTGGTTCAGCCACCTCGACGCCAGGTGGGAGAACCCCGGGTTCGCGCACTACCTCCGGCGTCTCTCGTCGTTCAGCCGGCTGATCTCGTTCGACAAGTACGGCATCGGCCTCTCGGACCCGATCCCGTCTCCCACGTTGCCCCCGCTCGAAGACTGGATGGACGACGTGCGAGCGGTCATGGACACAGTGGGCTCCGAGCACGCGGCCATCATGGGCGCGAACGAGGGGGCGTTGATGGCGGAGCTCTTCGCGGCCACCCATCCAGACCGAACAAGTGCTCTCGTACTCGCGAACCCGACCGCCCGCGTCTCGGCCGCGCCGGGGTACGAGATCGGGATCCCACCGGAAGTGCAGGAGCGCCTGATCTCGATGGTCGAACAGACCTGGGGCCGCGGAGACCTAATGGCGGCGATCAACCCGAGCCTCGCGGACAGACCCCAGGAGGCCGCTGCCTGGGGACGATTTCTCCGGCTCTCCGCGAGCCCGGCGACCGCCGCAGCCGTCATGCGGATGCTCATGGAGGTCGACGTCCGGGATGTCTTGTCGACGATCACGGCGCCGACCTTGGTGGTCCATCGCATCGACAACCCGATCACCACGATCGACCAGGGCCGCTACGTGGCGGATCACATCGAGGGCGCGACCTTCGTCGCCGTCCCCGGCGCGGATTACGGGCTCGCCCTCGGCGACGTCGATGTCGTCCTGGACGAAGTGGAGAAATTCCTGACCGGAACGCTCGATGCGCACGCAACCGACCGCGTGCTCGCGACGGTGCTCTTCACGGACATCGTGGACTCGACTGTTCGTGCCGCCGAGCTGGGAGACGCGCGCTGGCGCGAGCTGCTCGAGGCGCACGAGCAGTTCGCCCGGGCAGAGGTCTCGCGATTCGGCGGAACGATCGCGGACTTCACCGGGGACGGCCTCCTCGCATCCTTCGACGGACCGGCGCGGGCCGTCCGGTGCGCGTTCGCACTTCGCAGCCGCCTGCGGTCACTCGGCCTGACGATTCGTGCCGGTCTCCATGCGGGCGAAGTCGAGCGCCGCGGGGAGCAGTTGGCGGGCATCGGCGTGCACATCGCCGCGCGTGTGGTCGGGCTCGCGGGCGGAGATCAGCTGTTCGTCTCACGAACCGTGAAAGACCTCGTCGCGGGCTCAGAGCTGACGTTCGAGGCACGCGGAACGCACTCGCTGAAGGGAGTCCCCGGCACCTGGGAAGTGCTCGAGGCAATCGAGTGATCGTCTACGTCGACACTGCAGATGTTCGCGAGGGAGCGCTCGAAGAGCTGAAAGAGGCCATCAAAGAGCTGGTCGACTTCGTCGATGCGAACGTGCCGAGGGTCCTGGCCTACAACGTCTACTTCAGCGACGAGGGCAGCCGGATGACCGTCGTGCATGTGCATCCCGATGCCGAATCATTGGAACACCACATGGAGGTGGCCGGGCCCGTCTTTCGGCAGTTCGTGGAGCTCGTCACGCTGTCATCGATCCAGGTCTACGGCGAGGCGAGCGAGAGACTGTTGAACCAGTTGCACGAGAAGGCGCGCCTACTGGGACGCGGCGTCGCGGTCATCGCGGACGATCTTCACGCAGGCTTCAGTCGCTTTCCGGTCCGCTAAGGCAGCCAGAGTGGTGCTTGGAAGCTCGAAGAGGCGCATACGGGATTCGAACCCGTGCCGCCGCCGTGAGAGGGCGGTGTCCTAGGCCACTAGACGAATGCGCCCGGCGAGGCTTGATTGTAGCGACGGCCGGGTACGACTGTCCTCGTGCGCTGGCTCGACAAGCTCCTCGGCCGAGATGGCGAATCGACGGCTGCCCATGAGCGGACGGACGACCCTCGCGGCGGGATCCAGACCGACGAGTACCGGCACGCCGACCCTCGCGACATCGTCGAGGAGGGCGGGACGGCGATGAGCGGACCGGGCGGCGCGCCCCAGGAAGGGCTCTCGCCGGAGGAGCGTCGCGAGCGAGATCGAGAAACCGATTGACTTGTCAACCAACTTCTTGCGGCGATTGATTCGTCAATCAGGATAGATTCTCAGCCTGAAAAGCCTCCGAAAACTACGCGAGCATTTTTCGCGTTAAAAAACGTTTGACATTTCGCCCGTTCCGGGAATAAGTACCTCGGCTTTCGAGGATTCCTCGAGACCAAGGACGCGTAAATCAAGCCCGGGGGTAACGGAATGCGACGCAGGTTCTCGCGCTTCGCCCAGCTGCTGACGATTGCCGTAGCAGCGGGGGCGACGCTCACGTACGCCGGCACAGCACCGGCCGAGCCGACGCCACAGCACAGTGCGTCGGGCTTCAGCACGGTGAAGACGGCCGATACGGTCGCCTGTCAGACGATCTACACAGGCGGCTTCTTCGCTGCGCACTTCCAGCGCGGCGACTGCACGAAGATCGAGTTCTCGGTCACGAACACGCCGGTGGCGAACGCCGACAGCGTCAAGGTCGAGCTCGTCGGCCCCGACGGCGCCGTCTTCAAGACGCTCGACGCCGTCCGGCGCAACACGACGACCGTCGGTGTGACCGCGCCGGTCGACCATCTCTGGCGCGCAATGGTTCGAAGTGACGCGACGTTCCCGTCCGGCCGGATCACGACCCGCGTGATCGCGAACGGCCAGGAGGCCGGGTCGGGTCACTTCTTCCTGAACGCGCTCGGCGCCGACCTCCTCGTGACGCCGAAGGCCGGCGGCAAGAAGTACGCACCCGGCGAAGCGATCGCGCTGCACGGGACGATCAACGAGCTGAACGACATCGCCGGCTCGACGAACCGGCGCGGAACCGCCGCCCAGTTCTTCCTCCAGGCCCGCACGCCGACCGGCGAGATTCGTGGCCCCTACGGGCCGTTCACGGCCGGGAGCGACGGCGCCTTCTCCGGCGTCCAGCTCCCCGCGGCCGCGACACGCAACCTGACCGCCGGTCCCGAGACGAACTTCCGGCTCACGGTGGGCATCGACGTCGTGGACGCCTCGAACGAGAACCCGGTCACCGGGACCTGGGCGAACGCGCACGCGGGCAGCGGCTCGGTCGAGCTCGTCAGCCGCCCGACCACGCTCCTGCTCGAGAACAAGTTCGTCTCCTCGGTCGGCTGGGTGAAGCCCGGCCAGGCCTATCCGTTCCGGGTCCTCGTCCGGAACTTCACGGACGAGTGGCAGAACAACGTCTCGGTCACGGTGCCTGCGCCGCCGGGCGTCGTCTTCACGGGCGCCAAGCGCGTGAACAACGCCGGGAGCTCCACCGTCACGCCGACGTCGGTCTCCTGGAACATCGCCTCGATCGCGACGGACACGACGGCGACGCTCGTCGTCGAGGCCCGCGCGAAGAAGACGACCGAGGACGCACGGATCGTCTGGAAGGACCTCTCGACGGCGGCCACGATGACCTACGACGGCGGCTCGGCCCTCACGGCCGAGACCCGCGGCCCGAAGGTCATCCCGCCGCACGGCGGCTTCGAGACCGCCCGGTACGGCGACAAGCCCTTCCCGATCATCCCGGTGGACTTCCGCGACCGGAAGCACAAGGCACGCCACACCGGCGACGAGCTCGCGAAGGTCGTGAACTCGCCGGACTACCCGGGGTCGACCTACAACCTCTACCAGGAGATGTCGTACGGGCAGCTCCACCCGTTCGGGTCGGTGCCGTCCGCCGGCGTCGCCTCGAAGAGCTTCGAGTACGAGCCCGGCTTCGACTTCACCGAGCGTGACGTGATGAAGCCGACCTGCCGCGGCGCGACGGTCGGCCAGTTGCCGCAGCTCTTCGGGACGCCCGCCTATCCCGAGCGGATCCAGGACGGCTGGTACCAGCTGCCGGGCGACACCGAGTACTACGGCGGCGACTTCCCGGTGTTCACGACCCAGACGAACGGGATCGACGCCGCCTGCGGCGACACCTCGCGGATGATCTTCGACGCGGTGCAGATCGCCGACCCGGAGATCGACTACAACCAGTTCGACTCCGACAAGGACGGCGTCGTCGACTTCACGATGGTCGTCTTCGCCGGCTGCGGCGGGAACCTCGGCTCGCAGACCGGCCCGGCGTTCGGCTGCGAGGACACGGTGCCCTACGACAACCCGTGGCCGCACTCGTCGTCCCTCGAGGTCGGCTGGGAGGACCCGGTCACGAAGCTGACGGGCTACATCTCCGACGACCAGCTGACCGACCTGGAGGGCGTCAAGCAGTGCTGGGAGGACGCCACGTACTCCAACTTCGCCGACTGTGAGTCCGCCGGCGGCGTGGGACGCGACGACCTGCCGACGTACGTGCGGGTCGGTCCGTACAACATCAATCCCGAGAACGCGATCGACAAGGCGAGCGTGATCGCGCACGAGTACGGCCACCACCTCGGCCTGCCGGACTTCTACTCGAGCTACAGGCCTACGCCGACCTGAACCTCATGGCGAGCGACTACTCGCAGCACATGACGATCTTCAGCAAGCAGGACCTGGGCTGGGTCGTCCCGAGGTTCATGCAGCCCGGCGAGACGCGCAACGTCTCGAACTGGGAGGAGATCAAGAACGACACCGGCGAGATCCAGTGGCGGACGCCCGGCGGGCAGCCGTACACGCTCTCGGCGGCGAACGGCGACCAGAACATCCACAACGGCGAGGCGTACGCGCTCAAGCTGCCGAAGAAGCTGATCATCGATCCGGCCAAGGTCGAGGCCGGAGCCTCGGCGCCGCACGTCTACTGGTCGGGCCGCGGCAACGACTTCGGCTGCTCGCCGAAGGCGGGCCACAACCTCGACATCGTCCTGCCCGAGCTCGAGTTCGTGCCGGAGGGGACGCCCATCTCGCTGAAGTTCAAGTCGAGCTGGGACATCGAGTGGGACTTCGACTACGGCTTCGTGCTGGCCACGACGGACGGCGTGGACTACACCTCGCTTCCGTCGGAGATGGGCTACTCGACGTCGAAGGCGCAGTAACCCGAACAACTCCACGTGCCTCGAACGGCCTCGACAACGGCCTGACCGGAACGAGCGGCGCCTATGCCGCCGGGCCGGCGCAGGTCGCGCTCGACCGGGCCCGGGGCTCGACGGCGAGCGGCTCGCCGTTCGTCGCGGACGAGTACGACCTGTCCCAGTACGCGGGTCAGCGGGGCGTCGTCCTGCGGTTCTCGTACGCGACCGACCCGGGTCTCGACCGGCCGGGCTGGTTCATCGACGACCTCGAGGTCCGTGCCGGCGACGAGCTGATCTACGGCACCGACTTCTCGACCGAGGACGAGCTGCGGCTCTTCCCGGGCGGCTGTGGCGAGCAGGGCCGCAAGGTGGCCGCGAAGTGCACCGACGGCTGGAGTCAGATCAAGGCCGACGAGCCGTCACAGCTCGACCACGCCTACTACCTCGAGCTCCGCGACCGGTCCGGCTTCGACTTCGCGAGTCGCGGCCAGTCCGACCGCGGCGACCTGCAGTGGGACGCGGGTCTCTTCGTCGAGTACACGGACGAGGTCCGCGGGTACGGCAACAACGGCTCGCCCGCGCCGCCGCGCCAGCACTACCTCGACTCGCAGCCGACGCCCGGCGCCGACTGCGGCGACGGCCTCGACCACGGAGCTGCGTCGTGCGAGGACGCCTCGTTCACGGCGGCGGCCGGCGACAACGCCTTCCGCGACCAGGGCTGGATCGACAACTTCGCCGATCCGACCTCGGCCGACGGCAACTGGCACTTCGACTACGGCTGCCTGACGCTGAACGTGGGCTCGATGGCCGGGAACGCCGGCAACAGCGAGGCGCTTCCGTCCGACCTGACGGCGGACGCCACGATCACGGCCGGCTCCGGCTGCGACACCTTCGAGTACTGGTCGAGCACGCTGAACGCCGCACCGACCGCGAACCTGACGGTCAACCCGAAGACGCCGGGCACCGGACAGGCGGCGACCTTCGACTCGGCCGGGTCGTTCGACGACCTCCAGCCGGCGGACGAGCTGACCTACGAGTGGACGTTCGGCGACGGCTCCTCCGCGACCGGCGCGCAGGGTGACGCATGCGTACGCAGCCAAGGGCACGTACACGGCGACGCTCAAGGTGACCGACGCCCAGGGCCTCTTCGGAACGGCCACCGTGCCGATCACCGTGCTCGGGCCGGATCTCCAGATCACGAACATCACGGCGCCGTCGGGCCGGATCCGCGAGGGCCGTCCGGTGCCCGTGACGGCCACGATCTCGAACGCCGGGCCGGGAAATTCGCCGGCCTCGCAGACGGAGTTCCTCTACGACGGCCACAAGGTGCTGGGCGTCATCGCCACGCCGGCGCTCGCCGCCGGCCAGTCGGCCGCAGTGACCGTCAACTGGAACACGAAGGGCGTGAAGGGTGAGCACTCGATCCGGGCGACGGCCGACAGACCGGCTGCGGTCGCAGAGGAGAACGAAGCGAACAACGCTGCGCACAGGCTCTTCGAGGTCCGCGGCAACAAGATCTCGAACGGCGATTTCGAGCAGCAGTCGGCCGAAGGCGGTCCGCCGGAAGGGTGGTCCGGCCAGAGCACGGGTGCCGGAAGCGCGTCGTCCAGCTCGAACGGCGGCACCGACGGCTCGAACTGCGCGCAGATGAAGGGGAACGGCGGCAACGCGGCCGCGTCGGGCTCCCCGACCTGGACGAGCGCTCCGTTCTCGGTCCAGGCCGGCGAGGTCTACGACGTCACGGCCGCGGTCAAGGCCGACGGATTGTCCTCGGCGCCGTCGCTCAGCCTGCTCTACCTCGGAGCGGCCGGACAGGTGCTGAACACCGTCAAGGTGCTCAGCGCGCCGCTCCAGACCGACGGCTTCACAGCGCTGGAGCAGTCGGTGACCATCCCGCCCCTCGCGACACAGGTTCGCGTCGTCCTGACCGGCTTTGCGCCGACGGACCTGGCGACCAGGGGAACGGTGACCTTCGACGACGTGGGGGTATTCGCGCACTGAGCGCAACGTCGGGAGAAAAGGTTTCCGTGCCCCCGGGCGGGTGACACGGAAGCAGGGCCGGGCGGAGAGTCGATTTCCGTCCGGCCCCGCACTCTTCTAAGGTTGCCGGTCATCGCGACGCGTGCTGATCGGCAGGCCGACCGTCGCCGTCAGATTCTGGAGGCGGCGGTCAAGGTGTTCGCGCGTAGCGGCTTCCACACGTCGAGGGTGGGGGACATCGCCGAGGAGGCGGGTGTCGCCTACGGCCTCGTCTACCACTACTTCAAGTCGAAGGAAGAGCTGCTCGAGACGATCTTCCGCGACACCTGGACGCAGATGCTCGCCCGCGTTCGCGAGGTGGAGTCCTCGGGCGTGCCGGCGAGCGAGCAGGTCCGGCAGGTCACGGCGCTCCTTCTCCGGACCTGGCGACGGGACCCGGACCTCGTCCGCGTCCTCGTCCGCGAGGTGACGAGGAGCCCGCACGTCCAGCAGGAGATCGAGGAGATCACGCACGCGATGGAGGCGCTCGCGGGGATCATCCAGCGCGGCCAGGAGAGCGGTGAGTTCCGCACGGAGCTCGATCCTCGGCTCAGTGCGGTCGTGTTCTACGGCGCGCTCGACGAGATCCTGACCGGCTGGGTCCTGGGCCAGCTGCCGGACAGCGACGAGGACATCGCCCGTGCCGAGACGAATGTCGTGCAGCTTCTCGTGGACGGTATGCGCGACTCGAATTCTTCGACTGATTAGTCAGTCAATTTTTCGCTTGCTAGACAGTTTGCGATCGCCGAATTCACGGGCATATATTGCGCACGACAATTCGCGCATGGGGAGCACGCCTCCCAGGCGCGGGGCCGCAATCGGTCCCCGCGCTCCCCATGTGCGGATTCCTTCTACGGCGCCAGCGGAAGCTGGTAGCGGCGGAAACTCATACCGCGACCCTGACGGAAGAGCGGCCGCGTTCCGAACCAGAGCAGGCTGAGCAAGACCGTGCCGACGAGCCAGACGGTGACGATCGCTATGTCGACCGCGCCGCTGCTCAAAAGCCAAACTGCCATTCCCGCGGTCCATGCCGCGATCACCCACGTCATCTTGCGCCAGTGCAGGAATCTCGTCATCTCCACACACCATCCTTTGCATACGTGCATCAGGCCCGGTGTGGAGTCGAGAGGATGCGACCCTCAGCGGCTACCGCGCTAGGTCTCGAGCACAGAAGTCTAGCAGTGCTCGTGACAACACGTACAAACCGAAGGCTCTAGGAAAGCGCGGTGTCGCCCGGCCGGGGCTCGACGACGCCGGTCTCGGGCGGGCCCACGACGGGCGGGCGGAGCGGACGCAGGTAGAGCCACTCGTACGCAAGTGCACCGAGGACGCCGCCGGCGAGCGGCCCGATGTACCAGATCCAGAAGTCGTCCCAGGTCCCCGAGACCAGCTCGGGGCCGAAGGCGCGGGCCGGGTTCATGGCGGCGCCGGTCAGCGGCCCGGCCATCAGGACGTCGAGCGTGATCGTCAGACCGATGGCGAGCCCGGCGATGGACTTGAACGTCCCGCGCGGGTCGGCCGCGGTGGCGAAGATCACCCAGACCAGGAAGAAGGTCAGGATCGCTTCGATGATCAGCGCCGCCTCGGGCTCGATCCCGGGTCCGACCGCCGGCGAGCCGAGGGTGCCCTGGGTCTCCGCGGGGAAGATCCACTTGAGGAGCAGCGCGGCAATGACCGCGCTCACGAACTGCGCGGCCCAGTAGGCGCCGGCGAGGATCGGCGAGAGCCGGCCGGTGACGAGGAATCCGAGGGTGACGGCCGGGTTGAAGTGACCGCCCGAGATGTGGCCGACGGCGGAGGCCATGACGGCGATCACGAGGCCGTGAGCTAGCGCGATCTCGAGCGTTCCGCCGCCGGCGCTCGGCGCGGCGACGAGGACCGCTCCCGCGCCGACGAAGATCAGCGCGAAGGTCCCGACGAACTCGGCGGCGGCGCGGCGGAGGACGTCCATCAGCACGGCGCGCACGGTATTGAGGCGGTCGGACGGCAGCGGTACCGTGAAGGGGATGCGCTTCGCTGTCGTCGCGATCGCCGCCGCCGCCGCGGCCGTCGTGGTCTCGGCCGGCGCCACCGCGCCGTCGCGGCAGGAGGCGCGGGCGCTGCCGGGTCTGCCCGCCTACACGGCCGGTTTCGAACGGTGGCTCAAGCTGAACCGAAGTCCGATTCCGCCGCGGCGGAGTGACGCCCATCGCGGCACGAAGAACGTCTATGTCAACCAGCGCAGGGTCCGGACGCCGTTTCCGTACGGCACGGTCGTCGTGAAGACGATCAGGCGGCCGGGGGCACGGTACGTCTCGGTCGTGGCCGTCATGCGCAAGGTGCGCGGCGCGAACCGGCGCCACAACGACTGGGTGATGATCGAGTACGGGCGACCGGGGCCGCGAGGGCGCTTCGCCGCCTTCGCCTCGGGCGCGATCTGCACCTCGTGCCACGTGCAGGCGCGGCGCCGCGACTACGTGTTCACGCGTCGAGGCGAGTAGCGCCGCTGCCTTCTGTAATAGGCCGAACGGCCTATTGCACTCCGCGGCCTTGACCTGTCACGCTCCCGCGCGTGGAGAGGGAGAGCATCGCGAGCCTCAGGCTGGCGTTCGCTGCGACGTTCATCGCAATCTGTGTCGTCGCCGTGGCGCTGCTCGGGGCCGCAGCGTAGAGAAGCACAAAAAAGGCCGCATTTGCGGCCATTTCTGTAGGCTGCGGGGCTAGGATTCGAACCTAGACTACTCGGTCCAGAGCCGAGCGTCCTACCATTAGACGACCCCGCAATGGGGCCCGGATTGTAGCGGCCTGGCCGTCAGGCGACGTCCGCGGCCCAGTCGCCGTAGAGCGCCGTGTAGAGGCCCTTCCGCGCCATCAGGTCCTCGTGCGATCCCTGCTCCACGACCTGGCCGTGCTCGAGGACGACGATCAGGTCGGCGCCGCGGATCGTCGAGAGGCGGTGTGCGATGACGAAGGCGGTGCGGCCGGCGAGCAGCGTGCGGAGCGCCGCCTCGATCTTCCGCTCGGTGCCGATGTCGACCGAAGACGTGGCCTCGTCGAGGATCAGGAGGCGGGGATCGGCGAGCAAGGCACGCGCGAAGGCGACGAGCTGGCGCTGGCCGAGCGAGAGCCTGGTGCCGCGCTCCTGGACGTCGGTGTCGTAGCCGTCCTCGAGCCGCATGATGAACTCGTTCGCCCCGACCGCCGTCGCCGCGGCACGCACGTCCTCGATCGACGCATCGGGCCGCGCGAAGGCGATGTTGTCGCGCACGCTGCCGGCGAAGAGAAAGCCCTCCTGCGGAACGATGCCGAGCTGGCGGCGCAGCGACTCCTGCGTCACGTCGCGAAGGTCGATCCCGTCGACCATGATCCGGCCCTCGACCGGGTCGTAGAACCGCGCGAGCAGCTTCGCGATCGTCGACTTGCCGGCGCCCGTGTGGCCGACGAAGGCGACCGTCGTCCCGGCGGGGACGTCGAGATCGATGCCGTGGAGCACCTCCGGCCCGGTGGAGTAGCTGAAGCGGACGCCTTCGAGCTGGACGTGGCCGTCGATCGTCGGGAGCTCGCGCGCGTCGGGCCGGTCGCGCACCTCCGGCTCCTCGTCCATCACGTCCATGATCTTGTCCAACGCGGCCACGGCGGCCAGGAACGTGTTGTAGAGCTGCGAGAGCTGCTGGATCGGGTCGAAGAAGTTCGAGACGTAGAGGATGAAGGCGAAGAGCGTCCCGACCGTCAGCTCGCCGCCCGCGAGCAGGTACCCGCCGTAGCCGAGCACGACCGCTGTCGCCACCGCGGAGAGGAAGTCGACGAACGGGAAGTAGAGGCCGTTGGTGATGACGGTCGTCTGGTTCGCAGCCCGGTAGCTCGCATTGACCTCCTCGAAGTTGCGGCGGCGCGAGCCCTCGCGCGTGAAGGTCTGGACGACGCGCATCCCGGCGATGTCCTCGGCGAGCGTCGCGGTGACCATGCCGAGTCGCTCGCGCACGGCCCGGTAGGCGCGTGAGGAGCGCATCCGGAAGAGGGCCGTCGCGAGCGCCATCGCCGGCATCACGCTGAGCGTGGCGAGCGCGAGGCGCCAGTCGAGGTAGAAGAGGATCGCTGCGGAGCCGAGGAGGATGAGCGTGTTCTGGACGAGCGTCGTGACGCCGTCCGTGACGAGCTGGTCGAGCGCGTCGACGTCGTTCGTGAGGCGGCTGATGATCACGCCGGCACGGTTGCGCTCGAAGTAGCCGAGCGAGAGCCCCTGGAGGTGGCGGAAGAGCTTGTTGCGGAGGTCGGCGAGGATCCGCTCGCCGGTCCACCCGGTGAAGTAGGTCTGCGCGGCGCTCGTCCCGAGATTCGCGAGCCCGGCGACGACGAACAGGCCGACGATGACGAAGAGGGCGTCGAGGTCGCCCTGGCGGATCCCGTCGTCGAGCGCGAGCTTGGCGAGGAACGGCGGCGCGAGGGCCGTCAGCGTCGCCGCGAGAAGCGAGACGACGGCGAGCGTCGTCTGGAGCTTGTAGGGCGCGGTCAGGCGGGCGAGCGTCGAGATGCGGCGGGCCGTTCGCTGCCACGACCAGTCGTCGACCTGCACGTCGCGCACTCGGGTCAGGTGCGATCCGGGCTGCCAGACTCTCATTGCCTGCTCCTGGCTGCGCGTGCCGCCCCACGAACCTGGGAAGACCCCGCCTCCCCGACCCAATGGCTCGAGCCTACGCGCGAAAAGCGCACCGGTGAGTCAAGCGCCTGTGCCGAGACTGTGTCGGCTGCGCTCCGCCCTCGAAAGGTGACGTCGTTGCGTTGCGGGCGGCCCGTCACCGGCCCGTCCGCCCGGGGTCCGACCGCCACGCCGTCGCGAAGCCCGCGCGACGTCACGCCGTTGCCCGGCCCCGGAGCCGTCACGCCGTCGCCTCCGCACGCTGCTCGACCCGCTCCGCGAACTCGCGCTCGAGCAGGCCGTGCTCGTAGATCTCCCGGTAGACCGGGCTCCGCTCGATCAGCTCGTCGTGCGTCCCGCGCTCCACGATCCGGCCGCGGTCGAGAACGACGAGCTCGTCCGCCAGCGCGAGCGTCGAGAGACGGTGCGCGATGATGATCGTCGTCCGGCCGCGCATCGCCTGGCGCAACCCGAGCCGGATCTTCGCCTCGGTCGTCGCGTCCACCGAGGCCGTAGCGTCGTCGAGGATGAGGATCCGCGGATCGAGCAGCAGCGCGCGCGCGATCGCGATCCGCTGGCGCTGCCCGCCGGAGAGCGTGATCCCGCGCTCGCCGATGACCGTGTCGTAGCCCTCGGGCAGCTCGGCGACGAACTCGTGCGCCTGCGCGAGCCGGGCCGCCTCCTCGACCTCATCCTGCGTCGCATCCGGGCGGCCGAAGGCGATGTTCTCGCGCACCGTGTCCGAGAAGAGGAACGGATCCTGGGCGACGATCCCGATCGCGCGGCGCAGCGAGACGAGCTTTGCGTCGCGCACGTCGAGGCCGTCGACGGTCACCCGTCCCTCCGTGACGTCGTAGAACCGCGGTACGAGGCCGGCGAGCGTCGTCTTTCCCGAACCCGTGTGCCCGATCAGCGCGACGGTGCGGCCCGGCTCGAGCTCGAGGTCGATCTCCCGGAGCACCGGTCGCTCGGCGTCGTAGCCGAACGTGACCCGCTCGAACCGGACGAGCCCTTCGCCCGGGGGCAGGTCCGCGGCGCCGGGCCGGTCGGCCACGTCCTCCGGCTCGTCCATGACCTCGAAGATCCGCTCGCCCGACGCCGTTGCACGCTGCGCCTGGCCGATCCACATGCCGAGCATCCGCAGCGGCATCACGAGCATGACGACGAGGACGTTGAAGAAGATGAAGGAGCGAAGGCTCAGGTCGCCGTTCACGACCATCCGCCCTCCGACGAGCAGGACGATCGCCTGGGCGACGAGCGGCAGAAACGAGAGCAGCGGCACGTAGATCGCCCGTTGGCGGTTCGCCATGACGCTCTGGTCGAACACCGACTCGGAGCGGTCGGCGAACTTGCGGCCCTCGTCCGGCTCCTGCGCGAACGACTTGACGACGTGGACGCCGACGATCGACTCCTCGGCGACGGTGGCGACGTCCGCCATCTTCTGCTGCACCTCGCGCAGGATCGGGTGTGAGACCGTCGAGTACCGGTACGCCACGACCACGATCAGCGGTGTGATCGCCGTCGCCGCCAGCGCGAGCCGCCAGTTCGCCACGTACATGACGGCCGTCACCCCGACGATCGTCGTGATGTGCTGGAAGAAGAAGATCAGGCCGTAGCCCAGGAAGAAGCGCACGGCCTGGAGGTCGACCGTCGCCCGCGACATCAGCTGGCCGGTCTGGTGCCGGTCGTAGAAGCCGAACGAGAGCCGCTGGAGCTTCGCGTACAGCCCGTTCCGCATGTCGAACTCGACGCCGAGCGCCTGGCGCCCGGAGATCAGACGCCGCCCCATCATCAGGAGGGCACGAACGAGCCCCGCGCCCACGATCCCGAGCGCGATCCACCAGATCGCTCTCTGACTGCCGCCCTCGACCGCGCGCTGGAGCCCGTCGCCGGTGAGGAACGCGATGACGACCGCGGCGGCCTGGGAGCCGATCGCCAACAGGATCGAGACGATGAGCGACCACTTGTACGGCCTCAGAAAGCCGAGCAGCCGCCAAAACGTGCGCCTATAGGAAGGAGCGTCGCTCACCGTCAGAATCTAGCCGTGGCCTTGTCCGTGCCGGAAACGCGCTACGCCCGAAGCGGCGACGTGAGCATCGCCTATCAGGTGTTCGGCGAGGGCGAGACACCGCTCGTCTGGATCCCGGGGTTCGTCCAGCACCTGGAGCTGAACTGGGAGGAGCCGAACCGCCGTGCCTGGTTCGAGGGGCTCGGCAGGTTCGCCCGCGTGATCATCCTCGACAAGCGCGGAACCGGTCTCTCCGACCGCGTTGGAGACGCTCAGCCGCTCGAGGTGCGGATGGACGACATCCGGGCCGTGCTCGACGCCGAGGGACTCGGACGCGCCGTCGTCGCCGTCGGTGGAGATTCAGGCCCGCTTGGCGTCCTCTTCGCGGCCGCCCAGGCCGACCGGACGCTGGGTCTCGTCCTTGTCAACGTCCTCATCAACTTCGTCCGCACGCACGACATGCCGTGGCTCGACAGCCGCGAGCAGTATCTGGCCGACATCGAGGACACCACCCGAAGCTGGGCCGACCCGGACATGTGGGACGAGATGCTGCAGCTCACCGGGCCGTCGCTCGAGACACGGGACGAGCGGATCGCATTCTCTCGCCCGATCCGGCTCAGCGTGAGCCCGGGCAACATGGCGCAGCACCTGCGTGCCAACGCAGACACGGACGTCCGCGACATCCTTCCGTCGGTTCGCGTCCCGACACTCGTCCTCTCCCGGGCGCTGCCCGAGCGCGCGATCGCGTTGACTGCGCCGTACGTCGCGGAGCGCATCCCGACGGCTCGACTCATCACCATCGAGGGGCAAGACGCGGTTCCCGTGCTCGGCGACCGCGAACCGTTACTGGCCGAGATCCGGCGGTTCGTGGCGGAAGTCGAGGCCGGAGCGAGCGAGGAGCACGATCGCATTCTCGCCACGGTCCTCTTCACGGACATCGTGGGCTCGACGGCGAAGGCGGCCGAGCTGGGAGACCGTGGGTGGCGCGAGCTCATCGCGGCGCACCACGAGCGGGTGCGGCGCGAGCTGTCCCGGTTCCGCGGCCGCGAGGTCGACACCGCCGGCAACGGCTTCTTCGCGACGTTCGACGGACCGGCACGGGCAATCCGCTGCGCCTGCTCGATGACCGAGTCGGTGCGCGACCTCGGCATCCAGATCCGCGCGGGCGTGCACACGGGCGAGTGCGAGCTCGTGGACGGGAAGGTCGGCGGGATCGCCGTCCACATCGGCGCGCGAGTCTCGGCGGAGGCCGGCGCGAGCGAGGTGCTCGTCTCGAGCACGGTGAAGGACCTCGTGGCCGGCTCGGGTCTCGCCTTCGCCGACAGAGGCGTCGCCGAGCTGAAGGGCGTGCCGGGCGAGTGGCGGCTCTACGCCGTCGAGCGCTGAGCGGACTGCTGGAGACTCGGCCGCAGATCCGACAGGCAGTTCAAGAACGCGTCGAGCGCGACCGTCGGCGGGCCGGAGCTCCGCTTGCGGAAGACGACGATGCTGCGGGTGAGCGCGGGTGCGTCCGCCATCGTCACCGAGTGGAGGATCCCGGCCTCGAGTTCGCCGGCGACGGCGGTGTGGGGGAGGAGCGCGACGCCGAGGCCCTGCTCGACCATCTTCTTCGCGGCGTCGATGTTGTCGAGCTCCATCACGCCCTTCGGGACGGCGCCGAGCCGCTGGAAGAACTCACTGGTGAGCCGGTGGTAGCTCGAGGTACGGTCGAAGAGGATCAGCTGGACGTCGCCGATCTGCTCCGCGCCGACGCCGTCCTGCTGCGCGAACGGGTGGTCGGGGTCGACGACGAGGACGAGCTCGTCGTCGTAGAGCGGGATCGCCTCGACCTCCCGGTGCTGAAGCGACCGGCCGAGCCCGACCTGGACCTCCTCACGAAGGACGAGCTCGAGGATCTCCTCGGAGTGCCCGGTGCGGACCGCCAGCTGGACGCCGGGGTGGGTTCTCCGGAACCGCGTGAGGATGAGGGGCAGGACGTACGTGCTCACCGCGGGCGCGGCGCCGAGCGCGAGCTGGCCGCCCTCGCCGCGCTCGAGGTCGGCGAGGAGCCGGCGGCCCGCCGCCGCCGCGCCCAGGCTCCGCTCGGCGTAGGGAAGAAACGCACGTCCGGCATCGGAGAGCCGCATCCCGCGTCCCGTGCGAACGAAGAGGCGCGCGCCGAGCTCCCGTTCCAGCCCCTTCAGCCGCGCGGTGAGCGTGGGCTGGGTGACGAAGAGCGCATCCGCCGCCCGGCTGACCGTGCCCCGCTGGGCCGTCTGGACGAATGCCTCCAGCTGCTCGAGTCTCATAGAAGTCCTCTATGGATTGGATCGAAAGAACCACTTTGAGTTTATACCGCGTGCGTCCTAGGGTAGAGCTCTCCCGTTGAGCGGAAGGAGGCGACATGACACTGTTCAAGCGGTTGCGAAGGCATAAGCCGTCAGAACAGGCGCCGAAGAAGGCGCTTTTCCTCAAGTCCGAGCACGCACCCTGCACGTGCCCCGAGCCCTGTGAGCGAGATCACGGAAACGAGTAACCCCGCCGAGGTCCTCGGCCCGCTCGCGGGCCACGAAGTCGAGATCCTGACGCCGCATGCGCTCTCCTTCGTGGCCGAGCTGCACCGGCGCTTCGATCCCGAGCGCCGGCGGCTCCTGGCTGCTCGCGAAGAGCGCCAGGCACGGCTCGACGCCGGCGAGCGGCCGGACTTCCTCGCGGAGACGCGCGAGATCCGGGAGTCGGACTGGCAGGTCGCTCCGGCGCCCGCCGACCTCCAGGACCGCCGTGTCGAGATCACCGGCCCGGTCGACCGCAAGATGGTCATCAACGCCCTCAACTCCGGCGCCCGGGTCTTCATGGCGGACTTCGAGGACGCGAACTCGCCGACCTGGTCGAACAACCTCGAGGGCCAGCTCAACCTGCGGGACGCAGTCGAGCGGACGATCTCCCTCGACACCGGCGAGAAGCAGTACGAGCTCGGAGACGACCCGGCCGTGCTGGTCGTTCGGCCGCGCGGCTGGCACCTGCTCGAGCGGCACGTCCACGTGGACGGCGAGCCGGTCTCGGGCTCGCTCTTCGACTTCGGCCTCTACGTCTTCCACAGCCCGGAGCGACCGTGGTTCTACATCCCGAAGCTCGAGAGCCACCTCGAGGCGCGGCTCTGGAACCAGGTCTTCGACTTCGCAGAGGAGCGGCTCGGGCTCGAGAAGGGCTCGATCAAGGCCACCGTCCTCATCGAGACCGTGCTCGCTGCGTTCGAGATGGACGAGATCCTCTACGAGCTCCGCGACCACATCGTCGGTCTGAACGCCGGCCGCTGGGACTACCTCTTCAGCCTGATCAAGCGGCTGCGCTCATTCGACGTCGTGCTGCCCGACCGGGGCCAGCTGACGATGACGACGCCGTTCATGCGCGCCTACACGGAGCTGCTCGTGAAGACCTGCCACCGGCGCGGCGCCCACGCGATGGGCGGGATGGCGGCCTTCATCCCGAGCCGGCGCGACCCCGAGGTGAACGAGCGCGCGCTGGCCAAGGTCCGGGAGGACAAGGTGCGGGAGGCGGGCGACGGCTTCGACGGCACGTGGGTCGCGCATCCCGATCTCGTTCCGGTCGCGATGGACGTCTTCGACGGCGTGCTCGGCGACCGGCCGAACCAGGTCGACCGGCAGCGGCCGGACGTCTCGGTCGAGGCCGGCGACCTGCTCGACCTCCGGGTGGACGGCGGCGCCGTCACCGAGGAGGGGCTGCGCCAGAACGTCAGCGTCGGGATCCGGTACATCGAGTCGTGGCTGCGCGGTGTCGGCGCGGCGGCGATCGACAACCTGATGGAGGACGCGGCGACCGCCGAGATCTCGCGGTCGCAGGTCTGGCAGTGGGTGCACGCGGGCGAGTTCACGCCCGAGCGCGTCCGTGAGGTGATCGTGGAACAGGGCTTCGAGGGAGGACGCTTCGTCGAGGCGCGAGAGATTTTCGAACGGGTGGCGCTGGGCGACGACTTCGTCGAGTTCCTGACGCTGCCGGCGTACGAGTACATCGACTGACGGGGAGGCGGCATGAGCACCAACGGACACGTCAACGGGCGCTGGACGGGGATCCGGCGGGACTGGAGCGCGGAGGACGTCGAGCGGCTGCGCGGCTCCGTCCAGATCGAGCACACGCTGGCGCGGCGCGGTGCAGCGCGGCTCTGGTCCCTCCTGCAGAGCGAGGCCTACCTGCCGACGCTGGGCGCGCTTTCCGGCTCGCAGGCCGTGCAGATGGTCAAGGCCGGCGCGAAGGGGATCTACGTCAGCGGCTGGCAGGTCGCAGGCGACGCCAACCTCGCCGGCGACACCTACCCGGATCAGTCGCTCTACCCGGCGAACAGCGTGCCGGCGCTGGTGCGGCGGCTGAACCGGGCGCTCCTGCGGGCCGACCAGATCGAGCACGCCGAGGGCGAGGTCTCGCGCGACTGGCTCGTCCCGATCGTCGCCGACGCCGAGGCCGGCTTCGGCGGGAACCTGAACGCGTTCGAGCTGATGAAGGGGATGATCGAGGCGGGCGCGGCCGGCGTGCACTTCGAGGACCAGCTGGCGTCGGAGAAGAAGTGCGGCCATCTCGGCGGGAAGGTGCTCGTGCCGACCGCGCAGTTCGTCGGGACGCTGAAGGCGGCTCGTCTGGCCGCAGACGTGCTGGGCGTCCCGACCGTTCTCATCTCGCGGACAGACGCCGACGCCGCCACGCTGCTGACGAGCGACGTCGACCCGGCCGACCATGAGTTCCTGACCGGCGAGCGGACCAGGGAGGGGTTCTTCAAGGTTCGGGGTGGGGTCGAGCCGTGCATCAAGCGCTCACTCGCCTATGCGCCGTACGCGGACATCGTCTGGTTCGAGACCTCGAAGCCGGACCTGGGCGAGGCGCGCGAGTTCGCCTCGGCGATCCACGCGGAGTTCCCGGGCAAGCTGCTCGCCTACAACTGCTCGCCGTCCTTCAACTGGCGCAAGCACCTCGATGACGACGAGATCGCCGGCTTCCAGTCCACGCTCGGCGAGCTCGGCTACCGGTTCCAGTTCATCACCCTCGCCGGCTTCCACGCGCTGAACGCGTCGATGTTCGAGCTGGCACGTGGCTACGTCGAGGAGGGAATGACGGCGTACGTCCGGCTCCAGGAGCAGGAGTTCGCGCTCGAGGCCGAGGGCTACACGGCGACGCGGCACCAGCGCGAGGTCGGCGCGGGCTACTTCGATGCCGTGGCGCAGACGGTCTCGGGCGGCGAGTCGTCGACGCTTGCCCTCAAGGGCTCGACCGAAGAGGCGCAGTTCGAAGGCGCGCTAGCTCGTCCCTGACGACGTCGAGCGCCCCGGCGAGGCGCTCCCGGTTCGCGGGCTCGTTCAGCCAGCGGCTCGTGCCCGACGGGTGCGGCAGCGGAATGGCTGTCGCGCCCGCGAGGTCGAAGCGGCGGCCGATCGAGTCGCCCAGGTTCGAGACGCCGAGGAGTCGCTTCGCGCTGAGGCCGCCGACGGCGAGGACGAGCTCCGGCCGGATCAGGCGGAGCTCCCACTCGCGCCAGAACGAGCAGAGCTCCTGCTCCGGCGGCGTCGGCGTCCGGTCGCCGTTGCCGGAGCGCGCCTTTCCCGGGTAGCAGCGGGTCACCGAGGCGCAGTAGAAGGTCGCGTAGAACTCGTCCTCGTCCAGCTCGAGCCAGCGCCGAAGCGTGCGGCCCGCGCGACCGCGCCAGGGCAGCCGCTGCTCTCCCTCCAGCACCCCGGGCGCCTGGCCGTGGATGTACGCGCGCTGTCCCGTATAGGGCTGGACGACCGGCAGGGACTCGAGCGGGTACCCGGCCTCCGTGCAGGCCCGGCAGACTCGGTTGTCGCGTTGGAGGGAGGCGATCGAGCGGTACGACGAGCGGCGGCGGGTCAAGCCTGGACGGCGATGAAGTACCGGCCGCGGTGCAGCACTTCGATCGAACCGAGCTCCGCGGCGAGCTCCTCCGGCGTGAACCAGCGCTTGTAGACCTCCCAGCGGCTTCCGTCCGAGAGCACGCGCTGATCCATTCGGGCGGTCGGCGTGTCGTCGTTTCGTGCCGCGTCGACGATCACGAGCTCGCGGGCAACTCGACGCGCCTCTGCGAGGAAGCGCTCGCGGTCCGGCTCCTCGAGATGGCCGTAGAAGTGTCCAGTGAAGAGCCTGTCGAACGCGTCGTCGTCGAAGGGAAGAGCGAGCGCGTCGCCGACCAGGAACTCGCCGTTCGGGACCCGCTGGGCGGCGATCTCGATCATCGACGGGCTCTGGTCGATGCCGACGATCTCGCCGGGGAGATGCCGCGTGAGGAACCCGGTGCCGCAGGCGACGTCGAGCGTGCGTGCCGGAGGAAGCGCCTCGATCGCGCGCCGAAGGGTGTCGAGCTCCTCGTCCCATCCAGGGCGGACGCGATCGTCGTACAGGTTCGTCCCGAGGTACCAGTCGTCGTACTCCCGGGCCCGTGCTTCGTAGTAGGCCTTCACGGCAGCTCAGCCTGCTCGTCGCGCAGGAGCCCGGAGGGCCGGAGGGAATAAACTCGCCAACTCATCTACGAAAGGGCTTCCGTGTCGATCTGGCTGTGGATCCTCATCATCATCGTCGTCTTGCTCATCCTTGGGTACTTCGGCCGGGGACGCTTCTCCAGATAGCCGCACACCCCGTTTGGCGTCGTTCCGCTAGGCGTTTTCGCCGGTCCTCCTAGAGTACGGGCGTGCTGCCGCTCGAGTCGGTGCCCAATTTCTCCGAGGGGCGCGACCGGGCGACGATCGACGCAATCGGCGCGGCGCTCTCGTCGCGGGTCCGGCTCCTCGACGTCCACTCGGATCCCGACCACCATCGTTCGGTGTTCACGGTGGTCGGCGAGGACGAGGCGCTGGTCGAGGCGCTGGTGGCCGCCGTCGAGTGCGCACGGGACCGGATCGACCTCGGGCGGCACCAGGGCGCCCATCCCCGGATCGGCGCTGCGGACGTCGTGCCCGTCGTGCCGCTTCGGCCGGAGGACATGGAGCGGGCCAAGGCTGTGGCGCTTGCCCTGGCCGGCCGGATCGGCGAGCTCGGCCTGCCCGTCTTCCTCTACGCCGAGCTGGCGCCGGAGCGGGGGCCTGCGTTCTTCCGCCGCGGCGGCACCGAGGGCCTGGCGGAGCGGCTCGCACAGGGCGAGGTCGCTCCGGACTTCGGGCCGCGCGAGCTGCACCCGACCGCGGGCGGCGTGATCGTCGGCGCCCGCCGGCCGCTGATCGCCTTCAACGTCGACCTGCGAGGCGCCTCGCTCGACGATGCGCGGGCGATCGCGTCGGCGATCCGCGAGCGGGACGGCGGGTTCCCCGGCGTACGAGCGCTCGGGCTCGAGCTGCCGGGCTCGGGACGCGTCCAGGTGAGCATGAACGTCGAGGACTGGGAGGCGGCGGCGCCGCACGAGATCGTCGCGCGGATCGAGGCGGAGGCCGGAGCGCGCGGTGCGGCCGTCGACCGGGCGGAGCTCGTCGGGCTGATGCCGGCGGGAGCTGCGGCCGCGGCTGCCGGCGCGGCGCTCAGGATCGAGGGCTTCGACGCCTCGCGCCTGATCGAGACGCGGCTCTTGCAGGATTAGAGTGGCTCCGTGGTCGAGACCCAGGTCCTGACGGGAGACGAGCTCGAGGTTCACCACGTCTGGGCCGTCGCGGTCGACGGCGCGACGGTCGAGCTGTCCGACGCCGCTCGCGACCGGATGCGCGCGAGTCGAGAGGTCGTGGAGCGCGCTGCCGGCTCGCCCGAGCGCACCTACGGTGTCAACACCGGCTTCGGGCGGCTCGTGACGCAGACGATCCCCGGCGAGCTCGTCGAGGAGCTCCAGGTGCGCGTGCTCCGGAGTCACGCGTGCGGCGTGGGCGAGCCGTATCCGGCGGAGATCGTCCGCGCGGCGCTTCTGCTGCGGGCCAATGCGTTGGCGAACGGCGCATCCGGGACGCGCGAGGAGGTCGCGGAACTCCTGCTCGACTTGCTGAGCCGCGGCGTCCTGCCGAGAGTGCCGAGCCGGGGGTCGGTGGGCGCGAGCGGCGATCTCGCGCCGTTGGCGCATCTCGCGCTTCCCCTGATCGGGGAGGGAGAGGCGTGGTTCGGCGGCGAGCTCCTGCCCGGCGACGAGGCGCTCGCGCGAGCCGGGCTCGAGCCGCTGCGGCTGCGCGCGAAGGAAGGGTTGTCGCTCATCAACGGCACGCAGTTCATGGCTGCCTTCGGCGCGCTCGGAGTCGTCCGGGCGCGGCGCCTCGCCACGGTGGCGGACATCGCGTGCGCGCTTTCATTGGAGGCTCTCCAGGGGTCGCGGGTTGCGTTCAGCCCCGCCGTGCAGGCGCTCAGGCCGCTGCGCGGGCAGGCCGAGTCGGCGGAGAACGTCCTGCGCCTCCTCGAAGGCTCGGCCGTGATGGAGTCCCACAGGTGGTGCGACCGCGTGCAGGACGCCTACTCGCTTCGCTGCGCGCCGCAGGTCCACGGCGCCTGCCGGGATCTCCTTCGCTACGTCGAGGAGACCGTCTCCGTCGAGCTGAACGCCGCGACCGACAATCCGCTGGTGTTGCTCGACGAGGGGCAGATCGTCTCGGCCGGCAACTTCCACGGGCAGCCGCTTGCCTTTGCGCTCGACACGCTGACGATGGCGGCCTCGGAGCTCGCGAACATCTCCGAGCGGCGGACCGAGCGGTTGGTGAACCCGCACCTGTCGGACGGCTTGCCCGCGTTTCTGGCCGTCGACGGTGGGTTGAACTCGGGGTTCATGATCCCGCAGTACGTGGCGGCGGCGCTCGTGAGCGAGAACAAGTCCCTCGCCTACCCGGCGAGCGTCGACTCGATCCCCACGAGCGCGGGCCAGGAGGATCACGTCTCGATGGGGAACGCGGCCGGGCTGAAGGCGTGGCAGGTGGTGGCCAATGCCGAGCGCGCTCTGGCGATCGAGCTACTTGCGGGCGCGCAGGCGGTCGAGTTCCTGGCGCCGCTCGCGCCCGGGCGCGGGTCGGAGGCGGCGCGCCGCTTCGTCCGCTCGCTCTCTCCACGTTTGGTGGAGGACCGGCCATTGAGCGCGGACATCGAGGCCGTCGCGGCGGCGATCCGGGACGCGTCGGTCGTGGACGCCGTCGAGGCCGAGGTGGGAGCTCTCAGGTGACGGAGGGTCAGAACGGCCGTCCCGAGAAGCCCAAGGGGACGTCGCGGCCCTTCCGCTCGGCGCTGCTGTTCTACGGCGGGCTCGCGGTCGTCGGCTTCGGATTCCTCCTTCTCTCGGGCCAGGATGCCGGGAGAGCGGCGATCGGCGCGGGGGCGGCGTTCGTCTTGGCTACGGGCTGGACGTGGTGGCGGATGTACAGGGATCAGAAGCGGGAAGCCCGGCGCGAGGGAGGAGCCAGGTGACGGCGGTGGAGTCCGTCGAGGCCTCGGTCGAGGCGCTGTGCGGCGACCTGAGCCGGATCCGTGCGCCGCGCGGAACGACCCTGAACGCGCGCTCCTGGTCGACTGAGGCGCCGCTTCGGATGCTGCTGAACAACCTCGACCCGGAGGTGGCCGAGCGGCCGGAGGAGCTGGTCGTGTACGGCGGCTCCGGCAAGGCGGCGCGGAATCACGAGGCGCTGCGGGCCCTCGTCCGGTGCCTGTTGCGGTTGGGGGACGACGAGACGTTGCTCGTCCAGAGCGGCAAGCCCGTGGGCGTCTTCCGGACGCATCCCGGCGCGCCGCGCGTCCTGATCGCGAACTCGCTGCTCGTTCCCCGGTGGGCGAACTGGGACGAGTTCCGGCGGCTCGAGGCGCTCGGTCTGACGATGTTCGGGCAGATGACCGCGGGGAGCTGGATCTACATCGGCAGCCAGGGAATCCTCCAGGGCACGTACCAGACGTTCGCCGCGGCCGGCGAGACGCACTTCGGGTCGCCCGACCTGTCCGGGCGGACGATTCTCACCGCCGGTCTGGGCGGGATGGGCGGCGCGCAGCCGCTGGCCGGGACGATGGCCGGTGCCGCGGTGCTGTGCGTGGAGGTCGATCCGGAGCGAATCCGGCGCCGGCTCGAGACCCGGTATCTGGACGAGGCGGCGGAGTCGGTGGACGACGCTTTGCGGCTCGTGCGTGCGGCCGCGGCCGAGCGGCGGGCGTTGTCCGTGGGACTGCTCGGGAATGCGGCAGACGTCGTTCCGGAGCTCGCGCGTCGTGGTGAGCATTTCGACCTCGTCACCGACCAGACCGCGGCTCACGATCCGCTCACCGGCTACGTCCCGCAGGGACTGGACGTCACGGCCGCCGCCGAGCTGCGCGCGCGCGATTCTGTGACATATCTGCGCCGAGCCCGTGACTCGATTGCAACACATGTGCGCGGACTCCTCGAGTACGTCCAGGCCGGCAGCTACGTTTTCGACTACGGCAACAATCTTCGAGGTGAGGCCCGTGAGGCGGGTGTAGACGAAGCGTTCACATATCCGGGTTTTGTCCCGGCGTATATCCGGCCGCTCTTCTGTCGGGGAGTCGGGCCGTTCCGGTGGGCGGCGCTTTCGGGCGAGACTCGCGACATCGAGGCGATCGACTCGACGTTGCGTGGGCTCTTCCCGGAGGACGTCCTGCTTCAGCGGTGGCTCGAGCTCGCCCAGGAGCGGGTTGCCTTCCAGGGGCTTCCCGCGCGAATCTGCTGGCTCGGGCTCGGCGACCGCGCCAAGGCGGGGCTCGCGATCAACGACCTCGTGCGAGCGGGCGACGTCTCGGCACCCGTCGCGATCGGGCGCGACCACCTGGACTCGGGCTCCGTGGCCTCGCCCTATCGCGAGACGGAGGCGATGCGTGACGGCTCCGACGCCATCGCCGACTGGCCGATCCTCAACGCCCTGCTGAACACCGCTGCTGGGGCGACGTGGGTCAGCGTCCACCACGGCGGCGGCGTGGGCATCGGCAACTCGATCCATGCGGGGATGGTCGTCGTCGCCGACGGCACCGACGACGCAGCCGATCGGCTCGAGCGGGTGCTGACCGCCGATCCCGGCACCGGCGTTCTGCGACACGCGGACGCGGGCTACCCCGAGGCGCTCGACGCCGCCGAGCGAGGCGGGCTCGACCTTCCCATGCCGACATCCGGCGAGTGACGGACGGCCGGGCCGCGGCGACCCGACTTCTCGTCCGCGACCTCGGCCAGCTCGCGACGCCGGCGGGTGTGACTGCGCCGCTGCGCGGAGAGGCGTTGGGCGACGTCGAGCTCTTGGAGGACGCGTACGTCCTCTGCGCCGACGGACGCGTCGAGGACGTCGGCCGCATGCGCGACCTCGGTCCGATCGACGGTGACGTCGAGGAGCTCGACGGCCGCGGCCTGGCCGCGATTCCCGGCCTGGTCGACTGCCACACGCATGCGTGCTTCGCCGGCGACCGCGTGGAGGAGTTCGCGCTCCGTGCGGGCGGTGCGAGCTACGAGGAGCTGCATGCGGCCGGCGGCGGCATCCTCTCGACGGTCCGAGCGACCCGGGCCGCGGGCGAGGCCGCGCTCGGCGAGGCCGTCCGGCGCCACCGTGGCTGGATGCTCCGGGCCGGGACGACGACGTTCGAGGCCAAATCCGGCTACGGGCTCGACCGCGAGACGGAGCTCGCCTGCCTGCGCGCGATCAAGGCGGAAGGGGGTATTCCGACGTATCTCGGCGCCCACGCTGTCCCGCCCGAATTCGACGACGCGGACGCGTACCTCGACTTCGTCGTCGGCGACGTGCTGCCCGAGGCGGCGAAGCTGGCCGAGGCCGCGGACGTGTTCCTCGAGCGCGGTGCGTTCGACGCCGCGCAGGCACGTCGGTACCTCGAGGCTGCGCGAAGCCACGGGCTTGCGTTGCGTCTCCACGCGGACCAGTTCACCGAGGCGGGTGGCATCGAGCTCGCGATCGCGCTGGGCGCACGCTCGACCGACCATCTGGAGGCGACCGGTGAGAACGGCATCCGCGCGCTCGCCGGGAGCACCGTCGTCGGGGTGCTTCTTCCGGCGAGCGCGCTCTTCCTCGCCCGGCCGATGCCGCCTGCGCGCGCGCTCGTCGACGCCGGCGCAGCCGTGGCCCTGGCGACGGATTTCAACCCGGGAAGCGCATTTTGCGAGAGCCTGACGATCGTCTGCTCGCTCGCCTGCACGCAGCTCGGGCTCTCGCCGAACGAGGCGCTCGCGGCCTGCACGGTCAACCCCGCGCACGTCCTGTCCCGCGCCGGCGAAAAGGGCCGGATTGCCCCGGGGTTCGACGCCGACCTGGTCCTGCTGGACGCGCCGGACTGGCGCCACGTTGCCTACCACCTCGGAGGAGACCTCGTTGCAACCGTGATCCAGGGCGGACGGGTTGCCTGGCGGCGCTAGGCTTGTTCTGATGCCGAGCCGAAGACAACGAAAGCGGCGCCAGAAGGACCGCCGGCACGACTGGGAGTACGTCTACGTCGACGACGAGGGCAACGAGGTCGAGGCCCCTGACGACGAGCTCGCGCTATCGCGAAACGGCAAGCGAGCCCAGCAGCCGCAACCGCGCAAGAGCCAGTCGGGCATGCGTGAGGTTCAGCCGCCCTCGTGGCGTCGCGTGGGCAAGCGGGGACTGATCTTCGCGCCGCTCATGTTCCTGACCGTGTGGTTCCTGAGCGGTGAGCTCTCGCTGGCGCAGCGCATCATCAACACGGCGTTCTTGCTCGCGTTCTTCCTCCCGTTCAGCTACGTGATGGACGTGGTGATGTACCGGATGTACCGGAAGCGCGCCGGCATCGGCTAGGCCGTAACGCCCGGCAACATGCTCCCGCGATAGTGGCCGGGCCCCGGCCAGGGGGCGAACAGCAGCAGGATCTTCGCACCGTCGGCGCTCGAGACCCGGTGGCGCTCGTTCGCCTCGAACCGGACGAGGGTCCCGGCGTCCGCCTGCACTTTCTCGCCGCCGGATTCCACCTCGACCTCGCCGTCGACGACGACCATGTAGGCGTTCTCGTGGACCTGGTGGTCGCCGAGCTTCTGGCCCGGGCTGAGTCCGATCAGGACCGACCTGGCGTCGTCGGTGGAGTGGAGAACGATCGGGCTGCGGCTGCCCTCGGGTGTCTCGAGCTCGAGCAGGTTCCAGCTCTGCACGTGATCGGATCCTAGGCGCTCGTCCGGGACGCCGCCAGAACGCCGCCTCGGCCCCCAAGACGCGCAAACCCGCATGGTTAGACTCGCCCGCATGCCTCCGGTCGTCGACACCTACGCGCTCGGGCCGACCGAGACGAACTGCTACGTCGTCCGCGCCGACGCGACCTCCACCGAGGCGGTCGTCGTCGACCCCGGCTACGAGGGCGTCGAGCCGGGCTTCGATGTGCGCGCGATCCTCGTCACGCACAGCCACTGGGATCACCTCGGAGGCATCGCCACGCTCGCCGAGGCCTCGGGCGCGCCGGTCTACGCGCCGGAGCTCGAGGCGCAGGTGCTCGAAAACCCGCAGGCGTTCTTCCCCGACCAGCCCATCAGGCCCTACGCGCCGGACGTCCGGCTCCAGGGCGGCGAGACCGTCGAGGTTGCGGGCCTCGCGTTCGAGGTCGTCGCGGTCCCAGGGCATTCACCCGGCCACATCGCCTTCGCCAACGACGGTCTGATCTTCTCGGGCGACGTGCTCTTCGCGGGGAGCGTCGGTCGGACCGATCTCCCGTTCTCGGACTGGGACACGCTCGTCGAGTCGATCCGGATGCTTCTCGACCGCTTCCCGCCCGAGACGGTCGTCTTCCCGGGCCACGGCCCACCGACCACCCTCGGGGTCGAGCGCGACCGCAACCCGTTCCTCGCGGAGCTGCGCGCCTCTTGAAGTTCGAAGCGCCGCGAGGGACCCACGACATCCTCCCGTCCGAGCAGCCGCTCTGGCGGCGGGCGCTGGACGAGGCGGATCGCCTGTGCGCGCTCTACGGGTACCGCAAGATCCAGACGCCGGCGATCGAGGACACGGAGCTCTTCGTCCGCACCTCCGGGCAGGGCTCGGACGTCGTGCAGAAGGAGATGTACACGTTCGAGGACCGCGGCGGCCGCTCGCTGACCCTCCGGCCGGAGGCCACGGCGCCGATCTGCCGCGCCTACCTCGAGCACGGCATGCACCGTGAACCGCAGCCCGTGAAGCTCTACACCGTCGGCCCGATGTGGCGATACGACCGGCCGCAGAAGGGCCGGTACCGAGAGCACTGGCAGCTCTCCGTCGAGGCGATCGGCTCCGACGACCCGGCCGTCGACGCGGAGATGATCCACTTCTACGACGAGCTGCTCCGGCGGCTCGGCGTCACCGACTACGTCCTCCAGCTGAACTCGATCGGCGACGCGAACTGCCGGCCGGCCTACCTCGAACGGCTCCAGGCCTGGCTCCAGGAGCACGACGCGGAGCTCGACGACGAGGCTCGCGGGAAGAGCGCTACGTCGCCGCTCCGGGTCTTCGACGTGAAGAGCGAACGGGTGCAGGCGCTGCTCGCCGGGGCGCCCAAGATCGGGGAGAACCTCTGCGACGAGTGCCGGCGGCACTTCGAGCAGGTCCGCGGACTGCTCGACGCCCTGGACGTCCGCTACGAGCTCCGCCCGACGCTCGTCCGCGGACTGGACTACTACACGCGCACGACGTTCGAGTTCAAAGACGAGGCGATCGGGGCCCAGGACTCGATCTGCGGCGGCGGCCGCTACGACGGCCTGATCGAGGCGATCGGCGGCCCGCCGACACCGGGAATCGGCTTCGGCGCCGGAATCGAGCGCCTGCTCCTCTCGCTCGGCGAGCCGGACCTGCCGGACGAGGAGATCGACGTCTTCTTCGTCGCCGAGGAGGGCGCCGACCGGAGTGCGATCGCTGCGGTACTCGCGGAGCTCCGCCGCCGCGGGTTCAGCGCCGACATGGACTACGCCGGCCGCTCCGTGAAGGGCCAGCGGACCCAGGCGTCCCGCCTCAACGCCAGGCGCGTCGAGTTCGTCGAGCCGGGGCAGACGCCCGACGTGGACGCGATCGTCGAGGAGCTCGGCTGATGGCCTGGCGCGACCTGGGCAGCGGCGAGCTGCGCAAGGACGAGATCGGCCGCACGGTCACGCTCGCCGGCTGGGCTGCCCGCCGACGCGACCACGGCGGGCTGATCTTCGTCGACCTTCGCGACCAGACCGGCATCGGTCAGCTCGTCGTCAACCCGGAGCGCAGCCCCGCCGCCGCCAAGATCGCGCACGAGATCCGCAACGAGTTCGTCCTCCGGGCGACCGGCGAGGTCGTCGCCAGAGCGCCCGACGCCGTGAACCCGAATCTCCCGACCGGCGAGGTCGAGGTCCAGGTCGACGAGCTCGAGATCGTCTCGCGCTCCACGCCGCTCCCGTTCCAGCTCGACGAGGAGAACGTGGACGAGACCCTGCGCTACCGCTACCGCTGGCTCGACCTCCGCCGCGAGCGCCTCCAGCGGAACATCCGAATCCGCGCTCAGCTGGTCTCGATCATCCGCCAGGAGATGGAGGCGGACGGTTTCGTGGACATCGAGACCCCGATCATGGCCAAGCCGACACCGGAAGGCGCTCGCGACTTCCTCGTCCCAACGCGTCTCCAGGCCGGCAAGTTCTTCGCGCTTCCGCAGTCGCCCCAGATCTACAAGCAGTTGCTCGTGATCTCGGGCTTCGAGCGCTACTACCAGATCGCGCGCTGCTTCCGGGACGAGGATCTCCGCGCCGACCGGCTGCAGGAGCTGACCCAGCTCGACGTCGAGATGGCCTTCCCCGACCAGGAGTACATCTTCGAGCTGATGGAGCGGATCGTCCCGCGGATCTGGCGCGAGACGATCGGAGTCGAGCTCGAGACGCCCTTCCCGCGGATGTCCTGGCAGGAGGCGGAGCTGCGGTACGGGTCGGACAAGCCCGACCTGCGCTTCGGCCTCGAGATCCAGGAAGCGACCGACATCACACGGGGCTCCGAGTTCGGCGTCTTCGCCAACGCCGAGGTCGTCCGGTACCTGAGCGTTCCCCGCGAGCTCTCGCGGGCCGAGGTCCAGAAGCTCGAGGACATGGCGAAGCCGTGGGGCGCGAAAGGCCTCGCGTACATCGTCTTCCGCGAGGACGGGGAGGTGGCCTCGCCGATCGCGAAGTTCCTCTCGGAGGCCGAGCTGGAAGCCTTCCGCGCGCCCGGGACAACGGCCCTCTTCGTCGCAGACAGCCCGAAGATGGCCAGCAAGGTCCTCGGCCTGCTCCGCCTCCACCTCGGGCGGCAGCTCGGCCTGATCGACCGCGAGGCCTGGGAGTTTCTCTGGGTGACGCCGATGCCGCTCCTCGAGTGGAGCGAGGACGACAAGCGCTGGACCGCTCAGCACCATCCGTTCACGCGTCCGACCGACGACAGCCTCCCGCTCCTCGACAGCGAGCCCGGGGCGGCAAGCGCGGTCGCGTACGACCTCGTCGGGAACGGGATCGAGCTCGCCGGCGGGTCGGTCCGGATCCACGAGCCGACGCTTCAGGCGCGGATGTTCGACTTCCTCGGCATCTCGCCCGAGGAGCAGCGAGCGAAGTTCGGCTTCCTCCTCGACGCTCTCGCGATGGGCGCGCCGCCTCATGGTGGGATCGCCTCCGGCATCGATCGGCTGACGATGGCGCTCCTCGACGAACCGGTGATTCGAGACACGCTCGCCTTCCCGAAGAACCAGGCCGGAGTCGACCCGATGAGCGGTGCCCCCACGGCGATCCCCGACGACCAGCTGGAGGAACTGGGCCTGCAATTAAGGCCGGGCGTGGAAAACGCCGATTGAGTCGGCATACTGGAGGCAACTTCGGCCGAATCTCGAAAGGACCCGCATGGCCTCTGAAGAGCGCGCACCTGCAATGACCTCGCTTCCGCGGGTGGAAGACCTGCCCGTCGTCCAGGAGGGCTACGACGCCGACCGGGTCCGGGACGCCTTCGAGGCCTTCCGGCGCCACGTCGTCCAGCTCCAGGCGCAGCTGCGTGTGCTCCAGGCGGCGGGGCAGGGTGGGCAGGTCGAGCCGACCGGACACGCCGTCCGCTTGGACGCGCTGCACCTGATCCGCGAGGCGGCCGAGTTCGCCGAGGTCCTCGAGCGGGACGCCCAGCGCGCATCGGCGGCCCAGCTGGGCAAGACGGAGCAGGAGGTTCGGCGCCGCCAGTCCGAGCTCTCGCGCCGCGAGACCGAGATCGAGCGCTTCCGTCAGGAGAGCGAACGCCAGCGCGCGGAGATCGTCAACGCCGCGCGCAACGAGGCCCGGCAGCTACTCGGCGACGCGAACCGCCAGGCCACGCAGGAGCTGCGCGAGGCCGAGGCCCGCGGCGCGAAGCTGCTCGAGCAGTCACGGCACCAGGCGACCGAGCTGACGAACTCGGCCCGCGCCGAGATCGAGCAGACGCTCGAGTGGGCGCGAACGCAGGCGAACGCGATCATGGTTCGGGCCCAGCAGGGTGCCGAGCAGCTTCTCTCCGCGGCGGGACTCGGCGAGGAGGCGGTCTCGGGCGTCTCGGACGCGATCGTCCGCGCCGCCAACGAGGAGAGCGGTTCGTCCGGAGCTGCCGAGCCTCCATTCCGGCCTGCACCGGTCGCGTCGGCGCCGGAGCGGGAGCCCGAGCAGGAGCCCGAGCAAGAGCAGCCCGCGCCGCCGACCGGCGAGCCGGCCGAGCCTGAAACGACGTCGAGCGAGGACAGGCCCGAGCAGCAGTAGCCTTTCCGCATTGTGCGGGAAGGACTCGGACTGCGGTTCGCGGTCGAAGCCGGCTTCCTGATCGCGGTTGCGATCGCGGCCGGCCTGGCGGAGCTGAGCGCGACGGCGATCATCGTCGTGATGGCCGCGGCGTGGCTGCTCGTCTGCCTCTTCGAGCTCGCGGTCTGGACCGAGGGTCCGCGGTTCCCGCGGCTCGTCCGCAAGCGCACCGTCGTGGAGGAACCCGAGCCCGAGGCGCCTGAGCAGAAGCCCGAGCCGGTCGTGGCCGGGCGCGACGGAGAGGGAACGTAGAGCGTGCGCGGCATTCCTCCTGCGCGGATCCGCTACGCCCTGGCGGCAGCGTTCCTCGTGCTCGTGCTCGTCGGCGTCTGGCTCGCGAACCTCGACCGCGTCGTCAATGTCGCCGTGATCGTCGCCACCGTGGTTCTCCTCGGGTTCGTCGAGTGGACGACCGCCAGGGAGGCCGCGCGCGCGGAGGAGGAGCCCCAGGTCGAGGCGACGAGCGAGGTCGACGAAACAGCTGAGGAGCCGGCCGCCGAGCCCGAACCCGAGCCGGAGCCCGAACCGGAGCCCAAGCCCGGGTTCGCCGTCAGCGAGCGGAGCGCGCGGGCCATCCTGGCGAGCGGGCCTCCGCCCGTCCCTGAGCCGGCGCGGTCCGAGCCTCAGGTCCAGCACGAGCAGGAGCCAGAGCTCGAAGAGCCCGAGCCCGAACCCGAGCCCGAGCCTGAGGCCGTGCCGGAGCCGCTCGGAGAGCCGCGCGAGTGGAGCATCTGGGAGCTCCAGCGGCTGATCCGTGGCCACGCCGATGACCCGCGCCAAGAGGAGTGGGCCGCGCTCGTGCAGTCGCTCCGCGATTTCGCCAGCGTGGACGGCACGCTGCCCGTCGAGTTCGACCCGCTGGTACGGGACTCGTTCGGCGCGCTGCTGGCAGCGGAGCTCGAAACGGAGGTTGTGGTCGCGCCGTGAGCTCGACGTTCGCTCAGCGGGCGCTCCTCCTCGCCGCCGTCGCGCTGCTCGGCGGCGTGATCGCGCTCAGCCTCGTCGACCGGCTGACCGAGTCCGGCGAGTCGAGCAACCTGCCCGAGGCTGTCGCTCCGCCGGGCGGCGGCTGGTACGAGGCTGGCGCGGGCCTCGAGAGCAGCCGGGTCTACGGCCGGCCGACGGCCTGCGGGCATGTTCTCGAGCGCTCGACCATGGGCTTCTCGCACCCGGTGCTGCCGTGCGGCGCGAAGATCTACCTCGAGCACGGCGACAAGGCGGTCCTGACGCAGGTCGTCGCAAGGGGACCGACGCAGGGCGGCGTCCAGTTCGGACTGACGGACGCGCTCGCCCGCGAGCTCGGGATCGAGAACCGCGCGACGATCAGGTGGCGTTTCGCCAGGCGTACCTGATCTCGCTCTGAGCGATTACAGTGGGAGAGCTCGACCCTGTGCGTGGCCTCGCGTACAAACGTGAACCAACAGACACGTGAAGGGAGCTCGAGTCCGGGACGGCCCTCAGAAGCCGGTTCGGCTCGGCACCCACCTGGCGCAGCCAGGTTCGCATTGCGTGAGGCATCACCGGCAGGGTGGGGCACCTTTAAGAAGGGCTCGCATTTGCGGGCCCTTCGCTCGTGTTTGGGTACCGTGGCTCCATGATCGAAGTCGTCGGAGACGCGTCCCGCGGCGGGGAGTGGCGGCTCGTCCGGCTGTCGGTGGACGGCGACCGGATCGTGAGCGCCGACGCCGAGGGGCTCGACCGTCCGCTCGAGGGCCTGACCCTGCTCGAGGCTGCGGCGGTCGGCGGCGACGAGCTCAGTGTCGACGCGCTTGCGAGCGCGATCGGCCCGGTCTTCCGGGCTCGCCGCGACCCGGAGCGCGTCGCGGTCGCGATGAGCGGAGGGGTGGACAGCGCTGTCGCGCTCCTGCGCGCCGGGCCGAGGGCGATCGGAGTCACGTTGCGGCTCTGGATCGACCCGGAAGGCCCCGACGTCGAGCGCGCGTGCTGCTCTCCGGAGGCCGTGGTCGCCGCCCGTGCCACGTGCCACCGGCTGGGCATCCCGCACGTGACGATCGACGCGCGCAAGGAGTTCCTCCGCGCGATCGTCGAGCCGTTCGTGCGCGGCTACCGGCGGGGAGAGACGCCGAATCCGTGCATCCGCTGCAACGGCTTCTTCCGCTTCGGCCGCCTGCTCCGGTTCGCGAAGCAGGCGGGCGCCGCGCGGCTCGCCACCGGCCACTACGCGCGGCTCGTCGAGCGGCGGGGACAGCTGTTTCTGGCGCGTGGCGTGGACGCCGGCAAGGACCAGTCCTACATGCTCGCCCGGCTCGATCCGCGGGTCTTCGACCGCCTCTGGTTCCCGCTCGGCGAGCAGTCGAAGGACGAAACGCGCGCCGAGGCCGAGCGGGCGGGCCTGGCCGCGGCGCGGCGGACCGAAAGCCAGGAGGCGTGCTTCCTCGGCGGAGACGATTACCGGTCGTTCCTGGCGCGGCACGGGCTCGGCACGGAGGACGGCGCGGTCGAGGACGAGTCCGGCCAGGTGCTCGGCCGCCACGCCGGGTTCTGGGGCTTCACGCCCGGCCAGCGGAAGGGTCTCGGCGTTGCGGCCGGCGCGCCGCTCTACGCCCTGCGCACAGTCCCGAGCCGGAACGCCGTCGTCGTCGGGCCCCGCGACTCGCTCGCGAGAAGTCGTGTGAAGGCAGAGGGCCGACTGTTCGCCGACGTCGCGCGAGCGGACGTAAAGCTGCGCCACCGCTCTCCCGCGATCGGCGGGAGCATCGTGACGCGCGCCCGCGGGTTCGAGGCCGTCCTCGACGAGCCGGCCTACGGCGTCGCTGCGGGGCAGGCTGCGGTGCTCTACGACGGCGATCTCGTCGTCGGGGCCGGCCGGGTCGTGTCGTCAGCGGCATGAACCGCGTGACGATTAACCTGCGACGCCCGTTAGGAGGAGGGGGCCGCACACCCGATGAGTAGCGACGAGATCAGGCTGACCATGCCGCGCGAGCGGCCGTTCTACGGCGTCGCCCACCTGGTGCTGGGCGGTGTCGCCGCGCGGCTTGCGCTGACCGTCGAGCATCTCGAAGAGCTCGAGCTCGCGCTCGACGGCCTGCTCGACCGCCGCGACGGAGGCAGCGAGGTCACGCTGACCCTTCGCGTCGACGAGGCGCGACTGACGGCCGAGCTTGGCCCCTTCGGAGAGCAGCTGCGCGCGGAGCTGGCCGGTGAGCCCGGCGACGCGCTCTCGCTCCGCCGCCTGCTCGATGCCGTCGTGGACGGCTACGAGGTCGACGACCGTGAGGGCGGCAGCTGGATCGCGCTCCGCAAGCAGATCGGTTCGAACGGGGCCTGATGGCCGCCGACGACAAGATCCTTCTCCGCCGCTATCACGAGGACGGAGACCTCGCCGCCCGCGCGGAGCTCATCGAGCGGTACATGTCGCTCGTCCGCTCGCTTGCCCGGCGCTACTCGTACCGCGGCGAGCAGCTCGAGGATCTCGTCCAGATCGGCGCGATCGGGCTGATCAAGGCGATCGACCGGTTCGACCTCGAGCGCGGCGTCGAGCTGACCACGTATGCGACGCCGAACATCATCGGCGAGATCAAGCGGCACTTCCGCGACAAGGGCTGGTCGGTGCGAGTCCCCCGCGGGCTCCAGGAGCTGAACGTCCAGGTCTCGAAGCTGATCGAGCAGCTGACCGTCCAGCTCAGCCGTTCGCCGACGATCCCGGAGCTCGCCGAGGCTGCGGGCGTCGACGAAGAGGACGTGCTGGAGGCGCTCGAGAGCGGCCGGGCCTACAGCTCGGTCTCGCTGTCCACCGGGGGCGGCGGGTCGGACGAGGACGGCGAGGTCGACCCCCTCGAGTCGCTGGGCTCGATCGAGCACGAGTACGAGGTCGCCGAGGACCGCGCCGTGCTCGCGCCGGGGTTCCAGGTGCTCGACGAGCGTGAGCGGAAGATCCTCCACCTGCGCTTCTTCAGCGGCCTGACGCAGTCTCAGATTGCGGCGGAGATCGGCATCTCCCAGATGCACGTCTCGCGCCTGATCAGGCGATCGCTGGAGAAGATCCGCGAGGAGATCGCGGAAGAGTCCGAAGTGGCGTAGGCCGCGTGCTGCGCCTCGCTCCGCGGTGGGCCGGAGCGGCGGTGCAGGCCGGGGACAAGGCCCGAACGGTCGTGGCGGGCCGGTAGACCCAACCTCCTCCCCGAGTCGATCGTATCGGGGTGCGGCGCGCGTGTCTGTGCCCGAGGTGCGCCGTAAGACGCCAGAAGTGCGCCAAGAGACGCACTGCGGGGCGGACGACGCCTCCGCCTAGAATCGGGACCATGCGGACGACCGCCGAGATCCGCGAGGGCTACCTCCAGTTCTTCGAGTCGAAGGGCCACACGCGGCTGCCGTCCGCGCCGCTGATCCCGCCGCCGGAGGACACGTCGACGCTGCTGATCAGCGCCGGGATGCAGCCGCTCAAGCCGTACTTCCTGGGCCAGCGACAGCCTCCGGCGACGCTGATCGTCACCTACCAGAAGTGCTTCCGGACGACCGACATCGACGAGGTCGGCCTCGACGGCTACCACCTCTCCTTCTTCGAGATGATGGGCAACTTCTCGATCGGCGAGTACTTCAAGGAGGGCGCCGTCGAGCTCGCGTGGGAGCTTATGCGCGACCACCTGAAGATCGACTTCGACAAGCTCTGGGTCAGCGTCTTCGCCGGCGATCCCGTGCTCGGGCTCGGCGAGGACGAGGTCGCGATCGCCGCCTGGGAGGCGGTGGGGCACCCGCGCGAGCGGATCGTCGGCCTGCCTCGCACCGAGAACTTCTGGCAGGCGGGGGAGACGGGCCCGTGCGGCCCCTGTTCCGAGATGTACTACGACCGCGGCCCCGAGCTCTCCTGCGGCCGCCCGGACTGCGGGCCGGGCTGTCCCTGCGAGCGGTACCTCGAGTTCTGGAATCTCGTCTTCATGCAGTACGACCTCGGCGCGGACGGGAAGCTGACCGACCTCCCGAAACCTGTCATCGACACCGGGCTCGGCCTCGACCGGACGGCCGCGGTGCAGCAGGGCGTGATCTCGGTCTACGAGACCGACGGCTTCCAGGCGCTCATGGACTGGATCGAGGCGGAGAGCGGCGTCGCCTGGACGAGCTCGGAGAAGGCGACGAAGGCGCACCGGATCATCGCCGACCACGGCCGGGGCATGACGTTCTCGGTCGCCGACGGTGTGCTCCCCTCGAACGAGGGCCGCGGGTACGTGCTGCGCCGGGTGATCCGGCGCGCTGTCCAGCAGGCGCGCGGCATCGGCCTCACCGACCTCTGGCGCATCTCGGACCTCGTCGCCGACCAGATGGGGCAGTGGTATCCCGAGCTCGAGGAGAACCGCGACCGGATCCGCGAGACGCTCAAGGCGGAGGAGGAGCGCTTCTCGCAGACTCTCGACCGCGGCATGGGCCTGTTCGAGGAGGTCGCCTCGACCGGCGCGATCTCCGGCGAGGACGCGTTCCGGCTCCACGACACGTACGGCTTCCCGCTGGAGCTGACGCGGGAGCTGGCCCGGGAGCGGGCGCTCGCCGTGGACGAGGAGGAGTTCTCGCACCTGATGGCGGAGCAGCGCGAACGGTCACGCGCGGCGGCCGCGTTCGAGGGCGAGATCCGAGTGAGCGGGCCTCCGACGGAGTTCGTCGGCTTCGAGACCACCGAGGTCCTGACGGCGATCCTCGCCTACGAGGACCTCGGTGACGGAACGTTCCAGGCGAAGCTCGAGCGCTCGCCGTTCTACCCCGAGGGCGGCGGCCAGGTCTCCGACCAGGGCTGGATCGAGCACGACGAGACCGGCGCCCGGGCGGAGCTCGTCCGCGCGACGCGCGTCGGCGACGACCAGGTGCTCACGTTCCGCGGCGACGGCTTCGCCGAGGGCGACCGCGTGCGCGCCGCCGTCCCGTGGTCGGTCCGCTTCCCGACGATGGCAAACCACACCGCCACGCATCTGCTCCACAAGGCGCTCCGGGACACCCTCGGGGACCAGGTCGTCCAGGCCGGGTCCGCCGTCCGGCCGGACAAGCTCCGGTTCGACTTCCGCCACGACAAGCCGCTCACGCCCGAGCAGCGGGAGGAGATCGAGCGCGCCGTCAACGAGAAGGTCTTCCAGAACCTCCCCGTGCGCACGTTCGTGACGCCGATCGAAGAGGCGCGGAGCCTCGGCGCGATGATGCTCTTCGGGGAGAAGTACGGCGACGAGGTGCGGGTCGTCGAGATCGACGACTACTCCCGCGAGCTGTGCGGCGGAACGCACGTCCGCTCGACGGCAGAGATCGGGCCGTTCGTGATCCTCTCGGAGTCGTCGGTGGGCTCGGGTGCCCGCCGGATCGAGGCGATCACGGCGGGCGAGGCCTGGGCTTTCCTCCACGAGCGCTCGGAGGAGCTCGACGTGACCCGAGCGGAGCTCGAGCGCACCCGCAAGGAGCTCGCGAAGGGCCCGAAGGCCCCGGCCGAGACGGAGGTGGTGATCCGGGACGAGTCCAACGGGATCGTCGTCGCCGAGGTCACGTCGCTGAAGGGCTCGGCGCTCAAGGACCTGTCCGATCAGATCCGCCAGTCGAAGAAGGCGGATGCGGTGCTGGTCGGATCGGTCGACGGCGGCCGCGCGTACCTGGTCGTCAACCTCGCGCAGTCCCTCGTGGACAAGGGGCTCGACGCCGTCGAGGTGGCGCGGAAGGCTGCGGAGAAGATCGGCGGCGGAGGAGGAGGCCGGCCGACACTTGCCGAGGCCGGAGGCAAGGATCCGTCCGGTCTGGCCGAAGCTTACGAGGTGGCGAAGAACGAGATCGAATCCGCGGCGTGAAGGTGCTCGCGCTCGACTACGGGTCGGCCCGCACCGGCGTCGCCGTCTCCGATCCGACCGGGACGCTCGCGAGGCCACTGGGAATCGTCGAGCGGGCCGCGACAGAGGACGGCCTGAAGCGCCTCGTCGAGCTCGTCGAGGCCGAGGAGCCCGAACGAGTCGTGGTCGGCCTTCCGCTCACCCTGCGAGGAGAGCATGGGCACCAGGCGGAGGAGACCGCACGTTTCGTCGAGGCACTGACACGGGAACTTGACGTTCCGGTCGAATCCTTCGACGAGCGGTTCACGACGACGCTGGCGGGCCCGGGCGGCGACGATGATGCCCGGGCAGCGGCGCACCTGCTCACGAGCTACCTGGAATGGTCGAAGAACCGACAACCGTGATTCGCGAGCCGCGCTCGTCGCGGCGCCACCGGGCCAAGGCCTCGCACGGGCGCATCTTCCTGCGCCGGATCGTCGCGCTCGCGTTCGTGCTCGGGCTGGTCGCGATTCTGGTCGGGTCCGCGTGGGCGATCCTCGGCGGGCGCGCGAGTGAGCCGGCCCCGGCGCCCGCTCCAGTGGCCGCACCGCCGAAGACGCTCAGGATCATCTTCCCGGAAGGGTTCACACGGGCGCAGATGGCCCAGCGGATCGGCGAGGTCAACAAGATCGCGCAGGACAAGCGGAACGTGAATCCACGGCTCTCGCCCGACCGCTACCGGACGCTGACCGACCGCTCCACGCGCATCCCGCGGGCCTTCCGCACCGAGGGGAGGCCGCCGCATCTCGAGGGGTTCCTCTTCCCGGCGACGTACGAGTTCACCGCGAAGACGACGACCCGGCAGCTCCTGAACAAGCAGCTGACGGCGTTCCAGCGGAGCTGGTCGAAGGTGAACCTCCGCTTCGCCCGCACGAAGAACCTCACGCCCTACGACGTGCTCGTCATCGCCTCGATGATCGAGAAGGAGGTCATCGCGCCGGAGGAGAGGCCACTCGTCGCCGCCGTGATCTACAACCGCCTCAAGGCGGGGATGACGCTCGGGATCGACGCCACGATCCGCTACGGCCTCGGCGTCCCACCGACGGAATCGCTCCGCGTCTCGCACCTGGAGGACCCGACGCCGTACAACACGAGGATCCACGCCGGCCTGCCGCCGACGCCGATCGCCAACCCGGGGCTTGCGTCCATGCAGGCCGCGGCGCACCCGGCGCGCGTGAACTACCTCTACTTCGTCCGCAAGCCGGACAAGGTCCACCACTTCTTCACGGCCAGCAAGCGCGAGTTCGACAACTACCTCGCTGCGAACGGCTATTAGAAGGCCGCAGCGGCGGAACGGGCGTGACCCGTCCCGCCTCTGCAGGGCTTATCGTCGTTTTCGTGAGGCTCCTTGAGCCCATCAGCGAGGACGAGATGGTCGCTGCCTTCCTCCGCGGCGAGCTGGACTCCAGTCGGTACGGAGAGAGGCTGCGCGGGTTCCTCGCGCGCGACGGGCGGGATCACGACGTGCTTCGGCGGCCCGATCTCGGCGATTCAGACGCGAATGAGTACCGCCGCGGCCTGCTGGAGGAGAACCGCGCGTACGAGCGGCGTGACGGATTGTTCGGCGGATTTCCGCGACGGGTCGACTGGTCCCGGGCGGTGCTCAGCCGGGACGAGGTACTCGACGTCCTCTACATCAACTGGGACTGGTGGCTGAGGATCTCCGACGGCACCCGCCGGCCGCCGGTAGCCGCCCGCAGGATCAGGGACGGGCTCGTTCCGGGCTGCACAGTCGAGGAGCACGAGCCTCTCGCGGCTGCTCTGCGCGGCACTCCGCCACCGGCCGAGCTGATCGTCGCCACGACGCCGTCCCATTCGCCGCTCGTCCTGGTCGAGGGCCATTTCCGTCTCACCGCCTACGCGCTCTTCCCCGACTACGTGCCGGACGAGTTGGAGGTCCTCGTGGGGGTGTCCGACCAGATGGCGGAGTGGTGTCAGCTCTAGTCGCGTTGGTCGGGAAGCCCGTGGGCGACTCGCTGTCGCCGCGGATGCAGAACGCCGCGTTTGCGGCACGCGGGCTCGAGTGGTCGTACGTCGCCTGCGAGGTCGAGCCGGACGCCTTGGAGGAGGCGGTCAGTGGACTCCGGGCGCTCGGGTTCCGCGGTGCGAACGTCACGGCGCCGTACAAGCTCGACGTCGCTCGGCTCGTCGGCGCGGAGCTTTCCTCGGTCAACACGCTCGTGTTCGACTCGGAAGCGATTCGGGCGTTCAGCACCGACGCCGCCGTCCTGGACGGGCTCGAGTTCGACCGGCCGGCGATCGTCGGGGACGGCGGTGCCGCGAAGGCGTTCCAGCAGGCGCTTCCGGGCGCCCGCGTGTTCTCGCGCCGCGGCGACTGGCCCCCGGACGTGTCCGATGCAGACCTCGTCGTGCACGCCACCTCGGTCAAGGACAGCGCCGTCGTCTCCGGCCTCGGCCGGGGCCAGACCCTGGTCGACCTGCCGTATCCGGAGTCGGCGACCGCGGAGGAGGCGCGGGCCGGCGGCGCGCGGGTCCTCGACGGCCGCGAGGTGCTCGTCGCCCAGGGCGCGGCGTCGTTCCAGCTCTGGACCGGCGTCGCCGCACCGGTCGACGTCATGCGCCGCGCCGTAGGCTTGCCGAGTGCTCCGGCTGACGACAGCGGGTGAGTCCCACGGCCCGGCGCTCGTCGGGATCCTCACCGGCCTGCCTGCGGGTCTGACTCTCGACCGCGAGGCCATCGACGCCGACCTCGCGCGACGCCAGCAGGGCTACGGCCGCAGCCCGCGACAGCGGATCGAGCAGGACCGGGTCGAGGTGCTCGCCGGTCTGCGCCACGGCCGGACGATCGGGACGCCGCTCGCGCTCGTCGTCCACAACCGCGACCACGAGAACTGGCGCTGGGGCATGAGCCCGTGGCCGCCCGAGGGCGAGCCCGAAGGGAAGGGGACGAAGCCGGTCACGCTTCCGCGGCCCGGCCACGCCGACCTCGCCGGAGCCCTGAAGTACGGCCACGCGGACGTCCGCAACACGCTCGAGCGCGCCAGCGCCCGCCAGACCGCGATGACCGTCGCCGCCGGCGCCGTCGCCAAGGCGCTCCTGCGCGGGCTCGGCGTGGAGGTCGCCGGCTCGGTGGTCGAGATGGGCGACGTCGACTCCGCCCGCGCGGATCGCGACACCGTCGGCGGTGTCGTCGAGGTGCGCGCGACCGGCGTCCCTCCGGGCCTCGGCTCCTACGCCTCGAAGGAGGACCGGCTCGATGCCAGGTTGGCCGCCGCGCTGATGGGCATCCAGGCGGTGAAGGGCGTCGAGATCGGCGAGGGCTTCGGGCTCGCCGAGCTCCGCGGCTCCCAGGCGCACGACGAGATCCTGCCGGGGTTCCGGCGCGAGACCAATCGCGCGGGCGGGATCGAGGGTGGCGTCTCCAACGGCGAGGAGATCGTCGTCCGCGCCGCGATGAAGCCGCTTCCGACGCTCATGCGGCCGCTCCGATCCGTCGATCTCGAGACCGGCGAGCCCGGCGAGGCACTCGTCGAGCGGAGCGACGTCGCCGCGGTGGAGGCGCTGTCCGTCGTCGCCGAGGCGTCCGTCGCCTTCGAGCTCGCCCGCGCGGCCCGGGAGAAGTTCGGCGGCGACTCCTTCGACGACTTCCTCGCCGCCCACCGCGCCTACGTCGAGCGAATCCCGTGGCAGCCGCGCTAGACCGGCACATCGCCCTCATCGGCTTCATGGGCGTCGGGAAGACGACGCTCGGCATGCAGCTCGCCGACCGCATCGGCCGGCAGTTCTTCGACCTCGACCGGGAGATCGAGCGCTCGCTTCGCCGCAGCATCCCGGACTTCTTCCGCCGGGAGGGCGAGGCGCAGTTCCGGATCGTCGAGGCGGAGCGCACGCTGGCGACCCTGAGGTTCGACCGGCCGTCCGTGCTCGCGCTCGGCGGCGGCGCGATCGAGACGGCGTCGATCCGCGAAGCGCTGCGCAAGCACGCGCTGACCGTGCTCCTCGAGGTCGAGGTCGACGAGGCCTGGGAGCGCGTCCAGCACTCCGCGAGACCGCTCGCCAAGGATCGCGAGCAGTTCGGCGCGCTCTACGAGCGGCGCAAGGGCCTCTACGAGGACGCAGCCGACGTCCGGGCCCGCGACGCGGACGACATCGTGCTCGCGGCGCTCGGGATCCGGATCGAGCCGGGTGGGAAGCCTGAAGGCGACGCGCTGATCGCGGACCCGCGGGTGCTCGAGCTCCACCCGCTCGAGCTCGGCGAGACACACACCGTTCGCGAGAAGACGATCGAGGAGGCGCAGAAGGTCTGGACCGGGCTCCGTATCGCCCGGGACGGGACGATCGTCGGCTACGGCGGCGGGACGACGACCGACCTCGCCGGGTTCGTCGCCGCGACCTACATGCGCGGCGTGCCCTGGGTCTCGGTCCCGACGACGCTCGTCGGCCAGGTCGACGCCGGCATCGGCGGGAAGACCGCGGTCGATCTCCGCGAAGGCAAGAACCTCGCCGGCGCGTTCCACTATCCGGAGACCGTGCTGATCGACCCCGGCCTGCTCGCCACCCTGCCCGAGGAGGAGCGGCGGGCGGGCATGGCCGAGGTCGTCAAGACCGGACTGCTCGCGGGGCGCGAAGTCTGGGACCTCCCTGAGGACGAGATGATCCGTGCCTGCGCCGCGTACAAGGCCGGGGTCTGCCTCGCGGATCCGTACGAGCGCGGCCGGCGCGCGATCCTCAACCTCGGGCACACGTTCGCGCACGCCCTCGAGGCGGCGTCGCTCTACACGGTGCGCCACGGCGACGCGGTCGCGCTGGGGCTGCTCGCGGCGCTCCGGCTCTCAGGCCTCCCGACTGACGTCGTCGAGACCGTGCTGGACCCGCGTCCGCTCCGCGTGGACCGGGAGCACGCCTGGCAGGCCCTTCGGCGCGACAAGAAGGTGCGAGACGGCCGGATCAAGCTCGTGCTGCTGGAGGAGCCCGGCCAGCCGGTGTGGGGCGTGGAGCATCCGGAGGCGGAAGTGCGCGCCGCGCTCGACGAGCTGATCGCTTAGCGCTGCCAGAAAAGGAGGCGGCGCAGCCCTCGCGGCCGGTTGAGCCATTCCTCGCGCCTTGCCTGTCGACGCGCCTCGACCCGCTCGATGATCTCGCGCATGTTGCGGCGAGCGTTGGCGGTGTATTCGAGATCACGTCGCAGTTCTTCGCGCTCCTCAGGCGTCATCTTGCTCATCGTCCTCTCCAGCAAGTATGTCGAAAACCTGCTCGAGCCTAGCGCTGATTCCCATTGCAATCAGGCCGATTCCGGTGAGCAGTTCGACCACATCATCGAGAGTCGTTGCCGGCTGTTTGCTGCGGCGGAACATGCGGCCATGGTTGCCGCGTTCTGTCGAGCCGGCAAGGCGTCTGTTTCAGCCAACTAGATTCCCGCCATGCTCGTCGGCGTGCTCCACGGCCCGAACTTCAACATCCTCGAGCGGCGCGATCCCGCCCTGTACGGCGGGCTCTCGCTCCGCGAGCTCGAGGACCGGATCCGGGAGTGGGGGACCGAACTCGGCTGCGATGTCGTCTGCCGCCAGACGAACAGCGAGGGCGAGTACGTCGAGTGGTGCCAGGAGCTGGGCGAGTCCGCCGCCGGCCTCGTCGTCAACGCCGGCGCCTGGTCGCACTACAGCTACGCGATCCGCGACGCGCTCGAGCTCGCCCGCTGCCCGGTCGTCGAGGTGCATCTCTCCGACATCCACGCGCGGGAGGATTGGCGGCGCAACACGGTGCTCGAGGACATCGCCGCGCACCGCGTGATCGGCAAGGGGCCCGACGGCTACAAGGAGGCGCTGGAATTCCTCACACGCGAATAGACAGGCTGCGCGGCATCCTCGAGGAGCCGCTGCTGGTGTCGACGCCGGCGAACGTCGTCTACCTGACCGGCTTCGAGAGCTCCAACGCCGCCGTGCTCGTCGAGCCCGACCGCGTCCGACTCTTCACCGACTTCCGCTACGCCGAGCGGGCCAGGGAGCTGGACGGCGTGGTCGTCGAGGAGACCAGGCGCCACGTCTACAGCGATCTGGCCGGCCGCCTCCCCGAGCGAGTCGCGTTCGAGGCAGACGCCGTGACCTACGCGAACTACGAGCTCCTCCGAGGGACAGACGCGGAGCTCGTGCCCCGGCGTGGGCTCGTCGAGTCCCTCCGTGCGGTCAAGCAGCCGGACGAGGTCGAGGCGATCCGCCGGGCGACCGAGGTGACGAACCGGGTCTACGAGCGCATGTCCGAGGAGCGGTTCAGCGGCCGTCCCGAGAAGGAGCTCGTCTGGCGCATGACGGAGCTCTTCCACGAGGAGGGCGCCGACGAGCCCGCGTTCGAGACCATCGTCGCGGCCGGGCCGACCGCGGCGAGCCCGCACGCGATGCCAGGGGACCGCATCGTTCAGGAGGGCGAGCTCGTCCTCATCGACGCCGGCGCGAAGCTCGACGGCTACTGCTCCGACTGCACGCGCACCTTCGCCGTCGGCGAGATCTCCGACTCGCTGCGCGAGATCTACGACGTCTGCCTCCGCGGCCAGCAAGCGGGGCTCGACTCGGTCCGCGCGGGCGTCACCGGACTCGACGCCGACACCGCCGCCCGGACGGTGATCGCCGACGCCGGCTACGGCGAGCACTTCGGCCACGGCCTGGGCCACGGGATCGGTCTCATGGTCCACGAGGCGCCGACGCTCCGGCCCGAGTCGACCGACACGCTCGCGCCCGGCAACGCAGTGACGGTCGAGCCGGGGATCTACCTGAGCGGCGTCGCCGGTGTCCGCATCGAGGATCTCGTGGTCGTGACGGACGACGCCTGCGAGGTCCTGACGTCCTTCCCCAAGGAGCTCATCACCGTTCGCTAGGCTCGCGCCGTGGCCGACATCGTCAACACGAATCAGTTCAAGAACGGGATGCACATCGAGATCGACGGCTCTCCGTGGCGCATCGTCGAGTTCCAGCACGTCAAGCCCGGCAAGGGCGGCGCGTTCGTCCGCACGAAGCTGAAGAACCTCGACTCGGGCTCCGTGGTCGACAAGACCTTCCGCGCCGGCGAGAAGTTCCCCCGGGTCATCACCGAGACGAAGAACGCGCAGTACCTGTACGACTCGGGCGAGGAGGTCGTGTTCATGGACGAGCAGACCTTCGAGCAGATCAGCCTCTCGCGCGACTCGGTCACGGACGTGCTCGACTTCCTTCAACCGTCCAGCACCGTCCAGCTGCTGAGCATCGACGGGCGGCCCTCGGGGGTGCAACTCCCGGCCTCGGTGGAGCTGACCGTGGCCGAGACGGAGCCCGGCGTCCGCGGCGACACGGTCTCCAACGTGACGAAGCCGGCGAAGCTCGAGACGGGCGCGATCGTCCAGGTGCCGCTGTTCGTGAACCAGGGCGACCGCATCAAGGTCGACACGCGCGAGCGCCGCTACATCAGCCGCGCCTGACGCCGCCGGTCGCGCGGTCGATCCTGCGGCGCAGCTCGGCCCGGGATCCCGTCACTCGGGTCTCGCTCGACGACGGTGATCGTCCAGGCGGCGAGGAAGACGGCGAGATACGGCTCCAGGCCGGCAGCGAGATCGGCGTCGTAGGGCCCATAGGCCGCGACCGCGTCCTCGGTCCCCGGAGCGCCTCGCCAGAGGAGGCAGGCGAGGTCGTATTCGATCGGTCCTGAGCAGGCGTTCTCGAGGTCGGTCCAGAGCGGCCCGTCAGGGCTCCACAGGACGTTGTTGAAGTGCGAGTCGCCGTGGAGCGGCCGCCATCGGTCCGGGGACGGCTCCTCGAGTCGCTCAAGGCCGCCCGAAGCGCTGACAGGTCGTCCGCGGAGGCCAGGGCAGAGGGGCGAAGCGACTCGAGCAGCCGCTCGATCTCGTCGAGCCGGTGGAACGCCGGAAGCGGGCGCTCGTACGCGGAGAGCGCAACGTGAAGCTCGCGGAGCGACCGCCCGGCCGCCGCCGGCTCGAACCGGTCCGGGTCGTGGTCGACGTGCTCCCAGAAGGTGACGAGGAGCCCGTCGTGCTCGCTCGGCCCTGGATCGATGTCGCCGGTCGGCGGTGCGACCGGTGCGCCGGCGTCCGCGAGGAACCGCGCGAGCCCGATCTCCTGCTCGAACCAGGCACTCGGACGCATCCGAGCCAGCGTGATCGGCACGCGCGCCACGACCGGCGCCGGCTCGAGGTGCACGAGCACATTCGTGGCGTCGCGGAGGATGCGAAGCCCGTCCAGAGGCAGACCGCGCTCCCGCGCCGCCTCCACGATCGCGTTCAGGGCCCGGCGGGTCGAGACGGCCACGGATCCACTTCTACACTGGACGCCGTGAATTCGATGAGTGATCGCCGTGCGCTGGCGCTCGTTGCGCTCGCGCTCGCCTCCGCGTTCTGCGTCGCGACCCTGGTCGCTCGGTGGGTCTATTCCGATCCGGGCGCCTACAGGTTTCTGGCCTGGAACCTCTTCCTCGCCTGGATTCCCGTGATTGCGGCCGTCGGCGTCTACGACATGCAGCACCGCGGCATGCGGCTTCGGCGCCTTCTCCCGCTGGGTGCGTTGTGGCTGCTCTTCCTGCCCAACGCGCCGTACCTCCTCACGGATCTGATCCACCTCGGCTCGAGGAGCGACGCGCCCCTCTGGTTCGACCTGGTCCTCTTCAGCGCCTTCGCGTGGACGGGCGCCTTCCTCGGCTTCCTCTCGATCTACCTCATGCAGGTCGTCGTCCGGCGTGCGCGCGGGGCCGTCTGGAGCTGGGCGTTCGTGGGCGCGAGCCTTCTGGCTAGCGCGTTCGGGATCTACCTGGGGCGGTCGCTGCGCTGGAACAGCTGGGATTTCATCGTCCGGCCCGAGCCGCTGCTCGCCGACGTCTGGGCCCGGATCTCCGATCCGCTCGCCCACCCGCGAACTCTCGGGATGACGATCGCGCTCACCGCGCTCCTGTCGGTCATGTACCTCGTGCTCTACGCGTTCGCTCAGCTTCCGGCCGCCGAACGGTCCGCTCGTTAGGCTCCGGCCGATGCCTGCGCTCGTCGACACGACCGTCCGCCTGGTCAGTCAGGAGCCGCTCGCAGGCCGTCTGCCGACGTCGGCGATCCTCGATCTCGCCGAGCTGCTCGACGGCGCAGGGTTCGCGACGATGGAGGTCTCCGGCGGCGGGGTCTTCGACAGCGCGGTGCGTCGCGGCGTCGAGAGCCCGTGGGAGCGGATCCGGGCGATCAAGTCGCGGACGAAGACGCCGCTCGGCATGGCGCTGCGCGGCCGGTTCCTCGTCGGCTCCCGGCCGGTCGGAGGCGACTTCGTGCGCCGCTTCGTCCAGACCGCCGCCGAGAACGGCGTCGAGGTCTTCCGGCTCCACGATCCGCTCAACGACGTCTCGAACCTGCGCGAGGCGGGCGAGGCGATCACCGCTGCCGGAGGCGAGTTCGACGCGGGGCTGATCTACAGCCCCGGCCCGACCGGGGAGACGGACGCGCTCGTCGAGCAGGCAAAGAAGCTGCCGGAGCTGGGTGCGGCCCGGATTCTCCTCCACGATCCCTCCGGCTCCCTCGAGCCGCACCGCTCTCATGAGCTCGTCTCCGCGCTCTCCGAGTCGAGCGGGCTCCCGATCGGGATCTACTGCCAGGGCTCGGCCGGAAACGCCCTCGCGGCCGCACTGGAAGCGGCGCGGGCCGGTGCGGACCGGATCGCGTGCGCCATCTACGCCGTGGCGCTCGTCCTCCACCGCGTCGCGGGCGAAGGGCTCACCGACGCGCTCGAGGGTCTCAAGCTCGGGACCGGCGTCGACACGGAGCCGCTCTGGCGCGCATCCGGCCTGATCGACCAGCACATCGGCGACGAGCCGGTGACGCCGCTGGCGCCGCGGGTCGCCGTCCGGGCCGCGCAGCACAACCTCCCTGCGGGCCTCGTCGCCGCCCTCGACGCCCACCTGCGGGCGCAGTCGACGGGCGACCGGCTCGACGAGGTGCTGGACGAGCTCGAGCGCATCCGCGGCGAGGCCGGCTGGCCGCCGCTCGCGGCGCCGATCGGGCAGATCCTCGGCTCGCAGGCGCTGATCCACGTCCTCTCGGCGAGCCGCTACCAGCTCGTCGTGGACGAGTTGCGCTCGCTCTTCGAGGGCGAGTTCGGGACGCCCCCCGGCGATTTCGACGCCGATGCGTCCCGCGCGATCGCGCTGAGCTCCGACGGAAGCAGGGCTCCCGAGGCGCCCATCGATCTCGAGCACATCCGCGACGACGCCGAGGGTCTGGCGACGAGCGACGAGGAGCTGTTGCTCCTCGCGCTGTTCGGCGAGGAGGCGCATGGCTTGCTCGCGACGATCAGAGGGCGGGCGAGCGGGGAGGAGCGCCTCATCGGCGGCAGCGTCGACCAGGGCCGAGCCGAGCGGATCCGCGAGATCGTCCGCATCGTCCAGGAAAGCGGCGTCGCCGAGATCGCGCTGGAGGAAGCGGGCATGCGTGTGTCGGTCCGCCGGCGCGAGGAGCCGGATGCGTCGAGTGCGCCGGCCCCGACGACGCCGGCGCCGTCCGAGCCCACGGAGCAGGACATCGCACCGCCCGTGGTCCCGGAACTGTCCACCGACGGCATCGTCCGCATCGAGGCGCCGATGGTCGGCACCTTCTACCGCGCTGCGTCACCCGGCGCGCCGCCCTTCGTCGAGGAGGGCTCGCCGGTCGCCAGCGGCCAGACGCTCTGCATCCTCGAGGCGATGAAGCTGATGAACGAGATCAAGGCCGACCTCGACGGAACCGTCCGCCGGATCAACGTCGAGAACGGACAGCCGGTCGAGTTCGGACAGGTGCTGTTCGAGATCGAGCCGGCGCTCGGCCGGCCGCTCGATGCTGTTTAACCGAGTCCTCGTGGCCAACCGCGGCGAGGTCGCGGTGCGCGTGATCCGTGCGCTCCACGAGCTCGGGATCGAGGCCGTCGCCGTCTACTCGCAGGTCGACGAGGACTCGATGCACGTGCGGCTCGCCGACCGTGCGGTCTGCATCGGCCCGCCGCCCGCCGCCCAGAGCTATCTCCGCATCCCGTCGGTGATCGCGGCCGCCACGACCACGGGGTGCGAGGCGATCCATCCCGGCTGGGGCTTCCTCGCCGAGAACGCAGCGTTCGCCGACGCGTGCGCCGACAACGACCTCGTCTTCGTCGGCCCGAGCTCGGAGGTCATGGCCCGGATGGGCGACAAGACCGCCGCGCGGGCGGAGATGGGCGCGGCCGGAGTCCCGCTGGTGCCAGGCACGGAACCTGTCTTGGCGGACGAGGTCGCGGAGGCGGCGGCAGAGCTCGGCTATCCCGTCCTGGTGAAGGCCGCCGCGGGCGGCGGAGGCAAGGGGATGCGGCTCGTCTCGTCGCCCGGGGAGCTCGAGGGCGCCTACGGGATGGCCGCGGCGGAGGCCGAGGCGTCCTTCGGCGACGGGCGGCTCTACCTCGAGAAGGCGATCGAGCCGGCCCGCCATGTCGAGATCCAGGTGCTCGGCGACTCGCACGGGGGCGTCCTCACGCTCGGCGAGCGCGAGTGCTCGATCCAGCGGCGGCACCAGAAGCTGATCGAGGAGTCGCCTTCGCCGGCCCTCAGTCCGGGGACGCGCGAGAAGATGGAGGCGACGGCCGAGCGCGCGGTGCGGGCGATCGGCTACACGAACGCCGGCACCTTCGAGTTCCTGCTCGGCCCGGACGGCTCGTTCTACTTCATCGAGCTGAACGCAAGGCTCCAGGTCGAGCATCCGGTCACCGAGCTCGTCACCGGCATCGACCTCGTCCACGAGCAGCTGCGCGTCGCGGCGGGCGAGCCGTTGCCGTACACCGGCCGCGCAGGCCGCCGCGGGCATGCGATCGAAGTGCGGATCAACGCCGAGGATCCGGCCAGGGACTTCCTGCCGATGCCGGGCACGATCGAGCGCTTCCGGCCGGCGCTCGGTCCGGGCGTCCGCGTCGACTCCTTCGTCGAGGACGGAACCGTCGTCCCGCCGCACTACGACTCGCTGCTCGCCAAGGTGATCGTCTGGGCGCCGGACCGGGAGCTCGCGCTCGCACGCTGCCTGCGGGCGCTCGGCGAGTTCGAAGTCGTCGGCGTGCCGACGACGATCGACGCGGCCGCGGACGTGATCCGCAGCGAGGCGTTCGCGCGCGGCGAGTACTCGACGAACTACCTCGCCGAGAGCCGCGATGATGCAAGTAACACAGTGTTACTAGAGGCGGAAGCGCAGTAACCATGCGGCCTCGTGAAGCAAGTAACAGAGTGTTACTTGGGCTGGAGGCGCTGTGACCCTCAGCCGCCGGGCCGGGCGCCGCACCGCCCTCTTCATGCTCTTCCAGTGGGACGTGACCGGGAAGGACCTGGGCTCGACGTACGAGGGCGAGGCGGACGAGTTCGCGTGGGAGACGGCTCGCGCGGTGGCCGATCGGGCCGAGGAGCTCGACGGCCGCATCGACGAGGCGACCGAGGGCTGGCCCGCCGGCCGGCTGGGCGCGCTCGAGCGGAACGTCCTGCGGATCGCGATCTACGAGCTGGAGAAGGGTGAAGTCCCACCGGAGGTGGCGATCGACGAGGCCGTCCGGCTCGCGAAGCGCTACGCATCGGACGAAGCGGGCAAGCTCGTAAACGGCATCCTGGGACGGATCGTCAGAGAGGAGGTGGCGTGAGCGAAGCGGAGGAGAGCCTGACGAAGGCGGAGCAGCTGCTCGAGCGGCTCGAGGAAGCGCGCGCGCGGCTCGAGGCTGCGACCGATCCCGACCAGGCGATCGAGATCCTCAGCGAGCTCTCCGAGATCGCCAAGGAGGTCGAGGCCGAGATCGCCAAGGCCAAGAGGGACGTCGATGCGCAGCCCTGACGAGCTCCGCGCGCTCGTCGATGCCTACCTCGGCGAGCTCGAGCTCCCGTCCGACCTCGGTGAGCTGAACGAGGTGCTCCGCTATGCCCTCGAGGGCGGCGGGAAGCGGATCCGGCCGGTGCTCTGCCTCGCCACGACCGAGGCTGCGGGAGGCGACGCCGAGCGCGCGCTCGCGGCTGCCGCCGCGCTCGAGCTCGTCCACTCGTTCTCGCTCGTCCACGACGACCTGCCCGCGCTCGACGACGACGACGAGCGCCGTGGACGGCCCACCGTCCATGTTCGCTTCGGCGAGGCGCAGGCGATCCTGGGCGGCGATGCGCTCCTCAACGAGGCGTTCTCGCTCGCCCTCCGGTATCCGCAACCGCAGGTTGCCCGCGAGGTCGCGCTGGCGACGTCGGGGATGATCGGTGGGCAGTACCTGGACATCAACGGCGGGCCGCGGGACCGCGAGGAGCTGAACCGGCTGAAGACGGGGCGGCTCTTCGAGGCCTCGGTCGGCTGCGGGCTCTGGGTGGCGGGCCTGCCGGCCGGCGCGCAGGCGCCCTGGCGTGCATTCGGCGCGGACTACGGCTTCCTCTTCCAGCTCGTCGACGACCTGAGCGACGAGGACGGGCTCGCCGGCGACGTCGGTCCGGACGCCGCGCGCTCGCTCGCCCGCGAGACGGCGCACTCGGCGGGCGCCCACCTCGCCGGGATCGAAGCGGACACGTCCGTTCTGGCCGAGCTGCTCGAGGAGCTAGGCGCCCGCGCTCAGCAGTCCTCGGTGTAGCCCCACTCGCGGGCCTTCGCGCAGAACTCCTCCTCGTCGGCCGTGAAGAAATGTCTGACGCTGTTGGGCCGGCGCAGGTAGTAGAGGTAGTTCCGGTTCGCGGGTCGAGCCGCGGCGCGCATCGAGGGCACGCCGGGGTTGCCGATCGGTGTGGGCGGAAGGCCCTTGTACCGGCGCGTGTTGTAGGGAGACCTGCTCTGGAGATGTCGGCGCGTCAGCGGCCGGTTGCCCGGGACGCCGAGGCCGTAGCGGAGCGTGGCGTCGATGGACAGCGTCATGTTCGCCTTCAACCGGTTGTAGATCACCGCCGAGACGAGGCGGCGCTCCGGGGACACCGCCGTCTCTCGTTCGATCATCGACGCGATGATCAGGACGTCATACGCCGATCGGCCCTTGCGACGCGGGACGCGGAGGTCGATCGTCCGCCAACGCTGCTCGAAGGCGGCGACCTGGTCCTCGATCAGCTCCGGCGCTCGAGTCTCCCGCGTGAACTCGTACAGGGACGGGAACAGGAAGCCCTCGGCGCTGCGTCGCCGGCGCTGGCCGCGAAACGCTGCGGGCAGTCGAGCGCCGCGAGCGGCAGCGGCGTATCCGGCTCCGGTCAGCCTCGGCGTGACGCCGCGCTCCCGGATGGCGATCTTCCGCACCTCGGAAACGCGGTCGGCCATCTGGCGCACGCTGAAGCCCTCCGGGAAGACGATCCGGAGCACGGGTGCCTGCGCGGCGGCAGGACTCGCAAGCGCGAGAACCGATGCGACCGCAACGAGCGCGGCCAGAGTCCGACCCACCCCACTAGCCTACGCACGATGAGGAAGCGCCTCGACGTACTCCTGGTGGAGCGCGGCCTCGCCGAGTCTCGAACGCAGGCGCAGGCGCTCGTCATGGCCGGACGGGTGCCCGGATTCGAGAAGGCGGGCCAGCAGGTCGACGAGTCGGCGGCGCTCGAGGTGGTCGAGCCGCCGAGATTCGTCTCGCGGGGCGGTGAGAAGCTCGCGCACGCGCTGGAGGCGTTCGGGGTCGATCCGTCCGGGCGCGACTGCGTCGACGTGGGCTCGTCGACCGGCGGGTTCACGGACGTCCTGCTCCAGGGCGGCGCGCGGCGCGTGATCGCCCTCGATGTGGGCCGGGCGCAGCTGCACGAGCGTGTGCGCGACGATCCGCGTGTGACGACGATGGAAGGCGTGAACGCGCGGCACCTGACGGAGCTTCCGTTTGCGCCCGAGCTCGTCACCTGCGACGTCTCGTTCATCAGCGTGCGGCAGGCTCTGCCGCCGGTACTGCGGCTGGCCGAGCCCGGGTGGGAGGCGGTCGTGCTCGTGAAGCCGCAGTTCGAGGCCGGGCGCGCAGATGTGAAGGGCGGAGTGGTGCGCGACCCTGACGTGCACAGCCGTGTCCTCCGCGAGGTGTCGGAAGCGGCGCTCGACTGGGATGCAGAGACGCTCGGCGTTGCCGACTCGGGGCTCCCGGGGCCGAAGGGAAACCGCGAGTTCTTCCTGCATCTCGTCCACCGGCCGGGCGCGACGCTGGCCGAGCGACTCGACGACTGGATCGCAGATGCCGTCGGTTAGCAGGGTCGCCGTCGTCACGCACGGGCGGGCGGACGTCGCCGATGCCGTCACCGAGGTCGAGCGGCTGGCGCGGGAGCGCGGGATCGAGGTCGTCGATGACGCGCCGGATCTCGCCGTCGTCCTCGGCGGCGACGGGACGATGCTCCGGGCGCTCAAGCGCTTTCTCGGGGCCGGGACGCCGGTGATCGGTGTCAACTACGGGCGGGTCGGGTTCCTCGCGTCGATGGGGAGGGACGACATCGCCTCGGGCCTCGCTCGGGCGTTCGACGGCGAGTTCGACGTCGTCGAGCTGCCGACGCTCGAGCTGGAGGTCGGCGGCGAGCGCCACCCGGCGGTCAACGACGTGTTCGCCTCGAGCGGCTCGCTCGGCCGCATGGTCGAGGTGCGCTGGTCGATCGCGGGCGAGGGTCTGGGCGAGGTGCCGTGCGACGGGCTCATCGCGTGCACGCCGTCCGGCTCGACCGCGTACAACCTCTCGAACGGCGGGCCGGTGCTCGTTTGGGGTCTCGACGCGATGGCCGTCACGTTCGTAGCGCCGCACTCCCTCCATGCGCGGCCGCTCGTCGTCCCGCGGAGCCGGGACCTCGAGGTCACGAACCTAACCGGGGACGTCGAGCTCGCGCTGCTCGCGGACGGCCACGAGGTCGGCCGGATCGGCCAGGGCGAGGCCGTGCGGGTCCGGCTGGCCGACGCCGTCAGCCTGCTCGCGACGTTGCCGGAGATGACCTTCTTCCGGCGCTATCGCGACACGTTCGCGTCCTGAGGCCCGCGTAACCTGCGATCGGTGCTGCGCCGACTGCGCATCGAGAACCTGGTCCTGATTCGGGAGGCCGAGCTCGAGCTTGCCGAGGGTTTGAACGCGATCACCGGCGAGACCGGTGCCGGGAAGACGATCCTCGCTCAGGCCGTCGGTCTCCTGCTCGGCGCGAAGGGCGATGCGAAGGCGATCGGGCCGGCCGGCGCGGAGGCATACGTGGAGGCCGAGTTCGACGTCCCGCCGGGGTTTTTCGACGAGGAAGGCCTCGACGCACTCGCCGAGCTGCGGCCCGAGGACGAGCCCGGTCTGGTGCTCGCGCGGCGGATCTTTCCCGACGGACGGACGCGCGCGTACGCGTGGGGGAGAGCGGCGGCGCGGGAGGATCTCGCGGCCGCCACGGAGCTCCTGGTCGGCATGTCCGGCCAGTTCGAGCAGCGCCGGCTCGCGCGGCCCGCCTACCAGCTCGAGGTTCTCGACTCGTTCGCCGGCGAGGACCAGCTTCGGTGCCGCGCGGCGATGCGGACGGCCTGGCGGGAGCTCGCGGCTGCGCGTCGCCGGCACGACGAGATCACTCGGGATGCATCAGCGGCGGAAGCGCGGCTCGCCGAGCTCGAGGCGCTCGTGGAGGACACCGAGGGCTTCGACGAGCAGACCGAGGCCGCACTTCTCGCCGACCGTGAACGGCTGCGCCACCTGACCGAGCTCGCCGAGGGGTCCGCCGAGGCGGCGGAGGCGCTCACGCCGGAGGAGGGAGACGGCGCAGCGCTGCTGGCGGCCAAGGCCGAGCGCTCGATCGCGCCGCTCGAGCGGCTGGCACCCGAGCTCGCCGCGGCGGCGACCGAGCTCCGCGACCTCCAGGTGCGGCTCGCCGACGTCGGCGCCGAGCTCCGTGGCTTCCTCGACTCGCTGGAGGCCGAGCCGGACCGGCTCGAGCACCTCGAGGGCGAGCTGGAGCGGATCTCGGACGCCAAGCGCCGCTTCCGGTGCGCGTCCTACGAGGAGCTGCTCGCGCGGGCCGCCGAGGCACGGGCCGAGCTCGACGCCCGTGAATCTGGCGCCGACCCGGCGGCCGAGGCGGCTGCGGCGCTCGCTGAAGCGCAGGCCCGAGTCGAGTCGAGCGCGACCGAGCTGCACCAGGCGCGAGCCGCCGCGGCCCCGCGGTTCGCGGACGCCGTCGCCGCCGAGCTGCGCGGCATCGGCCTCGGCGAGGGCGAGTTTCACGTCGAGCTCGGTGAACGCGAGGTCGGACCGGCCGGCAAGGACGCGGTCACCTTCCTGATCCGGCCCAACCCCGGCCTGCCGTTCGCCCCGGTGGCCGAGACGGCCTCGGGCGGCGAGCTTTCCCGAATCGCGCTGGCGATCGCGGCAGCAGCGGGCGGCAAGATGACGCTCGTCTTCGACGAGATCGACGCGGGGATCGGCGGACAGACCGCGCATGCGGTCGCACAGACGCTGCGCAGGCTCGGCGAACGCTCGCAGGTCGTCACCATCACGCACCTCCCGCAGATCGCGAGCGTCGCCGACCGCCACCTGCGGGTCGAGAAGGTGCCGGGCGACCCGACCCACACCCGGATCGAGCAACTGGCCGAATCGGAGCGCAAGGACGAGCTTGAACGTATGCTCGGCGGTCGAGAGTTCCTCTCGACCGTTCGATGAGCTTCGTCGAGTACACGGGAAACGCGCGACTCGACCGGCGGACGAAGCATCTCGTCCGGCGGCTCTCTGCCGACGACATTGCGATCATCGACCACGCCGACCTCGACCGGGTCTCGGCGGAGGAGCTGCTCGAGTCCGGCGTCCGGGTCGTCGTCAATGTTTCCGACTCCCAGACCGGCCGGTTCCCGAATCCGGGACCGCTGCTCCTCGTCCGCGGCGGTGTGCGGCTGATCGACGCACCCGGCGCGAATCTGTTCGAGACCGTCGGCGACGGGGAGCTGCTCACCGTGCGCGGCGCGAGCCTCTTCCGCAACGGCACGCGCGTCGTCGAGGGCAAGGAGCTGCGGGCGGACGAGCTCGCCGACGCGCTCCGCGACCAGCGCGGCCGGGTCACCGAGGCGCTCGAGACCTTCGCCGAGAACACGATGCGCTACCTCCGCGAGGAGGGCCGGCTGCTGTCGGAGGGGATCGGCTTCCCAACGATCGAGACGCGGTTCCGCGACCGGCACGCGCTCATCGTCGTCCGCGGGCCGGGCCACAAGCGCGACCTCCGGATCGTCCGTCCCTACATCCGCGACTTCCGGCCCGTGCTCGTCGCGGTCGACGGCGGAGCGGATGCGCTCCGCGAAGCCGGCTACAAGCCGGACGTGATCGTCGGGGACATGGACTCGGTCTCCGACGAGGCGCTCCGCTCAGGCGCGGAGCTCCTCGTCCACGCGTACGAGGACGGAAACGCGCCGGGGCTCGAGCGCGTGAAGGCGCTCGGGCTCGGCCATCAGCTCGTGCCGGCGCCGGCGACGAGCGAGGACGTCGCCCTGCTCCTCGCCTACGAGAAGGGCGCCGAGCTGATCGTCGCCGTCGGCACCCACTTCAACCTGATCGAATTCCTCGAGCGGAATCGCTCGGGGATGTCGTCGACGTTCCTCACCCGGCTCCGCGTGGGGGAGATCCTCGTCGACGCGAAGGGCGTCTCGCGGCTCGTCAGCCGGCAGGTCGGCATCTGGCCGCTGCTGATCTTCGCGGCGGCCGGGCTGGGGGCGGTGGTGGTTGCCATCGCCGTCTCGCCGCAACTGCGTTCCGCCTTCGAGCTGGTGGGACTGCGGCTCCGCGATTTGTTGGGCTTTTGAATTGAGCGGTGCCAGACTTCAGTCTGGCTCCGCGTAACTAGATTTACGCGGCTTGTTCGACCTTCGCTACCACGTCGCCTCGCTGGCGGCCGTCTTTCTCGCGCTGATCATCGGCATCCTCGTCGGCGTCGGGATCTCGTCCCGAACCGACGTCGACGAGAGCGAGCGCCGCGTGCTCGAGCAGCGGATCGCGCGCCTGCAGCAGGACAACGAGGATCTCTCCGCCGAGGCCGATCTCCTGCGACAGCAACGCGAGGCGGCCGACGAGTACATCGAGGCGACGTATCCCGCGGTCATGAACGGGCGGCTGCGCGGGACCGCCGTCGCACTGCTGTTCATCGGCCCGTCGGACCAGGACGTGATCGAGATCGTGGGGCAAACGCTCGACGACGCATCGGCGCCGGCCCTTGTCGAACGGGAGTCTCTCGAGCTGCCCGTCGACGAGCAGGAGGTTGCGAATGCGCTCGAGCCGCAGTACTCGGGGCTCTCCCTCGAAGAGGTCGGTCGCCGGCTCGCCGAGGAGCTGATCGAAGGCGGGGAGACGCCTTTCTGGGACGCGCTGATTCCCGTGTTGGTACAGGACCATCGGGGCATGCCCTCGACCGAGTCGGATGCGGTCGTCGTCTCACACACCGGGATCGCGACGGACGCGCCCACGAGGCGGTTCCTGGACGGGCTCTATGCCGGCCTCGCCGCCGGTGCCGTCCCGGTCGTCGGGATCGAGCGAACTGACCAGCGCCTTTCGCGGATCCCGGTCTACAAGTCGAACGGGATCTCGAGCGTCGACTCGGTGGACACGAGCGTCGGCCGCGTCGCGCTCGCGGTCCTGCTCGCCGGCGGCGAAGAGGGCCATTACGGCCTGAAGAGCACGGCGGACGACGGGACGCTTCCGACGATCGAGCCCCTGCCGCTCGCACCCCTGCCGAGTGGCTGAGCCCGTCGCCGTCCTCGTGGCCGCGCGGAACGAGGCCGAGCGGATCGGCGCCACGGTTGCGCGGCTGCGCGAGCAGTTCCCAGGCGCGGAGGTGATCGTCGCCGACGACGGCTCCTTCGACCGGACCGCCGAGGAGGCAGAGCGTGCCGGCGCCACGGTCCTTCGGCTGCCCGCCCGCGGCAAGGGCCAGTCGCTGACGCTGGCGGAGCGCGCCGCCCCGGCCGGGCCGCTGGTCGTGTGCGATGCGGATCTCGACGGCGACCTGCGTCCGCTCATGGAGGGTGGCGCGGATCTCTCGATCGCCGTCTTCGCCGAGCGCCAGGGCGGCGGGTTCGGGATCGCGAAGCGCGCCGCGCGGGCGCTGATCCGGTGGCGCTCCGGCTTCGTGCCTGCCGAGCCGCTGTCCGGGCAGCGGGTCTTCTCCGAGCACGCCCGCGAGGCGTGCTTCCCGCTCGCCGCCGGCTTCGGCTGCGAGGTCGGCGCCTCGGTCGACGCCGCCCGCGCCGGGCTCGCGATCACGGAGGTCGAGCTTCCGCTCACGCACCGGGCGACCGGGCGGGACCCGCGCGGCTTCGTCCACCGCGGCCGCCAGCTCGTCGACGCGCTGCTCGCGTGCGGCCCGCAGGGGACGAATCACCGCGGCCTCCGTCTGCCGCTCGTCGGTTCGGTGCTCGGCGCCCGCCGCGATCCGGCCGTCGCGCTCGTCGCGGCGCTCGGGCTGGCAGACGACCTCTGGAGCGGGCCGGAGCGCGGCTTCCGGGCCCACCTCCGCGCCGGCTCGACGACCGGCGTCCTCAAGCTCGTCGGGATCCCGCTCGTCGGGCTCGTCGCGACGCGCAAGCTCTCGGGCGCGCTCCTCGTCGGGCTGGCGGCGAACTTCCTCAACCAGCTCGACACGCGGCCCGGACGGGCGCTCAAGGCCTACCTCGCCGGAGCGGTCATCGTCCGCGCGCCGCTCGGGGTCGCCGTCCTCCTGTGCCCCTACGATCTTCGGGAGAGGACGATGCTCGGGGACTCCGGATCGAACGCGCTGGGCGCGATGCTAGGGTTGAGTTCCGTGAGTCGTCTCACGGATCGCGGTCGCTGGCTGGCAATCGGGGTGCTGGCCGGACTCACACTCCTCGGTGAACGTCGCTCGCTCGGTGAGCTGATCGAGCGTACGCCTGGCCTCTCGCACGTCGACGCGTTCGGACGGCAGCCGTGAAGCCGCACGCGACGAAGTACGTCTTCATCACCGGAGGGGTCGTCTCGTCGCTCGGGAAGGGGATCACCGCCGCCTCACTCGGGCGGCTGCTGAAGGCGCGCGGCCTGAAGGTGCAGGTCCAGAAGTTCGACCCGTACCTGAACGTCGACCCCGGGACGATGAGCCCGTTCCAGCACGGCGAGGTCTTCGTGACGGAGGACGGGGCGGAGACCGACCTCGACATCGGCCACTACGAGCGTTTCATCGACGAGAACCTGTCGCGGAACGCGAACCACACGTCGGGGTCGATCTGGTACGCCGTGCTCCGCAAGGAGCGCAAGGGCGAGTACCTCGGCTCGACCGTCCAGGTGATCCCGCACATCACGAACGAGATCAAGGAACGGATCAAGCGTGTCGCCGAGGCGACCGACACGGACGTCGTCATCAGCGAGGTGGGCGGGACCGTCGGCGACATCGAGTCGCTGCCGTTCCTCGAGGCCATCCGCCAGTTCCGCCGCGAGGCGGGGCCCGAGAACGTCATGTACGTCCACGTCACCTACGTGCCGTTCGTGGACTCGGCCGGCGAGCTGAAGACCAAGCCGACGCAGCACTCGGTCAACGAGCTGCGCCGCATCGGTATCCACCCCGACATCGTCGTCTGCCGCTCGAAGGACCCGCTCAGCGGCGACCTGCGCGACAAGATCGCGCTCTTCGCCGACATCGACCCGAGCGCTGTGGTCGCCAACAGGGACGTTCCGGACGTGTACCTCGTCCCGTCGGCGCTCCAGGAGGAAGGGCTCGACTCGCTCGTCGCCGAGAAGCTGAGCCTGCCCGACGTCGAGGCCGACCTCGGCGAGTGGCTCGACCTCGCCGGCCGGATCAAGGCGCTGAACGAGATGGTCGAGATCGCGCTCGTGGGCAAGTACGTCCAGCTGCACGACGCCTACCTCTCCGTGCACGAGGCCCTCAAGCACGCGGGGATCCATCACGGCTGCACCGTCCGCGTGCGCTGGGTGGATGCGGAGGGCGCCTCGCTCGAAGAGCTCGAGGCGGAGCTCGACCAGATCGACGGCGTGCTCGTGCCGGGCGGTTTCGGCTCCCGCGGCTGGGAGGGGAAGATCATGGCCTGCCGCGTCGCCCGCGAGCGAAGGATTCCGTACCTCGGCGTTTGCCTCGGGATGCACGTCGCGATCTCCGAGTTCGCGCGCCACATCGGCATGGACGGCGCCAACTCGACCGAGATGGATCCCGAGACGCCGTTTCCCGTCATCGACCTGCTTCCCGAGCAAAAGGAGGTCGAGGATCTCGGCGGCACGATGCGCCTGGGCGCGCAGGCCGTCGAGCTCGCGGAGGGAACCCGCACGCGCGAGGTCTACGGCGAGCCCGTCGTGCACGAGCGGCACCGCCACCGGTACGAGGTGAACAACCACTTCCGCCCGGCGCTCGAGGAGGCCGGCCTCGTCGTCTCGGGGACGTATCAGGAGGGCCGCTTGGTGGAGATCATCGAGCTGCCCGACCACCCGTGGTTCGTCGCGAGCCAGTTCCACCCCGAGTTCAAGTCGCGGCCCACACGGCCTGCACCGCTGTTCCGGGAGTTCGTGGGCGCCGCGCTCGAGCGTTCCCGCGCCCGCACCGGCGCGGCCGAGCGCACGGGCGTCCCGGCCTAGGACCCTCCTAGACGCACGGAGCGGGGCGCTGCGACGCAGCGCCCCGTCCGCGGTCTGCTTCACCGTCCAGCGGAGCTTTCGATCGTGTCGCCCCGCCCGTCGCCGGGGTCGGAATCGCCGAGGCTGAAGAAGACGAACGAGATGCCGACGAGTACGAACCACACGATCAAGATCACGACGATCACGCGTCTGCGGGTCAAGGGCGCCCTCCTAACCCCACGCAACCGTCTTGTAGGCGCCGTTCGGGAAGTACTGGATCCGCATCATCAGCGTGTCGTGGTAGTTCGGCCAGTTGGTCGGGATCGACGCACACCGGACCTCCGCCCAGGCCTGAAGCTCCACGAGCGGGAAGTTCGCGCCACCGTACGTCTTGCCGTGGGTCGGCGGGTTCTCGTTCGCGCAGAAGGTGTCGTGATCCGTTCGGTGTGCGCTCTTCCGATACGTGATCCGGCCGGACTTGCCACACCAGACCGTGTAGAGGAAGAGCCGGCGCCCCCACGGGCCGCTGCCTGTTGAGCGCTTCAGCTCCTTCGAGTAGCAGGTCGAGCCGTAGAGCTGCCAGCCCCCGCCCGGGTTCGGGTGCCAGTTGCCCACGCCCTCTCCGGGAGCGATCTCCGGTGCCCACGGATCGCCGTTCGGCGGGGGTGGCGGGGGCGGCGGTGGGGGTGGGGGTGGCGGCGCCGGCGGCGGCTGGGGAGGCGGAGGAGGCGGTGGCGGGTCCCAGCACGCGCACATGTCGTCGCCCTGAACGTCGTCGCCCTGAATGCCTTCCTCCTCGAAGACCTCGTAGTCCTCGGAGATCGCCTCGGATTCGCCCGCGCTCGGCGCCGCCTGAGGGATGACCAGGAGCGAGGCCGTGAGCGCCAGGATCGCAGCGAGTAGCAGTCGTTTCATCGAGATCACCTCGTGCCGTTGACAACGTCGGCAACGTAGCGATCCCTCTCGGGTGAAAACGGCCGCCGTGCAGATTCGTCACAGTTCCGGCGCTGAGAGGGCACACCGAGCTCGCACCGTGCGCTCGAATCACGCGCTCGACTGCCACGGAGTCACGGTCGCAGATGCGGCGGCAGCCCACAAGATGGCCACATGGGCCATGTCTTCCAACGGATGGCGCGCTTACGATTGCGGCCGTGTCGATGAGGCTGCCGACGGATCCGGTGACGCTCTTCACCGACCTGGCCGCGATCCCGAGCCCTCCGGGCGAGGAGCGCGAGGTCGCCGACCGGGTCCTGACCTACCTCGAAGGGCTCGGGCTCGAGGTCGCGGAGGACGACGCCGGCGCGCAGATCGGCTCGAACGCGGGCAACCTGCTGTGCCGGATCCCGCCGACGGCGCAGAACGGCGGCACCCCGATCTTCCTCTGCGCCCACCTCGACACCGTTCCGCCGTCGGGGCCGCTGGAGCCCGTCGTGGAGGACGGCGTCGTCCGAAACGCGGGCGGGACGATCCTCGGAGCGGACAACAAGGCGGCCGTTGCGGCGATGCTCCATGCCGCAAGCCGTGTTCTCGCGGAAGGACGGCCGCACGCCGGCATCGAGCTGCTCTTCACGCCGAAGGAGGAAGTGGGGCTCCAGGGCGCCAAGGCGTTCGACGCCTCGACGCTCGAGGCGACGACCGGGTTCGTCTACGACCAGGGAGCGCCGATCGGCAACGTCGTGCTCGGCGCTCCGTATGCCAGCCAGATCGAGGTCGTGATTCGCGGCCGCGCCGCCCACGCCGGAATGGCGCCGGAGGAGGGGAGGTCGGCCATCGCCGCGGCCGCGAGGGCCATCGCCGACCTCCGGCTCGGCCGGCTCGACGACGAGACGACCGCGAACGTCGGGCTGATCTCCGGCGGAACCGCCAAGAACATCGTCCCCGACCGGTGCTCCTTCTCGATCGACGTGCGCTCGCACAACGAGTCAAAGCTCGCCGACCTCGTCCGCGAGATGCTCGAGACGATGACCTTCGCCGCGGCGCTCGAGCAGTGCGAGGCGGAGACGACCGTCGCGGAGAGCTACCGCGGCTACCGCTTCTCGCGCAGTGATCCGCCGGTCGCGCTCGCCTGCTCGGCGCTCGAGCGTACGGGGATCGAGCCTCTGCTCCAGCTGACCGGCGGCGGCGCCGACGCGAACGTCTTCAACGAGCGCGGGAAGGCGTGCGTGAACCTCGCGAACGGGATGATGGAGATCCACACGCCGGACGAGCACATCGCCGTCGCCGACATCGAACGGATGGTCGACGTCACGCTCGCGCTCCTCGACGTGGCCCGCGAGACAGCGCCCGTGGACGAGCCTGCGGAGGACGCGTAGTGCTCAGCCTCCGCCGCGGGACGGTCACCGGAGTCGCGAACGAGCACGACGGGCTCGTCCGGCTCGAGGTGGACGGGACGCCCACGATCGCCTACCCGCGCCTGACCGGGCCGGTCGAGCTCGGCGACGAGGTCATCGTCAACGTCCAGGCCAGGACGCTCGAGCTGGGCTCCGGCGGCTTCGACGTCCTCTACGCGAACCTGACCCGCGGGCTGGACGCCGAGCCCGAGCAGGGCGCGCACGTCATGACCCTGCCGTACACGCCGCTCCAGGCGGCGACCCGCCACGTGGAGGAGGACGGGCTGCTGCCGAAGACGCTCGACGGGATGCCCGTCGTGTGCTGCTCGCTCCACAGCCAGGTTGCGCCGGCCTGCGCGGGCCTCGGACGTGGCCGCCGTGTCGCGTACGTCCAGCTGGGCGGCGGCGCGCTGCCCGTTTCGCTCTCCGACACGGTCCGTGAGCTGAAGGAGGGCAGCGTCATCGAGGTCGCCGTCGCCGCCTCGCCGTGCGTCGACGGAGACGTCCAGGCGGTCACCCACGCCTCCGCGCTTGCCTGGTGCGCCGGGCAGGGCTTCGACGCCGTGGTGTGCTCGATCGGCCCCGGGATCGTCGGGACCGGCTCGCTCCTCGGCCACGGCGGGCTCGCCGCTGCCGTTGCTGCGAACACCGCGGCAGCTCTCGGCGGTCAACCGGTCCTCGCGGTCCGCTACTCGGAGGCCGACGCGCGGGAGCGCCACCAGGGCGTCTCGCACCACGTCCACGCGATCTTCGACCTCTGCATGGCTGACGTGGCGATCGCATGGCCCCTGGGCCTCGAGGCCCCGGACTGGCTCGAGCCGCGAGAGGAGGTCGACGTGGAGGGCTGGCACGAGGAATGCGGCCGGTTGCCGCTCCAGCTCGCGCACATGGGGCGGGTGCTGGAGGACGACCCGTGCTTCTTCATGTGCGCGTACGCGGCCGGCGAAGTCGCGAGCGACAGGCTCTCCTGATGGAGGAGCGGAGGCTCGGTCCGGTCGTCGGCGTCGGCACCTCGAAGACGTTCGACGGCGACGCCGAGCTCGCGCGCCACGTCGTCGACGCTGCGCTCCCGGCCGGCACTCGACTCTTCGACTCCTCGCCGATGTACGGCGGCGCGGAGCGCTCGCTCGGCGCGGCGCTCGACGGGCGGCGCGACCAGGCAGCAGTGGCGACGAAGATCTGGGCGCAGACGGTGCAGGAGGGCCGGGCGCAGTTCGAGGACCAGCTCGGCTGGTACGGCCGCGTGGACGTCGAGCAGGTGCACAACCTCGTCTCCTGGCGCGAGCATCTCCCGTGGCTCGAGGAGGAGCGGGAGTCCGGCCGGATCGGTCGGCTCGGCGTGACCCACTATGCGCCTTCTGCGTTCGGGGAGCTGGCAGAAGCGATGCGCACCGGGCGCTTCGAGGCGGTTCAGCTCCCGTACAACCCGTTCGAGCGCGATTGCGAGCGCGAGCTGCTCCCGCTCGCCGCCGAGCTCGGCATCGCCGTGATCGTCATGCGCCCTCTCGGCAAGGGCGAGCTGACGCGGCGCCCGCCGGCGGACGACGAGCTCGAGCCTTTGCGCGCGTTCGGGATCGACACCTGGGCGCAGGCGCTTCTCAAGTGGAGCCTGTCGGACGAGCGCATCGACGTGGTGATCCCAGGGACGCGTAACCCGCTCCACGCCGCACAGAACGCGCTCGCCGGCCGGCCGCCCTGGTTCGGGCCGGAGGAGCGCCAGCTGGTCGAGCGGCTGGCGCGCGCATAGATAATCCGCGGCAAATGAACATCGGCGTCGCGAAGGAGATCAAGCAGGACGAGTACCGCGTCGCGCTGACGCCGGCCGGCGCGCTCGAGCTCACGCGCCATGGCCACAGCGTCCTCGTCGAGCAGGGCGCCGGCGACGGGAGTGCCTTCCCGGATTCGTCCTACACCGGGGTCGGGGCACGCATCGGCTCGGTCGACGAGATCTGGGCCGACTCGGAGCTCGTGCTCAAGGTGAAGGAGCCCTTGCCGGAGGAGTACGGCCGGTTGCGCGAGGGGCAGATCCTGTTCACGTACCTCCATCTCGCGGCGAGCGAGGAGCTCACGCGGGCGCTGATGGAGAGCGGAGCCGCGTGCGTCGCCTACGAGACCGTCGAGACCGACGACCGCGCGCTCCCGCTGCTCGCGCCGATGAGCGAGATCGCCGGCCGGCTCGCGGCCCAGGCGGGTGCGACGCTGCTCGAGAAGCCGGCCGGCGGACGCGGATTGCTGCTCGGAGGCGTCCCCGGCGTTGCCCCTGGCAAGGCGGTGGTGATCGGCGGCGGCATGGTCGGCTACAACGCGGCCGTGATCGCGCTCGGCCTCGGCGCCGAGGTGACGATCCTCGAACGGTCGATCGATCGCATGCGCCATCTCGAGGAAGTGCTCGGCGCGCGCGTCACCTTGCTGATGTCATCTGCACTCCAGATCGAGGAGTCCGTCGCCGAGTCGGATCTCGTCGTCGGCGCCGTGCTGATCCCAGGTGCTCTGGCACCGAAGCTGATCACTCGCGAGATGGTCGCGGGGATGAAGGAGGGATCGGTGATCGCCGACGTTGCGATCGACCAGGGTGGGTGCGTCGAGACGTCCCGTCCGACGACACACTCCGAACCGGTCTTCGTCGTCGACGGCGTCACGCACTACTGCGTCGCCAACATGCCCGGCGCCGTGCCGATCACGTCCACGAAGGCACTGACGAACGCGACGCTGCCGTACGTCGAGGCGATCGCGGACGACGGTCTGCGCGAGGCGATCGCGAAGGATCCGGCTCTCGCGCGCGGCGTGAACGTGCTCGACGGGCGCATCACGTACGAAGCGGTCGCCGAGGCGCACGGCCTCGGCTTCACGCCGCTGGACGAGGTCCTGCCGCTCTCGCCGGTCTAGGAGGCTTTGGCTGCCGGCGTCTTTTCCTTGGCGCGCCTGGTGGGCGAGATCCGAACGATCGCGTACGTGACGCCGGCGGCGAGGGCGATGGTCGCAACGATGTACACGACCAATCCGATGAGGCCGAGAACGGTCTCCAAAGCGAACCTAGAATAGCCCCATGCCACGGGCGTGCGTCATCGTGCTCGACGCCGTCGGGGCGGGAGAGTTGCCGGATGCGGCCGATTACGGCGACGAGGGCTCGGATACGCTCGGAAACGTCGCGAAGGCAGTCGGTGGGCTCGACCTCCCGCACCTCGAGGCGTTCGGGCTCGGAAATGTGAAGGAGCTCGAGGGCTGCCCTCCGCAGCCGGGGGCGCCGGCCATCGCCGGCAGGCTCTTCGAGCGCTCGAAGGGCAAGGACACGACGGCGGGCCACTGGGAGCTGATGGGAGTGGTCACGGCGCAGCCCTTTCCGACGTACCCGCACGGCTTCCCGTTCGAGATCGTCGACACGTTCTCGCACAGAACCGGCCGCGGCGTCCTCGGGAACAAGCCGGCGTCCGGCACGGAGATCATCGACGAGCTCGGCGAGGAGCACCAGCGAACGGGGAAGTGGATCGTCTACACGTCGGGCGACTCGGTCTTCCAGGTCGCTGCGCACGTCGACACGATCCCGCTGGACGAGCTGTACGCCGCCTGCGGAATCGCGCGCGAGATCCTGACCGGAAAGCACGCGGTCGGCCGCGTGATCGCGCGTCCCTTCGAGGGCGAGCCGGGGAACTACACGCGGACGCCGGACCGCCACGACTGGTCGCTCAAGCCGCGACAGCCGAACTACCTGACCCTCGTCCGGGACGCCGGTCACAAGGTTCACGGCGTCGGGAAGATCCGCGACATCTTTGCGGGCGTCGACATCGACGAATCGCACCCGACACGGTCGAACGTCGAGGGGATCACTCAGACCGAGCGGCTCCTGAAGGAGCTCGAGGGCGGGGTGGTCTTCGTCAACCTCGTCGAGACCGACATGCTCTGGGGGCACCGCAACGATCCGGTCAACTTCCACCGCTGCCTCCAGGACTTCGACCGGCGGCTGCCCGACCTCCTGGGCGCGCTGCGGGAGGGAGATCTGCTCATCATCACGTCCGACCACGGGTGCGACCCGACGACGCCTTCGACGGACCACTCGCGGGAGCACGCGCTGCTGCTCGCCTACGTTGAGGGCCGGAATGCTCGCGGCGTGACCCACGAGGGTGAGTTCGCGGATGTCGGCGCGACCGTGAACCGGTGGCTCGGCGGGCGCGGCGGAGTGCGCGGGCTCCCAGGCGCGCCGATCGTCGAGCCGTGACGATGCACGACCCGACGGTCGTCCGCGAGGAGTACGCGGATGAGACCCGGCTCGCTGCGCGGAAGGCGGCGTACGCAGGGGCGGAGGGTCCCGACGCGCGGGACGTCCTGTTCGAGGCAATCGCGGAGGGACGCCCACGCCGGATCCTCGAGGTCGGCCCTGGGGAAGGCGAGCTTGCCGAGCGTCTGCAGCGTGAGCTGGGTGCCGACGTCGTCGCAGTCGACCAGTCCGCCCGAATGGCGGAGCTCACACGCAGCCGCGGCGTCGACGCTCGGCTGGGGAGCGTCGAGCGGCTCGAGTTCGACGACGAGAGCTTCGACTGTGTCGTCGCGGCGTGGATGCTCTACCACGTCCGCGACCTCGATCAGGCTCTCGCGGAGATCGTGCGCGTGCTCAGACCAGGCGGCCGGCTCGTCGCCGTCACGAACGGATTCGACCACCTCGAGGAGCTCTACGAGCTGGTCGGGAGGCCGCGCCCGCGGTCGAGCTTCCTGGCCGAGGACGCCGAAAAGATCCTGCCGCGCTTCTTTGCGCGCGTCGAGCGTCGCGACGCCCACGGGTGGGTCGTGTTCCCGGACGCCGAGACGGCTCAGTCCTACGTGGGATCCCTCGTGCTGCTCGAGGGCGCTCGCGTACCGCCCGTCCAGGGCCCGATCCGTGCCCGCCGGACACCCGCGATCTTCGTGGCCGAGAAGGCGTGATCCGCGCCGTCGAGCTGATCCAGCGCAAGCGCGACGGCGGCGAGCTCTCCGACGATGAGCTCAGCGAGCTCGTCCTCGAGTACACGCGCGGCGAGATTCCCGACTACCAGCTCGCCGCCTTCTGCATGGCCGTCTACTTCCGCGGCCTGAACGGACGCGAGACCTATGCGCTCACCGATGCGATGGTGCGGAGCGGCGAGACGATCGACTTCCGGGCGGAGATCGGACGCCTCGTCGCCGACAAGCACTCGACCGGTGGGGTGGGGGACAAGGCCTCGCTCGTCGTCGGCCCGCTCGTCGCTGCGTGCGGCGTGCCCTTCGGGAAGATGAGCGGCCGCGGCCTCGGCCACACCGGCGGGACGCTGGACAAGCTCGAGTCGATCCCCGGCTTTCGCATCGAGCTCTCGCGCGAGGAGTTCGTCGACCAGGTGCGCGAGATCGGCCTGGCGGTCATCGGCCAGACGGCCGAGCTCGTCCCTGCGGACAAGAAGCTCTACGGGCTCCGCGACGTGACCGCGACGGTCGAGAACGTCTCGCTGATCGCCGCGAGCATCATGTCCAAGAAGATCGCGGCGGGCGCAGACGCGATCGTTCTCGACGTCAAGGTCGGCGACGGAGCCTTCATGAAGTCGCTCGACGATGCACGCGAGCTCGCCGAGGCGATGCTCGAGCTCGGACGCCGGGCGGACCGCAGGGTCGTCTGCGAGCTGACCGACATGGACCAGCCGCTCGGGCAGGCGGTTGGCAACGCCCTCGAGATCCGCGAGGCGGTCGCGACCTTGCGCGGCGACGGTCCAGCCGATCTCACCGAGCTCGCCGTTGCATCCGCGGCACACCTCGTGGCGCTCTGCGACGGCGTCGACGAAGGCGAGGCGCGATCCCGCACCGAGGCGGTTCTCGCCGACGGCTCCGCGCTCCAGGCGTACGAGCGCTGGATCGAGGCGCAGGGCGGGGACCCGTCCGAGGACGCGCTGCCGCGCGCACCGGTCCTCCGCGAGGTCACGGCGCCACGGGACGGAGCCGTGACCCGGCTCGGCGCACTCGCCGTCGGCGTCGCGTCCGTCCACCTCGGAGCCGGCCGTGCCGTCAAGGACGCAGCCATCGACCACTCGGTGGGCATCGTCTGCCGCGCGAAGCGCGGAGACCGAGTCGCCGCGGGCGACGTGCTCGCGGAGATCCATGCGTTGGACGACGCCGCGGCAGCCGCCGCCGTGGCCGAAGTCGAGGCGGCGTACGTGCTCGGCGACGAGGCTCCCGAGCCGACGGGCGTGATCCTCGAGACTCTCGCCTAGCCCCCGGGCGGCGCGGCTAGGCTAAGTCGCGTGCCGGAGCTCCCCGAGGTCGAGACGGTCCGGGCTCGCCTGGAGCCGGTGCTCACCGGTCGGCGTTTCGAGAGCGTCGAGATCCTCGATTCTCGCGTCACGCGTCCGGTCGAGCCGCGGGAAGTCGCCGCCGAGCTCGAGGGCGAGGTCGTCGAAGCCGTCGATCGGCGCGGCAAGTATCTGATTTTTCGGTTTGAAACGGGTCGTGTACTCCTGATCCACCTCCGGATGACGGGAACGGTGCGACACGTGAGAGACGGAGCGCCCGAGAACGATCCGCATCTCCGCGTCGTTGTCAGACTAGACGACGGGTCGGACGTCATCTATCGAGATGTCCGAAGATTTGGCACCTGGCTGCTCCTGGAGCCCGGCGAGGAGACTGACTACCTCGCCGCACGGCTCGGCGAGGAGCCCCTGAGCCGCGCGTTCACGCCCGCGAGCCTCGCAGCGCGACTCGATCGTCGGCGCGCGCCCGTCAAGGCCGCACTGCTCGACCAGCGGGCCGCGGCCGGGATGGGGAACATCTATGCGGACGAGGCGCTCTGGCGCGCACGGATCCACCCACTCCGCCCGGCCGGGGATCTCGACGAAGCCGAGGTCAAGCGGCTGCACAAGGCCGTCCGCGAGGCGCTCAAGGCCGGCATCGCCCGGCAGGGGGCGACGCTCCGCGACTACCGGACGCCCGACGGCGCTCGAGGCCGGATGCAGGACGCGTTTCGCGTCTACGGCCGAGAGGGCGAGCCGTGCTACCGCTGCGGCGCGCAGATCGGCAAGACCAGGGCCGGAGGCCGTGGCACCTGGTACTGCCCGAGCTGCCAGCCGCTCACTCCGAACGGAACGGGCGACTGACGTGAAGGTCGTCGTGACCGGCGGGGCCGGGTTCATCGGCTCCCACGTCGCCGACGCGTTTCTCGAGCGGGGAGACGACGTGCTGGTCGTGGACGACCTCTCGACCGGGTCGCGGGAGAACGTCCAGCAGGCGGCAACCCTGGCCGAGATCGACGTCGCCGACGGAGACCTCCTTCGGCGTGCCTTTGACGACTTCCGGCCCGATTACGTCTGCCACCTCGCCGCGCAGTCCAGCGTCACCGTCTCCGTCACCGATCCCGAGCGCGACTTCGCCTCGAACGTCCTCGGGACCTTCAACGTGGTCCGCATCGCAACCGAGCTGGGTGCGCGCACGGTGTTCGCGTCGACCGGCGGTGCGCTCTACGGAGACGGCGCGCCGATCCCGACGCCGGAGACCTTCGTCCCGCAGCCGCTTTCCCCGTACGGCGCGGGAAAGCAGGCCGGCGAGGCCTACGTCGCGGCGCTGCAACGCTTCCACGGCGTCGCGCACGTCGTGCTCCGGCTCGGCAACGTCTACGGGCCCCGGCAGAGCCCGCACGGCGAGGCCGGGGTTGTGGCGATCTTCAGCGAGCGCCTCATACTCGGCAACCCGCCGATCGTCTACGGCCATGGGACACCGACGCGCGACTACGTCCACGTCCAGGACATCGCCCGCGCCTTCACGACTCTCGCGGACACCGAAGTCCCAGGGACGTTCAACCTCGGCTGGGGCCGCGAAGTGTCGGTGCTGGAGATCCTGGACGGCCTGCAGCGCGCCGCCGGCACCGCAGTCGACCCGAAGCTCGAGCCGCTCAGGCCGGGGGAGCTCACCCGCAGCGCGATCGACTCCTCCGCGGCCGAAGCGGCCTTCGGTTGGCGGCCCGAGATCGAGCTCGACGACGGTCTCGCAGAGACGTTTCGCTGGTACGCGTCCACGCGCGGCGGCTAGTAGCGCACTCGAGCCGCAGCGGTTTTCAACAGCTTTTCCACAGGCCGGGACGATCCGGACGGAAAAACCAAGCCCTCTCCGCCGAAGCCCGCTGTACCCTCTGAAAGCGGTGCGCGGAGCCCGATTCCCGAGTGTCGATGGCTGACGCGACCGCGTCGGCGGTGCGCGTACGCGCGGCCGTCCCGACCGTGGGCTCGCTCGCGGTGGGCGTGGCCGCCGCCGTCGGGATGGGCGCGCTCGCGGCGGCGGACGGGGGCTACTTCCCGCCCGCCTGGGGCTGGACGGCGCTCGTCGGGCTGTGGCTGACTACGGCCTGGCTTCTCCTCGGCCGGGCGGAGCTGCGCGGCGGCTCGCTCGGGGCCGTCTTCCTCGGTGGGCTCGCCGGGCTCGCGGCGTGGACGTGGCTTTCGCTGCTCTGGACGGACAACTCCGTGCACACGGTCCTGGAGGGCCTCCGGATGCTCGCCTACCTCGGCGCGGCCGCGGCGATGCTGCTCGTCGTCCGCCCGGAGACGGCTCCGGCGCTGCTTCGTGGGCTGCTGGCCGCGATCTCGCTCATCTCGACCTACGGGCTCGCCACGCGACTCTTCCCCGACCGGCTCGGAACGTACGACCCGATCTCGACCTATCGCCTGTCCGAGCCGCTCGGCTACTGGAACGGCTTCGGAGTCTTCGCGGCGATGGGCGCCGTGCTCGCACTCGGCCTCGTGGCTCGCGACCGAAGCCTGGTCGCGCGCTGTCTGGCAGCGGCGGCGTTCACGATCCTCCTGACGAGCATCTACTTCACATTCAGCCGCGGCGCGGTGGTCTCACTTGCGATCGCGCTCGTGGCCGCGTTCGCACTCGATCCGCGGCGCCTCCAGCTCGCCACTGCGTTGGTCGTGGTCGGGATCCCCTCGGCCCTTGCAGTGCTGATCGGGTCGAGCTCCGACGCCCTGACGCGTCAGGACTCACCGCTGAGCGCTGCCGCCGACGAGGGGCGGGAGGTCGCGCTGGTCGTCGTGATCCTTGCGCTGGTCGCGGCTGCCGCGGTGGCCGGGCTGGCGACCGTCGAGCGCCGCTGGAGGCCTCCGCGGCGCGCCCGTCTCGCCTTCGCGGCAGTGCTCGCCGGGCTGGCGGTCTTGGCCATGAGCGCGTTCCTCGTGCGCGTCGGCGGTCCCGTCGACCTCGTTGACCGCGCCCGCGACGAGTTCGAGGACCCGCCGCCGCAGACCGTCCGACCTCGGCGACCGGCTGTTCACGTTCTCCGGCAGCTACCGCCCCGAGTTCTGGGAGGAGGCGTGGAACCAGTACGCCGCGCACCCGGTCCTCGGCTCCGGGCCGGGAACCTACGAGCAGTACTGGTACGAGCACCGGCCGATCGCGTACGTCGTTCGCGACGCGCACGGCCTCTACATCGAGATGCTGGCGGAGCTCGGGCCCCTCGGCCTCGCTCTCCTCTTGCTCGTCCTCGGCGTCCCGCTCGTCGCCGCCGTGGGAGCCCGCGGCCATCCTCTCGCCGTCGGTGCCTTCGGCGCCTACGTCGTCTATGTCTTCCACGCGGCCGTCGACTGGGACTGGGAGCTTCCCGGCGTAACCGTCCCCGCACTCGCCTGCGGCGTCGCCCTCCTCGCGCTGAGGACGAACGGGGCCGCGCCGTTCGTCCCAGGGCCACGGGTACGGATCGGAGCGACGGTGACGGCGCTCGCCCTGGCCGGGGTCGCATTCGTCGGGCTCGTGGGCTCGAGCGCGCTCTCGGCCAGCGTCGACGCCGCCGAGGCCTCGCCGCCCGACTACGCGGAGGCGGAGGACGAGGCGCGCACCGCCCGCACGTGGGCCCGCTGGTCGTCCGAGCCGTGGCAGCGTCTCGGAGAGGCCCAGCTCGGGCGCGGCGACCTGGTGGAAGCGCGCGAGAGCTTCCGGCGCGCGATCGAGAAGGAGCCGGACGACTGGCTGCTCTGGTTCCGCCTGGCCGAGGCAACCACCGGTGCCGAGCGCACCAGGGCGCTCGCCGAGGCGGAGCGGCTAAACCCGTTGAGCCCTGAGATCGACAACCTCCGTGAAGAGGGCTCCTGATGCTGCGACGAGATCCACTTGCGAACCCCGAGCCGATGATCCGGCGCGTCTACGCCTACGCCGCCTACCGGCTCGGCGACGGCCCCGACGCGGAGGACGTCACCAGCGAGACCTTCGAGCGAGCACTCCGCTACCGCAAGAGCTACGACCCCCAGAAAGGCGAGCCGGTCGCCTGGCTGCTCGGAATCGCGAAGCGCTGCATCGACGGCGCCTACTCGAACACCGAGTTCGCAACCGAGGACGTGGATTCCGTCGACACGTCCAACCTCGAGGAGGAGGCGATCCGGCGGCTCACGATCTCCAGCGCCGTCTCCACGCTCGACGAGCGGGATCGCGAGCTGATCGCCCTCCGCTACGGCGCCGACCTGACCGCGCGCCAGATCGCCGAGCTCCTCGGCGCGCGCACGAACGCGATCGAGGTCGCGCTCCATCGCGCACTCGGGCGCCTACGCGGAATCCTCGGCGTGGACGACGACGCCGAGCCTGTAAGGAAACGCCACGCATCCCAGTAGTAGTGGGTGCATGGCAATGAAACGACAGCAGGGGGTTCACTGAAATGCGTTACTGGCGGAGACGGCACGAGGGTTTCGACCTCGAAGCCGAGCTGCGGGCCGGCCGTCCTGAGCCTACGCCCGAACTGATCAGCCGCCTCGAGGCGCGTGTCAGGTATGACGGCCGATCCCGCGCAGGCTCGCTCCGCGTCGCCTTCGTCGGTGCACTGACCGCCGTCATGCTGCTCGCGCTCGCCGCGGTGGGCGGCGTCGGCTACGCGTCCTCGGCGGCGAGTGACGCTGCGGTCAGCGTCAAGCGGGTCGTCGCTCCGAAGGACGTCATCACCGTCCTCAAGCGGAGCCCGGCGATCGATCAGTACAACCGGCCGAAGAAGGCCAAGAAGGCGAAGAAGGCCAAGAAGAAGGCTGCGAAGAAGAGCGGTAAGGGCGCGAGGGGCAGGGTCCGGGCCAGGACCAGCCCGCCCTTCACGGGCTAGAACCGAAAGCCTGAGACCGATTGACGGAGAGGGCGGCCGAAAGGTCGCCCTCTCTCTGCTACAAGGAGTAGGGGTCACGTAGATGAACCGAAGGACGACACGTCGAGCTGTAGGGGCGCTGCTGCCCGTGCTCGTCGTTTCGCTCGCCGTCCTCGTCTCCCCGGCGTCGGGAAGCCGGAGCGCGACGATCCTCTGGCAGGGCAAGACACCCGAGGACGGGACCGCGCTCGTCGCCGGCCAGGGCCGTGAGTTCCGGATCGAGCTCGAGGCGGCCGGCGGGCTCGGCTCGTCGGTGCGGATCCGCGTGAACCAGCTTCCCGCCGGAGCGAGGCTCGTCAAGGTCAGTGACTCCCCGGCCAAATCCGTGTTCCGCTGGACACCGCGGCGCACCCAGCTGGGCGAGTGGCGGTTCGTCTTCAGGGCGCTCGACGGCGGCGACGCCTCGCCGCGAATCGCCGTGCGCGTCCATGTCGGGCAGCGGGCCAGCCGGACCTTCAGACTCTCGAGCACCACGGCACGCTCGAGGAGTGCCGTACTCCTTCGGAACGTCGTTGCGCGCGCCCGGCCCAGCGAGAGCTCGCGCGTCGTCGGCCGACTGCGCACGATGACGCCGGAGCACGTTCCGCACGTCCTCTACCTGGCGAGCGGGCACATCGGCCGCGATGGGCGCTACTGGCTCCGCGTGCCGCTGCCGGTTCTTCCGAACGGGACGATGGGCTGGATCCCGCGCGAGGCCGTGGGCTCGTTCGTCGAAATCGACACCCACCTCGTCGTCGACCGCTCCAGCCTCCGCGCGACGCTGTACAAGCGGGGCCGGGTCGTCTATCGGTCAATCGTGGGCGTCGGTGAGCCGCACTGGCCGACCCCGGCAGGGAACTTCTACATCCGGGAGCGCCTGACCGGCTTCACGGACCCGATCTACGGCTCGCTCGCGTTCGGGACGAACGCCAGGTCGGCCGTGCTGACCGACTGGCCCGGAGGCGGGTTCATCGGAATCCACGGAACGAACCAACCCGGGATCCTCCCCGGCCGTGTCTCCCACGGCTGCGTCAGGATCCGGAACCCCGACATCCACCGGCTCGACCGGCTGATCCGCGTCGGAACGCCGGTTACGATTCGGTAGCCGGCCCGGTCAGGTCCCCGGTTCCGAACGTCGTCCACCATGTCGCCTAGGGTTCCCGCCTTGTCGTTCCGTGCGCTCGTGATCTGCGCTGCGGTCATCGGTGCCGCGCTGCCCGCGTCCGCGTCTGCAGGCGTCTGGACCGCGGCTGGTCCTGCTTCGGTGGCCGGCGTCACCTGGGCTGCGCCGACACCGGCAGACGGCGCCCGGATCCAGGCGAGGACGGGACGCCGGGTCAGGTTCGCGCTGTCGGCGACCGGTCCCGGAGCGCCGACGGCAACGGTGGCGATCCGCTCGACGAGCGTCCCTGCGGGTGCGACCTTCACGCCGCGCGACGGCAACCCGGCCACGGCGACCTTCAGCTGGTTGCCTCCCCCGGCGGCCGCGGGCCGGAGGTACGCGCTGACGTTCACGGCCACCTCGAGCGTGCCCGGCGTTCCGCCGGCGACGCGCCAGGTGTCGATCGCGGTCGTTCGGAGCCCACGGCCGAAGCCGAAGCCGAAACCAAAGCCGGAGCGCTTCGTCCTCAGCGGGCAGAAGCACCTCTATCGCTACGCGTTCGTGCTCCGACAGGGCGTCGCGCGCAGCGCGCCGCGCAAGACGTCGGCCGTGGTCGCCAGCCTCGGACGCTGGACGCCGGAGGGGACGACCAACCTCGTCCTCACGCTCGACGGCCGGCGGACGAAGCGCGGGGTCTGGATCCGCGTGCGCCTCGCGACGCTGCCGAACGGCCGCACCGGCTGGGTGCCGCGCAAGATGCTGAGCGACTGGAAAGAGGTGCGGACGCGCCTCGTCGTCGACCGCCGCCGGTTCACCGCGACGCTCTACCGCCGCGGACGGGTCATCTTTCGAGCGCCCGTCGGCGTAGGGCTTCCGAGTTGGCCCACGCCGCGCGGCGAGTTCTATGTCCGCAACCAGCTCTACGGATTCGGCAACTCCGTCTACGGCCCGATCGCGTTCGGGACGAGTGCGCGCTCGGCCGTCCTGACCGACTGGCCGGGCGGCGGCTTCATCGGGCTCCACGGGACGAACCAGCCGTCCATCCTGCCGGGCCGGGTCTCGCACGGCTGCATCCGCCTGAAGAACGGGCACATCCTGCGGCTCGCGCGCCTCATGCCGGTCGGCACGCCGCTGACCGTCAAGTAGCCAGACTCAAGACAGCGCGCTACACTTTTTCCGACCACTGCGGCGCCCGCCATGTGCCCGGCGTCCCGTGTTAGCAGGGTTTTTTTCTGCGGGATTGGACTTCTTGCGGCTTTCGCGCTTCCGGGGGCCGCGTCAGGGAGTGCCTCGGCGCCGGCGCTGCTCGAGTGGCTTCCGCCCACACCGGCGGAGGGAGCCCGCCTCCGGGTCGTCGCCGGTGAGCCTTTGCGCTTCGCGCTTGCCGCCCGAGCCTCGGGCGCGACGGTCACGATCGACGCGGAGGGCGTCCCGGCGGGTGCCACGTTCCGGACGACGCCCGGGGACCCCGCGACCGCCGGTGTGACCTGGAGGCCGACGCCCGCGCAGGCAGGCCGTTCCTTCTCGGTCACGTTCACGGCTCAGCCCGACGAACCGGCGACCGGCGCCGGCACACGCCGCCTCGTTCTCGAGGTCGTCCGCGCCCTGGCGCGCTCCTTCAAGTTGAGCACGCATGCGGGCGCGACGTACCGCTACGCGTTCGTCATGCGCCGGACGGTCGCCCGGGCCGGGCCGAGGAGGAGTGCGGCGCCGATCGCCAGGCTTGCGCTCCTCACGCCTGAGCGGACCACCAATCTCGTGCTCGCGCTCGACGGCCGGCGGACGGAACGCGGTGTCTGGATTCGCGTCCGGCTTCCCATCCTCCCGAACAACCGCACCGGGTGGGTACCGCGCCGCGCGTTGAGCGACTGGAAGATCGTGCGGACGCATCTGGTCGTCGACCGGCGCGCGCTCGCGATGACCCTGTATCGGTCCGGAAGGCCGATCTTCTGGGCGCGGGTGGGTGTGGGACGGACGCAGTGGCCGACGCCGCGCGGAGAGTTCTACGTCCGCAACATGCTCTTCGGCTTCGACAATCCCTTCTTCGGGCCGGTCGCCTACGGCACCAGCGGGCGCTCGCCGGTCCTCACCGACTGGCCCGGCGGGGGCTTCATCGGCATCCACGGCACGAACCGGCCGGGCATCCTCCCCGGTCGGGTCTCGCACGGGTGCATCCGGCTCCGGAACCGCGACATCCTGCGCCTCTCGCGCCTCCTGCCCGTCGGTACGCCGCTGACAGTTCGTTAGGCCGCGAGCGGTTCCAGGGCGCCGCTCTGCTCCAGGCGCCACAGCTCGACGTAGCCGCCGATCGGTTCACCGTCGATGAAGATCTGCGGCACGGTCCAGCGGCCGGTCAGGTCGAAGATCGTCTGGCGGAAGGCCGGGTCGTCGTCGAGCGAGATCTCCTCGAACTCGATCCCCCGCGCCTCGAGCAGCGCCTTGGCACGGACGCAGTAGCCGCACCAGCGCGTCGTGTACATCTGGACCCGCGCCATCCGGGCGGATTTTCCCAGCTGACGCCGCTTCTACACTTGAGCCGTGGCCGGCCGCACCTACAAGACGGAAGCAGTCGTGCTGCGATCGCTCCGCTTCGGCGAGGCCGACAGGGTGCTCCACCTGTACACGCTCGACCGCGGGCGGATCGGTGCGGTCGCCAAGGGCATCCGCCGGACGAAATCGCGCTTCGGCGGCCGGCTCGAGCCGCTGAGCCACGTCGAGCTCGTGCTGCACGAGGGGAAGGGGGACCTCCAAACGATCACGGGCGTCCAGCTGATCCGGCCGCACAGCGCCGCCCGAGAGGGCCACTACCGCGTGTCAGTGGGCTTCGTGGCGCTGGAAGCGATGCTGCGGCTCTTCCCCGAGCAGGAGACGAACGAGCGCGCGTTCGAGGCGCTGACGCGCTTCCTCGACGTGCTCGACGACCTCGAGCCTCGGCCGGACGCGCGTCCCGCGCTCGACCCGCTCGTCCTCGCCTTCCAGCTGAAGCTCCTCTGGCTCGCCGGCTACCTCCCGCACCTGACGAGCTGCGCGGAGTGCGGGGCGGAGAGCGGCCTCGCCGGCTACTCGCCGCGCGCGGGCGGCGCGGTGTGCGGCAACTGCCGCGCCGATGCGATCCCGCTGTCCACGGCGGGACTGCACGGGATCGAGGCGCTGCTGACGACGCCGCTCGCGGACGCCGGAGCGATCGGCCTGTCGAGCCGGGCGGCCAGCGAAGCGCTCGCCGTCATCGCCTCGTCGTACGAGTTCCACGGCGGCTTCCGCCTCCGGACGCTGTCCGCGTGAAGCGCGAGCTGCCGGGCGGCTACGAGCTCGACGACGATCCCGCCCGGATCGACGTCGACGCCGTCCACGACTTCATCACGAACCACTCGTACTGGGCTCCGGGAAGGCCGCGCGGCGAGCAGGAGCAGTTCGTCCGCGACGCGATGCTGGTCGTCGGCCTCTACGACGGCGAGCGTCAGATCGGCTTCGCACGCGCGATCGGCGACGCGCATCTCGTGTACCTCGCCGACGTCTACGTCCTGCCGGAGTACCGGGGAAAGGGTCTCGGCGTCGAGCTCGTTCGCGAGATCGTCGAGAACGGCCCGTATGCCGGGTCACGGTGGATCCTCCACACGGCCGACGCGCATTCCCTCTACGAGAAGTTCGGCTTCGGCCCGCCGTCCGACCGCGTGATGGAGCGCCCTCGCGGCCTTTGACGGAATTCTCATCGAAGCGGGATATCGTCGGCGTCCCGCGGATGCGTCCAGCACAGTCGCCAGGCGCCCTCTCCAGGCAGCTCGTCGCCGCCGGGCTCCTGGCGACGATCGTCGCGCTCCTCACGGTCTCCGGGTCGGCGCAGGCCGCGCACGTGCAGTGCGGGAAGGTGCTCGTCGCCTCGACGACGCTCGACAACGATCTGCTCGCCTGCCCGGGGGACGGGCTGGTCGTCGGGGCGCACGGGATCACGATCGACCTCAACGGGCGAGCGATCGTCGGAGCGGGCCTCGGCGCCGGCATCAGGAACGACGGCTTCGACGGCGTCACGATCAGGAACGGCGCCGTGCAGGGGTTCGACTACGGCGTCCAGCTGAATCCCGGCTCGATCGGGAACGTCGTCGACGGGCTGGTCTTGACCTCGAATCAGCTTGCCGGAGTGCAGCTCGACGGTGCGGCTCAGAACCAGGTCCGGAGCTCGTCGATCCAGCTCCAGGCGAACGACGGCCTCGTCGTCGCCGGAGGATCGAGCGGGAACTTCATCGTCGGCAACACGATCGGACAGACCGCGAACCGGGGGATCTTCGTCTCGGGATCGAGCGACAACGTCTTCGAGTCCAATCAGGTCAGCACGAGTAGCGACCTCGGCCTGCTGTTCGAAGGAGCGAGCGGCAATCGGCTGGAGAAGAACACGGTCTCGGGGAACGGCGATGCCGGGATCGGTCTCCTGCTCGGCTCCAACTCGAACGTCCTGCTCGCGAACACGCTGACGTCGAACCAGGACGCGGCGCTCGTCGTCTCGGCGTCGCACGACAACCGGATCGAGCGGAACTCTGTGACGCAGAACGGCGACGCCGGCGTCCAGGTGGCCGAGTCGAACGGCACGCTGATCCTGGAGAACACGATTTCAGGCAGCGGCGATTCGGGGATCCTCCTGGAGCTCTCGAACGCCGGTGTGATCCGCGGGAACGACGTCCGCTTCAACGCGGGCGGGATCGAGCTGACGAACTCGAACCGGAACCGCGTCGAGCTCAACAACGCGAGCAACACGCTCGGGATCGGCATCGAGCTCCAGGACTCGCTCGGCAACACGGTGGTGCTCAACACGGCCAGCTTGAACGGCGCCCAGGGGATCCACGTCGAGGCGGTGGCCGCCCTTCCGGGAGACGCCAACCTGATCGACTGCAACACGACGAACCAGAACCAGAGCGATGGGCTCGTCGTCCGGACGCCCGCCCACGCGCTCAGGGGCAACATCGCCAACTTGAACGACGGATGGGGCATCGTCGCCGACCTCGGGAACATCGACGGCGGAGCGAACCAGGCGAGCGGCAACAGCGAGGTTGCGCAGTGCTTCCAGGTTTCCTGCAACCCGGCGCCCCGTGACTGCGCGGTCCCGCCGCCGCCTCCTCCCGCGCCCCCGCTACCGCCTCCGCCTCCGCCACCCTCGCCGCAGGCGTCCCCACCGCCGCGCACTGCACAGGCGCCTCGGTGCCGCATCCCGAACGTGAAGGGGCGCATGCTCCGCGGGGCGCGCAGGGCGATCGTCCGTGCGGGCTGCCGTGTCGGAACCGTTCGCTCGCGGTACTCGAAGGCACGCAAGGGACGCGTCATCTCGCAGGCGCCGCGCGCCGGCAGACGAGTCCGGCGCGGTTCCCGGGTGAGCTTCACGCTCAGCAGGGGCGCCCGGACCGCGCGTCCGCCCTCCAGGGGCTGACGGGCGAAGACGGGGGCCCGGCGGGGGTCCCGACCGTGGCTCTAGCATGGCGGCACTGTGAGCGCACCGCCGACGCACGCGCTCTCCGACGGGCGGCAGCACTACAACTTCACGCTTGCGATCCTGATCTTCGCGGGGATCTCGATCGCCCTCCAGCAGACGATGGTCGTCCCGGCGTTGCCCGCGCTCGAGCAGGAGTTCGAGACGACCACTGCGTGGGCGACGTGGCTCCTGACCGGATTCCTGCTCTCGGCGTCGGTCGCCACGCCGCTGCTCGGCCGGCTCGGAGATCAGTACGGCAAGGAGCGGATGCTCCTGATCAGCCTGCTCATCTTCCTCGCAGGCAGCGTCGCGGCGATCTTCGCGCCCAACATCGCCGTGCTCATCGCCTGCCGGGTGGTGCAGGGCGCCGGGGCCGCCGTCTTCCCGCTCAGCTTCGCGATCATCAAGGACGAGTTTCCTCCCGAGAAGGTCGGTGTGGCCGTCGGCGCGGTCTCGGCCGTCTTTGCCGTCGGCGGGGGCCTCGGGCTCGTCCTCTCCGGCGTGATCATCGACTCGCTCACCTGGCACTGGCTGTTCGTGGTCGGCGCAGTCGGGGTCGGCATCGCGGCGGTGCTCGTCCACCTCTTCGTCCCCGAGTCTCCGATCAAGTCGCCGTCGCGAGTCGATTTCGTTGGCGCGACGCTGCTCTCGATCGGCCTGCTTTCGCTTCTTCTCGCCCTGACGGAAGGCGAGAGCTGGGGCTGGGGATCGGGCAGAGTCACCGGTCTGTTCGCAGTCGCGGCGGTCTCGCTCCTCGCCTGGGGCTACGCCGAGACGCGGGTGCCGGACCCGATGGTCGACATGCGGATGCTCGCGCGTAGGCCCGTCTTCTTCGCGAATCTCACAGGTCTGATCGCGGGGTTCGCGATGTTCGGGTCGTTCGTCCTCGTCCCGAACTTCGTCCAGATCCCCGAGCGCCTGGCCGGCTACGGCTTCGGTGCGAGCGCCACGACGACCGGCCTGTACCTGGTGCCGGCCGCCCTCGCCGGATTCCTGATGGGGCCGCTCGCCGGGGTCATGGGTCGGCACTGGGGCTCGAAGTGGCCGCTCAGCCTCGGCATGGCTCTGACCGCAGTGGCGCTGAGCATGCTCGCGATCTGGCACGACGAGCCGTGGCAGGTCGTCGTAGCCATGCTCGTCTTCGGGCTCGGGATCCCGATGACCTTCGCCGCGATGGCGAACATCATCGTCACCTCGGTCAAGCCGACGGAGACGGGCGTTGCGACCGGCATGAACACCGTCATGCGGACGATCGGCGGCGTGGTCGGCGGCCAGGTCGGCGCCGCGATCCTGACGGCCAAGACGATCCCGGGCCTCGGCATCCCGGAGGAGTCAGCCTTCACGACGGCGTTCTGGATCAGTGCCGTCGCCGCCGTGGTCGGCGCCGCGGTCGCGCTGCTGATCACGGCCCGCGAGCGACGCGTTCCGGCGCATGAGCTCGTCGAGGCCGGCACTCCGTAGGATTCCCCGACCCGTGGCCCTGAACTACCAGCAGATGCTTGCCGCGCTCCAGGCCTACTGGGCCGAGCGCGACTGCGTCGTCATGCAGCCGTACCACACCGAGCTCGGCGCCGGAACCTTCAACCCGGCGACCTTCCTCCGCTGTCTCGGCCCGGACCCCTGGCGCACCGTCTACGTCGAGCCGTGCATCCGGCCCAGCGACGGCCGCTACGGCGAGAACCCGTACCGGTTCCAGCACTACTACCAGCTCCAGGTGATCCTCAAGCCCGCGCCCGAAGACATCCTCGACCAGTACTTCGGCTCGCTCGAGGCCGTCGGGATCGACACGCGCAAGCACGACGTCCGGCTCGTGGAGGACGACTGGGAGGGACCGACGCTGGGCGCCTGGGGGCTCGGCTGGGAGGTCTGGGTCGACGGCATGGAGGTGACGCAGTTCACGTACTTCCAGCAGCTGGGCGGGCTCGACGTCGAGGTCGTGTCCGGTGAGATCACGTACGGCACCGAGCGGCTCGCGATGTTCCTCCAGGGCAAGAGCAGCGCGTTCGACCTGGAGTGGGCGCCCGGGTTCACGTGGGGAGACGTCTACCGCGAGAACGAGCGCCAGTGGTCGGCCTACAACTTCGAGGAGGCCCCGGTGGACATCCTCATGCGGCGCTTCGCCGAGCACGAGCAGGAATGCCAGCACCTTGTCGCGCGCAACCTGCCGCTGCCCGCGTACGACCAGGTGCTGAAGGCCTCGCACGCGTTCAATCTGCTCGACGCGCGCGGCGCGATCTCCGCCACCGAGCGGGCGTCCTACATCGGGCGGGTGCGGGATCTCGCCCGCACCGTCGCCCAGGAGTACCTTGCCGGCGCTCCTGTTTGAGATCGGCTGCGAGGAGCTTCCGGCGGGCTCGGTGCGGGAGGCCGAGGCGCAGCTCCCGCGGCTCTGCGAGCAGCACCTAGGCGTCGTTCCGTCGCAGGTGCTCGTCGGGCCGCGCAGGCTCGCCGTCCTCGTCGACGGGCTCGTGGAGGAGACGGGCGACCAGTGGATCAAGGGGCCACCGATCTCGCTGCGGGACAAGGCCGCCGCCGGCTTCGCGAAACGGCATGGCGTGGCGGTCGACGAGCTCGAGGAGCGCGACGGCTTCCTCGGTGTCGTCAAGCCCGCACAACCGCTCGCGGAGACGCTTCCGGCGCAGCTGGACGGCATCGTCCGCGGCCTCGGCTTCGGGAAGACGATGCGCTGGGACGAGTCCGGTCTCAGGTTTCCTCGGCCGCTGCGCTGGACCTGTGCTCGGCTCGATGGGGAGGAGGTCGCCGGCCACGGGACGACGACCTGGGGACACCGGTTCACGCACGGCGAGGTCGAGGTTCCGAGCGCCGATGCGTACGTCGAGGCGCTGCGCGCGGCGGACGTCGAGCCGGCCCAGGCCGAGCGCGAGCGGCTGATCCGGGAGGGGCTCGACACGCTCGGGGAGTGGGGGGACCCGCTCGGGAAGCTCCGAGAGGTCGTCCACCTCGTCGAGAAGCCGATCGTGCTCGAAGGGAGCTTCGACGAGCGCTTCCTCACGTTGCCGTCCGGCGTGATCGAGACGGCGATGCAGTCGCACCAGCGCTACTTCCCGCTCGGGGCGAACCGCTTTGCGTTCGTCGCGAACGGCGGCGATCCCGACACGGTCAGGGCCGGAAACGAGAACGTGCTGGAGGGACGGCTCGACGACGCCACCTTCACGTTCGAGCGGGACGTCGCGCGCGGGATCGACGAGCTCGCCGGGCAGCTCGGCAAGATCGTCTACTTCGCCGAGGCCGGGAGCTTCGCGGACAAGACCAAGCGGCTGGTGCGGCTCGTCGATCGGCTCGGTGGGGGAGACGCCTCGCTGGAGGCGGCGCGCCTCGCGAAGGCCGACCAGGCGGCGGAGCTCGTGCGCGAGTTCCCCGACCTCGAGGGCTACATCGGCGCGGAGTACGCGCGGCTCGCCGGGTATCCGGAAGCCGTCTGCGCGGCAATCGCGGAGCAGTATCTGCCCGACTCGGCGGGCGGCCCGTTGCCGGAGACCGAGCCCGGCCGGGTGCTGGCCGCTGCGGACAAGATCGACACGCTCACCGTCTCCTTCTCGCTGGGCCACAAGCCGACCGGCTCGCGGGATCCGTTCGGACTGCGCAGGTCCGCGATCGGGTTGTGTCGGCTGGCGACCGAGGGCGGGCTCCTGATCCCGCGCGACCTGCTCGTGGAGGAGGTCGGGGAGTTCGTCGAGGAGCGGTTCGAGGGGCTTCTCGGCCAGGTTCCGGTCGAGTTCGTGCGTGCGGCGCGCGCGGCGACCGTGCAAGACCTGGGGTCGGTCGCCCGCCTGGCCCAGGCGCTCGCGGCGCTGCCCGACGAGCAGCTGGAGCCGATCCACACCGCGTACATCCGGGCGAGCCGGCTCGGGGAGCGCGAGAAGGCCGCTGAGAAGCTCGACCCGACGCTGCTCGTCGAGCCGGCCGAGAAAGACGTGGCTCAGGCGCTCGCGGGGATCGAGCCCGAGATCGCCTCCGCCCTCGAGACGGCCGATTTCGAGGCGGCGGTGGGGGCGGGAGCCCGGCTCGGGCCGGTGCTCCACACGTTCTTCGAGGACGTGCTCGTGATGGCCGAGGACGCGAAGGTGCGGGAGAATCGCCTGCGGCTCCTACTGGACGTCAGGGACACCCTGCGGGCGCTTGGCGACCTGAGCCAGATCCCCCGTTAACTGTCCTTAACGAACGGGCAACGTCGTTCTCAGGCGGCTCTTAGTCGCTGTCGGTTCCATGGTGGGACACAACCACGAAAGGAATTTGATGAGCAAGCAGTTGACAGCGGTCCTTGCGGCGCTCCTGATCGGTGCGGGCATCGGCGGCGGGGTGGGCGCGGCGGTTGCGCTGGAGTCCGACTCCGACTCTGCCGCCGAGCAGCCTGCGGCCGCGAATCAGCCCGTCGCACAGTCGACCTCGTCGACCGCGGCGCTCTACAAGCAGGTCAAGAATGCAGTCGTCGAGATCCACGCCGCGAGAGGCGGTCAAGAGAACCCGTTCGGTGAGCAGCAAGAGGGTCAGGCGACCGGCAGCGGCTTCGTCATCGACGAGGAAGGCCGCGTCGTCACCAATCAGCACGTCGTCGACGGAGCCGAGTCGGTTCGCGTCGAGTTCGCAGACGGCACCGAGGTCGCCGCCGAGGTGGTCGGCACGGATCCGTCCACGGACATTGCGGTGCTGGACGTCGACCGGCCGAGCTCGGAGCTGACGCCGCTCTCCTTCGCGTCGACTGGCTCGCTCGAGGTCGGTGACCCGGTGATCGTGCTCGGCAGCCCGTTCGGGCTCGAGGGCACCCTGACGACCGGCGTGATCAGCGCGGTCGGGCGGGAGATCCAGTCGCCGAACGGCTTCACGATCGAGAACGCTGTCCAGACGGACGCTGCCCTGAACCACGGCAACTCGGGCGGCCCCGTGCTCGACGGCCAGGGTCGGGTCGTCGGTGTCGCGGCGCAGATCCGCAGCGAGTCCGGCGGCAGCGACGGGGTCGGCTATGCCGTCCCTGGTGACACGGCCAAGCGCGTCGCGCAGGAGCTGATCCAGGACGGCAAGGTCGAGCATGCCTATCTCGGCGTCAGCCTCCAGGACGACGGCGCCGCTCGGCTCGAGAGCGTCGTCACCGGCAGCCCGGCGGCCCGCGCGGGTCTCCGCACCGGCGACGTCGTGGTCGAGGTCGACGGCAAGGCGATCGAGACCGGCGACGAGCTGCGCGAGGCGATCGACGCCAAGAAGCCGGGCGACGAGCTCGAGCTGAAGGTCCAGCGCGGCAACGACGAGCGCGACGTCACCGTCGAGCTCGGGACGCGCCCCGCGACCGCCCAGTAACCCACAAGTCCACCTCCCCCGACACATGGCCCGGTGACAGTCACCGGGCCATGGCCCTTGTGGAGCCCGGTTGCGTCGAGACCCGCGCAGCGGCGCGCCGCGCGGCCCAGGCCTCGTCCCGCCGGGCCGCGACCGAGTGACTGTCACTGGGACGCGTCGAGACGGCGCTAGGCTCCACGCGATGGCGACGGTCGAGCTCCACGTGATCTCCGACGCGACGGGCGCCACGGCCAAGCGGCTAGTGCTGGCGCTCGAGGCGCAGTTCCCCGACCAGGAGTTCGAGGACATCGTCCACCCGCGGGTGGAGACGGTCGATGACCTGCGGCTCGCCGTCGAGCGGGCGAAGGGACGACCAGCGGTGATCCTCTACACGCTCGTGAAGCAGGAGCTCCGCGAGGCGATGAGAGCGCTCTGCCGGAGCGCCCGAGTCCACTACTGCGACATCCTCGGCCATCCGATCGACGCTGTCGCGCGGGTCTCCGGCGCCGCCGCCGCCATGACACCGGGAGCCCGTCCTCCGCTCGACTCCAACTACTTCAAGCGGATGGCGGCGATCGAGTTCGCGGTCAAGTACGACGACGGCGTCGGGGGAGGGCTCGACGGTGCAGACATCGTCCTCGTCGGCGTTTCGCGGACGTCGAAGACCCCGCTATCGATCTACCTCGGCTACCTCGGCTACCGCACCGCCAACATCCCGGTCGTGAAGGGGATCGACCCGCCGCCGGCGCTCTTCCGCGTCGACCCGAAGAAGGTCGTCGGCCTCACGATCGACGCCGAGCGGCTTGCCGAGATCCGCGCCGATCGCGCCAGGCGCCTCGGCGGCAACAACCGGCGCTACAAGGATCTGACGGAGATCTACGACGAGCTCGACGCCGCCGCCGAGCTCCACAAGCGGCTCGGCTGCCCGGTGATCGAGATCTCCGAGCTGTCGATCGAGGAGACGGCCGCGCGCGTGATCCAGGTCGTCGAGCAGCGGCAGCGCGCGGCCGCGGCGACCCGTTCGTGAACGAGACAGCGGCCGCCGCGCGCGCGAAGCCGGTCCCGCGTTGGCGGTGGGCGATCTGGTGGGTGCTGCTCGGCATCGCAGGACTGCTCTTCTACTTCCTGCTCGCGCCGCTCTGGCTCGGCCTCCGCGCCCTCGCCTGGATCGCGGAGTTCCGCGCGCGCCGCCGCAAGAACGCCTTGTAACACTCTGTTACTTGCCGTCGGCCCGCCGCACGCGTGGCCTCGTGAGCCGGGGGACCGGGCGCTCGACGACTTAGTAACACTCTGTTACTAGCCGTTCGAGGCGCCGGACGCCGCGTTGACTCGGTCGGGCGAGAAGCGGATGTTCGTGAGGCTTGAGTCGCGGAACGAGGAGACGACGATCTCCGGCGACTTCAGGATCGTCTGGAAGGTGACGCTCCGCCGGGCCGGGTGAGCTCGAAGATGTGCTCGAGCCCGTCCTCCTCGTCCATATGCTCGCCCGTCTTGACGAAGCCCAACTTGCGCACGATCGCCAGCGAGGGATCGTTGTCGGGGGAGACGGCCAGCACGAAGCGACGGATTCCGGCTCGCTCCTCCGCGAGATCCATCAGCATCACGGCCGCCCGGGTGGCGTAGCCGCGACCACGCCACTCCGGGTAGATGGAGTAGCCGAACTCGACGGCCTCCGGATCCTGGGTCGAGTTCCGGCCGGGTGGCCCGTGGTAACCGGCGTGGCCGATCATCCGGCCGTCGAGAACCACGACGTTCGGACACCACGTCTCGAACCGCTTGTCTTCCTGCATCTGTCGGAGCCGAAAGGCCAGAAAGCGTCGCTCGCCTTCCCGGGGAAACTCGGCGGGGAGCTCGACGTCCAGCAGCGCCGCCGCGTCTTCCCGACGGTCGTCCAGCACGGCCTCGAGGAATGCGGGCGTCATCGGTCGGAGCTCGATCACGCCGCCTTCACTGCCCTGATGAAGAGGAAGTTGGGAATCCGCAGGCGGCGCTCGGCTCGCGGCCATTGCTCGAGGCGCGTTGCGGGCATCGGAGGCTCGCGGATCGCCTCGATCAAGAACCCCGCCTCGTCGAGAGGGCGCATGTACCCCTCGAGCGGGTAGCACCAACCGACGAAGCGCATCACGCGGCCGAACCGCTCGAACGTCTCGTCGTAGCGCCGGCGGCCTCGATAAGTGTCGATGAAGAACGGACCACCCACGTCGTCGGGCTCGAAGCGGCCGGCGTCGTTGACGGGGTGGGTCATGCAGGCGCAGAAGCGGCATCCAGGCTGCAGGACGCGAGAGAGCTCACGGACGGCTCTGTTCATGTCGTCCATGTCCATGAGCGAGTTGTAGGCAACCGCGAGGTCGAAAGACTCGTCCTCGAATGGCAGTTCGGCGGCGTCCGCAACGAGGTACTCGCCTTCGGGATCCAGCTCAGACGCGGCATCGACGAGCGCCGAAACCGCGTCGACTCCCACGATGCGATGCCCGCGATTGCGGAGGTCGCGCGTGACTCGCCCCTCGCCACAGCCGACCTCGAGGGTGCGCTTGCCGGGAGCCGGCACCAGCTCGAAGAAGGCGTCCCGATAGTGCCAGTAGGAATCGTCCTCCGAGCGCGCCCAGAGAATCCAGTTCTCGGCCTGCTCGGTCCAGTTCACCGCTTCACCCCTGTCCAGCGCAGGAAGAGCGGCACGCGGCGCCAGCGCGGGTTCTCGTCGTCGTAGAGCTCCTGGATGCCCGAGAACAGGAAGCCGGCGGCCTCGAAGGCGCGCGAGTAGTCCTCGAGCGTGAAGTGGAGGCTCGCGAACGTCATCTCCAGGCCGTCGCGCTCGAGGTAGTCCTCGTACGGGCGGCTGTCGAGGTACGACTCGATGACGAACGGCGCATCGTCGACGCCCTGGCGCGGGACGAACTGGCCCGCGGAGTTGATCGGATGCACGACGGCGACCACGAACCTGCCGCTCGACTCGAGCACCCGCGAGACCTCCTGCACCGCGCCGGCCATCTCGTCCATGTCCATCAGAGACATGAACGAGATGACGAGGTCGGCCGAGCCGGCGTCGAACGGCAGCCGAGCCGCATCCGCCTCGACGTACTCGCCCTCCGGATCCGCCTCCCGAGCAGCCGCGATCATCGCCGGCGACCGATCCACCCCGGCGACGCGGTGACCAAGCCCGCGCAGGTCCCGGGTCACGCGCCCCTCGCCGCAGCCGACATCGAGAGTCAACCGGCCGGGCGCCGGCAGCGAGCCGAGAAACGACTCCCGATGAAAGCGCCAGTACGAGTCGTGGCCCGGCTCCCGCGCCCACCGGATCCAGTTCGGCGCCTGCTCCTCCCAGCGCTCGCCGAGCGTCACAGCGTGCGTGCGTCGAGCGGCGACTCGACGATCTCGCCGTCGCGCAGCTCGAGCCGGTACGCGCCCGTGCCCTCGTCGCAGGCGACGACCTCGCGGATCTCGCCGTCGACGAAGTGGACGCCCACGCCGGCGTCCGCCGCCAGCCCGGCCGGCAGCGCGCCCTCCCTCACGAGCTCGTGGTACCGCGGCCGCCGCTGCTCCTCGTCGTCCCAGTGCGGGCAGAAGCTTCCCTGGAGGAACCCGAGACAGTCCATGGGCTCGAGCTGCGGGCCGAACGAGTCGGTGACGCCGTGCTCGAACCAGCAGATCCCGCCGGCGCTCGACCCCGAGAGCACCACACCCGCCTCGAACGCCTCCCTCAGCAGCTCATCGACGCCGTATAAGCGCCAGATGGCCAGCATGTTCGCCGTGTTCCCGCCGCCCACGAAGATCAGGTCCTGGTCGAGTACGGTCGACCGCAAGTCGTCCGGCGGCCAGGGGAAGAACTCGAGCCGGGACACCTCCGCCAGCGCGCCGAACCCGTCGTAGGCGCGCAGTGCCTGGGACGGATCCTCGGCCGACGCAGTGCCGATGTAGAGCAGGCGCGGCCGTTCGCGGCCGGTCAGCCCGACGAGAAACCGAGCCATTCCGTCGCAGAACTTGCCGCCGCCGATCGGCACGATCGTCGCTTCCGCCATCGGCTGGAGTATCGCCGCTGTGGGAAAATCCGCTGCCCATGACGGGAACCCGCTACGTCTACGACTTCGACGAGCCCACCGAGGGCGGCCGCGAGCTGCTCGGCGGCAAGGGGATCGGGCTCGCGGAGATGACCCAGCTCGGCGTCCCGGTTCCGGCCGGGTTCACGATCACGACCGACGCCTGCCGCGCCTACATGGCGAAAGGCGACTTCCCCGACGGCCTCGCCGAGGAGGTCGACGAGCGCCTCGCCCGCCTCGAGCAGACGACCGGAAAGCGGTTCGGCGACCCCGAGGATCCGCTGCTCGTCTCTGTCCGCTCAGGCGCCGCGATCTCGATGCCCGGGATGATGGACACGATCCTCAACGTGGGCCTGAACGACGAAGCGACGGAGGGCCTCGCCAGACGCACGAGCAACCCGCGCTTCGCCCAGGACTCCTACCGGCGCCTGATCCAGATGTACGGCGAGATCGTCGACCACATCGACGGTCACCACTTCTCGGATGCGCTCGCCCACCAGGAGGACGACCTCCCGGGCCTGATCGAGACCTTCAAGGCGATCTACGAGCGGGAGACCGGTCACCCCTTCCCGCAGGACGCCAAGGAGCAGCTCGGCCGCGCCGTGCGCGCCGTCTTCGAGTCGTGGAACACGCCCCGGGCGCAGCGGTACCGCCGCCACAACGACATCCCGGACGACCTCGGCACCGCCGTCAACGTGGTCCAGATGGTCTTCGGCAACAAGGGCGAGCAGTCCGGCACCGGCGTCGCCTTCACGCGCGACCCGTCCACCGGGGAGTCCGGCCTCTACGGGGAGTTCCTCGCCGACGCGCAGGGCGAGGACGTCGTCGCCGGGATCCGGACACCGGAGAAGCTCGTGGCGATGAAGGACCGGCTACCCGAAGCCTTCGACGAGTTTGTCGAGACGGTCCAGAGGCTCGAGTCCCACTACCGCGACATGCAGGACATCGAGTTCACCGTCGAGGACGGGAAGCTCTATCTCCTCCAGACCCGCAGCGCGAAGCGGACGGCGGCCGCTGCGCTCAAGGCCGCGGTGGACATGGTCGACGAGGGCCTGATCTCGCGCGAGGAGGCGGTGGCGCGCATCGACCCGGGCCAGCTCGACCAGCTGCTCCACCCTCGGATCGACCCGGACGCGACCTACGACGTCGTCGCCCAGGGGCTGAACGCCTCGCCGGGAGCTGCCTCCGGCGCGATCGTCTTCGACGCCGACAGCGCCGAGCAGCGCGCCAAGGACGGCGATGCCGTCATCCTCGTCCGCTGGGAGACCACTCCCGACGACATCCACGGGATGATCGCCGCGCAGGGGATCCTCACCGCGCACGGCGGGATGACGTCCCATGCGGCCGTGGTCGCCCGGGGCATGGGCAAGCCGTGCGTGGCCGGCTGCGAGGCGCTCTCGCTCGACATGGACGCCCGCACGGCGTCGCTGAACGGCATCAAGCTCGACGAGGGCGAGACGATCACGATCGACGGCGGCACCGGCGAGGTGATCGTCGGCGAGGTCGCGCTGATCGCACCGGAGATCAACGAGGACTTCGAGACCGTCCTCGGCTGGGCCGACGATTTCCGGCGCATGAGGGTCCGCACGAATGCCGACACGCCCGAGGACAGCGCCAAGGCCCGCGAGTTCGGCGCGGAGGGGATCGGCCTGTGCCGCACCGAGCACATGTTCATGGCCGAGGGCCGGCTCCCCGTCGTCCGCGAGATGATCATGGCCGAGACCGAGGACGAGCGGCGCGACGCCCTCGACCGGCTCCTGCCCTTCCAGCAGGGCGACTTCGAGGGGATCTTCGAGGCCATGGCCGGCCTGCCGGTGACCATTCGCCTCCTCGATCCGCCGCTCCACGAGTTCCTGCCGCCGCTCGAGGAGGCGAAGGACGAGCGGATGCGCTCGCGGATCCGGGCGTTGCGCGAGTCGAACCCCATGCTCGGGACGCGCGGCTGCCGGCTCGGCCTCATGTTCCCGGAGATCTACGAGATGCAGGTGCGGGCGATCATCCGAGCCGCCATCGCCGTGCGCGACCGGGTCGGCGACCCACCGCTCGTCGAGATCATGCACCCGCTCGTCGGCTTCCGGGAGGAGCTCCACCGGCTGCGGGCGCTGACCCTTGCGGCCGCCGCCGAGGAGGGCGAGATCGAGTTCCTGGTCGGGACGATGATCGAGCTCCCGCGGGCCTGCGTCCGGGCCGACGAGATCGCGGAGGAGGCCGACTTCTTCTCCTTCGGAACGAACGACCTGACGCAGACGGCGCTCGGGTTCTCGCGCGACGACGCGGAGGGCAAGTTCCTGACGCACTACCTCCACGACGGCATCCTCGAGCGCAACCCGTTCGAGATGCTCGACCAGAGTGGGGTGGGGGACCTGATGGCGATCGCGGTGGAGCGTGGCCGCGCGACGAAGCCGGACATCAAGCTCGGCATCTGCGGAGAGCACGGCGGGGAGCCCTCGTCCGTCGCCTTCTGCCACGAGCTCGGGCTCGACTACGTCTCCTGCTCGCCGTACCGGGTGCCGCTCGCGCGACTCGCCGCGGCGCAGGCGGCGCTCAAGGAGTCGGGCGTCGAGGCGGTCGCGGTCGGCGGGTAGGCCTACACTGAGTCCATGCTCGAGCGTGTCTCGGTCCGAGTCGCACCGCTGACGACCCGCGCCTCCGAGCTCGCGCCCGTCGCACCGGCCTGCTGCAACGTCTGCCGCACCTGCACGACGACAAACGTCGTCGGGCTGGTCTTCGGCGGCGTAACCGCCCTCGCGCTCGCTGTTTCGAGCCGGCTGCGGCTCCGCTAAACCGGCCGGTCGTATCCCCCCTTTGGAGCACGCCGCCCCGGCGCGGCGTCCCTACCTTGCGTCCAGGGCAGCGGCCGGCCCGATCGATGATGACTGCGGCGATTTCCGATCGGAAGGCATGCCCATGAGCCATTGGGAACGGACTCTCGTCCTGCTCGGCATCCTGCTGCCGGTTCCGCTCCTCGCTGCGACCGGCCTCTCGATCCCGCTCCCGGCGACGGTCGAGCGGTTGGCGGCACGCCTCGTTCCACTCGCCGAAGCTGCGACCCTCGAGGCGGGCGCTCCGACCGAGCGCGGCCGAAGGCTGACGATCATCCGCACTGCCAAGGAGAAGGCCGACGCCCAGACCGCGCATCGCCTCCGGCCTGTGCGCACCGCCGAGAGCGCGGCCTCAAGAACTTCGGCGGCGGAACCGAAGCCGGCTACGAGGCGTCGGGCGAAGCCGAGCGCCGAGACATCGCCGTCGTCCAACAGCTCCCGACGCCGCGGTAAGACGCCGGTTGAGGAGGCGACGAGCTTCACCGACGACTCGACGGCACTCACCCCGGCTCCAACCGAGCCGCAACCGGCGCCGACGCCGCCACCGCCCCCGGCGCCACCGTCGGCCCCGAGGCCCCGTCCCGAGCCCCAGCCCGTGCCTGTCCCACGGCCTGAGCCACAGCCGGCGCCGGAGCCCCAACCCGAGCCGGAGCCCGAGCCGCAGCCTCAGCCCAAGCCGAAGCCCGAGCCTCCCAAGCCTCCGAATCCGCCCAAGCCCGAGCCGCCCGGCCCGGCAGCACCTGAGCATCCGGGCAGGTCGGACGAGGGCCGCCGCTGATGCGTCCGGCGCGCCAACCGACCGCGTTGCGGGACACCGGCCACGGAGACCCGCCCCGCCTCATCCTCCGCTTTGCGGTCTGCACGGGCGTCGTCCTCGCGCTGGCGGCCGGAGCGATTCTGCTCGTCGTGCGGCACTACAACACCGTCCAGGCCGAGCGGAGCGCAACGGCTCAGGCGCGGGTAATCACGGGCACGGTCCTTCGCGGAACGCTCACCAACGCCGACTTCGCGCGCCGGTCTGAGGAGCCGCGGCGCACCCAGCTAGACCAGCTTTTCGAGCACCGGCTCTTCGGTGAGGGCGTCGTGCTGGTCACGCTCTACTCGCGCGACGGCACGGCCACGTACAGCACGGATCACCGGCTCGTGGGGTCGCAGATCGACGACCGTTCGCACATCCGCGAGGCGCTTTCCGGCTCGGTGCGGGGCGACGTGACCACCGTCTTGAAGCAGAAGGCGCTCCGCACCTATGCGCCCGTGGCCGTTCCGGGCGGAACGGGCGTGGTGGCCGTCTACCAGGACTACGGGCCAATCGCGCGGGCTGCGCAGGCGACGTTCCTGCCGGTCGTCGGGATCTTCGAGGCCGTGCTCGTCCTTCTGTTCCTTGCGCTCATGCCGATCATGCGACGGGTCACCGTTCGCCTCCGGCGGCAGATGGAGGAGATCCAGCATCGCGCCTACTACGACGGCCTCACGGGACTCCCGAACAGGACGCTCTTCCGCGACAGGATCGAGCAGGCGCTGCTCGCCGCCGGCCGTGAACGCCGGACGACGGCCGTGATGCTGCTCGACGTCGACCGGTTCAAGGAGATCAACGACGCGCTCGGCCACGAAGCCGGCGATCAGCTGCTGGACGAGCTCGGCGAGAGGCTGCGGGTGGTGCTCCGTGCGAACGAGACGCTCGCCCGCCTCGGCGGCGACGAGTACGGCGTCCTCCTGCCCGGCGGCTCGGCCGCGGACGCCATGGCGATCGCGGCCCGGATCCATGGCGCGCTGACGGCCGCCTTCCCGCTGCGCGGGTTGGCGCTCGAGGTCGGAGCGAGCATCGGGATTGCAGTCCACCCGGAGCACGGCGAGGACGTCGACACGCTCCTCCAGCACGCAGACGTCGCGATGTACGTGGCGAAGGAGACGCACGCGGGAACGGCCGTCTACGACTCCGAGCAGGACGAGAACGACGCTGCTCGGCTCGCGCTCGCAGGTGAGCTCCGGCGGGCGATCGAGGCCGAAGAGCTCGTACTTCATTTCCAGCCGAAGGCCGACCTGAAGACCGGACGGATCGTCGGCGTCGAGGCCCTCGTCCGCTGGCAGCACCCCGAGCATGGCTTCATCCCGCCGAGCGACTTCGTCCCGATTGCCGAGCGCACCGGGCTGATCAAGCCTCTGAGCCGCTACGTCGTCGCCTCGGCGCTCCGGCAGTGCGCCCGGTGGAAGGCAGAAGGCATCGACCTCCACGTGGCCGTCAACCTGACGATTCCGGACCTGCTCGATCTCGACCTCCCGGACCGGATCGCCGGGCTGCTCGCCGAGACCGGCGTCCGGCCCGGACAGCTCGAGCTCGAGGTCACCGAGTCGACGATCCTCGCCGATCCCTTCCGGGTCCGGCAGGTGCTGAACCGGCTCAACGAGATGGGCCTGCGCCTCGCGATCGACGACTTCGGGACCGGGTACTCGTCGCTGGCATACCTCAAGCGCCTCCCCGTGCAGACCCTGAAGATCGACCGCTCGTTCGTGATGGAGATGTGCGACGACGCGAGCGACGCGACGATCGTCCGCTCGACGATCGACCTCGGCCGGAACCTCGGTCTCGACATCGTCGCCGAGGGGGTCGAATCGCAGGAGATCCTCGACGCGCTCCGCGACTACGGCTGCACCTTCGCGCAGGGCTACTTCATCGGGAAGCCGATGCCCGCCGACGAGCTGGTCGCGCTGATCGCGGATCGGCGCAAGGGCGCGGCGCTCAGCGCCTAAAGCGAAACGGCCGGTTTCCCGGCCGTTCCGCGTTACCTACTTCACCGAACCTCGGTCAATCGTCGTCGTCATCGTCGTCGTGGCGCTTCCCGCCGTTCTTCGATCCGACGAGCTTGCCGTTGACGTCGATGTTGTCGAGCACTGCGAGCCCGAAGTTGGACGGGCCCGAGTCGTAGCCCTCGTCGAAGACGATCTTGAGCTTCTTCACCTCGAGCGCGCCGAGCGTCGTCGCCGCCCCGCCCGCGGTGACCGGCGTCGATGCGGCCCAGCGCATCCGGACGAAGCCCGTGCCGGCCGTCTGGGTGGTCGCCGGAGGCGAGTTGCACCCGATGAAGACGGTCTGCCCGGTCTTCGTCGTGATGTTCCACCGGGGCGCACCTGCGCCGCAGTGTGAGCCGCGCAGTCCGGCGCCGAGCTCCGTGCCGGGCTTGCGGATGTCCCAGCCCAGCTCCGTGATCGTGCGAGGCGGCTTGTTCACGATCGCCTGTGCCGACGCGAAGTTCGCCGTCGGCCCGGTCTTGGAGAGGAGCAGGCCCTGGACCTTCTTGTCCTTCGGCGTTCCGCCGTTGGCGCACGCCGGGTCGCTGTATGCGGGTCCCGGTCCGCCGGGCGCGGACAGATCCGCGTTCCCTGCAGCTGTGCGTGCGTTCTTCGGGCAGCCGATGCCGTCGACCCATTCGGCGGTGATGAGCGGTGTCCCGAACGGCGAGAACTCCTTCGGCTGCACCGAGCTATGCCGGCTTCCTGCGTACGCCGCCCCGGCGGCGACGAGCAGGAGGGCAAGCACGGTGAGCGTTACACGTGCCTTCAAGTGGTACCCCCTTCGGCGGTTGACTGGGCGGCGGGATCCTTAGTGCGGTCCGCCTTCATGTCAAGAAAATCTGTCGGACGACTTCGTCGCGGGCTTGAGGCGTCCTCTCACCCGTTGGGGGCGCGGAGACCCTAGGACTCAGGAGTCCGGCGTTCGGCCGGCACGCGCTGCATCAGGAAGATGCTCGTCACGAACACCCAGAAGAGGAAGAACCCGAACGAGATCGTGTTCGCGGTCCCGCCGGGCGCGAAGGTCTCGTTGTCGGCGAGCATCCGGCCGCCGGCGTTGACGACCAGGAGCAGCCCGACGATCGCGCCGACCCAGCCGACCGAGCTCGGCAGCGTCACGGTCCTCGCGATCCCGAGCGACGCGGCCAGGACGAACGACGCGGCGGGAAAATCGGTCATCACGAACGCGAAGCTGCTGACCTGGTACAGCCCGTACGCCACGCCCTGATCCATCTGCTCGACGCCGGACGCGATCGCGCCCGCTGCGGTGACGCCGACGAGGAAGAGCGCCACGGACGCCCCTGCCGAGGCGGCGACGATGAGGGGGATCCGACCGCCGCTCTCACCCTCGGCGCGACTGAGCACCCCGGCGAGGGTGCCCCCGAACCAGAGGAGAAACATGCTTCCGAGTCCGAAGAAGAACGCCTGCCAGAGGAGGTCCGAGTCGTTCTGGGAGAAGAAGTTGAGGATGAACTCGCTGCCCTCGTCGGCGGCGGGCGGGTCCGGCTCGATCAGGAACGCGATCGCCGAAGCGAGAACGAAGCCGATCCCCGAGGCCGCCGACCACCGCTCCCAGCTCCACATGGCGCGATTCTCCAAGAAACCGTGGTCCGATGCGCGTGCCATCGAAACCGCAGGAACGGCCACTTTCGCGCGTCCTGAATTAACGTCAGAACGTGAACGACAACGAACTCAGGCGGAAGGCCGAGGTCGCCGAGCTGCTTCTGCATGCGGCTCGCCGGCTGGGCGAGAGCATCGAGCCGGAGCGCGTCTACGAGCGGTTCCACGAGCTGCTGAAGGACGTGATCCAGCACGACGGCCTGATCGTGTCCTCGTACGACGACCGCGACGACCTGATCCGGTGCGAGTACGCCTGGACGGACGGCGCCGTCCTCGATGCCTCGGCGCTGCCGGAGCTGCCGCTGAACCGCAAGGGAGGCGGCATGCAGAGCCGCGTGATCGTGTCGGGCGAGCCGCTGCTCTTCGCCGACGTCCCTGAGCGGGTCACGGAGGTCGACGGCGTCTACTACAACGTCGACGCGGAGGGGAAGGTCGAGCCGATCCCGGACTCCGGTCCGGCGAAGACGACGGCGGCGATGATGGTCCCGGTCAAGGACGAGGGACGCGTGGTCGGCGTCGTGCAGCTGATGACCGACACCGGCGTCTACACGGAGACGGATCTCGAGCTGCTGGACGGCCTCGTGACCCAGATGGGGTCGGCCGTCCGGAACGCGCGCCTCCACCAGGAACGGCGGCGCCTCGAGGCCGCCGAAGCCGCGGCGCTGGCGGTTGCGGCCGAGCGGGAGCGCGCGGCGCACGTGCTGGAGGCGGTCGGCGACGGGATCTTCCTCCTCGACCGCGGCGGGATCGTCCGGATCTGGAACGGCGCGGCGGCGCTCGTCACGGGCGTGGCCGCAGACGCCGTTCTCGACCGGCCCCTTGTGGACGTCATCCCCGGCTGGGAGGCGCTGGCCGACCGCATTCCGATCGCCGAGGAAGGCGCCGTGGGGAGATCCGTGACCCTGCCGCTCGAGGTCGCCGGGCGAGACATCTGGCTCTCGTTCGTCGCCGTTCGCACCACCGACGGCGTCGTTTGCGCGTTCAGAGACGTGACGAACGAGTGGCGGCTCGAGGAGGAGCGGAGCGACTTCGTCGCCACGATCTCGCACGAGCTCCGAACGCCCATGACCGCCGTCTACGGCGCCGCCCAGACCCTGATCCGCAGGGAGCGCGACCTGACGCCCGGGACAGAGGCGCGGTCTTCTCGAGATGATCGCGACGCAGGCCGCGCGACTCAGCCAGATCACGGAAGACGTGCTGCTCACGACCCGGCTCGACCGCGACGAGCTGACCGTCGGTCACGATCCGGTGGACGTCGTGGAGGTCGTCGACTCGGCCGTCCAGGCGATGCGCTCGCACCTCCCCGAGGAGACGACGATCGAGGTCGAGATCGCCGACGACGTCGGCCGGGCATCGGGCGACTCGGACCGGATCCAGCAGGTGCTCGTCAACCTGATCGACAACGCGGCCAAGTACGGCGGCAGTCCGGTCAAGGTCTCGGCTGAGAGCGCGGGCGGGCCCGTCCGGATTGCGGTCAGCGACGCCGGGCCGGGAATCGCAGCCGCCGACCGGGACCGGATCTTCGAGAAGTTCTATCGAGCCGGCCCGCAGCTGACGCGCTCGCCGGGCGGGACGGGCCTCGGCCTCTACATCTCGAGAGAGCTGGCCCGGCGGATGGGCGGGCGCCTCGACGTCGCTTCCGAGCCCGGCAAGGGCGCCACGTTCGTCGTCGAGCTGCCGAAGTCTTGACAAGCCCCGCCGAGAGGTCCACCATGGACCGCTTACTCGTCGGGCCGATCCGACGGCCCGGCACCGCTGGAAGGAGGCAGAGGCGTTGACGCACTTCAGGCTCAACCCGTACGGGCCTCGCCTCTCCGCGGTCACGTTCGCCTGGTAACCCGGGCGATCCAGATCCGCGGACGGTAGAGGCCGTTCCGCGGCGGGCCGGATAGGCCTTCGCACGCCTCTCCCGGTTCGGGCGCCCGAACCGGGAGCCGAAGACCACCGACCCACCGCCAAGCAGGAAACAGCAGGAAAGGAGGCCCATGGAGGCCACCACGACAGGCACCAGCTGGGTGCCGCATTCCCGCACCGCCGAGAGATCCGAGAGGAGGAAGAGAAATGTCGAGCTACGACCTGGAAACTCGCCGCCTGCTATGTCGTGAGCGGATCGACCAGCTGTCGCGCGACTCGCATCAACCGATGAGGTCGCGTCGGCGGAGGCGTCGAATCTTGCAGATCATGCTGAGCAGGCTGTCGAGCCCTTCGTCCCACCGCTCCAGACATCCATCGTTGGAGAGCTAGGAGGCTTGGGGTGAACGTAGATCAGCCCGCGTGTGCGGAGCCGGTTGGCTAGGCGTCCATCGGCTCCGCCGCGCGGAACACCTTTGAGCTAAGAACAGGCGACGGGCGCGCAGAGCTCGCGGGCGCCTACACCTAGACGACGTACTCCTGCACGCTCCAGTACGAGATCAGGACGGAGACGAGGCCGATTCCGACCAGGCCTGCGACGCCGATGAGCCCCGGTCGCCCGTAGACGGCGTGGCCGCGGCCGAACCGCGAGAGGGCAAGGATTCCGAGCGCCCCGCCGGCCAGTCCTCCGAGGTGGCCGCCGATCGAGATCCCGGGGATGAAGAGCGTGAAGGCGAGGTTCAGGGCGATGATCGAGACGGCGCCGCCGCCGAGGACGTAGGTGCGCTGCCGCTCGAGGACGAACGCCGCGCCGAGGATCCCGAAGATCGCGCCTGACGCCCCGACGGTCAGGCTCGTGGGGGAGAGGAGCAGTGCTCCGGCCGATCCGGCCAGGCCCGAGACGAGGTACAGGAGCAGGTAGCGCCCGCGCCCGAGCACCCGCTCGACGGCGGCGCCGAACCACCAGAGCGCGAGCATGTTGAGCCCGAGGTGGAGCGGCCCGTAGTGGAGGAACATCGGCGTGAAGAGGCGCCACCAGTCCCCGTTCGCGACGGCGGGTCCGTAGAGGACGCCTTCCCGGTAGATCTCGTTGCCCGTCCCGTTGATGTTGCCGCCCATTGCGAGCTCGAGGAGGTAGACCCCGACGTTGATCCCGATCAGCGTCTTCGTGACGATGTCGCCGGCGCCCTCGTAGCTCGCGCGGCGCATTCCCTGCGTCACGCGGGCGGTGCCCTGCGGCTGTCCGGAGTGGTCAGGGCAGCGGATCCCGACCGGCGCGAAGGTCATGCACTCCTCGCAGATCGGGCGGCCACATTCCGAGCAAGAGACGAGCGTCTCCCTGTTGGGATGGCGGTAGCAGTACATCGTCTCCTGAGCGGCCACTGGGCCGCTGTAGCGTAGTGCGGCCGTGCGAGTCCATGTCGCGTTCACGCCGGACGAAGTGCCCGAGGCGCCGGTCGCCGTCGTCGTCGACGTGATGCGGGCGACGTCGACGATCTCGCAGGCGCTGGCGTCGGGATATCGGCGGGTCTACTGCTGCCGGGAGATCGAGGATGCTCGCGCCTTGCGGGAGACGTTGGGGGAGGGGCTACTGGGCGGCGAGCGCTCCGCCGTGCCGATCGAGGGGTTCGACCTGGGCGCCTCGCCGCGGGAGGTCCTGGAGCCGCGGGGCGAGGTGCTGATCTACTCGACGACGAACGGGACCCGAGCGGTGCTGGCGGCAGCAGAGCGGTGTGGGGAGGTGTTGCTGGGCTCGTTGCTGAACCTTGGGGCCGTCGCCGGCGCCGTGAGCGACGACGCGGTCGTGGTGTGCGCGGGCTTCCAGGGCCAGTTCGCGCTGGACGACGCGTACTGCGCCGGCCGAATCGTCGATCTGCTGGACGCCGATGTGACGGACGCAGCGAAGGCGTGCGCGGTGCTGGCGAGCGCGTACCCGACAGCGTGGGACGCGATCATGGCGAGAACCTACGGCCCGCCGGGCCTGGAGGAAGACATCAAGTTCTGCGCCCAGGAGAACACGATCGACGTCGTCCCGCGCTTCACGCGGATGGTGGATGGAGCAGCCGAGATCACGGCGTAGCTACATGCTGCGCCCCGGATCGGGCCGGATTAGCCTCAGCGACGTCGTGAAGCGGCCTCCAGACGGGCCCTGGTAGTCGGCCTGGTCGATACCAGTTACGGGCCTACCGTCCAACGAGTGACACAGAGACGCCCCGTTCTTGTCATTGTTCCCTGACAAGCGGTGGGAGTCTCATTGACTCCCGGGAGGGGAGGGAGAATGTCTTGGAGAATCCTGCTCGGATGTGCAGGAGTCACGGTCCTCGTCGGGCTAGCACCGTCAGCCCTGGCGGAGACGTCACGAGCGCAGGCGCTCGTCGCCTGTATTGAGCTGCGTGGGGAACCAGAGACGCGCCGCGATGTGAAACTCCGGGAGGGAAAGTGCGCTCGCGGAGAGCAGCGCGCAAACCTCCGCGGTCCGCGCGGCGCGCGAGGTCCAGCGGGTCGTGGTGTTCGCGGTACGGCGGGGCAGCCGGGGCCGCCCGGGCCGCAGGGAGCTCAAGGAGCGCAGGGGCCACAAGGGGCTCAGGGGCCACAGGGTGAGCAAGGCCCGGCTGGGACTCCTGGGGCGCCCGCCCCGACCCTGCTTCGCCTGAGCGGTGACTTCGCGGGGACGAACGCCAGCGTCGCTACGTCTCTCGACGGGGTGCAGTTCGGCCCGTACACGAGCGGGGGCGCGTGGGGCGGCTCGGTGCTCTACACCGGGGCCAACGGCCTCACTCTCGGTGAGATCACCCAGTTGTCGTTCACGGTCAAGCACTCGTCGGCGGACGACAACGCAATCGGTTCGCCGTACCTCCGCATCTTCCTGGAGGGCGACACGCACGACGTGATCTTCGATGCGACGGAGTGCGCGACGACGGTGCCGACCGAGGACGAGAACCACACCTACGAGGTCACGACCGGCGATGTCCGGTACGACGACGACTCCTGCGACGGCGTTCCGCCTGACCAGCAGCCGTGGGCGACGGTACAGGCAGCCCACGCCGATGAGGTCGTCAGTGGCATCTACATCACGACGGGGTTCACGGGCGGCAGCGACTTGGTCGCCCTGCTCCGCGAGTTGAGTGTGAACGGCGAAGCGTTCACGTTCGGCTCGGCGTGAACGAGAGCGTGTTCCTGTTCGGTAGCTGAGGTCGGATCGGAGGGGGCGCACCCGCGCCCCCTCACCGACCTGGGCCGAAGGGCGACACGGGAGCTACCGGCCTGCTGGCCCTAGGAACAGTGCCGTCTCTTGACACCGAACACACGTTCGTGCTAGAACGTATGTTCGGTCATGATCGCATGCCTCGCCATCCCCGGTTTCGAGCTCCGCGCTGCGCTCCGCCAGCGGCCTAGTCTCGCGCTCCAGCCTGTCGCGCTCGCGCCTCCCGAGGGTGCTGAGCCGCTCATTGGGCCCGTCACTGCTGCGGCTCACCAGGCCGGCGTTCGGCCCGGGATGCGCATGGGGGAGGCGCTCGCTACCTGCCCGAAGCTCGTCCTCGTCGAGCCCGATCCGGCCGGCGCGGAGCGCGACTGGGAAGAGATCGTCCGCCGGCTCGAGGACAACGGATTCGCCGTCGAGTCCGTCCAGCTCGGCACGGCCTACTTCGACACTCGCGGGGTCGAACGCCTTTACGGCGGCCTGGAAGCAGCGCTCAAGCGCGCCTGTCGGCCGTCGGCTCACACTGGGACGCGCGCGTTGGCGCGGCCACCCGTCGGTTCGCCGCCCTTGCGGCCGCCAACGTCGCGCGCCCAGGCCAAGTGCTCGTCGTCTCCGACGAGCGCACGAAGGAGTTTCTCGCCCCGCTTCCACTCCGCCTGCTCGGGCTAGACGAGCGACGCCGCGAGGAGCTGGAAGCGCTGGGCGTGAAGCGTGTCGGACAGCTTGCCGGGCTCTCAGGCGCTGCCGTTGCCGAACGTCTGGGACCGGACGGCCGCAGCGCCTGGGGCCAGGCGAGAGGAGGGAAGCGCGGTCGCATCCGCGGCCGTCGCCCGCCCGCCGAGGTGGTCGAGGTGCTCGAGTTCCCCGAGGCCGTAGGAAACGAGCTCACGCTGAGGCGTGCGGTCGCCACTCTGGCCGAGAAGGCCATGTCTCGGCCAGAGCGGGCCGACCGCTTCGTCCGAAAAGTTGCACTTTCGGCACGAATCGTCGGCGGAGCCTCCTGGCGGAGAACGCTCACCTTCCGCGACCCGGCCGGCGACCACGACCGGATCCGGATCGCTCTCGGCCCGAAGCTGAACGACCTGCCGGCGCCGGCCCTCGCCCTCCGGCTCGAGCTCGTGGAGATGACCGAGGAGACCGGCCGCCAGCTCGAGCTCGTCAAGACCGAGGGCGTCGAGCTCCAGAACCGCCTCACGGAAGGCCTGCGTCAGGTCAAGGCGTCGACCGGCGGCGGGTCAGTGGCAACCGTGGTCGAAGTGGCACCGTGGTCTCGGATACCCGAAGCGCGCGCGCTGTTCGTACCGCGGGACGGCTGAATGAGCCGCGCGCCGCCCTCGTCGAGCCGAGAGCAGACGGGGCGCCGCGTCTCGTCAATCGTCTGACGGTCGAGCTGATCCGGGAGGAGTGGCGCGTGCTGGACCGCTGGTGGACCGAGCAGCCGATCAACCGGCGCTACTTCGACGTCGTCCTCGAGAGCGGCCAGAACGTCGTCGTCTTCCACGACGACGAGCACGGCCGCTGGTTCAGCCAGCGGGGCGCGTAGTGGTTAGATCGCCCCATGACGCTGCTCTGGTTCTTCATCTGGCTGCTCTGGGACCTCGTCGGCGACAGCGAGTCGCTGACGTTCGATCCGGTGAACTTCTGGGCGGGCGCGCTGCTCTTCGCCGTCGCAGTCGATCTCGCCGGAGTCCACGCCCGCAACTAGTCACCGGCACGGCAGTCGAGGGCAAGCCGCGGAAGGGCTTGCGATCGATAAGTTGCGGACGTGACCTACGTCCTTCGCTTCGTGAACGTGTGGCGCGCGGTTTGGTGGGCGGCGGCCATCGGCCTCCTCAGCTTCGGCTTCCTGATCGACGGCACGTCGGAGCCCGGCCACCACGCCGGCCTCATCCTGGGCGGCATCGCCCTCGGCATCTCCTTCCGCCGCTAGGCCACAGCTGCCGCACGCTCTCCGCGCGGGCTCATGCCTTCCGGAGCCTGAGCGCCGTGTCGGCAAGCTCCGCCCAGCGGTCGGCGTGCGCCATGGGCACGTCGACCCACTCCTTCATCACCCGGCCCGAGCCCATGGGGTCGAAGGGCTGGGCGCCGTCCAGCCCCAGCGCCTTCTCCCGCTCGGCCTCGTCGGGCAGCTTGAAGACCATCGAGCCCTTCGCCTCGTACCCGGCGATGATCTTGCCGCCGGCCTTGATGCACGGCCGGCCCATCATCTGGCCCGACTGGACGTCCGGATCGCTCGCTGCCAGGTCGTCCACGATCTCGTCGAAGCGCGCCCGCGGATCCATCGGCGCGAGCCTACTGCGAACGGATGAAGTCCGCGAAGCCCCCGTCGGGGGCGTGGATGTTCAGGGCGCGCGCGGCTGACGTGGCCGGCGTGATCGCATGCTCGGTTCCGGGAGGCACCCCGATGAACGTCCCGGGCCCTGCGGTCACCGGCCTCCCCTCGACCTCGAAGCCGACCTCGCCCTCGAGGACGTAGAAGGAGTCGACCTGGTCGTCATGGACGTGTGTGGGGACTGCCGGCCAGCCCGGCTCGATCTCGAAGTCGAAGATCGAGAGCTCGGGCGTAGCGGCCAGGATCGTGATCGCACGAAACTGGTTCGCGACGCGCTCGCCGGCGCCCGGCCCGACGATGATCGCGTCGGCCGGACCGTACGGCTCCTCGACGTCGTAGCTGTCCCAGTCGACCCTGACGCCGTCACCGGTGATCCGGCGGATGTATTCGATGAAGCCGCCGTCCGGCGCATGGATGTTGAGGTAGCGCACGCCGCCGGGCCCGGGATTGTTGAACCCGTGCACGATCCCGGGCGGTACGGCGACCGAGGTTCCGGCGCCGGCCCGCACCGTCTCGGTCCCGTTGAGAACCTCGAGCTCCCCTTCGAGGACGAGGAACACGTCGACGTGCTCCTTGTGGAAGTGCGGGGTGGCGCCCTTGAAGGGCCCTGCCGCGTTGACCTCGTTGACCGACAGCTCGGGCCGTTCGATCTTCACGACGATCCGCTCGCCGAGCCGCTCGCCCTCGCCGGGGCCTAGGACGGTCGCTTGGCCTACGTCGAGCTCCATGCCCACTCAGCCTATTCGTTCCTCGACGGCGCCTCGCTGCCCGAGGAGCTCGCTGTGCGCGCCGCCGAGCTCGGCTACGAGGCGCTCGCGCTCACCGACCACGACGGCGTCTACGGCTCGCTCGAGTTCGCGCACGCCGCGAAGGCGTTCGGCGTCCGGCCGATCACCGGGGCGGAGGTCACGCTGCGCGACGGCTCGCACGTCACGTTGCTCGTGGAGAGCCCGCAGGGTTACGCGAACCTCTGCCGGCTCCTGACGGCGGCGCATGCGGGGACCCGGCCCAAGGAGGGCGACCCGGCCTTGCCGCCCGCGCTCGACCAGGCGCTGCTGGAGGAGCAGAACGAGGGGCTCGTCTGCCTGTCCGGCTGCTCGCGCTTCGGGCTCGCCGTCCGGGATCCGAACGCCGCCGCTCGGCTCGCGGAGGCCTTCGGCCGCGAGCGTTTCTTCGTCGAGCTCCAGCGGCCGTTCGAGCGGGGAGACGTGCGGCGCAACGCGCAGCTCCGCGATCTCGCCGAGACGCTGAAGGTCCAGACCGTCGTCACCGGCGACGTCCATGCCCACTCGTCGAGCAGGACGCGCCTCCAGGACGCGGTGGTGGCGATCCGCCACCGCACCTCGCTCGAAGGCTCGGAGCCGGAACGGCGCGGGAACCACGAAGCGGTGCTCCGCGCACCCGCCGAGATCCCCGACCGCTTCCCGCTCGACCGCGAGGCCGTCGAGCGCACCGCCAGGATCGCCGAGCGCTGCGAGTTCGATCTGACGCAGGAGCTCGGCTACCGCTACCCGGACTTCTCGGACCAGGCCGAACCGGCCATCAGCCAACTGGCTGACATCTGCAACTACGCCTTCGACGAGCGGTACGGCGGCGCCAACGGCCACAAGCGCAACGCGCGGGCCCGGCTCGACGAGGAGCTGAAGCTGATCGACGAGATCGGGCTCGCCGGGTTCTTCCTGCTCCACCACGAGGTGCTGGAGCTGGCGCGGGACGTCGCCGTCGAGGTCCGCGGCCGCGAATCGCCCCGCAGCTCACTCCCGCCCGGGCGCGGCCGCGGCTCGTCCGTCGGCTCGATCGTCTGCTACCTGACCGGGCTCTCGCACGTCGACCCGGTCGAGGCCGACCTTTCGCTCGGGCGCTTCATCAACCGCGAGCTGACCGGCGTGCCCGACATCGACCTCGACTTCCCGCGCGACATCCGCGAGAAGCTGATCGTCGCCGTCACGGAGAAGTACGGCCGCGAGCACGCCGCGCTCGTCGCGAGCTTCTCGACCTACCGCTCCAGAGGCGCGATCCGCGACATCGGCAAGGCGCTCGGCCTCCCGTACGGCGAGCTCGAACGGCTGGCGCGAGTCTCCGACGGCTGGAACGCGAAGCGGGTCGCCGAGGAGCTCCAGCTCGTCCCCGGCTTCGAGGACCGTGCGAGCTCGCCCCGCTGGAAAGCGTTCGCCGAGCTGACGCACGAGATCGCCGGCCTGCCGCGCCACATCTCGCAGCACCCGGGCGGCATGGTCATCTCCACTCGGCCGCTCGTCGAGCTCGTCCCCGTCCAGCCGGCGGCCATGGCCGGACGGCAGCTCGTCCAGTGGGACAAGGACTCCTGCGACGACGCCGGTTTCCTGAAGATCGACCTGCTCGGGCTCGGGATGCTCTCCGCGGTCGAGGAGTGCGTCGATCAGATCGCGCGCCTGCGCGGCGAGCCCATCGACCTCTCGCGCATCCCGCTCGACGACCCCGAGACCTTCGCGCAGATCCAGGACGCCGACACGGTCGGCGCCTTCCAGATCGAGAGCCGCGCGCAGATGCAGACGATCCTCCGCACCCGGCCGGAGACGATCGAGGACATCATGGTGCAGGTCGCTCTGGTGCGGCCCGGGCCGATCCAGGGCAAGGCCGTCCACCCGTACATCGAGCGTAGGCAGAGGCTGCGGGAGGACCCGTCGTACGAGCCGCCGGCCGATCATCCGCTGCTCCAGGAGCCGTTGCGGGACACGCTCGGCGTCGTCGTCTTCCAGGATCAGGTGCTGGAGGTGGCGATGGCGCTCGCCGGCTTCAGCGTGGGGGAGGCGGAGGGGCTCCGGCGCGCGATGAGCCGGAAGCGGAGCGAGGCCGCGCTCGAGGCCTACCGGAAGCGGTTCCTCGAGGGCGCGCTGGCCAAGGGCGTGGCTGAGGAGCTCGCGAACTCGATCTACGACAAGCTCGTCGCCTTCTCCGGCTTCGGGTTCCCGAAGTCGCATGCGGCTGCGTTCGGGCTGCTCGGCTACCAGTCGCAGTGGCTGCGCTGCCACTATCCGGCCGAGTTCCTCTGCGCGCTGCTGAACGCGCAGCCGATGGGCTTCTACCCGCCGGCGACGCTCGTCCGGGACGCGCAGCGGCGCGGGGTGGAGGTGCTCCCGCCGGACGTGAATCTCAGCGAGGCGAAATGTGTGGTTCAGGACGGCCGTGTCCGCATGGGGATCGAGTACGTGTCCTCGGTGGGCGAGGACGACGCGAAGGCCCTGGTCGAGGAGCGCGAGCGGCGCGGGCCGTTCGTCGACGTCCGCGACCTGGCGCAGCGGGCGCCGCTTCGGCGCGAGGGGCTCCAGACGCTGATCGAGTCCGGGGCCTGTGCGTCGTTCGGCGGCGAGGCGAGACCGCTGATCTGGGAGGCGGGGCTGGCGCCGCGCTCGTCGTCCGTGCCGGGCTCGGGCGGCGAGGCCAGGCAGCTGGCGCTGCCGCTCGATCCGACGGTGGAGACGCCCGAGCTCCCCGAGCCGACCGACTGGGAGCGGATGCTCGCCGACTACCGGACGACGAGCGTCTCGGTCGGCGTCCACCCGATGGAGCTCCTGCGGCCGCACCTCGACGACCTCGTCCTTTCGAGCCGTGACCTGGGACAGACACCCGACAGGGCCCAGGTGGCAGTGGCCGGGATGGTCGTGGCCAGGCAGCGCCCGTCCACGGCGAAGGGCGTCGTCTTCATGCTCCTCGAGGACGAGTTCGGCCAGTCCAACCTCATCGTCCCGCCGCAGGTCTACGAGCGCTTCAGGCCGGTCGTGCGGGCGGAGAAGCTCGTGCTGGCGCGAGGGCGGTTCGAACGGCAGGGACGGAACCAGAACGTCCTGGTCAGCGAGATCGAGACCCTGGCCCCGCTCGCCCGCCGCCTGGCCGAGGTCGAGCAGCTCGGAGGCTCACTCCCGCCGGCCCACCACTTCGGCCACCGCTAGATCAGGCGGGGGGCGGCCGGCGATAGAGGAGCTTCCAGTCCTCGCCGCACCGGTCGCCGCGAACTCCTCGATCTCCACGCGAGCCTCGACGAGCGCCGGAGCGTCCGCGTCGACGGGATAGCGGCGAAGAACGGCCACAGCGTCCGCGACGTGAGCCTCGATCTCCTCGGGCGAAGACTCCTCCCAGTCGCCGATCTCCTCGCTCGTCAGGGTGGTGCTGTGTTGGTCGAGCAGGTAGACGATTCGACTCGTGCCGTGGCACCACGCCGCCGGCGCGACCTCCTCGGAGCCGCCACCGCAGCCGGAAACGACGACGGCGACCGGCAAGACAAGGAGAAACAGCCGCATGGGTCGAACGGTAGAGGCTGGATCTCCGCCCGATTTGCAATCGAGAAGAAGCGGGCTACGATGCATCCCCGTCTGAGGGGGGAGGAAGGGGCCCGGGCCGCCGGGCCCCTTTTCCTTTCGTCGCTTAGTAGTTCGTGAAGAGCAGGTGGTTGTTCGTCGTGCTCGACGAGGTGACGATGCTCTTCGTCGTCAGGTTGAAGAGCGCAGTCCGCACCGCCGCAGGGGTCGCGGTCGGGGCGCCCTGGAGGTGTAGGGCGGCCACGCCGGCGGTGTGCGGCGTCGCCATCGACGTGCCGCTGATCGTCCTGGTCGCCGTGTTGCTGTTGTACCAGGCCGACGTGATCGAGACGCCGGGCGCGAACCAGTCGACGCACGGGCCGTAGTTCGCCCACGACGCCTTCCGGTCGGTCGAGTCCGTGGCGCTGATCGTCATCGCCGCCCCGACACGCGCCGGCGAGGAGTTACAGGCGTTCTGCTGCTGGCCGAAGATGTTTCCGTTGCCGGCCGCAACCGCGTAGCTGACGCCGTCGTTGATCGAGTTCTGAACGGCGCTGTCGAGCGCGGACGACGCGCCGCCGCCGAGGCTCATGTTCGCGACAGCCGGTTGGCCGGCAAGATGGTTGCCGGTCACCCAGTTGACGCCGGCGATGACCCCGGACGTCGAGCCGCTGCCGCTGCAGTTGAGGACGCGGACGCCGACGAGGGTGACGCCCTTCGCGACGCCGTACGTCGATCCGCCGACGGTCCCGGCGACGTGTGTTCCGTGTCCGTGGCAGTCGTCCGCGCTTCCACCGTCGATCGCGTCGAAGCCGGTGATGGCACGGCCGCCGAACTGGGAGTGCGAGAACCGGATCCCGGTGTCGATCACGTACGCCTTCACACCTGCGCCGGTCCGCGTGTAGGTGAAGGTGCCGCTGAGCGGCAGGTTGCGCTGGTCGATCCGGTCGAGCCCCCACGTGGCTCCTGTCTGGGTCACGAGCGCCGAGACCGGCTGATCCAGCTCGACGAAGTCCACGCGTGCGTCGGACGAAAGGGCCGCCGCCTGGCTCGGAGTGAGCCTTGCGACATAGCCTTTCAGCGCGTGCTCGTAGACCTGCTCCACGCTCGCGCGGAAGCGGCTCTGGTGGGTGGCCGCAACGGTCGAGGCCTTCGCGACCGAGTCGTTCAAGACCACGATGTAGCGCTGGCTCGCCTGGTTACCGGCCGCCTGGCCCGGAAGAGCGAGGAGCGCAGCCGCAAGCGCCGCAAGGGTGAAGACAACGGCGGTGTGCCGTACGTGCATGAATCCCCCCTTGTTGTAAGTGATACCTACTGGGCGCGACGGATCCTAAACGCTGATCGGTGGGATTGGCGGACTTTTTTCAGACGTCCTCGATCTCGAGCCCGAAGCGTGGTAGCCGGTCGATCACCGTCCCGTTGAACTCGGCGACGTACTCGTCGGCGTCTTCGGGATCGAGGGTGCGCGCGTACGCGTCCCGCATCTCGCCGAGTGCCTCCGTTCCGTGCTCGACGAGCTCCTGGAAGCGGCCGTAGACCTCCTCCGCGTCTTCCCGGTCGGCGCTGTCGTAGGCGCGCTCGGCCTCCTCGACGCGGCGCAGGAAGTCGGCGTCCTGCTGCTCGAACAGGTCGAGTTGCCGGTCGATGACCTCGGCGAAGCGCCCGTTCATCGGCGGCTTAGGGTACTCGAGTGATCGTGCGGACCTGGAACCTCTTCCACGGCAACACCATCCCGCCCGGGCGGCGCCGCTTCGTCGAGGAGATGGTGCGGCTCGTGACGCATGACGGCCCCGACTTCGTCTGCCTCCAGGAGGTGCCGCCGTGGGCGCTCGAGCCGATGGGCGAGTGGAGCGGGATGCAGGTCTTCGGCGAGATCGCCGCGCGGCCGTCGATCGGGCCGCTGCCGTCGACCGTCGAGCTCGGGCGGCGCGTCACCGACCTGCACCCGGGGTGGTTGCGCTCGGGCTTCGAGGGCCAGGCGAACGCGATCCTCGTCTCCCCGGCCAGGAAGATCCTCGCGCGGCACGTCTTGACGCTGAACCCGCTCCGGTTCCGGCTCCAGGAGGGACGCCGGCTCGGGCTGTCGCTTGTCTCGCAAGTGGCATGGGCGAGGGAGCGCCGGCAGTGCGTCGCCGTCCGGCTCGACGGCGGGCTCGTCGTGACCAGCCTGCACGCGACGAACTCGCGGAACCCGCGGGTCGCGGACACCGAGGTCGTGCGGGCCGCCCGCTGGGTGCGCGGGCTCGCAGGGGAGGTGCCGTGCATCCTCGCCGGCGACTTCAACGTGGACACGGCCCGCTCGATCGTGATCGACCAGCTGGACGGCTTCACGAAGGCCGGGCCCGGGGTCGATCACATCCTGGCTCGAGGTCTCTCGGCGGGCCCGTACGACCGCTGGACTCCCGAGCGCCGCCGGCTGGGGCAGCTCACGCTCTCCGACCACGCGCCCGTGGAGGTGGAGGTCACGTGACGTTCGAGGAGGCGCGCGCCGAGTTTCCCGTCCTCGACCGCTACGCGTACCTGAACGCGGGCTCGGTGGGCCCGATTGCCCGGCGGACCCACGAAGCGCTCGTTCGAGCCGAGCAGGCTGAGCTCGAGGAGGGGCGATCCGGCGGGCCGTACTTCGAGCGGATGAACGACCTTCGGGACCGCCTGCGGGCGGCGCTGGCGTCGGAAGTGGGAGTCGACGCGCGGCGCATGGCGCTGACGAGCTCGACCTCGGAGAGCTGCCGCATCGTGATCGCCGGGCTCGAGCTGTTCCCGGATGACGAGGTCGTGACGACCGACGTCGAGCACTTCGGCTTGATCGGAGCGCTGCACGCCTCGGGCGCGCAGGTCCGAGTCGCCGAGGTGCGGGACCGGCCGGCGGCCGACGCTCTGGACGCGATCGTCTCGCTCGTCGGCCCGCGGACGAAGCTCGTGGCGCTGTCCCACGTCCTCTGGGTCACCGGCCACGTGCTCCCGATGGCCGAGCTGCGGGCGGCCGTCCCAGTACCGCTGCTCGTCGACGGCGCGCAGTCGGTCGGGGCGATTCCCGTCGAGGCGGAGCCGTTCGACTACTACACGGTCTCGGGCCAGAAATGGCTGTGCGGGCCGGTTCCCACCGGCGGGCTCTACGTTCGGGATCCGGAACGGCTGGAGGTGGCGCTCCCGAGCTACTTCTCGCAGTCGCGCTACGAGCGGGACGGCCGATTCGAGCCGCGCGAGGGTGCCGCGCGCTTCGATCCCGGCTGGATCCCGGTCGCGTTCCTCGAGGGCCTGCTGGCCGCGCTCGACGGCTTGCCGGATTGGCGGTTCGAGCGTTCGCGCGAGATGGCTGAGCTCTGCCGCGAGCGGCTGCTGGCCGAGGGCTACGACGTCGTCACGGAGGCCGGCCACGCGAACCTCGTCTCGTGGAGGTGGGAGGGCGACCCGGCGGGGGCGGCGAAGCAGCTCGGCGAGGAGGGCGTGCTCATCCGGGACATGCCCGGCACGGGCCTGTTGCGCGCGTCCTGCGGCTACTGGACGAACGAGGACGACATCACTCGTCTGGTAGCTGGACTCCGGCGCTGCGCCAGATGACCTCGCCGGCCTCGTCGATCGCGGCCACAGCCTTCACGCGGTCGGGTGGACGCGGCGTGAAGAACACGTTGTCGACGACGCTCGTCACCTCGATCAACCGATCCTGCTCGTCGATGACGCCGATGCGCTCGACCCCGTCCGCGGCGAAGCCTGCAAAGGACTGGTACACCATCGATCGGGTGCCGGGGATGATCTGTAGCCGGCCGACCACCATCACGGGCTGCTCCGGGTCGGGGAAGCGCGTGAAGCCGGTTTCGCAGCCGTAATTCGTCAGCTGCCATTCCCCCGAACGATGCTCTGCCGTCGACCAGCAGGACGATCCGTTCTCGCGCGGCAGGCGGACGAATCGGATGCCGCCGCGCTCCGCGATCAGGATCGCTTCGCCGGTGAGCTTCGGACTGTCGGGCGCGCCTGCGCGCTCCGGCACCGCCATTTCGACCGGTCTGCCGCGGGTCGACATGGCCGCAAGGGCGCTGTCGTCATCCGAGCCGTCCCGGAGGAGGAAGAACGAGGCCACGACGCCGAGCGCGATCACCGCGAGGATCGAGACGGCGACGAGCCGCCGCTCCATATCCGAAAGTCTACGAGACGGCCGGGCTAGGTCAGGTCGGCGAAGAGATCCACGAGGTTGCCGTCCGGATCCTTCACCTCGGCGTAGCGCATGCCCCAGAACGCGTCCCACGGCTCCTTGTGGCTCGTCCCGCCGTGCTCGAGGAGCATCGCGTATGCGGCGTCGACCTCGGCCGGCGTGTCGCAGCGAAATGCCAGCGCGCTGCGATGCCCGCCCGACGGCGGCTGCCAGTCCGGATCGAACGAGCGCACCGTCTCCTCCGTGTCGAGCATGATCCGGACGCCCGCAACGGACGCCTCGGCGTGCCCTTCGGACTCGGCGCCCTCGGGAAACTCGAGCCCGAGCTGCCGGTAGAACCCGAGCGCGCGGCCCATGTCCGACACGACGACGCCGATCGCCTCGAAGCGCGGGCCGCTCATGCTGCGTCCGCCGCCGTCCGCAGACCGAGCTCGCCCGCGATCGGCTTCATCGCGTCCGTGACCGTCTGGATGTGCTCGTCGAAGTCCACGCCGAGGAGCTCGGCGCCGGCGTAGACCTCGTCCCGATGGACACCGGCCGCGAAGGACGGCTGCTTCAGCTTCTTCTTCACGGACTTCGGCGTCAGCGTCTCGATCCCGTCGGGCCGGACGAGCCCGCACGCGTGGATGAAGCCGGCCAGCTCGTCACACGCGAACAGCGCCTTCTTCAGATCGGTCTCGCGGGGCATCTCGAGGTGCTCGGCATGCGAGAGGACCGACGCGATCAGCTCTTCCGGGTAGCCCTCCTCGCGCAGGATGGCCGCGCCGTCCTGCGGGTGCTTGTCCAGCGTGGGATGGATCTCGTAGTCGAAATCGTGGAGCAGCGCGGTGGCGGCCCAGAACTCCTCGTCGCCGCCCATTTTCCGCGCATACGCCCGAACGCCGGCCTCGACCGCCAGGGCGTGGCGCAGGAGGGCTTCGCTCTTCGTGTAACGGGTGAGCGTGTCCCAAGCGACCTCGCGAGTGACCTCCATACCGCTCAGTACCATAGTCCGCTCGTGTCCACGACACTCGTCCAGACGCCGCTGATGGAGAGCTTCGTGATCGAGGGCGGCACGCCGCTCGGCGGGCACGTCTCCGCTGCCGGGAACAAGAACGGCGCGCTGCCGATCATCGCGGCGACCGTCCTGGCGAGCGAGCCGGTGACGCTGCGGAACGTCCCGCGCATCCGCGACGTCGGCACGATGGTCGAGCTGCTCGCCGACATCGGCTCCGACGTCGAGTGGACGGGGCCGAACGAGCTCCGCGTCGACGCGTCGAACGCGCGCAAGACGGAGCTCGACGCCGAGCTCTGCAGCCGGATTCGGGCCTCGTTCCTGCTCGCCGGGCCGCTCCTCGCGCGCTTCGGCCGCGCCAGCGTCCCGCCGCCGGGCGGAGACGTCATCGGCCGCCGCCGGCTCGATCCGCACGTCCACGCCCTTGCCGAGCTGGGCGTCGAGATCGAGATCAACGGCACCTTCGAGATGCGCGCGTCCGGGCTCCAGGGCCGGCCGATCTTCCTCGACGAGGCGAGCGTGATGGCGACGGAGAACGCGGTGATGGCCGCGACGCTGGCCGCCGGCGAGACCGTGATCGGCAACGCCGCCTGCGAGCCCCACGTCCAGGATCTCTGCCGCTTCCTCTGCGCGCTCGGCGCGCAGATCGACGGGATCGGATCGAACGTCCTCCGCGTCCGCGGTGTCCAGCAGCTCGGCGGCGGGGAATGGCGGATCGCACCCGAGCACATCGAGGTCGCGAGCTTCATCGGCCTCGCCGCGGTCACGGGCGGCGACGTCACCGTCGACAACGTGGACATCGACGACCTCGCGCCGATCCTGCCGGTCTTCCGGCGCCTCGGCGTGGAGGTCGAGCTGCGGGAGTCGAGCGTCCGTGTCCCGCCGGGACAGGAGCTCGTGGTCGAGGACGACCTCGGCGATCAGATCCCGAAGATCGAGGACGGGCCCTGGCCCGCCTTCCCGGCCGACCTCACGTCGATCGCACTGGCCGTCGCGACGCAGGCGCGGGGGACAGTGCTGATCTTCGAGAAGATGTTCGAGAACCGCCTGTTCTTCGTGGACAAGCTGGTGAGCATGGGCGCGCGGATCATCCTCTGCGACCCGCACCGCGCCGTCGTCACCGGGCCGTCGAAGCTGTACGGGCAGCGCATGTCGAGCCCGGACATCCGCGCCGGCATGGCGATGCTGATCGCGAGCCTCTGCGCCGAGGGCATCTCGACGATCGGAAACGTCGGCGAGATCGACCGCGGCTACGAGCGGATCGACGAGCGCCTCCGCGCGCTGGGCGCCCGGATCGACAGAACAGACAGCTAGCGGGCTTAGCGTGCGACGCGGACGAGGAGCCGGCCCGAGGAGGCGGCCGTCAGCTCCGGCGCGCCGGCGTACTTGACGCGCATCACGTAGCGACCGGGGCGCAGATGCGTCCGGAGCAGGACGCGTCCGCCGGCCTTCGTGGGGGCCCGTGCGACCCGGTACCACTTGCCGTTCCGCCGGATCTGGAGCGAGACGCGGCGCCCGGCCGGCGAGATCGCGGACAGCTTCGAGTCGAGCTTCGCGCGAACGCGGATCCTGGTGCGGCCGAGACTCCGGCGCAGCGGGCCGACGACGCGAAGCGAGGCGAAAGCACGCGCCGGCGGGACGATGTCGCCGCCGTTCCGCGCCGTGGCCACCGCGCGGGCGACGTCGAGGATCCCGTAGCCGAGCCTCTTCGTCCAGCGGCCGTCGCCCGTGGCGGATCGCTTCAGAATCCATGCGACCTGGTCGCGGCTCAGGCTCGGGTTCGCGCCCCAGACGAGCGCGGCGGCGCCGGCGACCTGCGGCGCGGAGAACGACGTGCCGCTCGCGTAGCCGTAGAGGCCCTGCGCCGAACCCGGCAGCGCGTACCGCGGCCAGTCGCGTGCCTTGGAGTACGACGAGACCGCGCCGAAGACGTTCTCGCCGGGCGCGGCGAGCGAGATCCAGGAGCCCGTGTTGGAGAAGGACGCCCGGCGACCGGCCTTCGTCGAGGCGCCGACCGAGAGGCCGATGCCTCCGCGGCCTTGCGAGCCGACCGGCTGGAGGAGCGCGGCCGGGTACTCGATCGGGTTGCCGTCCTCGAACTCGTTCCCCGCGGCGGCGACGACGAGGACGCCGTGCGCGGCCGCGTAGTCCAGCGCCTTCTTTTCCAGCATGGACGTCTCGGTCCCGCCGATCGAGAGGTTGATCACCTTGGCGCCGTGGTTGACGGCGTAGACGATCGCGTCGGCCTCGTCCACGTCCGTGAACGAGCCGTCGGCGCGGCCGCACTGGATCAGGAGCAGCGCGGCGTCCCCGCCGAAGCCGGCGATGCCCTCGTCGTTCGAGACCGAGCCGCCGGCGATCGAGGCGACGAACGTGCCGTGGCCGTGGAAGTCGCGGACGTCGCCGGTGCCCGTGAAGACGTTGTAGGTCTCGGGTGCCTTGGCCGCGAGATCCGGCGCCGTGACGTCGCCACCGGTGTCGATGACGGCGATCTTGACCCCCGCGGCTGCGCGCTGGACGTCGTCCGGCACGGCGCTCGCGCGTGTGGCCGTGTACTGCCACTGGTACGGGACGCCCGCCGAGTACATCGCGGTGAGTCCGGGCTCTGCGGCCGAGAAGCGGGGCTCGGGCGTCTCCACCGTGTCGATCCCGGAAAGCCGCGAGACGCCGGCGGCGAAACGCCGAAGGTCGGTCGGGCGGACTTCCACGGAACGGACGTCGGGAAGACGCCGAACGATGCGAGCTGGGAAGCGGTCGAGGGCGCGGCGCAGCGCCGCTCGGCTCTCGTACGTGACGACCGCTGTGCCGGCCGACGGCGAGGAAGGAGTCGACGCCGAGAGGGCTGCGGGCACGCCGAGTGCTGCGGCCCCGACGATCGGGAGAATGGCCGCAACAAGACGAACGACGGGATGGGTGTTGCGAGAGTGCATGGGGCCGCTTCGAGCCGGGGGAGCGGCTCGCAGGCTCGAAATCGGCCTCCCTGACGCCCTGCGATACCCTCGTTCGAGCGATGCAGCAGAGCCAGACGCCCCAACCGGAGACGCTGCCCGCGCGGATCGTGCTCGACGGGAGTGGACGGGCCAGTGTCGCCACCGGTCTGCCCGTGCTCGATCACCTGCTCGGGCTGGTCGCCGGCCATGCCGGATTCGACCTCCAGCTCGAGGTCGCCGCGGGCGGCCCGGACGCCGTCGCGACCGCCGCGGGACGGGCGCTCGGGGAGGCGCTTCGCGGCGTCCTCACCGCAGACGGCGTCACCGGCTACGGCTCGGCGATCATCCCTGCCGACGAGGCGCTTGCCAGCGTCGCGCTCGAGGCGTCCGGCCGGCCGCTGCTCGTCTCGAACGTCGACCTCTCGGATGCACATGTCGCCGGGCTCGAGCGGGATCTCGCGTCCGGCTTCCTGCGCGAGCTGGCGGAGGGAGCGGGCCTCACGCTCCACGTCCGCCTCCTCCACGGCGAGGACGCGCGCCACGTGTTGGAGGCGATCTTCAAGGCCCTCGGAGGAGCGCTCGCCGGGGCGGCGGCGCCGATGCGAAAGGAGTAAGGATGGGAGACAAGGAGGCCGTTCGCACCGAGCGCGCGCCGGCGCCGTTCCAGGGAGCGCCCTACTCGCAGGCGATCAAGGCGAACGGGCTCGTCTTCGTCTCCGGTCAGCTCGCACTTCGGCCGGACCACGCTGAGATCGTCGGCGACTCGATCGGCGAGCAGACCGAGCAGGTGTTCAACAACCTCCAGGCGATCCTCGAGGAGGCCGGGTCCGGCCTCGACAGGATCGTCAAGACGACGGTCTTCCTCACCGACCTCGGCGATTTCCAGGGGATGAACGAGGTCTACGCGCAGCGTGTCGGGCAGCCGCCTCCGGCGCGGGCGACCGTCGAGATCTCGAGCCTCCCGTCGGGCGCCAAGGTCGAGATCGAGGCGATCGCCCTGGCTTGACGAGGCACGTCCGGTGCCTGGCACCGGACGTGGCCCCTGGGGAAACCGAACCGACGGCCAAGGGCACTTTGTGGCAGTTGCAGTCTGAACCACCGGCCGAAGCGGTCCCCCGCCGGTGCCAGGCACCGACCACGGCCGAAAGGGACGCCCGCAGCGCCCTCCGCAACAATTGAGCCAATGAGGGCACCAGAGGTCATCGCCACCCACGCGAACACGGATTTCGACGCGTTCGCGGCCATGCTCGCTGCTCGGCGGCTCTACGAGGACGCCGTCATCGGCGTGCCCGGGACGCTGAACCGCAACGTCCGCGAGTTCTACCGCCTGCACGCCGACGAGCTGGACGCCGCGGAGGCGTCGCGGCTGGAGCTCGACGCGATCCGGCGCCTGATCGTCGTCGAGACGACCACGGCGTCGAGGCTCGGGGAGCTGGAGCCGGTCGCGCTCGATCCCGAGGTCGAGAAGGTCGTCTTCGACCACCACGCGGGCGAGCTCCCGGACTGGGTCAAGCCGGAGAACGCCGTCATCTCGCAGGACGGGGCGTTGACGACGACGCTCGTCGGGGTTCTGGCCGAGCGGGAGATCGCCGTCTCGCCGCTCGAGGCGACCGCCTTCGCCCTCGGGATCCACGAGGACACGGGCTCGCTCACATATCCGACTGCGACTCAGCGGGACGCCGACGCGCTGGCGTGGTGCCTGCGCCACGGTGCGCGACAAGATCTCCTCGCTGGCTTCCTGCATACGCCGCTGACCGACGACGAGCGGGAGCTCCTCGGAGCGCTCATGTCTGCGGTGCGGACGGAGCGCGTGGCCGGCGTGGACGTGCTCGTCGCAGCCGAATCCTGGCCCCGTCACGTCGACGGCGTCTCGAACCTCGCGCACAAGATCGTCGACCTCACCAACTGCCGCGCGCTCGTGTTGCTCGTGGAGATGGATGAGCGTGTCTTCGTGGTCACACGCAGCCGGACGCCCGAAGTCGATGCGGCGGGCATCGCGCGCCTTCTGGGCGGCGGCGGCCACCGCGAGGCCGCGTCGGCGATTTTCCGTGGCTCGCTCTCAGAGGCAGAGGAGGTTCTCCGTGAGGGGATCTCCGCCGCGGTTCGTGAGCCCGTTCGCGCCGAGCAGGTCATGTCCCGCCCGGCCAGGTCGGTCGGGCCCGACGAGACAGTCGCTCACGCCATGGTCGCCTGCCAGCGCTTCAACCAGAGCGGAATCCTCGTCGTCGAGGAGGGCCGCCTCGTCGGCGCCGTCGGGCGCGAGGATCTCGACAAGGCGATCGCGCACGGACTCTCGCACGCGCCGGTGAAGGGGATCATGAGCTCGCGCGTCGTGGCCGTTCCCGCGAACGCGCCGCTGCCGGAGGTGCAGGAGGCGCTCGCCGGCTCGGCCGACGGGCGGGTCGCGGTGCTCGAGGGCGAGCAGCTCGTCGGCGTCGTCACGCGCAGCGACGTGCTCCGCGCGCTCGGCGAGCAGCCGGCGCCGGAGGTCGAGGCCGAGGAGAGTCTCGCGGCCGAGCTCGCCGGGCTCCCGCACCTCGAGGAGGTCTTCGAGGCGGTCGCCGCAGTGAGCGAGCCGTACGACGGCGTGTATCTCGTCGGCGGCACGGTGCGGGACATCCTCCAGGGCGAGAGGAACTTCGACGTCGACATCGCGGTCGAAGGCGATGCGATCGAGCTGGCGCGGAGCCTCGCCGACGCGCTCGACGGACGTGTCCGCGCACACCGCAAGTTCGGCACCGCCGTCGTGCTCTACGGCGAGGAGGAGCGGGTCGACGTCGTCACCGCACGCACGGAGTTCTACGACGCGCCCGCGGCGCTGCCGAGCGTCGAGCACGCCACGATCCGCGAGGACCTCTTCCGCCGCGACTTCACGATCAACGCGATGGCCGTGTCCCTGAAGGGCAGCGAGTTCGGCCGCCTGGTCGACCCGTTCCAGGGCCGGCGCGACCTCGAGGCGAAGACGATCCGCGTCCTCCACAACCTGTCGTTCATCGACGACCCGACCCGGATCTTCCGCGCGATCCGGTACGAGAGCCGCTACGGGTTCCGGATGGACGACCACACCCTGCGGCTCGCGCGGGGGACGATCGAGATGGGGCTCGTCGGCGACCTCTCGTCCGCCCGGCTCCGCGACGAGCTGATCGCGCTGCTGGAGGAGGGCGACGCCGGCGCCTCGATCCTGCGGCTGGCCGAGATCGGCGCCGGGAGCGCCATCCATCCCCACCTCGCCGCCGACGACGAGGCGGTCCAGCTGCTCGAGCGGCTCCGCGAGCTGAACGAGCGCTACGGGACGGCCGTCCCGGCCTGGCGGCAGGCGCTCACGGCGCTCGCGCGGAAGATGCCGCCCGACGAGGTGTACGCGTGGCTGCGCCGCCTGAAGGTGCAGCGGCGCGACCTGGAACGGATCGCGGCGGCTGTGACCGTCGGCCCGCGACTCGTCGAGCGGCTTCGCGGCGACTCGCTGGAGCCCGCCGAGGTGGTCGCCTTGGCGGATCCGTACGCGCCGGACGCGCCGCTCTTCGCGCTGGCTCTCGAGGAGAGGTCCGAGCTCGACGACTACTTCCTCCGGCTGCGCAACGTCCAGCTCGAGGTGAGCGGCTCCGATCTCGCGGAGATGGGTCTGGGCGAGTCGCCGGAGGTGGGGGAGGTCCTCGCCGAGCTGCGGCGGCGGAAGCTGAACGGGCAGCTGGACGGCCGGGAGTCCGAGCTCGCGGCGGCGCGGGAGCTGATCTCCACAGCGTGATCCGCTGGGAGGCACCAGGCCCGTACGTCGTGGCCTTCTCGACGCGCGTCGGCGGCGTCAGCGAGGGGGCCTACGAGTCGCTGAACCTCGGGATCCTCACCGGGGACGACCCCGAGCGGGTGGTCGAGAACCGGCGCCGGCTCGCCGGGTCCGTGGGGATCGATCCCGAGCGGGCGCGCATGGCGTGGCAGCGCCATGGGGCCGAAGTCCGGAAGGCGTCGCCGGAGGGGATCCTCACGCCCGGGACGCAGCACGAGGCCTGCGACGGCTTCTGGAGCGACGAGCCGGGGCAGGGGATGATGCTCGTCACCGCCGACTGCCTGCCCGTCGCGATCGCTCGCTCCGACGGCGATCGCCCGGCGCTGGCCGTGCTCCACGTCGGCTGGCAGGGACTGCTTGCAGGCATCGTCGAGAGCGGCGTGGAAGCGCTCGGCGGCGGGCCGTTGGCGGCGGCGATCGGGCCGGGGATCGGCCCGTGCTGCTACGAGGTCGGATCTGACGTCGCGGGGCCGTACGAGGAGCGCTTCGGGCCAGAGGTGCTGAGCGACGGCAAGCTCGATCTCTGGCGCGCGACCGAGCTCGCGCTGAACGAGGCGGGCGTCGGCGAGGTCGAGCGAACCGACCTCTGCTCGTTCTGCCACCCGGAGCTCTTCTTCTCGCACCGCCGCGACCGCGGCACGACAGGTCGGCAGGGAGTGATCGCCGCTGTCGCCTGACGAGGTGCGCAGCCGCTACGAGGAGATCAAGGCGGAGGTCGGGCCGGGGGTCACGATCGTCGCGGCCACGAAGTACGTGTCCGTGGAGGAGATGGCCGTTCTGGCCGAGGCGGGCGTGGAGGTGGTGGGCGAAAACCGGGCGCAGGACCTCGAGGCGAAGCACGAGCGGTTCGGCGACGACTTCCGCTGGCACTTCATCGGCCACCTCCAGAGCCGGAAGGCGAAGGGCGTCAGCGAGCTCTGCGAGCTCGTCCACTCGCTGGACTCGGACTCCGCGGCGAAGCGACTCGAGATCCCGGCGCTCGTGCAGGTGAACCTCGCCGGCGAGGAGACGAAGTCGGGCGTCCCGGAGCAGGAGCTGGAGGCGTTTCTCGAACGGTCGCCCGTCGAGATTCGCGGCCTCGTCGACCATGCCGCCCTTCGCCGAGGATCCGGAGGCGTCGCGCCCGTACTTCCGGCGGCTTCGCGAGCTGGCCGAAGGCTTCGGCCTCCGCGAGCTCTCGATGGGGACGAGCCAGGACTACCGGGTCGCCGCCGAGGAGGGCGCGACCTTCGTCCGCGTCGGCAGCACCTTGTACGGCCGCCATCAGGTCTAATATCTCCTGCTCGATGGCCTTTTCCGACGCCTGGAACCGAACCCTCGTCTACTTCGGCATCGCCGAAGAGGACGAGGAGGAGTGGGACGAAGACGGGTACGTCACGAACGAGGAGCTCGAACGGACGTACTCGGAGCGGCCCAACGTCCGCCGGCTCGCGCCGCGCCGCCGCGGCAATCGCGACTTCGACGACTGGACCGACCCGGAGCCGACGCCGGGCGCGCGGGCTTCTTCTCCGCGGCCCCGCCAGCGGCCCGAGCTCGCACCCGTTCCGGCCTCGCCCAACCCGTCGGTCAAGGTGCACCTCGTCGTCCCGCGGAGCTTCAACGACGCGCAAACGATCGCCGACCGCTTCAAGGACTACACGCCGGTGATCCTCAACCTGCAAAGCGTCGACTCGGACCTCTCGAAGCGGCTGATCGACTTCGCGAGCGGCCTGACCTACGCGCTGGACGGCGGCATGCAGCGCATCGCGGACAAGGTCTTCCTCCTCACGCCGGCCAACGTCGAGGTCTCGGCCGAGCAGCGCGCGCAGCTCCTCGAGCGCGGCGGCTTCTTCAACCAGGCGTAACCCGACACCGTCGCCGGAGGCCCGGCGAGCGGCGCAGGGAACCGAGCCGCTAGAAAGAAGATTCCGCTATGGCTGCCGCCGCGATGCACGCTGCCGTGATCCTGCTCGACTGGGTCTCGTCGGCCCAGAACTTCGTGCAGGTCTTCACGCTCGTCTACTTCCTCCTGATCTTCATCTACATCCTCATGTCGTGGATCCGGCTGCCGTACTCGATCTGGCTGAACCGGATCCAGCGCTTCCTCTACGACGTCGTCGAGCCGTACCTGCGCATCTTCCGGCGCTTCATCCCGCCGCTCGGCCCGATCGACATCTCGCCGATCGTTGCGATCTTCGCGCTCTGGATCGTCAGCGGCCTGGTCATCAGCCTCCTGGGACGGCTTGGCTAGTGGGACTCGCGCCGACCGAGATCCGCCACATTCCGATCCCTCGCGGCGCCTGGGGCTACCGGCGCGGCGCCGTCGAGCGTCTCCTCGACGAGATCGCCGACAGCTACGAGGACGTCTGGCGCGAGCGTGCCGACCTCGCCGACCGGGTCGAGCACCTGGAGGAGGAGCTCCAGCGGCACCGCGAGCTCGAGACGCTGCTCCGCAAGACGCTCGTCTCCGCCGAGGCAGCGGCCGAGGAGCAGCGGGAGCAGGCTCGGCGCGACGCAGAGCTCGTCGTCTCCGAGGCGCACGCGGAGGCGCGCCGGATCACGTTTGCCGCCACCGCCGAGCGGGAGCGGCTGCTGGCCGAGGTGCGCCGGCTCCGCGAGCTGCTTCGCACGGCCCTGGCGTCGATCGACGAGGTCGACGGCGCAGACGAGGCCTCGGACGCCGTCGCCGCCGCCTGAGCGACCGCGGCGGCACGGTCAGCCCGGCCGACTAGAATTCGATCGTGGCAGGGGGCGGAACACGGTTGCGGCTGCGCGTCGTCCCGGGCTCAAAGGAGTCCGGAGTCGTCGGACGCTACGGCGACGCCTGGAAGCTGCGGGTCGCCGCCCCGCCCGAGCGCGGAAAGGCGAACGACGCCGCGATCCGGCTGCTCGCCGAGACGCTGAGCGTCGGCTCCGACGACATCCGCCTGGTCGCCGGACACGGCTCCCGGGACAAGGTCGTCGAGGTGAGCGGGCTCGCCCCCGGCGAGGCCGAGCGGAGGCTCGCGCAGTGAGCGCGGTCGACACGGCCCGGTTCCGCGATCTGCTGATCGACCGCAGGCAGGCGGTCGCGAACGCGCTCGAGAACCTCCACAAGGAGAACTCCGGCTCGCTCGAGGACGTGACGGGAGAGCTGGTCTCCGGCAGCGCGGACCAGCACATGGCGGACACGGCGACCGAGACCGTCGAGCGAGAGATCGGCAACACCCTCGAGCTGCACGACGAGCGCCTGCTCGTGGCAATCGACGCCGCCCTCGGCCGAATCGATGCCGGAACCTACGGAAAATGTGTCAACTGCGGAGCTCAGATCCCCGAAGAGCGCCTCGAGGCGATGCCTTGGGCGACCCTGTGCATCGATTGCAAACGGAAAGAGGAACGGGGCTAACGCCGCAGGCCGGCCCGGCATCCGCGACAGGTCCGCAGGGACGGGGCGGAGCGGAGGCCAGGTCGACCGAGATCCGGGTCGGGTCGTCGACGAACGGCGTCGTTCCGGTACTCGCCGGCCGTCGCTCGCTCGCGGCGCAGACCCGCCAGTGGATCGAGCTCGGCGCCGTCGCGATCGCCGCAGTCGCAGCCGACCAGATGACGAAGTGGATCGTCTCGAACGAGCTCGCGCTCGGGGAAGAGGTCGACGTGGCCGGCCCGCTGTCGATCCACCACGTCCAGAACTCCGGGATCGCGTTCGGCCTGTTCCCGACGGCGACCCTCGTCGTGATCGGCCTCACCGGGATCGCAGTCGCCTGGATGCTCCTCTTCTTCGCACGCTCGGGAGGTAGGCACCCGATCCTCCCGGTCGCGCTGGGCTTCCTCCTCGGCGGCAGCGTCTCCAACCTCATCGACCGTGTCCGGCTCGGACACGTCACCGACTTCCTGGACCTCCGCTACTGGCCCGCTTTCAACCTGGCCGACGCCTTCATCGTCGCCGGCGTGGGCATCCTGATCGCCGCGTTGCTCTTCGCCGACCGTGAACCGCGGCGGCACCACGCACCTGGTTCGAGTCACCGTTCCTGACCCGGCGGCCGGGCTCCGGCTCGACCGTTTCCTCGCCGGCCTGCCGGAAGTCGGTTCCCGTGCCGCCGCCGAGCGGCTGCTCGAGACGGGGCGGGTGCTCGTGGACGGGGCGCAGGCGCCGAAGAGCCGCCGGCTCGCCGGCGGAGAGGAGGTCGAGTTCCAGCCGGATCCTCGGCCAGGGAGCGCCGAGCTGGCGCCCGAGGAGGTGGGCCTTCGCATCGCCTACGAGGACGAGCACCTGCTCGTGGTCGACAAGCCGGCAGGCGTCGTCGTCCACCCGTCGCCGGGTCATGCAACCGGGACGCTCGTCCACGGCGTCCTCGTCCACGGCGCGGCGGGCGGGGAGGAGGATCGGCCCGGCATCGTCCACCGGCTCGACCGCGACACGTCCGGCCTCCTCGTCGTCGCCCGATCGGACGAGGCGTACACCCGCCTGCAAGAGCTCGTCCGGAGCCACGGCCTCGAGCGCACCTACACCGCTCTCGTCCGCGGCCGACCGCGCTCTCGAAAGGGACGCATCGAGGCGCCGATCGGCCGCGACCGGCGCGACCCGACCAGGCAGTCGCTCTCGACGGACACCCCGCGCGAGGCCGTCACGCACTTCGAGCTCCTCGAGCTGATCGGCCAGTACGCGCTCCTCCGTGTCGACCTCGAGACCGGGCGGACGCACCAGATCCGCGTCCACCTCGCGGCGATCGGGCTCCCCGTCGTCGGAGACCCGGTCTACGGCGTGCCCGATCCGGCCCTGGGACGCCAGTTCCTCCACGCCGCACGGCTCGCCTTCGACCATCCCTTCACCGGTGAGCGCCTCGAGGTCGAATCGCCGTTGCCCGGCGAGCTCGACGGCTATCTGAGCCGCCTTCGCTAAACTCGACGCCGTTCCGTACCCGACCCGGTGGATCGGCGACGTGGACGGTGCCGGCGCTTTGCCGTCGGTTCCACGTTTGTCCCGCCGGCTGAAGCACACGTCAACCAAGGAGGGGAGATTCTTGCCCGCTGTCTCGATGCGAGAGCTGCTGGAGGCCGGCGTCCACTTCGGCCACCAGACACGCCGCTGGAACCCAAAGATGCGCCGCTTCATCTTCACGGAGCGCGGCGGCATCTACATCATCGATCTTCAGAAGACGTCCGAGCTGCTCGAGCAGGCGTGCGACTTCGCGCGCGACCTGGCCTCGAAGAACGGCACCGTCCTCTTCGTCGGGACCAAGAAGCAGGCCCAGGACGCCGTCGAGGAGACCGCCAAGCGGGTCGGCATGCCGTACGTCAACCACCGCTGGCTGGGCGGCCTGATCACGAACTGGCGCACCATGTCGAGCCGCGTCGAGCGTCTCCACGAGCTTCGGCGCCTCAAGGAGGAGAGCCAGCTCGACCTGCTGCCCGCCAAGGAGCGCCTGACCATGCTCGGGGAGCTCGAGAAGCTCGAGGCGAACCTCGGCGGGGTCGCCGACCTCAAGCGCCAGCCGGACGCGCTCTTCGTCCTCGACCTGCGCAAGGAGCAGATCGCGGTCCGCGAGGCCCGGCGGCTCGGGCTGCCGATCATCGGCCTCGTCGACACGAACTGCGACCCGGACGAGGCGGACTACGTGATCCCCGGCAACGACGACGCGATCCGCTCGTGCAGCCTGATCGTTCGCGCGATCGGCGATGCGATCGAGTCCGGGAAGGCGGGTGTCGCGGCCGAGGAGTTCGACCGCAACGGCGACCGGCAGGCCGAGCCCGCTGCGGAGGAGCCTGCGCCGGAGGAGGAGCCCGCTGCGGAGGAGCCTGCGGCGGAGGAGCCGGCGGCCGAGGAGCCGCCGGCCGAGGAGCCTGCGCCCGAGCAGCCCGTTGCCGAAGAAGCGGCGGCCGAGGAGCCTGCGCCCGTCGAGCCCGTTGCCGAAGAGGCGGCGGCCGAGGAGGCCCCGCCCGAAGAGCCGGCAGCAGACGAGACGCCGGTCGAGCACGAGCCGATGGGCCAGGCGGAAAGCGCCGCCGAGACCGAAGCGGCCGAAGCACCGGAGGAGGCTCAGTGAGCACGACCGAGATTTCAGCCAACCTGGTCAAGCAGCTCCGTGAGGAGACGGGCGCCGGGATGATGGACTGCAAGCGCGCGCTCCAGGAGACGGACGGCGACGTCGAGGCGGCGAAGCGTCTCCTGCGCGAGCGCGGGATGGCCGAGGCCGGCAAGCGCGCGGGCCGCGAGACGACCGAGGGCATCGTCCTCGCCAGGGTCGACGAAAGCCACGGCACGCTCGTCGCCGTCGGCTGTGAGACCGAGCCGGTCTCCAAGAACGAGGAGTTCCTTGCTTTCGCCAACCGCGTCCTCGAGACCGTCGAGCGCGACGGCCCCGACGCCGCCGAGCAGCTGGAGGAGGAGCGGGTCGAGCTCGTCGGCAAGATCGGCGAGAACGTCGCGATCCGCGGTGCCGCGCGCTTCGACCGCGAGGGCGACGAGACGCTCGGAGCCTACGTTCACCCGCCGGCGAACAAGATCGGCGTGCTGGTGAGGATCACCGGCTCGGCCGAGCTCGCGAGGCAGCTGGCAATGCACATCTCCTTCGCGGCTCCGCGGTACCGGACGAGGGACGAGGTGCCCGCGGAGGAGGTCGAGAGCGAGCGATCGATCTACGAGAAGCTCCCGGAGGTGCAGGACAAGCCGGAGCAGGTCCGCGACAAGATCATCGACGGAATGCTCAGGAAGCGCCTTCTTCGCCCAGACCGTGCTGGCAGACCAGGAGTGGATCCACGAGAGCGGCAAGACGGTCGGGCAGGTGCTCGAGGAGCAGGGTGCCGAGGTGCACGAGTTCGTCCGGTACGCCCTTGCCGGCTGACAGAAACGGCGCCCCGCCCGTCTTCGGCCGGGTGCTCCTCAAGCTCTCCGGCGAGGCGCTGATGGGCGGCCAGGAGTACGGCCTCGACCTCGCGGAGGTCGAGCGGATCGCGCGCGAGATCGAGCAGGTTCACGAGCGCGGCGTCCAGGTCGCGATCGTCGTCGGGGCCGGGAACATCTACCGCGGCATGACGGCGGCGGCCGACGGAATGGACCGCGCGACCGCCGACTACGCCGGGATGCTCGCCACCGTGCTGAACGCGCTGGCGCTCCAGGACGTCCTCGAGCGGCAGAAGATGCACACGCGGGTGCTGTCGGCGATCCACGTCTCCGAGGTGGCCGAGCCGTACATCCGCCGCCGGGCGATCAGGCACCTCGAGAAGGGCCGGGTCGTCATCTTCGCGGCGGGCACCGGGAACCCGTTCTTCACGACCGACACGGCCGCGGCGCTGCGCGCGCTCGAGATCGGCGCCGAGGCGATCCTGATGGCGAAGCACGGTGTGAAAGGCGTCTACGACGGCGACCCGCGCAGCGAGCCCGACGCGGAGCTGCTCCCGGAGCTCACGCATCTCGAGGCGATCGAGCGCGGCCTGCGCGTGATGGACACGACGGCCCTGTCCCTCTGCATGGACAATGCGCTTCCGATCTACGTCTTCGCGCTCGCCGAGGGCAACATCAGGCGGGTTGCGCTCGGGGAGCGCGTCGGCACGATCATCTCGACACCGACGACCGGAGCCACCACATGATCGATGACCTCATTCAGGACGCCAACCGCCGGATGGACAAGTCGGTCGAATCCATGCACGCCGAGATGAACACCATTCGCACCGGCCGCGCCTCGGCGGCGCTGCTCGACCGCGTGCAGGTCGACTACTACGGACAGCCGACGCCGCTCAACCAGCTGGCGACGCTCAACGTCCCGGAGCCGCGGATGCTCACCGTCCAGCCGTTCGATCCAACCTCCCTGCCCGCGATCGAGCGGGCGATCCAGGAGTCGGACCTCGGCCTGAACCCGTCCAACGACGGCAAGATCATCCGGCTGCCCATCCCGCAGCTGACCGAGGAGCGCCGCCAGGAGCTCGTCAAGGTCGCCCGCCAGATCGCCGAGGACGGACGCGTTGCCGTGCGGAACGTCCGCCGCGACGTGATCCACCATCTGAAGGAGGAGCAGAGCGTGGGCGCCGACGAGGAGCACCGGGCGGAGGAGCGGGTGCAGAAGCTCACCGACGACCATGTCCAGCGGATCGACGAGCTCCTGAAGCGCAAGGAAGCCGAGATCACGGAGGTCTGACGCGGTGGGCGGGCTGCTCGCCCGCATCCGGCGCCGCCGCGAGCCGACACTCGAGCCGGGGGACGTCCCGCGCTCGGTCGCGATCATCATGGACGGCAACAGCCGCTGGGCGGCGGGGCGGGGCATGTCGGTCGCGGACGGGCACCGGGAGGGGACGCGCGCGCTGCGCCGAACCGTCGAGGCGTCGATCGACCTCGGCATCGAGTCCCTGACCGTGTACGCCTTCTCGACTGAGAACTGGCTTCGTCCGCCCGCAGAGGTGGACGCGCTCATGGAGATCTTCGGCGAGACGATCGAGCGTGAGCTGCCGGATCTCGCGGAGCAAGGCGTCCGGACGCGGTTCGTCGGCCGGCGCGACCGTGTCTCACCCGAGCTGCGGGAGCGGATGGAGGATCTCGAGCTGGAGACCGCCCACCGGGACCGCCTCAACCTCTGGATCGCCTTCGACTACGGCGGGCGGGCGGAGCTGGCGGACGCGGCACGTCGGGTCGTCGAGGCGGGCCTGCCGCCGGAGGAGATCGACGAGGAGGCGCTCGCGAATTATCTCTACGCGCCCGAGCTGCAGGATCCCGACCTCCTGATCCGCACGTCGGGCGAGCTCCGGATCTCGAACTTCCTGCTCTGGCAGCTCGCGTACGCGGAGCTGGTCTTCACCGACCGGCGGTGGCCCGAGTTCGGCGAGGACGATCTACGGGCGGCCGTCGTCGAATACGCCCAGCGGCAGCGCCGCTTCGGGGCGCGATGAGCTCGCTCGTCTCGCGCCTCCTGGTCGCGATCGCGCTGCTTCCGCTCGTCTTCCTCGTCATCTGGGCGGGTGGCTGGTGGCTGATCGGCGCCGCCGTGGTCGTGGCGCTCATCGGCCTCCACGAGCTGTACCTGATGACGAGGGAGCTTCGGCCCGTGCTGCTCGCGGGCTACGCGGGGACGATCACCGCCCTCGTCGGAGCTGCGTGGGGGCCCGAGTGGGCCCTCGCCGGCTTCCTCGCGACATTTCCGTTCGCGTTTCTCTTCAAGGCGGTCGGCGGGGCGATGCCGACGACGGTGTCGATCGCTGCCACCGTGCTCGGCTCGGCGTGGATCGGGCTCGGGCTCGCCCATGTCGTTCTCATCCGGGAGATCCCCGAGCACGGCGTGCTGGCGACCTACACCGTGCTGCTCGCGGTGTTCGCCTCGGATACCGCTGCGTTCGCGGCGGGCCGGCTGGTCGGACGGCACAAGATGGCGCCTCAGACCTCGCCGGGGAAGACGTGGGAGGGCTTCGTGGCCGGCGCGGTCGTCGCCGTGCTCGTCTCGTTCTTCGCGTTCTACGACGAGGAGTTCCTGACCATCCCGGAGTCGCTCGTCCTCGGCGGCTTGATCGCGATCGCAGGCCCGGTGGGGGACCTCTTCGAGTCGGCGCTTAAGCGTGACGTGGGGATCAAGGACACCGGGCGCCTGCTCCTCGGCCACGGCGGGATGCTCGACCGCATCGACGCATTGCTGTTCTGCGCGGTTGCGTCGTACTACTTCTTCGTCGCGCTGGGCGTCGCGTGAGCACGGCACACTTTCGGCGCGGAATCGCGCACAAGTCGTATGGGGGTCTGACCCCACCCGAATGGCCACCGCGAGCCGCATGGTTGATCCGTTCCCGCTCGGTTGGCGTGGGGTCAGACCCCACTACGAATGTGCGACGCGCTCTCCACAGAGTCACGGTCGGGTTGGACGGTGGCTCCGTAGACTTTCGTCGATGAAGCGCGTCGCGGTGTTGGGGGCCACCGGCTCGATCGGACGCCAGGCCCGCGAGGTGATCGACCGGCACCCGGAGCTCGAGCTCGTCGCGGCCTCCTCGGCCACGCAACCGCTCGACGGCGTCGCTCCGCTCACTCAGGTCGGCGGCGATCCGGTCGAGCTGCTGGAGCAGGCCCGCCCCGACGTCGTCCTGAACGCCGTCGTCGGCTTCGCCGGCGTCCGGTCAACACTGTGGACGCTCGAGCGCGGCATCGACCTCGCCCTCGCGAACAAGGAGAGCCTCGTGGCGGCCGGCGACCTCGCCGTCGCAGCCTGGAAGCGGGGAGGAGGCCGTCTGCTTCCAGTGGACAGCGAGCATTCGGCCGTCTTCCAGTGCCTGGAGGGTCGAGAGCCCGAGACGGTCGACTCGGTCGTCCTCACCGCATCGGGCGGCCCGTTCCGCGGGCGCAACCGCTCGGAGCTCGCCGACGTAACACCCGACGATGCGCTCGCACACCCGACCTGGAGCATGGGGCCGAAGATCACGATCGACTCGGCGACGCTCGCGAACAAGGGTCTCGAGGTCATCGAGGCGCACTTCCTGTTCGACCTTCCGTACGAGCGGATCGACGTCGTGATCCAGCCGACGTCCATCGTCCACGCGCTCGTCCGCTTCCGTGACGGCGCGAGCCTCGGCCATCTCGGCTACCCGGACATGCGAGTGCCGATCTCGTTCGCGCTCACCTATCCCGACCGGGCGGCGACGGACCTGCCGCAGCTCGATTTCTCGTCGGGTCTCGTGCTCGAGTTCGAGCCCGTCGACGACGATGCCTTCCCCATGCTCGGTCTCGCGAGACGCGCAGGCGAACGGGGAGGAAGCCTCCCGTGCACCTTCAACGCGGCAAACGAGGTCGCCGTGGGCGCCTTCCTCGAAGGCCGGCTGCCGTTCCTCGGGATCCCGGACGTCGTCCAGCAGACACTCGACGCTGCGGACGGATCGCCGGCCCGCGACCTGGACGAGCTCGTCGAGATCGACGCGGCCGCTCGCCGCCTCGCGGAGAAGGCGCTGGTGCCCGCGTGAACAGCCTGATCGCCATCCTCGGCCTCGCCTTCCTCATCCTGCTCCACGAGGCCGGCCACTTCTACACGGCGCGCGCCGTCGGGATGCGGCCGCGGAAGTTCTACATCGGCTTCCCGCCCGCGATCGTGAAGACGCAGCGCGGCGGCATCGAGTACGGCATCGGCGCGATCCCGCTCGGAGGCTTCGTGAAGATCCCCGGGATGCACCGCCCGGCGCCGTCCGAGGTGGACGTGCACTTCGGCCGGGCCGTCCAGGAGGCGCCGCAGCTGATCGGCCCTGCGGAGCGCGTCAAGCGCCTCCTCGCCGACGGCGACTTCGATGGAGCGGCCGGCGCGCTCAAGGCGCTGGAGCGGGCAGCCAAGGAGGCGGATCTGTCGCCGCAGGCCGCCAAGGGCGTCGAGCGGGGCTCAACCGAAATCGCCGACGCGCTCGGCCGCGACGCGTACTGGCGCCAGCGTGCGTGGAGGAAGATCGCCGTGATCGGCGCCGGGCCGGGCACGAACCTCGTCTTCGCGATCTTGATGTTCGCGCTGCTCCTGATTCTCGGGCCGGGTCGGGCGACGACGACCGTCGACTCGATCGAGGCCACGCGGGCGGTCAGAGCCCCGGGCACCGAGCAGATCAGGCAGGTCCCGACACCCGCAGCGGAGCTCGGCCTGCGCGGCGGCGACCGGATCGTCGCGATCAACGGCCGACAGGTCGACGCGCAGGCGATGTTCGAGACGATCACGGAGTCGGAGGGACGACCGCTTCGCGTGGTGGTCGACAGGTCGAGCGAGCGGCTCGTCCTCGGCCCGGAGCGGGCGTTCGAGGACACCGACGGGGTCTACCGGCTCGGCTTCCGTCCACGGTTCGAGGAGCTCCCGGTGGCGACGGCGGTCGGGGAGTCGTTCCAGCTGACCTGGCTCGTCACGAAGGAGATCGGCAGCGTCCTCGGCCGGCTGGTGCGCGGCTCCGGCCGGGAGGAGATCTCCAGCCCGATCGGGATCGTCCGCGGCTCCTCCGACGCCCTCGACCGGGGCTGGGAGACCTACCTCTGGGTCCTCGGGCTGATCAGCCTCTCGCTGGCGCTCCTGAACCTGCTTCCGCTCCTCCCGCTCGACGGTGGCCACATCGCGTTCTCCATCATCGAGGGGGTGCGCGGCCGCGCCGTCGGCCGCGAGGTCTACGAGCGTGTCTCGGTCGTGGGGATCGCCCTCGTGCTGTTGCTCTTCTTCATCGGCCTGAGCAACGACATCGGCGGTCGGACCGACGGCTAGGGGCGGCTAGACTCGGACCCGTGGGATCCGAGCTCAGCGTCAATGTAGGCAACGTCCGGATCGGCGGCGGGGCACCCGTCGTCGTCCAGTCGATGACGCTCACACCGACGCGCGACGTCACGGCCACGACGGCGCAGATCGCCGAGCTCGCCTCGGCGGGCTGCGAGGTCGTCCGCTGCGCGGTCCCGAAGATCGAGGACGCGGAGGCGCTGAAGACGATCGTCCGGCTCTCGCCGCTCCCGGTGATCGCCGACATCCACTTCAACGCGAGCCTCGCGCTGCGTGCGATCGACGCAGGCGTGGCTGCGGTGCGGATCAACCCCGGGAACATCGGCGGGCCGGAGCGGGTCGCCGAGGTCGTGCTCGCCGCGAAGGCGGCGGGCATCCCGATGCGCATCGGCGCGAACTCGGGCTCGCTGCCGAAGCATCTATTCGAGCTCGCCCACAAGGATCAGGCCGAGGCGCTGGTGGCCGCCGCCCTCGAGGAGGTCGAGCTGCTCGAGCGCCTCGACTACCGCGACTTCAAGATCTCCGTCAAGGCGACGCACGTGCCGACGATGATCCGCGCCTACCGGATGCTCGCGGCGCGCGTCCCGTACCCGCTGCACCTGGGCGTGACCGAGGCCGGGACGCCGTTCACGGGCTCGATCAAGAGCGCCGTCGGCATCGGCTCGCTGCTCGCCGACGGGATCGGCGACACGATCCGCGTCTCGCTGACGGCCGATCCCGTCAAGGAGGTCGAGACGGCCTGGGAGATCCTCAAAGCGCTCCATCTGCGCGAGCGCGGCCCGATCATGATCGCCTGCCCCTCGTGCGGCCGCGACAACGTCGGCGTCCAGAACCTCGCCGAGGTCGTCGAGGACCGGCTTCGCGGCTACACGGAGCCGTTCGAGGTCGCCGTCATGGGCTGCGCGGTCAACGGGCCCGGCGAGGCGGGCGACGCCGACTTCGGAATCGCCGGAGGGCGCGACGTCGGCTTCATCTACGCTCACGGACGGGTGCTGAAGAAGGTCTCCTCGGACATCCTGATCGACGAGCTCTTCCACGAGATCGACCGCTGGATCGCCGAGGGCATGCCGCGCCCGAAGCGGCTGAAGATGGCCAAGCCGGCCGCGCTGGCCATGGCCGAAGCGTCCCTGGTCCCTCTCGACTGACGGCGTGATCGCCCGCGCCTCACAGCTCCACCTGCCGACCCTGCGCGACGCTCCTGCCGACGCGGAGGCGGTCAGCCACAAGCTGCTCGTGCGTGGTGGCTTCATCCGCCAGGTGTCCGCCGGCCTCTGGACGTTCATGCCGATCGGCTGGCGTGTCCACCGCAGAATCGAGCAGATCATCCGCGAGGAGATGGACGCAATCGGCGGCCAGGAGATGCTGATGCCCGTCCTGACCCCGACCGAGCTCTGGGAGGCGACCGGGCGTCTCGCGATCCCGGAGATCTTTCACCTCAAGGACAGGACCGGCCGGGCGTTCATCCTGCCGCTGACGCACGAGGAGACGGTGACCTTCCACGCGCGCGACATCCAGAGCTACCGCGAGCTGCCGCAGCTCTGGTACCACTTCCAGACCAAGGATCGCGACGAGCCGCGTCCCCGCGGCGGCCTCCTTCGGGTGCGCGAGTTCATCATGAAGGACGCCTACTCGTTCGACCGTGACGAGGAGGGGGTGCGTGCCAGCTTCGAGGCAAACCGCGAGGCGTACAAGCGGATCTTCGCCCGCTGCGGGCTCGAGACGTACGACGTCCAGGCGGAGAGCGGGATCATGGGCGGCAAGTTCAGCATCGACTTCCTCGCGCCGTCCGGCTCCGGCGAGAACACGCTCGTTCGCTGCGAGAACGGCGACTACGCCGGCGACCTCGAGGTGGCGCAGGCGACCCCGCCCGCCGCGGTGCTCCCCGAGCCGCTCGACGCGCCGGAGGAGATCGAGACCCCAGGGGTGGCCACGATCGAGGGGCTGGCAGAGCTCCTCGGGATCGACGAGTCGGCGACGTCGAAGGCGATGCCCGTGGTGAAGCCGGACGGCACGGTCGTGCTCGCGCTCGTCCGGGGCGACGACCGCCTCAGCGAGACGAAGCTCTACGACGCCCTACCCGGAGCCTCGCGGCCCGCCACGGACGACGAGATCCGCGCCGCCTTCGGCGCCGGCGGCGGCTCGCTGGGCCCGGTCGGCTTCTCCGGCGAGGTCATCGCCGACGAGACCCTGCGCGAGGGGCAGTTCGTCGCCGGTGCGAACCGCGACGGCTTGCACCTGCGTGGCGTCGAGGCCGGTCGCGACTACCAGCCGCGCTTCGCCGACCTGCGAGAGCCGCGCGAGGGCGATCGCTGCCCGTTGTGTGGCGGCGCGCTTCGCTTCCAAACCGCGATCGAGGTCGGCCACATCTTCAACTTCGGCTCGTTCTATTCGAAGCCGCTCGGGGCGACGTTCCTCGACGAGGACGGCCAGGAGAAGCCACTGCTCGGCGGCAGCTACGGCATCGGGCCGGGCCGTGTGATGGCCGCCGTGGTCGAGCAACACCACGACGAGCACGGCATTCGCTGGCCGAGTTCGGTGGCGCCGTACGACGTCCATGTCGTCGTCCTGCCCGGGGTCGAGACCCAGGCCGAGGAGGTCGCCGCGGCGCTGGACGCGGCCGGCGTGTCCGTGCTGCTCGACGACCGCGAGCTGCGGGCGGGGGAGAAGTTCGCCGACGCCGACCTGATCGGCTGCCCGATCCGGATCACGGTCGGGAAGAAGACGCTCGAGGACGGGATGGTCGACGTTCGCGACCGCAAGACCGGCGACGAGCGACGAGTCCCCGTCGCCGAAGTTGGAAACTCGCTACGTTAGGCCCTTGGCCCGCCGCCGGAGATTCAGCACGGAGCCGTTCGGGCCTACGCTCGAGCGGCTGATGCAAGAGAAGGGCGTCACGTACCGGGCGCTCGCCGAGCAGACGAACCTCTCGGCGGGGTACCTCAACCACCTCGTCCACGGGAATCGTCCCGTCCCGTCCGACGACATCGTCCGCAAGCTTGCGAAGGCGCTCGGCATCGAGCCGGAGCATTTCCGCGAGTACCGGCTCCGGCTGATCACGCAGAAGCTCGAGCAGATGCCCGAGCTGATCGACCGGCTCTACCGGCGCCTCGAACGCTGAGGGTCGTCCCGAGGACTGGGCGGGGGGACACGCTCCTCTTCGGACACGGCCTCACGTCGACGCTTCGCCAGCCCCTTGACCTCCTCGAGGAAACGCATCGTTTGCGCTTCGAGCTCGTCGCTCACGAACTCCCCCGGAGGCTTCTTGGCCGCGGGATCCTTTTTGTTGTGGGGTTTTGGAGTGTCCTTGTGGTTTTCCACAGGGGTGTGGATATCGTCGGAGCTGGCAACGTCCGTGTCCGAGCCATCTTCAAGAGTCCGCAGAGGAGGGCTGTGGACAACGAGGAGACCTTTTGGGCCTCCTAACTCAAGACGTTAGGGATACCAACCCCTTGCGTTGAGAAGTGGTGAATCGTGCGCTCTTTCCGCGAAATTCTTCTGCAAGCGCCCTCTCGTTAGTCTCGGCGCATGAAGCACGCGCGGAAGGAGCTGTGGTTCGAGATTCCCGAGCGCCGCGCGTATCGCAACATCACTCCACAGGTCGAGGAGTTCGTGCGCGAGACCGGGATCGCGAACGGGCTCTGCCTCGTAAATCCGATGCACATCACAGCCGCCGTGTACGTGAACGACGACGAGCACGGTCTGATCCAGGACTTCGACGACTGGCTCGAGCGCCTCGCCCCGCACGAGCCGGTCTCGCAGTACAGGCACAACAACGGTGAGGACAACGCCGACGGACATCTGAAGCGGCAGCTGATGGCGCACCAGGTCGTGCTGGCGATCACCGACGCGCAGCTCGACCTGGGCCCGTGGGAGCAGGTGTTCTACGCGGAGTTCGACGGCCGGCGGCGCAAGCGCGTGCTGTTGAAGGCGATCGGCGAGTAGCGATTCCGTGGAGATCCACGACGCCGAGCTGATCCAGCTGTTCGGCCTGCTGGCCGCCGTCGGGGCCTTGCTCTTCCTGTCCCCGGTCGCTCGGATCCCGTACCCGATCCTCATGGTGCTCGGCGGGCTCGTGCTGAGCTTCGTGCCCGGCCTGCCCGACTTCGAGCTGCCGCCCGACGTCGTGCTCGTTGCCTTCCTGCCGCCGCTCCTGTACGCAGCCGCCTTCTTCACGTCGCTGCGCGACCTGCGCGCCAACGTCAAGCCGATCGGCCTGCTCTCGATCGGCCTGGTCGCGGCGACGACCGTCGGCGTGGCCGCGGTCGTGCACTGGGTGGTCGACATGCCGTGGCCGGCCGCCTTCGTGCTCGGAGCGATCGTCTCGCCGACGGATCCGCTCGCAGCGACCTCGATCGCCCGGCGGCTCGGCGTGCCTCGCCGGATCGTGACGATCGTCGAGGGCGAGAGCCTCGTCAACGACGCGACGGCGCTCGTCCTCTACCGCGTCGCGGTCGTCGCCACCGTGACCGGCGCGTTCTCGATCTGGGAGACCGGCGGACGGCTCGTCGTAAACGCCGTGGCGGGGATCGCGATCGGGCTGGCCGTCGGCTTCGTCATCCGTCAGGTCCGGAAGCGCATGGACGATGCGCCGAGCGAGATTGCGGTCGCAGTTCTGACCGGCTACCTCGCCTACCTGCCGGCGGAGGCACTCGAGGTGTCGGCCGTCCTCGCCGCCGTGACGGCCGGGATCTACCTCGGCTGGCACACGCCGGAGCTGACGAATGCGCAGACGCGCCTGCAGGGCTTCGCGTTCTGGACGATTCTCGTCTTCATCCTCAACGCGGTCCTCTTCACGCTCGTCGGGTTGCAGCTCCCGATCGTCGTCGAGGGCCTCGACCGGTGGTCGGCGGGGGAGATCGCGCTGGCAGCCGTCGCCGTCTGCGCCACGGTCGTCGTGTTGCGCGTCGCCTGCCTGGCCCTGTTCGGGTACCACCGAGTCCTGCCGGGCTTTCGGGAGAGCCGCATGCGCCTTCCGCTGCGGCATGCAGCGGTGATCTCCTGGGCCGGCATGCGCGGCGCCGTCTCCCTCGCGGCCGCACTGGCGATTCCGCTGGAGACGGAGACGGGAGCGCCGTTTCCGGATCGCTCGCTGATCATCTTCCTGGCGTTCACGGTGATCCTGTTCACGCTGGTCGTCCAGGGGCTTTCGCTCCCGGTGCTCATCGAGGCGCTCGGCGTCGAGGACGACGGGCTCGAGGCGCAGGAAGAGGCGAAGGCGCGCAAGCAGGCGGCGCAGGCGGCGCTCGCACGGCTCGAGGAGCTCGGCAGCGAGGACTGGGTGCCGGAGGACACTGCGGAGCGGCTCCGGGGCCTGTACGACTTCCGTGTCCGCCGCTTCGGCGAGCGCTTCGACGAGACCGCGGACGGCTCGAACGAGGAACGCTCGCTCTCCTACCAGCGCCTCCGCCGCGAGCTGCTCAATGCCGAGCGCGACTCCGTCCTCGAGCTGCGCCGCTCGGGCGTCGTCTCCGATGATGTGATGAACCGCGTCCTGCGCGACATCGCGCTCGACGACGTCCGGCTCGACTTCGAGCGCTGAACGCCCCAACCTTCGCCGGGAATACGCGACACGTGCGAGAGCGTTGCTATCTGAATGCTCTCCAGCAGCGTACGATTCTGCGTGCAAAGTTCGAACAGCGTCTTCGGTAGCGTTGACGTCGAAGGCTCGAGACCTAGGAGCGAGGCCTGGGAAACGCACCACACGCACCTGTCCGCACGTTCCTGATCGCGGACATTCGGGGCTACACGCGCTTCACGGAGCAGTGTGGCGACGAAGCCGCGGCGCGCCTCTCGGCGAAGTTCGCCGACCTCGTACGTGAGGCTGCGGAGCTTCGCAGCGGGAGGCTGATCGAGGTTCGCGGCGACGAGGCGCTCGTCGTCTTCGACTCAGCCCGTCAGGCCATCCGGGCGGCGATGGACCTTCAGAAGGTCTTCGAGGAGGAGACGAGGAGCGATCCGGATCTTCCCCTGCGGGTGGGGATCGGGATCGACTCAGGCGAGGCGATCGCGCTCGAGGACGGCTCGTTCCGCGGCGCGGCCCTCAACGTTGCGGCCCGCCTGTGCTCGATCGCCCACGCCGGCGAGGTGCTCGTCAGCGACGGCGCGAGCCATCTGGCCGGCCGCCTTCCGGGGGTGCGCTACATCGACCGCGGCCGAGTCCATCTGAAGGGCATCGAGGACTCGGTGCACATGGTGCTCGCCGCACCCGAGGAGGCGCCGGAGCCGAGCCGGCCCCGGTCGCGAATCTCGCTGCCCGCTCCGACCCGACTCGGGTGGGGACTCGGACTGGGCGTCGCGCTCATCGCGGCGCTCACCGCGTTCGGCGTCGTCTACCTGACAAGCGGGAACCACGGGGATACCGGCAGGGCGGCGGGCGGCGGCGAGCTCGGCTCGACCAATGCGGCGCGCGCCGGCGTGATCTCCTTGATCCCGTCCGGCCTGGCGCGAAACTGCGTCAAGCAATCGGTTCCGGACGTCGGCGCCGTCGAGACCGCGGTGTGCGTCCAGCGGGCGAGCGGTCAGTCCGGTTTCACGCCCGACCGTTGGGAGGTCTCGATCTTTCCGAACGGGTCGGCTCTGCGTGAAGCGTACGAGGCCGAGCGCATCAGCCACGACCTCACGGGAGACCAGGGGAGATGCAACCGCCTGACCTGGGGCGGGGAGGGGGCGTGGGCTCACGGCCCGGACAAGCCGGGCGGGCGCCGGCTCTGCTATTTCGACGGCAACGACGCCGTCATCCTCTGGTCACACGAGCGGCTGAAGCAGCCCACGCATCGGGACGTCCTCGCCGTCGCGAGAGAAGCCGGCAGCGATCACGCGAACCTGACGTCCTGGTGGGGCTACGCGCACCACCTGATCGGCAAGGTCGAGTAGACGAGACTCCCTGTTATCGTGTTCGCGGTACGGGGCGTGGCGCAGCCTGGTTAGCGCGCTAGTCTGGGGGACTAGAGGTCCCGAGTTCAAATCTCGGCGCCCCGATTCGAATCTCAGGAACGTTTGGGCCCAATAGCGGCCCAAACCTCGTGGGGGGAAGCGCATATGTCGTCGCTCCACCCCCAGAGGTTGGTTTGTCCTTACTCGACTTGCGCTCGGGCTGTAGCGATTGCGGCGCTTAGGTCGGCTGACTGTGCCGTCGCTGAAGCAGTGATTCCTGGCCCGCTTGCACAGATTGCCTGCGCCTGCACAGTCGCGGCGGCGGGCCAAAAGTTCGTCGCGATGACACCGTAGGTCGTGGGGCTAGTTCGCCTCGCATAGGCGACAACGTTGTCGGGCGTCGACGCGTTGAAGCCGCCACCAACGACGTAGCTCCCGGCGGGACACGTCGCGGTAGACGACGCAACCTGGCACCCGCCACCGCCGTCGGGGCACTGCGCTGCGGCGGGACCGTCCACTGAGGTAAGGGACGCGATGCCCGCTGCGCCTGCGGCACCGGCTGGACCTCTCAGTCCGCGGGGCCCGCGCCTACCTCTCGGCCCTCGTTTCCCTCTCGGCCCTCGCTGAGCGGCTGATTCTGCCTTCTTGGCAGCTTCTGTTGTCGTCGGACCCACCTGCGTCGCTCCTCCGGTGGTGGCGAACGCCAAGCCCGCACCGAAGACGACGAGTAGAAACCACATCCATTTCCCCTGCACTCCCCACCTCTTTCCTTGACGTGACAGACGTCAAGCGTCTCATCTTCAGCAGGAAAGTTCAAGACCGCACAACCTCGGCTGAATCGCGTTTCCGGCCGGTAAATCGATCGAGTGCCGCCCGGGTTCGGTCAAGAAGCGTCAGGCATCAGGTGCCCGTAGGTCTTGTCGATCTGCTCAACGCTCGTCCCCACGAACCGGGCGAGCTCGAAGAGAAACACCCCGCGCGGCGATCCCGAACGTAGCGTGACGGAACGCGTAGGGGGAACGGTGGGCGAGCCCTGCGGCGCGGACGGCTGGGGTCCACTCGTCGGCCCGCAATTCGTGCAGGTTCAGCCTCACCGTCGCCCGCTCCTCGCACGACGCCTGCTTCGTGATGTCCAGGTAGACGAAGGGCGCCGGACGGTGCCGGCGCCCTTCTCGCGCTCCGTTGGTCCGGAGTGCTACCGGGTGACCCTGACGAACCGGCTGGTGCCGCGCAGATAGCCGGGCGTCTGCGGGACCGAGATCCGCACGCGGTGCGTGCCGCGCGGAAGCCGCGCGGTGAACCTGGCGCTCAGGTTCGTCCGCCGCAGCTGGATCCGCTTCACGTTGGCCCAGCTGCGTGCGGTCGATGCGGCGCTGGAACCAGACCACACGAGAGACGTGCGCAGGCCGCGCAGCCATCGTGACGCGGAACAGGCCGCGGCGCGCGTTCAGGACGCGGAGGCCGACATTCGGCCGGACGTGCGCGTAGGGCTCCTGATTGCTGGTGGAGCTGCCGTAACGAGCCTCGTAGCTGGTCCGGATCGCCGGGCGGTGCGTGAACTCGAAATCGCCCTGCGAGTCCGTTCGCAGCGAAACGACTCTCGTTTCGCCGCGGTACGGCGTCACCGTCAGGTCGACGAGCTGGTTCGGCTGACCGTTCGAGAGCTCGCCCGAGACGCGGACGAGGTCGCCGAAGAGCACGGTCGTCGTCGTCCCTTGCGGGCCGCCACCGGGGTGGCCGATCGTGAGATTCACGGACGGCGCCTGGGCGACGGCCGGCGCGACCGAGGCGAGACCGAGTGCCGTAATCGCTGTCAGAACGAGCTTCTTCATTGTTTCCCCCTCGGGGTCGAGATCATCGGATCCCGATGCGTATGCCCGCCCGACATCGTTTTATGCCTCGAAACACAGGCTTTTCAGAACCTTTACTAACGGCAGTACATGCTGCGCCGATCCCCTCGCGCGAGGGATACGCCGTTGACGGCATGACCCCGATGTTCGGCGCAGTAGGCCCCGACGGAAGGAGAGGGACCGAGGCAGCTCTGCGGCCGCTGAGCTCAGTTCGACCAACATGGCCGCAAACCTCAGAGTCGTCTCAGGCGCCCTCGTGGCAGCCGCCGCACTTCTCGCAGCAGCAGCACCAACACCCGCCGCAACCCTCGGAGCTCCGACACCCCTCGCCCCGACCTCGGGTGCAAGCGCGCAGGCGCTGCCCTCCTTCGCGTGGGGCGTCGTTGCCGGCGCCGCGCGCTACGAGTTCCAGTTCGCAGCGGACGCGGGCTTCAACTCGCCGGTGCTCGGGCGTGGGGAGGACCAGTTCTTTACGCGCAACACGCGTGCGACGCTCAAGAAGACGGTCCCGAACGGGACCTACTACTGGCGCGTCCGTGCGGTCAGCGCTGACGGTTCCGTTTCCCCGTGGTCGGCGCCTCGGCAGCTGCGCAAGGGGTGGACCCTGGCGCCCGCCTTGCAGGCGCCGGCCCACGGGGCGGTTGTGTCGCATCCGGCCCACCCGCTCGTCCTCCGCTGGGCGTCCGTCCCGTACGCGGCGAAGTACCTCGTCACGATCGCGAGCGACCCGCTGCTCGGGTCGGCCGTCGGAGGCCAGCAGGGGATCGAGACCTCGGGCACCGCCTACGCGCCGCGCGCACTCCTCCTTCCGCCGGGCACGTACTACTGGGGCGTGACGCCGCTGGACTCGCAAGGGCACCGCGGGGTGCCCTCGCCGGTCGCGTCGTTCACGTGGACCTGGCCGACCGCGTCGACGCCGACCGTCGGCGACCTGATGGCGGAGACCGAGGTCTTCGATCCGTTCTTCTCCTGGACGCCCGTCCCCGGCGCGGCGAAGTACGAGCTCGAGGTCAATCCGACCTCCGACTTCTCGCCGGGCTCGAAGGTCTGCTGCTCGGGGACGATCATCGCGACCTCGCACTCGCCGGCCTCGATGCTCCGGGACAACACCTACTACTGGCGCGTCCGCGCGCTCGACGCGTTCGGCAACGCCGGGCAGTGGAACCTCGGCACGCCGTTCACGAAGACCTTCGACAAGGTTCCGCCGGTGACCGCGCCGAGCGTCAAGAACCTGCACATGCGCGACAACCTCGCCGACCCGGGCAGTGACCTCGACGCGGGGACGGACGGCTATCAGACCCGCGTGCCGATCCTGTCGTGGAACGCCGTGCCGGGCGCCTCGAGCTACGAGGTGGACGTCTTCCCGCTCGAAGGCGGCTCCTGCAACTGGTCGGACAGCGACACGGATCACTGGCGCGTCAAGACCGCCACGACCGCTTTCACGATGCTCGGTGCCAGCTGGGGCGGCGTCAAGCCGTATCCCGACGCGCAGCCGATGTCGACCGACGGCATCCACGCACCGATCGCCGGGAAGTCCTACTGCGCGCGTGTCCGGCCTCGTGCCGACCGCGATTCGGGCCTCGACGAGGTCTACGGCGACTACACGTACCTGGACGACGGGACCGGTGCCGCGTTCACGTGGCTCGGCACGCCGGCGGGCGGGGCCTGCTCGCCGTCCTGCTTCGCGAACAACCTCGGCGCGGACGACTACGTGCTCCCGACGACGGGGACCTCGACGACACGGATGCCGCTCTTCACCTGGAAGCCGCTCGCGGGCAAGGCGAGCTACTTCGTGATCGTGGCGAAGGATCCGTCGTTCAGCAACATCGTCGACTACGCGTTCACCCAGTCGCCGGCATACGCGCCGCGCACCGGCTTCGCGCCCACGACCTACACGGACGAGGACACGCTCTACTACTGGGTCGTTCTCCCGGCGACCGACACCAGCGGCGACGGCGCAGTCGGCAACCCGCTCCAGGCCGCGCCCCGGAACTTCCAGAAGCTCTCCACGCCCCCGAGCCTCGTGAGCCCGGCGTTGGGATCCGACGTCGCCGGCCAGCCGACCTTCCGGTGGGGCTCGGCTGAGGGAAGCCGGCGCTACCGGCTCCAGGTCTCGCAGGATCCGAGCTTCGGGACGCTGCTGGACAACGTGACCACGGCGTCGACGGCGCACACCGCGCTGACCTCGTATCCGGCAGACACGGTGCTCTACTGGCGTGTTCGCGCGGACGACGAGAACCTGGTCGGGCTGCGCTGGTCGTCGGTCGGGAGCTTCCAGCGGCGGCTGCCCGCGCCGGCGCCGAAGTTCGACTCTCCGGCGGGCGACATGTACCCCTTGATGACGTGGTCACCGATCCAGGGCGCCGTTTCCTACCGCCTCGCGATCGACGAGCCGGACGGCGAGCACTACGAGTACGACGACTTCCGCTCCGCCGCCGCCGCGTTCGGAAAGATGACCGGGACAGGCATCGCGGGCATCCGCGTGCGGGCCAACTTCCCCACGAAGACCGGTCAGACGACGGCCGGCCCCTGGTCTGGCACGGTGCAGCACACGCGCACGATGGGCGAGCCGACGGGCGCCGCGACGGACGCTTCGGCCAACCACATCATCTTCCGGTGGGACTCGAAGCCGGGCGCGAAGCAGTACCGCGTGATCGTTGCGAGCCGCGAGGACTTCTCGACCACCGTCGAGGACGTGACGACGGACAACACGAGCTACGCGCCGAGGCTGACGAATCCCGGCTACGCGCGTGGCGGCACGTTCTACTGGAAGGTGTCTGCGAGCGACGAGGACCGCAACGTCGGCGACTACAGCCGGCCGCATGCCTTCAGCCTCAAGAAGGCGACCTCCGGGCCGGGTTCGATCCGCGTCTCGCAGCGGCTGCGCCTTGGCATCCGCGGGAAGCTGCGTGCCAAGCGGATGAGCCGTGTCGTCGTCACCGTGAAGGCGGGTGGACGCGTGGTCCGCGGAGCGAAGGTGCGCGGTCTCGGCACAAACAACCGCCGCTGGCGCGCGACGAATCGACGTGGCCAGGTCGTCTTCCGCTTCCGCCCCAAGCGGAAGGGCATGGTGCTCTTCCAGGCGACGAAGAGCGGCTACCTGGTCGGCACGGCTCGCGTGCGAATCCGCTAGCTCGCCCGAAGGACGTCGGCACCGCAACCGAACACGAGCGCGTCGAGCACGTCGCCCGGCTCGACGCCTCGGAGCGAACGGTGCTCCAGGTCGACGGCGATGTCGGGCCACGACACGAGCCCGAGTGCTGCGGCGCCCTCGTCGGCGCCGAAGCAGAGGAGCGTTCCCGCATCGCACACCTCGCGGCGCAGGGTGAGCCGGCGCGCTGACGTCTCCAGCTCTCGCAGCTCCTCGAGCGGATCGATGCGGATGTTGGAGTCGGAGCCGATGCAGATCCCGATCCCGCGCTCTAGCAGTCGCCCGAGCGGCGCGAAGCCGTCGCCGAGGTTCGCCTCGGTCGTCGGGCAGAGACAGACGCGCGATCCCGCTTCCGCGAGGAGGTCGAGCTCGCGGTCGTCGGCGTGGGTGGCGTGGACGACGGTCGTGTGCGGGCCGAGGCAGCCGGTTCGGGCGAGGAGCTCGATCGGCCGCAGCCCGTGCTCGGCCAGGCACTCGTCGATCTCGCGCGGCTGCTCGTCGGCATGCACGTGGAGCGGCAGGCTCTCGAGGGCCGCGTAGCTCCCGATCTGCTCGAGCCAGTCCGGTGGGCAGGCGCGCACGGAGTGGGGGGCACAGCCCACTCGGATTCCGGCCTCGCGAAGCTCCTCGAGCTGACGGAGGTAGTCGGAGGCCGACGGCTGGCGGAAGCGCTCGCTCCCGCCGCGGGCGTAGGCGCTGAGCAGCAGGACGAGCTCGATGCCCGCGTCCGCCGCCGCCTCAGCGGCCGCGTAGGCCTCGGGGAGCCCGAGGTAGTGGAACTCCCCGACGGCGGTGTAGCCGGCGGCGAGCAGCTCGCGGTACGTCTCGGTGTAGTGCGTGCGGACGAGCTCGGGCGTCTGGCGCTCCGCCTCGGCGATCATCGCGTCGCGCCAGGCCCAGAAATCGCCGCCGGTGATCCGGCCGCGGAGCGCACGCTGGAAGGCGTGACAGTGCGCGTTGACGAAGCCCGGCAGGGTGAGCGTCGCAGACTCGTCCATCGGGACGCATCGTCACACTTCCGGCACTGTCGCGACTCCCACGCGCGCGCCAGACCTCGCTAGGCTCGCAGCGGGGAGGAGGTTAGGGGTACCTGCGCCCCGGCACCGCGCCCACTCGCCGACGGCCGCGGAGCGGGCCCGCGGAGCGTCCGACGGAGCCCAGGGCACTATCCTTGATCTGGATGGCCGAACGAGTCGTCCCGCTGCGCCTGGCACAGATCCCGAATGCGCTCACGATCGCGCGCTTCGCGGCGATCCCGGTGTTCATCGTGCTCCTCGTCACCGCCGACGGAGGCCACAGCTGGCCGGCGGCGATCCTCTTCGGCGCTGCGGCCGCGACCGACCAGCTCGACGGCTGGCTGGCGCGGCGCTGGCACGTCGAGTCGCGGTTCGGCACCGTCGCCGACCCGCTTGCCGACCGGCTCATGATCGACACCGCCGTCGTCGGCCTCTTCCTCCACGGACGCCTTCCGTGGCCCGCGCTCGTCTTGATCCTCGTGCGTGATCTCGTGCTGATCGGCGGGTACAAGCTCGTCGTGCCGCGCGGCTACGACCTCTCCGTCAACTTCGCCGGCAAGGCTGCAACCTGGATCCTCTACGCGGCGCTCGCGCTCATGCTCGCCACGGAGGAAGGAACGGACTTCCCGCTCGTGCTGTTCTGGGTCGGTCTCGCACTGGCGCTCGTCGCCGGCGTCGCCTACGTCGCCGGGGCGCTCAGGAGCCGGCCGTGAAGGCGGTCGTCATGGCCGGAGGGGAGGGCACGCGCCTTCGCCCGCTGACGTCCAACCAGCCGAAGCCGATGGTGCCGATCGTCGGCAAGCCGTGCATCGAGCACATCGTCGAGCTGCTCAAGACGCACGGCTTCGAGGAAGTCATCATCACGCTCGCCTTCCTCCCGCAGGCGATCCGGAGCTACTTCGGGAACGGCGAGGCGCTCGGCATGGACATCGACTACTCCGTGGAGGAGTCGCCGCTCGGCACCGCAGGCTCGGTCGGGCTCGCCAAGGACCGGCTCGACGAGACCTTCATCGTCATCTCCGGCGACGCGCTCTGCGACTTCGACCTGACGAGGCTCGTCGAGTCCCACCGGGAGAAGGGAGCGGCGGTCACGATCGCCCTCAAGTCGGTCGAGAACCCGCTCGAGTTCGGGATCGTCGTCACGGACAGTGACGGGCGGGTCGAGCGCTTCCTCGAGAAGCCGTCGTGGAGCCAGGTCTTCTCCGACACGATCAACACCGGCGTCTACGTCATCGAGCCGGAGGTCCTCCGCCATGTCCCCACCGATCGACCCTACGACTTCTCCAAGGAGCTCTTCCCGCTGCTGCTCGAGATGGGGCGGCCGGTCTACGGCCACGTCGTGCAGGGCTACTGGCAGGACATCGGCAACCTGGCGCAGTACCGCCAGGCGAACTTCGACGCGCTCGACGGACGCGTCTCCCTTCAGATTCCCGGCGTCAGACTGCGCGGGAACGTGTGGCTGGGCGAGGGCGTGGAGATCGACGACTTCGACCGGATCGAGGGGCCGGCGTTCCTCGGCAACTACTGCCGGATCGCGACCGATGCCACCGTGGGGCCGTACTCGGTCATCTCCTCGAGCGTCACGCTCCGCGAGCGCGCGCGCACGGTCGCGTCCGTGATCGACGCCTCGACGCACATCGGCCGCAGCGCGCTGATCGAGAACGCGATCGTCGGGCGCAACTGCGACATCCGTGCGCACGTCCGGATCCACGAGGACGTCGCGATCGGGGACGAGGTCAGGATCGGCGCCGAGAGCGTGGTCATGCCCGGCGTCCGCATCTTCCCGTTCAAGGAGGTCGAGTCGGGCTCCCAGGTCTTCGAGAACCTGATCTTCGAGTCGACCGCGTCGTCGCGCCTCTTCGGCAAGGAAGGCGTCTCGGGGCTCGTCAACGTCGATCTGACGCCCGACACGGCGCTTCGTCTCGCCGCCGCGATGGGAACGGCGCTCAAGCGCGGTGCGCGGGTGGTGGGGAGTCGCGAGTCTGCGCCCGCCTGCCGGATGATCAAGCGGGCGATGATCTCCGGTCTCAACTCGACCGGCGTGAACGTCGCCGACCTCCGCGTCCTCCCAGCCGCGGTCTCGCGGCATCTCCTCAAGAGCCACGGCTACGAAGCGGGCTTCCATGTGGGGCTGAGCAGCGCCGATCCGGAGGCCGTGAAGATCCAGTTCTACGAGCATCCCGGGATCGAGGCCTCGGCCGCCTTCCAGAAGGAGGTCGAGAAGCACTTCAGCCGGCACGAGCTGCGCCGCGTCGCCGCCGGCGAGGTCGGGAGCATCAGCTACCCGGCTCGCGCGCGGGAGGGATATGCGGACGATCTCGTCACGACGCTGGACGTCCCGACGATCCGCTCGCGCGGCTTCCGAATCGTCGTCGACTACGGCTACTCGGCGGCATCGTTCGTCCTGCCGCTGATCCTCGGCCCGCTCGGCGTCGAGGCGGTCGCCGCCCATGCGTTCACGCCTGACCTACCGCCCGGCGAGACCGCGACGCTGCGCAGCCTCGTGGGCCAGACCAAGCGCCTCGTCGGTGCAATCGGCGCCGATCTCGGCGTCGTGTTCGACCGCGCGGCGGAACGCATCTACCTGGTCGACGACCAGGCCCGCGAGATCCCCGTCGAGCAGGCGCTCCTGCTCTACCTCCGCCTGATCGGCAGCAACGGCCGGGTCGGGAAGCTCGCGTTCCCCGTCACAGTGACGAGCCAGGTGGAGCGGATCCTGGAAGGAAGCGGGCTCGAGGTCGTGCGAACGCCCGCGTCGCTCCCGGAGCTGACGAAGGCGGCTGCCGAGGAGGGCGTGATCTTCGCCGGCGCCGTCGGCGGCGGCTACGTCTTCCCGGAGTTCCTGCCCGCCTACGACGCCATCGCGAGCCTCTGCAAGCTCCTCGAGCTGCTCGCGGCCGTCGACCGGCCGCTGTCGGAGCTGGTCTCCGAGCTCCCGGTCTCGCGCGTCGTGCACAGGCAGGTTCCGTGCCCCTGGGCGCAGAAAGGACTCGTCATGCGCGTGCTGACCGAGCGCCTCAAGGACCGCGAGGTCGACCTGCGCGACGGGATCAAAGTGTTCGACCGGCGCGGCTGGGCGCAGGTGCTGCCGGATCCGGACGAGCCGCTCGTCCATATCTACGCCGAGGGCGAGAGCGACGAGGCGTCGGCCGAGCTCGAGCGGGAGCTTCGCGGACTCGTGGAAGATGTCCTCCAGCAGGGCGAGGAGGCGGGCAACATGACCGCGAACGCTCAAGTTGAGGTTGACCCTTAGCGGCCCGCCTGGTTTACTGACCCACCGACGAAAGGCCTGAATGGAGCCACTGCCCGATCTCGCAACCCTGACCGACGCCGAGCTCAAGGCGCTGATCGACGATCTCCAGCACGAGGAACAGGAGGTCTCGTACCGCCGGCGGCTGCTGCACGGCAAGATCGACATCCTTCGCGCCGAGCTTGTCTCGCGGCTCCAGCAGCAGGAGGGAGCGGGGGAGGGCCCGCTCAGCGAGGTGGACGTCGACAAGCTGGCGGCGATCCTCGCCGGCAAGGCAACACCGGCGGCGGAGTAGGCGCCGTCCGTGTCCCACGTCTACTGCCCCGAGTGCGGGTTCCAGAACCCGGAAGCCGCCAATTTCTGCTCCAAGTGCGGTGCGGCGCTCGTTCGCGACGCGGCGGGCGGTGACACGACGATGGCGTTCACGCCCGAGGAGCTCGACGAGACCTCACCGCTGGAGGATCTCGGGATGGAAGGGCCCGCCCTCGTCGTGCGCTCGGGCGGCGGCCGGGCTGGGGAGCACTTCGTCCCGACGAACGACCGGACGACGATCGGCCGGTCGCCCGATTGCGACATCTTCCTCGACGACGTCACCGTTTCGCGGACCCACGCGGTGCTGCTGCGGCAGAACGGCTCGTTCGTGATCGAGGACCAGGGGAGCCTGAACGGGACGTTCGTCAACCGGCGCCGGATCGATTCGGCCTCCCTCACGGACGGCGACGAGGTCCAGATCGGCAAGTACCGACTGACGTTCCTGCAAGCCGCCGACTCGGCGGCGCCGACCACGAAAGGTGGCGGCGGCGAGACGCCACCACCGGCACCGTGAGCGCGACCGCCGTTACGCAGGCCGAGGAGCGGCCGCTCACGATCGGGGCGGTGTGCCGCCTCCTGCGCGAGGAGTTCCCGGACATCTCGATCTCGAAGATCCGGTATCTCGAGGATCAGGGGCTGCTGGCACCGCGCCGGACGGCGGGTCGCTACCGCCTCTTCGGCGAAGACGACGTCGACCGCCTCCGCACGATCCTGCGACTCCAGCGCGACGAGTTCCTGCCGCTGCGGGTGATCCGCCAGGAGCTGGCGACGACGGCCGCGAAGGGGCGGCGGCGCCGCTCCGGCCGGACGGGCACCGGCGAGGAGATCGAGCTGTCCGAGCTCTGCGAGCGCTCCGGCCTGACGCCGGCGCTGGCGCGCGAGCTCGAGGAGTACGGGCTGCTGGAGTCGCGGATGGACGGCCGCGTGCGTGTCTACCGCGAGGGCGAGGCCGACATCGCGGTGGCGTGCGCGAAGCTGGCGCGATTCGGCATCAGCGCGCGGCACCTCCGCTCGTTCAGATCCGGCGCCGAGCGCGAGGTGGGATTGCTCGAGGCGATCGTGGCACCCGCGCTGCGCTCGCGAAACCAGGAGCGGCGCCAGGGCGGGGCGGAGGACCTTCAGCTGCTCGCGGAGCTGGCTCAGGAACTGTCCCAGCTCCTCTTCTGGCGCTCGCTGCGTAAGGTGACGACCTGATGGCGATCGACCTGCGGACGCGCGTCCGGGAGGTTCCAGACTGGCCCGAGCCGGGGGTGGGGTTCAAGGACGTGAGCCCGCTCCTGCGCGATCCCGAGGCCCTGACACAGACCGTGACCGACCTCGCGGCGTGGACGCGGGAGCAGCGCCCCGACGTCGTCCTCGGCGCCGAGGCTCGCGGCTTCATCCTGGGCGCTGCGATCGCGAAGGAGGTGCCGTGCGGCTTCGTGCCGGCACGGCGCCCCGGCAAGCTTCCGCCGGAGACGGTGAGCGCGACCTACGCGCTCGAGTACGGCCAGAACGCGCTCGAGCTGAACGCCGATGCGATCGGATCCGGCGCCCGAGTGGTGATCCACGACGACGTGCTCGCGACGGGCGGGACCGTCGAGGCGATCGGCGGGCTCGTCGAGCAGCTCGGCGGGGAGGTCGTCGGCGTCAACTTCATCATCGAGCTCACCTTCCTCGGCGGACGCGAGCGGCTCGGGCGCTACCCGCTGTACTCGCTCATCGCGTACTAGGAGCTTTACGCAGACTCAGTACGGTTCCGGCGGGTTTCCGGCACGGGCGCTTCACTCCGGTCAGGGATCGTCGGGCCCGCGCCGCAGGACGATAGAGAGAGGGCCGTGAACGTTTTGCCGCCCGACGATGGGAAAGCCGTCAGCCGCCTTCTCGACCACTGCTCCCGCGTGACCGTTCCTGCGGGCGCGAAGCCGCAGGCGCGGGACCGGCTCGAGGTCGCCCTCGGTGGGGAGCTCGCACGCCGGCTCGTCGGCGCGCTCTCCGGCGATCACCGGCCGCCGGCTCGTCTGCTGGTCTGAGGCTTTCGGACGTCGTCGCCGCCGTAGAGGCGGACGTAGAGGAAGATCCCGCAGGCCGCAACGACGCTGACGATGAACGCCGTGGCGCCCTCGACGCCGATCGCGAGCATTCCGAGCCAGAGGTAGAGCCCGAGCCCGAGGGCCCAGAAGAACGAGGTCACGCCTCGATCGAAGCTCGGCTGCCGGAGGTGCATCCCGCGGCTGATCCTAGCGAGCCGGCCGTCCGGCGATGGGTCCACAAAAAAGGATCTGGCGCCTAGGTACCCGAGGGCACCTCTGCGCCAGATCGTTCGCCGAGCCGATTACGCTTCCGTCCACACATCCTGGTGACTTTCGCCTTCCGGCTACAACCCTCAGGATCTGCTTCGTCCTACCGGCGTCCCGTGCTCGACGCAGGGGGGACAATAGGGCCGGCTGCGACAGGTTTCAAGACCCTCGAAAAACAACTTGTCGCAATTTGCAAAGAAATCTTTTTCCCACGGTTCGCACAGCAATTCGTCCAGCGTGCGCTGGGTGCTGGGCCGCTCTGAATAGGTCCAGAAAAGGATCTGGCGCCTAGGTACCCGAGGGCACCTCTGCGCCAGATCGTTCGCCGAGCCGATTACGCTTCCGTCCACACATCCTGGTGACTTTCGCCTTCCGGCTACAACCCTCAGGATCTGCTTCGTCCTACCGGCGTCCCGTGCTCGACGCAGGGGGGACAATAGGGCCGGGTCAGGCCGGATGCAAGACCTCGAAATGACAACTTGTCGCTATTTGCGGATCTTTCTTTTTTCCACATTTCCACAGCTTTCGACCCAACCTGTGGACAACTCTCTCCGCAGACCGACGACCTCTTGGGAAGTACCTGCAAAGCGGGGGGTCGGGCTCAGCGGCCCTCGGGCAGGTCATGGCCTGCTCGGGACCGACTATTGATCGGTCGGGGTGGTCGTGGTCGGGACGCCGACCTCGAGCGTCACGGTCTCGCCGGCCTCCAGGCGGGATCCTGGCGCGGGACTCTGCTCGAGAACCATGCCAAGGTCGGAGTCATCGGTGGTCGCTCTCGGCATGACTGTGAAAGTGAGCTTCTGGTCTTCGAGCTCCGATTGCGCCTCAGCCAGCGTCTTGTCGACAACGTTGGGGACCTCCACCTCGGCCAGGGGGGAAGCCGACACCGACAGGGTGACCGTTGTTCCCCGCTCAACCGACGTGCCGCGGTCCGGATGCTGTTGGAGGACGGTCTCCGACGGCTCCTCTGATTCGACATCGTCGCGGTCGACGACCAGACCCGCGTCCTCCAGGGCGTCCTCTGCGTCCGCGTACGGCTGCCCGACCACGCCGGGCACCTCGACCTGCACCGGGATGCGCCGCTCCACCCAGTGACCCACGTCTTTCGACCCCGGGAACGTCGGCGGCCGATTCGAAGCGGCATCGGAGGCGGTGAAGCCCACGTAGGTCACGCCGAGCGCCGCCGCCGTCACGCCCAGACCGATCGCCACGCCATGCGGGCCGCCGGCGTTGATCAGCGCCGGGACGGCGGCAGCGAGCGCCGCTCCGATGAAACTCACGGTGGGGGAGGTGTCGAGTGCGGTCGTGATCAACGTCACGCACACGGCACTCGTCATCGACAGCAGAACCCGCGTCGCCGGCTGCAGTTTGCCCGTCCTTCCTGCCGCAGACTCCTCGGGACGCCACCAAATGATCCGCCTCTCTCGAGCTGATGTCCAGAGGGGGCACAGGCGAGCAGATGTGGGGCGGGTAACCCGGAATCCTCCAACTTGACATAACGCCTGTTACCGTGCGTACGGCCTTCCAGCGAACGCCGCAGATTCGGGATAGACTCGCGGGCGCCTCGGGAGGTCTCGCGGCAGTTTCCTGTTTCGCGTCGCCAGCATTGGGAAATACACACCTAGCGGGATGACGACGGCTGAGATCGAGTCGGTCCTCGGCAGCGAGGACTTGCACAATCTGCTCGAGACTGCCGAGCAGTCCGGCGCGGTCCGGCACGCCGAGCTCATGGAGGTGCTCGAGCCGCTCGACCTGGACGAGCTCGAGCTCGAAGCGCTGCAGCGTGAGCTGGAGCAGCGCGGCATCGACGTCGTCGACGAGGAGAAAGCGCCCGAGCGGCCGGTCGAGCCGGTCCAGCCCATCGTCTACGAGACGACGACGGACGCGCTCCAGCTCTTCCTACGCGAGGCCGGCCGGCACGCTCTCCTGACCGCTGCGCAGGAGGTCGAGCTCTCCAAGCGGATCGAGCGCGGCGACATGCAGGCGAAGCAGCGGATGATCCAGTCGAACCTGCGCCTGGTCGTCTCGATCGCCAAGAACTACCGCAACCAGGGCCTGCCGTTCCTCGACCTGATCCAGGAGGGCACGCTGGGGCTCATCCGCGCCGTCGAGAAGTTCGACTGGCGCCGCGGCTACAAGTTCTCGACCTATGCGACCTGGTGGATCCGCCAGGCGGTTGCGCGTGCCCTGGCGGACAAGGCCAGGACGATCCGGATGCCGGTCCACATCGTCGAGCGGCTCCAGAAGCTCAACAAGGCCGAGCGGATCCTCTGGACGCAGCTAGGACGCGAGCCGACGCTCGAGGAGATCGCCGAGGAGGCAAGCCTGCCCATCGAGCAGGCCCGGGAGGTCAAGGCGGCCGCCCATGCGTCGACGAGCCTCGACCAGCCGGTCGGCGAGACGGAAGACGCCGTCTTCGGCGACTTCGTCGCGTGCAAGGACCCGCAGCCCGACGAGGAGGTCGAGGTGTCGCTCCGCAGCCAGGCCCTCGCCCGCGCCCTCGGAGCGCTGACGGACCGCGAACGCGCCGTGCTGATCCTCCGCTACGGCCTCGACAACTCGGAGCCCCGAACCCTCGAGGAGATCGGACGCACGCTCGACCTCACCCGCGAGCGGGTCCGCCAGATCGAGGGCCACGCGTTGAAGCGGCTGAGCCGCCTGCACGAGATCGAATCTGTCGCGTAGCGCGCTTTTTGCTGAAAGTCGCAGACTTTCAGCGATTCCAGACCCGCCAGGGTGTCAGGCTTCGAGATAGAACTGCAGGCCCGGAGCTACCGAACGTAGCTCGCGCAGGGCCCGCGACTCGAGCTGCCGGACCCGCTCACGCGTGATCCCGAGGTCGTTTCCGACCTCCTCGAGCGTCTTCGGGGTGTGCCCCTCGAGCCCGAAGCGCATCGCCAGGACGCGGCGCATGCGCGGGTTGAGCCGCAGCATCGCCTGGGCCAGCTCGACGGAGCGGAGCTGCTTGGCGGTCGCGTCGTCGGGCTGGTCGGACTTCGTGTCCTCGATCAGGTCGCCGTAGAGGCTCTCGCCGTCGCCGACCGGGGTCTCGAGGCTGACGGGGTCCTCGACGAGGTCGAAGAGCTCGCGGACCCGCTCGACCGTGAAGCCGCTCTCCTTGGCGATCTCCTCCACCGTCGGGTCGCGGTTGAGCTTCTGAGTGAGGATGCGGCGGGCGCGCAGCACCTTGCGGGCCTGCTCGGCCACGTGGACGGGCAGGCGAATCGTCCTCCCCTGGTCGGCAAGCGCGCGCGCGACGGCCTGGCGGATCCACCAGGTCGCGTACGTCGAAAGCTTGAAGCCGAGCTTCCAGTCGAACTTCTCGACGGCGCGGATCAGCCCGAGGTTCCCCTCCTGGATGAGGTCGAGGAGCGGAACGCCGGCCTTCGTGTAGTTGCGCGTGATGGACATGACGAGACGCAGGTTCGACTCGATGAGCTTGCGCTTGGCCGCCTCGTCGCCCGCGTCCTTGCGCCTGGCGAGCTCGCGCTCCTCCTCGGCGGTGAGCAGCCGGCCGTCGCCGATCGCACGGACGTACAGCTTCAGCGGATCGGTGAGCGGCGTGCCGTCGTGGGTTTTGCCCGCGGGCTCTTCCTTCTCCTCGACCTCAGGAGAGTCGAGCACGCCCGCGTCGGGAACGACCTCGAGGTGAGGGACGGGCGTTTCCGCCTCGACTTCGGGCTCGGGAAGGGGCCGCGGCTCCACGCAGGCTGTATCGGCGGTCGAACCCCCCAACGGGTTCCCCCGAATGAGGGAGGAGCGCATTGAGCCGTTTAAGGCGCTAACCGAAGGGTACGGGTGACGTCATACGAAACTGGGGTCCGAGTTCGGCGCTCGCGCACCCGAGGATGGGTCGGGCGCCGTCAGAAGGGTTTCGTACGATAAGAATAGAAATCAGTAGTTATGTGTGGAATTGCCGGATATAGCCTGAAGCACGACGCGCAGATCGACCGGACGCTCGTGGCTCAGGCCCTGCTCGCCGGGATCGCAGAGCGCGGCGCTGACGCCGTCGGCTACGCGCACCGGTCGCTCGGCGGCTCGGTCTCGGTGCACAAGCGCCGTTCGGGCGCGAGCGAGCTCCTCTCGGACCTGGCGATTCCGGACTCAGCGGTCGAGGTGCTCCTGCATGTGCGGGATTACACGAAGGGCCACCCCACCATCACCGCCAACAACCATCCCGTCCGCCACGGCTCGGTCGTCGGCGTCCACAACGGGATCATCGTCAACGACGAGGAGATCTTCGAGCGCAACGGGTTCGACCGCCATCAGCCTTCGATGTCCGTCGACACCGAGGCGATCTTCGCGGTCGTCGAGGAGTTCGGGCCCTGGGGGAAGACGCTCGAGCAGCTGCGCGGCTCGATGGCGACGGCCTGGTTGGACGAGCGCGAGCGCGGCGCGGTCTACCTGGCGCGCGGCGTCGGCCGGCCGCTCTGGACGGGCGAGTCGAGCGAGGGCATCTTCTTCGCCTCCACCGAGCACGCCCTGGAGGTCTGCGAGCGCTTCCTCGAGCTCGAGCTTCGCAAGCGCGAGTTGCGGGAGGGCACGATCCTTACGCTCGAAAGCGGCCGTCTGGCCGGCAAGGAGCGCTTCCGGCCCGCCCGCGGCTTTACCGAGCAGTCCCTCCCGGCCGTGCGCGCGCCGGGCGAGCGCGAGTCCTGCCTGCGCCTCCTGACGGCGCTCGCTTCGCTTTAGACCGCGCTCGGGACACGCGTCCGTCGGCTGCCACCTGGTAGCCGTCCTCGCGGAGCCGCTCGGCGATCAGGTACTGGAACGTGGACCAGGCGCCGCGCCTGATGTCGAACATCCGGTAGATCTGCCATTCGGTGAGGAGCGTGTCGTCCTCTTTCCGCGCTGCCCCCCACTCCTGGAACTTCGGCAGCCGTCCGAGGCCGACAGCGACCGTGCAGCCCTGGTCGATCGCGCGCTCGAGGCGTTCTTCGCCGACAGGAACGTCGAAGCCGGCCTCGCGCAAGGCATTCGTCAGTGAGCCGAATGTGTGCCAGTAGAGCGACTTCGAGGGCATGGACCCGCGGTGTTCGTCCAGGTCGCGGGCGGTCGGCGTCCGCTCGAGCCTCTCCCCCAGCTCGCGCAGGAGCTGGAGCAGCTCGTCGCGCGTCGCGAAGCGCCTGGGGACGAGTCCAGCGGCGCGCTTGGCGGCGTTCCACGTACCGAAGTGCTCGATCACCGTCTGCGGGTGGACGGACGTCCCCGAGTCGGCGGCGAACTCGCGCATCGACGGAGACCGTCCGAGCCGCTCCGCGGATGCCTGGAGCTGCTGGACGATGTCTTCGTCCGTGTACCGCTTGCGGATCCCCGCCTGGAACTTCGCGAGAGCGTCTCGGTCGAGCGACTCGAGCAGCTCGCGGGCCGGCCGTCGAGCCATGGCAAGAAGGATAGAGCAAAGTCTCCGAATTGCAACCTCGCCCTAGCGCGGCCAAGGTTCACGCGTGCACCGTCCCTGTGGAGCATTCGTCACCGAATCGGCACGAATGTCCCTTGACAAGATTTGGTGTCCGACACCGCCGTTCGGCCACGGACGGGTGCCTGTGGAGCATTGTCACCGAATCGGCACGAATGCCCTTGACAAGATTTGGTGTCCGACACCGCCGTTCGCCACGGACGGCCGGACATGTGACCTGAGCGCAGTGGGCGCACGAGCTGCGAGGAGCTCGCGGCGCGCGATTTCGTCCTCGAGAAGCCCCGGCGGGAGGATTCGCTCGAGGGCGCCCACGCAGCGCGGGCAGAACTGGGTGCCGGCGGAGCGCTTGAGCTCCTCCATCGCTTCCTTGGCCGGACGAGCGGCGCGGTAGATCCGCGTCGTGAGCATCGAGTCGAGCGCGTCGGCCACGTGGATGATCCGGGCGCCGAGCGGAATGTCCTCGCCCTTGAGCCCGTCGGGATAGCCCGTCCCGTCGAAGCGCTCGTGGTGGTGGCGGATCGCCGGAACCGCGTCCTGGAGGAATCCGAGGCGGTCGATGATCCTCGCCCCCTCCTCCGCGTGCCTCTGCATCAGATCCCATTCGTCGTGCGTGAGGGTCGCCGGCTTCAGCAGGATCGCGTCGGGGACGGCGAGCTTGCCGATGTCGTGGAACAGCGCAGCGTGCCCGAGGAGGTCGAGCTCGGCCTTCGAGAACCCGAGCTCCCGGCCGATCGCGAGGGCGAGCTCCTGGACGCGCCTCGAATGGCCGGCGGTGTACGCGTCGCGCGCGTCCACCGTCGCCGACAGCGACTCCATCGCCGCCGTTGAGCGCTCGCGGAGCAGCCGGTTCGCCTTCTCCAGCGAGACGTTCTGATCCTGGATCGTCTCCGCCGCCTCGCGGAGCTTCTGCGCGCTCTTGCGCGTGTGCCGGAGATAGGCCTCCTGCGTCTTGCGCATGAGGAGCAGCGGGATCGCGAACACCGCGAGGGCGTACGGGCCCGCCGCGTGGTAGGCGATGGCCATCACGCCGCCAACGAAGCCGTAGACGACCCAGTGCGGCAGCAGCCAGAGGAAGCGCTCGTGCCAGGCCCTCCACCAGCGCTCGTGACCCTCCATCGAGAGCGCGAGGCTGAGCAGCCCGGTATTCACCGCGAAGTAGGCGGCGCCGGCCGCTAGCCCGGCGCCGACGGTGAGGAGCTCTCCGATCGAGCCTTCGTATCCGAGCGCGAACACGCCGGACGCCGCGAGCGAGGCGAGCGAGAGCGCGCCGATGTTGAACAGAGTTCGGTGCAGCGGGTAGCGCTTGGCGCTCCAGTCGACGACGCAGGTGGTGATCGCGAGCGCGAGCGCAGCGCGAGGCCCGAACAGGGCCGCGCCTGCAAGCGCGCCGACGGCGCTGACCGAGATGGAGCCGTCGTCCACCTCGAGCGCGACCGCCTGTCCGAGGCCGACGAGGATCACCAGCGCGACGAGGCCGAAGACGTCCGTGGCCGTGCCGAACAGGGCGCCGAGCACGCCGGCGCCCATGCCGACGAACGCCACGACGCCGACGAGCGTCGCCAGGCGAGTGGACAGCGAGAAGAAGCGAGGGCCCTGGACCGCGTGCGGCCGGTGCGGCGGCTGGCGCCGTTCCTGGCCCGGAGTCATCTCGTCCACCGGGGGGAGCGGGATGACGTGGTCGCCGTCCTCCGTCACAGCGGTCAGACGCGCACGCCGCTGAGGCGGCATCGCCAGCGGCTCCGAGGTGGTCGCGTCGAGCACGCGGTTCCGCCCCTGGAGCTTCGCGCGATAGACGGCGAGATCGGCCTGGTGGATCAGCTCGTTCGGGTCCGTCCCGTCGCGCGGGAAGGACGCGACGCCGATCGAGACCGTCGCCCGGATCGGCTCGCTCGACGTCTCGACGTCGAACGTCCGCTGCGCAACCGCACGGCGGATCCGCTCCGCGATCTCGAGTGCCTCCTCCGCGCTCGTCTCCGGGAGCAGGATGCTGAACTCCTCGCCGCCGAACCGAGCCGGGACGTCGTAGTGGCGCAGGAGCGCCCGGAAGACCTCGGCGATCCCCTTGAGCACCGCGTCTCCGGCGAGGTGGCCGTACGTGTTGTTGATCTCCCGCAGCAGGTCGAGGTCGGCCATGATCAGCGACAGCGGCCGGTCGAAGCGCGCCGCGCGCGTCAGCTCCTCGTTCAGCGCTTGACCGAAGTGGCGGGCGTTGAAGAGGCCGGTCTTCGGATCGACCCGCGCCTCCGCCTCGAGCTTGGGAACCGCGAGCGACCGGTGGATGAGGATGAGCGGGGCGATCGCGAACGGCACCATCCACGGGTTGAGCTCCCAGAACGTCGCGATTCCGACACCGAGCGAGGCGAGCACGAGGTCGGTCGACAGGCTCTGGAAGCTGAAGAGGCCCGATTCCCGGAGCGAGTGCCCCCGGGCGAGCGCGAGCATCGGAGCGAGGAGCACGTGGTTGATCCCGACGAGCAGGACACACGCCGTGAAGCCGCCGAGCGCGAGCTGGAGATGCTCGCTGCCCTCGAGGAACGACAGGTTGCTGACGAGGTGCGCACCGCCGGACGCCGCGAGGATCGCGAGCGTGAAGTTCGAGATGTTGAAGACCTGGATGTACCAGGCCGTCCTGTTCTTGAGCCAGTCGGGCATGTGTTGCACGACCGGCACGAGCGCGACGAACTCGGGCGGCAGGAGCAGCGCCGCCGGGATCAGGAAGACGATCGAGGTCTGGTAGGACTGGTTCTTCCCCGTACGCACGAGGAAGAGCTGGGCGACGGCCGCTGACCCGGCGAGGATCAGGAAGGTGAACCACGCGTCGTGGTTCTGGTCGAGCCGGGGCAGGAACGGCGCCGCGACGGCGCAGGCAGCGGCGACGACGCCGACCAGGTAGACAAGCGCTGCAATCGGCAGCCGCTCGCCGGATGTTGGCTCGCGCCCGGGCACCTCGCCGCCGAAGCGAATCTCGCTCGGGATGGCGCTCATCTGGTGCTCGCTCCAGTGTCTGGCCGCAACGTTCCGCTCACTTTCAGGCAGGGGAGGCGAAGCTCGCCCCGGGCTGACCGTATGTCCTGAAAGGGGTAAGAGGCATCACCCGTTCGAGTCATCGAGCCACCCCCCACTCCATTTCCCCCAAAAGGGTGAGCGCGGGGGCGGCGACGGATTCGCCGCCCCTTTGCTCGGTCGGGGAACTATTGGAGGAGCGGATCAGTGGTCGGAGCGACGCTGCCCGTGAGGTAGTCGATGAGCCCGAGCTCCGCCGCCAGCGCCTCTTCCTCGGGCGTCAGCACGTAGTCGCCCTCGGGAGCACCGACCTCGGTCTCGGCATTGTCTTCCCAGCTCACGTCTGCAGCCGCCAGGACGTCGCTCCAGGACACGTCCGCCCAGGAGACGTCGCTCCAGGAGACATCTGCCCAGGAGACGTCGGTCCAGGACACGTCCGTCCAGGAGACGTCGCTCCAGGACACGGAATCCCAGGAGACGCTCGCCTTGGCCGCCGTGTACCAGGCAGCTCCGTCGAACGCCGTGGTGCCGAGCACGTCCGTCTTGAGGAACCGGTTCAGCGCCGCGTTCGGGTTCGGAGCCCGGCTGAGCTGCGACGAGCGCAGCGCATTGATCTCGCCCACGCCCGCGGAGCCGCGAGGCGCATCGGGGATGTGCCGTGCCCGCTGCATCAGCGCACCCTTGATCTGGTCGGGCGTCCAGGTGGGATGCTCGATCAGGAGCTGCGCTGCCGCACCCGCCACGACCGGGGCCGCGAACGAGGTGCCGGAGAGGCGCATGTAGCCCGTTCCCACGAGGTTCTCGGGCTTCGCCTGGCGCAGCGTCGCCGCCGCGGGAACCGGCCCGATCATGTACCGGCCGGCCGCCGCGAGCTCGGGCTTGCGGAAGCCGTCCTTCGTGTACCCGTACGCCGACCAGTTCGGGACGTCGTGCCGCCTGATGTTGACGCTTCCCTCCAGGTCGACCGCGCCGACGGTGATGACGAACGGGTCGTTGCCGGGGGCGTACGGGACGCCGCTCGGCCCGTCTCTCGTGGCCGTAGTTGCCCGCGGCCACCACGACCGTGACGCCGCCGAACCACAGCTTCTCGACCGCCTTGTCCAGCGGGTCGTTGACGAAGTTGCTCGGCATCGTCGAGTGCAGCGAGAAGTTCGCCACCTTGATGTTCTTCGCGGTGCGGTTCTGGTAGATCCACTCCGCGGCGGCGATGACGTCGCTCGTGCGCGCCATCCCGCTGTCGTCCATGACGTCGAGCGAGATGAGGTTGGCCTGCGGGGCCGCGCCGGCCTGATCCTTGGCGCTGCCCGCCGCGATGCCGGCCACGAACGTGCCGTGACCGCGTCCGTCGCCCGGCGAGTTCGGCTGGAGCTTCGTGATCACGACCTCGTCGATGACGCGGGCGCCCATGTCGAAGTCGGGCCGGTTCTTGTCGATGCCCGAGTCGACGATGGCGATCGTGGGCATCCGCTGCCCGAGCGCCGGCTTGTTGTCCCAGAGAGGCTTGACGCCCGACGCCGTCGTCCACAGGTGCTTGGACGTGGGCTCGACGGTGCCGCTCAGCTTCACGGGCGCGTCGTACGTCACCGTCAGGCCCGGGAACCGTGCCAGCTTGAGGATCTTCCTGGCCCTCAGCGTGACGGCGACCGAGTGCACGAACTGATAGCGGTCCTTGAGGTGCTCGGCCGGCCTGCTTCCAGATCGGTCCTGCACGTCGTGGAACGCCTTGAAGGCGTGCTGGACGCCGCCCCTGGGCAGCTTGCCCTCGATGATGACCTTCACCAGGTCGTTGGGCGTCGAGTGCGCCTTCGCCAGGAGGATCGGATCGATGTACGTGTTGGCGGCAGGCTCAGCCTGGCGCCGATCGTTCTTCTGCGCGCCGGCAGCGAGTGGTGCCGCGACGACCAGCACTGCCACGAGTGCAGTGACGAGGCCGCGTCCACCCTTGCCCCAGAGCGCGTTCGACCGGGAGTCTCCGCCCCGGTTTCCTGTTCCCCAAAGGGCGCTCGAGCGCTGCTCGCCGCGCGGTGGTACGCCCTTACTGTTCATGTGGTCTCTCCCTTTTCCGCGTTGACCGCGGGCCGCAGTTGCATCTGAGTGTCTCCGCCTAGTCCGACCAGGACATGAGTCGTCGGAGGTCGGACTTGCGAGGGACGAAGGTGGACGAGTCGGAGGACGCTTTCTGGGCGCCCGTTCGGCCCGGCCCGCCGCGCTCTTTCGCGAGCGCGGTCGGCGAGGCCGCGAGACCCAGTCCTCCGAACATCAGAACCGCCAGGCTGAGCCTGGCGCGTGCGTTCTTGGTGCTTCCGTCCATCCCTCTCCCTCTCCGCGCCCGCCCGGCGCGGCTCTTCGACTTGAGTTAGTGCAAGTCGTGCGAAGTGTGAGAGTTACGTAATGTGGCCTCATCACCCGTTGGGGTGAGGCCGCCACGTTCACCCGTTCGAGTGATCTCGCGCTCGGAAGGAGCGGCGCCCGTTCGAGTTACGCTCCGGCCGATGCGTCCTCGTCTTCCGCTCGCCGCGGGGGTTGCCGCCGCGCGGACGGCCGGCCGCCTCTCTCGACTCGCCGGCGCCGGCGGGGGCACGACGCTGCCGGGAAAGCTCCTGAACGTCCTCGATCCCACGGCGGTGGGGCGCCTGGCCGCGCGGCTGCCGCAGGGCTCCGCGATCGTCTCGGCGACAAACGGCAAGACGACGACCGCCGCGATGGTTGCAGAGATTCTCGGCTCGCGCGTTCGACTGGCCCACAACCGCGCGGGCGCGAATCTCCTCTCCGGCGTCGCGTCGAGCCTGCTCTCGGCGGACGCCGCGGAGCTCGGCCTGTTCGAGGTCGACGAGGCGGCGCTTCCGGACGTGGCGCGCCGCGTGCAGCCGCGGGCGCTCTGCCTCGGGAACCTCTTCCGCGACCAGCTCGACCGGTACGGCGAGCTCGAGCTTGTCGCCGAGCGCTGGCGCGGCGCCGTCCGCGACCTGGATCCGCGCGCTGTGCTGATCGCGAACGGCGACGATCCGCAGGTCGGCGACCTCGCGCGCGAACGCCAGGAAGCGGTCGTCTTCGGCGTGGACGATCCGCGGCACGGCTCCTCCGGCCTCCAGCATGCGGCCGACTCGAAGTGGTGCATCCGCTGCGGGACGCCCTACGAGTACGCCGTCGCGTATGTCGGCCACCTGGGTGACTTCCGCTGCCCGTCGTGCGGCCACGGTCGACCGCGCCTCGATCTGGTGGCCCGGGCGATCGAGCTGCACGGGCTCGATGCGGTCTCGTTCGACCTCGTTGACGGCGAGGGGCCGCAGCGCGTCCGGCTCCCCCTCCCCGGTCTCTACAACGTCTACAACGCGCTGGCTGCGGCGGCTCTTGCGCGTGTCCTGGGCGCCACGCGTGAAGACGTCCGGACGGGACTGGAGCGGGTCAGCGCGGCCTTCGGGCGATTCGAGCGGATCGAGGTCGGCGACCGACGCCTCCTGATCCTGCTGATCAAGAACCCCGCGGGAGCGAACGAGGTCGTCCGGACGCTGGTCGCCGGCGGTGCTCCGCGGCTGGCGGTGATCGCGCTGAACGATGCGATCGCGGACGGACGGGACGTCTCGTGGATCTGGGACGTCGACTTCGAGCCGCTGCTGGAGCGGTTGGAGCGGGTGGTTGCGACGGGCGATCGGGCCGCCGAGCTCGCGCTCCGGTGCAAGTACGCCGGCTTTCCCGAGGACGCGATCGAGGTGCTGCCCGCATTGGACGATGCGCTCGATCGCGGACTGGCGCTGACGCCGGTGGGCGGCGAGCTCTGCGTGCTTCCGACCTACACGGCCATGCTGCGCCTGCGCGGGATCGTCGGCGAGCGCGGCTACGTGAAGCCGTACTGGGAGCGGGCGGCGTGAAGATCCGTGTCGGCCACCTCTATCCCGACTACCTGAACATCTACGCCGACCGCGGCAACATCGCCGTGCTGACGCGGAGAGCGGCGTGGCGCGGGCACGAGCTCGAGGTCGCGGCGATCGGCCTCGGTGACCGGGTCGAGCCGGGGGCCCACGACCTGCTCTACGTCGGCGGCGGACAGGATCGCGAGCAGGCCCTGATCGCGCAGGACATCGCCGGCAAGGGTGAGGCGTTGCGTGCGGCCGTTGGCGGTGGTGCCGCGTTCTTGGCCGTGTGCGGCGGCTACCAGCTCCTCGGGAGCTTCTACCGCGAGCGCTCCGGCGCCGAGCTGCCGGGTGCGGGAGTCCTGCCCCTCCATACCGTGGCCGGCGAGCGCCGGATGATCGGCGACGTCTTGCTCGAGTGCGAGCTCGAGCCGGGCGAGCGCCGGACGATCGCGGGGTTCGAGAACCACGCCGGCCGGACGATCCTCGAGGAGGGCGCGGAGCCGCTGGGCCGCGTCGTGGCCGGGTTCGGGAACGACGGCGAGAGCGGCTTCGAAGGGTGCCGCGCGGGCCGCGTGGTCGGGACCTACCTCCACGGGCCGCTCCTGCCGCGAAATCCCTGGCTCGCAGACTGGCTCCTCGCGCAGGCGATCGCGCATCGAACCGGCGAGACCGTGGCGTTCGAGCCGCTCGGCGACGTGCTCGAAGCCGAGGCCCATTCAGTCTCGGCCGCGCGGGCCAAGGCTCGTGGGGGCAGGGCCTAGGCAGCCCGACCTCCTCCCCACTGCGAGCCTAGTGGTGAAAAGCGCGACCGTGGGACACGGGTTCGTGCCGAGTTCGTGCCGATCTGTCCCAGGTTAGGGGACCCAGAGAGGCCCGAGGTAGACCACCGGATCGGCGGGCCGCCACCTCGCCAGGAAGCGCTGGATCGGCGGATGCAGGACGACCTCGTCCAGCTCGCCGACCGAGAACAGCCGATGGCCTCGAACGGCGACGTCACGTGACGTGACGGCCTCGAGCGACCGGTCGCCGAGGTCGCTCGCAAAGATGATGTGGACGACGTGCTTCGCGGCGAAGCTCTTCTGCGGCGCGATCGAGTCCACGATCGCGACCGGACCCTCGAACGGGACGTCCTCGCCGAGCCCGATCTCCTCCATCAGCTCCCGGTGCAGGGCGTCGACGAGGCTCTCGCCGGAGTTCACTCCGCCTCCCGGCAGCAGCCAGTACTCCTTGCCGTGCTTCTCGTGCCGGCACAGGAGCAGCCGGTCCCCCCGGCGCAGGATCGCCGACACCCGGATCCGCGGCTCGGCGCCCACCCGGCCGCCCTAGACTCTCGAGGAGCCGAAGCCGCGGGCGCCGCGCTCGGTCTCCGGCAGCTCGTCGAGCTCCACCAGCTCGATCTCGCGGACGGGAACGACGACCAGCTGGGCGATCCGCATGCCCGGCTCGACGACGAAGGGCTCCCGCCGATCGGTGTTCAGGAGCACGACCTGCACCTCCCCGCGGTACCCCGAGTCGATGAGACCCGGCGCGTTGACGATCGTGATCCCGTTTCGCGCCGCGAGTCCGGAGCGCGGCAGGACGAAGCCGCCGTGTCCCTCCGGGATCGCAACCGCGAGCCCTGTCGGCACGACCGCCCGCTCCCCGGGGCCGAGCTCGTGCCGGTCGCAGGCCGTCAGGTCGAAGCCCGCATCGCCCGCATAGGCCTGCGAGGGCAGCGCTGCATCGGCCCGGAGGCGGCGAACCGGAAGCTCGATCACCTGGTTGCCCGGGAGGGCTCCTCCGAAGCCTCGGCGATCAGGTACGGAGCGAACCGCTGGATCTCGCGGCGCGGAAGCCGGGCGCGGATGAAGACGCCGTCCGGCCCGTCCACCCGCTCGTCGATGGGCGGCCCGAGCGCGTAGAGCTCGGCGAGCTTGGAGCCGTCCTCGTAGGGGACCAGCATCCGGACCAGCTCGAAGCGCTCCGCGAACCGGTCGGCGATACGCGCACGAAGTTCGTCCAGGCCCTGGCCGGTCTGCGCGGAGATCTGGAGCGCGCCGGGGAACCGGTTGGCGAGCCGTCGACGGGCAAGCGGATCCACGGCGTCGATCTTGTTCACCACGAGCTCGACGGGAACCTCGTCGGCGCCGATCTCCGCCAGGACCTCGTCGACGGCGGCGACCATCTCGTCCAGCACGTCGTCCGGCGCGGAGCCGTCGACGACGTGGAGAACGAGGTCGGCCTCGAGCGTCTCCTCGAGCGTGGCGGCGAAGCCCTCGACGAGCTCGTGCGGCAGTCGCCGGATGAAGCCGACCGTGTCGGTGACGAGGTAGCGCCGTCCGTCCTCCTCGAACGTTCTCGTCGTGGGATCGAGCGTCTCGAACAGGCGGGAGTTCACCGAGACGTCGGCCCCGGTGAGCGCGTTCAGGAGCGTCGACTTGCCGGCATTCGTGTAGCCGGCGAGCGCGACGATCGGCGTGTGGGAGCGGCTGCGTTCGCGCCGCCTCGTCTGGCGCTGGCGGCCGAGCGCCTGAAGGCGCCGCTTCAGGATCGCCACCCTGCGGCGCGCGAGCCGGCGGTCGGTCTCGAGCTGTGTCTCGCCCGGGCCCCTCGTCCCGACCCCGCCGTCCATGCGGCCGGCGCCGAGGCGCTCGAGGTGCTGCCACATGCCGCGCATGCGCGGCAGGTTGTACTCGAGCTGGGCCAGCTCGACCTGGAGCTTGCCCTCGGCGCTGTGCGCGTGCTGGGCGAAGATGTCGAGGATCAGCTGCGTGCGGTCGACGACCCGCGCCTTCAGCGCGTCTTCGAGCCGGCGCTGCTGCGACGGTGAGAGCTCGTGGTCGACGAGCAGCGACTCTGCGCGCGCGGCGCCGTAGGCCTCCTTCAGCTCCTCGAGCTTGCCCTTGCCGACGAACGTGCGCGGATCGGGCCGCGCGCGGTGCTGGACCAGCGTCGCAACCGGCTCGACACCGGCGGTGCGCGCCAGCTCGGCGATCTCGGCGAGCTCGCGGTCGTCGTCGCCGCCCGGGGCCAGTACGGAGAGGATGAATCCTCGCTCCGGCTCCAGGCCGGGCGGAGATTCGGGCCGGCGTTCGGTCACGCCTTGATTATGACTTTCTGCAGGGAGTCCTCGATCCTCCGGACCGCCTCTTCGAGCTCCTCGTCCGGAACCGTCATCGACAGCCGGACGAACCCCTCGCCGCTCGCGCCGTAGCCGGGCCCGGGTGAGACGACGACATTCGCCTCCTCGAGCACGAGCGACGCGAAGGATGCCGAGTCGTGCCCTTCAGGCACCGGAACCCAGAGGTACGGCGTCGCGCGCGGCGGTTCGACGTTGACGCCGATCGCGCCGAGCGCCTCGACCAGCAGGTCGCGCCGCCGGCGGTAGACCTCGGACATCTGCCGCGGGAAGTCCCGCTCGTCGGTCAGCGCGACGACGGTCGCGCGCTGGAGGGCCTCGAACATCCCCGAATCGAGATTGGCCTTGAGCCCGCGGAAGCGATCGACGATCTCGGCGTTGCCCGCGACGAGCGCGCAGCGCCAGCCGGTCATGTTCCAGCCCTTCGAGAGCGAGAAGATCTCCACGCCGACCTCCTTGGCTCCGGGTGTCTCGAGAAAGCTCGGCGCGCGATAGCCGTCGAAGCAGACCTCGGAGTAGGCGTTGTCGTGGACGACGATCAGGTCGTGCTCGCGGGCGAAGTCGACCGCCCGCGCGAACGCGCCTTCGGGCACGACGGCGCCCGTCGGATTGTTCGGATAGTTGAGGTAGAGCAGGTTCGCGCGCTCCGTGACCTCACCGGGGATCTCGTCCAGCGTCGGGAAGAAGCCGTTCTCGGGGGTCAGCGGCAAGTAGTGGACGTCCGCGCCTGAGAAGACCGGGCCCGACGTGTACGGCGGGTAGCCGGGCTCCGGGCTGAGACAGATGTCCTCGGGATCGAGGCAGACCATCGCGATGTGCCCGACCGCCTCCTTGCCTCCGAGCGCCGGCACGACCTCGCCCGTCGGGTCGAGCTCGACGCCGAAGCGATCGCGGTAGAACGCCGCCGCGGCCTCCCGCAGCTCGTCGCTGCCGTGGTTCGTCGGGTACTGGTGCGTGGACGGATCGCGGAGCGCCGCGGCCGCGGCCTCGACGATCGCGTCAGGCGTCGGCAGGTCCGGGTCGCCGATCGCGAGGCTGATCACGTCGATCCCCTGCTTCCGCTTGGCGGTGATCTGTCGTTCCAGCTCCGCGAAGAGGTACGGCGGGACGGCATCGAGACGGCGCGCGAACTTCATACTCCGAGCTCCTCACTTGCTTCCCCGCTGAAGATCTCCTGCGCCGGACCGATCAGCCGGGCCTCCATCTTCTCGTCGAGCTCCACGATGAGATCGCCGCCCGCAAGATGGACGGTCACGGGGCTCTTGCACCAGCCTCGCACCACCGCAACGCCCGCCGTCGCCACCGCGCTCGTGCCCGACGAGAGCGTCTCCCCCGCCCCGCGTTCCCACACGGCGACCCTCAGGTCGCCCGGCCCGTCGACGTGGACGAGCTGGACGTTGGTGCGATCCGGAAAGCGGTCGTGGCGTTCGATCAGCGGGCCGAGCCTGAGCAGCGAATCGCGGTCGGGCTGCCGGCGCACGACCGCATGCGGGTTTCCGACCGACGCCGGCGTGAACTCGAGCCTCTCGCCGGCCACCTCGAGGGTCTCGGGCTCGCCTACGTCGACCGGGCCCATGTCCATCTCCACGTCGAGACCCTCGCGCATGCGGGCCACGACCTCGCGGGGGCCGACTCGAATCCGGACGGTCCGGGCGCCGGTCCGGCGCGCGAGCCAGCGGGCGGCGATGCGCGTGCCGTTGCCGGAGAGCTCGGCCGTCGAGCCGTCGGGGTTCCAGATCACGACCTCTGCCAGGTCGGTGTCCGTCGAGATCACCTCGAGGACGCCGTCCGAGCCGACGCCGAAGTGGTAGTCGCAGAGGAGGCGCACCTGCTCCTCGGTGAGTGGGGAGCCGAGGTCAGCCCGCTGGACCAGCAGGTAGTCGTTGCCGAGACCGTGCCATTTCGAGAATCTCATCGGCGACTTCGCCCCCCGGGCGATCGGCGGCCACGCTAACAAGGCCGGGTACGCGCCGCATCCACTTGCGCTGGTAGGCGGCGTAGCGCTTCGTCCGGCGGATGAGGGTCTCGCACGCCTCGTCGCGCGGCAGCTCGGCGATGTCGGTCAGGCCGTGGACCGTGCGGGCCGTGTGTGAGATCGGGCCCGCGAGCGCGCGGCGCACCTCCTCCTTGACGCCCGCCTCGAACATGCGACGGGTCCGGGCCTCGATGCGGCCGTCGAGCATGTCCTTCGAGACGTCCAGGCCGACGATGAGCGTCGGGTGTCGGGTCTCGTCGCTCCAGAGCCGGCCTTCGCGCGGTGCGAGCGACTCCCCGGCCTCGGCGAGCTCGAGTGCACGGACGACCCGCCGGCGGTCGTTCTGATGCACGAGCGCCGCCGCCGCCGGATCGCGCTCCGCCAGAAGCTCGTGGGCCGCCTCGGCGCCGAGCCGGTCGTACTCGTCCTCCCAGCGCTTCCGCGCGGCCGGCTCCGGCGCCGGCGGCAGGTCGAGCTCGACCAGAGCGGCCCGGAGGTAGAGGCCGGTTCCTCCGACGACGACAGGCGTCTCCCCCGCCTCCAACGACCGGTCGATCGCGGCGTGGGCAAGCTCTGCGTACTCCCCGACCGACGCCTCGTGGTCGAGCTCCCAGATGCCGACCAGCTCGCCCGGGCGCTCGGACTGGTTCGTGAGGACCGGAAGCCCGCGGTAGACCTGCATCGCGTCGGCCGAGATCAGCCGGGCGGGGACTCGATCGGCGATCGCCTCGGCGACGTCGGTCTTGCCCGAGGCGGTCGGGCCGAAGATGGCGAGGACGAACGGGTCAGCCACGGAGCCGCGCGCGCGCCCGCTCGAGCTCCTCGTCCGTCGCGCCGCCGGCGCGCAGGTAGCCCGCGATGCTGCCGTACCGCCGCTCGAGCTCCTCCAGGACACCCACCATCGACGAGGCGGGCGTCTTCGAGATCCGGTGCAGGCGTTCCAGCTCTCGCTCGTCGGCCGCCTCTGCGAACCACTGCTCGTGCCGCGTGCGGAGACGCTCCTCGCTGAGCGCGTAGTCGGTCGCGATGTCCTCGATCGGGACGCCGGCGAGGCGTAGGAGGAAGGCACTCACGAGCCCGGTGCGGTCCTTGCCGCCGTGGCAGTGCACGACGACGCCGCCCTCGGGCGCCTGCGCGACGGCGCGGATCGCCGCGGCGACGTTGGGCCGGAAGTGCTCGAGGAAGATCAGGTACACGTCGCGAGTCGCATCTGCGTGCGTCGCAGCGCCTGCGCTTGCCTCTTCCACCTCCTCGAAGACCTCGGGCCGGTCGTCGAAGAACGAGACGTGGACGGCGTCGACCGGCAGCTCGGCGGGCGGGTCCTCGGCGAGCTCCTCGTTCGACCGGAGATCGACGATCGTGCGGACGCCGTAGTCCACGACCGCCTTCCAGCCCTCGTCCGTCAGCTCGCGGACGCTGTCGGCCCGGACGATCCGGCCGAAGCGGGTCTCGCCGCCGTCCTCGGTCGGATGCCCGCCCAGGTCGCGGGCATTGAGGAGGCCGTCCCAGGCGAGGTCGCGGCTACGCGGCAACTGCTGCGAGCTGGGTTCCCCTGAGGGTCGTGGAGGTTGCGCCGTCGATCTCGACGTCGGCGAGCTCGCCAGGCGCCGCAGTCCCGGCGAAGTTCACGGTCGTGTTGCGGCGGGTGCGCCCACGAAGCAGCGACTCGTCGGTGCGGCTCGGGCCCTCGACGAGCACCTCCTCGACGCGGCCGATCCGGTGCTGGTTGCGCTCGTGCGCGACACGCTGCACCACGTCGATCAGGCGCTCGATCCGCTCCCGCTTGACGTCCTCCGGAATCTGCTCAGCCATGGTCGCGGCCTCCGTCCCGCTTCGCGGCGAGAAGACGAAGGTGAAGGCGCTGTCGAAGCCGATCTCCTCCACGGCTGTCACCGTTTGCTCGAAGTCCGCCTCGGTTTCGCCCGGGAAGCCGACGATCAGGTCGGTCGAGAGCGCGAGGTCGGGGATCGCGGCCCGCATCTCGTTCACGAGCCTGAGGAACCGCTCGCGGCTGTAGGTGCGCCGCATCGCCTTGAGGATCCGGGTCGAGCCCGACTGGAGCGGTAGGTGCGCGTACTCGCACACCGCGGCGCAGTCGGCCATCGCGGCGATCACGGGGGCCCGGAAGTCCTTCGGGTGCGGGCTCGTGAAGCGGATCCGCTCGATGCCGCCGACCCTGTCGCAGGCCCGCAGGAGCTCGCCGAAGTCGGTGCGGATGTCCGGCAGCAGGTCTCGCCCGTACGAGTTCACGTTCTGGCCGAGCAGCGTGATCTCACGGACGCCCGCGCGCGCAAGACCCTCGACCTCCGCCAGCACCTCGCCGGGCCGGCGGCTCTGCTCCCGGCCGCGGACCGACGGGACGATGCAGTACGCGCATTTCGAGTTGCAGCCCATCGAAACCTGGATCCAGGCCTGGAACCGGCGTTCCCGGTGCATCGGGAGAAGGCTCGCGAACGAGCGCTCCTCGAGGCCGAAGTGGCCGCGCGGGACGCCTTCGCCGCCCGCGCCCAGCCACTGGCCGAGATGCGGGATCGAGCCCGGGCCGAAGGCGACGTCGACGTACGGATACAGCTCGAACAGGCGTTCGCGCTGCGCCTCCGCGTAGCAGCCGCCGACCGCGATCACCTTCTCGGGGTCACGCTCCTTGAGCGCTCGCGCCTGGGCCAGGTGCGCTGCGAAGCGCTGATCCGGCTTCTCCCGGATCGTGCAGGTGTTGAAGACGAGGACGTCCGCGTCGCTCTGCGTCCCCGTCTCCCCCAGCCCGAGCTCCTCGAGCATGCCCTTGATGCGCTCGGAGTCGTGCGCGTTCATCTGGCATCCGAACGTCGTGACGTGGTACCGCTTCACAACGGGAAACACTGTATCGGGGCGGTTGACGGCGTTTTGGATATCGCTCGAGACCGGCTAGGGTGGCCCAGTCCGTTTGAGTCAGCTTTCTGGGGAGAGGCCAATGCATTCATCCGCGGTCGTACGCGTCCGTCTGTTCACGCTCTGCCTGCTCGCTCTACTCGGCTTCGCCGCACTTGCCGGTGCGCGCGTCGATCGTGCTGGAGCGGTCAGCACCGATCTGTTCATCTCGGAGTACATCGAGGGGTCGAGCAACAACAAGGCGATCGAGATCTTCAACGGGACGGGTGCGCCCGTGAACCTCGGCGCCGGCGACTACCGCGTCCGGACATTCCACAACGGCGGAACGCTCGTCAACACGTCGGTGACGCTCGTGGGCACCGTCGCCCCGGGTGACGTCTTCGTCCTCGGTCACGCCTCGGCCGGGCCTGCAATTCAAGCGCAGGCCGATCAGACGACCGCAGTGGGCTGGTTCAACGGCAATGACGCAGTCGTACTGAGCAAGGGCGCGTCACAGGCCACCGTGGACTCGATCGGTCAGATCGGCGTCAACCCCGGCGACGGCGGATGGGGCACCGATCCCACGAACACCACGAACAACACGCTGCGTCGCAAGAGCGGCATCGAGGCCGGCGACACCGATACGTCCGACGCCTTCGACCCGGCTGTCCAGTGGGACGGCTTCCCGGAGGATACGTTCGACGGGCTTGGCGCTCACGGCTCGGGCGGCGACGCTGCCCCTGCCGTTACATCGACGAACCCGGCGAACGGCGCTATCGAAGTCGCAGGGAGCAGCGACATCACCATCAACTTCTCCGAGCCGGTCTCGGCCGCAGCAGGCTGGTACACGATCTCCTGCACGACGAGCGGCGCGCACACGGCGACCCAGGGCGGCGGGCCGCAGAGCTACACGCTCAATCCGGACACCGACTTCGTCGAGAACGAGAGCTGCACGGTGACCGTCGACGCGACCAAGGTCACCGATACGGACGTCGACGACCCGCCGGACCAGATGGCGGCGAACCACGCCTTCAGCTTCTCGACGACCACGCCGGTGACGCAGATCGCCACCGTTCAGGGAGCCGGGCACTTCTCCCCGTTCAACGGTCAGATCGTGAAGGTCGAAGGCGTCGTGACCGCGGAGCGCGGCTCGAACACCTGGATCGAGGATGTGTCGCCGGATGCCGATCCGGCCACCTCGGAGGCGCTCCTCGTCTTCGGCTCGGTGGTCTCGAATGCCGTTGTCGTCGGCGACCTCGTGCAGGTGCGCGGCACGGTCAGCGAGTTCCGGCCGGGCTGTGTTCCCTCTTGCGCCCCGACGAGCTCCGCCTTCAACAACCTCACGGTCACCGAGCTCGTCGCGCCGGGCCTCGGAGTGACGAAGCTCGGGACTGCGACGCCGCCGTCGACTGTCATCGGGATCGGCGGCCGCATCCCGCCGACCAAGGTGATCGACGACGACGCGGTGACGGGCAACGTCGAGACGAGCAACGCGTACGACCCGGACGAGGACGGGATCGACTTCTACGAGAGCCTCGAGAGCATGTTCGTCCGGGTGAACAACGCGGTCGTCGTCGGGCCGCGGAACACGTTCGGCGAGATCCTCGTGCTCGGCGACGACGGGGCGCTCGCTTCGCGGCGGACGAACCGCGGCGGGATCGTCGTCCGTGACCTCGACTCTGACGCAGCCGGCGACTACCGCTCGGGCGACTTCAACCCCGAGCGGATCATGCTCGACGACCTGTTCTTCCCAACGCCTGCGGTCGATGTCGCAGATCACTTTGCCTCGGCGACGGGCCCGATGACCTACGACTTCGCCAACTACAAGATCGGGGTCACGCCCCAGTTGGTCGAGATCGACGGCGGCCTTCCGAGGGAGGCTGCGCGCTCGGCCCGCAACCGGGAGCTCACGGTCGGGACGTACAACGTCGAGAACCTCGATCCGTCAGACACGACGTTCGCGGAGCACGCAGGGCTGATCGTGAACAACCTCCGCTCGCCGGACCTGATCGTGATCGAAGAGATCCAGGACAACGACGGCGCAACGAACACGGCCGTGACCGACGCGTCAGCAACCTGGAACGCTCTGATCGCGGCGATCCAGGCGGCCGGTGGGCCGACCTACCAGTTCCGGCAGATCGATCCGGTCGACGACGAGGACGGCGGTGAGCCGGGCGGCAACATCCGCGTCGGCTTCCTGTTCCGCACCGACCGCGGGCTCAGCTTCGTCGATCGGCCGGGTGGCACCTCGACGACACCGACCGGCGTTGCCGGCCGGCGGTCGTCGACGCGGCTGACGTTCAGCCCGGGCCGCATCGATCCGACGAACCCCGCGTTCGAGAACTCGAGGAAGCCTCTCGCCGGCGAGTTCAGGTGGCGCGGTGAGACGTTCTTCGTCATCGGGCACCACTTCAACTCGAAGGGCGGCGACCAGCCGTTGTACGGCCGCTTCCAGCCTCCGACACGCGTCACGGAGCCGCAACGGCACGCGCAGGCCGGAGTCGTCAACGGCTTCGTCGACTCGATTCTCGACGCCGACCGGGACGCGAACGTGATCGTCCTCGGGGACATCAACGACTTCGAGTTCTCGCAGACCGTCGACATCCTCACGGGCCGGGTCATGACGAGCCTGATGGAGATCCTTCCGAAGCGGGAGCGCTACTCCTACGTCTTCGAGGGGAACTCGCAGACTCTCGACCAGATCCTCGTCTCGAAGAGCATGCTCCGTGAGTTCCGAGTCGCCTACGACTCGGTGCACGTCAACTCGGAGTACGCCGACCAGACGTCAGACCACGACCCGCAGGTGGCCTTCTTCCGGGACGGCGGGGGCGACGATGACGACGATGACGACGATGACGATGACGACGACGACGATGACGACAACGGCGGGGACGACGACGACGATTAGGTAGTTCGCTGCGACGCGGAGCGGGCCCAGCCCGCTCCGCCGCGGCGCTGTCGCCGGAGATCCCTTAGCTGCGGCTGCCGCGCCTGCGGGTCTGGTCCGTCCCCTTGTGGATCAATCGACACAGACTTGGCACGACTCTGCCCTTGACAAGAATCGGTGTCCGACACCGCCGTTTCGCCAGGGCTCGACGGGACGTGGGCTTAGAGGCGGTGTTCTTCGCGGGCCGCCGTGAGCGTTACTTCGCGAGCTCGGTGGCCCGTGATTCGCGGATGACCGTGACCTTGATCTGGCCCGGGTACTCGAGCTCCTGCTCGATGTCTCTTGCGATCTCGTAGGAAAGGAGCACGGCGGCGTCGTCGTCGATCTCCCCCGGCTTCACGATCACTCGGATCTCGCGGCCGGCCTGGAGGGCGTACACCTTCTCGACGCCGTTCTTGCGGGCGGCGATCTCCTCCAGCGCCTCGAGCCGCTTGATGTAGTTCTCCAGCGTGTCGCCGCGGGCGCCCGGGCGCGAGCCGGAGATCGCGTCGGCGGCGACGACGAGCACGGCCTCGACCGTGTGCGGCTGCGTCTCGTAGTGATGCGCCGCGATGGCGTGGACGACCGCCTCGGACTCGCCGTACCGGCGCGCGTAGTCGGCGGAGATCTGGGCGTGCGAGCCCTCGATCTCGTGCGTGAGCGCCTTGCCGAGGTCGTGGAGAAGCCCTGCCCGCTTGGTCGTGCGAATACCGGCGTCGAGCTCCATGGCCATGATCCCGGCGAGGTGGACGACCTCGAGCGTGTGCTTGAGGACGTTCTGCCCGTAGCTCGTCCTGTAGTGGAGCCGGCCGAGGATCTTGACGAGCTCGGGGTGGAACTCGCCGGCGTTCGCCTCGAAGACGGCCTGCTCTCCCGCCTGGCGGATGTGATCCTCGATCTCCGCCTTGGACTGGTAGTACATCTCCTCGATCCGCGCCGGCTGGATCCGCCCGTCCTCGATCAGCTTCCCGAGTGTGAGTCGCGCGATCTCCCGCCGGATACCGTCGAACGACGAGAGGACGACTGCTTGAGGCGTGTCGTCGATGATGATGTCGACGCCGGTGAGGTGCTCGAGCGTGCGGATGTTGCGCCCCTCGCGGCCGATGATCCGGCCCTTCATGTCGTCGCTCGGGAGCTCCACGACCGAGGACGTGGTCTCCGCGGCATGGCTGGCGGCGACCCGCTGGAGCGCATCGGCGACGAGGTTGCGCGCGCGGCGCCTGGCGTCGAGCTGCGCCTCCTCCTCCAGCTGCCGGACGCGGCGCGCGAGGTCGTGCCGGATGAGGCCCTCAGCGCGGTCGAGGAGCTCCGTCCGCGCCTCGTTCACGGTGAGCCCTGAGATGCGCTCGAGCTCGCCGAGCTCCTGGTCCTTGGCGTCCTTGAGCTCGACCTGGAGCTCCTTGATGTGCGTCTCGCGGTCGGCGAGGCCCTGCTCTCGCCGGAGGAGCTCGGTGAGCTTCCCCTCCAGCTCGTCCTGCTTGGCGAGGACGCGCTCTTCGAGCTTCGTGATCTGCGCCCGCCGCTCCTGGGTGTCGCGGTCGACCTCCGCACGGAGCCGGACGGCCTCCTCGCGCGACTCGATCTCGGACTCGCGCCGCATGGTCTCCGCCTCACGTTTGCCGGAGGCGACGAGCTCGTCTCGCTTCGCGGCGGCCTCACCGAGGCTCGAGCGCCCGAGCAGCTGCATGAGGACGAGCAGGAAAGCCGCTCCGAGGACGAGGCCGATGGCGATTCCGGCGGCAACGAGCATGGGCGCTCCTTGGGGTTGGGGTGCCACCCACCATCAGGTCTGAGCAGAGCGCTCTGATTCGCAGCCGTCGGCGACGGCTGCACCGTTCGGTGCCGCTACCGAGCTTTGGCTAGCGCCGCCTCCGCCGGATCGCTGGTTGTCATGCTCATCGGTGAACGGTCGGTCGTGATCTCAGAAAGCGTTTCTGTGCAGGAAAAATGGTGGATGAAACGGCTTCAGTCTACCGGATCGGCCGACAGGCCTTCGAGCGACTCGCGCGAGAAGCCTTTGCCCGCCAGGTAGCGCAGCGCCCGTTCGCCGCTCCCGCGCTGCAAGAAGATACGCGCGGCACGGTCGGACTCCGGATCGAGCTCCTCCAGCGCCTCGGTTGCGACGTCATCCGGGATTCCGTGCCGGCGGAGATCGGCGCGGATGAAGCTGTCGCCGCCGCTCCTGGCCGCGAGGCTCCGGGCCCGCTCCCGGGCGAACCGGGCGTCCGAGACGAGACCCGAGGAGACGAGCTCGTCGAGCGTCTCTGCCCGCTCGCCCTCGGGGACGCCGGCGCGCGCGAGACGCTCTTCGAGGTCCTGTCTCGAGCGGTCGCGGTGCCGGAGCGCCCGGAGCGCCAGCTCCGTCGCGTCGCTCACGGGCCTACTTCGCTGTCGCCTTGGCGGCTTCGGTTTCGGCCTCGGCGGCCGCCTCGGCCGTCCCGTTGCCCTCGACGGAGGGCAGCAGGCGGGCGGAGACGACCTGGTCCGACCCGACCTCGGCCTGGATCTGCATCAGGATCTTCTCCGTCACATCCGGGTGCTCGCGCAGGAACGCGGTCGCGTTCTGGCGGCCCTGGCCGAGCCGCTCCTCCTGGAAGCTGAAGTAGGAGCCGGACTTCTGCACGGCTTTCCGCTCCAGCCCCGTGTCGAGGACGGTGCCTTCCCAGGAGATCCCCGAGCCGTAGATGATGTCGAACTCGGCCTGCTTGAACGGCGGCGCGACCTTGTTCTTCACGACCTTGACGCGGACCCGGTTGCCGAACGCCTCCACACCGTCCTTCAGCGTCTCGATCCGACGGATGTCGAGTCGGACCGACGAGTAGAACTTGAGCGCCCGGCCGCCCGGCGTCGTCTCCGGGTTCCCGAACATGACGCCGATCTTCTCGCGGAGCTGGTTCGTGAAGATGCAGATCGTCTCGGTGCGGTTGAGGGTGCCGGCGAGCTTGCGGAGCGCCTGGCTCATCAGCCGGGCCTGAAGGCCGACGTGGCTGTCCCCCATCTCGCCCTCGATCTCCGCGCGCGGAGTGAGCGCGGCGACGGAGTCGACGGCGACGACGGAGAGCGCGCCGCTGCGGATCAGCAGCTCGGCGATCTCGAGCGCCTGCTCGCCGTTGTCGGGCTGCGAGACGAGGAGGTCGTCGATGTTGACGCCGATCTTGCGCGCGTACTGCGGGTCCATCGCATGCTCGGCGTCGATGAATGCGCAGATGCCGCCGCGGCGCTGCGCCTCCGCGATCACGTGGTAGACGAGCGTCGTCTTGCCCGAGGACTCCGGCCCGAAGATCTCGACGATCCGGCCACGCGGCAGCCCGCCGATCCCGAGCGCGAGGTCGAGCGCGAGTGAGCCGGTCGACACCGAGCCGACGGATACGTGGGCGTGGTCGTTCATCCGCATGACGGCGCCCTTGCCGAACTGGCGCTCGATCTGTCCGAGAGCGGTGTCGAGTGCCTCTTCGCGACTCATCCGATCAACCTCCTAAAGCCATACTTTCGAGAACGTCGTACTGCGCGCCGGACGGCCGCAGGAGAGAAGAGTAGACCGCCGCATCGGACGGACCGAACGGGCCGAGCTCGGGCAGCGGAGGCCGGAGCTTGGGCGGCGACCGGAAGCGCAGGACGGTGACGTGCGGGAGCCACGGCCGCTTCTCCCGCTCGTACACGCCGAGCTCCTCCAGCCGGTCGAAGAGCCGTACGGCGAGGCGTCCGCCCTCCCCCGTCTCGTCTTCGAAGACGAGCATGGCGACGCTGCGCGTCTCGCGATAGCGCTTGACCGAGAACCTGATCTCGCCTGCCTCGCGAGCCGCCTCGCGGAGCGCCCCGGCGATCGCCTCGAGCTCCGAGGCCGGCCTGGAGCCCAGGAAGGCGAGCGTGAGGTGAAGGTGGCCTCGCGGGACGATCCGCCCTCCGGAGAGGTGCTCGGCCTGCCAGGGCTCGAGCGCATCGAGGACGGGCTCGGGCAGCCGGAGGGCGCAGAAGAGGCGAAGACGCTCACGGCCTCCGACGCTACCGGCCGAGGTCATCCCTGTGTGTGCCGACTCTGTGCCAGAAGACGCCGGACAAGATGGAGCGCCGAGGCAGCCGCGCGGCGCCGGACCGCGTCCCTGTCGCCCGGGAGGTGCAACTCCACGGCCTGCACGCCGGCCGGCCCTGCCGCATGGAGGTAGACGAGCCCGACGGGCTTCGCCTCCGTCCCACCGCCGGGCCCGGCCACGCCGGTGACGGAGATCGCGGCGTCGGCCCCGAGCGCCTTCTGCGCGCCGCTCGCCATCGCCGCCGCCGTCTCGGCCGAGACCGCGCCGTGGCGCTCCAAGGTCTTCGCCGGCACGCCGAGCAGCTCTTCCTTCACTCTGTCGTCGTAGGCGACGAGGCCGCCGACGAAGACGTCGCTCGAGCCCGGAACGGACGTCAGCCGGGCGGCCACGAGACCTCCGGTGCAGGACTCCGCCGCCGCGATCGTCACGCCCTCCTCCCGCGCCAGGTCGAGGACGATCGCCTCGACCGGCCGCGCGTCGTCGGCGAAGAGCGCCTGCGGCAGCGCCTCGCGCAGCGCCTCCTGAAGCCGGCCGGCGTGAGCCTCGGCCCCCGGCGGCACGACCAGGTCGACCTGAACCTCGAGGTCGTGGGCGCAGATCGTGACGTCGACGCCCTGGCTCTCTCCCCCGGCCCCCTCGATGACGCGGGCCACGGCCGACTCGGGCAGGCCGAAGAAGCGGAGGATCCGGTGACCGGGGCTGCGGGCGGCGTCCAGCACACGCCGAACCGGCTCCGTCTCGAGCGCGCGGCGCCAGAGCCGCTGGAGCTCACCCGGAGGGCCCGGGAGGACGACGACGACCGCGCGTCCCGTCTCGAGAACGAGGCCCGGCGCCGTTCCGGCGAGGCCCAGCGAATGCGCGCCTTCGGGGATCGTGGCCTGCTTGCGGACGCCCGACTCGAACTCCTCGTACGGCCGCCGGAACCGCTCGGACAGCCCCCGGACGACCTGTCCGATCTCCCGCTCGAGCGCCGGATCGACCGCGAGAGGCCGCTCGGCGACCCGCGCGAGGGTCTCGACGGTCCGGTCGTCGTGGGTCGGTCCGAGGCCGCCCGACGTGACTACCAGGTCGGCCTCGAGCGCCTCCCGGAAGACCTGCTCGAGCTCCTCCGGCCGGTCGCCGACGACGACGACGCGCGACGGCTCGATTCCTCTGGTCGAGAGCTCGCGCGAGAGGAAGGGCCCGTTCTCGTCGACCCGGCCGCCGCGGACGAGCTCGCTGCCCGTCACGAGGACGACCGCTGTCGGCGAGGAGCTCAGCCGAGCGCCGGCGCGCGAGAGACGCCTTGCGGGGTCACCACGAAGGTTCCGGGCTCGGTCGTCGGCAGCTTCCGGACCCGCCCGTTCACCCGGATCCGCAGGTTCCCCGGCCGGCCCATGCGGACGATGAGTCTCCGGTGGCGCACGAACCGGAGCGTCTGTCCCCGGTTGACGGTGCCCTGGTAGACCAACTTGCCCGCGCCGGTGTTGGCGCGGACCTCCATCCAGCTGTCGCCGAACCGGGCGGTCACGAACGTCCGCGCGAGCGGCGCCGCCCTGCGGCGTGGCCGCTGCCCGGTCTCGCCTGTCGTCGCCGCGGGAGGTTGCGTGGAGAAGTCGGGGATCGCAGTCTCGGGCGTGTCGCTGCCGAAGCGCCAGGCGACGACGACGAGCGCCGTCAGGACGCCGATCGCCGCGAGCGCGACGAGCACGACGCTCGACTCCACCCGCGGACTGCGCCCGACCGACTTGGACTGGGCGCGAAGAGGCGTCTCCTCGTCCCCGGTGATGTAGCGCGAGTTGTACTCGTCGACGTAGAGCTGTCCGTCGAGGCCCAGGTACTCGGAGTAGGTGCGGAGGAAGCCCTTGACGTAGGTCTGGCCGGGCAGGATGTCGAACTGCTCGTCCTCGAGGGCGCGCAGGTACTTGCCGCGAATCTTCGTCGCCTGCTCGAGCTCGGGGAACTCGAGTCCCTGACGCAGACGCGCCTCGCGAAGGCTGTTACCGATCTCGAACATGGCGGCGCCTCGATTCTAGGCGCAGTCGAGTTAAGCCGCGAATTCGCGGAGCACGTAGTAGGTGGCCAGCGAGATGCCGGCCGTCACGGCCAGGTAGAGAGCGAAATAGCCGAGGATTCGGCCGATCGCGGCCAGCTTCGCGCCGCGGGTCCGACCGAGCGTCCGCTCGACCTGCCGTCGCCCACGACGCCCCAGGTAGATCGCGAGAAGCGCCAGCAGCACCGCGGGCGCGATCGCGACGGACGACTCGAGCAGCGTCGTCGTGTCGTAGAACTCGGCGCCGATGACGGCGGCCGGGATCGTGGCGACGGCGAGCAGCCCGACCGGAACGGACAGGACCGCGCTCTTGCTCGTCGTGCGCTTGTCGCTATTGCTTTTCGTAGGGGCGGCCAATGGCTGCGGGCGGGATCGAACGGCCGATCACGCCGGCGATGGCGATCAGCGTCAGGATGTACGGGAGCGTCTCGAAGAGGAGCGCTGCCTGCTCCGAGTACTCGGGAAGCGACCGGGCGAGCGCGCTCGAGAACCCGAAGAGGAGCGCGGCGAAGAAGGCGCCGAACGGCTTCCACATCCCGAAGATCAGCGCCGCGAGCGCGATGAAGCCGCGCCCGGCCGTCATGTTCTCGCCGAACGACCCGACAAACCCGATCGAGAGGTAGGCGCCGCCGAGGGCGGCGAGGACGCCGGAGGCCGTCACGCAGCAGTAGCGGACGAGATAGACCGAGATGCCGACGGTGTCCGCGGCGCGCGGATGCTCCCCCACGGCCCTGATCCGGAGGCCGATCGGCGTCTTGAACAGCACGATCCAGGAGAGGACGACGGTCGCGAGCGCCAGCCAGATCATCAGGTTCATCTGGGCGAAGATCGGTCCGATGAACCCGACGTCGTCCAGGAAGGCGAGGTGGACGTCGGGGATCTCGGAGATGTCGGGCGGCGTGCCTTCCTCGCCGTACAGGTCGATGTACAGGTAGCCGGTCAGGCCCAGCGCAAGGAGGTTGATCGCCACGCCGGACACGATCTGGTCCGCCCGCAGGTGGATGGCGAAGAAGGCGTGGATGAAGGCGAACCCGCCGCCGGCGACCATCGCCGTCACGAGCCCCCAGCCCCAGTGCCCGAAGTGGTCCGCGCCCCAGATCCCGAAGAAGGCGCCCGACAGCATCATCCCCTCGAGCGCGATGTTGACGACGCCGCTGCGCTCGGAGAACATGCCTCCGATCGCCGCGAAGATGAGGGGCGTCGCCCAACGCAGCGTGGCAGCGATCAGGCTCGACCAGACGAAGACCGCCGTGTGGTCGGCCATCGACTGCTGCGCGGCAACGAAGCCGACGGCGATTGCAAGCAGTCCGGAGAGCGCGGTGAACCACCCCCACTTCAGCTCCCCGCGAACGATCGCCCACAGACCGGCGGCGATTGCGAGCAGCCCGAGATAGACGGGGATCAGCTCGTAGGAGTCGGTCCGATCACGGACGTTATCGGCGAGCGGCGGCAGCATCAGCCAGATGCCGAGGCCGGCCAGGATCGTGCCGACTACGGCGATCTGCCGGTCGCGCGCCTCGGGCCGCACCCACGCCCGGGGCGAGATCAGCGTCGGCCGGGTTCTCGGGGTGGTGGTACTCAAGTCTCGGCCGGCCTCGGTCGTCCTCGTGGCAGCCGAAGCTTCTTCCGCGCCCGCCAGATGTAGAGGATCACCAGGTCCGCGGCGACGAAGAGCACGACGAGGCCCTGGATGACGAGCGTCATGTTCCCCGCCAGCTCCGGCTCGATCGGGAGCGCGAGGTTGCGGGTGTTCGCGCCGGTGAGGAGCGCTCCGAAGAGCAGCGCGGAGAAGAAGATGCCGATTGAGGTGTTCCGTCCCAGGAGGGCGACGGCGATGCCCACGAACCCGATGTCGGATTGCTGGATGTCGATCTGGCCGTACCGGAACTGCCAGCCCGCGATGTCGATCGCCCCGGCGAGACCGGCGAAGCTCCCGGAGATCGCCATCGCCAGGAAGTAGTTCCGCGAGACGCTGATGCCGCCGTAGCGCGCCGCCTCGGGGTTGTAGCCCACCGCCCGCACCTCGTAGCCGAGCGTCGTCCGGTTGAGGATGATCCAGAACGCGATCAGCGCGCCGATCGCGATGAAGAAGCCGATGTGGAGACCCAGAATCTTGTCCGGATCGGGCCACCAGATGTGGAGCTTGGCCGACTCCTGGATGTCGTTGGAGATCGGAACCTGGTCGTTCACGTCGCTCTGGAGGGGCCCTCCGAGGCTGAAGAGGTAGCTCCCGACCCAGTAGGCGATCCAGTTCAGCATGATCGTCGAGATCACCTCGTGGGCACCGACGGTTGCTCGTAACAGTCCGGCGATGCCCGCCCAGACGGCGCCCGCGAGCGCGGCGCAGAGCAGGACGAGCGGGACGTGGAACACGCGGGCGACCCCGGTGATCTCGGCGCCGACGGCGGTCGCGACGATCGCGCCCAGGAAGAACTGGCCCTGGCCGCCGATGTTGAAGAGCCCGCAGCGGAATGCGAAGGCGACGGCGAGCCCGGTCAGGATCAGCGTCGTCGCGATCGTCAGGGTCTGCTGGAGGTTGACCTGGGCGTTGTTTCGGGCGAGCTCCTCCGTGTCCCAGAACTCGTGCGTGTTCGCGACGTCCCGGATGTCGATCAAGCTGTCCGGGATCAGCCACGGGAGGCCGCTGCCGTCGAAGATCGCGCGGCCGGTCTGGAACGGGCTCACGCCAGTCGTGAGGCGGACGACGATGCCGGCGATGATCAGGGCCATCAGCGTGGTCAAGAGCGGCGTGATCACGCCACCTGCCCGCTGGTAGACCATGTACCGCGCCGTCCAGGTCGTCGGCTCGCCCTGCTCCGGATCCTGCGGCGGAGGCGTCACCGGCTTCTTCGGCGTGCTCACGCGGCCTCGTCCTTCTGGGTGGCGCCGGTCATTGCGATGCCGAGCTGCTGCTCGCTCACGTCAGGCCCGTACTCCTCGACGATCCGGCCTTCGTACATGACGAGGATGCGGTCGGAAAGGGACAGGATCTCGTCGATCTCGAGCGAGATCAGGAAGACTGCGCGGCCCTCGTCCCGTTCCTCGACGAGGCGGCGGTGGACGAACTCGATCGCGCCGACGTCCAGGCCTCGCGTCGGCTGAGCCGCGATCAGGACGCGGGGGTCGCGCGCCACCTCGCGGGCGACGACGACCTTCTGCTGGTTCCCGCCGGAGAGCGAAGACGCGTGTGTCTGCGGGCCCCCGCCCCGGACGTCGAACTCCTTCAGCAGCCCGCGCGCCCAGGCGACGATCCGTCCGGGCCACATCCAGCCGAACAGCGAGAACGGTCGCTTGTCGTAGTCGTGGAGCGCGAGGTTCTCCGCGAGCGTGAAGTCGAGGATGAGCCCGCGGCGCTGGCGGTCCTCGGGAATGTGGCCCATGCCCGAATCGAGATGTGTGTGTGCATTCGTATTCGTGAGATCGCGGCCCCCGACGACGACTGTGCCGCTCTCGGGCGTCCGGAGACCGGTGAGTGCGTCGATCAACTCCGTCTGGCCGTTCCCGTCGACGCCGGCGAGCCCGACGATCTCTCCCGCGTGCACATCGAAGGAAACGCCGCGCACGGCTTCCAGCTGCCGGTCGTCGACGACGGCGAGGTCGCTGACCTGGAGCAGCGGCTCGCTCGGCTGCCCAGGCGTCTTCTCGACACGCAGCAGCACCTCGCGCCCGACCATCAGTCGCGCGAGCGTGTCCTGGGTCGCTCCCGCCCGTTGAACGGTGTCGATCTTCTTGCCGCGGCGGAGGACGGTGATCCGCTCGGCGATCTCGAGCACCTCGCGCAGCTTGTGGCTGATGAAGATGATCGACATGCCCTCCCGCTGGAGGGTCTTGAGGATGGCGAAGAGCTCGTCCGCCTCCTGCGGGGTCAGCACGGCGGTCGGCTCGTCCAGGATCAGGATCTCGGCCCCGCGGTAGAGCGCCTTCAGGATCTCCACGCGCTGCTGCTGCCCGACGGTGATGCTCTGCACCAAGGCATCCGGGTCGATGGCGAAGTTGAAGGTCGACGCGAGATCCCGCACGCGCCTGATCGCGGCGTCGTAGTCCAGGAAGACCCCGCCGCGCGTCGGCTCGGTGGCGAGGACGATGTTCTCGGCCACCGTCATCACCGGGATGAGCATGAAGTGCTGGTGCACCATGCCGATCCCGAGGTCGATCGCCTCGCCGGGGGAACCGATCGAGACGCGCTTGCCGTTGATGCGGATCTCGCCCTCGTCCGGGTGGTAGAGCCCGTAGAGGACGTTCATGAGCGTCGACTTGCCGGCCCCGTTCTCGCCGAGCAGCGCGTGGACCTCACCGCGCTGGAGGTCGAAGTCGATGTGGTCGTTCGCGAGCACGCCGGGAAAGCGCTTGGTCATTCCACGCAGCTCGAGAACGGGAACCGCAGCCTGATCGACCGGTGCGTCGGTCATCGCAGGCGATTCTATGGAGGTCGAAAAGCGAAAGGGCGGGCTACTCGCCCGCCCTTTCGAGCGAATCGTCGTGCTTGGTGCTTAGAGGGCGGCCGGGATCCGCAGCCGGCCGCGGCTGATGCGCCTCCTCAGCGCCTCTGCCTCCAAGCGGATCGCGCGCGGCACACGGCGGGAGAGCTTGCCGTAGCCGACGCCCTTGTTCCGGACGTTGAACGTCGCGTCCATGCCGCCCCGGAACGTCCTCCGCTGGACTGCCTGGATCGACTGGTACACGGACTCGTCGACCTTCTTCACCGCACTCGTGAGGATGTGCGAGCCGAGGTAGGCCTGGTCGGCATCCACCCCGATGCCCCACTTGCCGCGCTGCCTGGCAGAGCGGAGAGCACCAAGACCGCAGCCACCCGCGACCTGGAAGACCACGTTCGCACCGCGCTGGATGTGGTTCAGCGCGACTTCCGCACACCGCGCCTGGTCGGTGAAGCTCTGCGAATGACCGATCAGGACCTGTGCGCGGCGGTTCGCCCGCCGGGCGCAGAAGCGATAGCCGGCGATGAACGAGTTCACCGACGGGATGCTGATCCCGCCGACCGCGCTCAGGATCGGACGCTTCCGCTCACGCATGAGCTGCTTGACGGCGATGTGACCGACGAGGCAGCCGGCCTGCTCCGAGCGGAACAGGAGGCCCCTGACGTTCGTCGGCTTGTCAGCCAGAGCCGCATTCGGGAAGTCGATGATCGCGAAGTTCCGCTGCGGATACTGCTGAGCAACCGTGTTCAGGTCGCCCGCGAGCAGGAATCCGACGGCGATCGTCAGCGCGCTCCCGGTCGTGGCACCCTGCCGCAGATTCGGCGTGTAATCCTGCGGGGACCGCGACTCGAACACCTGCGGGCGGATGCGCAGCTGCCGCTGAGCCCGAAGCAAGCCCTGGTGGGCAAGCTGGTTGAACGAGCGGTCATTGAGCCGCCCGACGTCCGTTACGAGCGAGATCCGCTCGTTGGCGGTCGGTGCGGCACTCGCCCCGAAAGCTGCGACGAGCATGGCCGCCAAGGCCACGACGACGAGCCCCCAGGGCATGAGGCGTCTTACCTTCACTGAATCCTCCCCTTTCTGAGGTTTCCTACTACTCGAGAGATCGAAAGGTGATGCTAACCCCGAATGAGTCAGACGTGAAGGGCAGGTGAAAGTTAGTCGCGACTAGCAGCCACGGCATGCTCGTCGACGAGCACCCGGCGAGGCTTCGAGCCCTCGTAGCCGGAGATGATTCCGCGCCGCTCGAGCATGTCGATCAGGCGCCCCGCCCGGGTGTAGCCCACACGCAGCCGGCGCTGGAGGAGGGACACGGACGCGGTCTGCGTCTGGACGACGATCTCGATCGCTCGCTCGAGCAGCGGGTCCTGGTCGGGGTCGAAGTCGTCGTCCCCGTCCGCGAGCTCTTCGGGCGGCGTTTCCGGCGCCTCGAGCAGCGACTCGTCGAGCTCCTGGACACGCTGGGTGCGGCACTGCTCGACAAGCAGGGCGATCTCCTCCTCGGTCACATAGGCGCCCTGGACGCGCTGGAGCCGTGAGGTCCCGAGCGGCTTGAAGAGCATGTCGCCCTGCCCGAGCAGGCTCTCCGCGCCGGCCTGGTCGAGGATCACCCGCGAGTCGGTCTGGCTGGAGACTGCGAAGGCGATCCGGGAGGGGACGTTCGCCTTGATCATCCCGGTGATCACGTCCACGGAGGGCCGCTGGGTGGCGAGGACGAGGTGGATCCCGACGGCGCGGGACTTCTGCGCGAGGCGGATGACGGCGTCCTCGACCTGCTGCGGCGAGATCATCATCAGGTCGGCGAGCTCGTCGATGACGACGAGGAGATAGGGCAGCGTCTCCTCCCCGCGGCTGCGGAACGCTCGGTTCGCCTCCGGGAGGTTCCTGGCCCGCACGGCGCTCAGGCGCTCGTAGCGGCGCTCCATCTCCGCGAGGACGTTGGTGAGGACGATCGCCGCCTCCTTCGGGCTGGAGACCACCGGGGTCAGGAGGTGCGGGATCGACTCGTAGAGCGAGAGCTCGATGCGCTTCGGGTCGATCAGGATGAGGCGGGCGTCGTCGGGGGTCGCGCGCAGGAGGATCGAGCTGAGGATCGTGTTGATGCAGCCCGACTTGCCGGCCCCCGTGGTCCCGGCGATCAGCAGGTGCGGCATCCGCGCGAGATCCGTCCAGACGGCGGTGCCGGAGATGTCCTTTCCGAGCCAGACGGAGAGCGGGCTCGCCGCGGACGGCAGCCCGTCGAAGACGTCGCCGAGCGTCACGAGGTTCGGCGAGAGGTTCGGGATCTCGACACCGACCGCCTGCTTGCCGGGGATCGGCGCGAGGATCCGGATCTCCGTCGTTGCGAGCGCGTAGGAGAGGTCGTCCTTGAGCGCGGAGACCTTGGACATCTTCGTGCCGGCGGCGAGCTGGAGCTCGTAGCGGGTGACGCGCGGCCCGGTGATCTCGCCGATGACCCGGGCGTCGACGCCGAAGTCGGCGAGTGCATTGGTCAGCGACTCGGCGACCTTCCCGCTCGTGTCGGTCTTGCCTGTCGGTCTCGGCGCTGAGCGGCGAAGCACCGAGGCCTCCGGCAGGACGTAGTCCGTCTTCGCCGGGTTGGGCGGCTCGAAGAGCGCCTGCTGCTCGCTCGTCTCCGTCGGGAGCTCGTCCGGATCCGGGAGCAGGCGTGGCGGCTCTGCCTGGCCGACGACGTCGGGGAAGTCCGAGACCCCGTCGACCGGTGGATGAACCTCGCGCGGTCGGAGCGGAATCGTCGGGGCGAGCGGCCCGTCGGTGCTCGTGCGCTGGCGCTCCACCCGGCGCCGGGCGGCGGTGTGCGCGCGCCGGACAGCGCCGCCCGAGCGCTGGACGAGCGCTCCGACCGAGGCGCCCGACAGGAGCAGGATCCCGGAGAGGAGGAACGCCGAACCCGCGATCACGCTCCCGGTGCGCCCGATCAGCGTGCCGACCACCTCGTCGAGCCCGGTCCCGATGTACCCGCCGGAGTCCGCGAGCAGCAGGAAGAGCCCGAGGGCCAGCGAGGCGAGGCCCCAGCGGAACGGGTGAACCTGCACGAGCTTGCTCCTCCCGAGCATGAGGGAACCGACGACGACGAGCGCTGCGGGCAGCAGGTGTCCCGCGTCGCCCACGACGGCCCAGATCCCGTCCACGATCCAGCCGCCCGCCTGGCCCCCCTCCCACCCCAGGTAGACGAGCGTCGAGAGGAAGAGCCCGACCGCGGCGAGGCCGAGCCCGATCAGCTCGGGATGGTGATGGCTGCGCTCCTTCGCCGCGCGCTTCCGGCGCTTGACGCGCGAGGGAACGCGTGGTTTCAGGGTGCGCTTCTTGCGGCGTCTCGCCATGCGCGCCTGCTTCGACGCCGCCGGGTCTACCCCTCTAGGCCGGGAGTCAGCGGAGGGCCGCGATCCGCTCGATGAGCAGCTCGATGAAGGCGCGGCCGTCGATGCCGACGCCGACGTGGGCGTTCGGCTCGTTGTCCGTCCGGCGCCAGAGATCGACGACGGTCCGGCCTCGCGTGAGCTCCGAGCTGCACTCGATCGCCACATGGCGGTTGGCGGTCTCGACGAGGTCGGGCCGGAAGACGTGGGCCAGCGCCACCGCGTCGTGGATCGGCGAGCCGTCGAATCCGTACGTCTGCGAATGGAACTGGTTGTAGAACGCCCAGAGCTCGGCGACGAGCGTGCCGATCCGGCCCGTCTCCCGGAGCCGCTCGGCGTCGGCCTTCGTCATCAGCGCCTCGTGCGTGACGTCGAGCCCGATCATCGTCACGTCGAGACCGCTCTCGAAGACGCGTGCCGCCGCCTCCGGGTCGGCCCAGATGTTGAACTCCGCCGCCGGGATGACGTTGCCCAGGCCGATCGAGCCTCCCATCAGGACGATGCGCTCGGGCTTCACGTCCGGGTAGCGGGCGAGCAGCAGCGCGACGTTCGTCAGCGGCCCGACCGCGACCAGCGTGGTCCCGCCGGCGTGACGCCCGAGGAAGTCGACGGCATGCTCGTCGATCGGTACGCCGCGCGCCGGCGGGAGGTCCGGGCCGTCCAATCCGGTCTCGCCGTGGACGTACTTCGCGACGTACGGCTCGCGGAACAGCGGCCTGTCCGTCCCTGCCGCAACGGGGATGTCCGCGCGGTCGACGAACTCGAGGATCCGGAGCGCGTTCGCCGTCGTCTTCTCGAGCGTCTGGTTGCCGGCGACCGTCGTCACCCCGAGCAGCTCGACCTCCGGGCTCGCGAGCGCCAGGAGGAGCGCGATCGCGTCGTCGTGGCCGGGGTCGCAGTCGAGGACGATCGGCTCAGCCAAGGATCTCGTCCACCTCCGCCGCAGTCGGCAGGGAGGGTTGTGCGCCCGGCCGGGAGGCCGCGATCGCCCCCGCGGCGCAGGCCCGCTGCAATGCCTCGTCCCACTCGCGTCCCTCGAGATGCGACACGACGAGGCACGCCGTGAAGGCGTCGCCGGCGGCCGTCCCGTCCACTGCCCGGACCGGTGGCGGCGCGGCGCGGGCGATCTCCTCGCCGTTCTCGAGCAGCACGGCGCCCTCCGCGCCGAGCGTGAGCGCGACGAGCTTCCCGCGCGACATGGTCTCGTACTCGAACCGGTTCACGATCAGCAGGTCGGGCTCGACGTCGATCGCGCGTGCCGGCGCCGCGTTCAAGCAGAAGAACGTGGCCTCGCGGGCCGCGGCCAGCACGGGCTCGTCGGGAATCTCGAGCTGGCAGATCACCGCGCCGTCGGTCGGCCGCGGTTGGAGGCTCCTGTTCGCGCCGGGAGCGACCACGATCGTCGTCTCGCCCTCCGCGTCCACCGTGATCAGCGCGACACCGGTCGGGTCACTGCTGCGCTGGAGGTCGAGCGCGATGCCCGCCTCACGGAGCCCCGCCGTGGCCTCCTCGGCAGCCGGATCGTCGCCCACGCTCCCGACCATCCTCACCCCGGCGCCGAGCCGCGCCGCCGCCACCGCCTGGTTCGCACCCTTGCCACCGGGATACCGCGCGAATCGCGCATCCGTCACCGTCTCCCCCGCTCTCGGCAGCCGCTCGGCGCTCGCGACGAGGTCGAGGTTGATCGAGCCGACGACCGTGAGCTCAGGCAGCGAGCGCGCGGAGATCCTCGAGCGTCCCGCCGAGGAGGTTCTCGCGGAGGTCGAAGAGCCCGGCCCAGAGCGACGACCGATCGGGTGCGGAATCCATGCGCACCGCAGTCGTGAGCCCTTCCAGCGCCCGGACGAGCACGGCGAGCTCCAGATAGGCCTGCGCCACGCGGTGTGGCGCCACCACGACGCCGGCGCGCGAGAGCACGGGCGCCCACTCCATCAGCTCGGCAGGCCCGGGCTCGCCGTACCAGGAGCGCCCCTCGGCCAGCTCCGGCTGGAGCTCGAGCAGGTAGCGCCCCAACGGGCGTTCCAGGCCGACCAGCGCGGTCTCGGCCCGCTCGGCGGCGCGCCTGAGAGCCGACTGACGCCTGCCGGGCGTGCTCGGATCCGCGTCTCCCCTCGCCCACCGCTCGAGCAGCCGGCAGAACGCGAGGGCCGCGACCTCGCAGGCGACGAGCTGGCCGATCAGGCTCCGGGCGGTCTGCTCCTCCGCGGCGCGGTCGAACAGCGCCTCGGCCCAGGCGGGCGTCGGATCGATCCGGAGCGTGCTCACTGCCCGGTCAGGAGCTTGAGAGTCATACCTCCACTATGACGGGGAGAATCATCGGGCGCCTCCCCGTTCTGTCGTAAATCAGCTGCCCGAGTGCGTCGTGTAAGTGCTCCTGGAGCAGCTTGATCTCCCGGATGTTCTGACCCAGGAGGTCGCTGAGGACGCGGTTGGCCTCGTCACGGGTCTCCTCGAGGAGCGGGCCGGGCTCCATCAGGCCGCGGGCGATCAGCTCCGGCATCGCGACCGGTGAGCCGTTCGATCCACCGCCGATCGTGGCGACGACGATCAGCACGCCGTCCTCGGAGAGCGTTCGCCGGTCGCGGAGCGCGACGTCGCGCACATCGCCGACGCCGAGGCCGTCCACGAAGGTGACCCCCGAGTCGATCCGGTCGACGACGCGGACGCCGTTCCGGTCGAGCTCGACGACCGACCCGTTCTCCGTCAGGACGATCGAGTCGGCCGGCACGCCGCCCTCCTGCGCCAGGCGCCCGTGCGCAGCGAGCATCCGGAACTCGCCGTGCACCGGCATCACCGCCTTCGGCCGGACGAGCCCGAGCATGGTGCGCAACTCCTCGGCGTGGCCGTGGCCGGAGACGTGGACCGGCGCGTTCTCCTGGTGGAGCACCTCCGCGCCCGCCTTCGCCAGCTGGTTGATCGTGTCGTGCACGCGAAGCTCGTTCCCCGGAACCGGGCGCGCCGAGAGGATCACGGTGTCGCCGCGCTCGACGACGACCGCCGCATGATCCCTGTACGCGATCCGCGTCAGCGCCGACATCGGCTCGCCCTGGCTGCCCGTGCAGAGGATCAGCACCTCGTGCGGCCGGTAGTTGTCCAGCTCGTTCGGCCGGATCAGCGTCTCCTCCGGGACGTCGACGTAGCCGAGGTTCCGCGAGATATTCATGTTCTTGCGCATCGAGCGGCCGACGACGGCGACCTTCCGGCCGACCTCGACGGCCACGTCGATCGCCTGCTGCATCCGGTGGACATTGGACGCGAAGCAGGCGATGAGGACGCGACCCTCGAGCCGCGGAATGATCTGCTGGAACGCCTCGCCGACGAGGCGCTCCGAACCCGTGACGCCCGGCCGCTCGGCGTTCGTCGAGTCGCCGAGCATCAGATCGATCCCCTGCGTTCCGAGCTCCGCCAGGCGGCCGACGTCCGTCCGGAGGCCGTCGACGGGCGTGTGGTCGAGCTTCCAGTCTCCCGTGTGGAGCACGCGGCCCGCGGGCGTCTCGAGCACGATTGCGACCGCGTCCGGCACCGAGTGCGCGACGCGGACGAAGCCGACGCGGAACGGCCCGATCTCGACCGGAGGCTCCTCCGGCTGGGCCTCGCGGAGGTTGACGGCGTTGAGGAGCCCGTGCTCGTCGAGCCTCGACTGCGCGAGCCCGAGCGTCAGCCGGGTGCCCCACACCTCCGGGATGGGGACCTCGCGAAGGAGGTAGGCGAGCGCGCCGACGTGATCCTCGTGCGAGTGCGTGAGGATGACCGCGCGCACGTGATCCTTCCGGTCGATCAGGTAGCCGAAGTCGGGGAGGATCAGGTCGACGCCGAGATGCTCGTCCCGGGGGAACGCAAGACCCGCGTCGACGACGACGATGTCGTCCCCGAGCTCGTAGACCATCAGGTTCTTCCCGACCTCGCCGACGCCGCCGAGCGGGATGATTCGAAGCGTGTCTGCTGCCACGGGACCACTCTAACCCGCGACCGCCGGGTCGCTCCCTCGTTCAAGGGATGCGGCGCCGCCGCCGATTCAGTGGCATATGTCCGTGCTGCCTGCGGTCTCCTTGGGCTCCCTTGCCCTCGTTTCTGCGGCTGTGATCGTGGCCGAGCTGCTCCATCGCCGGGACGACGATCTCGGCGCCGACGAGGCCGCACCCGAGCGGTTCTCGGTCGCAGCGCCGATCGTCGCCGCCGCCGCGCTCGTCCTCGGCCCGTGGCCCGCCCTGTTCGTCGCGCTTGTCGGCAGCCTCGGCGTCCGGCGACTCGCCGGCGATCCATGGCGCGACAGCATCGTCCGGGCCGCCTCACTCGGCGGAGCGGCCTTCGCGGGCGGGTACGCGTACGTTCTTGCCGGCTCCCAGACCGGCACGGTGGTGCTCCCGGACGACCTGCTCGGCCTGCTCGTGCTCGGGATGGTCTTCTCGACGGTGAAGACGCTCGTGCACCGCCTCGCCAACCGGGCGACGGTGATCGAGACCGACCTGCTCGCTGCCGTCGCGGAGGTCTCACTCGGCGCGGCGCTGGCGATCGCGGCCGAGTCGAACCTCTGGTACGCGGCGCTGCTCGCCCCCGTTCTCGTCCTGGTCGAGCGGCTCCACTGGCGGCTGATCGGGCTCCGGCGGGAGGTGGCCGCCGCGCTGGAGACGTTCGCCAACATCGTGGACGAGCGCGACCGCTCCAGGCACGGCCATTCCCGACGGGTCGCCGAGAGCGTTCGCGAGCTCGCCGAGGCGCTCGGGCTGCCGCGGAGCGACGTGCGGCGACTCTGGTGGGCCGGCAGGCTCCACGACCTCGGCAAGGTGGCGGTCGATGCAGCCGTCCTCGAGAAGCCGAGCCGCCTGAACGACGACGAGTGGGCCGCCGTCCGCCGTGCGCCCCGCCTGTCCGCGCGGCTGCTCCAGCGGTTCCGCTTCGCGGCGCAGCAGGCCAAGGCGGTCGAGTACCACCGCGAGCGGCTGGACGGATCCGGTTACTACGGCGCCCGCGGCAGCGACATCCCGCTCGCCGCCCACTTCCTGATCGTTGCGGACAGCTTCGACGCGATGACGTCGGATCGGCCCTTCCGGAGGCGAATGACGCGCGAGGAGGCGCTCGAGGAGATCGAGGAGAACGCGGGCACGCAGTTCCACCCGGCGATCGCGAAGGCGTTCGTCGCCGTGCAGCGGGGCCTGTCGCCGGATGCGGTGCTGGCCGCGGACGAGCTTGCGACGATCCGCGACTCGTCCGTCCCCTCCCCCGTGCACTCGGTCGGAAGCGACCTGCGGGGGCGGCCCGAGCTCCTGGTCGCGCTCGGTGCGACGGTCGCTCTCGTCGGCCTGGGCGTCGGGCTCGTCGAGCTGGCGGTCGTGGGCGCTGTCGTCGGCGCGGTCGGAGGAAAGGTCTGGCTGTCGAGTCGGCTGCGTGCGCACCGTCTCTCGGCGGCGCTCGAGGGCGCGGTCGCCGCCGGGGACCGGGCCGCGATGTTCGGCCGCGTGGTCGACGTCCTCGAGGGCTCCTGGCCGCTCGACTTCGCGATGCTCGTCGCCTGGGAGGAGGACGGCATGGGCGGCTCGGTCGAGCTTCAGCGCGGCGAGAGCGGCGTTCCGGATCCCGAGCTCACGAGCTGGCTCCTGCGCGAGGCCGAGTCGGGCCGGGACGTGATCGTCGACGACGGCTCCCAGCTCGGGCGCGCCGGTGCATCGTTGGCGCTCCCGCTTCGCCGCGAGAACAGCGCGCTCGTCGGCTTCCTCGTCTTCGGCGGGCCCGGGCACCCTCCCCCCGGCGTCCTGGCCGCCTCCCGCTCGACGCTCGATCGCCTCGGGCTGGCGCTTGCAGACGCGCCCCGAGCGTCCGTGCTCCGCGAACGCCGGCTCGTAGCGGTTACGTAGAGAGCGCCGGCTGGAGCGCCTCGATGCGCTTCAGGCAGGCGTGGATCGTCTCTTTCTCGGCGTCCGTGGCCTCGACGAGCGGCAGCCGCAGCCCGCCGACCTCGTGGCCGAGAAGGTTCAGCGCCGCCTTGATCCCGATCGGACCGACGGTGACCTTGAGGATCTCGTAGGCCGGTGCGAGCGCCTCGTCGATCTCACGCGCGCGGTCGGCGTCGCCGGCCTTGAAAGCCGTGATCTGCTCCTTCACCTGCGGGCCGACGATGTGCGTGTGGACGCAGACGCCGCCCACCCCGCCCAACTCGAGGAAGGGCAGGACGAGGTTGTCGTCGCCCGCGTAGAGGTGGAGCCCCGTCTCCTCGACGATGCGCCGTGCGTCCTCGAGGTCGTCCCATGCCTGCTTGACGGCGACGACGTTCGGGATCTTCGCCAGCTCCGTGAGGGTCTCGACCTCGACGAGGTTCACGACCCGGGCCGGGATGTTGTAGTAGACGATCGGCCGGTCCGTGACGGCGGCGATCGCCTTCACGTGCTCGACGATCCCCCGGGGCGGCGGCTTGTTGTAGTACGGCGTGACGATCAGGAAGCCGTCGACGCCGAGCTCGTGCGCCTTCTCCGTCAGGTGGACCGAGTGCCGGGTGTCGTAGGTGCCGGTGCCGGCGATGACCGTCGCGCGATCGCCGACGGTCTCGACCGCGGCCCTGTAGAGCTGGAAGCGCTCGTCGTCGGTCAGCGTCGCCGACTCGCCCGTCGACCCGGTGACGACGAGTCCGTCCGAGCCGTTGTCCACGAGATAGGCCGCCAGCTCGCGGAACTTCGTCAGGTTGACGGCGCCGTTGGCCTCGAAGGGGGTGACGCTCGCGGTGAGGACCTCACCGAGCACACCCCGATCTTACTCCGAGCGCTCCCTGCTTCCTTTCTCAGGCCCTCAGAGGCGCTCGCACTGGTCGGTCTTGCTCCCGCCGACCCGGTTCCCGCCGCCGGTTGGGGCCGGCCGGTTCTCCTTGCAGTCGAGATTGCCGTTGACGGTGTTCCCGGCGATCACCGCGCCGCTTCGGTTCCCGACCACCTGGATGTTGCCCCCGACGCGGTTGTTCTCCGCGCGGAGCGGCTTGCGGTTGTGGTCGTACTGGATGTCCTGCTTGACGCGCGTGCCGCGCACGGTCGCCCCGCCGCCCTGCTTGATCTGGACGCTTCCTCCGACGCGCGACGCGCCGTTCACGACCACGTTCTTCGCGTTCTCAGCCTGGATGTTGCCGACGACCTTGATTCCGGTCGCGATCAGCGTTGCGCCGCGCCTGACGGTGATCGTCCCCTTGACGCGGGTGCCCTGGAGCGTGCAGGTCGCGCCCTTGGGCACTCGTAGGTTGTCGACGGTGATCGCGCCCAGCGTTCCGCGGCATGAGCGCTCTTCGCCGAACGCGGCCTGCGGGATCGCGGCCGCAAGGAGCGCGGCGACCGCGACTAGTCCGATTCTGATCCCGTGCATGGTGGTCCCCCTGTTCGCTCGTTTGCATACGTCGGCAACAGCTTCCCGGGGGACCGTGAGCCACCAGTAAGCGGACATTGAGAGGTGACTAAGACCCCGGTGAGACTTCCCTCATACGGGGTACAGGTGGGCTCAGGCTAGGCGAGCGGCATTCAGAGACGCGCGCACTGGTCGAGCTTGCTCTCGCCGACCGAGTTCCGTGCACCTCTCGGTGCCGGACGATTTTCCTTGCAGTCGAGGTTCCCGCCGATCGAGTTTCGGACGATCGAGGCCCCGCCGGAGTTGCCGACCACCTGAAGGCTCCCGCCGACCCTGTTGCGGTGGACCTGGAGCCTTCCGCGGTTCTCGTCGAGGTGGAGGTCTCCGACCACGCGCGATGCGAGGACGCTTGCCCGGCCGCCCTGCACGAGCTGGACGCTGCCGCCGATGCGCGAGCCCCGCCGGATGACGACGTTCCTGGCGTTCTCCGCCTGGACGTTCCCGGTCACTCGCACGCGGTTGGCGACGAGCCTGGCGCCTCGTTGGACGGTGATCGCGCCTCGCACTCGTGTGCCGTTCAGCGCGCAGGTCGCACCCTGCGGCACGCGAAGGTTGTCGACGGCCACCGGGCCGAGCGTCCCTCGGCAGAGGCGCTCCTCTCCGAGCGCTGTTTGCGGAAGGACCGTCGCCGTCACCGCGGTGATGGTCACCACGGCGGCGCCCAGGGCAATACGCGCGCTCACCTCTCGTGTGCGGCCGCTCACGGTCGGATCGTGTGCGGAGCGTGTGATAGCCGCATAAGCGGACGATGAAAGTCCCTTCATCTCCGTCGAGCGTCGTGCGCTTACTTCGGGGTCGGCGGCTCCTCGGACTCGTCCTTGCAGGTCTGGAATCCGGCGTCGTTGTCGTCGAATTGCCGGCTGCAGTCGCGCGGTCGCGCGGGCTCGGCCGCGCGCTCGTCCGGCGACGTCGGAGCCTGGCGGCTCGTGGTCGGAGGTGTGCAGCCGACGAGTGCGACGGCGGCTGCGAGAGCAAGGAGCTTCGGGGTGCTCATCCGAGAGACCAGAACGAACCGGTAAGCCCCAGAGCCGAAAAGACGGCCTCTGCTTCTTCCGGGGTCCGGCGGCGCCAGTCGGGGCTCATCCGATCGCGATACCAGGCGTCTGCGAGCTTCCAGGCCGTCTCGAGCGGAAACACGGCTCCGCGCTCGAGGCTGCTCTGCTCGCACCAACGATCGACGTGCGCCTCCGACCGGAAGGCCAGCATCGTCGCTCACGTGAAGCCGATGTTGTCCCACCAGCGCGCCGCGGGGACGGCGAAGTGGGCGACTCCCTCTCCGTCGACCAGCTCGCCGGTCTCGACGCGGAGCACCATCGGCTCCTCGCAGTCGGGACAGTGCGTCTCGACGCTTCCGGTGCCGCCCAGCATCGCGACGGTGCCGAGCCCGTCCCAGATGCAGTTGCCCCAGTAGGAGCCTCGCGGTGCCTCGACGCGGAAGGATGTCGGTACGCCGGAGAGCGGCGGTGCCATCCAGATCTCGAGTGTGCCGGGCATGAGCACGATCACGCGGCTCTCGGCGAGCCGCCGGAACGCGGCCTCGGCCTCCTCGGTCGGGATGGCCAGGTCCTCGGCGACGTCCTCCGCGCTCGGAGGCACGCCCTCGTCGACGAGCCGCTCGTAGAGCGCGACGCGGACGCGATCGACGAGCTCCGGCGTCAGAGCGCCTCCTCGAACGCCCGGGCCGCGTCCTCGCCGAAGACGGCGAAAACGACGCGCCTCAGCGAGCCCGGCTCGTGTCCGCGCGCCACCTCGACCATGATCCGGGCGCATTCGTCGAGCGGAAAGCCGCCCACTCCCGTTCCGAACGCCGGCAGGGCGAGCGACCCGGCCCCGAGCTCGTCGGCGACGCGAAGGCAACTCTCGGTCGTTCGCCGGACGAGGTCCGCGTTCGTCTGGAGGTCCTGGCCCATGACCGCGCCGTGGATCACCCAGCGCGCCTGCAGACGGCCCGCGCCCGTCGCGACCGCCTCACCGATCGCAATCGGCCCGTTGGCGACCGCCTCGCGCTCGATCTCCTCTCCCCCGGCCTGCTTGATCGCCCCGGCGACGCCGGCGCCCATCCAGAGCCGGTCGTTCGCCGCATTCGCAATTGCGTCGACGTCCAGCGCCGTGATGTCGCCCTCCACGACCTCGAGCTCAAGCACGGCGGAGCCACCAGAACCGCTCGTCCTCACCCTCCTCGCCTCGGCGCTCGGCGAGCGTCTTGCCGCCGTACTCCTCCGCCGTCAGGTTCATCTGCGCGGCGAAGCCGGTCGCGGCCATCGAGAAGGTCAGCGCATGGACGGCGACGTTCCAACCCTCAAGCGGCCCGGGGTCGTCGAGGAGGTCGAACGCCTCCTGATCCCGGACGTCGAAGACGGCGAACCCACCGTGCGGCTTGCCGGTGAAGTGGTCGTGGAAGACGACGAAGCCTCGTCCCCGGTCGGCCACGTACTCGTTCAGGAGCTCGTTGGCCTCGCGCGCGCTCACGCCGTCGGGCGCGACTGCGAAGACGACGTAGCAGCGCTGCTTTCCGCGGGCGAGCTCAGTCAAGGAGGGTCTCGAGGCCGACGGTCAGACCCGGCGGCAAACTGGAGATCCGCTCGAGCGCGAGCAGGACGCCGGGCACATACGCCTGACTCGAGAACGCGTCGAAGCGAATCGTCAAGAGCTGGCCCTCGTCGCCGAACAAGACCTCCTGGTGGCCGACGAGCCCCGGAAGTCGCACGGAGTGGATCGGCGCCCCGCCGAGCAGGGCCGCGGTTGCCTTTGCGGTCCCGGAAGGCGCATCCTTCTTGCGCTCGTTGTGGAGCTCGATGATCTCCGCCGCCCGCATCGTCTTCGCGGCTTCTGCGGCGAACCGCATCATGAGCACGGCGCCGAGCGCGAAGTTGGGCACGTAGAGGAGCTGGAGGCCGCGTTCCCTCGCCAAGCCGTCCAGCGCTTCGGGCTCCCACCCAGTCGTGCCGACGACGCAGGGGATTCCGCGCTCCAGGGCCGCTTCGACGTTTCCGACGACGGCCTCCGGCGCCGTGAAGTCGACCATGGCCTCGGCCTGCTCGAGGTCGACCAGCTCGTGGCCCGCCGCCTCGAGCGCCGGTCCGAGCACAGACCCGACCTTTCCACCTCGCCCGTTGAGAACCAGCTTCACGCCGCAGCGGTCGCGAGCGCGGGGTTCACCCGTTCGATCGCGGCGAGGAAATGCTCCTCGTCCGGCCCGATCGCCGCCGCCGACAGCCGTTCGGGCGCCAGCAGCATGCCGGCGAGCTCGGCCAGCCCCTCCGGCTGGACCGCGTCGATCTCGGCGACGATCCGATCGAGCGAGAGCATCTCGGTGTCGGTGATCAGCGACTTGCCGAGCCTCGACATCCGGCTCGAGGTCGACTCCATCGAGAGCAGGATCCGCCCCTTCAGGTTCTCCTTCGCCCGCTCGAGCTCGTTCGGCCGCAGGTTGCCCTCGGCGATGTCCGCGATCTGCTCGGCCGCGATCTCGAGGCAGGGGCCCAGATTCTCCTCGCGCGTGCCGACGTAGAGGCCGATCTGGCCGCTGTCGGTGTACTGCGACGCGAACGTGTAGACGGCGTACGCCATCCCTCGCTTCTCGCGGATCTCCTGGAAGAGTCGGGACGAGGCCGAGCCGCCGAGGATCGCATCGAGCAGCGAGGCGGCGAAGCGGCGCCTGTCGGAGCGGGCGATGCCCGGAGCGGCGAGGCAGAGGTGGTACTGCTCGGTGTCCTTGCGCAGGAAGCGGACGTCGGGCGCGGGCGGCTTCACGAGCGGGGGCCGAACGCGTCTCCCGCGCCCCGGCGACCTGCCCACCTTCTCCTCCGCCCGCTCGAGGAGCCGAAGGAGCTCGTTGTGGTCGAGACTGCCGGCCGCCGCGACGACGACGTTGCCCGGCACGTACATCGAGCGGTGGTACGCGCTGATGCTCCTGCGCGAGATCGAGGAGATCACCTCGGCGGTGCCGATCACCGGCCGTCCGAGCGGATGGTCGCCGAAGACCGCCTCCGCGATCAGGTCGTGGACCAGCTCCTGCGGCTGGTCCTCGTACATCGCGATCTCCTCGAGCACGACCTCCCGCTCTGCGTCGACCTCGGTGAAGAGCGGCGCGTACACCATGTCGCTCATCACGTCGATCGCCTCGTCGAGGTGGTGGTCCGCCACCCGCGCGTAGACGACGGTGTGCTCGCGTGAGGTCGCGGCGTTCAGCTCGCCGCCCATCGCGTCGAACACCTCGGCGATCTCCTGCGCCGAGTACGCGTTCGTGCCCTTGAAGAGCAGGTGCTCGATGAAGTGCGACACGCCCGCGCGCTCGGGGCGCTCGTCCCGTGAGCCGGCGCCGATCCAGAAGCCGAGCGAGACCGACCGGACGTGCGTCAGCCGCTCGGTGACGACGCGCTGCCCGGAGTCGAGCTCCGAGAGGACGTACTTCTGCATGGGCGGATCGTAGTGGCACCCGTCCGGATTCGACGATGCGCACGGGCGATGACGCGCATACATTGGCCGCGAGGGCGTCTCGGCGCTCTCACCCGCCCGTAGTTCAGTGGACAGAGCGCGCCCTTGGCTAGGGACGAGGTCGTGGGTTCGAATCCCATCGGGCGGGTTCTCCCCGCGCTACGATGAGGGCAGTCTCTAGCCAAGGGTGTTGCTGACGCTGAGCTAGCGTCTGCGACCAGCTTCGACGGCCCGCGCGAGCGGGCCGTCTGCTTTGGAAACATGGCCCCCAGCGCCGTTTCAGCGCTCCAAACCCGCGAAGGCTTTCACGATCAAGGAACTCCGAAAAGGCCGGAAACCGAACGTTCAGAAAGACTGAGGCGGCGTTCGCCGCCTCAGTCTGGATCATGGTCTGTCAGTCGCTCGGGCTGCGTTAGCGGTCTCAGCGGCCGCCGCGCCCGCCGCGCTCGCGGTCCCGGCCGCCTCGCCGCCCGCGGTCGCCGTCACGGCGTGGAGGACGCTCCTCGCGCGGCCGCTCGGGCGCGTCCTTGGCGCGCTCGATCAGCTCCTCGGGAGAGACCATCCCGCCGTTCTCGTGCTTGGCGACCAGCTTGAGGCCGATGCGGCCCCGCTCCTTGTCGACCTCCTGGACGACGACGTCGAGGACGTCGCCGCGGTTGATCACGTCCTCGATGTGGCCGACCCGGCCGGGGCCGACGTTCGAGACGTGGAGCAGGCCGTCCGTCCCCTTCTTGAGCTCGACGAACGCTCCGAACTGGGTCGTCTTCACGACCTTGCCCGTGTAGGTGTCCCCCACCTCGGGCTCCTTCGTCAGCGCGTCGATCGCAGCCATCGCCGCCTCGGCCTTGTCGCCCTCGGTGGCGTAGATGAGGATCGTGCCGTCCTCCTCGATGTCGATCTGGACCTCGTAGTCGGACTCGAGCGAACGGATCGTCTCGCCGCCCTTGCCGATGACCATCCCGATGAACTCGGGGTTGATCTTGATCGTGGAGATCCGCGGTGCGTGGCCCCTCAGCTCCTGCCTGGGCTCCGAGATTGCCTCGAGCATCTTGTCGAGGATGAACTCCCGGGCCTGCTTCGCCTGCTCGAGGGCGTTTCGCATGATCTCCTGCGTGACGCCCGTGATCTTGATGTCCATCTGAAGCGCGGTCACGCCGTCTCGCGTGCCGGCGACCTTGAAGTCCATGTCGCCGAGGTGGTCCTCCGCACCCTGGATGTCCGTGAGGATGACGTAGTCGTCGCCCTCCTTCACGAGACCCATCGCGATCCCGCCGACCGGCGCCTTGATCGGCACACCGGCATCCATGAGGGCGAGGGTCGACCCGCAGACCGAGCCCATCGACGAGGAGCCGTTCGACTCGAGCGTCTCGGAGACGATGCGGATCGTGTACGGGAAGTCCTCGGCGTTGGGGATGATCGCCTCGAGAGCCCGCTGCGCGAGCGCACCGTGGCCGATGTCGCGACGCTTCGGGCCCCGCATGAACCCGGTCTCACCGACCGAGTAGGGCGGGAAGTTGTAGTGGTGCATGAACCGGCGGTCCGTCTCGAGCGAGAGGTCGTCGATCCGCTGTCCCTCCTTGGCGGTGCCCAGGGTGAGGAGCGACATGATCTGCGTCTGGCCGCGCGTGAAGAGCCCGGAGCCGTGCGTCCTCGCGGAGACGCCCACCTCGCACTCGATCGGGCGGATCTCGTCGGCCGCCCGCCCGTCGGGCCGGCGCTTGTCGATCGCGATCTTCTTGCGGACGAGGTCCTTGTAGATGGCCTCGGAGGCACGCTTGACGAACTGGCGCGTGAGGCCGTCCTTGACGGTCGGTGGGTCGCCGTCGACCGTCGCCGGCCCGACCGGGAACGCCAGCTCGACGGTCTCGACGATCCGATCGAAGAGCAGCTGGCGCTTGGCCGACTTGAGCTCCTTCGAGTCCTGCTCCGCCTCGGTGAGGGCGCGCAGGTCGTCCTCGAACTGCTCGCGCACCGGGCCCTCGACCGCGGCAAGGCGGACCTTGTCGAGGAGCATGTCGAGCGAGAATCGGTGCTGGATCTGCCGGAGGATGTCCTCCTCGGTCGAGCTCATGTCGAGCGCGGGGCACTCCTCCTCGAGGATCTCCTCGACGATCGCGCCGCCTTCACGCAGGCCTTCGCTGCCGATCCGCTCGCGGATCCGGTCGGTGAAGCGCCCTTCGAGGTCGCTGGTGAGCTCGGGGTCGAGCCACTTCGCCTTGCCGGTCTGCTCCCGGAGCTCCTCCTGTGCCTCGCAGATCTTCGTGATCTCCTGGTGGGCGACCTCGAGTGCCTCGAGAAGCAGGTCCTCGGGGATCTCCTGCGCCCCGGCCTCGACCATCGTCAGGCCTTCCTTCGTGCCGACGACGATCAGGTCGAGCGTGTGCTGCTCCTCGACCTCCTGGAGGGTCGGGTTGACGACGAGCTCGCCGTCGATCTGGCCGATCCGGACCGCGCCGACGGGGCCGATGAACGGCAGCGGCGAGATCATCAGCGCGGCCGACGCGCCGTTGATGCAGAGGATGTCGTGCGGCGTGACCATGTCCGCCGACAGGACGGTGCAGATCACCTGCACCTCGTTCTTGTAGCCCTTCGGCCACAGCGGCCGGATCGGGCGGTCGATCATGCGGGCCGTCAGGATCGCGCGCTCGGTGGGCCGCCCCTCACGCTTGAAGAAGCCGCCGGGGATCTTGCCCGCGGCGTACATGCGCTCCTCGACGTCGACCGTCAGCGGGAAGAAGTCGGCGCCTTCGCGGCCCTCCATCCGTCCCTGCGCGGTCGAGAGCACCATCGTGTCGCCCGAACGGACGACCACGGCGCCGTCGGCCTGCTTGGCCAGCTTGCCGGTCTCGAAAGAAATTTCCTGCCCGCCGATCTCGACCGAGACTCTGGTCGGGCCCTGTACTGCGATGCTCATCTGTCCTCCAACTCTTCAAGGAGAGTGGAGGTTTGAGTCAACTCTTCCGCTTCGCGTGCGTGGGAAGAGCTCGCTCAAACTTCCACCCTCCGGCTTCACCCGGGCTATCTGCGCAGTCCGAGCTCCTTGATCAGGTTGCGGTAACCCTCCAGATCCTTCTTCTGCAGGTAGTTCAGGAGCCGCCGGCGCTTTCCGACGAGCTTCAGCAGGCCGCGCCGAGAGTAATGGTCCTTCGCGTGCGCCCGCAGATGCTCGGTGAGGTAGTTGATCCGCGCCGTGAGCAGCGCAATCTGAACCTCGGCAGAGCCCGTATCGGCCTCTGCGCGGCCGTGCTTTCCGATGATTTCCTGCTTCGCTTCCTTGGTGAGGGTCACCTGTCGACCTCCTCTAAACGAATCCGCAGTCCCCGCCGAGCCATGCGGAAGCTGCATGGCGAGCCGGGTCTGCGGGCGCGAATAGGGTAGCAACGGATGAACGCCGCCGTCGCTGCGGGACATCCCGCCACCGTCGATGCGGGGATCGAGATCCTCGAAGCGGGCGGGAATGCGGCCGACGCGGCCGTCGCCGCCTCGCTGGCGTCCTGCGTGGCCGAGACGGTCATGACCGGTCTGCTCGGCGGCGGGCACGCGATCACCTGGTTCGGCGGTGAGGTGTGGACGCTCGACTTCTTCGTCTCCGTCCCCGGACTGGGCCAGAAGCGGGCCGCCGGGGAAGTGGAGCACCTGCAGGTCCCGTTTGGCGAGGAACTCGTCCACTACGCGGTCGGGATCCCGACGTGCGGCGTCCCCGGCGTCGTGGCAGGCCTTGCCGCCCTCCACGACCGCTACGGCTCCCTGCCGTGGCTGCAACTCGTCGAGCCTGCCCTCAGGCTCGCGGAGACGGGCGTTGCGATGCCGGCAGCGCAAGCGTCGTGCCTCAGGATGCTGGCGCCCGTCATGACGATGCGCGAGGGCGAGCGCATCTACTCGCCGGGCGGGAGCCTGCTCGCCGAGGGTGACCGGCTGGAGCAGCCGGGGCTCGTCGACGCGCTCCGGGCGGTCGCGTACGAGGCGCCGCGGGGTGGAACGATCGACGATGCCTTGCTCAGCTTGATGGACGAGCGGGGCGGCCTCGTCACCCGTGAGGACCTCGACGCGTACCGGCCCGTGTGGGGTGAGCCCGGCCGGATCGTGTTCCGGGCGAACGAGATCGCGAGCCGGGTCGGCCTCGCGAGCCCGCTGCCGGCGCTCGCGCGACTGGACGGATTCGACCCCGTCAGCATGGCCAGGACGCTTGCCTTCGACTACGACAAGCCCGGCGACACGACGAACATCACGGTCGTCGACCGCGAGGGAGACGCAGTCGTCCTCACCACGAGCCTCGGTCTCGGCTCCGGCGACTGGCTCCCCGGTCTGGATCTCCATCTGAACTCGATGCTCGGCGAGGCCGACCTGCTCGTCGGCGCGCTCAAGCCCGGACGCCGGATGGCGAGCATGATGGCGCCCACTCTCGCGTTCGACGGCGACGGGCTAGCGCTCGCCGTCGGTGCGGCCGGCGGAACTCGCCTCCGGAGCGCCCTCGTTCAGGTCGTCTCCGGCGTGCTCGACGAAGGCCAGAGCGTCGGAGATGCCGTGGACCGGCCACGCCTCCATCCCGTCGGTGAGCTCGTGCACCTCGAGCCGGGCTTCCCTGATGAGGTCACGGAGGTGCTCGAAGCCGCCGGCTTTTCCGTTCGTCTCTGGCCGTCCCGTCATCACTATTTCGGCGGGGTGAGCGCCGTCACCCGGTCCGGCGCCGCCGGCGACCCGAGAAGAAGCGGCTCGGCGCGTCGCCTGTAGCCGTGCGGTCGAGAACCCAGCCGACGTAGCCGCACTCGGGGCAGCCTGGATTCGCGCTCACCGTCGTCGCGGCTGCCGGCTTGATGTACGTCGCGCCGCAGCTCAGGCAGCGAACGCGGTCGATCCTGCTCAGCGGACGCTGATCCCCACTGTCGTCTCCCATATGCCGATAGATGCCTGCATATCGGGAAAACTTGCGATCGCGCGTTTGCGCTACAGGGGCCGCACGGCGGCGCGCGTCGCCTCGACGTCGCGGGCGATCTGCTCCACGAGCGCCTCCTCGGACTCGAACGCCCGTTCTTCGCGCAGGCGCTCCCACAGCTCGACGACGAGCCGCCGACCGTAGAGATCGCCCTCGTAGTCGAGCAGGAACGCCTCGACGCGCCGTTCCTCGCCGCCGTAGTGCGGATTGACGCCGATCGAGGTGGCGGCGCGGTGGCCGAGCGCCTCGCCCGCGTAGATCCCGAAGGCGGGGACGATCAGCTCGGACGGGACGGCGAGATTCGCGGTGGGGAAGCCGAGCGTGCCGCCTCTCGCATCCCCGGCGACGACCGTTCCCTCCACCTCCACGGGCCGGCCGAGGATCTTTGCGGCCGGAATGACCTCGCCGGCCGCGACGAGCTGGCGGATCCGGCTCGAGGAGACGCCCTCGACGAGCGGCACCGGCCTGGTCTCGAAGCCGAGCTCTTCCAGCAGCTCGAATGTGCCGGCCCGGCCCCGGCCGAAGCGGAAGTTGGCCCCGGCCAGGACGACCTTCGTGCCGAGCGGCTCGAGGATCGAGCGGGCGAACTCCTCCGGCGTCACGAGAGCCAGGTCGGGCGTGAACGGGAGCACGAGCGTCTCCCCCACCCCGAGCGCCTCGAACAGCTCGAGTCGCCGCTCGAGCGTGGAGATCAGCTCGACCCGGTGTCCGAGCGCGATCCGCGGATGGGGATCGAAGGTGACGACCGTCGCCTGCGGGCCGGCTGCGAGCGCGGCCTCGATCACACGCCGGTGGCCGATGTGGACGCCGTCGAACGTCCCGATCGCGACGGCCCGCTCGGCGGCGCCGAGCTCGTGCGGGGAGCTCGCGACCTTCACAGCGCGGCGAGCGCGTCGTCGGGCGGGATGATCCGGCCTGGATCGGCGTCGTCGACGGAGAACGGCCCGACCTCGGTCCGGCGGAGCGACGCGCAGTGGCCCCCGAGCGCCTCGGCGATCGAGCGGATGTAGGTGCCCGAGCTGACGAGGAGGTCGAGCGTCGCGACGCGTCCGTCGAACGAGACGAGCTCGAGCTCGTGCACGGTGGAGCGCCGCACGGGCATCTCGACGACGACGCCCCTCCGGTGCAGGCGGTAGGCGCGCTCGCCGCGGATCTTCACCGCAGACGCGGCCGGAACGGCGAGCTCGACCTCGCCGCGGAACGCCTCCAGCCGGCGGGCGAGCTCGTCGGCGTCCGGCGGCACGAGCTCCTCGACGACCTCCCCCTCGGGATCGCCCGTGCTCGTCCGGGCCGTGAGGTCGATCTCGGTCAGGTAGCGCTTGTCCAGGCCGACGAAGCGTCCGGCCAGCTTCGTCGACCGGCCCAGCAGGACGAGCAGGAGCCCGGTCGCGAACGGATCGAGGGTGCCGGCGTGCCCGGCCCGCGCGCCGGTCCGCTCGCGCAGGTCGCGCACGATCGCGAACGACGAGGGCCCGGCCGGCTTGTCGACGAGCACCAGGCCGGAAGGGTCAGGAGACCCGCGCCGCACGCGCCTCCGCAAACTGCTTGCGCAGGAAGTCCACGATCTCCGGGATCTCGAGCTCGGACGAGAACCCCGCCGCCTGGCGGTGGCCGCCGCCGTCGCCCGAGGCCCGCGCGATGGCGGAGACGTCCAGCTCGTCGGAGCTCGAGCGCAGGCTGACGCGGCGTGCGGGACGGCCGGGCGCGGGCGGCTCCCGGATCAGCGCGGCCATCTCGGCGCCCTCGACGGCGCGGAGGAAGTCGATGATCCCCTCGGAGTACGGCTCGGCGGCGCCGACCTCCGCGAAGTCCGTCTTCAGCAGGTAGGAGACGACGATCCCGCCGCCCTCGTAGACCTGCGCCCGCTCGAGCGCCCGCGCCAGGAGCTTCAGCTTCGCGAGCTGGACCGACTCGTAGATGCTCTGGAAGACCCGGTGGACGTCGGCGCCGGCCTCCACGAGCTCGGCGGCGAGCCGCAGCGCCTTCGGGGTCGTGTTCGCGTACTGGAAGCGGCCCGTATCGGTGACGAGCGCGATGTAGATGGCCTCGGCGAGCTCAGGCGTCAGCTCGACACCCAGGACGTCGAGGAGGTCGCGCACGATCTCTCCGGTCGAGGAGGCATCGGCCCGGACGACGTTCACGCCGCCGAAGCGCGTGTTGTCGTGATGGTGGTCGACGTTGAGGACGAGCTGCGCGCGGTCGAGGGCCTCGCGTCCCTGGCCGAGGCGGCTCTCGTTCGCGCAGTCGAGCGCGAAGAGCACGCGCTGCTCGACGTCCTCGGGCAGCTGCCGGCGCAGGTCGTCGAGCGGCATGAACCGGTACTCCGCCGGCAGCGGCGCTTCGCCCGAGAGCACCATCACCGACTCCTTGCCGAGCGCGTCGAGCGCGAGCTTGGCCGCGAGGAGCGACCCGAGAGCGTCCCCGTCGGGGTTCTCGTGGGTCGTCAGGAGGAAGCGGTCGTGCTCGCGGATCGCCTGCGCAATCTCCGCGAGATCGTCATTCCTCGGGGTCTGTGTCTGGGGCGAGCTCATCGATCAGTTGCGTCATCCGCACGCCGCGCTCGACGGTCGGATCGTATTCGAAGGTCAGCTGGGGCGTCCGTTTCAGTCGGAGCTCCCGGGCAATTCTCGCCTGAAGCAGCCCGTGCGCGGCCTGGAGACCGTCGATCGACTGCGTGCGCTTCCGTTCGGAGCCGAGGACGCTGACGAAGACGACGGCCTGGCGAAGGTCGGGCGAGGTCTCGACGCCGGTAACGGTGACGAAGCCGATCCGGGGATCCTTCAGCTCGCCGAGCGCCTCGGATAGGACCTCCCGCACGGCGGCGTTCACGCGCCGCATGCGGTCACTCACAGCTCGACTACCTCGAGCGCCGTATGGCGGGCGAGCTTGTCGAAGTCGGCGTCGGCGTGGAGGACCGGAACGGCTGCACGGATTGCGGGCACAGCGACAAGAGCATCGGTGATGGAGCCGATCGGCTCGCCGCCGGCGCGGCACGCTCGGCTGAGGCCGGCTGCTTCTTCGTAACCGACGAGGCCCCCGAGTCGAAGGAGCGTGAAGTTATGCATCAACGTGCGGAGCGCGTGAAGTTCTGGCCGCGATCTCGCTCCGGCAAGGACTTCGCCGATGACGACCTCGGTCACGGCGATCGGCTCTCTCTCTTCGATGGCGGTGCGGAGCCTCACGTGAACTGCACTTCCCGTGCGCCGGAGAAGCTCAACCCACGCCGAGGTATCGACGACGATCAGTACTCCGGAATCGGGTCGCTTCTCCGCATCGCTTCGAGGTCGCCGTCCCAACCGATGCCCTCTAGCGCGAGTGCTGCTTCGTATGGGTCGACCCGCTCGCCGACCAGGTGCCGCAAGGCGTAGTCGATGGCCTCCCGCTTCGTTCGGAACTCGTAGAGCTCCATCGCCTTGTTGATCAGGTCGTCGTTGACGACGATGTTTGTGCGGCCCATGGACGCACTATACACACGCGTACACCTGTCCGTGTAGGCCTAGTCCCCAGGCGCTACGAACTCCCGCTCGACCCGAATGATCTCGTAGTCCTGACCGCTCAGGTAGCGCACCGCCTCCTCGAGAGCGTCTCTACCTCCCTGTGCTCGCGCGCCACGCACGCCACGGTCAGCCGGCTGCGCTGCCAGAGCTCGTGGTGGTCGACCTCGGCGACCGACGCGCCGAACCGGTTCTGGAGCTGCGCTTTCGCGGACTTGACGAACCTGCGCTTGCCCTTCAGCGACCCGGCCTCGGGGAAGTGCAGCTCGACGCTGAGGATGCCGACGTAGCCGGCGCTCACGAGGGCTAGGTCTCGGCGGTGGTGCCGGCCGGCTCTGCTGCCGGTGCCGGCGCGGAGAGATCGGTGCGCTCGACCTGCCTGGTCTCGTAGACCTCGAGCATGTCGCCCTCCTTCACGTCGTTGAAGCCCTCGAGGAGGATGCCGCACTCGAAGCCCTCCTGGACCTCGCGGGCGTCGTCCTTGAAGCGCTTCAGCTGGGCGATCTGCGTCTCGTAGATCACCGTTCCGTCGCGCACGACCCGCACCTGCGCGCCGCGGCGCACGACCCCGCGCGTCACGTACGAGCCGGCGATGACGCCGAGCCGCGAGACGCGGAAGAGCTGGCGCACCTCGACGTCGCCGATCGTCTCCTCGGTCGTGACCGGCGCGAGCATGCCGACGAGCGCCTGCTCGATGTCCTCGGTGAGCTGGTAGATGACGCGGTAGGTCCGGATCTCGACGCCCTCGCGCTCGGCAAGCTGTCGCGCCTCGGCGGAGGGACGCACGTTGAACCCGACCACGAGCGCGTTCGACGCGGAGGCGAGGTTGATGTCGTTCTCGCTGATGCCGCCGACCCCCTGGTGGATGACGTTCACGCGCACCTCGGGGTGCTGGATCTTCTGGAGCTCGGAGACGGCGGCCTCGACCGAGCCCTGCACGTCGCCCTTGAGGATCAGGTTCAGATCCTGCATGCCGCCCGCCTGCAGCTGCGAGAAGAGCTGCTCGAGCGACGGGCCGCCACGCGCCCGGGTCGCCAGCTGCTCGCGGCGGAGGCGCTCGCCGCGGACCTGCGCCCGCTGGCGCGCGTCACGCTCGTTCTCGACGACGCGGCCGAGCTCGCCGGCCGGCGGCGGATGGTCGAAGCCGAGGATCTCGACCGGATCGCCGGGCCGCGCCTCCTCGACCTTCTCGCCGCGGAAGTCGTAGAGCGCGCGCACCCTGCCCCACGCGTCGCCCGCCACGATGGCGTCTCCGACCTTGAGCGTCCCGCGCTGGACGAGCATCGTCGCGACCGGGCCGCGGCCAACGTCGAGACGCGACTCGATGATCGGGCCGGAGGCCTCGGCCTCCGGATTTGCGGTCAGCTCGAGCTCGGCGTCGGCGACGAGCAGCACCTTCTCGAGCAGGTCGTCGAGGTTCTGCTTCTGCTTCGCCGAGACGTCCGAGAACTGAATCGTGCCGCCCCACTCCTCCGGCTGGAGACCCTCGCCGGCGAGATCGCCTCGCACGCGGTTCGGGTCGGCGTCCGGCATGTCGATCTTGTTCACGGCGACGACGACCGGCACCTCGGCGGCGTTCGCGTGCGAGATCGACTCCCGGGTCTGGGGCATGACGCCGTCGTCGGCGGCGACGACGAGGACGGCGATGTCCGTCACCTTCGCGCCGCGGGCCCGCATTGCAGTGAAGGCCTCGTGGCCCGGCGTGTCCAGGAAGGTCAGCTTCCGTCCGTCGTGCTCGACCTGGTACGCACCGATGTGCTGCGTGATCCCGCCTGCCTCGGTCTCCACGACCGCGCTCTCGCGGATAGCGTCGAGGAGCGTCGTCTTGCCGTGGTCGACGTGGCCCATGATCGTCACGACCGGCGGCCGCGGCTGGAGCACGTCCGCGGCGTCGTCGAACGCTTCGGGCTCGTCGGTCTCCTCGTCGGCGTGCTTGATCGTCACCTCGCGGTTCACGCTCGGGTCGGCGGCGATGAGGCCGACGGCTTCGTCCGAGAGGGACTGGGTGATGGTGACCATGTCCCCCAGCCCCATCATGATCTTGATGATCTGCGCGACCGGGATCCCGAGCGCGTGCGAGAGCTCCTTGACCGTGACGCCCGACTGGACGGTTACGGGCCCCGTCGGGACGACGTGTTCGCGCGGCTGCTTGGGCTGGCGGTCGGTGCGGTCGCGGGCCTGGCGCGAATCGGGACGCGGCCGGTTCGCCTGCGAGTCGATGACCACGCGGCGCTTGCGCCGGCCTCCCGGCGCCTGACGCGGCCGAATCGGCCGGTTGGGGCGGTTTTGTCCCTGATCGTCAGCCATTGTCAGTCCTCAAGTGTAGAGGCGTGAGAGCTCCTGTTCGACCCGGACACGGCGGCGGAGCGTCCGGCTGAACGCGTTCCGCGAGATCGCGCGCTCGAAGCAGGAGAGCCGGCGGCACGTGTACGCGGCGCGTCCCGGCGCCTTCGGGTCCGAGACGACGTTTCGCTCGACGGCGACGAACCGAAGCAGCTCGTCCTTGGGCGCCTTGCGCCCGCAGCCGATGCAGGTCCGGGTCGGCCGGTGTCGTTCCTCACGCCGCTGGTGCGTCGTTCCTCTCCTCGTCCACCTCGGCAGATGCCGCGATCGGGATCCCCGACGGGCGCTCCTCGAGCGGCGCCTCCTCGGCCTCGGCCGCCGGCATCGGCGGGACGCTCGTCGGCTCCGCGTCCGGCACCTCGCTCGGCTCCGGGGTGGGGAGCGGCGTGGGCTCGGGGCTCGTCACCTCGGTCGGCTCGGGGCCTGCCGGCTCCGGGCTCGGCTCCGGTGCAGGAACCTCGCTCGGCTCCGGGCTCGGCACCTCGGCCTCGGTGCTGACCTCCGCCTCCGCCGCCACCTCGGTCTCGGCCGCGACCTCCGACTCGGCTCCGACCTCGACCTCGACCTCGTCGCCCTCGGCTCCGCCGATCGGGACGGCCTGGCCGCTCGCGATCGTCTCGCCGGCCGCCTCGAGGTCGGCGAGCGCGGTGTGGGCCGGGATGCCGCAGAACCGCGTCCCAGGAATCGCTGCGTTCGGGCAGCGCTTGCCGTTCTTGAGGATCGCGGCGCAGCGGCCCGAGAAGTCCTCCCCGGCCTCGCCGCCCGCGAAGGCGGCCTCGGCCTCGGAGGCCGCGAACTCGGCCTCGGACTGGATGTCCACCTTCCACCCGGTCAGGCGCGCGGCGAGGCGGGCGTTCAGGCCCTCCTTGCCGATCGCCAGCGCCAGCTGGTCCTCGGGGACGATGACGGTCGCTTCCTTGGTGTCGTCATCGATGTAGACCTCGCGGACTCTCGCCGGCGAGAGCGCCTTGGCGAGGAAGCGGGCCGGCTCCGTGTTCCACGGGATGATGTCGATCTTCTCGCCGCGCAGCTCGGAGACGACCATGCGCACCCGCGAGCCGCGTGGGCCGACGCAGGCGCCGACGGGATCGACGCCCTGGGCGTGCGAGACGACTGCGATCTTCGAGCGGTAGCCCGGCTCGCGCGCGACGCCGCGGATCTCGACGAGGCCGTCGGCGATCTCGGGGACCTCGAGCTCGAAGAGCGTCTTGATCAGCTCGGGATCGCGCCTCGAGAGGATCACCTGCGGGCCCTTCGTCCCGGAGCGGACCTCGGTGATGACGGCCTTGATCCGCGAGCCCTGCTCGTAGCGCTCGCCGTCCACCTGCTCGGAGCGCGGCAGCAGCGCCTCGACCTTGCCGAGGTCGACGAGGATGTTGTTCCGGTCACCGGCCTGCTGGACGATCCCGGTCACGACCTCGCTGACCCGGTCGACGTACTCCTCGTACATGATCTGGCGCTCGGCCTCGCGGATCCGCTGCTGGATGACCTGCTTCGCGGTCTGCGCGGCGATGCGGCCGAAGTTCTCGGGGGTGACGTCCTCGCGTTCGACCTGGTTCTCCGGGACCTGCGACCAGTCGATCTCGAGGTCGTCGTCGGTGATCAGCGTGTGCTGCTTCTCGCCGGTCTCCTCCTCGATCTTCTCGAGCTCGTCGAGCGCGTGCTCGCGGGCTTCGTCGAGGAGCCGCTCCTCGAGGTCGTCGGGCATATGGATCGCGAAGACGCGGAAGTCTCCGGCGTCGTCGATCTCGACAGCGGCGTGCCGGTACGAGCCCGGCGTCTTCTTGTAGGCGGCGAGCAGCCCGTCGCGGAGAGCGTCGACAAGGATCCCGCTCTCGAGGTTCTTGTCCCGCTCCAGCTCGCGGACTGCTTCGACGATTTCGCGGCTCATCTCACACCCTCCTCGATCAGGTTGCCCCGCACGATCGAGTCGTACGGAATCTCGTATTCGTTGCCGCCCGCAGCGACGCGAATCCCAGCCGGGCTCGCGTCGACAACCTCACCCTTGAACTTGCGGCGGCCCTCGATGTCGTCCGCCGTGCGCAGCGCCACCTTGCGGCCGACGACCCGCTCGAAGTGCGCAGGGGTGCGCAGCGGGCGATCGACGCCGGGTGACGAGACGTCGATCGTGTACTGCTGGAGGTAGCCGCGGAGCACGTCGGTGACGCGCTCGCAGAGCGCGTGGTCGACCCGCTTCGGGTGGTCGATGTAGACCGTGAAGCGCTCGGGTCCCGAGAGCTCCAGTGCCAGCACTTCGACCCCCGGAATCGCGCCTTCGACCTTCGGTGTGATCTCCCGGAGCAGCGTCTTCTCCTTGTCGTACACGTTCGCCATCTGATTCCTCTCAAAAAAAACGGGCGCCGCGCGCCCATTTCATCCTGCACCTCGAAATGTGGTGTTTGCAGGATAGCAAGGTGCTAAGCGGCGGCCAGAACGGCGATTCCGAGCACGACGAGCACGGCGCCGGCGGCTCTTCCGGGCCCCACGCGCTCGTGTAGGAAGACCGCGGCGAGGGCCACGGCGATCACGACCGAGGTCTCGCGAACGGCGGCGACGGGCGCCGCGTCGCCGCGTCTGAGGGCCAGCAGGATGAAGACGTAGGCCAGGCTCGCGGCGATGCCTGCAAGCACCGTCGTCGGCGTGAGCTCCCGGCGCACAGCGGCGGCGCCGTGGCGGTGCACGACCCACGCGAGGTAGACGAGGCCGGGCAGCGCGATGACGAGCTCGAAGTACGAAAAGGCATCCGCGTGGCGGATTCCGCGGTCGTCGAGCAGCGTGTAGCCGGCGATGCAGAGCGCGAGAGCGAGCCCGAGGAGCGCGCCCCGCCGGTCCGGGTCGCGGAGCCCTCGGACGAGCACGACGCCGGCCGCCACGACGAGGACGCCCGCCGCCTCCCGCCAGGTGACGGCTGCCAGCGTGGCGAGCAGGACGAGTACGGGCGCCGCGCCGCGCGAGATCGGGTAGACGACGCTCAGAGCCGCCGTCGAGTAGGCGTAGGCGAGGAGCGCGAAGTACGCCAGCTCGAGCGTCGCGGACGCAAGCGCGTAGGGCCAGACGGCCGCCTCGACGTCCCACGTGACCACGGCGACCGGCGCAAAGAGCACCGCCGAGGTCCCGAGCATGACGGCGGTCGCCGCCTCGATGTTCTGCGCCCGCGCGAGGAGGAAGTTCCAGGTCGCGTGGAGCACGGCGGCCCCGAGCGCGAGCGCGAGTGCGTCCGCCGGCACCTAGAGGTCGAGCACGATCGTCACCGGGCCGTCGTTCGTCAGCTCGACCGCCATGCGGGCGCCGAAACGCCCGGTCGCGACCTCCACGCCGAGCTCGCGAAGTGCGGCGCAGAACGCGTCGTAGAGCGGCTCGGCCAGCTCGGGCGGCGCCGCGCCGCTGAAGCTCGGGCGATTGCCTCTCTCGGTATCCGCGATCAGCGTGAACTGGCTGACGACGAGCGCCGCGCCGCCGGTGTCCAGGAGCGACCTGTCGAACCGGCCCTCGTCGTTCTCGAAGATCCGCAGGCGTGCCACACGGCCGGCTAGTCGTTCGGCCTCTGCCTCGGTGTCGTCCCGCGCCAGTCCCAGCAGGACGCACACACCGGCGCCGATCTCCCCCACCACCTCGCCGGCGACGACGACGCGCGCCGACGAGACCCGCTGGACGACCGCCCTCATGCAGCCTCGAACTCTGACCGATAGAGCCGACGATGGAGGCCGCGGCTCGTTTCCCCCTGCGCCAGCCCGGCAGCAAGCTCCTGCTCGGCTCGCTGCTCGTCCGCGACGGGCTCGTCGAGATGGAGCAGGTCGAGGACGCGCTCGCCGAGCACGAGAAGACCGAGCGCCGCCTGGGCGAGATCCTCGTCGAGCGCGGGCTGATCAGCGAGCGAGCCCTGGCCCAGGCGCTGGCCGAGCAGCATTCGCTCGAGTTCGTCGAGCTCGGCAATCGCGAGCCGGACGAGGACGCGAAGAGCCTCCTGCCCGAGAAGTTCGCGCGGCGCTACGACGCGCTCCCGGTCGGCTTGGACGGCGAGGACACGGTCGTCGTCGCCGTCGCCGACCCCACGAACCTGCTCACCTCGGACGACCTGCGCCTCGCGCTCGGCGTCAACGTCCGGCTCGTCGTGGCCGCGATCGGCGACCTCCGCGAGGCGATCGGCCGCTCGTACCGCACGGAGCTCGAGATCGCCGAGCCGGAGCTGCCCCACCAGGACGACCAGGCCCCTGAGATCAGCGAGGGCCACGAGCTCGCGCCCGCGGTCCGGCTCGTCAACTCGCTCATCAGCCGCGCCCTCGAGGAGCGGGCCTCGGACATCCACTTCGAGCCGCAGGCGAACGAGCTCGTCGTGCGAGTCCGCGTCGACGGGGTGACCCGCCGCCTGGCCGCCGTCCCGAAGCGGATGCAGCCCGCGGTCGTGAGCCGCCTGAAGGTGATGGGCGGTCTCGACATCGCCGAGCGGCGGACACCGCAGGACGGACGGGTCTCGATCCGCGTCTCCGGCGAGCCGATCGACCTCCGCGTCGCCGTCCTCCCCACCACCTTCGGCGAGCAGGTCGTGCTCCGGATCCTCCAGCGCGCCTCGGGCGGGCTCGCGCCGGCCGATCTGGGCATGGCCGAGGACGCGCAGGAGACGTTCGTCAAGGCGATCCGGCAGCCGCACGGGATCGTGCTCGTCTGCGGGCCGACCGGAAGCGGCAAGACGACCACGCTCTACGCGGCGCTCGACCTGCTCAACAACGAGGAGCGCGTGATCACCACGATCGAGGATCCCGTCGAGTACCGGATTCCCGGCGTCGTGCAGATCGAGGTCAACCCGCGGAGCGGCCTGACGTTCCCGCGCGGGCTCCGGACGATCCTGCGCAGCGACCCGGACGTCCTCCTCGTCGGCGAGATCCGCGACGAGGAGACCGCCGCGATCGCGACGCAGGCGGCGATGACGGGACACCTCGTGCTGACCACGCTTCACGCCCACAACGTCTCCAGTGCGATCGCGCGGATGAAGCAGATGGGCGTCGACCCGGAGCTGCTCGCCGGGTCGCTCAACGCGATCGTCGCGCAGCGGCTCGCCAGGCGCCTCTGCATCGAGTGCCGCGAGCCGTACGAGCCGACCGAGGACGAGGTCGCCGAGCTCGGGGCCTCCGTGGAGCAGCTCTACCGCGCGGCCGGCTGCGCCCGCTGCGGCGGAACGGGCTACCGCGGCCGGATCGCGCTCTACGAGGTCGTCGCGATCGAGGGCACGTTCCGCCGGCTCATCGAGGGCTCGACGCAGGAGATCTTCGCCGCCGCGGTCGAGCACGGCATGCGGACGCTCGGTCAGGCGGGCAGCCGGCTCTGCCTCGAGGGCGTGACGTCGCTCGACGAGATCCGCCGGGTCACCGGCGACCGCGTCCGCTAGGACGCCGCCTAGTCCAGGTCCTTGATGCGCGAGGCGTACTGCTCGCTGCCCGGCCGCAGGGAGCTGGCGAGCTTGTAATGGCCGTTCGCCTCGTGCTCCCGGCCCTGCTTCTCCAGGCAGCGGCCGAGTGCGTAGTGCGCGTAGTCGTCGGCCGGCGAGAGCTCCAGCATCGCGCGGAACTCGCGCTCGGCCTCGTCCCAGCGCTGGATGCGGAAGTACGCGATGCCGAGCGCCTCGCGGATCGAGGCCTTGGCCGGCTCGCGCCGCTTGGCCTTCTCGAGCGCGACCGTCGCCTGGGCGGCGCGGCCCTTGCGGAGGTGTGTTCGGCCTTGCTGGAAGAGATCGTAGGTCTCACTCATCGTTCAACTCCAAGGTAGACGAAGTTCTCGCGGACGAGATCGGCCGGGGTGGTGATGCTTCGGATGGGCCCGATCTCCGGCGTCTCGACCCGGAAACCGGACTCCGCCATCCGCTCGAAAGCGACTCGAAGCTCGTACGGCGGGCCGGGCAGGTTCTCGAGGTACGAGACGACCTCCTCTTTCAACGCCCAGGCAGGCGGGGCCATTCCCGCGGCGGCGCCGGAGCGCTCGAAGGCCTCGGCGAAGCGGAGCAGAGCGCCGGGCGCATAGAGCGTGTCGGCCGCGGTGACGAGGATCGGCGGCGCGGCACCGGCCGCGAGCGCCCGCCGGACCGCGTCGGCCGAGCCGAGCGCCTCGGGCTGCTCCGCGAAGTCGACCTCCCAGCCGTCCAGGAACCGGCGGAGCGCCTCGCCGAGGTGCCCGGTGACGACGGTGATCCGGCGGGCGAACGCCAGCTCGCGAAGGAGCGTCGCGATGACGGGCCGGCCGTCGATCGGCAGGAGCGGCTTGGGCCAGACGTCCGTCAACGGGCGCATGCGCCGGCCCTCGCCCGCGGCCATCACGACCGCGTCGAGGTTCAAGCGGAGCGGAGCCCGAACGAGCGGAGCGAGAGCAGCCCGCGGAGTCGTCGCTTGGCGCTCAGCCGCTTGCGCAGCGTTCGCACGACCCGTCGCAGCTCACGCCGGGCCGAGCGCGCCGCCTGCTCGGCCTCGTCGGCCGGGCCGTACCGGGCCTCGCCGATCACAAGCGCCAGGCGGTCGCCGTCGACTCGAAACGCTTCCCACATGCCGGTGCTGACCTCGGCCGGGGTCGCGCTCACCGCGATCGGGACGCGCTGGTCGGCGAGGAAGTCCGTGAGCTCCGCCCGGACGGCGCCGGCGACCTCCCGCGGATCGCTCGTCACGTAGCGGAGCCGCCGCCTCGCTGTCTTTGCGACCCAGAGCGCGAGGAGGAGCCCGCCGGCTGCGAGCACGAGGTAGCCGAGCACGCGGAGGTCCCTGCCTTCGTCGGCCGTCGGGCTCGTCGTTCCCCCGCCCGTGTCGCCCGTAAAGCCCTCGTCCACCCCGCGAAGCCGGTCGTCGGGCGACGCCGGGTTGCCTCCGAGCCGATTGCGGAGCACGTCGAGCCCGAGTGCCGCGGCCGCAGCCGCCCCGAACGCCGCCGTTGCGCCGGGCGCGTCGAAGAAGAGCGAGGACGCCGAGTACGGAGCTCGGAGCCGACCGCGGCCGGGGGTCGGGTCGAACGGCAGCCAGCCGTAGCCGGCGAACCAGACCTCGACCCAGGTGTGGGCGTTCGTGTCGGCGACTGTCCACTCTCCCTCGTCCTGGTCGTAGAGGCCGGTCGTGAAGCCGGCAGCCACACGAGCCGGGATCCCGAGGTAGCGGAGCATGAGCGCCATCGCTCCGGCGAAGTGCTGGCAGTAGCCGCGCCTGTGCTCCGTGGCGAAGGCGACGAGCGCCGGTGAGGCGAAGCGGCTCGGCGGTTGCTCGTCGTAGATGAAGTCCCCGCCCGTTCGAAACCACGCCTCGAGGGCGACGGCCGCCGCGTAGGGGTTCGGCGGAGTCCCGACGACTTCACGCGCCTGGCGGTAGAGCGGCTCGTACGCCGCCAGCTCCTCGAACGCGTCGAAGACCTCGTTGAGCGCGGCCTCACGACGGGGTGTCCCGAACGGAGGCACCGAGATCCCCGCGTCCACGGTGAGGAACGGCGACTGGTCGACGAGCGCCACGGGGTACCTCGGCCGCGAACGGCTCAACTGCGCCGGGCGCGGCTGCGCCGCAAAGCTCCAGACCGAATACGTCTGGCCGCGCTCCAGCCGGCCGACGTACGCGATACCTGCGCCGTACGCCTCGGCCCGCCCCTCCTCGAACGCCACCGGCACGCTGGCGCCTGCCAGATGCGAGTCCTGAAGCGCCTCGACCGTCACGTCCTGCCTGAGCCAGCTCTCCGCGTCGCGCGCCGCAGCCGGCAGGAGCGGATCGTTCAAGAGCGTGTCGAGCCCGGAACCGCTGACCGGGAAGATGTACTGAGCATCCTCCTGCCAGAGGTCGTCGAGGAAGACGTCGAGCGTCGTCGCACGCCAGTACGGCGAGCGACGCTCCGCCTTGATCTTCAGCACCGTCGTCGGTCTCTTCGGGAAGTTGATGCCGTCGTAGTCGGCGTCCCAGACGTACTGGACGCTGACCGGCTTCTTCTCGCGCGTGTACGGCTCCCACTGCTGCCAGTCGAGGAAGCCGCCCTTTGCGACCGACGGCGAGCTCACTGCGACGAGCGCGGCGAGGATCACGCCCGACCCGACGACCACCGACTGGCGGGTGCCTCTGCCGGCCCCCGGGCGGAGCGCGGCGAGCAGGATCAGCGCCGTGATCAGCAGCAAGGCCCCACGGGTGGTGGCGGAGTCTTCGGGCATGAGGGCGACGGGCCACGCGGCGCCTGCGAACGTGGTGGCCGCTGCCAGGACCGGGCGGCGAGCCGCGATTGCGAGCGAGGCCAGCAGCGTGAACACGAAGACGGCGAGGACGATCGTCCCGTGCATCCGTGGTCTCGCGGCCGGGTCGAAGGGAATCGCGACCTCGTAGAAGTCGACGACGCCGCTCCCGAAGTTCGAGACGAGCGGGCCGATGAAGTCGTGGTCGCCGTCGAACGGCCGCGCATCGAGCGGCGAGAGGTTGAAGCCGATGGAGACGACGACCAGGAAGGCCGCGATCTCGGCGAGGACTCTGAGCCGGCGCCTCGGGATGAGCACGACGGAGACGGCGAGGGCAGCGGCCACGAGGAACTCCCCGCCCAGAGCAGGCTCCTCGAGGCGCTGCCACCCGCTGGCGATCAGCACCGCCGGAAGCAGCGCGAGCAGAGCGGTCTTGCCGGTCCTACCCATGCGCCGCTCCGACCTCGGCCTGGCCGAGGATCGCCTCGAGTGCGTCTCCTCGCCGCAGGACGGCCACGGGGATGCCGGCGGCCTCCAGGCGAAGGACCGCGGCGTCGGGCGTGTCCGCGGAGCGCCGGCGGTTCGCGAAGCTCGGCGTGTCGACCTTCACGACCGACACCTGCTGGCGCGTTGCCGCCCGCGCGGCCAGAGTCTCGACCAGCTCGGGCCGCAGCGCACCGGTCACGAGCGCGAGATCGCGCGCGTGGGATGCCCGCCCGGACTGGTCCGAGAGGTATGCCTCGACGGCGCGCTGACCGGTCTGCTCGGCGGCGGCGAGGACTTCGAGCGCACGCGGCCAGTCCTGCTCGTAGGTCCGGATCGAGAGGTCCTCGCCGTCCAGTCCGCTCGTCACGAGCAGGCGGACGTGGCGGCCGCGCCGCGCATGCGCCCACAGGAGCGATCCGGCCGCGCGAACCTGGGCGTCGAAGCTCGAGTCCGGCGGAGTGCCTGCGCCGTGGCCCGCCTGGGCGTCGAGGACGACGATGATCTCGTCCCGGGGCGAGTCCTCGAGCTCCTTCACCATCAGCTGGCTCCGCCGCGCGGTGGAGGGCCAGTGCACGCGGCGCAGCGACTCGCCGCTCTGGTACTCGCGGACGCTGTGCAGCTCGAAGCCCGCCGGGCGGCGCAGGAGGATTCGGCCCGCGCCGTGCGCTCGGAGCCCGCGCTCGGCGAAGAGGGCGTTCAGCCGTGCCAGGCGCGGATAGACGAGCAGCGGGGACGAGTCACCGAGCGGCTGCACTCTCCGTGCGAGGCCGAACGGGTCCTCGATCACCGCACGGGCGCCCGTGAAGCGGTAGCGCCCGCGAGGGACGTTGGTGAGGCGGTAGACGGCGCGCAGGAACCGTCCGTCGCGGTTGACGACGACGTCCCGCTCGCCGAGCCGGCCCGCCCGCTCCTTGAGCACGATGGTCGCGGGGAGGATGCCTCCTTCCCCCTCGAGCTCGACGCGGACGACGACGTCGTCGCCCTCGATCGGCCGCTCGTGGTCGAGATGACGGTGGAAGCGGAGCGGCGGCGCGAGCAGGTTCGTCCAGAGGAGCGCGGCCCCGACGGCCAGAAGCAGGCCGACCGCGGGCGCGTACAACACCTCGGCGCCGAAGGCCCACGCACCGAGGTAGGTCCCGATCCCGAGCGCGAGGGTGAAACGGCCTCGCCTGGTCACGTGGCCCTAGACGGGGACCGGCGTCCGCTCGACGGCGTCCGCGACCAGCTCGTGTGCGCCCAGCCCCGCCGCCCTCGCCTCGGGCCCGAGGATCAGCCGGTGGGCGAGCACCGGCCCGGCGACCGCCTTCACGTCGTCCGGGAGCACGTACTCGCGTCCCTCCGAGAGCGCGCGCGCTTTCGCGACGCGCAGGAGCGCGATCCCGGCGCGCGGGCTGGCGCCCAGGTACAGCCGCTCGTCGGCGCGCGTGTGCCGGAGGAGCGCCACCACGTAGCGGTTCACGCTCTCCTCGACGAAGATGCGCTTCGCGTCGTCGATGGCCTCGACGATCTCGGCCGCGCTCGAGACCGGCTCGAGGCTGTCCAGCGGCGGCTCGCTCGTCTGCTCGTTCAGCATGCGCGCCTCGTCGGCGAGCGGCGGATAGCCGATCGAGAGCCGCATCGAGAACCGGTCGAGCTGCGCCTCCGGAAGCGGATAGGTGCCCTCGTACTCGATCGGATTCTGCGTCGCGAGCACCATGAACGGCCGCCCCAGCGGGTAGCTGACGCCGTCGACGGTCACCTGCGTCTCCTGCATGCACTCGAGGAGCGCCGCCTGCGTCTTCGGCGAGGCGCGGTTGATCTCGTCGACGAGGAGGAGGTTCGCGAACACCGGCCCGGGGCGGAACTCGAACTCGTTCGTCCGCTGGTCGAAGACGTTCACGCCGGTGACGTCCGACGGGAGCAGGTCGGGCGTGAACTGGATGCGCGAGAACGAGCAGTCGAGCGAGCGGGCGAGCGCCTTCGCGAGCATCGTCTTCCCCACGCCGGGGAAGTCCTCGATGATCAGGTGCCCCTCGCTGATGAGCGCGAGCACGGCGAAGCGCAGCGTCTCCTCCGGGGCGTGGACGACCTGACCGATGTTCTCGGTCACGCGCGCCAGCGTCTCGCCAGACGCCTCGATCGTCAGCGGGCGCTCTTCTGCGCGCCGCTCAGCCACCGTTTGCCTCCAGGAGCCGCTCGATCTCGTCCCAGATCTCGGCGGCGACTCGTTCCTTCGGCGCCTTCTCCACTCTTCGCTCCCCTGCCTCCGAGATCAGTACTACCTCGTTCTCGACCGACTCGAACCCCACGTCCGACCTGGCTACATCGTTGTAGACGACCAGATCGGCATTCTTGCCGGTCCGCTTCTCCCTCGCGCGGGCCAGACCGTCCGCTCCCGTCTCGGCGGCGAACCCGACGAGGACACGCCCGTTCGACGACTGCGCTCCAAGCCTACGGAGGACGTCTTCGGTCGGTTCGAGCTCGAGCTCCCAGTTCGCGTCGTCCTTCGGGCGCTTGTCCTCCCGGCTCGCGGCCGGCCGGTAGTCGGCGACGGCCGCGGCCATGACCACGACGTCGGCGTCCTCGCGGGCCAGGGTCTCGCGGGCCAGGTCGGCGGCGGTCGGGGCCTGGACGACCTCGACCCCTGTGGGCGGATCGACACCGAGATTCGACGCGATCAGCGTCACCTCGGCGCCCCGACGCCGAGCTTCGGCCGCCAGGGCAGTGCCCATCCGGCCCGAGGAGCGGTTCCCGACGAAGCGGACGGCGTCGATCGGCTCCCGTGTTCCGCCGGCCGTAACGACCACCGTCTTTCCCTGTAACAACTTGTTACTTGCCCCCAGAAGCGCCTCGGCCCGCGCGAAGATCTCCCCAGGCTCGGCCATACGGCCAATACCCTCCTCGCCCTCCGCGAGTTCCCCCTCCACCGGCCCGACGAGCTCGACGCCGCGGCTCCGGAGCAGCTCGACGTTCGCCTGCGTCGCCGGCGTGCTGCCACATGCGGACGTTCATCGCCGGTGCGACGAGGATCGGGCCGTCGTGCGCCAGTGCCGCCTCCGCGACGAGGTTGTCCGCGAGGCCGTGGGCCAGCTTCGCGAGCGTGTTGGCCGTCAGCGGCGCGATAACGAGCAGGTCGGCGCGCTGGAGATGCGGATACACGCTACGCGTCCTAGGATCAGACTTCCGAGCGAGCGCGTGGAAGGTCTCTGCGCGGACGAAGCGGTCTGCTCCCGGAGTGACGAGCGGGACGACGTCGTGCCCGGCGCGGACGAACAGCCGAACGAGCTCGCACGCCTTGTAGGCAGCGATCCCCCCGGTGATCCCGACCAGGACCCTCGCCATCGGAGGCCGCCTACTTCTTGTAGTCGTGCTTGATCTTGCCCTCGGCGACTTCCTCGAGGGCGATGGTGAGGTAGTTCTTCGACCGCGATTCCACGAGCGGCGGCGGGAAGTCTTCGAAGGTGCCTTCGCCGAGCTGGTGGTGGTAGTTGTTGATCTGCCTGGCCCGCTTGGCCGCCACGAGGACGAGTCCGTATCGGTCCGGAACCGCAGTCAGCAGCTTGTCGATTCTGGGATGAATCACCGGGCCATCGTAGCTGCAATGCGCTCGCGGACGATCTCCTCGACCTGGTCCGCGGCCCGTTCGAGATCGTCGTTCACGATCACGTGGTCGAATCGGTCAGCGCTCTCGAGCTGCTCGCGCGCGAGTGCCAGGCGCTCGCCGATCTCTCCCGCGCTCTCGGTCGCCCGCTCGCGCAGCCGCCGCTCCAGCTCCTCGAAGGTCGGCGCGGTGACGAAGATCGTGACCGCCTCCGGGACCTTCTGCTGGACGTAGTCGGCGCCGTCCGTCTCGAGGTCGAGCAGCGGGACACGGCCGGACTCGAGGATCCGGTCGATCTCGGAGCGCAGCGTGCCCGACCGCTGGCCCCACGGGAAGGTGATGTACTCGAGGAAGCCCTTCTCCTCGAGCTTCCGGTCGAACTCGTCGTCCGTGATGAACCAGTAGTGCTGCCCGTCGACCTCGTTCGGCCGCTGCTCGCGCGTCGTGGCCGAGACGGCGAGCTCGAGCTCGGGAATCCGGGCCAGGAGGATGCGCTCGATCGAGCCTTTGCCGGCTCCCGACGTCCCGGTGACGACGATGACCGGCGAGGCTGGTCGCCTAGCGCCTGAAGAGGCCAATGAGCTCGGCCCGCTGGCGGTCCGAGAGACCTCCCACCGTCTTCGACTGGCTGATCCGCGCCTGGGTGAGGAACCGGGTCGCCTTGACGCGGCCGAACTTCGGCACGGCCATGAGGATGTCGAAGACCTTTGCGGTCGCGACGTAGTCCGGGGGCTTGCCGAGGATCTCCTCGATGTCGGCGAGGCCGTTCTTCAGGTCACGCTTCAGCTGCGCGCGCTTGACGCGGATGTCATTCGCGCGTTGTAGCGCCTCCATGCGCTGGTCTCGGGACCGGGCCGGCGCTTGGGCCTGAGTCTTCACGGAGGCCACGGCGCGTGATACTAACAGCTTGTCCAGGGCGGTCAATTCGCGTGAAATGCAGGAGTTTTTTCTGTTGTCAGTCCTGGCGGCACAGGCGGGGAGTCGTGTTGGTGGGCGAGGCCACGAGCCTGGAACGGCTCCTCGAAGCCGAAGGACGCGGCCGTCTCGGCCAGCTCGCCGCGGACCCGAGCAGGCGCGTCGGGGTCTGCGAAGAGCACCGTTCCGAGTGCGACGGAGCTCGCCCCGGCGGCGATGAGCTGGAGCGCGTCCCGCCCGGTTGCGACACCGCCCATGCCCACGATGGGCATCCCGGTCGCCCGGTAACACGCGTACACGGCTGCGAGCGCGATCGGCTTGAGCGCGGGGCCCGAGTAGCCGCCGACGGCGCGCGCGAGCCGCGGCCGAAGCGTCCGCTCGTCCAGCTCGAGACCGCGGATCGTGTTGACGAGCGAGAGCCCGTCGGCTCCGGCCGCCTGCACGGCGCGTGCGTTCTCCGCGATGTCCGGAACCGCCGGTGAGAGCTTGGCGAAGAGCGGGAGCGGCGTCACCGCCCGGCATGCGGCCACGATCTCCGCGGCCGACTCGGGCGCCTCGTCGACGTTCGGACAGGAGAGATTCAGCTCGATCGTCACGTCGTGGAGCTGCGCGCAGGTCTCGGCGTACTCCGCGGCCGTGAAGCCGCCGACCGAGACCCAGAGCGGGATCCCGAGCTCGCCGAGCCGGGGCAGCACCTCGGCGAGGAAGCGGTCGCGGCCGGGGTTCTGGAGCCCGATCGAGTTCAGCATCCCGTGGTCGGTCTCCGCGATCCGGACGGGCTCGTTGCCCTCGCGCGGCTCCGGCGTCACCGTCTTCGTCACGAAGGCGTCCAGCGACCTCGCCACGTCGGGCGCGGTCAGCGCGTCCAGGCAGCCGGAGGCGTTAAGCAGCAAGGACAGGCCCTTCCACGCAGAGTCGCTCGTATCGACCTCCGATCTCGACGACGCACCCGTAGCAGGCACCGTAGCCGCACGCCATGGGTGCCTCCCAGGCGAGCTGCGCGCCTGGGTGCGAGCTCGCCGACGGCCTCCAGCATCGGCTCGGGGCCGCACGCCAGCACGTCGTAGCCCGGCTCCAGCAGCTCGGTCACCCGGGTCGGCTCCACGACCACCTCGGCGTTCGGCACGAGCTCGGCCGCCTCGGCGTGCTCGGCCGTGCGGAAGCCGAGGATCGCCGGCGGGCGCCTCAGCGCAGCGGACAGGTGGGGAAACGGCGCGATCCCGATCCCGCCGCCCACGAGGAGCGGCCGCTGCACGTCGAGGCGGAACCCGTTTCCGAGCGGCCCCATGACGTCGAGCCTGTGTCCGGCGCCGAGGTCGGCGAGCGCGCGTGTCCCCGGCCCGATCGCCTCGAACAGGAACCCGAGCTCGCCGCGCGGCGCGAGGCAGAGGCTCATCGGCCGCGGGAGGACGCGGCCCGGCGCCTCGAGCATGAAGAACTGGCCCGGAATGCCGGGTTCGAGGCCGCCCCGCTCGACCCGCAGGAGCGTGTACGGCCCGACGGGCTCGCTCGCGACGACGCTAAGCCGGGCGCGCCTGGGCATCGATCCTCTCTTGCAATGAGACGACCGCCTCGCCGCGCGCGTGGGCGATCGCATGGACGGCGGCGGCGGCGCCGGTCAGCGTCGTGATGCAGGGAATGCGCGCAACGAGGGCGGCCTCGCGGATCCGGTAGCCGTCGGTTCGCGCGCCCGATCCCTGCGGCGTGTTGATCACGAGGTCGCAGCGGCCGCGGCGCAGGAGGTCGACGACCGTCGCCCCCTCCCCGCGCTCGGTCACCTTGCGGACGTAGTCGACGGCGAGTCCCGCCGCGGCGAGCACGCGCGCGGTGCCGCTCGTCGCCGTGAGCGAGAAGCCGAGGTCGGCGAGGCCCGCCGCCACCGGCACGACGGCGTCCTTGTCCGCGTCGCAGACGGATAGGAACGCCGTGCCGGAAGACGGCAGCGGCCGGCCCGCGGCGCGCTCCGCCTTCGCGAGCGCGGTCGGGTAGTCGCCGGCGCTGGCCATGACCTCGCCGGTCGAGCGCATCTCCGGGCCGAGCACGGGGTCGGCGCCCGGGAAGCGCTGGAACGGAAACACGGCCGCCTTGACGCTGACCTGGTGCAGATCCTCCACGAGAGGAAGGTTCAGATCGGACAGCCGCGCCCCGGCGGCGAGACGGCAGGCGGCCTCGACGAGGTTGATCCCGATCGCCTTGCTCGCGAAGGGCACCGTGCGCGACGCGCGCGGGTTCGCCTCGATCACGCGCACCCGACCGTCGAGCACCGCGAGCTGGACGTTGACGAGCCCCACGACCCCGAGCGCGGGCGCGAGCGTCGAGACGATCTGCTCGATCTCGTCGCGCACCCGCTCGTCGAGCCCGGGAGGCGGGAGCACGCAGCTCGAGTCGCCGGAGTGCACACCGGCTTCCTCGACGTGCTGCATGACGGCCGCGATGAACGTGTCCTCGCCGTCGCAGAGCGCGTCGACGTCCATCTCGAGCGCTCCTTCGAGGAACCGGTCGACCAGCACGCGCGAGCCGGGCGGCACACTCGCAGCGACCGTCTCGGCGTCGTAGCAGACCGCCATCTGACGTCCGCCGAGGACGTACGAGGGCCGGACGAGCACCGGGTACCCGATCCCCTCCGCGACTCCGATCGCCTCCGCCTGGGAGCCCGCCATCCCCCACGCCGGCACCTCGATTCCCAGATCGCGGCAGAGCGCGCCGAAGCGTTCGCGGTCCTCGGCGAGGTCGACGGAGTCGAACGGCGTGCCGAGGATCCGGTAGCCGGCGTCCTCGAGCGCGCGCGCCAGCTTGAGCGGCGTCTGACCGCCGAACTGGATGACGACGCCGACGGGCTGCTCCCGCTCGCAGATCGCGAGCACCTCCTCGACGCCGAGCGGCTCGAAGTAGAGCCGGTCGGACGTGTCGTAGTCGGTCGACACCGTCTCCGGGTTGCAGTTGACCATCACGGTCTCGAAGCCGAGCTCCCGGAAGCTCTGGGCGGCGTGGACGCAGCAGTAGTCGAACTCGATCCCTTGCCCGATCCGGTTCGGGCCGGAGCCGAGGATGACGACGCTCCGACCGGTCGGCTCGGGCGCCTCACACGCCTCGCCCCACGTCGAGTAGAAGTACGTCGAGGCGGCCTCGACCTCGCCGGCGCAGGAATCGACCCTCCGGTAGACGGGCCGCACGCCACACGCTCGTCGCTTCGCCCGGACCTGCGCCTCGCGTACGTGGCAGTGATCCGCGATCGCGCGGTCGGACCAGCCCGCTCGCTTGAGCCGGATCCAGTCGTCCGCGACGAGCGAATCGAGGTTGTCGACGCGGGACAGGGACCGCCGGGCGCCTTCCAGCTCGGTCTCGAACCACGGGTGGAGGTTGCGCGGCTCCCACCCGTCGTCGATCTCCCGGGCCCGCTGCGCCTTGAGAAACGCCTCCGTGAACGACCGGCCGATGCCCATCGCCTCGCCGACCGACTTCATCTGCGTCCCGAGTGTCCGGTCGGCGCCCGGGAACTTCTCGAACGCGAATCGCGGGAACTTCACGACGACGTAGTCGAGAGTCGGCTCGAAGCTCGCCGGCGTCGTGCCCGTGAGGTCGTTGGGGATCTCGTCCAGCGTGTAGCCGACGGCCAGCTTCGCGGCCACCTTGGCGATCGGATAGCCGGTCGCCTTCGACGCCAGGGCCGAGGAGCGCGAGACACGCGGGTTCATCTCGATCACGCGGAGCGCGCCGGTCTCGCGGTTGCGGGCGAACTGGATGTTTGCGCCGCCCGTCTCGACACCGACGGCGCGGACGATTGCAGCGGCGGCGTCGCGGAGCTCCTGGTACGCCTCGTCCGACAGGGTCATCTGCGGCGCGACCGTCACCGAGTCGCCGGTGTGGACGCCCATCGGGTCGAGGTTCTCGATCGAGCAGACGATGACGACGTTGTCGCTCCGGTCGCGCATGACCTCGAGCTCGAACTCGTCCCAGCCGATCAGCGACTCCTCGACGAGGACCTGGCCGACCGGGCTCTCCCGGAGCCCCAGCTCGAGCCGGTGCTCGAGCTCGGCAGGGTTCCCGGCGACTCCCCCGCCATGGCCTCCCAGCGTGAATGCCGGCCTGATCACGACCGGGAAAGCGAGCTCCTTCCGGATCTGCTCCGGGGAGGTGATCACCTCGGAGGCCGGCACGAGATACCCGGCCAGCCGCACGGTCTCGCGGAAGAGCTCGCGGTCCTCGGCACGGCGAATGACGTCGAGGCCGGCCCCGATCAGCTCGACGCCGAGCTCGTCGAGGACGCCGGCGTCTGCGAGCTCGAGCGCGAGGTTGAGGGCGGTCTGGCCGCCCAGGGTCGGGAGAAGCGCATCGGGACGCTCTCGTGCCAGCACGCCCGCGACGCCCTCGAGGTCGAGCGGCTCGACGTACGTGCGGTCGGCGAAGCGGGGGTCGGTCATGATCGTCGCCGGGTTCGAGTTGACGACGACGGTGCGGAACCCGTCCTCCCGCAGCACCTTCAGGGCCTGGCACCCGGCGTAGTCGAACTCGCAGGCCTGCCCGATGACGATCGGCCCGGAGCCGATCACGCAGATCGAACGAAGGTCAGGCCGCCTTGGCATGGCGCGCGCACACCTCCTCGACCCAGGTCTCGAGCAGCGGCCAGGCGTCGTGCGGCCCCGGCCCCGCCTCCGGGTGGAACTGCACCGAGCGCGCGGCGAGCTCCGGGTAGTCGAGCCCTTCCACGGTGCCGTCGTAGAGCGAGACGTACGTCGCTTCTCTCCCCGCGGCCGGCCGGACTGCGAAGCCGTGGTTCTGGGCGGTCACGAGCACCCGGCCCGTCGCCTTCTCGAGCACCGGATGGTTGGCGCCCCGGTGCCCGAAGGGCAGCTTGAACGTCTCATGGCCTGTGGCGAGCGCCAGCAGCTGGTGTCCGAGGCAGATCCCGAAGACGGGAACCCGCCCGAGGAGCGCCTTCACGGTCTCGATCTGCTCCGCGAGCGGCTCCGGGTCGCCGGGCCCGTTCGAGAGCACCACGCCGTCGAAGCGCGCGAGCTCGTCGGCGCCGGCCGTGGCCGGGAAGACCGTGACGGCCGCGCCCGCTTTCCCGAGCCGTCGCAGGATCGAGCGTTTGCAGCCGTAGTCGACGACGGCGACCCTGAGCCGGCCCGCCTCCGTGAAGGCGTACGGCTCGTCGCAGGAGACCTGGGCGGCGAGCGGCCGGCCCGCCATCGCCGGTTGCTCGCGGACGGCGCGGAGCGTCTCCTCGACAGAGGCGTCGCCGGCGACCACCGCCGCACGCATCGCGCCCGCCTCTCGCAGCCGGAGGACGAGCGAGCGCGTGTCGATCCCGGAGAGCGCCGGGAGCCCGCGCTCGTGGAGCCAATCTGTCCAGGCGGGGCCGCGGGCCTCGCGCATGAGGACGGCGCGCGCGTGCGCCCGACCCGACTCCGACCGCTCGGGGTCGACGCCGTAGTTGCCCACCATCGGGGCGGTGAAGCAGACGATCTGCTCCGCGAAGCTCGGGTCGGTGACGACCTCCTGGTAGCCGGTCATCGCGGTCGTGAAGACCGCCTCGCCGAACGCGAACGTCTGCGCGCCGACGGACTCCCCGCGGAAGACCGTGCCGTCCTCGAGGACGAGGAAGCCGGTCATCCCGCGAACACCGTCCTCCCGGCGGCGACCGTCAGCCGGACCTTGCCCGTGAGCCGCTGCCCGAGGAGCCAGGAGTTCGCCGAGCGGGAGCGGAAGCCGCTTTCCTCCACCCGCCAGCCCGCCCGCGTGTCCAGCAGGACGAGGTTCGCCGGCTCGCCGGCCGCGATCCGCGGCGCCGGGATCCCGTAGACGGCTGCCGGGCCCGCCGACATCCGTTCGAGCAGCAGCTCCAGCTTGATCAGGCCGGGCTCGACGAGATGCGTGTGCAGCGCGGCGAACGCGGTCTCGAGGCCGGTGACGCCGAAGGGCGCCGCCTCGAACGGGACCTCCTTCTCATGGCGGGCGTGCGGCGCGTGGTCGGTGGCGACCGCCTGGATCGTCCCGTCCCGCAGGCCCTCGACGAGAGCGGCACGGTCGTCTGCCGACCGGAGCGGCGGGTTCATCTTCACGTTCGCGTCGAGTGACCGGACGGCGTCGTCGGTCAGGCAGAGGTGGTGCGGGGTCGCCTCGGCCGTCGCCTGGACGCCGGCGTTCCGAGCGGCACGGACGGCGTCGACGGATTCCCTTGCCGAGAGGTGGAGCATGTGCACGGGCCGGCCTTCGTAGGCTGCGAGCGAGAGGTCCCGCTCGACCATGAGGCTCTCGGCCACCGACGGGTAGCCCGTGAAGCCGAGCTCGGCGGACACAGCGCCCTCGTGCATCTGCCCGCTCCGCGAGAGCGTCGGCTCCTCGCAGTGAAGCGCGAGCGGCCGGTCGGTGACGCCGCTGTACTGGAGCGCACGCCGCATGAGCCCCGGAGCCGTCACGGGCCTCCCGTCGTCGCTGAACCCGGCGGCGCCCGCATCGGCGAGCTCGCCCATCTCGGTCAGCTCCGTCCCCTCCTGGCCCTTGCTGATCGCGGCCAGGAACCCGACCGGGATCTCGGCCTCGGCCCGAGCCCGGTCGGCGAGCGACCCGAGGACGGCGGCCGAGTCCAGGACCGGCTCGGTGTTCGGCATGGCGAGGATCGCGCAGTAGCCGCCGGCCGCGGCCGCCTGCGTCCCGCTCGCGATCGTCTCCTCGTCCTCCCTGCCCGGTGTTCGCAGGTGGACGTGCGGGTCGACGAACGCCGGCGCGAGCGTCAGCCCCTCGGCGTCGACGACCCGGTGCGCGTTCGTGTCGAGTCGCGCTCCGATCTCGGCGATCGTCCCGCCGTCGATCCGGACGTCGAGGACGGCGTCAATCTGCTCGACGGGATCGAGCACCCGCGCGCCGCGGACGATCAGGTTCTCGCCGGCGCCGCTCTTGGAGAACAGCATCACGCCACCTCCGTCAGCTGGGCGGCCTGGACCCCGACGGGGCCGCTCGTCAGCAGGTCGTAGAGCACCGCCATCCGGGTCACGAGCCCGGCCCGAACCTGCGTCTCGATCAGCGCGTCGCCGGCGTCCGCGACCCGGCCGTCGATCTCGACGCCGCGGTTCATCGGCCCGGGATGCATGACCTTCTGGCCGGCGCGGAGCCGCTCCGGCGTCACCCCCCAGCGCTCCGTGTACTCGCGCAGGCTGGGGACGTAGTTCGCGCCCTCGAGCATCCGCTCCCGCTGCATGCGGAGGACGTAGACGACGTCGGCGGCGCCGATCGCGCCGATGTCGGTCGAGGTCTCGCAGCCCATCGCCTCGACGCCCCGCGGCAGCAGCGTCGGCGGCCCGACGAGCGTCACCCGCGCCCCGACCAGGTCGAGCGCCTGGACGAGCGACCGCGCCACCCGCGAGTGCAGGACGTCGCCGACGATCGCCACGTGCAGGCCGTCGAGGCGGCCGAACTCGTCCTGGAGCGTGTAGAGGTCGAGCAGCGCCTGGGTCGGGTGCTGGTGCTTCCCGTCGCCGGCGTTCACGACGTGCGCGCCCGTCACCCTGGCGACGAGGTTCGGCGCGCCGATCTGCGGGTGCCGGATGACGATCACGTCCGGGTCGTACGCGCCGAGCGTGAGCGCCGTGTCCTTCAGCGACTCGCCCTTGTCCACGGCCGAGCCTGACGCCTTGATCGACATCGTGTCCGCCGAGAGCCGCTTCGCCGCGAGCTCGAAGCTCGACGACGTGCGCGTCGAGGACTCGTAGAAGACGTTGACGACGAGCCGCCCGCGCAGCGTCGGGAGCTTCTTCATCTCCCGCTCGAGCGAGCGGGCGAAGCTGCGGGCGGTGCCGAGCAGCCGCTCGACGTCGTCTCTGGACAGGTCTGCGACGGATATGAGATGCCGGCGCTCGCTCGGGGGCGGCGGCTTCAGGTCGTCGCGCATGACGCGGATGTCACCCATGGTTCTCCTCCGGGGCTTGGACGAGCAGGACGCGGTCGACCTCGTCGACCTCGACGAGCTGGACCTGGATCCGCTCGCCGCGGGAGGTCGGCAGGTTCTTGCCGACGTAGTCGGGACGGATGGGAAGCTCTCGGTGGCCGCGGTCGGCCAGGCAGGCGAGCTGCACCCGCTCCGGACGGCCGTAGTGGAAGAGCGCCTCGATCGCGGCGCGGATCGTGCGCCCGGTGTAGAGGACGTCGTCGACGAGCACGCACGTCATCCCCTCGAGCGGGAAGTCGAGGCGCGTCGAGCGGACGACCGGCTGCGCCTGCTTCGGAGGCTCGCCGCCGCGCACCTGCACGTCGTCCCGGTAGAAGGTGATGTCGAGCGAGCCGCTTGCGACCTCCTCGCCGCTGAACTCGTGGATCAGCCGGCGGAGCCGGTGTGCGATCGGGACGCCTCGCGTGTGGATCCCGACCAGCGCGACGCGGTCGAGGTCGGGGTTGCCCTCGATGATCTCGTGGGCGATCCGCGTGAGCGTCCGGGCGATCGCCGCCTCGTCCAGCAGGACTTTGGCGCTCGTTTGGGCAGGCAGCGTCAACCGCTCTCCTTTCCGGCCTCTCGGGACCGAGTTAAAGGACGTGGAGCGAGCGGGACTCTACAACGGCGGGCGGACGGCGTCAGCGACGACGGCCAGGAGGTGCTGCTCGGACGCGACGTGTTCCGGCAGCTCACGCTCCGCCCGGGCGAGGCCCTCGGCGTACTCTGCCTCGTCGAGGAGCTGGAGCGTCGAGATGAAGCGGCCGCGGATCCGTTCGAGGATCAGGTCCCGGCTCCAGCTCATGGACTGGTGCACCGGCAGAGTTCGCGCCGCGAATCCCGCCGCTTCGAGCTCAGCCTCCAGGCCGTCTCTCGTCGGGAAGCGCGCCCTGTCGATCTCGGCGAGCGATGGAAAGTAGTCGTTCAGGTAGTAGTCGTCGAACTGCGCGTGGTCGAACGTGCCGATCGCGATCCTCCCCTCCGGACCGAGCACGCGATGGAGCTCGGCGAAGGCTCGCGGCCGGTCGATCACGTGGAGGACGAGCACGAGCAGCGCCCGCTCGAACCAACCTTCCTTGAACGGCAGCGCGTCGGCGCTCGCCCGCTTCGCGTTGACGCCGCGCCGGCGCGCCAGCTCCACCATCTCGGCTGAGCTGTCGATCCCCCACACGCGCGAGCCGCGTTCGGCGAGCGCCTCGGACCAGCGGCCGGTCCCGCAGCCGACGTCGAGAACGCGGCGGCCGAGGAGGTCGCCTTCGCGGACGAGGACCTCGAAGAGGGCCCACCAGCTCTCGTCCTGTGGCCGGAGCCGGTCGTAGTCCGCCGCGACCCGACCGAAGTCAGGGGTCGAGGAGCTCAGGCGTCCGAGACGAGGTCGTCCGCTTCGCTGAGCGACTCGATGGCGTGGAGCGCCGCCTCGAGCGAGGTCTCCGGGACGAGCACCTTCTGCGGCGCGTCCTCGACCTCCGTCGGATGATGCTCGATCGCCGGCTGCAGCTGGGGCTCGATGCCTGCGGCCCGGAGCATCGACTCGAGCTCCTCCGCCTCCGTCACGTCGCCGGCCACTGCGACTTGAACCATCCTGGTCATTGCACGCTCCTGACCGCCATCGGAACACTCTCCCTTCAGGGCGGCTTCGCTCCGCCCTTGACGAGCTCCGGAACCCCCCGCTCAGGGAACGGGACGACGATGATATCGAGGTCGCGCGGCACAACCGTCTCGGGGAAGACGGACTGCGCCTCGCGCTCGATCTCGCCGCCGAAGTAGCGGTTCGACAGGTGGGTCAGCGCGAGCAGCCCCACGCCGGCGTCGCGCGCCACCTCGCCCGCCTCGAGCGCCGTCGAGTGGAGCGTCTCGTGTGCCCGATCTCGCTCCTCGTCCGCGAAGGTCGCCTCGTGGACGAGCAGGTCCGCCCCACGCGCCGCCTCGACGACCGAGCGTGAGTAGGCCGTGTCGGCGGCGATCACGACCTTCCGGGCCGCCCGCGGCTCGCCGAGGACGCTGTCCGGCGTGATCACCCGCCCGTCGGGGAGCGTGACCGACTCGCCGGCCTGCAGCGCGCCCCGCTCGGGCCCCTCGGGGATGCCGAGCGCGTCGGCGGCGGCCACGTCGAATCGGCCCGGCCGCGGCCGCTCGACGAGCGCGTAGCCGATCGCGGACACGCCGTGGTCGACCGGGAAGGTCACGAGCTCGTACTCGCCGCGCTCGAGCACCTCGTCGGCCTCCAGCTCGACCAGCTCGTAGCGATACGTGAGCTTGCCGAAGATCCGGCGGAGCGCCGTGAACAGGTCCCCCAGGCCCCGCGGCCCGTAGATCGTGATCGGCGTCTCGCGTCCGCGAAGCGCGAACGTCTTGAGCATCCCGGGGAGGCCCAGGTAGTGGTCGGCGTGGTAGTGGGTCAGGAAGATCTCCCGAAGCTCGATCAGGCCGACGTTCGAGCGCAGGAGTTGCCGTTGCGTTCCCTCCGCGCAGTCGAAGAGCAGGCGCTCTCCGCCCCTCCGGAGGAGCATCGCTGTCGGCGCGCGCTGGGCTGTCGGCATCGACCCCGAGGTGCCGAGGAAGACGAGGTCCAGATCCACGCGGGGGAGTGTATGACGGCCGAGGCGGCATCCATTTGGGGAGGCCGGTGTCCCTGGAGTGCTGGCCGAGACCCCTCGCGCGAGCCTCACCTTCTGGCTGTCGGCTAGGGGAGCATCAGGACCTGCCCCGGGCTGAGGGCCGAGCCGGCGAGCCGGTTCTCGCGCTGGATTGCCCAGACTCCTTGACGCGGATCGCCCCCGTACGTCCGCGCCGCGATCGACCAAAGCGTGTCCCCCGCCTGCACGCGGTAGGGCCGACCGGTCCCGGCTCCCTCAGAGGTGCGCACGAGGGCGCTCCAGGCGAGCACGAGTACGAGAAGCGTGGCAAGTGTGATCCGGACGAACATACGTTCGCAGACTATAGAACATACGTTCGGACGTCAACTCGTCCATTCTGGACCTCCAGGCCGATCATCCCGTGGTGCGGCGACGAGCGCCGCTCGGTCGGGCTCCCCGGGTTCAAGATCCACGTCTCCCAGAGCTGCGCTCGCCTCGGGGACGTGGGTGTGCCCGTAGACGACCGCCGCGCAGCCGGGGAACGCATCGACGAGCCGCTGGGCCCGGCCGAGCGCCGGCCCGGCGTCGTGGACGAGCCCGATCCGGACGCCCTCGACCTCGACGACGCGCCGCTCGGGCAGCCGGGCCCGTACCTCCTCCTCGTCCATGTTCCCGGCCACGCCCTCGAGCGGCGCGAGCTCGCCCAGGCTCTCCACCACGGCGAGCGAGACGAAATCGCCCGCGTGCAGGATCAGGTCGGACTCGCCTAGGAGCCGCAGGCACTTCGCCGGCAGGCGCCGCGTCCCCCGCGGCATGTGCGTGTCGGAGATGACCCCGAGCTTCAGGGTCAGGAGGAGCCGTTCAGGAACGAGCCGTCCCGGTAGACGAGCTCGCCGTCCGCGTAGACCTCTCCCCCGTCGCGCAGGTCGCAGACGATGTCCCAGTGCAGGCCGGACTGGTTCTCGCCGCCGGTCCCCGGCACCGAGCGACCGAGCGCGAGGTGGACGGTTCCGCCGATCTTCTCGTCGAGGAGCAGGCTGCCCGTGTATCCGGTGATCGCTTCGTTGAGCCCGAACGCGAACTCTCCGACGCGTCTCGCCCCGTCGTCGAGCCCGACCATCTCTCGAAGGAAGTCCTGGCCCCGCTCGGCCGTGGCCTCCACGACCTCGCCGCCCTCGAACCGCAGCCGGACGCCGTGCGCCTGGCGGCCGCGCATCATCGCCGGGAAGGTGAACCGGATCGTGCCCTCGACGCTCGACTCGATCGGCCCTGTGAAGACCTCGCCGTCGGGGAAGTTCCGCAGCCCCTTCGAGCGGATCCACGTGCGGCCCTCGACGCCGATCTTCAGGTCGGTGTCCTCGCCGACGATCCGCAGCTCGCGGGTCGTCTCGAGAAACGACCCGATCTCCTCGAGGCGCTCGCCGAAGGTCGTCCACGCTTGCACCGGGTCTTCCTGGTCGAGGAAGGCGCCGCGGTACAGCACGTCCTCGAACTCCCGGAGCGACATCCCCGCGTCCTGCGCCGAGGCCTGGGTCGGGTAGCCGCAGATCACCCAGCGAAAGAGCCCGGACGCGGAGCGCTCGAGGTAGCGGGTCTGGATGGGGCCTCGAGCCTTCAGCCGCCGGCCCATGTTGGCCGGGTCGACGCCGGTCAGGCGCTTGGTGTTCTCCGGAGCGTCGATCACCATCCAGACGTCGCACTCGTCGACGGTCCACTCGACTTCCGGCGAGATCCACTCGAGCTGGGCGTCGCTTCCCTCGCGGAGCAGCGCCTCCTCGGCCTCGTCGAGCGCGACGATCGCCTCGGGGTGCCCGCCCGCGCGAAGCGCCGCGGCGTAGAGCTCACGGGCCAGCGGCGAGCCGTGGCCCCTCGAGTCGATCCGAACCTTGTCCCCGGGCCGCACGGCGGTGGAGTAGCCGACGAGCACCTCGGCGAGACGCGTGTGTCGAGGATCAAGCACGAGCGACCGCCGGCTCCCCGAGGAACGTCCCCGACTTCCAGACCAGCTCCCCGTCCGCGTAGACCTCGCCGTCCTCGCGCAGGTCGCAGATCAGGTCCCAGTGGAGATCGGACTTGTTCTTGGTGCCGGCCTCGTCGAAGCCGCCGCCGAGCGCGACGTGCATCGTCCCGCCGATCTTCTCGTCCAAGAGGATGTCGCGGGTGAAGCGGTCGATCTCGTAGTTGAGGCCGAACGCGACCTCGCCCAGGACACGCGAGCCCGAATCCGTGTCGATCAGCGACCGCAGGAATTCCTGTCCGGAGCTCGCCTCGGCGTGCACGACGCCGCCGTCCTCGAATCGGAGCCGGACGTTCTCGACCTCCTGCCCCTGGAAGATCGACGGGAAGGCGAAGAAGATCTCGCCGCTCGTCCCGGTCTCGACGGGGCTCGTGAAGATCTCGCCGTCGGGCATGTTCTGCCGGCCGTCGGAGGGGAGCCAGCGGCGACCCTCGACGAGCACGCGGAGGTCGGTGTCGGGCCCGACGATCCGGAGCTCCCGCGCGCCGTCGAGCTCCTGCGCCCTCGCCGTCAGCGTGGCCGAGACCTCCTGCCAGTGGGCGATCGGATCGTCGCCCTCGCGCGTGTGGCACGCGGCGTGGACGAAGTCCTCGAACTCGGCGAGCGACATCTCCGCGTCCTGGGCGTGCGCCTGGCTCGGGTAGAGCGTCCCGCACCACGCGAGGTCGCCCTGGGCGATCCGCTCCCAGCGCGGGTTGGCGATCCGGTAGTGCGTCGAGAGCTGGAGGCGGCGCCGCTCGGGGTCTGCACGGGTCAGCGATCGGGTGTTGACGCTGCTCCAGAGCGAGGTCCAGGCGTCCATCCGCTCCGTCGCGATCAGCTCGAGCTCGGGGATGTAGGCGAGCTGCTCGTCGGAGGCTTCGGCAAGGGCGATCTCGTCGAGGCCGGAGGGGATGATCTTCGTGTAGGGATGCGCGCCCCGCCGCAGCGCCGCCGCGTACAGCGCGGCCGCCAGCGGGATCGTGTTCTCCTCGCCGTCGATCCGGTAGACCTGTCCCTCCCGAAGCTCGAGGGAGTAGCCGGCGATCAGCTCGGCGAGCTTCTCGATCCTCGGGTCCCGCACCTACTTGCCTAGCGCCTCTTCGTCGCCGCAGGAGCGCCGACAGCGAACGGTCTGCTGACGAGCGCGGTCGTGCGTGTTGGATTCATCTCGGCCCGCAGCCGGATCGCGAAGACATACCGACCCGGCTGGAGGCGCTTCCGCTTGAAGCGGACGAAGGTGCCGAGGTGGGCGCGGATCTTCCCGCGCGCCGTGAGGAGCGCCTTCGGCGACCGCTTGACGCCGACCGCGGCGAGCAGCTGCTTCCGTCCGCTGGCGGACAGGCGTCCGGTCTTGAGCCGGTACATGGCCGCCCTGAAGGTGCTTGCCTCCGCGGAGCTGGCGGCGAACGTCCAGTTCGTGTCCCGGGCGGACCGACGTCGCTCTCCGAACTTCGTCGTCGCGCCCACGACCACGGTGGAGTGGCGCCAGGTCTTCCGCCGCCCGGTGCAGCGCGCCAGCCCTCGCGTGAGGGCGGACTTGACGGTGTTGTACGAGGGCCGCCGAGTGCCGTCGGCGCGCATCAGGCCGGCCTGCCAGCGGTCGAGGTCGGGCTCGTCGACGAGGCCGTAGTAGAGCATCGAGCGCACGGACTCGTCACAGGCGTAGTAGGGGATCAGCGCCGAGTAGACGTCCGACTGGTGCCGGTCCTCGGCGAGGCGCGGAACGGACTCCCGACCGTAGTACGCGTGCATCGAGGAGGCCGGAATAGCGGTCTGCCAGCCGATCTCGTTGAGACGGAACCGGAGTGGCGGGAGCGCCGCGCGGGAGACGGGTCGCCCTCGCTCGGCGAAGATGGGTTGCCCGGTGCCACGGAAGGCGTCCCAGAACGCCTGCTTGATCCGGTTCAGGTTCGACGTGCCCGCATTCGGCCAGCGGTAGCCGATCAGGAAGTTGTCCGTGTACGAGTTCGGGTGTGGGTGGAAGGCGAGCTCGTCCATGATCGGCCGCCGCCGTCCGCTCGCGCGATAGGAGACGCCCATGTCCCTGATACAGCGGACCGGCGACGTGGAGGCGTTGGTGGCCGCCAGTGCGTTGTCGTTGCCGCGCGGCGACAGCGAGACGCCGAGCACGGTGATCGACGTGTCGACCGCCTTCAGCGCGTCGTAGGACTGGGCGAGGACGCGCTGGTAGCCGCTGCACGCGAGCCCGGCGCCGCGGTTGCTGAACTGCGGCTGCCAGAACCTCGGCTGGTTCGGCTCGTTGCCCACCGCGATGTCCTTGATCTGCGGGTAGGTGCGGGCGACCTGGGCGACGAAGCGGACGAACGCGGTGCTCGCCGAGGTGGAGTTGAAGAGCGCCCTCGCCCGGCTCGGCGCGATGACGATCGAGAGGCGGATTCCGGCGGCCGTCGCGTTCGCGACGTAGCGGTCGAGGGCCTCCTTCTCGCGGATCGTCGTCGGCTGGTCCGGGTCCCAGGCGAGCGTGATCCGGTTCTCCTGGAGCCCGACGTCGCGCATGCTCGCGAGGAAGACGGCGCCGCCGTCGGCGGCGAGCTTGCCCCGGTCGTCGGCCACCCCCACCGAGACGTCGGCGGCGGCAGGCGCGGCCAGTGCGAGCGCCCCGAAGGCGAACGCGAGTGCCGCGGCAGGTTTTTTCGGGCGAAACCCCGTCATTCCTCAGTGAAACCGCTTCAGTTTTGCACGACCTGCAGGACGGCGTCGAGCACCTTCGAGGCGCCGAAGCGCACCGGGTCGTCTGTAGACAGGCCCGTTTTGGCCTCGATGCGGGCGATCTCCGAGCGCGCCTCGTCCTCGTCCAGCTCGCCGGTGTGGAGCGCGATGGCCGCGACCCGCGCCGGCCGGAGCGCGAGCGAGGAGCGCTCGTGGAGCTCGATCAGGTCGACGAGGTCGGGCAGCGGATGCTCCGGGTAGCCCTCGACATGGGTGGCGCGTGCCCTGTGGACGAGAACGAACGCATGTGGCGCACTTCCGTGGATCAGGCCCAGCGTGACTCCCGAATACGCCGGGTGGACGAGCGATCCCTGCCCCTCGACCCAGAGCAGCTCGCCGCCTCGCGCCGCGCCCTCGACGACGAGGCGTTCCGCGGCGCCGGCCAGGAAGTCCGCGACGACGGCGTCGACGGCGATCCCCCAGCCGGCGATCGCGATTCCCGTCTGGCCGGTCGGTACGAAGACGGACTTCAGGCCGCGCTCGCGGGCGGCGAGATCGAGCTCGACGGCGACCGTCTTCTTCCCGATCGCGCAGTCCGAGCCGACGGTGAGGACGATCGTCGCGGGCACCTGGAGGTTCTCGCCGGTCGGGACGCTGAGGTCGGGCGGAGGCTTGCGCAGGTCGCGCAGCTCGACGCCGTGCTCCCGCGCCAGCGCGGTGAGCTCCGGGTCCTCGCTGATGAACTCGTGCAGGCCGCTCTCGAGGTCGAGCCCGGCGCGGATCGAGTCCTTCAGGAGCTCACGCCAGGCGGGCGGGAAGCGTCCGCCCTGCGTGGCGACGCCGACGGTGGCCGTGGTCGGGCCGAAGTTCATCGCCTCCTCGACCGTGCCGACGATGGGGATCTCGCGGTAGCTCTCCCCCACGCGCTCCGAGTCGAGGATGGCGACCACGGGATCGGGCGCGTAGTGGACGATGCCGCGCATCGTCTTTCCGTAGTGCTCGTCGCCGGAGCGGCCCTCGGCGAGGACGAGGTAGCGCTTCGTCACAGCGCCGCCCGCAGTCGCTCGGCGTAGGGCTGCCGCTCCTCGCCGCGGACGAAGGCGCAGAACGGGCAGTCGTAGTCAGGCGGCGCGTGCCGGTGCATGGACGCCGAGCCCTGCTGCCGACGACGGCAGCTGGACGCCGTCGACGAGCTGGACGCCGGGCCACGGGTCCTCGGCGATGAGGATGTTCCCGTCGAGGTCGACGTGGTCGCAGAGACTGGCGACGGACGCGCCCGCGGCGATCCCGAGCCCCGACTCCAGCATGCAGCCGAGCATTACGCCCAGACCGAGCGCTCGGGCTGCGTGCGCCATGCGGATCGCCTCGCGGATCCCGCCCGACTTCGCCAGCTTGATGTTGATCCCGTGCGCCATCTGCGCGCAGCCGGCCACGGTGTCGAGCGTGTGGCAGTTCTCGTCCACGTAGATCGGCATCGGGGAGTCCGCCTTCAGCTTCGGGCCGTCGCCGACCATGTCGGCCGCGCGCATCGGCTGCTCGCAGTACTCGACTCCGAGCTCGGCGAGCTGCGGCAGCGCCTCGAGCGCCTCGTCCAGCGCATCCCAGCCCTCGTTCACGTCCACGCGGATCGACCCGGGCCAGACGCCGCGCACCGCCTTCACGCGCTCGACGTCGAGCCCGTCCCGGCCGCCGAGCTTGAGCTTCAGGCCCTTGAACTCCGTGGCCCGCTCGGCCTTTCGGGCCATCTCGTCCGGGATCGCCGAGACCGATCGTCCAGGTTGTCGGTGGACCGGCCTGCCGGAGACCGAGCAGGCGCCAGACGGGCAAGCCGACGAGCTTGCCGCACAGGTCGTGGAGCGCGCAGTCGATCGCCGCGCGGGCCGCGTACTCCCGCCCGGGCAGCCGGCTCTCGATCTCCTCGAAGGCGAACGGGTCGTCCCCGAGCGAGCCTGCGACCTCCTCCACGTAGGCGAGCGCGGACTCGGCCGATTCGCCGTACCGCTCGATCGGAGCCGCCTCGCCGTAGCCGCGCTCCCCCTCGTGCTCGATCTCGACCCAGACCACCTCCGCTTCGGTGTGCGTCCCGCGGGCGATCGTGAACGGCTCGGCGAGCGTCAGGGAGGCGATCCGGGCAGTGACCTGCATCAAGAGCCGACTCTACCGCCGGGCGCCGGCCGGGTCCCGACCTGGCCGCGTCCAAGTGACAGTCACTCGGACGAGACCCGTCGAGACCGGTCTTGCCTCCGCTTTCGCCACGAAAATCGGCAGTTCCACGCCCACTCGCAGCCATGTCTCAGTGACTGTCACTCGGACATGGCCCTTGCCGTGCGGGTTGTGGAAGACCCCGCGCGACTACCGAGGTTCGCTCTGCCGGACCCAGAGGGTCACGAGTCGGGCGACGAGCGTGACGAGGAAGATCTGGCCGCCGAGCGCCTCGAGGACGGTCAAAGCCTGCGGCAGCCCGACCGCGGGCGAGAGATCGCCGAACCCGAGGGTCGTCAGCGAGACGAAGCTGAAGTAGAGGAACTCGGACTGTGTGTGCTCGCCCGGCTGGGCGAAAAACGGCCCGTCGCGCAGCTCGTCGACCGCCAGGTAGACGAACGCGAACAGCAGCCCGACCAGCACGTAGGCGCAGAGGGCGCCGAGCACGGTCTCGTGCGTGATCCGCCGATGCTGGAGCGTGCGGCTGATGGTCACCGGCAGCGTCGCCGTCACGAGGAGCACGACCGGCAGCAGGTACGTGAGACCGATCAGCGACGCCGAGTTGACGAAGAGGACAATCGGCGCCAGCGCGACGCAGGCGACGATCGAGACCACGTGACGGCGCTTGAGCGTCGTCCCCGCGTCGGGGTCGCTGATGGCCACGACGAGGGCGACGGCCGCCAGTAGCGTGCTGATGAGGGCGCCCCAGCGCGGATCGTCGATCAGCTCGAGTAGGAAGAAATTCGCGAGCAACAGCACGAGCAGGCTCGCGTTGCTGTCGACGATCCGGAGAAGCGTGCGTCCCATCGCGGCGGTGCGGGGTAATTTCGTGTCAGCGCCGGACGGCGTAGCCGAGCGCCCGGCTACGCTCGGCCGCTGGCGAGTCCACGGGAGGAAGACGGGCGACAGGGGCACCGCGTCCCGGCCGAACCGTGTTCGTCAGGCACGAAGCTCAGTCCGAGTGGGCCAGGCAGGAATCGAACCTGCGACCTCGCGCTCCGGAGGCGCGCGCTCTATCCCCTGAGCTACTGGCCCGGAGCAGCCAGTCTAGCCGTGGGTAGGTTGACGCTCCGTGAGGCTCCTCCGCACTTACCTGAGCACGCTGAACCCGCCGCTGCCGTCGTCGGTGCGGACGCTCCAGGCCGGCGCGCTGATCAACGCGCTCGGTAACGGACTCGCCTACCCGTTCCTCTTCATCTACCTCCACAACGTCCGTGACATCGACCTGGCGACGGCGGGTCTGATCGTCGGGACGAACGCCGCGGTCGGGCTCGTCGCCGGCCCGGTGATCGGCTCGCTGATCGACCGGGTCGGCGGCCGGGTCACGCTTGCCGGCTCACTGATCTTCCTGGCCGTCGGCTTCGGCGGCTACGCCTTCGTCGAGAACCCGTGGCAGGGCTTCCTGGCCAGTGCGATCGCGGGGATCGGGAACGGCGGCTTCTGGCCCAGCCAATCGTCGCTGATCGCCGGCCTCACGCCGACGGCGCAGCGGCACCAGGCCTTCGCCATGCAGCGGGTGATGATGAACCTCGGCATCGGCCTCGGCGGTCTCGCGGGCGGCCTGATCGCCACGACCGCCAACCCGACCTCGTTCACGGTGCTCTTCCTCGGCGACGCGGCGACCTTCCTCGTCTACATGCTCTTCCTGACCCGCGTACCGGAGCCGGAGCGGACGCCCCGGCCGGAGGGCCGCGGGGGCGGCGGCTACGGCGAGGTCGTGCGGAACCGCGTCTTCATGGGGGTCGTCGCGCTGAACTTCGTCTTCATCGGAGCCGGGATGGCGCAGCTCGAGACGCTGCCCGTGTACGCGAAGAACGAGGCCGGCCTGACCGAGCGAGGGATCGGCGTGCTGTTCTTCCTCAACACGCTCGTGATCGTCCTCGCCCAGCTGCCGATGGCGCGCGTGCTCGAGGGCCACAGACGCATGCGGACGCTCGCGCTTCTCGGCGTCGTTTGGGCGGCGGGGCTGGTGATCGTGCCAATCGCGGGCGTGGCCGTGGACGGGTGGACGGCCGTGTGGCTCCTCGCACTCACGTTCGCGATCATCGCCGTCGGCGAGTGCCTGCACGGAACGGTGCAGGCGCCGCTCGTCGCGGATCTCGCCGACCACAGCCTGATCGGGCGCTACATGGCGGCCTCGGCGTTCTCGTGGGGCGTCGGCTTCGCGCTTGGACCGGCGGTCGGAGGCCTCGTCCTCAACCACTGGCCGCACGCGCTCTGGCCGGCTGCCGCGGCTGTCTGTCTCGCCGCCGGCGCTGCGGCGCTGGCGCTCGAGCGGGCGATTCCCGCCGGCGCGCGCACGACGCCGAAGCGCGCTCAGCCGGCTCTCGCCGAGGTCTAGCATGCGGGCGATGCCGAAGCTCGTCCTCGACATCACGATGTCCCTCGACGGCTTCGTCGCCGGCCCGAACCAGACGCTCGAGCAGCCGCTCGGCGAAGGCGGCGAGCGACTCCACGACTGGATCACCGGCCTCGCCGCCTGGCGCGAGCAGCACGGCCTCTCGGGCGGTGAGACCAACCAGGACTCCGAGGTCGTCGACGAGGCGACCCGCGAAGCCGGTGCCTACCTGATGGGCAGGCGCATGTTCAGCGGTGGAGCCGGCCCGTGGGAGGACGACCCCAAGGCCGCCGGCTGGTGGGGCGACGACCCGCCGTTCCGCAAGCCGGTCTTCGTCCTCACACACCATGCCCGAGAGACGGTCACGAAAGAGGGCGGAACCTCGTACACGTTCGTCACGGACGGCATCGAGGCCGCGCTCGAGCAGGCGCGGGCCGCGGCCGGCGACAAGAACGTCAACATCGCCGGCGGGGCGACCGTCGCGCAGCAGTACCTGGCCGCCGGGCTGCTCGACGAGCTGCAGATTCACGTCGCCCCGCTGCTCCTCGGCGACGGCGTCAGGCTCTTCGACGATCTCGACGCCGCCCCCACGAAGCTCGAGATCGCGAGGGTCGTCTCGTCTCCCGCCGTCACCCATCTCAGATTCCGCCCGAGCCAGGAAAACGGGGTCGCGGGGTAGAATCGGTCTCCTAATGCGGAAGGACGACCCGGTCAGTACCGATGCCCAGCCTGCCCCGCATCCGGGCTCGCTCTCGCGGCATCACGCGCGAGGTCGTCGAGCCGACGCCGCGCCAGCCGGCTGAGCTCAGTGCCAACGGGCTGACCTGGATCCACCTCGACTCGCCGAAGGGCGAGGAGGCGATGGCGCTCGCCGAGCGCTTCGGGTGGCACCCGCTCGACATCGAGGACGTCCTCTCCAAGCGCCAGCGACCGAAGGTCGACGAGTACGACGACTACCGGTTCGTCGTCCTCCACTTCCCGGTCTACGACAAGAACGCGAAGCGTCTGAACGCCGGCGAGCTGGACGTCTTCCTCGGCCACGGCTACCTCGTCACGCTCCCCACCGTCGAGCTGCTGCCGGTGACACGCCTCTTCCATCGCTGCCACGACGACGAGGAGCTTCGCGAAAGCCTCTTCGGCAAGGGCTCCGGTTACCTGCTCTACCACGTCCTCGACGACCTCTTCGACTACTGCTTCCCGATCCTGGACAAGATCGGCCACAAGCTCGATGCGATCGAGGACGACATCGAGGAGGAGCGCTCGCAGGACCTCGTTCGCGACATCTCTCGCGCGAAGCAGGAGATCATCAGCTACCGGAAGATCATCAAGCCGCAGCGGCCGACGCTGCGTCTGCTGGAGCGCCACGTCGAGCGGTTCCTGCCGGAGGACCTCGAGCTCTACTTCGACGACCTCGTCGACGCCTCGGAGCGAATCTGGGACCTGCTCGACAACTACAAGGAGGTCGTCGAGGCGCTCGAGGCGACGAACGAGTCGGCGATCTCGCACCGCCAGAACGACGTCCTGCGCGTGCTGACGGTCTTCAGCGCCGTGCTCCTGCCGCTGACGCTCCTCGCGAGCATCTTCGGCATGAACGTGGACTTCCCCGGCGAGGGCTCGGCCGGCGCGTTCTGGGTGATCGTCGCCGCGATGGTGGTGGTCTTCTCGAGCCTCGTCGCCTTCTTCCGCTGGCGGCACTGGATCTAGCCGGCGTGCCCAAGCCGTTGTGGGCGCCCTGGCGCCTCGAGTACATCCAGACCGCAGACGAGCAGGAGGGTTGCCTGTTCTGCCGCGCCGCCGAGACCGGGGACGACGAGAGCGCGCTCGTGGTCCATCGCGGACGGAACGCGCTCGCGCTCGTGAACAAGTACCCGTACGCCTCAGGCCACTTCATGGTCGCGCCGCTGAGACACGTCGGCGAGTTCGGCGACCTCACGGACGACGAGGCGCTCGAGCTCCACCGGCTGGCCGGCCAGGGCATGGGCGCCCTGGCGCAGATCTATGCGCCGCAGGGCTTCAACGTCGGCTGGAACCTCGGGCGCATCGCCGGCGCGGGGGTCGTCGACCATGTCCACCTCCACGTCGTTCCGCGCTGGGCCGGCGACACGAACTTCATGCCGGTGCTGGCCGACGTGAAGGTCATCCCCGAGCACCTGACCGAGACACGCCGCCGCCTGGCCGAAGCCTGGCCAGGCTGAGAGTCAAGCCGGGCGCTTCGGGTGCCGATGGAAGAGCAGCCGCCATGGCCGACTCCGACGCCGCCAACAACGAGAACGACTGGCCCGCGCAGGGCATCCGCCAGCGCCTCGGCAGCCGCATCGAGCGCCACGTGCTGCGCAGCGCCGTGGACATGCTCGACGAGCGCGGCGCCGAGATCGACACGATCGACAGCGACCTCGTCAAGCGTGAGGCGGACCTGGCGGAGCGACTGACCCGGGCCGACGCGCTCGAGGCGCAGCTCGAGCACCGGGAGCAGCGCCTCGCGGAGATCGGCGCGCAGGACCTCGAGGCTTCACACAAGATCGACCATCTGATCCGCCACCTCGACGAGACCGAAGCCGCGGCTGCGGCGCTCCGCGTCAAGGCCGAGGGCAAGGTGCACGCCGCCGAGGAGAAGGCGCGCGAGCTCAACGAACGGGTCAAGCGGCTCGAGGAGGCGGAGCACAATCGCGTCCTCTCGGCCGCGGACATCACGCGCCGCGAGTCCGCCCTCCGGAGCCGTGAGCACGAGCTCCGCGAACAGGACGAGCGGTTCCGCGAGCGCGACCAGGCGATCGCGGCGAAGCAGCACGGCCTGATCGCCCAGGAGCAGAGCCTCGAGCAGCGCGAGCGGCGCCTGACGGCGGGCGAGGACGAGACGCGCATCCGTCTCGAGGCCCTCGAGCGCCGGGAGCGCGAGCTCGACGAGCGCGAAGACGCTCTGCGCGGCCGGGACCAGCGCTGGTGGGGCTCCGACCCCGCCTCCACCCACTAGACCACGAGCCGAGGTCCTCGGATCAGGTAGGACCTGGGGAAGCCCCCGGAGGAGGTCCGCATGCGCCTGGAAGGCATCCACCACATCACCTGCATCACGGCCGATGCACCGCGAAACGTCGACTTCTACGCTCGGATCCTCGGCCTGCGTCTGGTCAAGAAGACCGTCAACCAGGACGACCCGACCGTCTACCACCTGTTCTACGCCGACGAGAAGGGCAGCCCCGGCAGCGACATCACGTTCTTCGAGTACCCGGGAGCGCGACGCGGCCGGGCCGGCGCCGGGATGGTGCACCGGATCGTCTGGCGCGTCGCGGGCGAGGACGCGCTCGACTTCTGGGAGAGCCGGCTGCGCGACGAGGGTGTCGAGACCGAGCGCGAGGACGGCCGGCTGCGGTTCGACGACCCCGAGGGACTGGGCCTGGAGCTCGCGGTCGTCCAGACCGGGGACGAGCCCCTGATCGCGGAGCATCCGGAGATCCCAGCCGACGTAGCGCTCCAGGGATTCGACGGCGTCCACGCGTACACGCTCGACTCGGAAGCGAGCCGTGACCTTCTCGTCGAGGGTCTCGGGTTCAAGCCGGGCGACGGCGACGAGTACGAGGTGCGAGGAGATCGGCGCGGCTCGTTCTACGCCTACGAACGGATCCCTCAGCCCGGCATGGGCGGCGCCGGCACGGTTCACCACGTCGCCTGGTCCTCGCCGCCGGACGAGCACGAGGCCTGGCGCGACCGGGTGATGGCCGCTGGAGCCATGCCCACGCCGGTCATCGACCGCTTCTACTTCAAGTCGATCTACTTCCGCGAGCCGAGCGGCGTGCTCTTCGAGATCGCCACGATCGGGCCCGGCTTCACCGCCGACGAGCCGCTGGAAACGCTGGGCGAGCGGCTGTCGCTGCCCCCGAACTTCGAGCGGTACCGGGAGCAGGTCGAGCGGACGCTGACGCCGCTGCCGGACCCGCGCCCGACGCGCGTCCCGTGACCGGGCTGGACAACCGTCTGCCGCACCTGATTCGCCGGCCGGACGGCGATCCGGAGGGCGCGCTCGTGCTCTTCCATGGGCGAGGGACGAGCGAGCAGGATCTCTACCCGCTGCTCGACGCGCTCGACCCACAGCGTCGCCTGCTCGGTGCAACTCCTCGCGGTCCGCTCGTGCTGCCGCCCGGGGGCGCGCATTGGTACGTCGTGCGTGAGATCGGCTACCCGGACCTGAAGACCTTCACAGCCTCGTACGAGCTCGCCTCGGAGTGGCTCGACGCGCTCGCCGAGGAGGCAGGGATTCCGCCCGAGCGCACCGTGATCGGCGGATTCTCCCAGGGCGCCGTGATGAGCTGGGCGCTCGGGCTCGGCCGCGGACGTCCCCGACCTGCGGGGATCATCGCGTTGTCGGGATTCATTCCGACCGTCGAGCGCTTCAAGCTCGATCTGACGCCGCCACTGCCGCCCGTCGCGATCGGCCACGGGACCTTCGATCCCGTCATCTCCGTCGAGTGGGGTCGGAAGGCGAAGGTGCTGCTCGAAGAGGCCGGCGCCGATGTCCTCTACAGGGAGTCGCCCATGCCCCACTCCGTCGACCCGTCGTTCGTCGCGGAGCTTCAGTCGTGGCTGTCGGACGTGCTCGGCGCCAGGTCCTCCACAGCTGGCTCCCAGAGCTGAATCGGGTTCCCCTCGGGATCGGCGAGCCGGGCGAAGCGGCCGTTCGGGTACGGCTCAGGATCGACCTCGACGTCGATGCCGGCTCCCCGTAGCTGGTCGGCCATGGCGTCGAGGTCGCGGACCCGGAGGTTGATCATCCACTGCTGCTCGTCCCGCCCGAAGTAGTCCGTATCGACGGAGAACGGTGCGAACACCGTCGGGCCGGCCTCTTGCCGCCACGGCTCCTGGTCGTAGGTCGGCGGTGGGGCGTCGATCCCGAGGTGCTCCGCGTACCACCGGTTGAGCGCGCCCGGGTCCCGCGCCCGGAAGAAGAACCCGCCGATGCCGGTTGCGCGCTCGATTTCGGCTACCCGGCCCGAAGCGAGGTCTCGGCTTCGACGTCCCCGCCGCAGGCGAGCTCCATCCCCTCGTAGGCGAGCTCCGGCGGACGGCCTTCGTCGCCCCAGAGCGCCCGCGCGCGAGCCTCGAGCGAGCGGAGCTGATCGTCTGTGTGCAGCGGATCGTGGTGGAACAGCACCAGCCGCTCGACCTGCGCGGCCCGGGCGAAGGCGACCGCGTGCGCGACGCTCGAGTGTCCCCAACCGACGTGCGAGGGGTACTCGTGCTCGAAGTACTGCGCGTCGTGCATGAGGACGGTCGCCCCCTCCGCGAGCGAGCTCCCGGAAAGCCAGGGCAGGTCGACTGTGCCGGGCTCGACGCCGAGGTACGGCTCGTGGTCGGGGATGTACGCGAGCGAGCTGTCGCCTTCCTCGATGCGGTACCCGATCGTGGGACCGCGGTGGGAGACCGCCTCGCCCCGAAACCGCGCTGAGCCGATCGTGAACTCCCCGTCCGGGACGTCGTGGAACGTGATGTTCGACGGGACCTCGGAGAGCTGCACCGGGAAGAGCGGCGGCGAGAGGTAGCGCGCGATCCGCTCCTCGAGCCTGTCGACCGGCGACGCCGGGCCCCAGATGTGGAGCTCGATCCCGGGTTCCCAGAGTGGCACGAAGAAGCCGAGGCCCTCCAGGTGATCCATGTGGAGATGCGTCAGGCAGACATGGATCGGCCGTCGCGGCAGCCGTGCGAGCTCGAGGCCGAGCAGGCGGATTCCGGTGCCCGCGTCGAGGACGACCGGCGTTCCGTCGTCCAGCTCGAGATGCACGCACGACGTATTCCCGCCGTAGCGCACGGTCTCCGCGCCCGGCGCGGCGAGCGACCCGCGGCAGCCCCAGACGGTCGCCCTCATCCGCCGGGCTCCTCCCAGAAGACAGAGACGACCCCCAGGACTTCGTCCTCGCGGCCGAGGATCGGAAAGGCCGTGACGGCGATCTCGTGGCGGATTCCGTCGACCGTCGTGAAGGCGAGCGTGTCGTGCGCGGGCCGCCCTTTCGCGAGAGACACGCCGGCCGGCGTCTTCTCGATTTCGACCGGCGTCCCGTCGACCCGCTCGACCTCGAAGAGCCGCCCCCACTCGTCCGGCCCGAGCTCCCCGACCTCGGCGTGTGCCTGGCCGATGATCTGCTCCGCGGGCTCGTTGAAGAAGACGAGCCTGCCCCTCTCGTCCATGAGCACCATCGGCGTCGCGAGGTTCGCGGCGAACTCGCGCGCCAGGATCAACGGGAGACTCTTCTGGGCGGTCGGATCCACTCGTTCAGGCTACTCCCGCAGCGAGAAAGCGGACGATGGGATTCGAACCCACGACCCTCGGCTTGGGAAGCCGATGCTCTACCAACTGAGCTACGTCCGCGTCACCCGTAACGATAGCGTCCGAACCCCGGAAAATGGCCCTCGCTCGAGCCCTCCTCGCAGTCGTCCTCGTCGCGCTCGCGGCGGGCTGCGCGCTGACCGAGGATTCCGAGGATCACGAGGCGGGCGCGGCGGTCAAGCGAGTGCTCGAGCTGGAGTACTTCGGCGACTACGGCGGCGCGTGGGACCGCCTCCACCCCGAGCACCAGCGGCTCGTCTCGCGCGGGGAGTACGACGAGTGTCGCCGCGGGATCGACGTCCAGGGAACGATCGACTCCGTCGTCGTCCTCGACGTCCGAGACCGGCCGCTGACCGTCTACGGCCTTCCGCCCCGCACGCCCGCCAAGCAGGTGGACGTGCACGTCGTCACGGACGAGACCGACTACGACGCGACCTATCACGTCGTGCGCGTCGGAGACGAGTGGCGCTGGGTGCTCAGCGACGAGGCCGCCCGCGGCTTCGAGCGCACTGCTTGTCCGGCGTAAAATCCCTCCGAGAAACGAGGGAGGGATTGCATGGCTGACCTGCACGAGACCGCCAAGGCGCTCGTCGCCGACGGGAAGGGAATCCTCGCGGCCGACGAGAGCTCGGGGACGATCAAGAAGCGCTTCGACTCGATCGGCGTCGAGTCGACCGAGGAGAACCGGCGCGCCTACCGCGACCTGCTGTTCACGACCGAGGGCGCGGAGGAGTTCATCAGCGGCGTGATCCTCTACGACGAGACGATCCGCCAGTCGTCCGCGGACGGGACGCCGTTCCCGAAGCTGCTCGAGAGCAAGGGGATCATCCCCGGGATCAAGGTCGACATGGGCGCGAAGCCGCTGGCCGGCTCGCCGGAGGAGACGGTCACCGAGGGGCTCGACGGGCTCCGGGAGCGGTGCCAGGAGTACTACGAGCTCGGCGCGCGCTTCACGAAGTGGCGCGCCGTGATCTCCATCGGCGACGACCGCCCGAGCGAGTATGCGATCTGGACGAACGCGCACGCGCTGGCCCGCTACGCCGCCTTGAGCCAGGAGGCGGGGCTCGTCCCGATTGTCGAGCCCGAGGTGCTGATGGACGGCGAGCACACGATCGAGGAGTCGTTCCGCGTTACGGAGAAGACGCTTCGGGCGCTCTACACGGAGCTCTTCGACCAGCGGGTCGAGCGCGAGGGCTCGCTGCTGAAGACGAACATGGTCGTGTCGGGCTACGACTCGTCCGACCAGGCGGGCGTCGACACGGTCGCCGAGCAGACGATCCGCTGCCTCGAGAACACCGTTCCGTCCGCGGTGCCGGGCGTCGTGTTCCTGTCGGGCGGGATGTCGGACGAGGACGCAACGGCGCGCCTCAACGCGATGAACCAGCGCGGGCCGCATCCGTGGGAGCTCTCGTTCTCGTACGGCCGGGCGCTCCAGGCGCCGGCGCTCAAGGCCTGGGGCGGCGACCCGGCGAACGCGCCGGCCGCGCAGCAGGCCTACTACCGGCGCGCGAAGTTCAACGGCGCCGCGCGCACCGGCTCCTACGCGCCGGACTGGGAGAAGGAAGAGGTCGCCGTCTAGCTGGTCGAGAATTGGGGACGGGACCGCGAGGTCCCGCCCCACTCTCGTCACGCTCTCGTCACGAACCGATCGCTGCGAGCGGGGACCGATGCCGCACGAGCCATGTCCAGGGACTGTCCCTGGACGTGTGGCGCGCGGACACGCCTATCTGAGGGCCAGGTTCGAGATCTCTTCGAGCTTCTGGAACGCGTGCGTGGCCTCGATGCGGCGCACCGTTCCGCTGCGCGAGCGCATGACGATCGAGTCGGTCGTCGCCCCGTCGCGGGTGTAGCGGACGCCGCGGAGCAGCGCGCCGGTCGTCACGCCGGTGGCGGCGAAGAAGACGTTCTGGCTGCCGACGAGGTCGTCCGTCGTCAGGACGCGGTCGAGGTCGAAGCCGTCGTCGACGAGGCTCTGGCGCTCCTCGTCGCTGCGCGGCCAGAGCTTCCCCAGGATCTCGCCGCCGACGCACTTGAGCGCCGCGGCCGAGAGGACTCCTTCCGGAGTGCCGCCCACGCCCATGAGGAGATGGACGCCTGTGCCGGGTTGCGCCGCGGCGATCGCGGGCGCGACGTCGCCGTCCGTGATCAGGAGCACCTTCGCGCCGACCTCGCGCAGCTCGGCGATCAGGTCCGCGTGGCGATCGCGGTCGAGGACGACGACCGCGACCTCGCTGGCGGAGATGCCGAGCGCCTTCGCCACCCGGCGCACGTTCTCGGCGGGCGGCGCCTCGATGTCGATGACCGCCGCCGCCTCCGGTCCGCAGGCGATCTTGTCCATGTAGACCGCGGCGCCGGGGAAGAACATCGTGCCGCGCTCGGCGAGGGCCACGGTGGCGATCGCGTTCGGCATCCCGAGCGCGGTCAGCCGGGTCCCTTCCAGCGGGTCGACGGCGACGTCCACCTCGGGCCCGTGGCCGTTGCCGATCTCCTCGCCGTTGAAGAGCATCGGCGCCTCGTCCTTCTCCCCCTCCCCGATGACGACGACGCCGTTCATCGAGACGGTGTCGAGGACGACCCGCATGGCGTCGACGGCGGCCTGGTCGGCGGAGATCTTGTCGCCGCGCCCGATCCAGCGCCCGGCGGCCATCGCCGCTGCCTCGGTCACGCGCACGAGCTCGAGCGCGAGGTTGCGGTCGGGCGCCTTCGAAGACGTGGCCGGCGCCGTCACCGTCCGTTCGAACGTCTCGCCCACGCAGCCATCCTACGACGGATCTACATCCGGTCGGGCGCCTCGACGCCGATCAGGTCGAGCGAGCGAGCAAGCACCGACTTCGTCGCCACGCAGAGGCCGAGGCGGAAGCTCTCCGAGTCGCTCTCGAGCACGCGGTGGTGGTGGTAGAAGCGGTGGAAGTCGTCCGCGAGCCGGATGGCGTAGTTCGGGAGCGCATGAGGAGCGCGCCGCTCGGCCGCCTCGCGCACGACGTCGGGGAACTCGACGAGCCGCTTGATCAGATCGCGCTCCTCCGCGGCCGGGTTCGCCTGCCTCCGCCGACGCCCGTGCGTCTCCGGCGTTCCGCAGGATCCCGGCGATCCGCGCGTGCGCGTACTGGACGTAGTAGACGGGGTTCTTCTCGCTCCGCTCCCGCGCGAGGTCGACGTCGATGTCGATCGTCTGGTCGTGTCCTCGCGAGACGAGGTACCAGCGAGCGGCGTCGACGCCGATCTTGTCCACGAGCTCGCGCAGGAAGACGACGTCGCCGCGGCGCTTGGAAGCCTGCCTCGCCTGCCCGCCCTCGACGATATGGACGAGCTGGTAGATCAGCACCTCGAGCCGCTCGGGGTCGTACCCGAGCATCGCCGCCGCCGCCTTGAGGCGGGCGACGTACCCGTGGTGGTCGGCGCCCAGCACGTAGATCAGCCGGTCGAACCCGCGCTCGAACTTGTTCCGGACGTAGGCGACGTCGCCGGCGAAGTAGAGGTAGCTCCCGTCCGAGGAACGCACGAGCGGCCGGTCCTTGTCGTCGCCGTGCTCGCTCGTCTTCGCCCAGACCGTCCCCTCCGCCTCGTAGGTCTCGATGTGCGGAAGCGCCTCGGCGATCCCGCCCTCGATCTCCCGCTGGAGCACCCAGCTGTCGAAGTGGATGCGGAACGCCTCGAGCTCGCGCTTGATCTCGTCCAGCATCCGTTCGACCGGGTCGCCGGGCTCCGCGGCGATCTCCGCCAAGTACTCGCCGGTATAGCCCTCCTCCGGCGGCTCCTCTCCCCTCCGCCGAGCCTCGACCGACTCCCGGAAGAGCTCGATCTGCCGGCCGACGTCGTTGAAGTAGTACTCCCGCTCGACCGAGTGCCCTGCGAACTCGAGCAGCCGGGCGACGGCGTCCCCGTAGGCGCCGTTCCGGGCCGAGCCGACGGTCAGCGGGCCGGTCGGATTCGCCGAGACCATCTCGACCTGCGCGCGCTCGACGGTCTCCGCGAAGCCGCCGCCGTAGCCGTCCGCCGCCTCGAGGATCTCGCTCAGCGCCTCGGCGTACCAGGACGGCGCCAGGAACAGGTTGACGAACCCGGGCCCGGCCACCTCCGCGCGCTCGACCAGCGCGAGCCCCGCCGCCTCTCCGGCGAGCTGTTCCGCCAGCTCGCGCGGCGGCTTCCCGTTCCCGGGTGCGAGCCGGAGCGCCACGTTCGTGGCGTAGTCACCGTGCTCGGCGCGGCTCGGCCGCTCGAGCGTGACCGGAGCGCCGGCAAGCCGCTCGAGCTCGGCCTCGAGCGCCAGAATCGCTTGCGCAGGCATGGGGGTAGTATCGCCACATGGACGACGAGTCCCCCGGCCGCCAGCTCAACATCCACCTGGATCCCGAGAATCTCGCCGGCGTCTACGCCAACTTCGCGAACATCAGCTTCTCGGACTACGAGTTCACGCTGACCTTCGCCCGCATCGACCACGAGGTCGAGGAGGGGGACATCCCCGGCGTCGTGGTCTCCCGCGTGAACCTCTCCACGCGCTTCATGCAGGAGCTGCTCGAGGCGATGAACGACTCCTGGTCGAAGTGGTCGACCCGGGAGGGGATCAAGAACCTGCCCGAGGCGCCGCCCCGCCCGCAGGACTCCTAGACCGAGCCAGCTCGATCCGTTCCATCGGCGTGGGGTGCGTCTCGAGGACGATGCGGGCCCAGCGGGGCGGGTCGGGATCCGCGAGCGCCGCCTCGGCCAGCTTCACCGTCAGCGTCTCGGAGGCCTCGGGATCGCCGGTCGCCCGCAGCGAGAGCCAGTCGGCCTCGCGCTCGTACCGGCGCGTAATCGCGTTCGTCGCAGGCAGCAGCGCGACCTGGAGCACCGTGATCGCGAGCAGGGCGAGCGGCACCGCGGCCGGCTCGCCGAGGCCGCCCCGCCGTCGGGTGACGAGCGCGACGACGTAGGCGGCCGGGAGAGCGAACAGGACGAGCCACCCGACGCCTTTCCAGAGATGGTGCGCCTGGACGTGCCCCAGCTCGTGCGCGACCAGCGCCCGAAGCTCGCGCCTCGTCAGCCGCTCGAGGGAGGTGTCCCAGATCACGATCCGCCGGGTCGGGCCGACGCCGTAGAACTCGGCGTTCAGGGCGCGCGTCCGGCGGCTCGCGTCCCTGACCTCGACGTCGATCTCCCCCACTCCCTGCTCGCGAGCCAGTTCCCGGATCTCGGCGACGAGCGCCTCGTCCCGCAACGGCTCGAGTCTCGGCGCGAGCAGGAACGGCTGCGCCAGGAGGAACGCCGAGCCGACGAGTGCGAAGAGCGGGCCGCCGACGAGCCACCAACGGTCGCCCAGCCGCCGCGCGAGCAGCATGAAGAGCGCGATCGCGGCTGCGGCCAGCACGAGGCCGCCGATCCGCTCCAGCCACGGGTCGATGAGGATCGTGCCGTAGCCCGCGTCGGAGACGTCGTAGCGCCGCCGCCACCAGTGAGCCGCCACGACGAACGGAAGGGTGGCGAGCCAGACGGCGACGAGCGCGCCGACTCCGAGCGCCACGCCGCCCCGAATCCCTCTCAGTCGGAGCCGTGGCGCCAGCCAGACGACCAGCAGCAACACGCCGATCTGTACGGCCGTCGCGACCGCCCAGTTCACGCGGAAGAATCGCTCGTACCGCTCGCTTCGCTCGAGGTGCGACGCGGAGAACACGTCCGCCGGGTCGACGTCCGGGAGGTCGAGCTCGTCCGGCACCGCCGTCTGCCAGAGCAGCCAGGCGCCGACCAGCCACGCAGCCGCGGCCAGCGCGATCCCCCAGAATCTCGGCGTGCGAATCGCGGTCATCTCGGACGTCCACGCGAACCTTTACGCGCTCGAGGCCGTTCTCGCGCAGATCGACCGCGATCCGCCGGACGAGATCTGGTGCCTGGGCGACACCGTCGGCTACGGGCCGCGGCCGAACGAATGCTGCGCGCTCGTCCGTGAACGCTGTGCGCTCGTCCTCGTCGGGAACCACGACCTCGTCGCGCTCGGTTCGGCCGAGGTCGGCGTCGAGGACTTCAATCCGGAGGCCGCGTCGGCATCGCTGTGGACGGGTGAGCAGCTGACCGCCGATGTGCGCGAGTTCCTCTCCTCACTGGAGCCGCAGGCGGCCAGGGAGGGTTTCCAGCTCTTCCACGGTAGCCCCCGCGATCCGGTCTGGGACTACGTGATCGACGAGGAGTCCGTCGTCGAGTCGTTCGAGCTCACCGAGGCGCCGATCGTGATGGTCGGCCACAGCCACATCGCGACCGCGGTGCTGCTGACGGAGGACAAGGTGGAGGGCGGCGTCGCGCACGCGGAGCACGTCGTGGAGCTCGAGCTCGGCCGCTGGCTCCTGAATCCGGGGTCGGTCGGCCAGCCGCGGGACGGCGACCCGCGCGCCGCCTATCTCCGTCTCGACCTGGAGTCAGGAGCAGCCCGCTTCGAGCGAATCGCTTACCCTGTCGCGCGGACTCAGGCCGAGATCCGGGAAAGGGGGCTGCCCGATTCGCTCGCGGAGCGTCTGGCTCACGGCGTGTAGCGCCGCCCTCGCGGTCGCCCTCGTCGGCTGCGGAGGAGACAACCAGAGTGAGACCGAGGCGGAGGTCCAGGGGCCGCGAATCGAGCGCGCCGTCGCCGAGACGCTCGCCTCGATGAGCGACGAGGTCGCGCAGCACCTGGACGGCGGTGACCCCTGCGCCGCGTCCGAGTCGGCCGCTCGGCTCAGGGACGGCGTGACCGAGGCGATCAACACCGGGAAGGTGCCGGAGGTCTACCTCGAGGACCTGTCCGGGCTGGTCAACGAGATCGAGGCGCAGGTCCCGGCCTGCGTGGAGACTCCTCCGCCGCCTCCCCCGAAGACGACGACGAGAAGGGCAAGGGCAAGAAGGACAAGAACGAGGAGGAGGACGACTGAGCCGCTACGTGACAGAGGAGACGATCGGCCGCGGCGGCATGGCGACGGTCGAGCTCGCGCACGACGGCCAGCTGGGCCGGAAGGTCGCGATCAAGCGCCTCTCGGCGTGGCTGACCGGCGACGAGGTCTTCCGCGAGCGGTTCGTCCGCGAGGCGCGGATGGCCGCGCGGCTCTCCCACCCGAACATCGTCACCGTCTACGACGTCGGCGAAGACGACGGCATCCCGTACATCGTGATGGAGTACGTCGACGGCGAGACGCTCGGCGACCTCATGGCTCGGTCGGGCCCGCTCGACCCCGACCGCGGCGTCGATCTCGTCCTCCAGGTCTGCGCGGGGCTCGAGCATGCCCACGCCGCCGGGCTCGTCCACCGCGACATCAAGCCGCAGAACCTCCTGGTGCGGCCCGACGACACGCTCAAGATCGCGGACTTCGGCATCGCCCGGCCGCTCGACTCCCCGACGGAGCTGACCCAGGTCGGAACGGTGCTCGGCACGGCCGCCTACCTGGCGCCGGAGCAGGCGCTCGGCGCGCCGGTCACCGGCGCCGCGGACATCTACTCGCTCGGCGCCGTCACCTACGAGCTCCTCTCCGGCAAGCCGCCGTACGAATTCGACACCCTCGTCGAGCTGACCGTGAAGCAGCGCGAGGGGCCGCCCCCACGGCTCGCCGGGGTCTCGTCCGAGCTCCAGGAGGTCGTGCTCCGCTGCCTGGCGGTCGAGCCGGAGGATCGGCCCCGATCCGCCGCCGCCCTCGCGCACGAGCTCGCGCAGGCCTCGCCGGAGCCGCCGACGCAACCGCTTCCCGCAGCCGATGTGACCCAGGCGACGCAGGTGATGAGCGCGCCGGCCGGCCGGACGATCCACGTCTCGTACCGCCAGCTCCTCGTGGCGGCGGCTCTCGGCGCCGTCGCTCTCCTCGGCGGCCTGGCATTCGGCCTCAGCCGCGGTGGGGACGACTCGACGCCGCCGCCCGCAGAGCCGGTGCGACAGGACGTCCTGCCGCGCGGCGAGACGCCGGCGGAGTCGGCCAGGCTGCTGGCGGACTGGCTGCGCGAGCGGGCCGGTTAGACGGGAGTCAGGCTCGGCCGCGTCGGCGACCTTCTTCTCCGGCGCGTCGCCGAAGGTGATGCCCTCGCGGGCGAGCGCGAGCTGGACTTCCTCGCGCGCCTTGTAGATCCGCCATTTGACGGTGGCGAGGGTGATCTCGAGCGAGTCGGCGATCTCCGTGTACGAGAGACCGACGACGTCGCGGAGCAGGAGTGCCATCTTCAGGTCGGTGGTGAGGTCGTTGACGGCGCGCCACACGGCGTCCATCGCCTCGACCTGCTCCACCGGAGCGTCGAGGACTTCGAGCGGCGGGACGTCGTCGAGCGCGACGACGGCCCGCGGTCGTCTCTCCACGGCGCGGAGCTCGTCCAGGACTCTGTTCTTCGTCACCTGGAAGAGCCACGTCGTGAACCGACACCGCAGCGAGAACTTGGGCAGCCCCTGGTAGACGCGGAGGAAGACCTCCTGCGTCAGGTCTTCGGCCAGGGCGCGATCCCCGACCAAACGAAGAACATAGTTGTAGACCGGCGTCTCGTAGGCGCGAACAATGAGGCTGAAGGCGCGTTCGTCACCGCGTTGAGCCTTCCGCAGAACACCGAAATCTGGCTGGGGGAGCGCCAAGTCGCTTGAGTATAGACGGGGTTACATCAACCCGATATCAAGGTTTTACCGGTCATCTGTAAAGGCTTATCAAGGCCGCAGAGGTCAAGTGCTGTCGGAGCCAAGTCTGACAGCTCACCGTCCGAGAGAGAAGCATTCGTGCCGGTCAGCACGAGCGGCACCGGGTTCGTGGTGTGCGCCGTGTGCGGGCTCCCGTCGGGCTCGAGCATGTGCTCGGCGTTCCCGTGGTCGGCGGTGACGAGGCAGACGCCCCCGGTCCGGTCGACGGCCTCGACGACACGGCCGAGGCACGCGTCGACGGTTTCGACGGCCTTCACCGCCGCAGGGATGGAGCCCGTGTGTCCGACCATGTCGGGGTTTGCATAGTTCAGTACGGCGAAGCCGTAGTCGCCGGATTGGATCTGCTCGACGAAGCGGTCGGTCACCTCCGACGCGGACATCTCGGGCTTGTGGTCGTAGCTCGGGACGTCGCGTGGCGAGGGAACGAGGACGCGGACCTCGCCGGGCCACTCCTCCTCCCTGCCGCCGTTGAAGAAGTAGGTCACGTGCGCGTACTTCTCCGTCTCGGCCACGTGGAGCTGACGGACGTCGTTCTCGGCGAGCACCTCGGCGAGCGTGTCCGTCACCTCCTGCTCCTCGAAGGCGACCGGGCAGTCGAAGTCGTCCCGGTACCGCGTCATCGTCACTACGTCGAATCCTGAGGCCAGGAGCTTCTGCGTCAACTGCCTGGCGCGGTCCGGCCGGAAGTTGAAGAGGACGACGGTGTCATCCGGCCCGATTCGCGGCCGGCCGTCCAGGACGATCGGCTCGATGAACTCGTCCGTGACTCCCTCGTCGTAGCTGCGTTGCACTTCCGCGACGGGGTCGGAGCCCGTGATGCCCTCGTCGTCGAGGACGAGAGCGCCGAGCGCTCGCTCGGTTCGGTCCCAGCGCTGATCGCGGTCCATGGCGTAGTAGCGGCCCACGACCGTCGCGATCTTCTCCGCCGGGAGCTCCGCGAGGTCGGAAACGGCCGCTGTCGGCGAGACGTCCCGGCCGTCCGTGAACGCGTGGATCCAGGTGCGGTCCTCCATCCCGTTCCGCCGCGCCAGCTCGAGCAGCGCCCGGAGGTGATCGATGTGCGAGTGCACGCCGCCGTAGGAGACGAGGCCGAGGAGATGCACGTTGGCGCCGCGGGTCTTGGCGCGCTCGAAGGCTCCGACGAGGGCCGGATTCTCGAGGAGCTCGCCGGTCTCGATCGCGCGGTTGATCCGCATCAGGTCCTGGAAGAGCACTCGACCGGAGCCGATCGTCAGGTGCCCGACCTCGGAGTTCCCCATCTGGCCCGGCGGGAGGCCCACGGCCGCGCCGGACGCCTCGAGGTGCGAGTGCGGGTACGTCGTCCACAGGCGGTCGAAGACGGGCGTGTCGGCCAGCTCGACGGCGTTCCCGGGGCCGGGCGGCGCGCAGCCCCACCCGTCGAGAATCACCAGCGCGACTACGCCGTGGTTCCCGCTCGGCAAATCGCGATGAAGGAATCGAGCTCGAGCGAGGCGCCGCCGACGAGGGCGCCGTCGACGTTCGGCATACCGAGCAGGTCGCCGGCGTTCTCGGGCTTGACGGATCCGCCGTAGAGGACCGGGAGGTCGAGGATGCTCTTGATCAGCTCATGCGCCTCTTCCGCCTGCTCCGGCGTCGCGGTCCGCCCGGTGCCGATCGCCCACACAGGCTCGTAGGCGATCGCGAGCCGGTCGATGTGGTCCTCGTCCACCACGACCCGGAGAGCCTCGACCTGGCGACGGAGGACGGCCTCGGTCTCCCCCGCCTCGCGCTCGGCCTCGGTCTCGCCGACGCAGGCGATCACGCTGAGCCCGCCGTCGAGTGCGCCCTCGACTCGCAGGGCGGCCGTCTCGTCGGTCTCCGCGAAGAGCTGGCGGCGCTCCGAGTGGGCGACGATGGCGCCGGTCACGCCGAGCTCGCTCAGCATCGGCGCCGACACCTCGCCCGTGTACGGACCGTCGGTCGCCCAGTGGACGTTCTGGGCGAAGACGGCGATCGAGGTGCCGGCGAGCACCGTGATGGCGTGGTGGAGCGAGGTGTACGGCGGGCAGACGACGACGTCGATGCCCTCGAGCTCCCCCTCCCGGTCACGGAGAGCGGCACAGAACTCCGCCGTCTCGGAGGCGCCCTTGTACATCTTCCAGTTGCCGGCGATCAGCATCAGGCCGCCGGTATTACTGCCACACCGGGCAGCTCCTTGCTTTCCAGGAACTCGAGCGCCGCTCCCCCGCCCGTCGAGACCCACGAGACCTCGTCGGCGAGGCCGACCTCGTGGAGGGCCCGGACGGAGTCGGCGCCGCCGACGACCGTGAACCCGTCGACCGACGCAACCGCCTCGGCGACCGCCTTCGTCCCCTCCGCGAAACGAGGCCACTCGAAGACGCCCATCGGCCCGTTCCAGAACACCGTCCGGGCGCCGGCGATGCGCTCGGAGAAGAGCTCGCGGCTCGCCGGCCCGATGTCGAGCCCGAGCCAGCCCTCCGGGAGCTCGTCGTACGGGACGACCTGCGTCTCCGCGTCCTCCGCGAACTCGGCCGCCGCGACGACGTCCACCGGCAGCACGACCTCGAACTCGAGCGGATTCTCGGCGCGGACCTCCTCGGCCATCTTCCCGCCGATCAGCACCTCGTCCGCCCGCCCGCCGAGGTTCCGCAGGACGCCGAGCTTGTCCTCGACCTTCGCGCCGCCGGAGACGATCACGAAGGGGCGCTCGACCTCGCCGAGGAGCTTCCCCAGCTCTTCCAGCTCGCGCTCCAGGAGCAGGCCCGCGTACGCCGGCAGGACCTCGGCGACGCCGACGGTCGACGCATGCGCCCGGTGGACGGATCCGAAGGCGTCCTGGACGAAGAGATCGCGACCCTCCGCCAGCTCGCGCGCGAACGACGGGTCGTTCGCCGTCTCCCGCGGATCGAACCGAGTGTTCTCGAGCACCACGACACGTTCGTCAGGAACGAGCTCACGCAGGCGCTCCGAGACCGGACGCATCGAGAACGCCGGGTCGGGCCCTTTCGGCCGGCCGAGATGCGAGCAGACCGCCACCTCCGCGGCCTCGCGCTCGAGAAGGAGCTCGAGCGTCGGCTGGGCGGCGCGGATCCGCGTGTCGTCGGCGACCCGGCCGTCCTCGAGCGGGACGTTCAGGTCGGCGCGCACGAGCACGCGCTTTCCCGCGACGTCGGCGTCGCGCACCGATCGAGGCTTACGCAACTTAGTGCCCCTTCAGGTAATGCAGCCGGCGGGCATTGCCTGGAGGGGCACTTAAGCCTGAGCGCCGACGGCCTCGGACACGGACGCCGCGACCTTCTCGGTGACGTCGGCCAGCCGGCAGCTGTAGCCCCACTCGTTGTCGTACCAGCCGATCACCTTCGCCATCCGGCCGCTCGCCATCGTCGACAGACCGTCGAGGATGCAGGAGGCCTGGTTGCCGACGATGTCGGCCGAGACGATCGCCTCTTCGGTGTACTCCATGATCGAGCTCAGCGCCCCGCCGGCCGCACGCCGGTACGCCTCGTTGATCTCCTCGGCGCTCGCCTCGCGCTCGAGGACGCAGACGAGGTCGGTCACGCTCCCGTCCGGGACCGGCACCCGCATGGACATCCCGTCGAGCTTGCCCTTCAGCTCCGGGATGACGAGCGAGGTCGCCTTCGCGGCGCCCGTCGTCGAGGGGATGATGCTCTGCGGGGCCGCCCGCATCCGGCGGAGGTCCGGCTTGCCCTTGCGTGTCGTCGCGATCTGATCCTGGAGCTGCTGCTCGGTCGTGTAGGCGTGGATCGTCGTCATGAAGCCCTGCTCGATCCCGAACTCTTCCAGCAGCACCTTCGCCATCGGGGCGACCGAGTTCGTCGTGCAGGACGCGTTCGAGACGATGTGGTGCTGCTCCGGGTCGTATGCCTCGTCGTTGACGCCCAGGACGATCGTCACGTCCGGATCGGTCGCCGGCGCCGAGATGACGATCTTCTTCGCGCCCGCCTCGAGGTGCTTCCCGGCGCCTTCGCGGTCAGTGAAGAGCCCTGTCGACTCGACCACCACGTCGATGCCGAGATCGCCCCAGGGCAGCGCCTCGGGGGCGCGCTCGGACAGCACCCGCACCGACTTTCCGTCGACGATGAGCTCGCCCTCGCCGTGGGTTACATCCGCCGAGAGCACGCCGTGCGTCGAGTCGTACTTGAGCATGTGCGCAAGCACGTCGTCCGACGCGAGGTCGTTGATCGCCACGACCTCGAAGCCCGGCTCTCGCTTAAGGTACGCGCGGAAGAAGTTGCGGCCGATTCGCCCGAATCCATTGATGGCAACACGCTTGGTCATGAATCCCCCTTGTCGCTGAGGCTGAGCCGAGTCTAGAGCGATTGCATCGGGGTGGGGATCTCTGCGGAGGAGTCGCGCGACGAGCGCGAAAGGACGAGCGTGACGACAAAGGGGGGACACGCTTGACACCGCTGCGCACGCTCACCGCCGCTCTCATCGCTGCTCTCGTACTCGTGCCCACGGCCGCCGCCATGGACGTGGGCGTCGTCGACGACTACGGCATCGCGCCGGCGAACTCGACGTGGTTCTTCGACAGCCTCGCCGAGCTGGGCATGCGCGAGAACCGGGTCTCCATCGCCTGGGATCCGGCCGCGCCGACGACGATTCACCGGCAGTTCGAGCTCGAGACGTACGTGGCGCTCGCCTCGCTCCGAGGCGTTCGCGTCGTCTTCGCCGTCGCACCGACGCGGGCGAACGCGATCACGTCCAACGCGAGCGCCGCGGCTCGGTACACCGCCTTTCTCCAGCAGCTCCAGCGTGCGTTCCCAGCCGTCAAGGATTACGTGATCGGCAACGAGCCGAACCAGCCGCGCTTCTGGCAGCCGCAGTTCCGCCGCGGCGCACCGGCCTCCCCTGCCGCGTACTACGCGCTGCTCGCCCGGTCCTACGACACGCTCAAGAGGGCCGATCCGACGATCAGGGTCATCGGTATCGGGCTGTCGCCGCGCGGGAACGATCAGCCTCGGGCGGCGGAGAACGCGTCGATCTCCCCCGTCCGCTTCATCAGCGGGCTCGGGAAGGCGTACAAGCAGGCCCGACGCCGGGCGCCGATCATGGACGAGCTCGCCTTCCATCCGTATCCCGACCAGGACCGCGACACGCTCATGAAGGGCTACCGGTGGCCGAACGCGGGCGTGCCCAACCTCGACCGCATCAAGCAGGCCTTCTGGGACGCCTTCAACGGCACGCGCCAGCCGGTGTTCGGCGAGGGGCGCGCACGCGGCCGGATGGTGTTCCGGCTCGACGAGCTCGGCTGGCAGGTCGGCATCCTGCCGAACTCTGCGAGCGCGTACTTCGGCTTCGAGAGCGTGCGACCCACGAGCGAGGGCGCTCAGTCCGGGATCTACGCGCAGGCGATCCGCTATCTCGCGTGCGACGCCTCCGTGCGCTCGGTGCTGTTCTTCCTGCTCCGCGACGAGCCGGATCTCGAGCGGTGGCAGGCCGGGCTCATCCGCGCGGATGGATCGCTGCGGCCTTCGTTCGCGTCCGTCAAAGCGGCGATCGCCCAGTCAAACGGCCGCTGCCCGAGCAGATTCCGCTCCTGGCGCCACTCGACCAAGGTGATGGGCGCGAAGGTCCGCTTCCCGAAGAGTCGTGTACTGCCGGCGCGCCGCCTTACCCTCGCACTCGTCGCGAACACCGCAGAGGACGCGTCGGTCGACGTCGGGCTCTACCGCGGGAACCGCCGTGTCCTCCGCCAGAGGACGACCGCGAAGGCCTATCGCGCTCGGGTCGTCCGGCTCGCCACTCGGTTCCGCCCGGGCCGCTACACCTTCCGGGTCACCTTCCTCGCGGCGACGAACCCGAAGCGGACGAGCAGGTTCTCAGCGCCGCTCAGCATCACCGGCCGCGGGTAGGTGGCCTCCCGCACGCTGGGGTAATCCTTGCGAGGGTCGAGCCGGTCGCGCGCGCCGCCGAATCTGGAGGTGAATGCACCGTCTCGCCGCCGTCGCTGCCTTCCTCGCTTCCGCGCTCGCCCTCACGGGTAGCGCGTCGGCCGCCATCCAGGTCGGAATCGCCGACGACTTCGGGATCCACGCCGAGAACAGCCCGTGGTTCTTCGACAGCATCGGCGAGCTCGGGATGAACGAGAACCGCGTCACCGTCAACTTCGACCCCGCGGATCCGACCGCGATCCCTCAGCGTGCGGCGCTCGACCTCTACATGCCGCTTGCGTCCCTCCGCGGCGTGCGCGTCGTCTTCTCGGTCGCACCGACGAAGGCGAAGGGCATCACGGAGAACCCGGCGGCCGCAGGCCAGTACGCCGAGTACGTGGCGCTCCTCGCGCGCACCTATCCCACCGTCAAGGACTTCATCATCGGCAACGAGCCGAACCAGCCGCGCTTCTGGCAGCCGCAGTTCGACGGTGCGGGCCAGAACGCCTCGGCCGCTTCGTACTACGACGTGCTCGCCGCCGCCTACGACGCGCTCAAGGCCGTCGATCCCGCGATCAAGGTGATCGGGCTCGGCCTCTCTCCTCGCGGCGGCGACAAGCCGAACGCGGCGAACAACGTCTCCACGTCTCCGGTCCGCTTCATCCACGCGCTCGGCAAGGCGTACCGCGCCAGCGGCCGTCGCAAGCCGCTCATGGACGAGCTCGCCTTCCATCCCTACCCCGACCACGACCGCGATGCGCTGCTGAAGGGCTACCGCTGGCCGAACGCCGGCATCCCCAACCTCGGCCGCATCAAGCAGGCGTTCTGGGATGCGTTCCGCGGCACCGCGCAGCCTCTCTTTCCCGAGGGAATCTCGTCGAACGGCATCAAGTTCCGCCTCGACGAGCTCGGCTGGCAGGTCGGGGTCGATCCGGCAGCCGCAGGCTCGTACTTCGGTCGCGAGAACGTGCTCCCGACGGACGAGGCCAACCAGAGCCGGATCTACGGCGACGCCATCCGCTACCTCGCCTGCGACGCGTCCGTGAGCTCGGTCCTGTTCTTCCTGTTGCGCGACGAGCCCGATCTCGACCGCTGGCAGGCGGGCCTCGTCCGCGCCGACGGAACGCGGAGACCGTCGTTCGACTCCGTGAAGGCCGCGGTCACCCAGACGGCGGGCCGTTGCCAAGGGGCCATGCGCTCCTGGCGGCACACGACCCGCGTGGAGGGCGCGCGCGTCAAATGGCCGCGCAAGCTCCGGCTTCCGGCCCGGCGGCTCACCCTGGCGCTCGTCCTGAACGCCGAGGAGGACGCGCGCTTCGAGGCCGGGCTCTACAAGGGCCGCAAGCGCCTCGCGAGGCAGCGCGGCAGCGTCGACGCCTACCGCTCGCGGATCGTCCGCTTCTCCAAGCGCTTCCGCCCGGGCCGGTACACGTTCAGGGTCACGCTGAAGGCCGAGCTCAACGCGGCACGCAAGAGCGGCTTCTCCGCGCCGCTCCGCATCACCGGCCGCCGCTAGGCTCGTGCGCCCCGGGTGGGGCCTCCCGTTTCCGTCATACTCAACGCCACACGGCGGGTCTCTGCGCTCGTCCGGCGTCGAATTCAGACCCCGTTCGGCGCCACGGTCCGGAGCGCGGTTCAAGTGGAGGGGGAGGTCGTCCTCGGAGCTTCCCCTCCAACCCGCCGCCCACGTTGTCCGAACTGGCGCGGTCGGCGAAAAAGCGGCGGCGGCTTGGTCGTACCACGGCCGCGCCGGCAAAGCCGGTACGGCCTCTAGACGGCATCGCAAGCGACGCCTCAGCAACCCGCCGTCCACGGTGTCCGAACTGGCGCGGTCGGCGAAAAAGCGGCGGCGGCTTGGTCGTACCACGGCCGCGCCGGCAAAGCCGGTCCGGCCTCTAGACGGCATCGCAAGCGATGCCTCAGCGGCCCGCCTGTGGATTATTCGTCACGGAATTGGCACAGATCGCTCTTGACAGGATTTGGTGTCCGACACCGCCGTTTCGCCAGTGCCGATCCGGACCTCGCCGGTTCGGACGGCGCAGGCGCGGACTACGCGTCAGCCAGTCGGATCAGTCGCTGAAGCCGCCGGTGGACGGTCGCCTTCGTGGCGGGCGGGTGGCACTTCAAGCCCAGCTCGCGAAGCGACAACGCAGGATGCGTGAGCCGGAGCTCGGCGAGCTCCCGCAGGTCGTCCGAGAGCCGTTCCAATCCCCCGCGTCGTTCGAGCCGGCGGAGTGCCTTGAGCTGCTTCCCCGACGCACGGCTAGAGCGGACGAGGTTCGCATGGTCGGCGTTCGCGAGCCGGTTCGCGCGCGACTTCGCGGCGCCGACGACGGCCCGCTCGGCGAACGTCAGCACGGCGCCGGCCGCTCCGGCAGCCGCCAGCACCTCCCCGATCGTCTCCGCTCCCTTCGCGTAGGCCACGGCGTGCCCCGCCCGCTCGTAGACCCCGAGCTCGATGTCCTCGGCCGCCGCGACTGCCGCGAGGAACTCGGCGCCGCTCCGCTCGCCCGTCCTGAGCTCGAGATGGCTCCGCGAGACGCTTCCCCCGCCGAGGAGCGCGCCCCGCAGGTACGCCGACCGGCAACACGTTCGGGCGACGACGCGCTTCGGCGGCCGTTCGAGCGGGCCAAGGCGCGCCGTCAGGACTCCGGCCTCGTGGAGCACCTGGAGCGCGCGGCTCTCGCCCTCGACGTGCAGCTGGTACCGCAAGCTGCCCTCGAAGGCGCGCCGGCGGTAGCTACGGATCTCGCACCGGACGTCGAAGGCGCGCAACAGCGCGAAGGCTCGCCGCGCCACGGCCGAGCTGGACAGGTCCAGGTGAACGGAGACCTCGCCCCGGCCACGAAGGTGGATCGAGCCCGCGGTGTGGAAGAGCGCCGAGAGCTCCGCCAGCCGGTCGCACTCCCGCCGCGGGGCGATCGCGGCCAGCTCGTTTCGCACATCGTCCGAAAGCGACACGCCTCCCAAAGATACGATCAGAAGCGGTGAGCGCTCCAGGTCTCTTCCGTCCGCCGCCTCCGCGCAACGAGCCGGTCCTGGACTACGCGCCGGGCTCCCCCGAGCGCGCCGAGGTCCGGCAGCGCCTCCAAGAGATGCGCGGCCAGCGGATGGAGATCCCGCTCGTGATCGGCGGAGAAGACGTGAAAACGGGCTCGACCTTCCAGGCAGTCGAGCCGCATGACAAGGCCAGCGTCCTGGCCGACGTCCACAAGGGCGGGCCCGACGAGGTCGAGCGCGCCGTCAAGGCGGCTGCCGAGGCGTGGGAGGACTGGCACCGCTGGCCGTGGGAGGAGCGCGCCGCCGTCTTCCTCCGAGCAGCCGAGCTCCTGGCCGGGCCGTGGCGCTCCACCGTCGTGGCGGCGACGATGCTGAACCAGTCGAAGACGGCCCACCAGGCGGAGATCGACGCCGCCGCGGAAACGATCGACTTTCTCCGCTTCAACGTCGAGTTCATGCTCCGGATCTACGCGGAGCAGCCGATCTCCTCCCCCGGCATCTGGAACCGGATGGAGTACCGGCCGCTCGAGGGGTTCGTCTTCGCGGTGACGCCGTTCAACTTCACCGCGATCGGCGCGAACCTCCCGAGCTCGGCGGCGCTGATGGGCAACACGGTCGTCTGGAAGCCCGCCTCGACCGCCGCGTTCTCCGCCTACTGGGTCATGCGCCTGTTCGAGGAGGCCGGCCTGCCGCCGGGCGTGATCAACCTCGTCTACGGCTCGGGCGCCGACGTCGGCGATGCCGCGCTTGCGAGCGAGCACCTCGCCGGCGTCCACTTCACGGGCTCGACGCCGGTCTTCCAGGGCATGTGGAAGACGATCGGCGACAACATCTCCAACTACCGCAACTACCCGCGGATCGTCGGCGAGACGGGCGGCAAGGACTTCATCGTCGCCCACCCCTCCGCGAACGTCGACGCCGTCGCGACCGCGATCCTGCGCGGCTCGTTCGAGTACCAGGGCCAGAAGTGCTCGGCGGCGTCGCGCGTCTACGCGCCGTCGAACATGTGGCCCGAGCTCCGCGAGCGGCTCGTCAAGGAGGTCTCGACGATCCGGATGGGCGACGTCGCCGACTTCACGAACTACATGGGCGCCGTCATCGACGAGAAGGCCTGGCGCGGCCACAAGGAGGCGATCGAGTCGGCGTCGGAGAACTCGGCCGAGGTCGTCGTCGGCGGCGGAACGGACGACAGCGAGGGCTACTTCATCCAGCCCACGGTGCTCGAGACCAAGGATCCGAGCTCGCGGCTGATGCGGGAGGAGCTCTTCGGGCCGATCGTCACGACCTACGTCTACCCGGAGAACAAGTGGGACGAGACGCTCGAGCTCGTCGACGACAACCCCTACGCGCTGACCGGCGCCGTCTTCTCGGAGGACCGGGCGGCGATCGACCAGGCGGAGAAGCGGCTCCGCTACACGGCCGGGAACTTCTACGTGAACGACAAGCCGACCGGCGCCGTGGTCGGCCAGCAGCCGTTCGGCGGCGCGCGCGGTTCGGGGACGAACGACAAGGCCGGCTCGATGTGGAACCTGATCCGCTGGGTCAGCCCGCGGACGATCAAGGAGACCTTCGTCCCGCCGCGGGACTACCGCTATCCGTTCATGGCGCCCGATTCGACGGACGGCGCCGGGCCGCCTGATCGGCCCTAGCGACCTCCAAGAAGAAGTTCTCACAGCCGCTGTATGGAGCGGTCCTGAGGGCATCGGCTCGTTCTGCCACGAGCTCTTCGATCGCGAGGAATGGTCACCGGCCGCCTTCGAAGCATTCCTCCGCGCACTTGAAATGCTCGAGGAGCAAGGGTGGATTGAGCTCCTCAAGCACGAGAACGGCGAATGGAGTCGGGCGACCGACGATGAGCGGGCCCGTGCATTGGACGAATACCGGGAGCGCCTGTTTCCAGATCTCGACCGGGTCTATGCAACCGTCGACTTGGAGCTTCCGTCATCGCCCCATGGCCTCTACGCTGCCGCGACGGAGGCTGGAAAGCGCGAGTGGCGCGGTCGCCACCCGTTGCAGCGCCGCGACACCTGGAAGGTGGAAGGCCATCCGAGCCTCGGTCAAATGACCGTCTGGGCGATCGACGAGAAGATCGCCGACTCCGTCGCCGGTCCGCCTTCGTACGTGGCTCGCGAAGTCACGCCGGCGTCGTTCGAGCTCAGGACGGGCGAAATCATCGAGGGCGTCAAGGTCTCGTACCGCTGGCTTAATCCAGAGGCAACAACTACGGATGCGTAGGAGCGTCTGATCAGCATGGGCCGTCCGGTCGTCCTGGTCACTGCGGCGGCCCTTCTTCTCTTCACCGCCGGCGCGTCGGCCGCTCGGATCACGGGGACTCCGCGCTCCGACTTCCTGCTCGGTGGGCCGCGCGCCGACCGGATCGACGGTCGGGGCGGCAACGACCGCATCAAGGTCGACGGCGGCGGGAGAGACACCGTCCGGTGCGGGCCCGGGCGCTACGACCTCGTCAACGCCGACCTCGCCGACCGCGTCGCCTCGGACTGCGAAACGGTTGCTCGCGTGGTCGCCAGCGATCCGTACCGAGCCCCGGCGCAGCACTCGACGATCGCCGAGCCGGACACGTTCGCGCGGGGCCGGACGACCGTCGCGGCGTTCCAGCTCGGCCGGTTCCGGGACGGCGGCGCAGTCAACAACGGCTGGGCGACCTCGAGGGACGGCGGCCGCACCTGGCGCTCCGGGGCACTTCCGTCGCTCACCCGGGCCTCGGTCCCTGCCGGCCGGTGGCAGCGCGCGACCGATCCAGTCGTCGCCTACGACGCGGCGCACGGCGTCTGGCTGATCGCGTCGCTCGTCCTCTCGCCGGGCGAAGCTGCCGCCGTCGTCGTCAGCCGCTCGTCGAACGGGATCGCCTGGAGCCCGCCGTTCACCGTCGCCGAGGCGCCCTGGCAACCGGACCTGCGACTCGACAAGGAATGGGTCGTCTGCGACAACGGCGCGGCGAGCCCGCACCGCGGCAGCTGCTACGTGACGTACTCGGACTTTCGGTCGCTCCGGCTCGAGTTCCAGGTCTCCCGCGACGGCGGGCTCACCTGGGGGCCGCAGGTGTCGGCGCCGCAGAACGCGGGACGTCCGTCGATCGTCGGCCGCTGGGCGCCGGCACCACAGCCGGTCGTCCAGCCGGACGGCGACCTGATCGTCCCGTACTACGACGAGAGCCGCGTCGCCTCGGTGCGCTCCGCCGACGGCGGTCGCTCATTCTCGGCGCCCGTCACCGTCTCGCCCACAGCGTTCCGCGCGACACCGGATCTGCGAGCTCCGCCGTTGCCGAGCGCCGAGGTCGACCGGAATGGAACCGTCTACCTCGTGTGGCCCGACTGCCGGTTTCGGCCAGCCTGCCGGAACGACGACCTCGTCGTGTCCCGGTCGGCCGACGGGATCTCGTGGTCGCGGGCGACAAGGATTCCCGCAGTGCCGCGGTCATCCGGCGCCGACGTCGTCCTTCCCGGCATCGGCGCCGACCCGAGTCGCGCCGGCCGTCTCGCCGTCGCGTACTACCTCGCCCGGCCGAACGGGCTGCTCGACGTCGGCTCCATCACGTCGGCGAACGGCGGGCGAACCTGGCGTCCGCCGCGCCGGCTGAATGCCCAGACGATGCGGCTCAGCTGGGCCGCGCAGGCCGGCGGCGCAATGCTGGCCGACTACATCTCGACGTCTTGGGCCGCCGGTCGTGCCGTTGCCGCGTTCACCTTCGCGTCGCGGCCGTCCCCGCTCTTCGACCAACCGCTCTTCGCGGTCGCTATTCGTCCATGAAGCGGCGCACGCCCTCGGAGAGCGCGTCGATCCGCTCCGGGCGCAGGCTGTAGAGCACGTAGTAGCCCTCACGGCGGGTCTCGAGGAGGCCGGCGCCGGCGAGCTGACGGAGGTGCTTCGAGAGGCCCGCCTCGGAGATGCCGACGAGCGGCGCCAGCTCCTGCGTCGAGCGCGGGCGCTCCGCGATCAGCTTCAGCGCCCGCAGCCTCGTCTGGTCGCCGAGCGCCCGCAGGACGCCGACGAGCTCGCCCGACGGGACCGGCGGCCGCGAGTCTTCGGTCACGAACGGCGGTGCGTAGATCACGCTGAGGGGCCACGGCTCGTCGCAGTTCATGTGGATGTGCGGCCAGACGTACGCGCTCGGGACGAGCAGCAGCCGTCGCTCCTCCGTGACCTCGACTGTATGCGGGTGCGGGACGTCGATGCCGAACTCCTCCCGCTCGGGATCGACCCGAAGCTGGAGCGAGACGCCACGGAGGAACGCGTAGAGCCCATCCGAGGCGATCCGCCGCCCGGCGTCGGAGACGGCGTCCGCCAGCAGCGGCTCCAGCCGCTCCCACTCCTCGGCGAAAGCGGCTTCCCAGTAGCGCTGGACGAGGTCGGCGAACCGGTCGCGCAGCTCCGCCGGGTCCTCGAAAACGAGGCGCGCGAGCTTGGGATCGCCGCCGAAGTAACGCGCGGCTCCGACGATGTGCCGGCGAATCTCCTCCCGCTCCAGGAGCGCCGAGTCACGGCTCCCCTCGGTGTCGTAGAGCGGCCGGGTGAACTCGAGCGCCACGGTGTCCGGGTCGACTGCGCGAAGCGCGGCGAGCTCGTCGTCGAACGACCGGAGCTCGTGCTCGGTCGAGGGAGCGAGGAGGTCCGGTATCTGCCGGCGGAAGGCGAACGAGAACGCGGTCAGGTCGCGTTTGACGTCCACGGGGAGCGTCCGCGTCTTCCGGACCCACGGGTGCTGGAGCGGGTGGTGCTTCGGCTCGACGAGCACGTGCAGGCTCAGCACGGACTCCAGGAGCGGCGAGTAGGCGTGGGCGACGCGCTCGACGGCCTCGGCCGGTACCTGGAAGCGAATCGCCATCGGATTCTCTTTCTAGCGAAAGAGTTGACTGAATGGAAGCCCGGTCAGCAAGGTGCGGGCGATGCGCTTCGTCGTCGCCATCATCGCCGGGCCGGTCGCGGCCGCCGCGGTCTTCTTCGGGACGGCTGGCGCTCAGCAGGGCACGCTCCTCATCGCCACCGTGGGGACGAACGACGGCTTCGACATCGTCCTCCGCCACCAGGACGGCCGGCGCGTGACCGAGCTCCTGCCGAGCACGTACACGATCCGCGTGCGCGACCTCTCGACGCAACACAACTTCCACCTCGCGAGCAACTCGGACCGCACCGTCGACTTCCGCACCGAGCTCGACTTCGTGGGCGAGCAGGACTTCACGGTCACGTTCCAGGACGGGCATCGCTACGCCTACGCGTGCGAGCCGCACTGGCAGACGATGAACGGCGCCTTCCTCGTCATCTCGACGCCGGCGCCGCAGCCCCCGCCGCCCGCGCCGGCGGTGCGGACGCTGCGCGCATCGGTCGGGCCGACCGGTCGGGCGACGCTGAGCTCGAGGTCGGTTCGCGCCGGCCGCTACCGCGTCGTCGTCCGCGACCGCTCGGCGCGGCACAACTTCCGCATCGCGGGCCGCGGGGTCAATCGGGCGACCGCCTCTGACTTCCGCGGCACGGTCACCTGGCGCGTGCGCCTCTCACGCGGCGTGTACCGCTTCGGCAGCGACGCAAAGCGCGTCCCGGGCCGTTTGCGCGTCCGCCCGTAGCGCACGAGTTCCGGTGTGCTACGCGCGGCCGGCCTTGTGGAGCTGCGCGTAGATCGCCCGCGCCGTCTTGGCCGGGATCCCCGGCACGCCCTCGAGCTCTTCCTGCGACGCGGCGAGGAACTGCTCCGCCGAGCCGAAGTGCTTGATCAGCGCCCGCCGGCGCGCCGGCCCCACTCCGGGGAGCGTGTCGAAGATCGACTCGCGTGCCTTCGCCTCGCGCCGTTTGCGGTGGAAGTCGAGCGCGAACCGATGCGCCTCGTCCCGAACACGCTGGAGAAGCTGCAAACCGGGTGAGTGCCGCTCCAGCCGGATCGGGTCCGGCCGGTCGGGGACGAAGACCTCCTCGACGCGCTTCGCCAGCGAGATCACGGCCACCCGAGGCAGGTCGTACGCCTGCATCGCCTGAATCGCCGCCGAGAGCTGTCCCTTGCCGCCGTCGATGACGACGAGGTTCGGCGGCGAGGCGAACCCGTCGTCGTACTCCTCCTCCGTCCCGACGCCGACCCGCGCGAACCGCCGCGACACGGCTTCCGCAAGTGCCGCGTAGTCGTCCTGGCCGTCCGCCTCCCGGATCCCGAACTTCCGGTAGTGCGCCTTCTTCGGCGTCCCGTCCTGGAAGACGACCATCGACGCGACGGGCGATTCCTCCTGGATGTTCGAGACGTCGAAGCACTCGATCCGGAAGGGAAGGCTCTCCAGGTTCAAGACCTCGCGCAGCTCCTCGAGCGCCTCGACCCGGCGCGCGCGAGTCTGCTCCGCCTTCGCAACGTCCGCCTCGAGCGCCAGTCGGGCGTTCTGGTCGGCGAGCTCCTGCAACCGCCGCTTCTCGCCCCGCTCCGCCGGCCGCACCTCGACCCGCGAACCGCGCCGCTCGGTCAGGAACTCGGCCAGAGCAGACGTGTCCCCCGCCCCGGCCGGCACGATGATCTGCGGCGGAACCGACGGCGCCGAGCCGTAGTACTCGAGCACGAACGCCTCGAGCACCGCCGCGACCTCCTGATCCTCGACGTTCTCGAGATGGAAGCCGTAGCGGTCGACCATCTTCCCGTCGCGGAGCGGGAAGACCTGCACCGCGGCTCGATCCCCCTCGATCGCGATCCCGACGACGTCCACCGTCCCGACCGCCCGCTTGTCCGCGGCCTGCCGCTCGGCGAGGTGCCGAACGGAGAAGAGCCGGTTGCGGAACCGCGCCGCCTCCTCGAAGCGCTCCTCCTCAGCCGCCTCCTTCATCCGTCGCTCGAGCTCGGCGATGATCGGCCGGCTCTCGCCGGAGAGGAACTCGATCACGCCGTCGATGACCTTGCCGTAGTCCTCCTTCGAGATGTAGTCGACGCACGGCGCGTAACAGCGGTCGATGTGGAAGTCGAGGCAGGGGATCCCGGAGTGGCGGCCGGGCTTCGGCCCCTCGCACGGCCGGAACCGGAAGACGCGGTTGAGGACGTCCAGCGTCTCGCGCACCTTCTTCGCGTTCGCGTAGGGGCCGAAGTACACGACCCCGCGCCTGTGCCGCTCCCGCGTGAACATGACGCGCGGATAGTCGTCCTCGACCGTGACCGCGATGTACGGGAACGACTTGTCGTCCCGGAGCCGGACGTTGAACGGCGGCCGGTGGCGCTTCACGAGATTCTGCTCGAGGTGCAGCGCCTCGACCTCGGTGCCGGTGACGATCACCTCGAGGTCGGCGATGCGCGGGATCATCCCGCCGATCCCGGAGCGCGTGTCCCCGTGCTGCTGGAAGTAGCTGCGGACGCGCGAGCGCAGCGACTTCGCCTTCCCGACGTAGAGCATCTTCCCGTCCGCGTCGCGGAACAGGTAGACGCCCGGCTTCGCCGGGAGCGCCTTGAGCTTCGGCTCGAGTGACGTTGCCACGACGTCCAATGTAGCCTCGTGCCTCGTGTTCAAATGGGGTCTCCTGGGGCTTGTCTCCGTCGCTGTCGCTGCCGTCGCCGTGGCCTACGGCGTGCCGGGTGCGGGCGACGATCGCCCGTTCGAGGTCGGCGTCTGGGAGTACTTCGTCCGCGATCCCGACCCGGCTGTCGCGCAGCGCAAGATGCGCGATACGACCGCGGCCGGCTTCGTCTCGGCGATCACGAACTCGTTCTGGACGCCGGGCCAGAGCGAGCCGTCCGCCCAGGAGCTCACCGAGCTGCGCAATGCGGCGGTCGCAGCCACGGCGGCGGGAGTCCGGCCATATCTGATCGTGCAGAGCCCCGGAAGCAGCACGACTCCCCGGACGCCCCAGCTCCGCGCGGAGTTCACGGCCTACGCGTCGTCGATCGCCCGCCAGATCCCGCAGTTTCGCGACTTCATCGTCGGCAACGAGCCGAATCTGAACCGGTTCTGGCTCCCGCAGTACGGCCCCGACGGCGAGAACGTCGCGGCCCGTGACTACCTCGCGCTCCTCGCGGAGACCTACGACGCGCTCAAGGCCGTCTCCGAGGACATCCGCGTGATCGGCGGGGCACTCGCGCCCCGCGGAGGCGACGACCCGGCCGCCCCGCGCCACACACACTCGCCGACCCGGTTCATCCAGGATCTGGGCCGCTTCTACCGCGAGAGCGCTCGTGGTCAGCCCGTGATGGACGCCTTCGCGCACCACCCCTACCTCGAGCGCTCGGAGACCCCGCCCGACTTCGCGCACCCGAACACGACGACGATCTCGCTCGCGGACTACGACAAGCTCGTGGCGCTGCTCGGTGAGGCGTTCGACGGCACGGCCCAGGAGGGGAGCGACCTCCCGATCCTCTACACCGAGTTCGGCGTGCAGACGAGCATCCCGCCGGAGAAGCAGGACGCGTACACGAACCTCGATGCGGAGGTCGCCGCCGATTCCGTGAGCGAGGACGTCCAGGCCGACTACTACCGGCAGGCGGTCGAGATCGCCTGCGACCAGCCGACGGTCGAGGGGCTCTTCATCTTCCACGTCTGGGACGAGCCGGACCTGTTCGGCTGGCAGTCCGGCCTCTACTACGCGGACCAGACGCCGAAGTCGAGCCGGGACGCCCTGGTCGATCTACCATCGTGTCGATGAGCGGCCAGTACGTCGCGTACACCTTCTACCGGGCCGAGCCCGCGTGGCGGCGGCTCCCGGTCGAGGAGCGCATGGCGGGAAAGGACGCCTTCGCGGAGGTCGTCGAGGACTGGGCCAGCCGCCTGGACAGCCTGCGCGCGTACTCGGTGACCGGGGTCCGGCCCGACTCCGACTTCTTCCTCTGGAAGATCACGCAGCGCTACGAGGATCTCGGTGAGCTCGGAGCGGAGCTGAACGCGACGCCGATCGCCGGGTGGCTCGAGACGCCGTACTCCTATCTCGCGACGACGAAGGCCTCGCAGTACACGGCCGCACGGCGGCCGCGCAAGGTCGTGCCGCGCGGGTCGCCGTACCTCGTCGTCTACCCCTTCGTGAAGATCCGGCCCTGGTACGCGCTCCCCGAGGACGAGCGCCAGCGCGCGATGGACGAGCACATTCGCATCGGCGCCGAGTTCGAGACGATCCACAACCACACGACGTACTCGTTCGGGATCGACGACCAGGAGTTCATGACCGCCTTCGAGTGCGACGAGCCCGCCGACTTCATGCACCTGATGCTGACGTTGCGGGACAGCGAGGCGAGCCGCTACACGGAACGGGACACGCCGATCTTCGTCGGGCAGGCGATGGAGATCAGGGCGGCTCTCGACGCGCTTGACGGATCCCGCGCCCAGGTTCAGGCTTAGCCTCGCTGACAACCGGCAAGGGAGTGGCATGGAGCTCTACGCCGAACTCGTTGGGCGGATCACCCTCGGAATCCTGGGCGCCCTCACGCTCGGGTTCCTCCTGCACAAGCTGCGCGAATGGGCCCGCAGCAAGCACTGGCCCCCGGCCCGGTTACGAAACAGGTTGCCCACCATCTCCCTCGAGCTCTCCCGCAGCGTGGAGGACGTCGAAGCGGCGGTCGGCAACCGCGGGAGCGAGAAGCGCAAGAGGGCGGTGTTCTGGCTCGCGTTCGACTACGTTTTCATCGCCGTCTACTGGGCGCTCTTCATGGCCTTCGCGGGGCTGATCGCCTGGCGTTCCGACTGGGAGCTCGACTCGGGCTGGCTCTGGACGGGAATCGCGACCGGCCTGCTCGCAACGCTCACCGCGCTCGCGGACGTCCGCGAGAACGTACGGACCGAGAACGTCCTCGGGCTCACTCTGCGCGAGACGACGCCGGTCGACGTCGACCGCATGCGGCGCGCCTCGCTCGCGAAGTGGACGGCCGCCGTTGCGACGACCGGGTTGATCACCGCCCTCTTCTGGGGCGACGACCGCTCTGGTTTCGTCGAGCTGCTCTGGTGGGTTTACGTTGGGGTCACTGCGATCGGAGTCGTCGGTCTCGTGTATTACCCGCTCCTAGCGCTCTTCTTCGCCGTCCTCGGGCTCGCCGGCTTGGCCACCCTCACGTACGCGGCGTTCTGGTCGTCCGAGTTCATTCGACACCTGGACTAAGAGCGAATCGAGACGGTCACTGCGCCGACTGTGGGAACGGTTTCGACGCTGCCGGTGTGGCTGATCCTGAAACGGCAGTCGAAGTCGGAACCGGAACGAGTCTCCCCCTGCGCCCACTGGTAGCGCACCCGCCCGGTCTTCGGACCGAGAATCTCGCAGTCATGTACGACCTCGGCGCCGGACACCCGGTCGCGGAGCACGAGGACGACCGTCTTGCCAGTGAGGTCGATCGGCCGCCCGGGCGAACGGTCGGCGTGCTGCCCCGGCGTCGGGACCCGCCGGAGAGTCGCCAGCAAGGGAGGACGGGTGTCTCCGATCCGGATCGTCAGGGGCGAAGCAACCGTATAGCCCTCCTCACTCTCGAGCTCGGCATAGGTGCCCTGCTTCTGGTCGGGAGGGACGGGAGCAGGCGAAGCGAGCCGACCGTAGGCCCGCGCCGCGAGGCGCACCTGGAAGGCCGCCCAGCCCGCGATTCCGAGCAGGAGCGAGTAGGCGAGGAAGATCCCGAACGCGATCGCGATCGCGGTCCACAGGCCTCGCGACGGCTCATCGATAGCGTCCGTAAAGAGGATCAGGATCAGCGTGATCGTGGCCCAAAGGGCGCCGGCAAGGACGAGCAGCGTCGCTAGCCGGCGCACGGCGACGTCGCGGCCCCAGACGGCGCGGACCGGCCAGCGCAGCAGGAAGAGCCCGAACCCGAGCGCCCGCCCGAGCAGGCCGTAGACGGATCTCATCGCGCCGGATTTCCCCGGCGCGGGGTCGGCGTTGCTGAGGCGTCTGAGCATGTTGCGGAAAACTTCGGCGCCTCCTGTCGCGACGCTCGCGCGGTCTGCGATCGGTACGTCCGCGAGCGCCTCCGCGCCGACGTTGTGCTCCCGCTCGAAGTAGTGACGGTACGAGCCCGGCGGCCGGTCCTGGAGCATCGGTACCTCGTCGAACGCGATCTCCTCTTGCACGGATCTGATCGCCGCCTCGATCTCAGGCACCGACTTGCCGGCGAGGATGATCCGGACGATCACCTCGGCCGCGTCGAGTCGGCCCCAGATGATGTCGTTCTCGCGCCACTCCCTCTTGAGGAAGCCCCCGAAGTGCCCGAGTGCATCGCCGGCGACCTTCTCGTCCTTCCCGCGCCGGATGTAGGTCGCGGCTTCCGGGCTCAGGTTGATGAAGCTGATCGGGTCGCGCTCGGCGGCGCCCGACGTTCGCTCGATCGGGAGAATGAACATGTCCCAGGCGACGTATCGTCGGGCGACGGTCGAAAGTGGGAAACGCAAAGGCTCTGGCGGCTCGGCAGGCTCAACCCGTTGTAGGTCCGCCTGTGCTTGGTCGGCCGCGAGCGTGGTGCCGTTTGCGATCTCCAAAAGCTCCTCGGACAGCGATGTGACGAGCGTCGGCATCAGGTCGGCGACAACCTTTGCCAGCATGAGCAACGGTGCTCCCCGCTGTCCGCGCAGTGCTGTCGCGGCTGCAGACTCGGCCCCGAAGTGCGTCCACAGAGCGTTGTTCGCACGCTCGAACTGTGCCCACAGCCGATGGTGGGCGTTACTCAACTCCTCAAACTGTGCAGGAGTCGCTTTCGCACTCGCCCGGCCAAGGAGGTCTAGGAGATAGTAGATCCGGCGGCGCTCGAGGGCCGCATCGATTGCGTCGACGAACTCGAAACCGGTGTTGAGTCTCTCCGGCGGCTCCCCAATGTCCAGCGCGTAGTCCAAGACACCAGCGAGGACGCCCGGACGATCTGACTCTTCGAGGCCGCCGCACGCAACGAGCCGATCGACGAGCTCGTCGAGCAGAGCCTTCCGCCTTTCCACGAGATAGCTTTGGTACTGGACCTGCGTAGCAAGCGGTTCTGCGCCGAAGGCGCCGAGGAGCCCAAGTGGAGCCTCGACAAGCGGTCGAAACACTCCGTCGAGGAGCCTCTCCGCCTCTGCGATCAGCTGTTGAGCCTTATCGACACGGTCCTTGTGCTCGCGCAGGCGGTCGAGATCCGCCGCGATGTTCTGATAACGCGGGATGCCGGATAGCGCCTTCGTTACGACCTCGGTCACCTCCGGAACGGGTCCGGGCGGAATCTCGCTCGGAGCGCGCTGAGGGTCCGGCTCGACACTCACGAGCCAACGGTCGACCGGCCGATCGGCCTCACGCTTGAAGATCGCTGTGATGGCCTCCGAATAGGGCTTGTTGTGGAGAATCCCGCCGTCCGCGAAGTACTCCGCTTCTGGCTCCTCACGCACGAACCGAGGATCCTGATCACGACGTACGATCAGCTTGGGCTCGAACGCGAAGGGGAATGCGCTGGTTGCTCGAGCCACCTCTCCGATCAGTTCGTTCGAAGCAGGAAGGAAGTCGTTCTGGGGATAACCCAGGTCTTTAGCCGTCGGGTTGTAACCCTGCTGCCGGAATCGCAGATGGAAGACCTTCCGAAACTCCCGAGTCTGGACCGCTTGGCCCAGGTCGTCCAGATATGTCCGAAGCCAGCCTCGCAAGCGAGTACCCGGGACAAACAGGTCCATGATTTCCACGAGTCGTATGTTGTCGCTACGCCGATCCATCTCGGTGAGTCCCTCGGAAATCAGCTGATCGAAGAGGTCGGACCTGAGCATTGACCTTGGTTGCCGGTCCCCGCGGTCTCTCATGAGCTTCTGGAAGTCTCCGGCCTCGACCCAGATGCTCCGCAAGACGCCAAGATCGGCACCGGTGACGAGGGCCTTCGCCAGCAGTACCCCGTTGATCCCGCCCGCGGAGGCGCCAGAGATGATGTCCACGGTGGCCGCCGTCTCCGTCTCCTCCAGAATCTTGCAATACGCGTTGCCCCCCTCATCCGCATGCGGATGGCGACTCGCGCGAACGAGTCGCCAGAATTCGTAGACGACCCCGTAGATGTAGATCGCGAGCGAGACTCCTCCGTAGAGAACGAGCCCGAGGCGCACCTCGCTTCGCGCGGGCTTTCCTTTCGGTGTCGCGACGCGGACTGGCGCTGACAAGAGACCAACGCGAGTGTACGCCGGTGCCGGCGCGACTTCTAGCCGTACGTGTGCTGGTCGCGCCAGGTGCGGAACATGGCGAAGCCGCAGAGCCCGAGGATCAGGAAGAACGCGAGCAGCTGCTGGCCCGACGGCTGGTTGAGCACGAACGCTCCGATGGCGACGAGCGCGACCACGGCGCCGCCGTAGAACGCGACCTGTGCCCGCGCGGGCCAGGTCCCGATGTCGCCTCGCCGCTCGCGCCAGACGAGGTAGATGAAGAACGCGACGGCGAGGAAGAAGGCGATCCGCGTCAGCGCGACGAGCGAGAGCAGCGCCGTCTGCTGGTTGAGGAGGATGATCGCCAGGACGATCGCGGCGATGATCAGGAACCCGCGAAGGGTCGGGTTCATGTCGGCGAAGAAACGTCTCATCCCGAGGTCAAGTACGCCCTGGTCGCGAGAGCACCTGCGAGCAGTGTCGCTCCCACGAACCAGGCTAGCCGCCGGCGGGGCTCCGACGGCGCGTACAGCCAGGGCGAGAGAGCGGCGATGAGCGCCAGCGTCCCGTACGCGTAGTGCAGCTCGTCCGGCGCGCGCCGGTCGTCCGAGACGAGCAGGAGCCCGAGCGCGACCTGAGCGATGAGCAGCGTCTGGACGAGCGCGAGCGCGTGGCCGAGCGTCCGGCCGGCGCTCAGACGGCGGAAGTACGCCGCCCCGCCCCAGATCGCCGCGACGGCCGCAGTCACCAGGATCGCGAGGCCGATCGCCTGATGGGCCTCCAGCACGGCGGGCAATGTATAGGCTCATTCGGTGGTCGAAGAGGGTCAGGAAGCCCCCGATTTCGAGCTGCCGAGCGACAGCGGCGAGCGAGTGAAGCTCTCCGAGCTCCGCGGCCGGCCCGTCGTCCTCTACTTCTATCCGCGCGACGACACGCCGGGCTGCACGAAGCAGGCGTGCGCCATCCGGGACTCCTACGGCGAGTTCGAGGAGCGCGGCGCGGTCGTCCTCGGCGTCAGCACGGACGACGTGACGTCACACGTCAAGTTCAAGGAGAAGTACGGCCTGCCCTTCACGCTGCTGTCGGATACCGAGCATGACGTCGCAGATGCCTACGGCGTCTGGACGGAGAAGAACTTCGGCGGCAAGAAGTACTGGGGCGTCGAGCGCTCGACGTTTCTGATCGACGAGAACGGGCGCATCGACAAGGTCATGCGGCGCGTGAAGCCGGACACGCACGCCGAGAAGGTTCTCGAAGCGCTCGGAGCGTAGGCCGGTGCGGACCGGCCATGTCCTCGTCCTCTTCGCCGCGCTCGTGCTGGCCGGCTGCGGGGGCGACTCGGGCGGCGGCGGATCCGTCGCGGCCGCCGGTGGAGGCGCTGTCGAGGAGGCGTACGGGGAGGCGTACACGGCCGCGTGGGTCAGCTCGTGCAGGGCGGCCGTCGCGGAGATCCGGAAGGACCAGCCCACCCGAGCCGCGGACCTGAGCTGCGACCAGCCCGTGCAGCAGATGGAGGGGAACACCTCGTTCGATCCCGAGCAGGCGAAGATCGAAGGGCGCCGGCAGGGCACGTTCGACGGCTGCGCGTACGCATGGGACGAGGCCTACGCCGACAGCGGCGAGATCGAGCCTCGCTGTTGAGCTACCGGAGCGGCTGCCAGTCCGGGTACGCGTAGTCGACCGCTCCGCCGGTGAGGCGCCTGACCTGAGAACCGTCGACGTTCATGGACGAGATCGCCCGCTTCCGGCGGAGGGCAGTGACGAAGGCGATGCGCTTGCCGTCGGGAGACCATGCAGGCCAGGTGTGCTGGCCGGCCTGCCTCGTGAGACGGCGAAGACCGCTGCCGTCAGAGCGAAGGACGTAGATGTCGGTTCGACCCCGGTAGTGCCGCGCGAACGCGATCTCGTCGCCGGACGGTGCCCACTCCGGCATGTAGTCGTCCGCGGTGGCGGCGCCGTCCGAAGGCTGGGGCGGGAAGGTCAGCTGGCGCCTGTTGCTCCCGTCGGTGTTCATCAGCCAGATCTCGTGGGTTCCCGACGTCCCGAGCCCGGCGTTGAAGCGCTCGTAGGCGATCGTCGTGCCGTCGGGTGACCAGGCGGGCAGCCCTTCGCCGTCGCGCGTCAGCCGGCGGAAGCCGGTGCCGTTCACGTTGATCACGGAGATGCCGAACCTGCCGGACGCGCGACTGCTCGAGAAGGCGAGCTGCCTGCCGTCGGGAGACCAGGCGAGCTGGTCGTCGATCCAGCGGTCGCGCGTCACGCGCCGGAGGCCGGTGCCGTTCGGGCGCATGACGTAGATCTCGTAGGAGCCCTCGTTGCCCGGCCTGGAGCGATCGCTGATGTAGGCGATCCACTTGCCGTCCGGTGACCAGGTCGGATACCGCTCCCACGCACGGCTCCCGGTGATCCTTCGCAGGCGCTTCCCGTCTGCCCGCATCAGGTAGAGGTCGAAGAAGCGGTTCGGTCCGGTCGCGGAACGCACGCTCGAGAAGACGAGCTCGCCGTTGCGGCCGGGAACAGCGGCGCTGCCGCCGGCGAGCGCGGCGGCCGAGGCCGACGCTGCAAGCATCGTCCCGAGCACAACGCACGCAAGCAACGTCCGCATGGCTCCAGCGTAGGGCGCGCGCATGTGCTCTCCGTTCGGAATTCGTAAGGCTTCGCGGCGCTACGCTGGCCACATGGCCGGCGAGATCCGCGGCGTCGCGCAGATCGTCGTCTTCGTGGAGGACCCGAGCGCGGCCGCGAGCTTCTGGGGCGAGCTGCTCGCGGCGCCCTACCGGCCAGCGGACAGCGGCGCGCTCATCGAGCTCCCCTTCGGCGAGATCTTCTTCCACCCGACCGACGACGAGAGAACATCCTCGGGCGAGGTGAAGAATCCCTGGAGTAGCAGCACGGTCGTCTACTTCGCGGTCGACGACTTCGGCGCCGCGCGAGAGCGACTCATCGCAGCCGGCTGCGTGCCGTGGCGCGGTCCGATCGAGATCGAAGGCGGACGCCGCATCTGCCAGCTACGCGACCCCTTCGCCACCGTGTGGGGCCTGGACGGCCCGTAGCAAACGCGCTCGAGTCGCCAGGGTGGAGGCGACGTGGCTGGCCGTTCATGGGTCGTTGTCGGGAATTCGGTCCAGGTTCCGGCATCCCCAACCGCTGTCGCGTATTGCGCGCCAAGCGTGACGATCCATCCCCTTGGTCGGTAGCGACGCTGGACCGACGAGACGCCACGTGACCCGCGCATGACCACGGTGTGAGCGCACGGGCGCAGACTGGGTTGGTCGAGTAAGGAGGAATTCCATGTCCAGGCGGCTCAAAGCGCTTCTCGGTTTCTCAGTCACCGCGCTGGCTCTCGCCTTTGCAGTGACCGGGAGCGGAGCGCCCGGAACATCAACGCGCATCGCGTACGCCGGCACGGACGCGATCTACCTTTCGAACATCGATGGAAGCGCGCGGGAGCTGATCGTGCGCGGCGTCGCTGACCACACGACGTTCTCCTGGTCGCCGGATGGCCGACAGTTGGCGTTCTCAGGTGGCCACAGGCGCGCAGAAGAGATCTTCGTCGTCAACATCGATGGCAGCGGCATCAAACAGTTGACGCGCCCACCGCGTACCCGGAGGCGCACGGAAGATGACTGGTCCCAAGATCCAAGCTGGTCGCCGGACGGGAACCGAATTGCTTTCGACGGTGCCAGGAAGGGCACTCGGGGGGTACCGGATATCTATGTGATGCGCGCGGACGGGACTGGGGTGCGCCGGCTCGCCGGGGGGCGCGCGTACCAGTGGATGCCGGTTTGGTCGCCGGACGGCCGCACGATCCTGTTCGAGCAATTCGTTGGCAACCCCTTCGTGGGATCCAAGCTGGTGGACCTCTACATCGTCAACCCGGACGGCAGCGGCAAGAGGAAGCTGGCGCGCATAACGAACGAAGCTGACCATTGCGCCTGCCCGGTGTGGTCCCCGGACGGAACGAAGATCGCGTACGAAGCCGAGGGAACGAGGGGTAGGCCGGACATCTACGTGATGAACGCCGACGGCAGCGACCGGAGGCAGCTTACGCACCACCGCGCCCGGGACGAGAACCCGGACTGGTCACCGGACGGGACTCAGATTGCCTTCTACAGCGAGCGTGTCGGAAACGCGGAGATCTACGTCATGAACGCCGACGGCCTGCAGGAAAGGCGTGTAACGCGCGATCCCTGGTACAACCAGGCGGTCCGCTGGGAGCCCGTACAGAAGGTGGCGAGGTAGCCGGCAACCGAACGAACTGCATGCTCGCCCCGCCATCGGTCACCTTCCAGCCTGGACAAAGCGGCCGCCAGCTGCCTATGTCTCGTCGCCAGCAGGACGAGGGGGTGGCTTCTATCGCTCGGTCAACTGATCGAGCAGACGATCTTTCCGGCTACGGGCTCGGCATCCGGCGTCGCCTCTGAGTGGGTGACCCGACAGGTCCCGTACTTCGTCTCGATCAGCTCGCCCTCGCGGGGAAGGCGGGGGAGCTCGAGCTGCTGAACATCAGTCCAGCCCGCCCCCTCGATCGTGACCGTGAAACGCATCGAAGCGATGATCGCAGAGGGAATGTCGGCAATGACCAGACCTACGGGCACCTGGCGCCGGATGCCGACGAACGCGAACGTGTGCTGGTGGACGCTCACGATGCGAAGAACGAGGCGTTTGGGCCCGGAACAGGCCCGGAAACCGCCGAAACAGGCTATGCGGATGAGAGGACTTGAACCTCCACGGGGTTGCCCCCACACGGCCCTGAACCGTGCGCGTCTACCAATTCCGCCACATCCGCGCGGACGGCCATTGTAGCCGTCGTCCTTCGCAGATCCCTTACGCCTGACACGTACCATTCGGCCTCTGAAACGGGCGGTTTTGCTTGGGGTCTTGATGCTTGCAGCGCTTCCGGCGCTGGCGTCTGCGCGCGGTCCGGAGGCCGTCGTCGACGCGCGCCTCGTGCAGGTGGTCGTCGAGCTCCAAGGCCCCTCCGCGTCACGCTCCGCTCTCCCCCGCTCCCGCGGCCGGCTCGAGCTCGATTCGGCCGCGACTCTCCGGCGGCTCGTCCGGATCGGCGTCGAGCAGCACCAGGTCGAGGGCCGGATCCTCGATGCCGTCCCGTCCGCCAGCATCCGCTGGCGCTACCAGGTCGTGCTGAACGCGCTCGCCGTCGTCGCGCCCGCCGGCTCGGTCGGCGCGCTGGAGCGGATCGAGGGCGTCGCCGAGGTCCACCGGAGCTCGCTCTACCGGCCGATGCTCGACCGGAGCCCGGCGACGATCGGCGCTCCGACGCTCTGGGGCCCGGGGCTCGCGACCGGCGGCCAGGGGATGAAGATCGCGATCATCGACGACGGGGTCGACCACCGGCACCAGTTCTTCAACCCGGCCGGATACGCGATGCCGGCCGGCTTCCCCAAGGGGCAGGCGGCCTACACGACGGCGAAGGTGATCGCGGCGCGCTCTTTCCCGCCGGCGTCGCCCCGGCCGCGCTACGCAGACCTCCCCTTCGACCCGGACGAGTCCGAGCACGGGACGCACGTCGGAGGCATCGCAGCGGGGAACCACGGGACGCAGGCGCTGGTCGGAGGCGGGCGGTTGACGCTCTCCGGCGTCGCGCCGCGTGCATACCTCGGGAACTACCGCGTGCTGACGGTGCCGACGGTGTCCAACGTCGGCCTCGACGGGAACTCCCCGGAGATCGCGGCCGGGATCGAGGCTGCCGTGCGCGACGGAATGGACGTCCTCAACCTCTCCATCGGCGAGCCGGAGATCGAGCCGAGCCGCGACCTCGTCGTCCGTGCGATCGAGGGTGCGGCCCGCGCCGGCGTCGTCTCGGTCGTGGCGGCCGGCAACGACTTCGGCGGCCTCGGCCGCGGCTCCGTCTCGTCGCCCGGCTCGGCGCCGTCAGCGATCACGGTCGGCGCGACCGACCTCCAGCGGCAGATGGCGGGCTTCTCCGGCGCGGGCCCGACCCCCCTCTCGCTCCGCCTGAAGCCCGAGGTGTCAGCCCCGGGCGTGAGCATCCTCTCGTCCACCGTGCCGAGGAACGGCACGTGGGAGCCGCTCAGCGGAACGAGCATGGCGACGCCGCACATCGCCGGCGCCGCGGCACTCCTCCGCCAGCGCCATCCGACCTGGAGGCCCGCGCAGATCAAGTCGGCGCTCGCCACGACCGGGCAGCCGGTGCGCGAGAGTCGGGGTGACGCCACGAGCACGCGACAGGGCGGCGGCTTCGCGGATCTCGTGCGGGCCGACCGACCCGCGCTCTTCGCGACCCCGAGCGTGGTGTCGTTCGGCATGGTGCGCCGAGGGCGGACTGTGTCTCGACGCGTGGGTCTGACCGATGCCGGCGGCGGCGCGGGCGAATGGATCGTGGCGCCGCCGAGGGGCGTCTCGGCTGCACCGAGAGTCACCGTCCCGGGGACGCTGACACTACGGCTGCGAGGCGCGAGGCTCGGAGACGTCGAGGGCTTCGTCGTGCTCCGGCGCGGACCGGACGTCCGCCGGATCGCTTTGTGGGGCCGTGTGACCGCTCCTCAGCTCGCCAGGCACGCGGCTCGTCGCCTCGCGCGCACTGGCACGTACAGCGGGAACACGCGCGGCCGCCGCGGTCTCGTCTCGATCTACCGCTATCCGGAGAACCCGACCGGGAGCGGCGTCGACCGGATCCTGCGGGGGCCCGAGCAGGTCTTCCGTGTTCGGCTGCGCCGTCCGGCCGCGAACTTCGGCGTCGCGATCCTGGAGCGAGGGCGCGGCGTGCGCGTCCAGCCCCGGATCGTGCTCGGCGCCGACGAGAACCGGCTGGCGGGCCCGACCGCGCTTCCCCTGTACGGGAACCCCTACCTCCCGACCTTCCTCGAGCCCGGGCCGGTCGTCGGCACGATCCGCCCGGCCGCGGGCACCTACCACGTCGTCTTCGACAGCACGACTCGCCGCGGAGCCGGGCGCTTCTCGTTCCGCCTCTGGATCGACGACCAGCGGCCGCCGGGCGTTCGCATGCTCGGGGTGCGGCGTGGAGCCGTTGTGTTCTCGGCCAGCGACGCCGGAGCCGGGGTCGACCCGCGATCCATCTTCGCCAGCATCGACGGACAGGGCCGCACGCCGACCTACTCGCGCGTAGGCAATCGGGTCGTCATCCACGTCCCGATCGGGCGCGCCTCGGCCGGCCGCCACCGGGTGAGGCTCCAGGTCTCCGACCACCAGGAGTCGAAGAACATGGAGAACGCGCTGCGGATCCTGCCGAATACGACCGCGCTCGAGCGGACCTTCAGCGTCGGCTAGGTATTCCGGTCGCGCTCTTTGGTGGTCGGGAGCTGCGCGAGGTCGCGCTCCACGCTCGCCGCGAAGTCGTCGTCCTCCTCCGGCCGGAGCACGCGGAGGTTCGACTTTCGCCGCTCGCGTGTCCGCCTGCGACGCCCTTCGGTGCCCAGTCGCGGCGACAGCCTCGGCCATTCGGCTGCGACGAGCACGGCCACGGCGCAGGCGAGCAAGGCGATCCAGAGCCAGCCCACGTCCTCATCTTAGCCTCGCGTCTAGCCGGGGAAGAACGGAATCTCCCAGAACACCACCATCACGGCGATCGCAGCCAGCGCGGCGACCCCAACGACAAAGAGCGCTGCGCGGCGCCTGGGGCTCCCTTTCGTCACCTGATCGACGGCCTGCTCCGCCCTGTCGACGAGCCGTTCGAGCCACCGCTCGGCCCACGCGAACTCGAGCGCGAGCATCGTCAGCCCCACGATGATCACGAGGATCCCCGGGCCCGGCGTCACCAGCATGACGACGCCGGCGAGGCAGACGGCGAAGCCGACGAGGGCGAACGCGATGCGGTAGAGCCGGTTGCGCTCCTGGTGCCGCGCCCTGCGCGCCCGGACGCGCTCGATCAGCGGCGGGCGGCCTCCGCCGGTCTCGTCCTGGCCCACGGGCTACAGGTTAGGGGCAGGCTCGAACGGCGTTGGTCCGGCACTGATCCTTGCCGGGGCCACCCCGGACGCGGTCGCGTCCGCGATCGCGCTTCTTCGAGATCATGAGGTCGACGCCGCGGCCGCCGCGGACGACGTCCGTGCCGGGCCCTCCGTCGAGCCGGTCGTTGCCGTTCCCGCCGTCGAGCCGGTCCCTGCCGTTGCCGCCGTCGAGGACGTCATTCCCGAGGCCGCCGATCAGCCGGTCGTTTCCGGCCCCGCCGAGGAGCCTGTCGTTGCCTCCGAGGCCCGAGAGGACGTCGTTCCCGCCCAGCCCGCAGATGACGTCGCGCCTCCTCGTCCCGCGGAGCACGTCACGCCTGGCGGTCCCGATGATCGTGCAGCCGTAACGCGAGATTCCGCGCGGCAGCGGCTCAGCGAGATGGCTCCTCCCGGCGCGGACGACGATCTGGCGATTGCGGCCGAAGTCCCGGACGGTGACGGAGCCCTCCTGCACCTGCGTGAGGGTGCCGTCGCAGCGGTCCTCCGTCTTCCAGATCGTCCCTCGGACGGTCGCGGAGCTGTAGCGGCCCCGAGTCCGGAACTTGCCCCGGCCGCTGCCCCAGACCCGCCGGACCGGCCGCTTGTTCTTCTCCGCCGCCGCGAACTGGAGCGAGCAGACGTTGAAGTCTCCGAGCAGGAGCCTGAGCTCCGTGATCGCGGTCGCGCCCTGCTGAGAGACCTCGAAGGCACCCTCGTAGAACTGGCTCGTGTCCGTGATCCCGCCGGCGCGCGCGGCCGTGAGCTCGACGCGCCCCTGCGTGGCGTCGAACTGCGTTCCGACCGGGAGCTGCGTCGCCGCGGTCAGCGGAACGAACTGGCCCGTGCCGGGCGGCTTCACGAGGACGCGGCCGGAGACGACCTCCGCGTTGACGTTCTGTGCCGGCGTCGGCGGAGGTGGCTCGAAGGCCGCAGTCACAGCCTTGCCCGTGTCCACGGTCAGGACGCACGTAGCGCTGCCGCCGCATGCCCCAGCCCAGCCTGAGAAGGTCCACCCGGGATCCGGCGTCGCCATGAGCGTGACGACGGTGCCCTCATCGAAGTCGGCGCTGCAGACGTTCCCGCAGTCGATTCCGGCGGGAGAGCTCGTGATCCGCGCGTTGCCGATCCTTGTAACCGTCACCGTTTGCCGGTTCTCGGCCACCGGGTCGACGGTGATCGTCACATCGGCAATGTTCGAGTCGTCGTCGCCGTCGTTCGCGCGGTAGGTGAACGAGTCGGTGCCGTTGAAGTTCGCGGTCGGCGTGTACGTGAACGAGCCACTCTCGTCCAGCGTCAGCGTGCCGTTGGAGACATTCGTTTCGAGGATGGCCGTCAACGAGTCCTCGTCCTTGTCGTTGTCGTTCTCGAGGACTCCGGGCGCCGTGATCGTCAGCGTCGCATCCTCGTTCACCGCGTACGCGTCGTCCTCTGCGACCGGGTCGTCGTTCTCTGCGGTCACGGCGATCGACGCCGTCTCCTTGGCGGTGCTGAATGCGCTCGTGCCCCCGTTCTCCGTCGTGTCGCCGACCTCGCCGTCGGTGTGGTCGCTCGTCTGATCCCAGGCCCGGAACCCGAGCGTCGCCGAACCGTTGAAGTCCGCGGCCGGGACGAAGCGGAGCCTGGCAGCAGGCGAGAGCAGCCGAGCTTCAGCGTCCGAGGTCCCCACCGGGCTCCAGCCTTCGCCACCGCTGGTTGAGTACTCCCACGTTCCGTTCTCGGAGTCGGTGCCGGTGACCGCGATCCCTTCGAGCGCGTTCTCGTCCGCGTCGGTGATCGGATCGCCGTTCGCGCCGGTGGCGAGGATCTCCGCCACGGTGTTCCCGCCCGATTCCGTCGTGTCCTCGACGATCGACGTCAGCGTCGGATCGCCGGTGTTGTCGAGCACAGGCGCGTCGTTGATTCCCTCGACGGTGATCGTGATCGTCTTCGTCGCGCTTGTCCTCGGTGCGTCGCACGCCGGGCCGGGCTCGCCGCAGTTGTCGGGATCGCCCCGGTCGGTGACCCGGTAGTCGAAGCTGTCCGTGTCCTCGAAGTCCGCGCCAGGTGTGTAGCTCCGAATCGATCCCTCGCCGGTCAGGTCTCCGTTCGCCGGGCCGTCGCCGACGATGGCGTACGTCAGGCTCCCGTCCGCGGTCTCGACGTCGGCGACGAGCGCAGCCAGGTCGATCTCGACCGACCCCTCCTCGTCCACGCTCGCCGTCGCGTCCTCGGCGCTGGGAACGTCGTTGACGGGATCGACCGTGATCGTGACCGTGGCTGTGTCCGAGTCGGCGTCACCGTCGCTCGCGCGGTACGTGAACGAGTCCTCGCCGTTGAAATTCTCGTTCGGCGTGTAGCTGAAGGAGCCGTCCGTGTTCAGGTCGAGGGCGCCGTCGGTGACGTCCGTCTCGAGCAGCGGCCGTCAGCGACTTCGCTGTCGATGTCGGTGTCGTCGCCGAGAACGCCCGGCGCCGCAACCTCGAGTGAGCCGTCCTCGGCCACGGAGTGGGCGTCGCCGTCCGCGACCGGCGCGTCGTTGACGGCCGTCACCTCGATCGCCGCCTGCTCCTTCGCCGTGCTGAACGCGGTCGTGCCGCCGTTCTCGGTCGTGTCGACGGTGTCCCCGTCGAGCCCGCGTCGACTCGTCCCAGGCCCGGAACTCGAGGGTCGCCGAGCCGTTGAAGTCGCCGGCACGGGAGGAAGCGGAGCAAGGCTGCCCGCAGGGAGCAGCAGGCGCGCCTCCTCGTTCGACGCTTCCGACCGGGCTCCAGCCTTCGCCGCCGCTGGTCGAGTACTCCCACGTTCCGTTCGACGAATCCGTGCCGGTGACCGCGATGCCCTCGAATGGCCGCCGTCGACGTCGGTGATCGGATCGCCGCCCGCACGGTGGCAAGGATCTCCGCCACCTCGTCCCGCCCGAGACGCCTGAGTCCTCGGCGATCGACGTCAGGGTCGGACTCCCGGAGTTGTCGAGCACTGGCGCGTCGTTGACGGGCTCGACCGTGACCTCGACGGTGCCGGTGTCGTTCCCGCCGCGGCCGTCCGTGATCGTGTACGTGAACGAGTCGCTCGCCGTTGAAGTCGGCGACTCGGCGTGTACGTGCAGAGTCCGCCGTCGCAGCTCACGGTGCCGTGCTCGCCGTCGGTCGCGTCGACGACCGAGACCTCGTCCTCGTCCGGATCGCTGTCGTTCGCGAGCACGTCGACGCCCTTGGCCTCGTCCTCGTCCGTCTCGATCGAGTCCGCGACGGCGTTCGGCGGCTCGTTGGCCGGCGGCTGCTGGCCGAACTGGGTCGTGGTAGAGAACGTGACCGAGCTCTGCGGCGCCAGCGATCGCGACGTTCCACTGCTGGCTGAGCGTCACGTCGTACGGCGTGTCGACGATGCGGTCGCCGTTCGTGTCGTTGAAGACGACGCCGTGGTGGTTTGCGCGCGGATGCCGTTCGCGGAACGGATGTCGTCGCGGTAGTCGAACGGCTGGAGCGTCCAGCGGTCGGGCGTGTCGTCCTCGCCGAGCGCGCCCGCGATGCCGACGAACGTGCTCGGAGTCTCCGGATTGTCGCTTCTGTCGTACTCGAAGAGCAGATCTCCCGAGGCAGAGGCGGCTCCGCCGTCCTGGAAGGTGCCGTCGAACAAGAGATCGCCGTCGAGATGCCGGACGAGAGCGAGCGGAAGCGCCGAGGGGCCGGTGTTCGTCAGCGTGTAGGTCTGAGCAAGTGCCGAGGAGGTGGCGGTGATCGGGCCGAGCACCTGGCTTAGATCGACCTGGATCGGCCCGACCTGCTTGCGCGTCACGAGCGACGTGGCGCTGCGCGAGATCTCCTGTGTCTGGACGCCGTCCGCGCAGTCGTCCCGCAGGAGGATGTCGGCGGAGCTCAGGTACAGGTTGGAGGAGAAGACCGTCCCCGCGGCGCCGACCTGCCCCGGTGGGTTGAAGGTCACATTGCCGAGCCCGATTCCGTTGCCGAACGCGCCGAGACCGTCGACCGTGACACTCACTGCTCCGTCGGTCGTGGCCGGGATCCCGTTCGCGAGCGTGTTCGTGACCGGAGTGCAGGCAAGCTGGATGTTCTGGATGTTCACGCCGACGACGGCGTTCGAGGAGCCGCCGTTCCCGTCGGTGATCGCGTAGGCGAACGAGTCATGGCCCGTGTAGCCGGGCTTCGGTGTGTAGGTGCAGGACCCGCCGCTGGTGCAGCTGACGGTTCCGTGCTCGGCGGCCGGCGACGGCGTCGTCACCGACATGGTGTCGCCGTCGGTGTCGATGTCGTCCTCGAGCACCTCGACGGTGCCGGCATGACCGGCGTCGATGACCAGCGTGTCCTGGGCCGCCTTGGGCGCCTGGTTCGTCCAGATGACCGAGCTCGCAGCGCCCGCCGATTCCACATTCGCCGTCTCGGATGAGATCGCTGCCGGCGAGGAAGCCGCCGGCACGACGATCGCAAGCAGAAGCGAAAATGCAGCCGCGGCCCCCAGGCGGCGGCGACCTCGACGTTCACCCTCAGCGATGGGCTGAATCAGCGGCTGTTCCCCTCACAAAACTGAACGGCCGCAGATGGCCGCTCCCCGAAAGCACTGTTTCAACACGAAATGGGCGGCGCAATAGGCCGAATGGCCTATTTCTGCGTCTCTAGGACCTAATTGTCCGGCTGCCGACGAAAAGAGCGGTTTCCGAAGGAGAGAAGACTCCGTTTCAACCAGGAAACGAGCGCCGGTGCGTCGAGAAGCTCCCCGGGTTGGACTCGAACCAACAACCCTCCGGTTAACAGCCGGATGCTCTACCAATTGAGCTACCGGGGAACGCGGTAGCGGCCGCAGCATGATAGCGATGCTCCTCTTCCGCCTCCCTCGGCACATTCGACCCCAGACGGTTGAGGGAGCGGGTTTCTTCCCGCCACTCTTCGGCTAGGCGAGCTCGGCGACGGCCTCGCCGAATCTCGAGAAGCTTCCGCTGCAATTCTGACGTTTCCTCGAGGGTTGCGTTGCTCAGGCGCCGGCGCAGATAGCGCTCGCGAAGCCGCAGCAGAAGCTCCTTCGCGGTGGCCTCGTCGATCGCCTCGGTCCCTGCGACTGCGTCGAGCTCCGCGAGCTCGGCGACGACGTCGTCACCCGGTTCCTCCTTCAGGATCACCGCGCGCAGCCGCCGGTTGAGCTCGCTGTCGAAGTGGTCGGCGGGCACCTTGCGGAGCGCGTCGTCGAGTGCGGGAAACGCGATGCACGCCGCGAGCACGTCCCGCTCGAGGCGGTCGCCGGCGTCCATGACGCGCCGGGAGACCGGAGCGGCCCGCATCGTCGAGACGGCGCTCTGGAGCTGGATCGTCATGCCGAGCTCGTCGTTTGCCTCCCGCCAGGCTTCGTGCCGTTCGGGCGAGTCGGGGACGCTGTTGAGGAACGCGGTGACGCGCTCGTACTTCGTCTGCCGGTCCGGTGCCCGCAGCCGCTCGAGCCGTGCTCGGTGGCGGACGTAGCTCACGGCGTCCCCGAGTCGCCCCTCGAAGTCGCCGGCTGCGTCGGCAGGGTCCTGTCCAGGTGGGAGCGGCACGACCCGGACGTCGAAGCCGTGTCCGACGGCGAGGTCCATCCCGCGCAGGGTGGCCGCTTCGCCGGCGGCGTCCGAGTCGAAGCACAGGTAGAGGCGCTGCGTCAGCCGGGAGAGCTCCTTCACCTGTTGCTCCGTGAGTGCCGTCCCCATCGACGCGACGACGGGCTCGAGGCCCGCCTGCCGCAGCGCGATCACGTCGGTGTTTCCCTCGACGACGATCGCCCGCTCCTGCTTCGCGATCGCCGGCCGTGCCAGGTGAAGTCCATAGAGGACTGCCGACTTGTGGAAGAGCTCGCCCTCGGGGGAGTTCACGTACTTGCCGCGCAGCGGATCGTCCTCGCGGAGCCGGCGCGCCTGGAAGCCGACGATGCGGCCGCGTGCGTCGGCGAGCGGGAACATCAGGCGCTGGGGGAAGTAGTCGTTCCCGCGCGCGTTCGTGAGGCCCGCGGCGCGGAGCTCGTCTCGCGTGAAGTCCTTCTGCTGCGCCTTCTGGGCGAGCCCCCGGCCGGGCGAGAGGCCGAGTCGGAACTCGCGGCAGACCTCTTCACCGAGGCCGCGTGATTCGAGGTACGCGCGGGCGGGCGCTCCGGCCTCGGTGTCCCAGAGGTGGCGCTCGTAGAACGACGCCGCCTGGTCGAGCACGCTGTAGAGACGGCTGCGCCGCCTGCGGGACTCCTCCACCTGCGGCGATGCCTCCTCGTACTCGATCGTGATCCGGAAGCGCTCCGCCAGCCACTCGACCGCCTCGACGAAGTCGAGCTGCTCGGTCTCACGGACGAACTTGATGATGTCGCCCCCCGCCCCGCAGCCGAAGCAGTAGTAGAGCTTGTCGACAGCGTTCACCGAGAAGCTCGGCGTGCGCTCCTCGTGAAACGGACAGCGTCCCGTGTAGCGGGCGCCGGACTTCCGGAGCTGGGTGCGGCCCGAGACCACCTCGACCATGTCGGCCGCGGCGACGACCTCGTGCTTGGACTCGTCCTTGATCCGCGCCAACGTCAGATGCGCTCCGCGAACGCGAGTGCGAAGCGGTCGGTCATGCCGGCAACGTAGTCGGCGATGCGCTGGCCGAGGTCTCCGGGCCCGTCTGGAACCTGGTCGGAATGGTCGACGAGGTATGCGAAGGCCCCGGCGACGACTTCGCGGGCCTGCTCGTGCTGGGACTCGGTTCCCGGTCCCAGGTACACCCGCTCGAACATGAACGTGCGCAGTGCGAGCATGGCGGTCCCGACCTCATCGCTCTGACGAATGTCCCCCTCGCGCTGAGAGGTCTCGACGAGGTCGTGGACGAGCCTGTCGATCCGCCGCGATCCCGTTTCGCCGAGGAGCTCGAGCTCGGCGCGTGGAAGGTCGTCCTCCCGAAGGACGCCCGCGCGGATCGCGTCGTCGATGTCGTGGTTGATGTAGGCGACGCGGTCGACGATCCGGACGATCCTGCCCTCGAGTGTGTCGGGCCGGTCAGGCCCGGTGTGGTTGAGGATCCCGTCCCGGACCTCCTGGGTGAGGTTCAGTCCCTGCCCGCTCCGCTCGAGCACGTCGACGATGCGCAGCGAGTGCTCGTTGTGGCGGAAGCGGCGACCGAACCGTTCCTGGAGCTGCGCGTCGAGGGCCTCCTCGCCGGTGTGCCCGAACGGCGTGTGCCCGAGGTCGTGGCCGAGGCCGATCGACTCGACAAGATCCTCGTTCAGACCGAGGGCCCGCGCGACGCCGCGCGAGATGCCGGTCGTCTCGATCGTGTGCGTGATCCGGGTGCGGAAGTGGTCGCCGCCCGGGTCGATGAAGACCTGCGTCTTGTTCCGGAGTCGCCGGAAGGCCTTCGAGTGGACGATGCGGTCGCGGTCGCGCTGGAACGGCGTGCGGAGCCGGCAGGGCTCCTCGTCGCGCGCCCGCCCCCGGGTCTCGTAGGAACGGACGGCGAGCGGCGAGAGCCAGCGGTCCTCGTGCTCGCGCACGCGCGTCTCGAAGGAGTCGGCCACGCGTCCGGCAAGCTCGGTCATGAAGCCAAGGCTAGTGCCTCACCCGGCGCCCGCGAAGTGTCCGGGCGGGACCCCACCCACCATCCCCCCACCCTCCCTGGGGTTTGGGCTGGGATTGTCACGTTAAGCCAAGAGTCCCGACGCGTGTGTGCCCGATCCGAACCGAGTGCGCGACAACGAATCCACAGCGCTCAGATGATGATCGAGACCGTTCCGCCGTCCGCGCTCCACGCGGCGCCGGTGACGTAGGAGGAGCGGTCGGAGCAGAGAAACGCGATCACGCCGGCGATCTCCTCGGGCTCCGCCAGCCGGCCGAGCGGCCGACCCGCACCCACCGAAGCCAGCACCTCGTCCCGCGTCTTGCCGGACCGCTCCGCCTGCTGATCCGCCAGCCCGCCCGGGCCGAGCCAGGCCTCGGTCGCGGTCGGGCCCGGCGCGACTGCGTTGCAGCGAATCCCGTCGCTCGCGTAGAGATCCGCGACGACCCGCGACAGCGAGAGCACGGCCGCCTTGGTCACCGAGTAGTTGGGCATCGAGGTCGACGGACGCTTCCCCGCCGTGGACGAGACGTTGACGATCGATCCGCCCCCGCGCTCCTTCATCTCCGGCAAGACGGCGCGAATCGTCCGAACGAAGCTCATGACGTTCAGCTGCCACGTCTCGTCCCACTGTGAGTCGGACAGCTCCTCGAGCGTCGTCTGGTAGGCGAGGCCGACGTTGTTCACCAGGCAGTCGACCGGCCCCAGACGCTCGCGCGCCTGAGCGATGAGACGCGAAGGCTCGTCCGGCTCCGCCAGGTCGCACGCCACGCCGAGCTCGGCGCCGACGTCAAGACGTGCCGACTCGACGCGATCCGGGCTCCGGCCGCAGACGACGACCCGCGCCCCTTCCTGGGCCAGGATCCGAGCCGCCTCCAGCCCGATGCCGCCGGTCGACCCCGTCACGACGCACACCCGGTCGCGCAGGCCGAGATCCATGGCCGAGTAGCGTACCGCCGTGACCACGATCCTCCTGGCCCGACACGGCGAGAGCGACTGGAATCGATCGAAGCGCTGGCAGGGTCACACCGACCGGCCGCTGACCGACCTGGGACGACAGCAGGCCCGCGAGCTGGCGGAGCGGCTCGCGGACGTCGAGCTCGGCGCTGTCTATTCCAGCGACCTCCGGCGCGCCCGGGATACCGCCGAGATCGTCGCTCGGCCCCAGGGACTCGACGTCAAGACGATGCGCGAGCTGCGCGAGGTCGACGTCGGCTCGTGGTCGGGGCTCACGCGCGAGGAGGCGGAGCAGCGCTTCCCCGACGCCTACCTTCGCTGGACCGAGGGCAGCGAAGGCTGGGCCGACGGGGAGACGTACGACGAGCTGGGCGCCCGTGTCCTCAGAGCTGTCCACGAGATCGCTGGCGACCACCGAGATGATCGCGTGTTGATCGTCGCCCACGGCGGCTCCATTCGCGCCGTCCACGCGGCCGCGCTCGGCGTTGACATCCACGCGTATCGCCGCATCCAGCTGGTCGAGCCGAACGCGACGCTCTCCGCGGTGTGCGCGGTGGATGGCCGCCTGACGGAGCTCTGCCGGGCCGAGGAGCTCGATGAGTTCTTGATCCGGGACCAGCGCCGTCGCCGCGAGGCGGCCGCCGGCCCGCCGACCCCGGCAGGCTGAGCCGGCGGATCTAGACTGACCCGGCGTGGAGGACTACACGAGCAAGTACAAGGGGGAACAGGTCGAGATCGCGCTGTTCGGCGGTGACTATCAGGACGGAGTTCTGACCGCGTACTGCGCGATCGACGAGGTCCCTCACATCGAGCTCAACGGCCACATCCTCATCCCGCTCCAGAACATCGCCTCGCTGCACTGCACGAGCCGCTGCGACGCGCCGGAGCCGGATTGGCCGCCGCGCGGTCTCACCGAAGACGAGCGCGACGACGAGTCCTGACCCCATGACCGCCCGGGCGGCCGCCGCGGTGAATCTCGGGAAGACGTGGGCGCTGCTGGCCGGGGCTGCCGCGCTCCTCGGTGGCCTGGGCTGGCTCATCGGCGGCTATCGACTGTTCTCGATCGTCGCGTTCTGCGGGCTGCTGGCCGGCATCGCCCTGTACTGGTACGCCGACCGCGCGATCCTCGGGATCGTCGGAGCGCGAGAGCTCGTGGAGACCGAGGCGGCACCGCTGTTCACGGCAGCCCAGCACATCGCGACCCGTGGGAACGTCCCACGGCCTCGCCTGTACCTGATCCGCGACGGACACCCTCGCGTGCTCTCGGCCGGCCGCGGAGGCAAAGGACACGCACTGGTGGTGACCACCGGCCTCCTCGCAGCGGCTCAGCCGGCCGAGCTCGAGGGACTCATCGCACACGAGGTCGCGCATTCGGCCAGGCGGGATCTCCTCGTGCAGACCGTCGCCGCGGTGATCGGCTCCACGCTGCTCGAGATCAGCCGCGCCGGCGGTTGGTTTCAGCGCGGCCTGCTCTTCGTCCTCGGGCCGATCGCCTCTGCAATCGAGCATGCGCTGCTCTCGCCTCGGCGTGAATTCGCGGCCGATGCAGCTGCCGCTGCCCTTTGCGACTCGCCACACGGCCTCGCCGACGCCCTTCTCCGCCTCGAACAGGCAAGCGAGCTCGTGTCGTTCGCCGGCAACCCGGCGCTCGAGCCGATCTACGTCGTGAATCCCTTCGAGGAACAGGGACTCGCCGCGCTTTTCCTGACCCATCCGCCCACGGCGGAGCGGGTGGCCCGCCTCCGAGCGCTCGACCCGGACTGGCAAGACCGGGTCCAAGCGGCGTAGGACCACGAAAAAAGGGCCCGGCTGAGGGCCCTTTTTCCAAGCTAATTCGGCGGCGACCTACTCTCCCGGGAGGTTGCCCTCCGAGTACCATCGGCGCTGGCGGGCTTAACTTCTCTGTTCGGAATGGGAAGAGGTGTACCCCCGCCGCTATGACCGCCGAAACTTGTCAGGCGCGCATCGCACCCTCAAAACTCCATAGTGGACGTCGGCAAGTGTTCAAAATCAAGACCTCGGGCAATTAGTACGAGTCCGCTTCACGCATCGCTGCGCTTCCACGGCCCGCCTATCGACGTGGTGGTCTCCCACGGCCCTTACTCCCTCGAAGGGGATGGGAAGCCTCATCTCGAGGTGGGCTTCCCGCTTAGATGCTTTCAGCGGTTATCCCATCCAGACGTAGCTAATCAGCAGCGCCGTTGGCACGACGACTGATACACCAGAGGTCTGTTCGTCCCGGTCCTCTCGTACTAGGGACGACTCCTCTCAAGCTTCCAGCGCCCATGGTGGATAGGGACCGAACTGTCTCACGACGTTCTGAACCCAGCTCGCGTACCGCTTTAATGGGCGAACAGCCCAACCCTTGGGAGCTACTCCACCCCCAGGATGCGACGAGCCGACATCGAGGTGCCAAACAGCCCCGTCGCTGTGGACGCTTGGGGGCTATAAGCCTGTTATCCCCGGAGTACCTTTTATCCGTTGAGCGACGGCAATTCCACTCTCAACCGTCGGATCACTAACGCCTGCTTTCGCACCTGCTCGACTTGTCAGTCTCGCAGTCAAGCTCCCTTGTGCGTTTGCACTCTACGCACGATTTCCAACCGTGCTGAGGGAACCTTTGCGCGCCTCCGTTACATTTTAGGAGGCGACCGCCCCAGTCAAACTACCCACCTGACGCTGTTCCCGACCCGGATTCACGGCATCGGGTTAGAAGCCCAGAACACGAAGGGTGGTATCCCAAGATTGGCTCCACGAGGACTGGCGTCCCCGCTTCACAGCCTCCCACCTATCCTGGACAACGTATCCCAGACTCCAACGTCAAGCTGTAGTAAAGGTTCACGGGGTCTTTCCGTCCAACCACGGGTACTCGGCATCTTCACCGAGACTACA
>CAVZVC010000002.1:0-455000 GCA_963778685.1 uncultured Actinomycetes bacterium | reverse complement strand
CGACCTCTGCGTAGGTCAGCTTCGAGAGCCACTCGCCGTTGTACCGGACTTCGGTCCGGTCTCGATCGAGGATGACCATCGCCTGCTCGAGATACGTCTTCGCGTCCGCGTCGATTTCCTCGTCAGAGAGGACCGGGCGCTCGAGCGAACGGCCGGAGGGATCGCCGATGCGGGTCGTGTAGTCGCCGACGATCAGGACTCCTGTATGGCCCTCGTCCTGAAACGCGCGCATGCGCTGAAGCGGAACGGCGCGGCCGACGTGGATGTCGGGTGAGGTCACGTCGATCCCGAGCTTGACTCGCAGCGGCCGTCCCTGGGCGAGCTTCTGCTCGAGCTCCCCGGCGGGCAGCACGTCGACGGCATTTCGGGTGAGTTCGGCGACTCCCATGTCCGGCCAGCGAGTCTAGACTTCCCCGGTCTTGCGTTTGCTCCGCCGCAGAGAGAGCGCGGCGCCGCCCAAGAGGCGCAGGATCAGGAAGCTCCGCCTTCTGATCCTCACACTCGCCCTCTTCGTCCTGGCGCTCGCGTCGTTCACGTTCGGCCTGGTCACCGCCGTGGGCAGCGTCGCCTCCGCCTGCGACCCGGCGCGCCAGCAGCACCAGGTGAACACGAAGATCTACGACTCCACCGGGAACAGGATCCTCGCCGTGCTGCGCGGCTCGGAGAACCGGGTGCTCGTGGAGTACGAGAGCATTTCCCCGTTGATGAAGCAGGCGATCGTCGCCGTCGAGGATCGCCGCTTCTTCGAGCATCGCGGAGTCGACGCCCGGGCGATCGGGCGTGCGCTCTGGGCCGACATCAACGAGAAGGGCGTCGTGCAGGGTGGTTCGACGATCACGCAGCAGTTCATCAAGAACTCCTGCAGCGACAACAGCCGCTCGATCGGCCGAAAGGTCCGCGAGGCCGCCCTCGCCTGGCAGCTCGAGCAGCAGTGGTCGAAGAAGAAGATCCTGACCTCGTACCTGAACACCGTCTACTTCGGGAACGGCGCCTACGGCGTCGACCAGGCGTCGCGCACGTATTTCGGTCACACCGCCAAGCGCATGGCGCTCTGGGAGGTCGCGCTCCTCGCCGGGATCCCGGCCGACCCGAGCCGCTACGACCCGGTGACGAATCCCAGGGCGGCAAAGCTGCGCCGCCGGACGGTGCTCAGGACGATGCTCCAGCTCGGGACGATCTCGCCCGAACAGTTTCGGCGCGCCGACCGCGAGGCGCTCCCCACCAAGATCCAGACGCCGGACACGCGGGGGCCGGGCGGCTACTTCGCCAACTACGTGACGCAGCAGCTGGTCGATCGGTACAAGACGCGCGGCGTCTTCGGCGGCGGGCTCGTCGTCCACACGACACTGGACCTCGATCTCCAGCGGCTCGGACACCGGGCGATCGCCCGCTGGCTCAAGGACGAGAACGGCCCGTCGGCGGCGCTCGTCGCCATCGATCCGCGAGACGGGGCGATCAGGGCGATGATCGGCGGCTCGAACTTCCGCGAGAGCCAGTTCAACCTCGCCGTCCAGGGTGAGCGCCAGTCGGGCTCGTCCTTCAAGCCGTTCGTCCTTGCCGCGGCGTTGAAGCAAGGCATCTCGCCGGCGACCGAGTTCGAGTCCAAGCCGACCACGATCTTCCTCGGCGACAAGTCCTGGCCGGTCTCGAACTACGAGGACGCCTATCTCGGTTCGACCGATCTCACGACGGCGACGATTCACTCCGACAACGCGGTCTATGCGCAGCTGACCGCACTCGTCGGACCGAGGAAGGTGCGGCAGACGGCGAACGAGCTCGGCATCACGAGCCGGCTCAACGACTACTTCGCGATCGGTCTCGGAGCCGAGGCCGTGAACCCGCTCGAGATGGCCCGTGCGTTTTCGACCTTCGCCAACCGCGGCCGCCGAATCGACGGCTCGATCTTCGGCAACCGGCCTCGGGCGATCGCGTGGGTGCACGGGGTCGGCGAGAAGCGACGGCCGAACGCGCCGGTGCCGAAGCCGGTGCTCGAGCCGGAGAAGGCGGATCTGATCAACGACATCCTTCAGAGGGTCATCCGCCAGGGGACAGGCAGGCAGGCCGCTCTCCGGGACCGGCCCGCCGCCGGCAAGACGGGCACGACGGAGAACTACGGCGACGCGTGGTTCGTCGGCTACACGCCCCAGCTCGCAGTGGCCGTGTGGGTCGGCTACCCGAACAACCTGACGCCGATGCTCACCGAGTACGACGGCGAGGCGGTCGCGGGCGGCACCTACCCCGCACTGATCTGGAAGACGTTCATGGACACCGCGCTCAGGCACCTCGAGGAACAGCCGGCGTACTTCGATCCTCCGAGCCTCACCTACCCGGTCCCGGTCGGCGTCGTGCAGCGCGGTGGCAGGCTCGCCGTCGACAACGGGCTCTGCCGAGGCGTCAAGAACGTCTGGTACTTCTCGGACGAGGCTCCGGGACGGCGGGCCGACTGCAAGCGAAACGAGGTCGACGTGCCGCGCGTGGTCGGGTCGACCCTCGACGAGGCGAAGGGGCGGCTCGCCGCTCAGCCGCTCGAGTACGACGTGATCTACAAGCCCGCGCGCCCGGGCCAGCGCCTCGATCTCGTGCTCGGGCAGATCCCGGCGAGGGGCACGCTGTCGGCCTACGACGAGGTGACGCTGATCCTGGCCCGCCCGCGGTACGGAATCGTCCCGAACGTGATCGGGATGCCGGTGCCGAACGCGGTGAGGCGGCTCGAGCAGCTCAAGCTCCATCCCGCAGTCGAGGGGGGTACCGAGGGCCGCGTCATCCGCCAGGAGCCGCGTGGCCGGATCGCCGCGGCACCGGGCATGCCGATCAAGCTGATCGTCTCCTCCCGCTAGCCGCCGGATCGGCCTGCTCAGGTACCTGGAGCCCGCCAGGCCGTAGCGCCACGGCCGGTCGGCGGCCTTCGTGATCCCGATTCTGCGGCCGACGGCGAGCTCCGGTTCAGTCTTGCGGGCGTGGAGCTCGAACGGCGGCTCGTCGAGGGCCCGGCCGTCGTGCTCTCGGGTGATGCCGAGTGCCTGGCAGAGGCGGCCCGGCCCCGCGCAGAGGAGCCGCTCGTCGTCGAGCCCTCGCCGCTCTCGCATCCGGTCGAGCCGGTGGATCGGCTCGAGCGCCCGGATCAGCACCGCGCTGGCCGAGCCGGCCTCCTCGCAGACGAAGTTCAGGCACCAGTGGATGCCGTACGAGCGGTAGACGTACGCGTGTCCCGGCGGGCCGAACATCGATGCGTTCCGCTCGGTCCTGCCGCCGTAGCCGTGCGCGGCCGGGTCCTCGTGGTCGTACGCCTCGACCTCGACGATCGGGCCGCCGACACCGTCGACGAGCAGCGTCACACCGACGAGGTCGGGCGCGACCTCGTGGACGGAGCGTGCGAAGAAGTCCCGGTCGAGGCTCATTCCTCTTGCGGCCTTCGGGCGTCGTAGCGGACGAGCGCCGGGATAGCGGCGGCGACGACCACGGTGCCGACGACGGTGAGGATTCCGCCCGAGACGATCGAGGCGCGGACGCTCGTCAGCGAGGCGACGATGCCGGCCTCGACGTTCCCGACCTCCGGCGCGCCGGCCACCTGGGCGAGCTCGATCCCCGAGAGCCGCCGCGCATCGAGTCCGGAGTCACGGTGAGGAGGATGTTCGAACGGAGGACGGCGCTGACGAAGTCCGCCGCGCCGGCGACAGCCAGGAAGATGACGGCGAACCAGACCGCCTCGGCGAAGCCGACGACTGCGATCGCGGCGCCCCAGGCCGCTGCGGCGATGCACACCCCGAGGCCCTGGCGCCGCAGGGTCATCATCCAGCCCGACGTGAGGGACGCGAGCAGTGCGCCGAAGAACGGCGCGGCGTAGAGGACGCCAAGGACGCCGGCGCCGCCGCCGAGCTTCTCCGCGAAGGCCGGGAAGAGCGCCCTCGGCATCCCGAAGATCATCGCGTTCGTGTCGACGACGAAGATCCCGAGGAGCACCTTCCTGCGCTTGATCAGGCGGAACCCGTCGAAGATCGACTTGAGGCTCGGCCGGTCGGCGTCGGGGGCCGGCGGCACGGGCGGGAGCAGCCAGATCGCAACCAGGGAAGCGGCAAACGTGGCGATGTCGATCGCGTAGGCGGTGGCCAGCCCGACGACCGCGATCAGCACGCCGGCCATCACCGGACCCGCCACCCGGGCGAGCGTGAAGATCACGTCCTCGACGGCGATCGCCGCCAGGAGCTGGTCGTCGCGGACGAGCCGCGGTGTGAGCGCGTTTCGCGCGGGCCGTTGGAATCCGTACGCCGCGGTGCCGAGCGCCTCGGCGGCGAAGAGGAACGTGATGCTCGGATCCGGGAGGAGCGCATTGACGACCAGCCCGCCGGTGACGAGCAGCAGCGCCACGTCGGAGAGCAGGAGGAGGCGGCGCCGGTCGACGGCGTCGGCAACGGCGCCGCCGTAGATCGGGACGATCAGCAGCGGCACGAGAGCCGCGACGCCGAGCATCCCGACGAGAAAGGTCGAGCGCGTCTCCTCGTAGAGCTGGTACGGGATCGCGACCGTCGTGATCTGGCTGCCGACTGCCGAGATCCCCGTCCCGAACCAGAGCCGGCGGAAGTCCCGCGACTCCTTGAGCGGCCGGATGTCGACGGCGATGCGCGCGAACAGGCCGCGCTCGGGCGGCGGCTCCCGTCCCTCGGTCACCTTCTAGAAGAGCTTCTCGTCGTCCTCGGGCTTGGCCGTGGCCTCGAGCAGGCGGCGGGCTCGACGGCCGAGATCTGCGAGATCGACCCGGCCGCTCTCGGCTCCCGAGGCAATTCGCTCAGCGAGGTCGAGAGCCTGGTCGATGACCTGCGTGTTCGCCGCGGCCTCCTGGCCCATCTCGTGCAGGATCGTCCGCTCGGTGCGGCCGGCGATGATCGGGTCGGGCACGCCCTCGATCCAGACGCGGGTCCGCCGCCCGCCGCCCCGGTCGTCGCCCGTCAGCGGTTCCAGCGCGTAGATCTTGTCGGCCCGGGCGTACTTCCCGAAGCCGAGGAAGACCATCCGGTTCGTGCCGGCCGCCATGCGCCGATTATCGCTGTGGACGGAACGTCACCGTTACGCGCTGGGGTCAGACCCCGAACGGAAGTGCCACGAACGTGCTCGGTAAGTGTGCCGCCGAGCCGGCGGTTCCGCATGGTTGTCGGCGGAACGCTCTGCCCGCCCGGTGGGGTCAGACCCTGAACGGAAGCATCACGAAGGTGCTACGAGAGTGTCGTGCGCAGGGAGTCGACGACGTAGGCCTGGTCGTCTTCGCCGATGCCCGGGAAGAACGGCAGCGCCATCGTCCGGCTCGCGATGCCCTCGGCGACCGGGCACAGCCCCTCGCCGAAGCCGAACTGCTCTCGCATGTAGCTCTGCAGGTGGATGCACGGGACGTATTCGGCCACGTCCACCCCACGCTCGCGGAGATCCGCCATCACCCGCGCCCGGTCGATCTCGGGCGCCAGCGCCAGCACGTAGACGAACCACGAGCGGCGATGGTCGGCGTCGTCCGGAGGGGCCAGCTCGACGCCCTCGACGTCCGAGAGCAGCTCCGCATACCGGCCCGCGGCCGCAGAGCGCAACCCGAGCGCCGAGTCCAGCTTCTCGAGCTGAGCGATCCCGATCGCGGCCTGGACGTCCGTCCACCGGTAGTTGAACCCGACCCGGACGTGGTTGAACCAGCCGCCGCCCTCGTACGACCGCCCCTGGTTTCGCATGCTCCGGACGAGCTTCCACGTCTCCTCCGAATGCGTGACGACCACGCCGCCCTCGCCGGTCGCAACCTGCTTGTTCGGGTAGAAGCCGAAGACCGCCGGAGGGCCGTGTGAGCCGATCGGCCGGCCGCGGTACTCGGCGCCGAGCGCCTCGGCGGAGTCCTCGATCAGCGCCAGGCCACGACGCTCGCAGAGCTCGATCAGCGGATCCAGCTCGCACGGGTAGCCGAACATGTCGACGGCGACGACCGCCTTCGTCCGCTCGGTGATCGCCGCCTCCACCGCAGCCGGGTCGATGTTCCAGGTGGCCGGATCGACGTCGGCGAACACGGGCGTGGCCCCCTCGAAGAGGAAGCAGTTCGCGCTCGCCGCGAAGGAGAGCGGCGAGGTGATGACCTCGTCTCCCGGCCCGATCCCGGCGGCGCGAACCAGGAGATGCAGCGCGGCGGTCCCGCTCGAAACGGCGGCCGCGTAGGGCGCGCCGACGCGCTCGGCGATCAGCTCCTCGAACCGGTCGATCGTCGGCCCGAGCGAGAGGCGCCCGGACCGCAGCACCTCGAGGACGAGCTCCTCCTCGCGCTCGTCGATCCAGGGCCGCGCCAGCGGCACCCGACGGAGTGCCTGCGTCACGCCTGGGCGGGCGTGGGCGAAGGCGACTGCGAGGGGATCGTCGCGAACTCGAGCCAGTGCGACCAGCGCTCGCCGCCGCCCCGCACCGTGTCGAGATAGGCCTTCTGGAGCTGCAGCGTGATCTCGCCGGGCGGGCCGACCTCCTGATCGTCCACCGAGCGGATCGGCGTCACCTCCGCGGCCGTCCCGGTCATGAAGATCTCGTCCGCGAGATAGAGGTCGGTCCGGATCAGGTTGCGCTCCGCGACCGTGTAGCCGAGATCCTGGGCGATCTGGATCACCGAGTCCCGCGTGATGCCCGGGAGGATCGAGGTCGAGAGCGGCGGCGTCGAGATCGTCCCGTCCTTGACGACGAAGACGTTCTCACCGGACCCGTCGGCGATGAAGCCGTCGTCCGTGAGGAGGATCGCCTCGTCGTAGCCGGCGCGGTTGGCCTCGATGACGGCGAGCATCGAGTTCAGGTAGATGCCAGTCGCCTTGGCCGCGTGCGGGATCGTGTTCGCGCCGACGCGCTTCCAGCTCGAGATCTTGCAGCGGATCCCGTTCTTCATCCCGTCGTCGCCGAGGTAGGCGCCCCAGGGCCAGCTCATGATCACCACGTCGACGGGGTTCCCCGCCGTCGAGACGCCGAGCTCGCCGTAGCCGTAGAACGCAAACGGGCGGAGGTAGCACTCGGGGAGTCCGTTGACGCCGATCACCTCGAGGCAGGCGTCCCGGATCTCGTCGACCGAGTAGCCGAGATCCATGTAGAGCAGCTTCGCCGAGGCCTCGAGCCGCTTGATGTGGTCGGTCAGACGGAAGACGGCCGGGCCCTTCGGCGTCTCGTAGCAGCGGATTCCCTCGAACACGCCGGTGCCGTAGTGCAGCCCGTGAGCTCCCACGTGGACCTTGGCGTCGCGCCAGTCCACGAGCTCGCCGTTCATCCAGATCTTCTCGGTCTCGATCATGAGCCTCCTCCCGTTTCTCTTCTGATGTTATGCGGCCTCTACGACGGCGTCCATCGGCTCCGCCTTGGCCAGCCGGACGAGATCTGTCGGCGCGAGCGTCGCGAGGTGCCTCGGCGAGCCGGCGCCGATCCAGACCCCGTCCTGGAAGAGGATCTGGCGGTCGACGAGCACCCGCGAGACGCGCGCGAGCGGGAACGGCGCCACCGCTCCGGGCTCGAACCCGGTCGCCGCCCGCACCTCGTCGGGGCCGGCAACCTTCGCCAGGCGGCAGCCGACGGCCCGCGCGACCTTGCGTGCATCCGCTCTCCGGTCGCCCGGCACCATCACGAGGACGGGCGTGCCGTCGCAGTCGAACACGAGCGACTTGACGATCTGGCCCAGGCTGCACCCGACGGCGCGGGCAGCGTCCTCGGCCGTCGGCGTCCCGCTCGCGAACTCCTCGATCCGAGCCTCGACGCCCGCTTCACGGAGAAATGCGGCCACTCGCTCGACCGGCTCGGGCCACCGCTCCTCCACGGCTTCAAGAGTACGTGAGCGGCCCGTCAGCCCAGCGAGATGAAGCGGGCGTCGTCGAAGCCCTCGACGCGGACGCGCTCCACGAGCTCCGCCGGCGCCTCGCTGTCCACCGAGAGCGCCATCAGCGCCTTGCCGCCGCGCCTTGTTCTGGACACGGCCATGTTGGCGATGTTGACGCCGGCCTCCCCGAACAGCGTCCCGACCCGGCCGATCACGCCCGGGACGTCGTCGTAGCGGAAGAAGACGAGGAGCGGCGCGAGCTCCATCTCGAGCTCGAAGCCCAGCGCGCTGACCAGCCAGATCCGGTTCTCGCGTCCGATCGTCGTCCCGGCGGCGCGGATCTCCTCCCCGTCCGTCGCCACCGCGACGCGGACGAGATTCGTGAAGTCGCGAGAGGAGCGGCGGCGCTGCTCGACGACCTCGATGCCGCGCTCCTCGGCGAGAAGCGGCGCGTTCACGTAGTTGACGTGCTGCTCGAAGCGGCCCTGGAACGCGCCGTTCAGGGCCGCCGCCGTCAGCAGGCGCGTGTCGAACTCGGACAGGTGCCCGTAGTACGTGAGCTCGATCCGCTCCGCCCGGCCCTCCGCGAGCTCCATCGCCAGCCGTCCGAGCTTGGCGGCAAGGGGGACGAACGGGCCTAGCACGTCGAGGTCCTCCCGACCGATCGCAGGGATGTTCACGGCGTTCGTGACGAGCCCGCCCTCCAGCGCGGCTGCCACCTGCTCGGCGACGATGACGCCGGCGCGATCCTGCGCCTCTTCCGTCGAGGCGGCGAGGTGCGGGGTGACGACGACGTTGTCCAGCTCGAGCAGCGGCCCCGTGTACGGCTCCGCCGAGAAGACGTCGAGCGCGGCGCCGGCGAGCCGTCCCGAACGCAGCGCCTCGAGCAGCGCGTCTTCGTCGACGAGCTCGCCGCGCGCCGCGTTGATGAGGTGAGCGCCGGGCCGCATGCGCTCGAACGCGTCGGTGCCGATCGCGCCGCGGGTCTCGTCCGAGAGCGGCAGGTGCAACGTGAGGAAGTCGGCGGCGCCCAGGACGTCGTCGGCGCTCTCCGCCCGCTCGACGCCGAGCTCCCGGTACCGCTCCTTGGAGACGAACGGATCGTGCGCGATGACGTGCATGCCGAGCCCGACCGCCCGGCGAGCGACCTGCTGGCCGATACGGCCGAAGCCGAGCACGCCGAGCGTCTTCCCCTCCAACTCGATCCCGCCGTAGCTCGAGCGCTCCCAGCGTCCCTGCTTGAGCGAGGCGTGGGCCTGTGGAATGTGGCGCGCAAGGGCGACGAGGAGCCCGACCGCGTGCTCGGCGGCGGAGACGACCGTCGACTCTGGCGCGTTGGCGACGACGATCCCTCTGCGCGTGGCGGCGTCGACGTCGACGTTGTCGACCCCAACTCCGGCGCGGCCGATCACCTTCAGACGATCTGCGCGCTCGAGCACCTGAGCGTCCAGCTTCGTCGCCGACCGGATCACGATCGCGTCGTACTTGCCGATCCGATCCTCGAGCGGCCCGTCGCCGACGACATCGACGTCGAAGCGCTCCTGGAGGAGGCTGATCCCCGCCTCCGCGATCGGCTCTCTGACGAGGACCCGAAGCCGCTCGGTCAAACCCGAGTGTGCTCGAACGCCTCGAGCGCCGCGGTGATCGCGGCGCCGCGTTCGATGTCCGCGCCCATCTCGGCGAGGACGAGCTCGACGCCGGCGAGCGCGGTCGTGATGTCGAAGACGTCGTAGTAGCCGATGTGGCCGATGCGGAAGACCTTCCCCTTGAGCGGGCCCTGGCCCGGCGCAAGCACGATTCCCTGCCGGTCTCGGAGCGTCTGGACCAGCTCGCTCGAGTCGATCCCCTCCGGTGCGTTGATCGCGGTCACCACCGCCGAGCGGTCGTCGTCGGGCGAGAAGAGCTCGAGGCCCATCGCCTTCACGCCTGCGCGGCAGGCCCGTCCCAGCCGGACATGGCGCTCGAAGGCCTGGTCGAGGCCTTCCTCCAGGAGGATCCCGAGCGCTACCTCGAGGCCGACCACGACGGAGACGGCCGGCGTGAACGAGGGATCGAACTGCTCCTGCGCATACCGCGTGCGCGCCCAGTCGAAGTAGTACCGCGACGCGGCTCCTTCATCCACCGCGTCCCAGCCGGCGGCGGAGACCGAGACCGTCGCGATTCCCGGCGGCGTCATCAGCGCCTTCTGGGAGCCGGAGACGACGGCGTCGAGGCCCCAGGCGTCGGTCTCGAGCGGGACTGCACCGAGGCTCGACACAGCGTCGACGACGACGAGCGCGCCCGCCTCCTTGGCCGCAGCCGCGAGGCTTTCCACATCGGCGACGACCCCGGTCGAGGTTTCCGAGTGCGTGAGGAAGACGACCTTCGTGCCGTCCCGCTCGCGGAGGAACTGGGCGAGATCGTCCGCCGAGGGCGTCTCTCCCCACTGGTATTCGAGCCGCTCGACGCTGCAGCCGAAGTTCTCCGCCATGCCGACCCAGCGCTCGCCGAAGTGACCGGCCGAGACGACGGCGACGCGATCGCCGGGCCGGGTGAGGTTCGCAATCGCCGACTCCATTCCCCCGGTCCCGGACGCCGTGTAGAGCAGCACGTCGCCCTTCGTCCGGTAGATGAGCCCCAGCTGCTCGAGGCAGCTCCCGAGGATGGCGCGAAAGTCGGAGCTTCTGTGGTGGATGATTGGGCGGCTCATCGCCTCGAGCACCTGCGGAGGGACGGGCGTCGGGCCCGGGGTGAAGAGGTAGCGCTTCTCGGCCATCGGCCCTGAGGCTAGCGCCTCGGGCGGTGGCCCTTGAAGGACATGACCTGCTGGAAGGTCGGGCGGTTGGCGAAGCGCATGGTTCGCGGCAGCGGGCTGTAGTTGATCCGCTCGCGCGTGGCGTCCGCCCGCCACGTCTCGGGGTTCGGCCCCTGCGTCGCCGCCAGCTCGGCGCCTGCGGCCTCGATGGCGGCCCAGAGCGACGTCCGGCAGGCGGCCAGGACGCCCGCGCCGCAGAAGCGCGTGGTGTACGGGCCCTTGACCGGGCGGCCGAGCAGCCTGCGGAGGTCCTTGTCGACCCAGCCGTACCAGCCGGAGCCGTACGAGGATCCGTCGCCGCTCGCGTTGTCGCTCCAGGTCTGGAGAGCGCCGAGCCGAGCGGTGAGCGGGCCGAGCACGGGCGTCAGGACCGCATCGGCGAGGCCGCGCCAGGCGGCGTCCATGATCACAGCGCCCGAGTGGTCGATCCGCCCGTCGAGGTCGCGGTCGATCCGGCTCCCGCCAGCGCGCTGCCACGCCGTGAGTGCGTCGGCCATCGCCTGCGCCCGGGCGCTCGGGGCCTGCGAGCCGCTCAGGATCTGTGCGATCACCGGCCAGGAGTGCATGACGCGCAGATCCTGCGTCGCCGCCCTGTTCATCACGCCGACCAGGGTCGCCGGGCTGTGCTTCTTGCGGCCGGCCATGCCCGCCCGCAGGAGCTCGACCCGATGCACGGAGCCGAACGACCAGTTGTCGTCGGAGGCCGCGAACTCGGCGGCCGGCTTGTTGTTCCACTGGAGGATCGTCCCGCTGGGCGGGTTCACGATCTGCGGGTGCTCGTCCGCCGGGAGAAAGCCGCGCCACTCGTAGTCGCCGTTGCCGATCGTCGGCAGCGACCCGTCGGCGGCGCGGGCCCGCAGCGGAAGGCGGCCGGTCGAGAACATCGCGATGTCGCGATCGTCCGCGTAGAGGGCGTTGAACGTGAACTCGAGCTTCGCCGCCGCCCGGAGGAACGTCCTCGCATTGCGCACGGCGCCGGTGTTCAAGTCCTGGAACATGAGCGCGGAGAGCATCTCCCGTCCCCTCGTCGACCGGCGGCTCGAGACGGCGACCCGCCTGCCGTCCACCGCCGCGTAGCCCAGCACCGGCCCGTGCACCGTCGTCCGGTACGTCAGCCGCCGGTCGGGCTGGCCCGGGGCCTGCTGGAGCGTGCCCGCGTCGACCGTGCCCATCTCGCGGCACGTGCCGCGGAAGCGGTAGTGCGTGTCGTCGCCGCAGAGCTCCTCGACGAAGTGGTCGACGACGTCCGAGTTCGACGAGGTGAAGCTCCAGGCGTAGTCGCTCCCGCGTCCGAGGAGCACGTAGAACGACAGTCCCGGGAAGGACGCGCCTCGCGCGTTGATGCCCCCGCCATGCAGGTCGAGCTCCATGAGCAGCTGCGGGTAGGCGTGGCCGACCTGAGGGCCGGCGACGAACACCGGGTGCCCGTTCGTCGACCGGCCGCGGGAGACGAGCAGCGCGTTGCTCGCCTGCACCGGCCAGGCGGACCTCGCCGACTGCGGCCCGGCGACGCCGGTCGGCGTGAAGCTGCCGTCGTCGAGGACGACGCTGCCGGCCTCGATGGCCGCGCCGCCGCCGTACGCGAACCTGCGTCCGATCGAGAGGGGCGTCTCCGGGTCGTGCTTCGCGCGCAGGTCCAGCCACACCTGGCGGGCCCTCTCTGCGCCGAGCTGCCGCTCGAGCGCGTCGAGGAAGAGCGAGCGGCGCGTCTCGTCCCCGCCGCCGAGCCCCAGGTTCGCGCCCATGAGCGCGACGACTGCGATCACGTCGATCCGCTGCCAACGGTCGCCCGTGATCCCGACCGAGGCGTTGTACGCGTTGATTCCCGCGACGAACGCGTCGATGTCCTTGAGGAGCTGGCGGGCCTGTGCGCTATGCCGCGAGACCATGCGCTCTTGCTGCCTGAGAATCGCCTCGGCTGCGGGGCTTGGCGTGAAGCGGCGGCCTGAGAGCGCGACGGCGAACGGGTTCACGCCCGGGACGTCGAGCGCGGCGATTCGTCCCGGCCACCGCAGGAGCTGGAGCAGCAGGCCGCGGTTCCGCGCCGTCGCCCACCCGGCGCCGAAGTGCACGTCGGCCCGCCGCTTTCCGTTGACGTGCGGCACGCCCCAGCTATCCCACTGGACGGTGACGCCTGCCCGCGGTCGCTCGGTCCGTACCGGCCGCTTCCCCTCGAGCCCGAACCGGGCGGACTTGAAGTAGCGGCGCACGTTTGCGGCGGTGACGTTCCCGCCGAGCGGCGTCAGCCCGTCGTAGAGCGGAATCTGGTCCGAGGAGTTTCGGTCCACACCGAGGCTTCCGGACTGCCCGGGCGGGAGGACGTTGAGCGCCACGGCCGCGTAGTCCTTCGGGCCGGTCGCGGTTGTGGCCGAGCCGCCGGCCGCAAGCGCCAGCGTGACGATAAGGACGGATGCAGCGAGCGTGCGAACGGCCTGAGCGTACTACCCTCGCCCGGATGGAGGCGCTCTTCGCGTTCGCGGCCGCGCTGCTCGCACTGCGCCTCGCCGGGCGGCTTGCGGGCCGCTGGCGTGCCCGCCATGCGCCCGAGCTCCTGGCCTGGTCGGCCTCGCTCGTCGCGTACGCCGTGGCGGCCGCCGCGCTCGCGTGGGGCGCAGCCGCCGACTGGACCGAGGCGGCCTTCCGCGTCTACTACCTCTTCGGCGGGCTGCTGACGGCTCCACTGCTCGGGGCGGGCTCGCTCCTGCTCCTCGGCCGTCGCTGGGTGATCCCGGTCGTGCTCGTCTACGCGGGGCTCGCCGTCGGGGCCGCGGTGGCCGAGCCGCTGACCGCGGAGGTCGAGCGGAGACGCGATTCCCGAGGCCCAGGATCATCTCGACTACTTCCCGCTCAGGATCCTCGCGATCGCCGGAAACATCGCAGGGACGCTGGCCGTCGTCGGCGTGGCCGCAGCCTCGTTCCGCCGCCGGCCCATCGGGATGAGTCTCATCGTGGCCGGCGTGCTCGTCGCCGCCGCGGGGAGCGCCGTAGCCGGCCTGGGAGTAGCGAAAACTGCCGCTTTCTTTGCCCTTGCGTCTCTGTTTCTTTACGCAGGATTTACGATTTCCAGCGAAAAGCGCCGGTCTTTGTTGCCTGGCTAGGCGCGTAGGTCTGCTAACAATGTGCGCCGCCCGGGCGCCGAACCCGCCCGAAAACGTGAAAGCGGCAGAGCGATCACGGCTTCAGCGCGTACTGCGGACAGTCGCGCGCCGGACCCGGAGCTCTTCCACGAACGGGAGTTATTCGTTTGCGCAGACAACTCGTCGGCCTGCTGGTCATCGCCGTTGTGCTCTCCGGCCTCGCGGCCGCGAGCGTGTCGAACGTTCGCGCCTCCGGCCAGGCCAGGGCGATGCCGGACGGCAAGGTCGTCGTCCGGAAGATCAAGCGCTACCAACGGGCCACGTGGCGCTGGCAACGCCTCATGGGGGTCGCGCGGACTCCGAATCGCGGGCGGTACCTCCGCACGCGGGACATCGAGTACCGCCGGCACGTCCTGCGCCAGTGGCGTCGCCGCGCGATTCGCGCGTCCCGCCGCGCGCACAACCCTCCCCACGAGCCGCACTGGCGCTGCCTCCAGCGCTACGAGGGCCCCTGGAGAGACGCGAACGATCCGTACTGGGGCGGCCTCCAGATGGATCGCAGCTTCATGCGGCAGTACGCGCCTCGCTACCTGCTGCGCCGCGGCTGGGCGAACACGTGGACGCCCGTCGAGCAGATGTGGGTCGCCGAGCGCGCCCTGCGGGCGGGTCGCGGGTTCTACCCGTGGCCGCACACGGCCCGCGTGTGCGGCCTGATCTGACGGATCGTAAGATCGGTCGGCATGGGAGAGGCCGACTACACGGTGAAGCGGATCGGCGAGCTCGACGCCGCCTTCGGCGGAGCCTTCAAGCGGGTCCGTGCGGAGCTCGGCATCGTCGCATTCGGCATCCAGATCATCGACCTGCCGCCTGACTCCGGGGAGCTCTACCCGGAGCACGACCATCTCCACGACGGTCAGGAAGAGGTCTACGTCGTCCTCGAAGGCTCTGGAGAGATCGAGCTGCCCTCCGGCCGAGTGCCGATCGATCCCGAGACCGTTGTAGGCGTTGGCCCCTCCGTCCGCCGCCGGATCCGGAGCGGCCCGGACGGGATTCGCATCCTCGCCGTCGGAGCGATGCCCGGCGCGCCCTATACGCCCCAGCCGAACTCCGAGCTCGGCGGTCCGGAGGTCTTCGCGCCGACCGCGCGCTCGTCCCTCCTCGACTAGCCTCGGTCCAGCGCGACGATCCGGGCAAGCTCGGCGCGGGACCGGATGCCGAGCTTCTCGAAGACGTGGCTCAGGTGGTTCTCGATCGTCTTGACGCTCAGGAACAGCTGCGCCGCGACTTCGCGGTTCGTCACCCCCGTTGCGACCACGAGCGCCACGCGCAGCTCCTGCGGCGTCAGGAGGGACGCGAAGCCGTCCGGCCTCGCCGCCGAGCGCCGGCGGCCGGCGAGCTCCAGCTCGGAGTGAGCTCGTTCGGCCCACGACTTCGCGCCCAGGCGCTCGAAGGTCTCGAGCGCTGCCTCGAGCTCGCGTTCGGCTTCTCCTCGGCGCTTCGCCCGGCGCAGCCGCTCCCCGTAGCAGAGCTGGGTCCGGGCGAACTCGAAAGGATTGACGCCGTGGGCCTCGTCATGGGCGCGGAGGGCACGCCCGAACACGCCGTCGATCTCGGCGGCGTCCGCGAGTAGGCCTCGGCAGCGCAGCGCAAGCGCCTGCGCCCACGCCACCTGCGTCTGCTCGACCGCCGCCTCGTAGTGCCTCAGGAGCGACTCGGCCTCGGCCATCTCACCGGCGCGGACGTACGCCTCGATCAGGTCGGGGGTGAGATAGGGCTGGCAATGAGCGTCGTTGCTCCCGCGGTCGTGGATCACCTGGACGCCGCGACGCAGGTGGCCGATCGCGTCCTCCGCTCTGCCCGCACCGAGCTCGAGCAGTCCGAGCACCGCGCTCGTCCGGAACATGTGGCTGGCGAGCCCGAGGCCACGGGTGATGCCGAGGGCTTGTTCGGCGTGCGCTCGGCACGCAGTGTCGTCCCCCCGGCAGGCCGCGAGCCGCGCGAGCGTGACGAGCACCCACGCCTCGTCGTTGACGGTTCCCGCGAGCGCGGTCAGCTCGACCGCCTCCTCGAGCGCCGCCGAGGCGGCCGTCCAGCGCCCGGAGCGCTCCTCCAGGATCCCCAGGGCACCGAGGGCGTAAGACATCGTGGAGAGGGCGCTCGCGGTGCGAGCCTCGGCCACCACTCGAGACAGGATCGGCCGCGCGCGGTCGTACTCCTCGACCGTCGTGAGCAGCATCGCGAGATACACGGCCCCCTGCGGCTCGACAGGGCCTTCCAGACGGTCCAAGGCGCTCAGTGCCAGCCGCCGCCCCACAGCGACATCGCCGGCGTGCGCCTGCGCGAAACCGACCGCGAGGTCCGCGTACAGGTCGGCGAGCGGCGCTCCCGAGCGCCCGAACCGCTCCACCTCATGCGCGACCTCGACGGCCTGGCCGAGGTCGAAGGACCAGAGGTATGCGCCGATCGACTCGGCGACCATGATCGTGCCTCGCACCGGGTCGCGCTCGACGATCCGGAGGCCTTCCCGCCAGAGCAGCTCTCCTCCACCCTCCGCGCCTCGGGAGACGAGGAGCCGCCCACGCAGGCGTTGCGCATCGGCTCGCAGCTCGGCGTCAGTGGTCAGCTCGGCGGCCTTCGCCAGCAGCCCGAGCGCCTGTTCGACCTGGTCGGTCTCGGTCAACGAGATGCCCGCCTCGTACAGCCGGCGCGACCGGCTCTCAGCCTCCGGCGTGAGACGAGCCGCTCGCTCGAACGACAGCCCTGCCGGGCCGTGGGCGTTTCGGGCGCGCGCCCGTCGTCCTGCCTCCTCGAGCTCGGCCGCAACGTCTTCGTCGGCGGTGACGGCAGCCGTGGCCCGATGCCAGGCTCGCTGGTCCAGCGAATCGGGACCCGCCGCCTCCGCGAGTGCCATATGCGCCGCTCGCCGTTCCTTCGGAGCGGCGCCGGAGTAGACCGCGGAACAGACGAGCGGGTGCCTGAAGGCGATGCGCCCGGAATCGCCCGCGATCAGCTCCTGCTCCTCTGCCGGGTCGAGCGCGTCCTGCGCGATTTGCAGCCGATCGAGCGCCTGAAGGATCGTCTCGCGTGCGTCCGAGATGCCGGCGCTCGCGACCACGAGTGCTCGCTGCGTCTCCTCCGGCAGCTGGCGAACCCGCCAGAGGAAAGCCTCCTCGATCACCGGGCTCGTCGGCATGGGCTCGACCTCCGACGGCATGCCGATGACGTCGAAGTACGCCGGCAGCTCTCGAAGAGCGAGCGGATTTCCATTGCTCGCTTCCAAGATCGCTCGGACGGCCGGCGGCTCGAGGCCCGGGTGTTGCCGGAGCAGTAGCTGCGTGGCCGTGTCCGACTCCAATCCCTCCACGAGGAGCTCGTGCAGGCCTATGGAGGTGAAAGGCGACGGAATCCCGGTGCGGAGGGCGATCAGGAGGACGATGCCTTCGGTCTGCAGCCTCCGAGCCACAAACGTGAGCGCCTCCGTCGAGGAGCCGTCGAGCCAGTGGGCATCGTCGACGACGGCCAGGAGCGGCTCCTCTCGGTCGCCGTGCGCCAGAAGGCTCAGCGTCGCGACATAGGCGGCGTAGCGGTCGCCGGGGGTGGGAGGCGCCAGCGCCAGCACGCCGGAAAGAGCCTTGGCCTGTGGTTCCGGCAGCTCCGGGATCCAATGGCGGAGCGGTCCGAGCAACTCGCCGAGGCCGGAGAAAGGAAGCTCGGATTCCCACTCGACTCCGCGGCAGCGCAGCACTCGCGCATCGGTCGCGATCGACACGGCGTAGTCGAGGAGGGCGGTCTTGCCGATGCCGGCCTCTCCCGAGAGAACAAGCGTGCGGCTCTGTCCCGACCGAGCGTCGGCGACGAGCTCTTCGATCAGCGCGCGTTCCGTGTCCCGGCCGGCGAGCGAGCCCTGAGCGACACCGCCGATCGAAACAATTGACACGCAGTCAGCCTAGAACAGTCGGGGGATTTCACCTATTTACCCGCTGCCGTCCCGCTCCTACGGTCGAGACACCCGATCACAGGAGGTCCGCAGATGAGGACGCGACTCTTGATCCTGCTCGTCCTGCTCGTGCCGTTCGCGCTCGTCTTTGCGAGCGCGGGCGCCTCGCGCCACGGAAAGCAGTGCAGCGATGCAAGTCTCCGCGGCCCGTACGGCTACACGGCGACTGCGACGGTTCACGCGCCGGCGGGCTCACCCACGATCGTCGCGCACATCGCCGCAGTCGGCCGCTTCGTTTCTGACGGCCGCGGCGGCATCACCGGGCACGACGTCTCGAACGTGAACGGCGTCGCGACGGCGCGCACGCTGACTGGGACATACAGCGTCGATCCCGACTGCACTGGGAACGCGAACATCACATTCGTTCCGGCGCTTAGCACGTCCTACTTCTTCGTCATCGCCGACGACGGCGACGAGATCAGGATGGTTCAGAAGACCCCAGGGATCCTCGGGACCGTGGAGGCGATCGCGCAGTAGCCCCCAGAGTCTCGCGCTGCCGCCGCGGAGGACCTCCCGGCGGCAGCGCGAGGCGCCTTATCTAGTCAGCCGGCAGAAGACCTGCTGGGCGGTGGCGAAGAGCTCGTGGCCCACGCCGTGGCCGCCCTGATTGGCTGAGACCACGACGGCGGTCGAGCCGTCCCCCGTGGCGAGGACGAGCGTCTCGTAGCCGGGGGTCGAGCCGCCATGACCCCAGTACGTCCGTCCGCAGGAGGCGACCTCGTGTCCGATCCCGAGGCCCATGAGCGACGGACGAGTGATCTCGCGCATCCGCTCGAGCTCCCCCGGCTCCAGAACCCGGCCGCCGAGCAGGGCCGAGAAGAACCTGGCGAGGCCACGGGCGTCGGACCAGATGCCGCCCGCGGCCGAGGTTCCGCCCAGCGTCCAATGCGTCACGTCGCGTGCCTTGCGGCCACCCGGCCGGTCGTAGCCGCGCATCGGCGCAGCAGGCCTGCCGTAGGTCGTCCGGGCCAGTGAGAGGGGCTCCAGCAGCCGCTCCGTGATCTCCGGCCCGATGCGCTTGCCCGTCGCGCGCCACACGATCTCGCCGAGGACGAGGTAGTTGGTGCTCGAGTACCCGTAGGTCGAGCCCGGCTCGAACGCGAGCGGCTCGGCGGCGGCGATCCGGATCATCTCCGCCGGCGGGATCACGGCTCGACGGCTGGCGAGGCGCCTCGCGATCAGCGGGACTCGGAAGTAGTCCGGCAGGCCGCTCGTGTGGTTCAGCAGCTGACGGACGGTGATCCTCCCGCCGTTGGGGAGCGTTGGCAGCCAGCGCGAAACGGGATCGTCGAGGCCGACCCGCCCCTCGCCGACGAGCTGCATCACGACCGTTGCCGTGAACGTCTTCGACACACTCCCGGTCCAGAAGCGATCGCCGCCCCGCGCCCTCACGCGCCGGCGCAGGTTGGAGTACCCGGCCGCCGCGACCGACTCCCGCCCGCCGACGTTCGCGTAGACGATGACGCCCGGCGCGCCCGTTCGTCGGAGCGCCCTCCGGGCGTCGCCGGCGAGCGACGGGGCGGCGGCCAGCGAGCGGGCGATCGAGAGCGCCTCGTCCGAGCCCACCTTCGTCTCCAGTCGGAACGCGAGACGCCCGTCCCGCCAGAGCAGAACGTTCGCCGAGACGGGAAGCCGCTCCAGGTGCCGCTGGAAGTCGGCGCCGAGGTACGTGTAGACCGCGCTCACGTCGCCCTCGATCCACAGGCCGGGCAGGTTCCCGACGCGCGTCGGAACGACTCGCCCTCGCGGCCCGGCCACCTGATAACGGGCGGTGCCGCTCGACGCGAGCCACTGGGAGACGACGAGCTCGGGACGCGCCGGGTCGCCGTACACGAGCGTGACGTGTCCGCCGACGATGTCTTCCCGGACATAGACCACGGGCGCGCCCAGGCCGGGCGCGCGCGGCACGCGAAGCGGGAACGAGGCGCGGGCGACATCGAGTGACGCGACTTCGCCGAGAAACGGCGGCGCAGCGTGCAGCGAGGACGGCCGCAGGGTGCCGGTTCGCTCGACCTCGACACCCGGCAGCCACTCGAACCAGCCGCTGGCCGCGGACCGCGCGGCCGGCGACGCGCCGAGCACGCCCACGACGGAGGCCGCCGCCACCGCGGCGATGATCGCCAGCGACCGGCGGCGCCTCGCCTGTTCGGTGCGCGGCGAGATGCGAGGAGCGACGTCGGGCGTCTCCGGGAACGGGTAGGCGCCGGCGGCCTCGGCGAGCCTGAGCTCGAGGTCGTTCACGACGCCGCCTCCTCCCCCTCCTCGAGCGTGCGCCTGAGCCGCTCGAGGGCCCGCCCGACGCGCATCTTGGCGGCCCCGAGGCGGACCCCGAGCACCGCGGCCGTCTCCTCCAAGCTCAGGCCGACGAAGTAGCGGCTCACCACCGCCAGACGGTCCTCGGGCGGCAGTCCCTCGACGGCGGCGATCAGGCGGCGGCGCTCGTCCGTGTCGACGGCGACGCTCTCGGCCGACGGAGCTGGGGACGAGACACCCGCTTGGTCGACGAGCCTGAGCGCGCGAATCGTCCCGCGCCGGCGATTGCGCGCCTCGTTCGCGACGATCGCGATGAGCCAGGGCCGGAACGCCGAGCCGGCCCGGAAGCCGGCCAGCGACCGGTGGGCCTTCAGAAACGCGGTCTGGAGGACGTCCTCGGCGTCCTCGGCCGAGCGGGTGATCGCGAATGCGGTTCGGAATGCGACGGTCTGGTGCATGCGGAGCAATGCCTCGAACGCGGAGGCACTGCCCCGTCTCGCCTCCTCGACAAGCCCGGTTTCGTCGGGCGGTGTCTCCACGTGTCCGGTTTACACCGAACACGTGGAGAAAGTCACACCCAGTCGATCGCCGGCCTAGCTCGCCGCGCCCGACAGGTAGCGCTCGAGGTTCGCGATGCAGGCCTCCCAGCCGTGGCCGTGGAGGTCGCGGATCTCCTCGTTCGCGAAGCCGCTGTGCGTCAGCGAGACCTCGGTGGCGCCGCCGTCGTCCATGAACTCGACGGTGACCAGCGAAGCCATGCTCCCGGCCATCTCCGCCGGGTTGCTCTCCCAGCTCCACGTGTAGACGAGGCGCTCGGGCGGCTGCACCTCCTTGTACTCGCCGACGACGGTGTGGGTCTCACCCTTCGTCGTGTCGGTCATCGAGAGCCGGTACGAGCCGCCCGGCCGCAGGTCGACCTCGGCCTCCGGCGTCTCCCAGTCCGGGCCCGCGCGCCACCACTGGCGGAGCACGTCCGGGCTCGTCCACGCCTCGAAAACCCGCTCACGCGGCGCATCGAAGCGGCGCTTCAGCTGCAGAACGACGTCCTGAGCCTGCTGCGTCATCCGTTTCCTCCCTCCCCGTCGGCGAGATACCGCTCGACGGCGTCGAACTTCGCTTCCCACAGCTCGCGGTGGCGTTCGATCCACCTCTCCGCCTCTGTCATCGAGCGACCCTCGAGGCGGAGCCGATGCTCCCGCCCCTCGACGGCCCGACGGATCAGGCCGGCATCCTCGAGCACGCGCACGTGCTTGCTCACGGCCGGCTTCGAGAGCCCGAGGCCGCGCGAGACGGCGCCCACGGTCGCAGGCCCCTCGGCCAGCCGCTCGACGATCGTCCGCCGGGCGGGATGTGAAAGCGCGAGGAAGCTGCGATCGAGCTGTGCTGAACTGTTCACCTTAAGGTGAACTATATAGGATCTCCCGCGTGGGACGCGGATCGAGGCCGAAGGTGCGCTGGGCGCGGGACCGTCAGCGCAAGAAGAAGGCTCGCGACAAGGCTCGGGCGCAGCCGGCGGAGAAGGCGGCTGCCCCACGGCGCCGCCGCTCGACCACCTCTAGCTGACCGGGCACGCAACGCGCCACGGGTCCAACGCGACCCGCTTGCGGATCGCGGTGAAGCCGAGGCGGCGCGCCTGCGGGCAGAACGCGGAGCGCGGCAGCGCGTACTCGACGACGAACACGGCTTTGCCCGCCCGGCTGAACGGCCGCAGCCGGTCGCACTCCCGGTACTGGAAGCACTGCTCGTTCACCGCGAAGTCGAAGGCTGAGACGAGGTCCCGAACCTGGCCGAGGTCGTTCTTCAGCGCGATCGCGAGGCCGAGCCCGTGTGCGGTCCGCGCGAGGAACCGGTTGTAGCGGAGCTGGTCCCGATACCCGAGCGGAAAACCGGTCTTGCTCCCGTACCCGGCGACGTTGTCGGCTTCGACCGCGTCGAAGCCCTTCCGCCGGCACATCGCGAACCGACGCCGGATGATCGGCCCGAGCGCGTCGAGGCGACGGATGTCGAGCCACCGCTCGCCCGGCCAGCCCTCGAGCTCGCGCCCGATGACGCTCCTGGGAAACGACTTCCGATCCGGGCGCCAGCGTTCCCACGCGCCCGCGTTGACGTAACAGACCGCACGGCGCCCGAGTCCATGAAGCGTTCGGATCGTTCTCGCGTTGGTGTCGAAGCCGTCCAGCTCGTACACGTCGGCGCGTACGGACAGGTCGATCTTGCCTTGGAGCTGGATCTGGAAGCTCGCACCCGGACGCGGCTGCCAGCGGTCGGTCGATGTCCCCGCGCCGATCAGAAGCGAAGCGGCCACGAGGAGTGCGGCCGCCGCCGGCACGTCTACGAGCTCAGCTTCTCGCGCAGGAGCTCGTTGACGACCTTCGGGTCGGCCTTGCCCTGCGTCTCGCGCATCACCTGGCCGACGAAGAAGCCGAGCAGGCCTTCCTTCCCGCCGCGATAGGACTCGACCTGGCCCGGATTGGCCTCGAGGATCCGGTCGACGATCGGCTCCAGCTCGGAGGTGTCCGCGACCAGGCCGTCGCCGAGATACGCGTCGGCGGTGAAGCCGGGATCGCCGCTCTTCTCGAGCGCCTCGGTGAAGCGGTCGCGGGGGATCCGCGACCTGGCCTCGATCAGCTTTCCCAGCTCGTCCGGGTTCACGGTCGCCGGGTCTGCGCCGGACGCCGCGAACTGGTTCATCAGCACGTTCGCGACGGCCCGCCGGTCGCCGGGGACGCGCTCGAAGAGTGCATCCCGCCCACTCGTGACGAGATCCGTGGCCAGTTCGTGGTCGAGCTCTCCGGCCAGCCTGAGCACGCGCGCTCCAGGGAGCTCGGGCAGCTCGGCCCGGGTGCGCTCCACCAGCTCCGCCGGCGGCTCGAGCGGCACGAGGTCGGGCTCGGGGAAGTAGCGGTAGTCCTGGGCCTCCTCCTTCGAGCGGAGCGGCGGCGCCGACTCGGCGCCCGGGTCGAAGTGCAGGGTCTCCTGGTCGACCTCGCCGCCGGCCTCGTAGATGCCGATCTGCCGCTCGACCTCCCGCTCGATCGCGCGGGCGGCGAAGGCGAAGGAGTTGAGGTTCTTCAGCTCCGTGCGGGTGCGGAGCTCGTCGGAGCCTTCCGGGCGCACGGACACGTTCACGTCGAAGCGGAGCGAGCCCTTCTCCATCTCCGCGTCGGAGATCCCGAGCTCGACCACGGTCTGGCGGAGGAGCTGCAGGAAACGCCGCGCCTCATCGGCCGAGTGGAGATCCGGCTCCGTCACGATCTCGACGAGCGGCGTCCCGGAGCGGTTGAAGTCGACGAGCGTCGCGCTGGCGCCGGCGATCCGGCCCTCGGCGGTTCCCAGATGGACGTTCTTCGCAGCGTCCTCCTCGAGATGGGCGCGGACGATGCCGACCTCGCGCTCCCCCTCGGGCGCAGGCACGGTGAGGCGGCCGTCGAAGCAGAGTGGCAGGTCGTACTGCGAGATCTGGTAGCCCTTCGGATTGTCCGGATAGAAGTAGTTCTTCCGGTGAAAGACGGCGCGGTCGGCGATCTGGCAGTCGAGGGCGTGCCCGAGCTTGATCGTCCACTCGACGGCCTTCGCGTTCGGCACCGGCAGCGAGCCGGGGTGTGCGAGGCAGACGGGACACGTGCGGCTGTTCTCGGGCGCCGCGTACTCGACCTCGCAGCGGCAGAACATCTTCGTCCGGGTTTTCAGGTGGATGTGGATCTCCAGGCCGATGACCGGTTCCCAGCTCACTGGAGCCTCCCCGGGACGAAGTCGAAGCCGATCGCCTCCTCGAGCGCGTGCCCGACGCGGAAGAGCAGGTTCTCCGAGAATTGCGGGCCGATCAGCTGGAAGCCGACCGGGCAGCCCGTCAGAGAGGCCGCACGGGATCGAGAGGCCGGGCAGCCCCGCCATGTTCGACGGGATGGTCAGGACGTCGGAGAGGTACATCGCGAGCGGGTTCTCCGCCTTCTCGCCGAGCTTGAAGGCGACCGTCGGCGAGGTCGGGCTGACGAGGACGTCGAAGTCCTCGAAAGCGTCCGCGTGCTCCTGCGCGATCACCGTTCGGACCTTCTGGGCCTGTCCGTAGTAGGCCTCGTAGTACCCGGCCGAGAGGGCGTACGCGCCGAGCATGATCCGGCGCTTCGGCTCGTCGCCGAAGCCGGCGTCGCGGGTCTTCTCGTACATCTCGCGGACGTTGCTTCCGTCGACGCGCAGGCCGTACCGGACGCCGTCGTAGCGGGCGAGGTTCGACGACGCCTCAGCGGGCGCGACGAGGTAGTAGCAGGCGAGCCCGTAGTCGACCGAGCGCGGGAGGCTCGTCTCCCCCACCTCGGCGCCGAGCTCGCGGCAGAGGTCGATCGTGCGGTCGACGGACGCCTTGACGCCCGGCTCGATTCCCTCGGCGTCGTTCAGCTCGCGCGCGACGCCTACCCGGACGCCCTTCAGGTCCTCCGCGTCGGGGATCGCGACCGGCTCCGGAAGCTCGACGGTCGTGGTGTCCAGCGGGTCGCGGCCGGCGATGATCCGGTAGAGGAGCGCGTTGTCGCGCACCGTCTTCGTCATCGGGCCGACCTGGTCGAGGCTCGACGCGAAGGCGACGATGCCGTACCGCGAGACGGTGCCGTAGGTCGGGCGCAGGCCGACGATCCCGCAGAGCGACGCCGGCTGCTTGACGGAGCCGCCCGTGTCCGAGCCGAGCGCCCACGGCGCGAGCCCGGCGGCGACGGCGGCCGCGGAACCGCCGGACGAGCCGCCCGGCACCCGCTCGGGATCCCACGGGTTTCGCGTCGGGCCGAAGGCCGAGTTCTCGGTGGACGAGCCCATCGCGAACTCGTCCATGTTGGTCTTGCCGAGCAGCGGCAGGCCCGCTTCACGGCAGCGGGCGGCGACCGTGGAGTCGAAGACCGGGACGTACCCGGAGAGGATCTTCGAGCCGGCGGTCGTCTCCACCCCACGCGAGGAGATCACGTCCTTGAAGGCGATCGGGACCCCTCCGCCCTCGGCATCGTCGACGGTGCGGAGGTACGAGTGCAGCTCGCCGTCCCGGTCGCCGATCGCTGCGAGATAGGCGGTGTGGAGCTCAGCGGCCGAGGCCTCGCCGCGCTCGATCAGGCCCGCCGCCTCCTCAGCCGTGAGTCGCAGCGTGTCGGTCATGCCGGCGGCACCTTGAAGAAGCCCGCGTGCGTGTCCGGCGCGTTCGCGAGCGCCTCCTCGACCGGAATCGAGGGCCCGGGTTCGTCCTCGGCCCAGACGTTGACCAGGTCGAGCGGGTGCGCGGTGGGCTCCACGTCGGACAGGTCGAGCTCGGACACCTTCGCGACTGCCTCCAGGATCGCGCTGAGCTGCTCGGTGAAGCGGTCGACCTCGTCATCGCGGAGCTCGAGCCGCGCGAGCCGCGCGACGTGGAGAACTTCGTCCCTGCTGATTGCCATCAGAACGATCCTTATCTGAGTTGGCGGTGCCAGACTGAAGTCTGGCACCGCGTCATACAACAAAAAGGCGGGCCTCCCGGCCCGCCTTTGAAAACGAAACGAGAGAGTGCCTAGACCGGCATGACGTTCGACGCCTGCAGGCCCTTGTCGCCCTGCACGACCTCGAACTGCACCTTCTGCCCTTCGGTCAGAGAGCGGTAGCCCTCCGACTGGATCGCGGAGTGATGGACGAAGACGTCGTCGCCGTCCTCACGCTCGATGAATCCGTAGCCCTTCTCGTTCGAAAACCACTTGACGGTGCCCTCAGGCAATCGTTCCTCCTTCAACTACGAACGACGGCCCGGGCACCGAGCCGCCGAACAACTGCAACAACGGGCGGAACCCTAGCAGCGTCTGAGACGGGCGGCAGCGACGGTATTTCGAAGGAGTGAAGCGATCGTCATCGGCCCCACGCCTCCCGGCACGGGCGTCATCAGGCCGGCCACCTCGGCCGCGGCGGGATCGACGTCGCCGCGCAGGCCCTCGTCCGTGCGGTTCATGCCCACGTCGATCACGGTCCCGCCCGGTTTGACCATGTCCGCGGTGACCACGTTCGGTTGACCGACGGCGACGACGAGGACGTCTGCCTCGCGCGTATGGGCGGCGAGATCCTTCGTGCGCGAGTGGGCAATCGTGACCGTGGCGTTCGCGCCCAGGAGAAGCAGCGCCATCGGCTTGCCGACGATCAGGCTGCGGCCGACGACGACGGCGCGGGCGCCCTCGAGCGGCACGTCGTACTCCTCCAGCAGACGCATGACGCCGACCGGCGTCGCGGGAACGAACCGCGGCTCGCCCTGGTAGAGCCGTGCGGCGTTGTCGGGGTGGAACCCGTCGACGTCCTTGGCGGGGTCGAGCCGCCGGACCGCCGCCTCCTCGTCGAGGTGGTCGGGCAGCGGCGACTGGACGAGGATCCCGTCGACGGTCTCGTCGGCGTTCAGCTCGGCGACGAGGCGCTCGAGCTCCTCCTGGGTGGTCTCCGTAGGGAGGCGGTGGTCGATCGAGCGGATCCCGACTTCCTGCGCGGCGTCGTGCTTGCGGCGGATGTAGACGTCGGAGGCGGGGTCGTCGCCCACGAGGATCGTGGCCAGGCCGATGTCGCCGAGTTGGCGCACTTCCTCCGCGATCTCGGCACGGATGCGCTCGGCAAGGCCCTTCCCGTCCATGAGTCGTGCCGCCACGGCGCCGAGGTTAACCTGCGGCCGTGGAGCTTCGTCGCTGGCCACGGAAGAACGATGCGGGCTCGATCAAGGCGCGCCAGGAGGCGCTCGACGGGCGGATCGACCCGGAGGTCTTCCAGCACGACCTGACTCCCTGGGCCAAGGCGCAGGAGGCCCTCACCGGCGTCTCGGTCATCCCGACCGCGGTGATCGGCCCGCTCACGATCTCGCTCGGCGAGTACGAGCTCGAGGAACCGAGCGGCGCGGTGGTCGAGCGAAGCCGCTCGACGGAGGACGTCTTCGTCCCGCTCGCCCACACCGAGGGCTCGATGTCGGACTCGCTGTTCCGGGGTGCCCGCGCGGCGGCGGAGTCGGGCGGATTCAGAACATACGTCCTGTACGACAGAATCACCCGAGCATCATGCTTCGTCTGCAAGTCCGCGGCCGAGGCGCTCGAGCTCGCCCGGTGGATCGAAGCCGAGCTCGACTCCATGCGGAGCTGGCTCACCGAGCAGGACGACCCGTCGATCTCGCGGTTCGCGAAGCTGCGGGAGGTCAAGACGCACGTCGTGGGCCCGATGTGCCACGTCCTCTGGCGCTGGACGACCGGCGACGCGGTCGGGGCGAACATGATGACCCGGAACGCGTACTTCCTGAACATGGGCTACGTGATGGAGCGTGCGCCGGTGAAACCCGAGCGGGCGATTCTCGAAGCGAACATGGGCGGCGACAAGAAGCCCTCCTTCGAGTTCTTCCAGAGCGGCCACGGGAAGACGGTCATCGCCGAGACAACGTTGACGGAAGACGCTACCCGCCGGGTGCTCAGGACGACCGTCGACGACCTTCTCGAGCTGGCGTGGGCCGGGACGCACGGCGCCATGGCCTCCGGGATGCAGTCGCTCGCCTTCACGCCGGCCACCGCGATCGCCGCCATCTTCGCCGCGACCGGGCAGGACCTCGGGATGGTCGGGACGAGCTCGATGTGCCACGGCGTGGGCCGGCGGGTCGAGGGCGGCCTGCACGATCTCTCTCCGGCTGCCAGGACTCGAAGTGAGCACGGTCGGCGGCGGGACCACACTCCCCTACGCCCGTTCGTGGCTCTCGCTGATGGACTGCGCGGGGCCGGGCAAGGTCTACCGCCTCGCGCAGATCGTCGCAGCGGCGACGCTGGCGCTCGAGATCTCGGCCTGCGCCGCGATGGCCACGGCCGGATCGGCGAATTTCTTCAAGGCGCACTTCGAGCGCGGCGGCCTGCGCTGATCTGAGCCGAGAGTGTGAAAATTCCGCCGCACCACGACCCGAGCTGCTGGGGCTGCGGCCAGAATCCGACCGGGTTGGAGCTCCCCACCCCCGAGGGGGAGGGTCTGAGCTCATACGAGGCGCGCTTCTCGTTCCGTGAGGAGCACCAGGCCGGTCCCGGACTCGTGCACGGCGGGCTCGTCGCGGCCGCGCTCGACGAGGCCGCCGGCCTGCTTGCCACCTGGTACCGGTTCCCTTCGGTGACGACCCGTCTCGCGGTCCGCTTCCGCCGCCCGGCGCACATCAACCGCGAGCTCACCGTCCGTGCCGAGCTCGTGGAGGACGACGGCCGCCGCATCGAGATCAAGGCCGAGCTCCTCGACGGGGACGAGCTCCTGGCGGACGCCACGGGCTCCTGGACGCACGTCCCGCTCGAGCACTTCCTGCAGACGCCCGAGGGGCGCGCGGCCGGCCGGGAGTGGCGGAAGCGCCTCGGCTCGGCTTGACGCGGGCGGCATCGCTCCCTACCCTGCATTCCGTTCGGCCCGCGACGAAAGGAGGCGCCATGACAACCGAGCTTGATCGCCTCTTCATTCGCAGGGCCCTGAGCCTGAACCCGTAGCACCCGCTCTCCAAGCCCTGCGTCAGACGGTTCCCCTCGCAGGAAAGGAGACACGGTTGCAGTACGAACGACTCGCGCAGCTCGGCTGGAACGACGAGCTCGCGGCCCAATTCGACGAGCACGCGCCCGGGCTGCTGCCCGGCCGGGTCGCCGTGCAGCATCGCGGCGCCTGGGAGGTCGCAACCGAGGACGAAGACGTCCGGGCGGAAGTCACGGGGCGGTTCCGCCACGCCGCGGCGCCGGGCGAGCTGCCCGTCGTCGGCGACTGGGTGGCGCTCCGCGAGAGCCAGATCGACGCGGTCCTCCCACGCCGGAGCAAGTTCTCGCGCAAGACGCCGTTCACCGAGATCTCGGAGCAGGTGCTCGTCGCAAACGTCGACGTCGCCTTTCTCGTCATGGGCCTCGACGAGCGGGACTTCAGCATCCGCCGGCTCGAGCGCTACCTGACGACGGCCTGGGAGGGCGGCGCCACGCCGGTGATCGTGCTCAACAAGGCCGACCTCGCCGACGACCTCGAGGCGAAGCTGGCCGAGACGGAAGCAGTCGCCTTCGGCGTGCCGGTTCTCGCGGTCACCGCCGTCGCCGGCGAGGGGGTCGGCGGCCTTCTCGTCTACCTCGAGGGCGCCAAGACGGGTGTCCTGCTCGGATCGTCCGGCGTCGGCAAGACGACGCTGATCAACGCGCTGCTCGTCGACGGCACGCACGCGACGGGCCCGGTGCGAAGCGACGGCCGCGGCCGTCATACGACGTCGCATCGAGAGCTCATCGTCCTGCCCGGCGGCGGGATCCTCATCGACACGCCGGGCCTGCGCGAGCTCCAGCTCTGGGAGAGCGACGGCGGGCTCGACAGAGCATTCGCGGACATCGCCGAGCTGTTCGACGAGTGCCGCTTCTCCGACTGCGCACACGACACGGAGCCGGGCTGCGCCGTGCGGGCCGCGCTGGCAGATGGCTCACTGCCCGCGGAGCGGTGGGAGAGCTACCTCAAGCTCCAGCGCGAGCTCGCGCACCTCGAGCGCAAGCTCGACCCGCGCCTACAGGCGGAGGAACGGAAGAAGTGGGCGTCGATCTCGAAGGCGCACCGCAAGCGGAGGCAGATCCTGGGTCACTGATTCCACTTGTCCGCTGTGACCTTCCCGTGACCGCCGGGGCCCCGGACCGCGGTGCGCACGAATCGCGGCTAGAGTGGCTGAGCGCGTTCGTCCTTGCATCGAAGCCGCCGAGGCTCTGCACCTTCCTCTTCGAGCTGTCCCACTTGGCCTGACGCATCAGGGAGCCCAACCGGGCTCTCCTGCCCTGAACGAAGATCGAAGGAGCAGCACATGCATGCAACCATTCGTCGCTACGAAGGTGTCGACCAGGATCGCACCGTCGAGCTGAGCAAGAAGGTTTCCGAGAGTCTCGTTCCGCAGCTCAGCAAGCTTCCGGGCTTCGCCGGCTACTACCTGATCGAGGCAGAGAACGGCGTCATGAGCTCCCTCGGACTGTTCGAGAAGGCCGAGCAGGCCGACGAGTCGACGCGCATCACGGCCACATGGATGCGCGACGAGCAGCTCGAGACGGCGTTCCCGAACTCGCCGAAGATCACGAGCGGCGAGGTCGTCGCGCACGCGAAGCGCGCGCCGGTCTCCGTCTAGGAGGTTCGCGGACGGCAAGAGACCGTCGGAGGGGCCGGTACGCCTGGGCCCCTCCGGCTCAACACCCCACGGTGAGGAGTAACGAATGAACGAGCACGTGAAAGTCTCGCAGCAGCAAAAGGACACCTCCACGCAGAACGACTTGACCGCCAAGGTCGGGGTCAGGCTGACGCCGCGCGAGAAGTCGACGACCTCCCGTTGGGGCTCCATGAAGCGCCTCTTCCGGGTCGGCTAGACAGACGGCTCTAGGCCTCGAGCATGCGCTTGCCCGCGGGGAGAGAGGCGCGGACCGGAGTCGAACCGGTGTACGAGGCTTTGCAGGCCTCTGCCTAACCACTCGGCCACCGCGCCAGGCGACGTTCCATGCTAACCGCGGCCGGGTACGACATCGGCGATGCCGCAGGATCAGCTGTTCTCGACTGACGAGGGTAGCGCCGCCCCGCTGATCCCACCCGGCCCCACGCTCTCCAAGCTCAAGGAAGCCGCCGCGGGCTGCCGCGCCTGCCACCTCTGGGAGCTCGGGACGCAGACGGTGTTCGGCGAGGGTCGGAAGAGCGCGGAGCTCGTGCTCGTCGGCGAGCAGCCGGGCGACCAGGAGGATCTCGCCGGCAGGCCGTTCGTCGGGCCCGCCGGCCGCCTGCTCGACCAGGCGCTCGAGGAGGCCGGGATCGACCGCGAGGCCGCGTACCTGACCAACGTCGTGAAGCACTTCAAGTGGCAGCCGCGCGGGAAGCGGCGGATCCACCAGAAGCCGAACGCCGCCGAGATCGCCGCCTGCCGGCCGTGGCTCGACGCCGAGCTCTCCGTGCTCCAGCCGAAGGCGCTCGTCTGCCTGGGAGCGACGGCGGCGCAGGCTCTGCTCGGCCGTCAGTTCCGGGTCAGCAAGGAGCGCGGCGTTCCGGTCGAGTCGGATCTCGCGCCCGTGGTCATGGCGACCGTGCATCCGTCCTCGATCCTTCGCTCGGAGAACCGCGACCAGGAGCTCGAGCTGTTCGTCGAGGACCTCAGGCGCGTCGCGGCGGCCCTTCGAGCCGCTTGACCGCGACGGCGACTCCGACCGCCAGGAGGACGAGGCCGCCCCAGGCGAGGCTCAGGCGCGGCGTGAGAACCTGTGGCGGAGTCCACGACGTCCAGTCGCGCTTGACGACCTGCTCGAACCAGAAGTCGCGCCACTCGACTGCGAGCCCGTAGACGAGCGTCAGCCCGAGCAGGACGGCGACGGGCCACCGAGGCCGGTAGCGGGTGAGCACGAGCGCCGAGGTGACGAGCAGCGCAGCATCGAGCCCCTCGTGATCGCCCAGGTGCACGGCCGGCCCGAGCCGACCGTCCCCGCCGCGCCGGAGCTCCTCGCCGAGAAGGATGTCACCCGGGAAGTAGAACCCGGCGACGGCCGCGATCCAGACCAGCGCGACGAGCCACACGACCACTCCGATCGCCACGCGAACCGGGTCGAGGCGCAGCCGCCCTATCCTCTCCCAGGGCGCCTTCAGGCTGAGCGCGAAGGCGATCGCCACGCCGATCGCGGGCAGGAGATTGACCGGCTTCGCGTCGAGGTCGTCCTGGTCGACGACGCCCGGCAGGGCCGTGACGGCGCAGAGGACCGTGGCGACGCCGGCCGCCCAAATCGCGCGCCGTTCGCGGATCCGGTCGGCTGCGAGCCACGCGATCGAGATCGCCACGAGCGACACCGGGTAGTTGAGATAGACGAGCGCGCGTCCAAGCCCCAGGTCGACTCCCGACTCGCTCACGCTGTAGAGCTCCTCCGGCGGGAGGCGCCAGTAGGTGAGGACGATCACGCCGGCGGTCGCAAACAACAGCGCCCAGAGCGCGTCCACAGCTACGGGCCTCCGATGCGTCACCTCTTCGCCTGCCTCGCCGTGCTGATCCTCGCTTCCTGCGGCGGCGGGAGCAAGGACACGGCCGGCGACCCGGTCTATGACTATGACGAGTCGGAGCCGATCGCGCGACGCGACAACGGCCTCGCGAACTCGGACTATCCGGTCAAGATCCAGGACATCAGCTACGACGGCGGCGCCGAGCGCGTGCCCGGATTCCTCCTAATCCCGCCCGGCGAGGGGCCCTATCCGGCCGTGATCTACCTCCACGGCCAGGGCGGCGACCGGCTGGAGATGCTGTACACCGCAAGCTGGATCGCCGGGCGCCGGGCCGTCGCACTCACCGTCGAGTCGCCCTACTCCCCCAGCCGTTCGATCGAGCTCGGCCCCGGAGTCGAGGGTCTGCGCAAGGAACGCGACCGGACGGTGCAAAGCGTCGTCGAGCTCCGTCGAGCCGTCGACCTCCTCCAGTCGCTTCCGCAGGTGGACGACGACCGGATCGGCTTCGTCGGCTACAGCGCCGGCGCCCGCACGGGGGCGATCCTGGCGGGCGTCGAGCGCCGGATCCGCGCATTCGTCTTCATGTCCGGCGGCGAGGACTCCGTCGACGAGTTCATGAGCCTCGTCGACGAGGGGCAGCGGGCCGAGGTCCGGCCGCTCCTCGAGGACACCGACGGCCTGAAGTACATCGCGCAGGCCAAGCCGTCAGAGCTCTTCTTCCAGGCGGGCCGCCGCGACTCGGTCGTCCCGCGCGACGCACTCGAGACGCTGATCCGCGCCGGGCAGCCGGCCGAAGAAGGTCAGCTGGTACGACGCGGGCCACGATCTCGCGGTCCCGAAGGCGCAGAATGACCAGCTCGAGTGGCTCGCGCAGGTGCTGGAGATCGAGGGCCCGCCGGTCGAGGGAGCGGAGACCGGGCCGTAGCCGAGTGGGCTCCCGAAGTAGTGGTCGGCGACGCGCTCGCCCGGCGGCTGATCGGCGAGCAGTTCCCCGAGGTCGAGCAGCGGTCGCTCCAGCTGCTCGGCGCGGGCTGGGACAACACGGTTTGGCTGGTGGACGACCATTGGGTCTTCCGCTTTCCGCGGAAGGCGATGGTGATTCCCGGGTTCCGGAACGAGATCGCCCACCTCCCCGCGCTGGCGCGGCTCCTACCCCTTGCGATCCCGGTGCCGACCCTCGTGGGCGAGCCGTCCGAGGACTTCCAGTGGCCTTTCTACGGAGCGCCCTTCCTGCCCGGCCGAGAGCTCGCCGACGCCGACTTGGACGACGACGCACGGGCGAGGCTCGCCCTTCCGCTGGCCGAGTTCCTGCGAGCCCTCCACGGGCTCGAGCTCGATGCCGACCTCCCGCTCGACCCCGTCCGACGCGCCGACATGCCGTTCCGCGTCGAGAGGACGCGCGATCGGATGGACAGGCTTCGCCGTGACGATCTCTGGCAAGCGCCGCCCCTCGTCGAGGAGCTGCTAGGCCAGGCGGAGAGCATCCCGCCGCCGGAGCCCGTGACTGTCTGCCACGGAGATCTCCACCTCCGGCATCTCCTCGTCGGCGAGGACGGAGAGCCGACAGCGGTCATCGACTGGGTTGACCTCTCACGAAACGATCCGTCAGTCGACCTGACCCTGTTCTGGTCGACTCTGCCGCCCGAGAGCCGCGCGACCTTCCTCGCTGCCTACGGCGAGGTGACGGAGCAACAGCTGCTGCGGGCGCGGGTGCTGGCGTTGTTCCTGTGCGGGACGCTCGCGCTCTTCGGCCACCACGAGGGCATGCCGGCACTCGAGCGCGAGGCCGTCCAGGCGCTCGACAGGATCATCCGGACAGGATGAGGCACACTTAGTCGGCGGCTTTTAGCCTGGCTCCAAGGACCTTCGAACGGAAGGAACGCGAATGGCCTGGTTCTGGTGGCTTCTCGGCATCTTCGTGGTCGTCCTGTGGGTCGCCACGATCGTGAACATCATCCAGCGACGACATGAGAGGTCGCCCGGCAAGACGGCGGCCTGGATCCTCATCATCATCATTCTCCCCGTCCTCGGCACGATCATCTACTTCCTCGTCAACGGAGCCAGCGGCCCCGTCACCCCGCGCGACGCGGAGGTGCCACGGACGCCCCAGCGCTACTAGGGCGCGACGAGGGAGTCGAAGGTCCCGCTCGCCCGCCTCCAGCGGGCGGTAGCGCGCAGCCAGTTTCAGGTCGTGCACGACTGCGGCGACCGCCTTCCCGGCGCGGGCGAGCTCGCGCGCGATCGCCATCACGAGCTCCTGGTGGCGGAGGTCGAGTGACGCGGTCGGCTCGTCGAGCAAGAGGATCGGCGCCTCCTGCACCAGCACGCGCGCCAGCGTGACCCGCGCCTGCTCGCCCGCCGACAACGTCGGGAACGTTCGCGGCGTGGCAGAACCGCTCGTCGAGCTGATCGCGGAACGGCTCAGCATGCTCTCCCAGCCGCTACGAATCAGGCTGATCGATCGGCTCGAGGCCGGGGAGATGACGTCCAGGAGCTGGCCGCCGCGCTGGAGGCCAGCCAGCAGAACGTCTCCAAGCACCTGGCGATCCTCCACCGCGCCGGGATCGTCGGCCGGCGCCGCGACGGTGCCTACGCCCGCTACAAGCTCGTCGACCCGGATGTCCTCCCGCTGTTCGAGCAGACGGCGCTCGGCCTCGCGCGCCAGCTCCGCAGACGCGCCAGCGTGCTCCAGCCGTCGCCCGAGCGCTAGCGCCGGCGCCGCTGCGGCTTCGACCGCTTGATCAGACCCTGAGCTCGCGAGACGAGCTGGGTCCGAGTCGTCGGAAGCTGGTTCCACGCCGCGAAGATCCGCCAGGCGGGCGTGAACGACGCGCCGGCCACGTCCGCCGCGCACCAGTCGAAGCCGAGCGACGAGCACGCGAAGATCCCCGGGTCGAGCGCCCATTCGTTGCCCGACTCCGAGAGTGCCGCGCCCAGACGGTCGACCAGCTGCCCGCTCTGGGCGACGAAGTTGGTGTTGGACAGCCCGGTCGCGTTGTTCGGCGCCCAGGCGAAGCCGAAGCGGTCCGCGCCCGGCCGCCCGGCCGCGAAGTTGCGAAGCGAGTAGGTCTGCGACGAGACGAAGTGCCGCATCTGGTCGCCCGAGACCATCGTCCACCCCAGCCCGGCCGGCCACTGCCAGCCCGCGTTCGCAATCGGCGTGTGGGCGCGCGTCAGGTACGTGCGCGCGGCGCGATACCTCGCCGGAGCGACCGAGCCGAGCTTCGCCGCGTGCTGGAGAAAGTCGTTGAGGTGGTCCCGGCGGAGCGAGAGCGCCGAGCCCGGGACGCCCCAGCGTCGCGCGTCGCCGTACACCTCCTGCGCCCAGAAGCGAACGGCCCGGGACATGTCCAGCCAGAAGGGGGTGTCGGCGAGCCAGGTCTTCAGCGTGGACTTGTAGAGGGAGGCATTCGTCGTCCCGTGCACCACGCCGATCACGAACACGGCGCCCTGCACGGGGCGGCCGTCGCCCTCGTACAGGCCGTGCACGAACTCGCGTGCGTCGTCGCGCGCGGTGCCGAGGCCGCGCCGGACGCTGGAGGGAAACTCGTTGATTGCCCACGTGTCGCCTCGAGCGACGTCGTAGCCGGCCGCGGCCATGCGGCGACGCGCCTCGACGCCGGCGTCGTGCCAGCTCCGGCCGGTGGAGCGCACCCACTTCTGCCAGGTGGCCCAGTGGATCTCCGCCATGGCGTGGAAGCGCGGGCCGAGCGCGCGGATGCGATGCGCCTGGTTCGGGCGCGGATTCGTCTTGTCGGAGACGAGTGGCGGGACGGAGATGTAGTAGTCGGCGCACGGCGAGGCGCGCTCCGCGAGCTTCGGCGCGAGGCGCCCCCAGTCGCGCGCGGCGTAGAAGACGAACTCGGCGGAGCGGCAGGCCGCCGCGGTCGAGCTGAGCCGGAACCGAGGCTTGCCCGACCGGTAGCGCGGATCCAGCGAGGCGACGGGCGGCAGGCCGACGCACTCGACCACCGCGAGCGTGCTCGCAGACGTCGCGCACCGATCGCGCGCGACGGCCGAGCTCGGAACGATCGCGAGCGCCGCCAGTGCCACGGCGACGACAACGACGGCACGCCGAAACGAGAACGCCACAGGACCCCTTTCGACCGACATCAACCCCTGGCTTAGCGCAGGTTACTGGCAGCGGGCCCGAAGCGTCGCATCCAGCGAGAACCGGCTCGCGAGGTCGGTCAACCCGGCTTCGCGGGAGCTTCCAGCGCCGCGTGGGCCGCCGCGACCTTCTCCCGGCGGGCCTTCGTCAGCTCCTGGATGAAGATCTGGATCGTCGCTGCGAGCGGAACCGCGGTGAGTGCGCCGAGAACACCCAGTAGCGAGCCGAAGAGCGTGACCGCGACGATGATGAAGAACCCTGAGAGGTTGACGGCCTTGCCCTGGATCTTCGGCGTCAGGACGTTGTTCTCGACCTGCTGGTAGACGAGCAGGACGACGAGCATGATGATCGCTGCCGTAAGGCCTTCCTCCGCCCAGAGCGCGGGAACGAGGATGACGCCGGCAATCGTTGCGCCGAGGTTCGGGATCGTGTCTAGCAGCCCGGCGATGACTCCCAGCGCGATGGCGTAGCTCGACCCGAGCAGCCATGCAGTGACCCCTTGCGTCGTCCCGGCGATGACGGCGATGACGACGACACCGATCGCCCACCGGGAGATCGAGGTCGTCACGCGCTCCCACACTCCCAGCCAGCGCTCGTCCTCCCCCGGCATCAGCACGCTCCCCAGCGCCCGCTTCAGATTCGCGATGTCGCTGAGCAGGAACATGCAGATGAAGATGAGCGTGAAGGCAATCAGGAAGCCGGTGAAGAAGTCGCCCGCGATTCCGAGCACGGCCGAGATCGCGTCCGGCACCGACGACGAGATCTCCTCGGATCCCGTCTGAACGTTCTCGGCGGCTCCGCTGTCGCCCAGCCACGAACAGCTCGTCGGACTCGCGCAGCTGCTCGACGATCGCCGGAAGCTCCTGGAGGAAGTCTCGAACCCCGCCGACGATCGGCACCAGGAACAGCAGCGCGATCACGAACACCGCGAGCGAGACGCCGAGGACCGTTATTGCCGCTGCGAGCCCGCGCGACATCCCCGTCTTCGCCATCACAAACCGCACGGGATACTCGAACACGAGCGCCGCGAAGATCCCGACGAAGACGATCAGGAAGGTCTCGCCGATCGCCGCGAACGCCGCGAGCACGCCCGCCGTCGCGGCAACCAGCAGCACCGTTCGCATCGGCAGAACCAACTCGACGCGCCGTGACTCACGGCTTCATCCCGCGAGCGTCCGGCCCGGGCTCGGTCTGGACTGTCATGGGTGGCGGAGGGCGTTCACGTGGTCGGGGCGACTCGATCGAGATGTACCGGGATCGTTCGCGTCATTCATCGCAAGCCCTGCCTGAGTCGAGTTCCCGTCCCGAACTCTGGCGCCGGATGCGCCGCATTTCGTCGGACCCAACGCTCATGTTCTCGTCCGGCTCGGCTCGCTCTCGCTCACGGCGACCTCGGGCTGGCCGTCCGAGCGACCCACGTCCGCTTCGGCCGCGCCCCCGCCGGCCTGGAGCTGCTGGCGCCAACCCGCCAGGATGCCGTGCACGCTCGCGGCGCCGAGGATGGGCCCCGACGGAACCTCGAAGTGGGCCGGGTAGAGGATGAACGGTTGCGTCTGGAACCCGCCGATGCCGCCGTGGAAGGAGATCAGCTCCTCGAAGGCGCAGCCCTCGTCGAGATCCGGGTCGTAGAAGCTTCCGACCATGATGTCGGCGACGTGCTCGAAGCCGTCGGTCCTGAGCAGGTGCTGCGGCGCATGCGGCGAGAAGTGCGCCAGCGGATCCTCGCCCTCGACGCGGCCGTCCGCGAGGTAGTGAGTGCCGCGTGCGCCGAGCGCGACCGCCCCGTGCTCTGACGAGCGTACGAGGAGCCAGCCGACATGGGGATGCTCACGGAGCGCGGGCAAGAGCTGTGGGTGCCGCGCCTCGATCTCCTCGAGCGTCAGGCGGCGGCGCTCCTCCATCAGGTACACGAGGCCGAGGTTGCCCGAGCCGAGCACGACGACGTCCCGGTCGGAGACGTCGTTCTTCGGCCGCTTCTCCTCCTTCTTCCCCGTGGCCTCGCTGAAGGCGTTGCCGACCATGGAGCTCTGCTCGTCTCCGCCGGCAATTCCTTCCACGTCGCCACTGGAGAGCGAGCGCTCGACGAGCTCGTCGAGGCCGTACCCGTTGCGTTGCTTGAAGGTCGCACCCTGTGTCTGCCCGTGGTCGGAGAGGACGACGATGTGGTACGGCCGGGGCGCGTAGCGGCACGCTCGCTCGATGTCCGCGAAGCGGTCGTCGAGCTTGCGCAGAGCCTCGAGCGTGTCGGCGCGCTCGAGGCCGGAGTGGTGCGCCACCTCGTCGTAGCTCGAGAACGTCGCGTAGACGGCAGGCCGCCCGCGCATGACGTCCGTGAGGACGCCCGACACGATCAGGTCGCGCACGAAGACGCAGAGCGCGGCCCTCATCAGCGGGTAGATGCCGCCTCGATGGCCGCGTGGATGCACGTCGCGCCGGATTGCGCGCAGGGCCGCCGTCCACTCGAGGATGACCTCCCATCCGAACAGGACGAGCGTGCGCGTCACGTTGTCGCCGTTGGCGAGAAACGCCCGATAGCCCGGATTGGACTTCTTCTCGGCCTCGATCCGGCTGACGGTGAGGATCACGTCCTCCGCCTCGCCGGAGAGAAGGTTTCCGCGGCTTGCGCCGCCGTCGACGAGCAGGCCGATGCCGGTTCCGCGGCGTCGCTCGATCTCCGCGCAGTCCGGCGGCGCCGAGCACGTCATCATCGTCGCGGTCTCCTTCTCCACCCACCGGAAGGCCGAGATGTCCTCGTTCGATCCCAGCAGGATCCCCGCCTGGCTGGCACCGGTCTGCGAGGAGAGATCGGTCTCCCACTCGACCAGACGGTGCGTGTTGTCCGCCAGCCAGCGGGCCATGGTCGGAGCGTTGCCGTCCCGCACCGCCCGGCGCAGCACGGGCAGTGCGAGCCCGTCGATCTCGAGGTAGACGATCCCGGGGACGTCGGTCCTGGCGATGATGCCCTGCCGGCGCGCGATGCGGTGCGCGATGCGGATCGACGACATGTCGTCCGAGCCGAGGATCACGGCGAGCACGAGGCTCACGGCGGCGACGACGAGTGAGGCGAGGAGCGCCCAGCCGAAGTTGTCGACCGTCAGGCCTCCTTCGGTCAGGTCGGCGACGACCAGGAGGATGACGGCGTCCGCGATCAGCACGAGCAGGAAGCCGAGGACGAGCATGAGCGGCAAGCGCAGCGCGGCGAGCACGGGCGGGATGACCGCGTTCAGCGCTGCGACGATCGCGGCGACGAGGAGCGCTCCCCAGAAGTTCCCGATGTCGACACCCGGGAGAATCCCGGCGGCGACCATCAGAGCGATGCCCGTGGCAAGCCAGGAGGCGAGCAGAGGGAAGACCCGCAAGCGCGGGCGCTCGGGCTTCCAAGCGGTGGACTGGCCGTAGGCCGGCTCGGCGCCGTTAGGGGTCACGGTCTTCTCCTTCATCCTCGGCCCCGCCGTCGCGGCGGCGATGGAGCAGGCCTCCCCCGGACTCTTCGCGTTCAGCTCGCCTCTCCGCCTTCTTCTCGGCCCTCTTCTCGGCGCGCTGCGCCTTCTGCTCGGCCACCTTTCCCTTCGCATCGACGTAGGACTCCGTGACGAGCAGCTTCCCTCCCGTCCAGCCGAAGACCGCGACGACGAGCACGATCGCGAGGAGGACGTTCCAGGCGGTGGTGATCAGCTGCTGCGCCGTCGAGTAGTCGACCGCGGTTGCCCTCGCGACGTCGCAGCAGGTATCGAGCGCGAGCGCGTTCGTCGCCTGCGTGATGCCGACTGCGCCAGGCGTGAACGAGACGACGTTGGCGAGGGAGCCCGAGCCCGTCACCCACATGATCGACTCGAACGTGACCGGAATCGCGAAGGCCGCCAGGAAGATTCCGATCACTATGAGCTTGCACGTCCACGAAAGGAACGCCGGCAGAAACGAATGCAGGAAGTAGTCCTTCGGGCGGGAGAGGATCACTCCGCCCTGCTTCGCCTGAGCCCAGAGCTTCTTCACCTGCTTCCAGAAGATGCGTCCGAGGATCACGATGAGAAAGGCCCCGCCGACCGCGATGATGATCGACGTCAGAGGGTTTTCGGAGACGTTGCCGAGGTTCTCATTGAACGAGCCGGGCACCGACAGGAACAGGTAGAGGTAGACAAACGTGCCGGCGACCGTGAAGAAGATCTTCTGGACGAGGTACGCGGCGATCGCTCCGGCGAAGGTGCAGGCCGGGATGATCGCTACGAACATGATCAGCGTCACGAACGTGCCGATGTTCGCGGGAAGGAAGTTGTTCATCGCCACGCCGGCCGCGTAGGCGGTCACGATCGGCCAGACCTCGACCTGGCCCGGATAGGCCGCGCGCAGGATGCCGTAGTACGAGAGCCCGGCAAAGAACGTCTGGCCGGTCTGGAAGATCAGCGCCCCGACCATGTAGCCGGGCGGAACGTCCTTGATCTCGTCCCACAGGTCCTGCAGCCAGCCGATCACGTCGACGCCGAGCAGGTTCAGGACGACGAGGACGAGCGCGATGCCGACGAGCCAGCCGACGACCTTGACCAGGCGCCTCCCGCGGGACGGCTCGTTGAACGGGTCCACGACCGAGGGCCGAGCGGGGACGGCGACCTCGCTCATCGACGTACCGATCGATCCCGCACGAATGTCGGTCGCCCGCAGCTGTGCGCGGGCACGTCTTCAGTCCGGTGGCTCATGCTGTCCGTCCCGATCGTCGCCGCCGCCACGCGGCGCATCATCATCCAATCGGTGTGAATCGGGCGCGATCCGAAACCATGGCTCCTCTACGAAACCGTGGAAGGATTCATAGAGGAGCGCCAGGAGCGGATGATGGGACTCGAACCCACGACCTTCTGCATGGCAAGCAGACGCTCTAGCCAACTGAGCTACATCCGCGAGCTGCGGCCAGTATAGCCGCGGGTCTTTCAGCCTCCTGCCGCGTCCAGGGCTTCGTTCACGAGCCGGTCCGCCAGCTCGTTGTGCTCGCGCCGCACGGCCGTGTAGCGCACGGATCGGAGTTGCCGCGCGAGCCCCGTGGCTTCTTCGTAGAGCTCCCGCAGCGCTTCGTTCTTCACCTTGTACTCGCCGCGCATCTGCTTCACGAGGAGCTCCGAGTCGGACACGACCTCGACCTCGTCGACGGCCAGCTCGACCGCCTTCTCGAGCCCCGCGACGAGCGCGCGATACTCGGCGACGTTGTTCGTGGCCTCGCCGATCGCCTCTCCGTGCGCGGCCAGCACGGTCCCGTTTTCCGCCTCGAGCACGTAGCCGTACGCCGCCGGGCCGGGGTTTCCACGGGCGCCGCCGTCCGTCCAGAGCTTCGCCTTCACAGGAGCGGATAGACGTCGAAAGCCGGTTCCTCGTAGGGGTGGGCGGCGCGCAGCGCGGCGATGACCTGGTCGTGGAGCTCCTCCGGATAGACGGTCTCCAGGCGCAGCTCCGACACGCGCTGTTCCTTGCCGCGCTCGCCGATCGTCGGCGACGACCGCTCGCCGCCGAGGAACGTCCCGGTGCCGGCGGCGTACCACGAGCAGTGCTCGTAGTCGCCGATCCGTCCCGCGCCGGCCTCGAACAGCGCCGAACGCACGCTGTCCAGCGCCTCGCGGGGGACGAAGACGACGAGCTTCCTGTTCATGTCCGCGTCAGATCTCGATCTCGGGCGCCGCTTCTGCGTCCGCATCGCCGACGTTCGGAGTTCCTCGAGGCTCGATCAGGAGGATGTGCGCCTCCTCATCGGCCTTCGGGCAGTGCTCGACGCCTCTCGGAACCACGAAGAGGTCGCCCTGGCTCAGCTCGACGTCCCGATCGCGGAGCTGGATCGTCAGCCGGCCTTCCAGCACCAGGAAGAAGTCGTCCGTGTCCGGGTGCGCGTGCCAGACGAACTCGCCCTCGAGCTTGGCGACCTCGAGCTTGTAGTCATTGAGGTAGCCGACGATCCGAGGCGCAAAGTGCTCGTCGAAGCCGGCGAGCTTCTCCGCGAGATTGACCGCATTGTCCACCGTGCTATTCGGCGGTGTCGATCTGGGCCTTCTGGAGCCGGCCGGAGTAGTCCACGTAGACCGACTTCCACTCCGTGAAGACGTCGAGGGCCGCCTGGCCTGCCTCCCGGTGGCCGTTGCCCGTGTCCTTCGTCCCGCCGAACGGGAGGTGCACCTCGGCGCCGATCGTCCCGGCGTTGATGTACGTGATGCCGGTGTCGAGGTCGCGCATGGCGCGAAAGGCCTTGTTCACGTCGCGCGTGAAGATCGACGACGAGAGGCCGTACTTCACGCCGTTCGCGGCCCGCAGCGCCTCGTCGTACGAGCCGACGGGGATCAGCGCCGTCGTCGGGCCGAAGATCTCCTCCTGCGCGATCCGCATGTCCGGCTCCACGTCGCCGAAGATCGTCGGCCGGTAGTAGAAGCCGTCGGACAGCCCGTCGCCGGAGGCGATCTCGCCGCCGGTGAGGAGCTTCGCGCCCTCGTCCTGCCCGATCGTCGTGTACGAGTGGATCTTCTCGAGCGCGCGCTCGTTGATCACCGGGCCGACGTCGGTGTCGTCCTCCCAGCCGAGGCCGAGCCGCAGCCGCTCGGCGGCCGCGACGAGCTTGCCCTGGAGCTCGTCGTAGACGCCACGCTGGACGATCACGCGACTCGCCGCCGTGCACCGCTGGCCGGATGTGCCGAACGCCGACCAGACGATCCCCTCGACGGCGAGGTCGAGGTCGGCGTCGTCGAGGACGATGATCGCGTTCTTGCCGCCCAACTCGAGGTGGACGTGCTTGAGGCCGTCAGCCGCCGCCTTGAGGACAGCGACGCCCGTCTCGCGCGAGCCGGTCAGCGAGATCACCCGGACGTCGGGATGCCGCACGAGCCCCTCCCCCACGGCCCCGCCGCCGCCGTGGACGATGTTGAGGACGCCGGCCGGCAGCCCTGCCTCGACGAGCAGCTCGACGTAGCGCTGGCCGAGGGTCGGCGTGTCGGACGCAGGCTTGAAGACGATCGTGTTCCCGGCGACGAGCGCCGGCAGCGTCTTCCAGGACGGGATCGCGATCGGGAAGTTCCACGGCGTGATGACGCCGACGACGCCGATCGGCATCCGGATGCTCATCTGGAACTTGTCGCGAAGCTCGGAGGGGGTCGTCTGGCCGAAGAGCCGCCTGCCCTCGCCGCCCATGTAGTACGCCATGTCGATCGCTTCCTGGACGTCGCCCCGCGCCTCGGCGAGCACCTTGCCCATCTCGCGCGCCATCAGCTGCGCAAGGTCTTCCTTCTCGTCGGTAAGCAGCTGGCCGAAGCGGAAGAGGATCTCGCCGCGCTTCGGCGCCGGCACGAGCCGCCACTCTTCGAAGGCCGACTTCGCGGCCGCGACGGCCCGGTTGACGTCCTCCTCGTTCGAGCGCGGGAAGGTGCCGATCGTGTCGCCGTTCGCGGGCGAGCGCGACTCGAACGTCTCGCCGGAGGCGGCGTCGACCCACTCCCCGGCGATGTAGTTCTGGTGTGTCTTGGCTCCGAGCAGCGCCATGCGGCGCACAGGTTACTCGGGCGGTGGGTCCGTGTTCAGAAAGGTGCCGGGAGCCCGTGGCCGGCGCCGGTCGCGCTTCTCGCGCTTCCCGCCCGCGCTCTTCCCCTGCCGGCGGTCGGGACCGGTCCGCCGGTCGACGATCACCGTGACGTTCGGGTTGTCCTTGTAGTACTCGGTCAGCTTGTCGAAGAGCTCGTCCTGGAGCTCGGCGGGAATCACGCAGTAGATCATTCTTGCCCCGAGTGTAAAGAGGCTCCGGCGCATCCATGCACCGTCCAGCTGGTCATGACTCCGTTATCGGCCGGCGCGGAGGATTCGTAAGCCCGCACGACGCATTCGCCGGAAGCTGGTGGAGCGCCGCGGCCGCCGGCGCTCCACCAGCACGGGAGCAGGCGCTCCCGTGCAGCTCGAGAGTCTCTTACGAGGCAGTATGTGACGGTAGGAAGCGTCCCACAAGGGGACCGCGAGACTGTGGTCGACGGTTCGGCTACAGGCGCGCGATCTGCGGGACGATCTTGCCGTCCGGCTGGATCTTCGCGTTCCACGTCTGAAAGGTGCCGTCGAGCTGGGCGAGATCGTGGCCGCGCGCTTCGAGCTTCACGGGCTGGTTGGACTCCGGCGAGACGCGGTACTGGTACCACGTGATGTCCCAGGCGATGGTGATCACGAGCTCCTGGTTCACGCCGGAGAGCGGGAGGATGCTCGCGCGGGGCTCACCGAGGCTCTTGGACACGCCGCCGATCGTCCGGCGGTAGTCGCTGGCGTTGTAGAGGTCGGCGGCCTCGACGGTCTGGAGCTCCGGCTCGGACAGGCGGCGGAGAATCGGCTGGGAGGCGACGGTCTCCTCGGGCGCGGACTGGAGCGGCGCGAAGATCGAGGCGAGGAGACCCCGCTTCTTGCGGCGCTGGACCGGAACGGTCGGCGTGGTCGGGCTTCCCTCCTTGACCCAGCCGTACTCGGCCGCGATCTCCTGGCACAGCGGACAGACGTCGACATACTCCCGTCCATCGGGCGCGTATCGCACCACATGCTCGCCCTGAAGCAGGCTTCGGTCGCAGATGGCGCAGGTGCGGGTGACCGCCTGCCCGGTGATCTGCATGGGCGCCGAGTCTAGCCCAGCGCCACGCATGTACCGATCGGTATGCTGGCCCGCTACATGTGTGTTTTACATGCAAGGAAGCGATGACCCGGCGCCGAGCTCACAAGCGAGCCGTGCGGGTGCGCCGCCGCCTCGCGCCGGGCGAGTACGACGTCCGCGCGAGGGTCGAGCGCTTCGCCGAGCCGGCGGTGCTGCTCCTCCTTCGCGAGCGTCCGGTGCACGGCTACGAGCTGCTCGAGCAGCTCCCCGAGCTGACGGGCGAGCGCGTCGACATGGGCAACCTCTACCGGTTCCTCCGCCTGCTCGAGCAGGAGGGGATCGTGCGCTCGGAGTGGGACGACCAGGCCGCCGGGCCGAGCAAGCGGGTTTACGAGCTCACCGGCGAGGGCCAGGCGCTGCTCGACGAGTGGGCGAGCGCGCTGCGCGGCGCGCAGGCCCGGACCGAGAGCTTCCTCACGCGATACGAAGAGAGGAGGTGACCATGCACTCGAGACGTCATCGACATCGCGGCTTTCGCCGCCACGGTTTCGGCCACGGCATCGGCCGCGGCTGGTACGACCGCGAGCGCGTTCTGGAGCGGCTGGAGGACTACCAGCGCGACCTGGAGCAGGAGCTCGCGGACGTGTCCGACCTGATCAAGCGGCTGAAGGAGAGCGAGAGCGGCGAGCCGGAGCAGGCGACCGCAACCGTCTGACGAGGTTTGGCGGGCGGGCTACGGCCCGCCCTGACCTCGTCTACCGCGCGGTCCGTCGCCGCCAGCGATGCAGGTTCTTCGACTTGCTCGCGGACTTCGGAGGAGCCGCCTCGGGCGGCGGGTCGTGCTCGGCCAGCCAGCGCGCGGCCTCGTCTTCCGGGTCGAGCCCCACCTGGCGCTCCTTCTCACCGCGCCGCTTCGCCGCCTGCTCCGAGCGCCTCAGACCTTGACCTCCTCCTGCTCCTTCTGCGACTCGGCCATGACCTTCTGGGCCACGTGCGTCGGCACTTCCTCGTAGCGGGCGAAATGCATGTGGTAGTCGCCGCGGCCGCCGGTCATCGAGGTCAGGGACTGCGAGTAGGTGAGCATCTCCGCCATCGGCACCTCGGCCTTGATCGAGGTCATGCCGGCGCCGCTCGGCTCCATCCCGTGGAGCCGCCCCCGCCGCGAGTTGAGGTCGCCGTTGACCGCACCCACGGAGTCGTCCGGAACGGTCACGTCCACCTCCATGATCGGCTCGAGGAGGACGGGATCGGCCGCGCCGTACGCCTCCTTGAACGCCATCGAGCCGGCGATCTTGAACGCCATCTCCGACGAGTCGACGTTGTGGTACGAGCCGTCCACGAGGAGCACCCGCACGCCCTGGACGGGCGCACCGGCGAGCTCGCCGTGCACCATCGCCTCCTGGATCCCCTTGTCGACCGCCGGGCGGAAGCCCTGCGGGATGACGCCGCCGACGATCTTGTCCACGAACTCGTACCCGGTGCGTCCCTCGATCGGCTCGAGCACGATGTGGCAGTCGCCGAACTGGCCGCGGCCGCCGGTCTGCTTCTTGTAGCGGCCGTGCCCCCGCGACTCCTTGCGGATCGTCTCGAGGTACGGGACCTGCGGCGGCCGGAGGTCGACCTCGACGCCGAAGCGCCGGTTGACCCGCTCGACGGCGACCTCGACGTGCATCTGCGAGAGGCCGGAGAGCAGCTGCTCTCCGGTCTGCTGGTCGCGGCGCATGACGAGCGTCGGGTCCTCCTCGGACAGGCGCCGAAGGGCCGTCCCGAGCTTCTCCTCGTCACCCTTGGCCCTGGGCGAGATCGCGAAGCTCATCACCGGCTCCGGAAACTCGATCGCCGGCGGCTCAGCCCCGGTCTCCTTGTCCAGCAGCAGGTCGCCGGTCAGCACGTCCTTCAGCTTCGCCACGGCACCGAGGTCGCCCGGCCCGAACTCGTCCGCCTGGTCGTGCTCCTTGCCCTGGAGCCTCAGCAGCTGGCCGACGCGCTCCTTGTTGTGCGACCGCACGTTCAGGAGGGTCGAGTCGGTGTTGACCTTGCCCTCGATCACCCGGAAGACGTTGATGCGGCCGGCGAACGGGTCGGCGACCGTCTTCCAGACGAACGCGGCGCTCTCGGCGCCGTCGATGTGGACGTCGAAGTCCTTCTTCGCCGGCGACGGGACGCCCTCGACGAGCAGGTCGAGCGTCGCGGTCGTCCCGAGATTCTTCGTCGCGACCCCGCAGGCGACCGGGTAGATCTCGCCGCGCGTGACCGCGTCCTTCAGCGCATGCGCGACCTCCTCGTCCGACAGCTCCTGGCCTTCGAGGTAGCGCTCCATCAGCCCTTCGTCGGTCTCCACGACCGAGTCGAGTAGCTGCGTCCGGTACGTCTCGACCTGGTCGGCCATCTCGGCGGGAATCTCGCCCGGCGCGGACTCCTTGCCGCCCTCGGGGCTCGTGTACGCCTTCATGTGCAGCAGGTCGACGATCCCGGTGAGCTCGTGCTCGGCGCCGATCGGCAGGTGCACGGCGACCGCGCGGGTGGAGAACTGGCCGCGAAGCTGCTCGAGGACGCGGTAGAAGTCCGCCCGCTCGCGGTCGAGCATGTTCACGAAGAGCACCCGCGCGAGGCCGAGCTCCTCCGCGCGGCTCCAGACGCGTGACGTCTGCACCTCGACGCCCATCACGCCGGACACGACGATGAGCGCGCCCTCGACGACCCGAAGAGCCGAGATCGTTTCCCCCTGGAAGCTGGGCTCGCCGGGCGTGTCGATCAGGTTGATCTTGCGGCCCTGCCACTCGAGGTGGCAGAGCGACGCCGAGATCGACATCTGCCGGCGTTGCTCGTCCTCGTCCCAGTCGGCGACGGTGGACCCCTGGTCGATCGCCCCGAGCCGGTTGACCGCGCCTGCCTGGAACAGCATCGCCTCGACGAGCGAGGTCTTCCCCGTCCCTCGGTGTCCGGTGACGGCGACGTTGCGGATCTTTCCGGGCTCGACTGCGGCCATACGGGTGGTTCCTCCTCGGTCGTTGGGAGGTTCGATGTTATCGGCGCTCGGGCGCTAGCTTGCCGCCGCCCGCGCGCGGGCGAGGATCTCGCAAACGACCGAGGTCTTCGCGTCGGCGTACTGCTGCATGTATTTCCAGTCCCGGGCTGCGAGGTCCCGCTTGGCGGCTGCGTAGAGCTCCCGGTCGGCGGCGTCGGTGCGCAGCCAGTCGCGCAAGAGCAGCATCTGCTCGACCTCCTCGCAGCCCGCCGTGAAGACGTGCACGTTGACGTCCGTGTCGGGCCCCTTGAACAGCCGGTGCTCGAACCAGTCGGGCTCGCGAATCCTCAGCTCGTAGCCGGCGGACTCCATCGGCGGCACGTACGCCGGCTCGTCCGCGGAATCCGGCACCTCGAGCACGATGTCGACGATCGGCTTGGCCGGGAGCTCCGGCACGGACGTGGAGCCGACATGCTCGATCCGGATCACGCGGCGGCCGAGGACGGATCTGATCCGCGCCTCCTCTCGTTCGTACGACCGCGGCCACTCCGGGTCGTACTCCCTGATCTCGATCCGTCCGTCCAGCGGTCGAGGCCCGCCGATCGTCACCTTCGCGAGCTCTTCGTCGTAGGCCGCGACGTCGGCCGGGTCCCGCGGGGTCAAACCTAGGCTTCGGCTTCGGTCCGCTGCGCGGCGCCGGAGAGGCGTGCCTTGAGGCGCAGGATCGCCTTCGTGTGGAGCTGCGAGACGCGCGACTCGGTCACGCCGAGCACCTCGCCGATCTCGCGCAGGGTCAGCTCCTCGTAGTAGTAGAGGGTGACGACGAGCTTCTCGCGCTCTGGCAGGCGGGCGATCGCCTCGCCGAGCGCCTCCTTGAGCTCGGTCGCGCTCAGCGAGGATTCCGGCGAGGGCGCGTCGGTGTCCTCGATCGTGTCGATCAGCGCGACCTGGTCGCCGCCGGAGCCGCCGATCGTCCACAGCTCGTCGAGGGCGGCGATCGACGAGCGGGAGATGTCGGTCAGGCTGTCCTCGAGCTCCTCCACCGTGATCCCGACCTGGCTCGCGATCTCCTCGTCGGTCGGCGGCCGGTGGAGCTTCGCCTCCATGGTCGCGATCGCGCGCTCGATCTCGCGGGCTCGGGCGCGGACGGAGCGCGGCACCCAGTCCAGCGACCGCAGCTCGTCGATGATGGCGCCCTTGATCCGCGCGATGGCGTAGGTCTCGAACTTGACGTCCCGGTCGGGGTCGTAGCGCTCGATGGCGCCGATCAGCCCGAGCAGGCCGTACGAGACGAGATCCTCCTCCTCCACGTGCGCCGGGAGGCCGCTGCCGAGACGGCCGGCGACGTACTTCACGAGCGGCGCGTACGTCAGGATCAGCCGGTCGCGGAGCGCTTTGTCGTCAGGCCTGGCGCGAAACGAGCGCCAGAGGGTCTGCGTATCTTCGACTTGGGAGCTCACGAACTAGAGAAGGATACGGCCCTAACGGGCTGTTTCCTCACGCGCCGCTCGGAACGTGCGGATTGCGAGGCCGGCCATCCACAGCGCGAGCACGCCCGCAGCGATGGCGATCACCCAGGTTTCCAGGCCTGCTCGGGCGTTGAACGCGGTCGCGGCGATGCCGACGAAGAAGAACGTCAGGAACGAAAACAACACGCCCTGTGCGCGGCGCTGCGAGGCTCTGGCCACGCGCCGAGCCTACTCGTCGGGCAGGCTCTCCTCGCCCGCGTCGTCCTCCTCGTCGGGAGGCACGTCGACCTGGTCAGGCTCGGCGTCCTCGCGGTCCTCGAGCGGTTGATCGGTCATGCCCGGGTGATGCCCGAACGGGCACGTCTACAATCGGACCTGCCCAGGGGCGTAGCTCAATTTGGTAGAGCACCGGTCTCCAAAACCGGGGGTTGCAGGTTCGAGTCCTGTCGCCCCTGTTGGGTGGACGCGCTGCAAAGGGCAGGGCTTTTCTTTTCTGGCGTCCGGCTCGACCCAAGTGGCGCGGCAACTACTTCTGCGATTTCCGGCAAAGAGCGCGTAGGCCGCCAGAGAGCGGCCTCTGTGCGGATGTGCCTTCGTCGGATGTCCGGAGTGTCGAACACACGCCCCGCGAACGCCTCGCGCGCGCGTTTTTTGGTTTGGGTGTCCGCCGCGTGTCCATCGTGATAAACACGGCCCGTGCCCCAGACGGCGCTTGTGGTCGCCACCAGCGGCGAGACTCTTGCCCTTGTGACAGCGGTGATCGCCGCCCTAGCCGCCGCGATTTCGACATGCATCGCCGCGTGGCAGGGCGTGCTGATGAAGCGCAGCGAGCGCAACCGCACGCAGCCGATCGTCGTTGCCTACGAGCGCCGCAGTCCAACCCGGGAGGGCAACGATCTCGCCTTCGCCGCCTCAGTTGCCAACGAGGGCGCCGGCGCAGCCTTCAACGTCCGCTTCGGCATCACGCTCGACGGCGTCGAATATGCGTACAAAGCGCAACCGGCCGGGCCGGAGGGTGCAGGCGACGTGCCTCGGGCGCTGGGGCCCGGGCGGACCTTGCCGGACGGCGTGGACGCATATCGCGTTCTCGCGCCCGACGTGGCCGCGTCCACCGTCGAAGCGGCGCTTGAGAAGCGGTTCTACTGGTGCCGCTACGAGAACGCCTTCGGTGACGGGTGGGAAACACGCAACGCCTGGCAGCCGGACGAGGAGCTACACATCCGCGGCTTGTCGGCGCCTCGCGCGGATTAGCCCATCGGCTAGTTGCGGCGGTGCGCCTGCTGCGGGAACATGCCCTCACAGTCGACCGGAGAGGACCGAGCTCCTGGGACTGCGGCCCTCGAAGCTCGATCCGACTCCGCAACAAGGGTCGTGACACCAACGCCGCAGCCGACAAAGCAGTGTTCGATCGCGCTCTGGCGCGGCTACGTCGCCGCGCAGTTCTACGTTCGGAGCAAGGACCACGCAGGGGCGCTCGCCCTCTCGCGGGCTTTTCGAACGTTGCGTCTTCCGTGGGCTCCGGGCATGCCGATGCGAGAGGACCCGAGCGTCCTCGCTGCGCTTTGGGATCTCGAGGCTGAGCTGCTCTCAGAGGGTTGGGAGCGGATGCGGCGAGCGCCGGGCTCCGAGTGGTACGAGCTCCGTTTCCGGCGTGCGAGGACTGAGCCCTCGGACGGTCGATCGAAGGCAGGCTCGAACGGAGGCCAAGCCTCCCACTTGAGGGCGGTCGAGGCTCTTCCAGCCGGTCTTACGACGGCTTCTCGGCCGGATCCGCCTCAGCCTCGATGACCTCGGTCGCTGCGACCTCGGTCGGTTCGGCGGACTCGAAGTCGAGCGCCAGGAGGGGTTCGGCGGAAGTCTCGTCGGCGCCTGCCGGCGGCGTCCGCGCAGCTGCCCGGCCGGCCGCTTCCTGAAGCCGCGTCGCGATTCCGCGCACGTCGTCGAGCAGCTCCCGCCGCTCCTTCCACGTCGTCGCGATCTCGGCGTGGAGCTCACGGAGGCGCGCCTTGCCCTCCTCCTCGACCGCCGCGGCCTCCTCGCGTGTCCGCGCGAGCACCCGTTCAGCGTCGGCCTTCGCCTCGGTGACGATTCCCTCGGCCGCCGCCTTCGCCTCCGCGATCAGGCTCGCCGCCTCGGCCTTGGCGCGGTCTGCCTGGGTGCTGGCGTCGACGACGGTCTCGGCCGCCTCGGCCTTCGCGCGCGCGGTCATCTCGTCGGCTTCCTTGCGGGCGCTCGCCGTGATCTCCTCGGCGGCCTCGCGCGCCCGCTGGAGGATGCCGCTCGTCTGCTCGCCGACCTGCTCGAGCGCGTGCCTGACCGCAGCCCGCGGCGAGCTGCGCATCTCGAGCTCGGCGATCACGCGATTGACCCGCTTGACGTAGGCGTCGACCGCGTTGCGGTCGTAGCCGCGGACGGAGCCCGGGAACGAGACGTTGCGGATCTCCTTGGACGCCACGAGCTCCCCCTCTGCCGCCTCGAGCGAATCGTCGTCGACCAGGGTTCGAGTATGACGCTTTGCGGGGGTTTCGGCCAGGCGCGCCGTCAGCGAGGCCACATGTCGGCCTCGGCGATCTCGAGCACGTTGCCGGCCGGGTCCTCGAAGTAGAACGAGCGCGGCCGCGTGTCCCACCCGATCTCTTCGAGGATCTCGACGCCGTGCGACTCGATGCGCTCCTTCCACGCGTCGTAGTCGCCCGGCGCGGCCAGGAAGCACGTATGGATTCGACCGGTCGCACCGTGCGCCGGCGGCGAGTCCTGCACCGACGACTCGTCGGCGTTGAAGACAAGGATGAGGCCTGCGCCGAGTCGATGGGCACCGCTGCCCGCGCGAACCGGCCGGAGCCCGAGCACGTCGCGGTAGAAGCGCCGCGTCTCCTCCTCGTTCTCGGTCGTGCAGTAGAGGACGGTCTCGAGGATCCCGGCGAGCTCCACCGGCCCATGTTCGCAACTCCTCTTATGGCGAGCGCAGTGTTCCTGGACTTGTCTCAGACGCGATTGAGTGAAACGCTTCGACGGTGCTTGGCCGGGTCTGGGGCTGGTTCGTCAATCTGATCATGATCGGCGCCGGCGCCTACGTCGGTGGATTCATCGTCGTCAAGGCGTGGACTGGCGAACTCAGCGAGGTGGCGACCCCAGGCGGCCTGTGGCGGCGCCTGGTCATCGCGTCCCTCGTGATGGTGGTGATCTCACTCGTCATTTCCGGGTTTTCGCTGTGCCTGCTGGTCGCCGGTGCGGGCTTCCTCGTCGCCGCCGTTGTGATGCTCGAGCGCGGGGAGCCCGAGTACACGGCTCCCATGGTCGTGATTGCCGTAGTCGCCGCATTGCCGTTCTTGGTGCCGCGATTCCTGGCGTTAGCCCTGGACACGACGGAACGAGCGGAATGACGCCCGGCTAGCGCGAGAGTTGCTGCCGGCGTAAGTCAGGACGGCACCGCAGGCTCGCGATCCAGTCCCAGAGCCGCCCGAACCCGGCACTATCTGCGTGCCGATGTCCGCCGAGACGAGGCAGCTGCGCGGTACGGGCCGCTGGAGCGAAGCGCTCGAGCTCACGACCGACCCGTTCGAGCGGGCCGACCTTCTCAACGAACAGGCGCTCTTCACGGGCTCGGCCGAGGCCCGAGCCGCGGCGGGCGTCGAATTGATGCGGGCCGAAGCGCGGCTCCTCCAGGAACGAGGGCGCATCCTCCATGCGGCCTTCCTCGCCGAGCGGGGCGCCGAGGATCCACGCGAGCTCGAGCACTTCGAGCGCTCGCTCGAGCTGGCGCGCGAGGCCGGAGACGAGCGGCTCGAGAGCTGGGGACGCTTCTGGATCGGGATCGTCCATCAGGTCATCCGGGACGACCACGACTCGGCGCTGCCCCACTTCCAGAGCGCCTACGACTGGGCGAAGGCGCACCGGGATCTCCTCCTCCAGTCGTACGCGGTCCGTCACCTCGGGTTCGCCTGGTACGAGCAGGGCCGCCGCGAGGACGGGCTCCGCGCGACTCGAGGAGTCGGTCGAGCTCAGACGCAGCGAGCGCTTCCTGCCCGGCGTCGCAGCGGGGCTGCTCACGCTCGCCGAGATCGCCGTCGAGGAGGGCCGGCCCGACGACGCCCGCCCGCTGCTGGTGGAGGCGAAGGAGGCGGCGGACAGCTCAGGCGCCAAGGCGTTCGGCACCCGAATCGACGCCGCGCTTGCTGGGCTCGACGCCTAGGGAAGCTGCTGGATCGTGATCTGGATGACCCGGCGGGCGCTGCCGATCATGAAGTCCGTGACCCGCGTGCGCGGTGCGCCGGTCCCGAGCCGGCAGCGCCGGTACGTGCCGGCGGCGCCGCACTTCGCCTGGGGATAGACGGCGCGGATCTGCGCCTCGGTCGAGTCCACGCCGAGTCCGTTCGCGAGGCGCTCCGTGCTTCGCGTCGTCGACAGCTCGACGACGCGGCGGCCGCGGAAGCCGACCCAGACACGACCGTAGTACCAGCGGCCAACGCCCTTCCCGACGGGCCGCCCGAGCTTCGCGTGCACCTGGGCCGGGGTCATCCCGAGCGAGAGACCGGACATCCCGCGGGCTGGCTTGATCGTCGCGGCGGCTGAGCCGGCAAGGAGAAGCGGTACGAGCGCCGTTGCGGCCAAGCGACGCATGTCACAAAGATCGGCATCCCGCGCCGCGCGGTGAATCCCTCAGTCGAGAAGCTCGGCGCCCGAGCCTGGGTGCACGGCCTCCCAGACCCGGAGGTAGAGCGCGACCTCCAATCGGGCCTGGTCCCGGTCGTAGGCCTGCGGAACCTCCACTTGGACGGCGATCCCCTCCGCGTGCGCCTCGACCTCGCCGAGGTCGGCGACGAATTCGGCACGGCGAAGAAAGCCGAGGAACTCCTCGGAGAGGCCCGCGTCGCTCAACCGGATGTGCACGCTCTTACTTTCTCGCGGGCTCGGCTCCGCCACAAGTCCAGACTTCGAGGGTCCGACCCCACGGATAGGCTGATTCTGTGGCGCTGCTGAGCTCGCAGGTGGAGCGCGACTCCGAGGCCTTCGGGCAGCGGCGCGACCGGATGGAGGCGCTCGTCGCCGAGCTGCGCGAGCGGACGGCGAAGATCGCCGAGGGCGGCGGCGAGAAGTCCGTGGAGCGCCACCGGTCGCGCGGGAAGATGACCGCGCGGGAGCGGGTCGACCGGCTCGTCGACCCCGGCACCGCCTTCCTGGAGCTGAGCGCCCTCGCCGCCTGGGAGCTCTACGACGGCCAGGCACCCTCGGCGGGAATCGTCACCGGGATCGGCGTCGTCGAGGGCCAGGAGTGCGTGATCGTCGCGAACGACGCGACCGTGAAGGGCGGGACGTACTTCCCGCTGACGGTCAAGAAGCACCTGCGCGCGCAGGAGATCGCGGAGCAGAACCTCCTGCCCTGCATCTACCTCGTCGACTCGGGCGGCGCGTTCCTCCCGCTCCAGGACGAGGTCTTCCCCGACCGGGAGCACTTCGGCCGGATCTTCTTCAACCAGGCGCGGATGTCCGCGAAGGGGATTCCGCAGATCGCGGCCGTCATGGGCTCGTGCACGGCGGGCGGCGCCTACGTGCCGGCCATGAGCGACGAGACGATCATCGTGCGAGGCACGGGGACGATCTTCATCGGCGGCCCGCCGCTCGTGAAGGCGGCGACGGGCCAGGACGTGACGGCCGAGGAGCTCGGCGGCGCCGACGTCCACACGCGGAAATCGGGCGTGGCCGACCACTACGCGACGAGCGACGAGCACGCGCTCGGGATCGCGCGCTCGGTCGTCCGGCACCTGCACCGGCGGAAGGAGATCCCGTGGGACGTGGCCCCGCCGGAGGAGCCCGTCGCCGATCCCTCGGAGCTGTACGGCCTCATCCCCGAGGACTACCGGCAGCAGGTCGATCCCCGCGAGCTGATCGCCCGGATCGTGGACGGCAGCCGTTTCCACGAGTTCAAGGAGAACTACGGCGAGACGCTCGTCTGCGGCTTCGCGCGGATCGAGGGGTACCCCGTCGGGATCCTGGCGAACAACGGCGTCCTCTTCGCGGAGTCGTCGCAGAAGGGGGCGCACTTCATCGAGCTTGCGTGCAAGCGGCGCGTCCCGCTCGTCTACCTGCAGAACATCACCGGGTTCATGGTCGGCACCGAGTACGAGACCGGCGGGATCGCCCGGGACGGCGCCAAGCTGGTCATGGCGACGGCGTGCGCCGAGGTGCCCAAGTTCACGGTCGTCACCGGCGGATCGTTCGGCGCCGGCAACTACGCGATGTGCGGTCGGGCGTACGGGCCGCGCCAGCTCTGGATGTGGCCGAACGCGCGGATCTCGGTGATGGGCGGCGAGCAGGCGGCGATGGTCCTGACGATGGTGGGCGACGCGGATCCGGACGAGATTCGCGCCAAGTACGAGGCCGAGGGCAACCCCTATCACTCGACCGCTCGGCTCTGGGACGACGGGATCATCGACCCGCTCGACACGCGCCGGGTCTTGGCGCTGGGAATCTCGGCCGCGCTGAACGCTCCCATCCCCGAGACGGGCTTCGGGATCTTCAGGATGTAGGCGTGCCGGGCCGGGACGAACTCGAACGGGCGATGGCCTTCGACCGCGACGGGCTCGAGGCCGAGGCGATCCCCCACTACGAGCAGGCGATCGCGGCCGGGCTGCCGGACGACATGCTCGAGAAGGCCATGCTCGGTCTGGGCAGCTCGCTCCGGAACGTCGACCGGAACGACGAGTCGGTGCGGGTGCTGGAGGACGCGGTCCGGCGGTTTCCCGAGCACCAGGCGCTCCCGGTCTTCCTCTCGTTCTCTCTGTGGACCGCGGGGCGCCGCGCCGAGGCGTTGGCGCTCCTCGCGCGCCGGCTCGGTGACGGGTCGGGCTACGAGCGCGCGATCGGCGAATACGCCGACGACATCGAGCGTTCAGATACCTGATGGGCTACACGTTCGTCGACGTCGATTCCCTCGAGGGCGAGGGCCCGGGCGGGATGGTCAGGAAGACGCGCCGGGCGACGGGTGCGCGGGCGTTCGGGTTCAACTACTTCACCCTGCCGCCGGGCACCGAGGGACGGGAGCACCATCACGTCGACTCGAACCTGGAGGAGGTCTACTTCGTCGTCCGCGGCTCCGGGGTGATGCACGTCAACGGCGACGAGGTCGAGCTCAGGCCCGGACGCTTCATCCGCGTCGACCCCGGCTCGACGAGGAAACCGATCGCCGGCGACGAGGGCCTCGAGTTCGTGACCTTCGGGGCGCCGATCGAAGGGCAGTACGAGCCGCCCGACTGGGGTTAGATACGGCCATGCACACGATCGAACTGACAGCCGAGGAGCTGCGGCTCGTGCGGAACGCCCTCCAGTCGTTCCTGGAGGACTTCGGGCACGACGAAGCGGACATCCTTCGCGCCATCAAGCAGGTGCTGGCGAAGCTGCCGCAGCCTGCTTAACCTTCCACCCCGTGCGCCTCTTCCGTCGCAAGACCGAATCGAGGCTTCACGAGATCGGCGAGGCCGAGGCCTACGGCCGCTCGTACGGCGAGCACACCGGCGAGGTGAAAGTCGTGAAGGCGGAGCCGAAGCCGCGTCCGCGCGAGGTGAAGGTGAGCGGGGAGAAGCTCCGGTCGGCATTCCTCGACCGGCTCAACCGGCGCGAAGCGGGCGAACGGCCGCACGCGGACGAGTGATCGTCCGGCTGGTCCTCTGGAGCCTCGCGGACTCGCAGACGACGATCGAGGAGCTCCGCCGCTACCTGCGCGACGAGTCGGTCGATCAGTTCGAGGAGGTCGAAGGGCTCCGCTTCAAGGCGTGGATCTCCGACGACGCGACTGAGCGCTGGGGCGCGGTCTACGTCTGGGAGTCGGAGGCGGCGGCGCAGCAGCAGCTCCCGGGGAGGGCGCGCGAGCTGATCGGGAAGGACCCTGACATCGTCGAGGAGTTCGATCTCGAAGCGACGATCGAGGGCCGCTTCGAGATCGACGAGCTCTCGCGTCTCGGGCTCGCCTTCGAGAAGTGACCGTGGTACGAGCCGCGCGCTGAGCCGAGCCCAAAGAAGACACTTCGGTGCCAGGTACGAAGACGCGGCCGGAAGGGGCACGCCGTTCACCGCGAACGGCATGGCTCGCGGATGGCACATGGCAGTTCGGGCCGCGTCCGGTGCCAGGCACCGGACGCGGCTGCTGGCGACGTGGCCCTGTGGAAGGCCTCAGAGGACGAGGGTTTCCGGGAAGACCTCGTCGCCGCCGAATCGCTCGCGCCGGTACGGCGAGAGGTCGAATGTCGACTCGCCGTCGAGGAGCTCCTCGGCCACGGCTTTCCCGACCGCCGGCGCCTGCATGAAGCCGTGGCCCGAGAACCCGCAGGCCGCATAGACGCCGTCGCCGACCCAGCCGATGATCGGATGCGCGTCCGGGGTCATGTCGTAGAGACCCGCCCAGGAGCGCCCGACGCGGATGCCGGCAGCGGGCGGATACCGCCGCGCCAGGCGCCCGAGCCAGTCCTCCACGAGCGACTCGTCGACCTCGGGCCGGTCGCCCCACCGCGGCGCCTGCTCGCCCATCGCGAGTCGGAGCCCCCCGTCCACCCGGCGGAAATGGAAGCCGGTCTCGGCCTCGATCACCATCGGCAGGTCTTCGGGCAGGTCGGCGACCCGCCGGGTGTCCGTGAGCTGGCGGACGAGCGGCCTGACCGGCACGTCGGCGAGCTCAGGGGAAGACGCCCCGCAGGCGACGACGAGCACGTCCGTGTCCACGTCACGCGCGTCCGTGTACTCGCGGAGCTCGACGCCGAGACTGCGCGCCTTCGTGACGAGGTGCCGCGTCACCCCAGTGGGGTCGGCGATGCCGTCCTCCCGGCAGATCACGGCCGCCCTCACGTCGTCGACCGCCAGGCCGGAGACGAACCCCGGATCGACGTCCTCGACGGGGACGCCGAGGTCGCGCTGGAGCCGGACGCGCTCCGCCAGCTCGGCCTCTCCGTCCTCCGTCGTCGCCAGGAACAGATAGCCGACCTGCTCGAAGAGCGGCGGGCCGAGCTCGGCGAAGAACCGGACACTCGCCTGCGCGAGCCGCACCTCCGGCTCGGTCGTGAACTGCTGCCGGACGCCGCCCATCGCCTTGCCCGTCGCCCCCGACGCGACCTCCCGCCGCTCGCAGAGCACGATCCGGTCGTCCGTCTTGCGCTGGGCCAGGTGGTACGCGATCGACGCACCGATCGCGCCGGCCCCGGCTACGACGATTCGAGCCACCGCTCCACCTCCGTTCGTTCGTCGGGCGTCAGGCCCCGCAACGGCGGACGGACGTCTCCGCGGATCGGGACCCCGCGCAGCCCGATCACCGTCTTGAGCGCCGCCTGAAAGGGGAACCGCTCGAGGAAGGCCCGCGCGGACGGATCCGCGCCTTCCGGAAAGGCTGCCGCGAGCCCAGAGACGCTTCCGGCCGCGCCCTCCGCGAGCCCTTGCTCGACGAGGGACTCCGCCCCGATGAAGACGTCGAGCCCCAAGCTCAGATACGGCTGGACGGCCTCGAACGGCTGGTTCGAGACCTTCAGGCCCGCGACCCGGTCGCCGAGCCTTTCAATCACGGGCAGCGGGATCGAGTAGCCCGCCCGACCCTTGAACTCGTAGAGGTAGAGCGGTGTCGCCCCGCAGGCCTCGGCGACCGCGGCGAAGTGGCGGTAGAGCGCCTCCTCGTCGTACGCGAAGTACGGCGGGCCGATGACGGCAACGGCGTCGGCGCCGATCGCGTCTGCGTGTCGCGCCAGCTCGACCGTGTCCGCCGTCGTCTGGGCCCCGCAGTGAACGGCGACCTGGAGCCGCCCCCGCGCCGCGTCGCGGAACGCCTCGGCCGCACGCTTCCGCTCGTCGACCGAGAGCAGGATCCCCTCGCCCGTCGTCCCGAGCACCAGGAGCCCTGAGAGGCGGCCCGGCCCGGCAAGAAAGTCGACGTACGGTGCGAAGACGTCATCGTCCAGGGCGGCGCCGTCGTCGCGAAGCGGCGTCACGGCGGCGGCGAGCGCTCCTTGCAGCATCCTGCGACTTTAGAGTCCGGCCCCATGGCGGGGCTGCGAGTAGAGCGAGACGGGCCGATCCTGCGGGTCACGCTGGCGAAGCCCGAGCGCCGCAACGCCTTCGACGCCGAGCTCATCGGCGACCTTCGGAGCGCCTTCTCGGACGTCGGCGACGCGCGCGTCGTCCTGCTTGCCGGAGAGGGCGAGAGCTTCTGCGCCGGCGCCGACATCGAGTGGCAGCGGTCGGCGATCGACCTCTCCTTCGACGAGAACATCGACGACGCCATGCACCTCTTCGGGATGATGCAGGCGGTCAACGACTGCCCGGCGCCGGTCGTCGCACGGATCCAGGGCTACGCGCTCGGTGGCGGATCGGGCCTCGCCGCGGCAACGGACATCGCGATCGCTGCCGAGGATGCAGTCTTCGGCTTCTCCGAGGTGAAGCTGGGGATCGTCCCAGCCGTGATCTCGCCGTTCGTCCTGCCGAAGATCGGCGAGGCCGCGGCGCGCCGCTACTTCCTCACGGGCGAGCGCTTCGACGCCCAGACCGCTCTCCGGATCGGTTTGGTGAGCGAGGTGGCGACCGAGCTGGACGGGGCCGTGGAACGTGTCGTCGCCGAGCTGCTCGGCTCCGGCCCCCAGGCGACACGCGAGGCGAAGCGGCTGATCCGGATGCGGCCCCAGGGCGAGGAGACGGCGCAGCTGGCGGCGCGACTGCGTGCGAGCGAGGAAGGACAGGACGGCCTGCGCGCGTTTCTCGATCGTCGGAAACCCGGCTGGCTCGACTGACTCCGTGCGGCGACTCCTGCTGCTCGTCGGCGGCATCGTCTTCGTCGACACGATGTTCTTCGTGGCCCTGACGCCGCTCCTGCCGGGCTACACGGACGAGTTCGGGCTCTCGAAGGCAGGCGCCGGCATCCTCGTGGCGGCATACCCGGCCGGAGCGCTGCTCGGCGGCATCCCCGGCGGGATCTCGACGGCCCGCTTCGGGGCCAGGCCGACGGCAATCGCCGGGCTTCTGATCATCGCCGTGACGACGTTCATCTTCGCGACCGGCGAGTCGATCCTCGTGTTGGACCTGGCGCGGTTCGTCCAGGGATTCGGGAGCGCACTGGCCTGGACGGCCGGGCTCGCCTGGCTGGTGCGCGAGACGCCCGCCGCGCAGCGTGGCCAGACGATCGGCCTGGCGATGGCGGCGGCGATCGTCGGAGCGCTCTTCGGGCCGGTGCTGGGCGGAGCCGCGGCGGCGATCGGCGAGGGGATCGCGTTCGGGACGGTGGGCCTGCTCGCCGTCGGCTTCGCGATCTGGGCGGCCGCGACGCACGCTCCGCCGCTCGCGGAGAGTCAGCCCGTGAGCACGTTCCTCCGCGCGCTGCGCAACAAGCGCGTCGTCCTCGGAATCTGGTTCGTCGCCCTGCCGGCACTCCTGTTCGGGACGCTCGGCGTGCTCGCCCCGCTGCGGCTCGAGGAGCTCGGCTTCACGGCGGTCGCCATCGGCGTCCTGTGGCTCTGCACCGCGGGACTCGAGGCGATCGTGAACCCGTTGATGGGACGCGTCTCGGACCGCATCGGGAGGCTCGGCCCGATGAAAGCATCCGTGCTGGCATCCGCCGTCGTCGCCCTCCTCCTCCCCTGGCCCGGCCGCGGCTTTCTCCTCGCCGGCCTCGTCGTCCTGGCCGGCGTCTCGTTCGGCAGCTTCTGGACGCCGGCGATGGCGCTCCTCTCGGACGAGGCCGAGGCTCGCGGGCTCGAGTACGCGTACGCGTTCGCGCTGATCAACCTCGCCTGGGCGCCGGGACACGCGCTTGGCGCCTCCCTCGGGGGTGGGCTCGCCGAGCTGACGAACGACGCCGTGCCCTACCTGCTCCTGGCCGGTGCATGCCTGCTTACGTTTGCGCTCCTGTGGCGATCCAGAAGCTTCTCGTAGCGAACCGCGGCGAGATCGCGCTGCGTGTCTTCCGGGCGGCGCGTGAAGTCGGGGTCGGGACCGTCGCCGTCGCTGCCGCGGACGATCGCGGCTCGCTCCATGCGCGCTCGGCGGACGAGACGGTCGAGATCCGCGGCTACCTCGACTCCGAGGAGCACATCAGGGCGGCCAAGGAGACCGGCGCCGACGCGATCCATCCCGGCTACGGATTCCTGGCCGAGAACCCGGACTTCGCCGAGGCGGTCGAGGCTGCCGGGCTCGTGTTCGTGGGCCCGACGCCCGAGGCGCTCCGGCTCGGCGGCGACAAGCTCGAGGCGAAGAGGATCGCCGAGGAGGCCGGCGTTCCGGTCGTCCCGACGGGCGAGCCGGACGAGCTCGGCTTCCCGCTCATGATCAAGGCGGCGGCGGGCGGCGGCGGGCGCGGCATGCGCGTCGTGCGCGGCCCAGGCGAGCTGGACGAGGCCCTCGAGGCAGCGCGGCGTGAGGCGAAGGCCGCGTTCGGCGACGATCGGGTCTTCTGCGAGCGCTACGTGGAGCGGCCCCGTCACGTCGAGATCCAGCTGCTCGGCGACGGCGAGACGATCGTCGCCCTCGGCGAGCGTGAGTGCTCGATCCAGCGGCGCCACCAGAAGGTGCTCGAGGAGTCCCCGTCGACCGCGCTCGACCCCGGGCTGCGGGCGGCGATGAGCGACGCCGCCGTCGGCTTCGCGGCGGCGATCGGCTACCGCAGCGCCGGCACCGCCGAGTTCATGCTCGACGGCCGCGACTTCTACCTCCTGGAGCTGAACGGCCGGATCCAGGTCGAGCACCCGGTGACCGAGCTGGTCACGGGCGTCGACCTCGTCGCGGAGCAGCTTCGGATAGCGGGCGGCGGGGCGTTGGAGCCAAGTAACACTCTGTTACAAGGCCCCGAGGCGGCCGACCGGGGCGCTTCCGGAGCAAGTAACACTCTGTTACTAACCGGTCACGCCGTCGAGGTACGGCTCTACGCCGAGGATCCCAGGACGTTCCTGCCCCAGGCCGGGCGGCTCGAGCGGCTTCGGCTGCCCACAGGAATCCGCGTCGATGCGGGCGTCGAGGAGGGCGACGAGGTCGGCGTCGCCTACGACCCGATGATCGCGAAGCTGATCGCGCACGGGCCGACGCGGGACGAGGCGCTGGCGCGACTCCGGGACGCGCTCGCGGAAACGGAGGTCGCCGGCGTGACGACGAACCTGCCGTTCCTCCGCTGGCTCGTCGCCCACCCGGCGGTGCGCGAGGGCCGGACGACGACCGCGTTCCTCACCGACTACCCCCCGCTCTCCGAGCCCCCGCTCCGACTGCCGTCCGGGCCCTGGGACGGATCCTGGCGGCTCAACCTCCCCTCACCCCCGCCGCACTCGCCGCCCGACGTCGACGAGGCCACGCACGCCGTCGGCCCCGGCGGCGTCGGCGAGAGCGCGCTCACCGCGCCGATGCCGGGAACCGTGATCCAGGTACTCGCCGAGGAGGGCGACCGCGTGACGCACCGCCAGCCGCTGCTCGTCCTCGAGGCGATGAAGATGGAGACGCCGGTCGTGTCCCCCTACGACGGTGTCGTGAAGGCCGTCCACGTGAAGGAAGGCGACCGGGTCGCCGGAGGCACGCTCCTCGTCGAGCTGGACGAGCCCGGCTAGCCGCGCTTCCTCAGCGCGAGCCCGGTCAGCGCCTCGCGGACGATGCGGTCGGCGACGAGCGCCGTGATGTCCGCCGACCCCGGCGCGGTCGGGATCACCTCGACGACGTCCAGGCCGACGAGCTCGACGCCCTCGGCCACACGGCGGACAGCGGGCAGCAGCTCGCCCGGCGTCATCCCGCCCGGCTCGGGCGTTCCGGTTCCGGGCGCAAAGGCCGGATCGAGCACGTCCACGTCCACGGTCAGGAAGACAGGGCCCTCCCCCACCGTCTCCAACGTGCGGTCGACGACAGCCGAGATCCCCAGGTCGCGCACGTCGTGCATGAAGAAGCTCGTGATTCCCCGCTCGCGCTGCCACGAGAACTCCGCCTCGCCCGGCCAGTAGCCGCGAAGGCCGATCTGCACATAGCGGCCCGGGTCGACCAGGCCGGCCTCGACCAGCCGGTACATGGGCGTGCCATGCGAGCGCTCGACGCCGAAGACCTTCGTCCCCGTGTCGGTGTGCGTGTCGAAGTGGACGAGGCCGACTGGGCCGTGCACGGCGGCGCAGGCCTTCACGTTCGGCTCGGTGATCGAGTGGTCGCCGCCGAGGACGACGGGCAGCGCGCCGGCACCCAGCACCTGGCCGACCGTCTCCTCGATCGCGCGATGCGACCGCTCGGCGTCCGCCGGGATCACAGGAGCGTCGCCGAAGTCCACGACCCGAAGCTCGCTGAGCGCGTCGACTCCCGTTTCGAGGTGCGGGCCCGGCGGACAGCTCGCGGCCCGGATCGCCCGCGGCCCGAACCTCGTGCCCGGCCGGTCGGAGACGAGATCGTCCGTCGGAGCTCCGACGATCGCGACCTCCACGCCCTCGAGCTCGGCGGGATCCTCGGTGTACGGCGAGGCACCGAAGGTCAGCAACCCGGCGTAGTCCGGCTTCTCGCCGTACTCGCGCCAGCGCCGAACCGGATCGATCAAGCTAGAACAGGCGCGAGAGCTTCATCGCGGCGCCCATGTCGCCGCGCACCTTGAGCTTCCCGGTCATGTACGCGGTCGTCGCGTTGAGGTCGCCCGAGGCGATCTGCTGGAACGTGTCCTCCGAGGCCGAGATCGTGGCGTCGGCGTCTCCTCCGCCCTCGCCCTCGACGACCGCGACGCTGCCGTCGTCGACGTCGACGCGCCACGTCCCGGCGCCGTCGATGTCGAACACGTAGGAGTTGGACATCCCCGCCGTCTTGGACGGGTCGATCCGGCCCTCGAGGCCCTCGAAGAACTCGCGCGCGGTAGGCATGGGCGGCGAGGTTACACGACCGGTTCCGCCGCCAGGCGCCGTGGCGCTCGAGGCGACGGAAGGAACACGGCGAGTCCGACCGCGAGAGCGGAGAGCCCGGCAGACGCGTAGAGCGCAGCCTCCAGGTCGACGGCGTCGGCGAGAGCTCCGAGCCCCAGCGCCGCCACACCGCCGAGCCCGATCGAGAACCCGATCGTGATCCCCGACGCGAGCCCGATGCGGCTCGGGAGGTACTCCTGGCTCATCACGCCGACGACGCCGAAGGTGCCGACGACGCAGACACCCACGAGCGCGAGTGCCGCTATCCCCAACACCCCGCCGACGGCGACGAAGACGACGATCAGCGGCGGCGTTGCGACGAGACTCGCGAGGAGCACGGGACGACGCCCGACCCGATCCGCGATCGGCCCTGCCGCGAGGGTGCCGACGCCGCCCGTGAAGAGCATCAGCGAGAGCAGGTTGCTCCCGTAGGCCTCCGAGTGGCCGAGCGAGACGACCCACAGCGGCACGAAGGTCAGCAGCCCGAACCAGCCGGCGCTGCGGAACGCGACGACTCCCTGGAGGAGGGCGAGCGCGCCGGGAAGATCCTCGCCGGCTGCGGCCCGCTCGCGCTCCCGCTCCGGTGCGAATCCGCTCAGGTAGCCCAGCGTCCTGAGCAGGAGCACGGTGACGACGATCGCCGGGAGCGCCAGCAGCAGCCCGCCCCAACGCCCGAAGAGGAGCAGCAGCGGCGCCGTCGAGAGCGCGCCGACGGCGACGCCCATGTTCCCGCCGATCGAGAAGAGCGACATGCCGCTTGCCCGGCGCTCACCGCTCACGTAGTTCGCAAATTTGGAACCTTCGGGGTGGTAGGCGGCCGTCCCCAGCCCGGACACGACCACGAGCAGGAGACAGAGCTCGTAGGAGCCCGAGGCAGCCGCGAGCGCCATCCCGACCCCGGCCAGGGCGACACCGATCGGCAGCAGCCATACGGCGCCGCGACGGTCCGACCAGAGCCCGAAGAGCGGCTGAAGAATCGACGAGGCGAGCGCCGAAACGAGCACGATGGCGCCCACCTGCGTGTAGCTGAGGTCGAATCGCACGACGAGGAACGGCAGCAGCGCCGGCAGGGCACCGTTCGAGAAGTCGGTGGCGAAGTGACCGGCCGAGAGGGCCGCGATCGCCCGCCTGTCCACCTCCCGCCTCACCGGCCCACCCTAGCCGCGGCCGGGCATCCCTCGAATGGGGGACGCCGAGGACTCATCAGGCCGCTTCAGTGAGCCGAGGACGGTCCTGGGTTCCCGCCTGAGGAGGGCAAACGAGATGGCGTTGCTCGGCAGGCTTTCGCGCATCAGCCTGCTCTGGAAATTCGCGCTGGTCAATCTGATCCCGATCCTCCTGCTCGGGGTCGTGCTCCAGCACTACCTCCACAGCCGCATCTCGGACCGCGCGGTCGCCGACGCGACGCAGCGGGCGCTCTCGATCTCGCGCAGCGAGGTCGAGCGTTTCCTCTCCGCGCATGACCTCAAGTTCGGCCTCACGAAACCGGAGATGCTCGCGCTGGACGACACGCTGCGCCGCCCGAACATCCGAGAGCACGTCCAGGGGATCACGGTCTGGAACCGCGAGCTCAAGGTCGTCTACTCACCGCGCCGCCGGGAGATCAACCGGCGCGTCCCGCTCTCGAACGACGTGCGGCTCGCTCTGAACGGCCAGGTCCAGGCCCACCGCTCCGGCAACAGCCTGGACGTCTTCGTCCCGCTCTGGCTCGAGTCGAGCAGGCGGCCGGCCGGAGCCGTCCAGATCTCGGCGTCCTACTCGAAGATCGAGGCCGGAGTGCGCGCCGATTCGAAGAACTACTCGGCCCTGATCCTCCTCGGCCTGGCCCTCCTGTACGTGATCCTGTTCCGCATCGTCGCGGGCGCCTCGAAGACCCTCCGTAAACAGGCTGAGGTCAACGAGCACCAGGCCCTCCACGACGCGCTCACCGATCTTCCGAACAGGACGCTCTTCCACGACCGCGTCCACCAGGCGCTCACGTCCGCGCGCCGCGAGCACGTTCCGACCGCGGTGATGATCATGGACCTCGACCGGTTCAAGGAAGTGAACGACACGCTGGGCCATGCCAGCGGCGACGAGCTCCTGAAGCAGGTCGGCATCCGGCTGAGCGAGTCGCTGCGTGAGAGCGACACGGTCGCACGGCTCGGCGGCGACGAGTTCGGCGTCCTGCTGCCGAAGGTGCTCGACGCCGAGGCCGCGGTCGCAGTCGCCCGGAAGCTGCGGAGGACGCTCGAGGAGCCGTTCACGATCCACGGGCTCGCGCTCCAGATGGAGGCGAGCATCGGCATCGCGCTCTACCCGGATCACGGCTCGAACGTCCAGAGCCTCCTCCAGCGGGCCGACGTGGCCATGTACGTCGCCAAGGAGCATCCTTCGGGCTGCGAGGTCTACTCGCGCGAGCGGGACGCGTACAGCCCCGACCGTCTCACGCTCCTCACCGACCTGCGGCGCGCGATCGACCGCGGTCAGCTCGTCCTCCACTACCAGCCGAAGGCCGATCTCCGGACGGGCGAGATCCACGGCGTCGAGGCCCTCGTCCGCTGGGAGCACCCGGAGCGCGGAATGATCCCGCCGGACGAGTTCATCCCGCCGGCGCAGAAGACGGGTGTGATCGGGCCGCTGACGATGTTCGTCCTCGACGAGGCACTCCGGCAGTGCCGCAGCTGGACGCTGCAGGGGCTGGGGCTCTGCGTCGCCGTCAACCTCTCGACCCGGAATCTGCTCGACGTCCACCTGCCGGACACGGTCAGCGAGCTGCTCGCACGCTGGGAGGTGCCGGCCAGCCTGCTGGAGCTCGAGATCACGGAGAGCACGATCCTCGCCGACCCGGTCCGGGCGATGCAGATCCTGTCCCGCCTGGACGAGATGGGCGTCCGGCTCGCGATCGACGACTTCGGCACCGGCTACTCGTCGCTCGCGTACCTGAAGCGGCTTCCCGTCGACGAGCTGAAGATCGACAAGTCGTTCATCCTCGGGATGGAGGAGAGCGAGAACGACGCCGTCATCGTGCGCTCGACGATCGACCTCGGCCGCAACCTCGGTCTCCGCGTGGTCGCCGAGGGCGTCGAGACCGCGAAGGCGTGGAACCGCCTCGGCTCGCTCGGCTGCGACCTCGCGCAGGGCTACTACCTGAGCCGGCCGGTACCGGCGGCGGAGCTGACCGAATGGGTCCGTGCGCGGGTCGAGGCCGGCGCGCAGCGTCGTCTTCGCTCGGCCTAGTTAGGCGGCGACGACTTCGGCGTCCGCCTTGGGCGGACAGTGGCGCTCGATCAGTGCGCGGGAGAGATCCCAGTGAAGCGCGACGAGCTCGCACCGGTTGTTCTCGAGGTCGGTGATCGACGCGCCGCTCGCGCGAAGCGACTGGCGGGCGAGGACGAGATCGGCGATGCAGCCGATCAGTTCCTCGACCGTGGGGCGCTCGGGATGCAGGCGCGCAGGAGCAGGATGCCGCAGGGAGGTCGTCATGCCGCCAGTGTCATCGGCCGGAATCAGGAAATGGTTAAGCGCAGGAAAAAGTTTTCGAAGTTGTCGCTGAGTTAGCATCGCGCAGTCCTATGGAGGTTTCGGTATCGGGGCCCGACCCCCTTTCCGTCGAGGCCCGGGTTGTTGCGCTTGCTCTGAGCGAGGGAGCGGCGCCGTCCGGGGCGATCGGTGAGCGCATCGCGCCGATGCTCGAGGAGGACGGTTTTCGCGGCGAGGCCGGCAAGGCTGTGCTGCTTCACCTGCCGCCGGACGCCGGTGTCGAGCGGGTCGCGGTCGGCGGGCTCGGCTCCGAGGTGGATGCCGATGCGGTCCGGACCGCCGCCGGCGCGGTCACGCGGCTCGTCCAGCCGGGCGGTGGCCGACTCGCGTGGGTGCTCGACGACTCGCTGCCGCTCTCGCTCGCCGAGCAGGCGCGGGCCGTGGTCGACGGCGTCGTCCTCGGCGGCTACGACCCCGGCGTCCGCAAGACCTCGGGCCGGAGGCAAGCGCTCGAGGCGCTCGTCTTCGCGGGAGGCGACGACGCGGTCGCAGAGGAGGCGGAGCGCACGCACGTCGTCGCGGGGTGGGCCAACCGCGCGCGTGATTTCCAGAACGAGCCGCCCAACGACCTGACGCCGGCCGCGCTGGCCGCGCACGCGGAGGAGATCGCGTCCGGCTCGAGTGGGGCAATCCGCTTCGAGTCCTTCGGTCCCGACCGGATGGCGGAGCTCGGCATGGGGTCGTTCGGTGCGGTTGCCCAGGGCGCCGTCAACGAGCCACGGACGATCGTCCTGCGCTACGAGCCCGACGGCGCGAGCTCCGAGGTCGTGCTCGGGCTCGTCGGCAAGGCGGTGACCTTCGACAGCGGCGGGATCTCGATCAAGCCTGCGCTCTACATGGAGGACATGAAGGGCGACATGTCCGGCGGAGCCACGGTCCTCGCCGGGATCGGCGCCGTCGCCGAGCTCGGGCTGCCGGTGCGGGTGATCGGCGTCGTCGGCGCGACCGAGAACATGGTCGGCGGTGGCTCCTACCGGCCGGGCGACATCGTCACGGCGATGAACGGCAAGACGATCGAGATCGTCAACACGGACGCCGAGGGCCGGCTCGTCCTCGCCGACGTGCTCTGGTACGCGCGGGAGCAGGGCGCGACCCATCTCGTCGACTTCGCCACGCTGACCGGGGCCATGGAGCGGGCGCTGGGCGACCTCTACGCCGGGGTCTTCGGCAACGACGAGGAGTGGCGCGATCGGGTCGTTGCCGCCGGGAACCGGAGCGGCGACCTCGCGTGGGCGCTCCCGATCCACCGCCGCTTCAGTCGGTACACGGACTCGGCCTACGCGGACATCCGGAACTCGTCCGTTCGAGGACAGGCGATCCCCGCGTACGCTGCACGCTTCCTCCAGGAGTTCGTCGGCGACGGGCCCTGGGCGCATATCGACATGGCGGGGCCCGCGTTCTTGCGCTGGCCGCGGCCGGACTACTTCCATGTCGTCGGCGGGACGGGGTACGGGGTCCGCCTGATCGCCGAGCTGGCACGCTCCCTCTCGTGAATCTCGACCTCACCGACGAGCACGAGCTGCTCCGGCGCACGGTCCGCGACTTCGCGGAGCAGCGGGTCGCGCCGGTCGCCGCGGAGCTCGACCGGGAGCACCGCTTTCCCTACGAGCTCGTCAAGGAGATGGCCGAGCTCGGGCTGATGGGCATGACGATCCCCGAGGAGTACGGCGGCGCCGGAACCGACACGGTCTCCTATGCGCTGGCCGTCGAGGAGCTGACGCGTGTGGACTCGTCCGTTGCGATCACGGTCGCGGCGCACCACTCGCTCGGGACGCTGCCGATCTACCTGTTCGGGAGCGAGGAGCAGAAGCGCGAGTGGGTCCCGCAGCTGGCCTCGGGCGAGAAGCTGGCGGCGTTCGGGCTGACCGAGGCGGACGCGGGGTCGGACGCGGGCGCTTCGCGGACGCGTGCCGAGCTCCAGGACGGCGAGTGGGTGATCAACGGCTCGAAGATGTTCATCACGAACGCCGGCACGGACATCACGGCCTGCGTGACGATCACGGCGGTCACGGGTGAGGACGAGATCTCGAACATCGTCGTCCCGAACGGCGCGGCCGGGTACGAGATCGCGCCGCCGATGGAGAAGCTCGGCTGGCGTGCGTCCGACACGCGCGAGTTGTCCTTTCGGGACGTGCGTGTGCCGGAGGGGAACTTGCTCGGGCCGCGCGGGAAGGGCTTCCAGCAGTTCCTCGAGATCCTCGACGGCGGCCGGATCTCGGTTGCGGCGATGGGGCTCGGGCTGGCGCAGGGGGCGTACGACCTGGCGGCTGCCTACGCGAAGGAGCGGAAGCAGTTCGGGAAGCCGATCTCCTCGTTCCAGGCGATCCAGTTCCAGCTCGCGGACATGGCCACGGAGATCGAGGCCGGCCGGAACATGGTCTACAAGGCCGCGTGGCTCAAAGACCAGGGCCGGCCGTTCGCGACGGAGGCGGCGATGGCGAAGCTCTACACCGGTGAGCTGTCACATCGCGTGGCGAACGCGGCGCTCCAGATCCACGGCGGGTACGGATTCATGGAGGAGTCCGCCATCTCGCGGCTCTATCGCGATCAGAAGATCCTCGAGATCGGCGAGGGCACGAACGAGGTGCAGCGGATGGTCATCGCCAAGCATCTCGGCTTCTGACCTTCGAGCCGTGTCCGAGTGACTGTCACGGGGCCATGGCCCGGCGCGCCGGCGTTCTGACGCAAGAGTCCCTGCAAGCGCGGCCAAGGTGCCGCGGGCTCATTGCCCGCTGGCGGCACGTCCCAGTGACAGTCACTGGGACGTGGCCCGGCGGAACGGCCAGACGACTCGCCGCCGTCTAGAGCCAGCGTTCGTAGAGCGAGTCCTGGTGCTCCTCGACGAGGAGCCGGTGGAACGCCTTTCGTCTCCCGCTCAGCTCCTCGTCGATCTCGGCTGAGCGGTCCGCGTCGAGCGTGACCTTTCGCTCGTCCTGGGTTCTCGCTTCGAGGAGCTCGATCCGTCGGGCGGTCGGTGGGTGCGTCGCGTCCAGCCGGGCGTCCTCCAGCCGTGCCACCCGCCGGCGGCGATCTCGTTCTCGGCCCGGAATGTGGCCCGTGCGCTCTGCGAGCTCGGCGAAGAGATCCCTCTCCGGCTCGTCGGTCCGCTCGCGGGCGGCTTGCATGACGGCGGCGCGAAAGGTCGGCTCGAGGAGGAGCTTCTCCGCGAGCCCGACCGAAGCCGTCGACCCTGCGACCTCGGCCGCGAGCGCATCGGCGAGGTACTCGGCGCGCTGGTGATCCTGCGCCAGCAGGAAGACCTGGAGGTAGAGGAGTCCGAGCGCGGGACGCGAGATGACCCACATCGCGACGTTCGTGAGCTTCTCGAAGATCGCGAGCTCTGAGTAGCTGTCGACGTGATCCTCCGGCGCGAGGACGGCGTAGACCTCCTCGAGCGCCCGCAGAGCTCCGCCAACGAAGAAGCTGCGTCCGGAATCGCCGTTCCGGGCATGCGCCAGCTCGTGGGCGACGAGCGCGACTCGCTCTTGCGGATCGAGCATGGTGAGTAGCGGTAGACCGAGGGTCAGGACCCGCGTGCGTCGCAGGCCGACCACCCACCAGGAGGCGTTGAACTCGTGGTCGACGACGATCATGTCGGCGGGCTTGGTGTCGAGGGCCGCGGCGACCTCGTCCGCGAACGCGTACAGCGCCGGTGCCTCGCTTCGCTCCACGACGTTCTCGTCCGGCGCCTTCCCGAAGCGCGGTCGGAGCAGCCAGGCGAACGCGAAGAGGAAGAGCGCGATCCCGATTGCGAAGGGATTCGTGAAGCCGACGACCAGGGACGCCACGCCGGCGGCGATCAGAAGCGCGACACCGAGATACACGAGCGAGGCGACGACATAGGCCATGACGCGAGCAGCGGTCCAGCCAGGTTCGAGCCGATCGGCGCTCCGAAGCTCGTCGACCAGACGATCGCCGAGCCGCTGCCCGATCGACGCGTAGACGCGGCCGAGGCGGGTGTTCGACTCCTCCGGCACAGCCGGCGCGACGAGGTTCCAGCCGCACTCGCACCACGTCATGTAGCCGCGGTTGACCGGAAGCTCACGCCCGCAGGTCGGGCAGGCCTGTGTCGTCGCCGCCTCGATAGCGCCGGAACTTTACGAAAGGCAACAGACGTTCGCCCGGACGCCTGTGGAGAGCCGGTGGGGTCAGACCCCACGACGAATCACGCGCGCAAGTGGCGCGGAAGGCGCGCATCATGATCCACAGACGGCGGGACCGGAAGCGAATCCCGCTGTGGTCGCGGAAGGGCGCGTCGCAGACACGGCCGTCATGTGGACAGTCCGCGACGCTTTCGTCGTGGGGTCTGACCCCACGGCGCCCCTCAGGAGACGCGGCGCTTTTCGACCACGGCGGTGTCCCGAAGCTCCGGCGTGCAGCCGCCGACTGCGTAGATCGTCCCGTCGACGTTGAACAACGAGAGTGCGTGGCGCGGCTCGAGCGGGGCCGGGCCGTCGCGCCAGCGGCCTTCCGAGGCGTCGTAGATCTGGTACGTCCGCTCCCAGACGGCGTGGATCTCGTCGCCGACGACGGTTGCGCCGAGGAGCTCCATCGGCTTCGGCAGGGTCGGGCCTCGCCGCCAGCGCTGAGTCGCCGGGTCGAAGATCCAGACCTCCCGCAACTGCTCCTCGCCGCGCCGCCCGCCGATCACCCAGATCTCACCGCCGAAGACGACCGCGCCGAACGCATGCACCGGACGCGGGAGCGGCACCGAGCGGCGCCACCCGCCCTCCCCGAGCACGAACACGCTCCGCAGCTCCTCGCCCCGGGTGTCGTACCCGCCGAGCACGTACACCTCCCGCCCGACAGTGACCGCGGAGTGGTTGTAGAGCGCCCTCGGAAGCGGCGCCCGCCTCCCCCACTGCCCGTCGAAGGCGTAGACCTGGCGACCGCCGCCCCGCTCCGTCGTCCCGCCGATCACGAGGAACTCACGCCCGCGGGCCGCGCCTGCCGCCGCGCGAACGGGTTCCGGAAGCCGAGGCAGCGTCGCCCACGCCTCCCGCTCGGGATCGAAGCGCTGCACCCGGTCGAGCCGCGTTCCGGCGCCGCCGAACATCCCGCCGGCGACGTAGATCCGACCACCGAGCTCCGCCGCCGCGACGTAGCTGCGCCGGTTCGCCATCGGCGGGCCGAACTCCCACCCGGCCCCGGAGATCTCGCGCGCCGCCTCCTCCTCGCCGCCCGCACACCCCGCCAGCAGGACGAGAACGAGCGCGCTAAGCCTGCGCAAGCGCGTGGCTGAGCCGCCGGCGCTCGGCACGCCGTTCCTGCATCCGCCGCGGATCCGGCACGGGAACCGCGGCGAGCAGCGCCTTCGTGTAGGCCTCCTTCGGCCGCTCGTAGACGTCGTCGGCCGACCCGGTCTCCACGATCTTCCCGTCCTTCATCACCGCGATCTCGTCGCTCATCGACCGCACCACCGCGAGGTCGTGCGAGATGAAGAGGTAGGTGAGCCCGAAGTCGCGCTGGAGGTCCTTCAGCAGGTTGAGGATCTGCGCCTGGATCGAGACGTCCAGGGCCGAGACCGGCTCGTCGCAGACGATCAGATCCGGGTTGAGCGCGAGCGCCCGCGCGACGCCGATCCGCTGGCGCTGGCCGCCGGAGAACTCGTGCGGGTAGCGGTTCTCGAAATCGGGGTTGAAGCCGACGACGTCGAGCAGCTCGCGAACCCGCGACCGACGATCACGGCGGGTGCCGATGCCGTGGATCACGAGCGGCTCGGACACGATGTCGCCAACCGTCATCCGTGGATCGAGGGACGAGTACGGATCCTGGAAGACGATCTGCATGTCGCGGCGCAGCCGACGGAGCTCACCGCCTCCAAGCGTCGTCAGCTCGGTTCCCTTGAACCGAACCGACCCCGCGGTCGGCTTCAGCAGCTGGAGCACGCAGTAGCCCGTCGTCGACTTGCCCGAGCCGGACTCTCCGACGAGCCCCAGCGTGTGCCCCTCCGGGATCGAGAAGCTGACGCCGTCCACGGCCTTGACGGTCCGAGTCACCCGCTCGATCAGGAACCCGGACTTGACCGGAAACTCCTTCCGCAGGCCCTCGACGGCCAGCAGTGGCTCGGGAGCGCTCATACCGGCGCCGCCTCCCGCTGCCGCTCGCTGGCCGGATGGCGCGTACGGACGAGATGGTTGGGCCGGATCCGGCGGAGCTCGGGCAGCGTCTCGGCGCAGCCGTCTCCGAGCTCGGCGTGCGGGCAGCGGGGCGCGAACCGGCAGCCTTCGGGCGGCGCGAGCATATCCGGCGGCCGGCCGGGGATCGAGCGCAGCCGCCCCCGGCGCACGTCCTCGCCCTCGAGCTGCGGCAGTGCCCCGAGCAGCGCCTCGGTGTACGGATGCTCCGGATGGTCGAAGAGCTCGAGCGTGGACGCCTGCTCGACGATCTGGCCTGCGTACATGACCGCAACGTCGTCCGCGACCTCGGCGACCACGCCCATGTCGTGCGTGATCAGGATCAGGCCCATCTCGTGGTCGCGCCGCAGATCCTCGAGCAGGTCCAGGATCTCCGCCTGGACGGTCACGTCGAGTGCCGTCGTCGGCTCGTCGGCGATCAGGACCTTCGGGTTGCAGGCGAGCGCGATCGCGATCATCACGCGCTGGCGCATCCCGCCGGAGAAGCGGTGCGGGTAGTCCTCGAGCCGCTCGGCCGCATTCGGGATCTGCACCTCCTCGAGCAGCTCGATCGCCTTGCGCTTCGCCTCGTCCTTCGAGTAGCCGAAGTGCCGGTCGAGCACCTCCGTGATCTGCGTCTTGATCCTCAGCGTCGGGTTCAGCGACGTCATCGGATCCTGGAAGATCATCGCGATCTCCTTGCCGCGGACGTCCTCCAGCTGCCGGTCCGAGAGCTTCGTGAGGTCGCGATCGCGGTACTCCACCGAGCCGGCGACGATCCTGGCGGGCGGCTTCGGGATGAGCCCCATGATCGACAGCGCGGTCACCGACTTCCCGGAGCCCGACTCGCCGACGATGCCGAGCGCCTGACCGGGCTCGAGCGAGAAGCTGATCCCGTCCACGGCGCGGACGACGCCCTCGCGCGTGAAGAAGTGCGTCTTCAGATCCTTGACCTCGAGGAGCGCCACGCCTCAGCCCTCCTTCGTCTCGCGCGTCCGCGGGTCGAGCGCGTCGCGCGCACCGTCGGCGATGAAGTTCGCGCAGAGGACGAGGGTCGCGATCGCCAGGCTCGGCACGAACATGATGTGCGGGTTCGCGCGGTACTCGGCGCGGCCCTCCTCCGCCATCGCACCGAGCGACGCATCCGGGGGACTGATCCCGAGCCCGATGAACCCGAGGAACGCCTCCCCGAGGATGACCCCGGGAAGCTCGAGGAACATCGCGATGATGAGCACGCCCGAGCGTGTTGGGCAGCAGGTGCCGGCTGAGGACGCGGTACCAGCGCGCGCCGAGGGCGTGCGCCGCCCGCACGTAGTCGTTCTGCTTCAGCGTGATGATCTGGCCCCGGACGATCCGCGCTGCGGTGAACCAGCTCGCGATCGAGAGCGCGAGGATCATCGTCCACATGTTGATCGTGCCGATGATCGCCAGCAGGATGATCGCGAACGGCAGGTACGGGAGCCCGTAGAGCGCGTCCAGGAGACGCATCTGGATGTTGTCCAGCCGGCCGCCGAAGAAGCCGGCGGTCGAGCCGTAGATGACGCCGAACACGAGGATCGCCACGGTCGCGCCGAGGCCGATCGCCAGGGAGATCCGACCGGCAAGCGCGACCCGCGTCATCATGTCGCGCCCGAAGGCGTCCGTGCCGAACGGATGCTCGAGGCTGGGGCCCTGCCGCGACATCGACAGGTCCTGCTCGTTCGGGTCGTACGGCGAGATGATCGGCCAGAACACGCAGAAGGCGACGATCAGCAGGAAGATGGTGCCGGCGACGACCGCGCCCTTGTTCTGGACGTAACGGCGCCACGCATCGCGCCAGAGGCTCCCTCGCTGGATCGGCGCACCGGCCTGGGTGCCCACCCCGACGACCTCGGGGGCCGCGGCGTCCCGCCCGACCGTCTCTGGAGGACCGACGGTGGCCACTACGACCGAGCCTCGCGGGTTCGCGGGTCGAGAATTCCGTAGAGGATGTCCACGACCAGGTTCGCGAGCACGATCACGACCGAGGTCAGGACGGTCACGCCCATCACGACGGAGTAGTCCCGCGACGAGACGGCGGTGACGAAGTACCTGCCGATGCCCGGGATCGAGAAGATCAGCTCGATCACGAACGAGCCGGTGATGATGAACCCGAGGAGCGGCGCGATCGCCGTGATCGCCGGGATCAGCGAGTTCCGCAGAACGTGACGCGTGATGATCCGCCGGCGCCGCAGGCCCTTCGCCCGGGCGGTCCGCACGTAGTCCTGCTGCAGCGTCTCGAGCATCGACCCGCGCACGAGCCGCGCGAAGTAGGCCATCGGCAGCAGGCCGAGCGCGAAGGACGGCAGGATCTTCGACTCCCAGGTCGTCCAGCCGTTCGTCGGCACGAGCCCCCACTTCAGCGCGACGTAGTAGATGAGCAGCGTCGCCACGAGGAAGCTCGGCACGGCGAAGCCGACGTTCGAGAGGAACATCAGGCCGTAGTCGTAGAGGCTGTTGTGGCGTAAGGCGGCGATCACCCCCGCCGGGACGCCGAGCACAATCGCCCAGATCATCGCGTAGAAACCGAGCTCGAGCGACTTGGGCGCGTGCTCCTTGACGATGTCGTTGACGGTCCGGTCGCGCGAGACGAGCGACGGGCCGAGGTCGAACGTGAAGACGCCCTTCACGTAGAGCGCGTACTGCACGTACCAGGGCTCGTCGAGGTTGAACTTCCGCTCGAGGTTCTGCTGGATCGCGACCGGGACGGCGCGCTCGGTCCGGCGGAACGGGTTACCGCCGATCTGCTTCATCATCACGAAGGTCAGGAAGATGACGAGGAGCAGGACCGGAATCGTCCAGAGGATCCGCCGGATGATGAACGCGGTCATGACGTCTCCCTACCCGTAACGAAGCGCGACAAAGCAGGCGGGGCGCTCGCGCGCCCCGCCTCGTTCTCGCTCCCCCTGAATCGAGATCTAGCCCTCCGTGATCTCGACCTTCGTCAGGTCGACCTGATCGAGGAGGTTGATCTCGAAGGACTCTCGAACCGTGGTGCGCTCGAGGTTGTTGTACGAGATCGACCACATCGGGATGAACGGCAGCTCGCCGTCCTGCCCGGTCAGCATCGCCTCGAGCTGCTGGTAGATCTCGTAGCGGGCCTCGGTGTCCGGCGTCTGCTTCGCCTTGGCGACCAGAGCGTCGTACTCCTCGTTGCAGAAGCCCGTGTTGTTGTTCCCCGACTCGCACGTCCAGAGCTCGAGGAAGTTGATGTCGTCGACGAAGTCGCCGACCCAACCGAGCCTGAACAGGTCGACGGCGCCGGGCGGCGGCGGACCCAGGTACTCGAGGTACTGCTGCCACTCCATCACGCGGATCGTCGACTCGACGCCGATCTCCTGCCACATGGCCTGGAGTGCCGTCGCGACGTCCTTGTTCGGGTCGCCCTCGTTGGTCACGATCGCGACCTTCTGCTTCGCGTTGCCGACCTGGGCCATGAGCTCCTTGGCCTGCTCGACGTCGCCCTCCGCAGGCGTCCACGGGGAGCCCTCGCCGACGATCTGCTCGAAGCCGGGCATCCCCTCGGGCGTGAAGCCCTTGGCGGGGATCTCGTTGGCCTGGGTGATCGTGTCGATGATCTGGCGCCGGTTGACGGCAAGCGACATCGCGCGGCGCTGGTTGATGTCCGTGATGTTCTTGATGTTGAACCCGTAGTACGTCGAGCCGAGACCCGTGTAGAGCTCGTACTCAGGGGTCTCCTTCAAGCGCGGGATCTCCGCGGGAGGCAGCTGCTCGTCGAGCGCGTCCACCTCGCCGGCCTCGAACGACTGCACGGCGGTCGTGCCGTCGACGATGATCCGGCCCTCGACGCGCTCGAGCTTGACGTTCGCCGCGTCGCGCCAGTCAGGGTTCTTGACGAGCGTGATCGACGCGCTGGGCTGCGCGTCCTCGACCGTGAAGGCCCCGTTCGTGACGATGTTCTCGGCGCGCGTCCAGCGCTCGCCGAACTGCTCGACGGCCTTCTGGTTCACGGGCAGGAACACGTGGTGTGCGGCCTGCTCGATGAACCACGGCTGCACGGACGTCAGCGTCACGCGCAGCGTCAGGTCGTCGACCGCCTCGATCATGACCTTGTCACGCAGCGCGTTGCAGTTGCTCTCGCACTCGTTGTACTCCGCGGCACCCTGGATGCCCGTGAGCTGGTAGGCGTAGTCGCTGCCCAGCTCCGGCGAGAGCGCACGCTTCCACGCGTACTCGTAGTCGGCGGCCGTAACGGGGTCGCCGTTCGTCCACGTCATGCCCTCGCGGAGCGTGAAGGTGACGACTTTGCCGTTCTCCTCCCAGCGCTCCGCGGCTGCGGCCTCGGCCTCGAGGTCGGCGTTCAGCTTGACGAGCGGGTCGAGGATGTTCGAGAGGATCTTGGAGGACGTGGTGTCCGTCGCAAGACCCGGGTCGAGCAGGAACTCGGAACCGAGTCCCCACTTCAGTGTCTGGTCGGCAGCCGCTGCACCGCCGCCGTCCTCGCCGCCGTCGTCGTCGCCACCGCAACCGACGGCAAGCAGGCCGGCGACGAGTGCGAGCAGGACAGCCGACAGCCAGCGGTTCCGACTCAACATTCGCCTTCCTCCTTGGGCTTGCTCATGTACCTGGCGGTTCCCTTACCCAATTGCGACGAAAACCACTGATTAACGGTTGTTTAAGTGGTGTAAGGAGTGGTTGTTAGGCTCCGAACCGTGCGTTTTCGCCCGTTCGTCGACGACGATCTCGGCTGCGCTTCCTACGTGATCGGCGACGAATCCGCGGGAGAAGCGGTCGTAGTCGACCCCTCCTACGAGGTCGACCAGTACCTCGAAGCGGCCGAGGAGGAAGGCGTGCGCCTGGTGCGCGTTCTCGAGACGCACACGCACGCCGACCACGTCTCCGGCCATGGGCGGCTCGCGCTCGAGCACGGTCTCCCGGTCTCGATTCACCCGGCGGCCGAGCCCGAGTACGAGTTCGATGCCCTTGAGGACGGAGCCGAGATCGCGGTCGGGTCCGTCTCGGTGCGGGTGATCCACACGCCCGGACACCGGCCCGAGCACTGCGCCTTTGCCGTCATGGACCGCGAGCGCGCCGACGAGCCGTGGCTGACACTGACCGGCGACTCGCTCTTCGTGGGCGACGCCGCCCGTCCCGACCTCGCCGTCGAGGCCGCGGAGGGCGCGCGCGAGCTCTACAAGAGCCTCCAGCGGCTGCTCGAGCTGCCCGACGGCGTCGAGGTCCATCCCGGCCATGTCGCCGGCTCGCTGTGCGGCGCCGGAATGAGCTCCAAGCCGTCCTCGACGATCGGCTTCGAGCGGCGCTTCAACCGCGCGTTCAGGCACGCCGACGAGGACGACTTCGTCGCCGAAATGATCCGGGCAGGCGTCCGCCCCGCGAACATGGAGCGGATCGTCGAGCTGAACCGCGGGCCGTTCGTCGGCGCACCGGAGCCGATCCAGCCGCTGAACGGTGCCGGCGCCGGGGCCGTCCTCGACGTGCGCTCGGCGGACGACTTCGCGGCCGGTCACGCTCGCGGCGCGCTGAACGTCTCGGTCGACGGCGGCGGCTTCCCGACCAAGGCCGCGTTCGTCCTTCCGACCGGAGAGCGCGTCGTGATCCACGCCGGCTCGGACGCCCAGGCGGAGCACGCCGCCCGGGGTCTCAGGGCGGTCGGGATCTTCGACCTGGCCGGCTACCTGCTGTCGCCGCCTGCACAGGAGCAAACGGGCTTCGTCGAGGTCGAGGAGCTCGACGGCCTACTCGAGTCGGGCGAGGTCGAGGTGCTCGACGTACGCGAGCCGCACGAGCGCGACCAGGGCTACATCCCGGGCAGCCGCAACATCCCCTACCGCCTCGTCCGCGAGTGGGCGGACGACCTCCAGGGCGGCAAGCCGGTGGTCACGATCTGCTCCAGCGGGAGCCGGGCCGGGGTTGCGGCCAGCGTCCTCTCGGCCGCGGGTATCGACGCCCGGCCGGTGCTCCACGGCGGGATTCAGGACTGGGCCGAGCGCGGCGGCGACACCGTCAGCTTCAGGCGCTGCGGGTCGTAGCGGCCAGCGCTTCCGCCTCGTCCAGGTACGCCGTCGCCTCGACCTCGCGGAAGAACGTGATCGCCGGAGCGAGATCCGCGTCGAACCCCTCCTTGGCGGCCAGCAGAAGGGCGTCCGCCTCCTTGGCCCTCGCGCCGATGCGCCGGAAGATGGCGGCCGCCGCCAGTGGATCGCCGGCGCCGAGCGCGAGCCCGGCATCCCGCCACGGCGTCGGTGTCGGCAACGAGTCGGCCACCGCAGCGAGCTCGGAGGCGAGCCCGTGCCGCCAACAGACCACCGCGACCTCGGGGAACGCGTCGTTCGCGACGTTCATCCGCGCCGTCCGGCAGATCTCGGCCAGCTCGATGGCATGATCGGCGGCGCCGTCGCGTCCCAGATCCGAGAGGAGCCGGGCGTGATACGCGAGCGCCGGTACGAGCATCTGCGGGTCGGCCGCGGCGCGGGCCGACTCGAGCAGGGCGTTCGCGTCCGCCACGGCGGCGTCGAGGTCGCCTCGGGGGCGCCGAACCAAGCTGCGCGCCCAGAGCCATTGCGCCTCGAGGTAGTGCCCACCGCGTGCTCGGGCATCGGCGATCCACCGTTCCGCGGTCTCGAGCACGCGATCCCAGCGGCCCGCCAGATAGTCGAGCCTGATCTCCTGGCTCTCGGCCCAACGGCGCCAGTCGACACTCCCGAAGCGCTTCTCCGCCTCCTGCATCCGCCGTGTCGCCTCGGCAGCCTCTGGCAGCCGCCCGAGGTTGTAGTGCATGTCGGCCAGATTGTTGTAGGACCGTTGCGCGGCGGCTGAATTTGCCTCCTCGAAGAGCGCGATGCTCTCCTCCAGCTGGTCGAATCCGACCGGATCGCCCTTCGCGGCGGCAAGTGCGCCGGTGCCGCTGAGAATCCGCGCGCGAACCTCCTTGAGCCCGAGCGCGTCTGCCATCTCGAGACCCTCGCGGGCGAAGCGGGCAGCCTGCTCCTCGCGCGTCGCCACCCAGTGCAGGCGGAAGATCCCCGCGTAGACGCGCGCCTTCGTGGGCGAGACCGGCAGCGGCTCGGCCAGCTCGGCCGTCCGCTCGAGAGCCGGGAGGACCTCGTCGCCCCTGCCGAGGTTCCAAAGGACCTCGGCGCGGGTCATCTCGGCGTCGGCCGCGCCGGCGGTGTCATCGACGGCGAGGAGAGCATCACGTGCCACAACGCTGTCTCGCTCGTCCCAGAGCTCGGCGTCTGCCCGCACGGTTGCGCGCTCGAGCAGGAGCCGGGGCCGCTCTTCGGCGTCCTCCGGCCACAACTCGAGGGCATGGTCGATGTCGCGCACCGCGGCCGGGAACGCGTTGAGCGCGCGGGCGCGGTAGGCGGAGTCCCGCAGCGCATGGGCCGCCGACAGGCGCAGTTCGGGAGTCTGCGCACTTGGCGCGATCGCGGCGAGCGCGCTGACGTAGTGATGGGCTCGGAGCTCGGCGTGATCCTCCGGCAAGCCAAGCGACTCGATCCACGCCGCGGCGCGGCGGTGCTTCTCCGTCCGCTCCGTCCGGGGGATCTGGCTGTAGGCGACCTCGCGTACGAGCGAGTGCGCGAAGGCGTACTGCGTGTCCCCGTGCATCGACGAGCGCCGCTCCCGCTCCAGGAACTGCTTCCGCTCGAGCCCGTGAAGGAGCGCTTGGAGGTCCGCGGCGTCCACACTCCCGAGCTGGTCGAGGGCGCCGACCCAGAACACCTTGCCGACCACCGACGCGTCCTGGATCAGCAGCTTCTCGTCGTCGGCCAGCGCGTCCAGACGGGCGGCGATGAGCCCCTGGACGGACTCGGGCAACGGCAGCTCGCCGTCCAGATCGGCACGCTCGCTCGCGATCCGAGCGAACTCCTCGGCGTAGAGCGGGTTGCCGCCGGCCCGGTCGAGCAGGGCGGCCTGAAGCTCCGCCGGAAGCACTGCGCGCTCGAGCAGGCCGTGGATCAGGGACGTGGTCTCCTGCTCGCTGAGCGGCGAGAGCGAGATCGTCGTGGCGTTGGCCTTCCCGCCGCCCCAGTCAGGGCGCTTCGCCAGCAGCTCGGGCCGGGCGGTGGAGACGACGAGGATCGGGACCGACACGGCCCAGTCGACGAGGTGGTCGACGAACGCCAGCAGCCCCTCGTCGGCCCAGTGGAGATCCTCGAAGACGAGCACGACGGGATCCAGCTCGGCCAGGCCCTCGAAGAAGCGCCGCCAGGCGGCGAAGCTCTCGGTGCGGCGGTCGCCGCCCGGCTCGCCGGGCTCGGCCAGACCCACGAGGGGGCGCAGCTCGCGGAAGACCCACTCCGCGTCCTCGGCCTCCGGCACGGCCTCGTCGACCACCGCCCGGAGCTTCTCGGCCACGCGCTCGGCGGGCTCGCCTTCGAGGATGCCGGCATGCGCCTTGACGATCTCGGTCAGAGCCCAGAACGCGACACCGTCGCCGTACGGCAGGCACCGTCCCTGGCGCCAGTAGATGAGCTCCGGCCGGGTATCGAGTTCGGTGAAGAGCTCGTGGACGAGACGGCTCTTGCCGATTCCGGGCACACCGACGAGCGTGACCAGCTGCGGCGCGCGCTCGTGCACGACCCGGTCCAGAGTGCCGACGAGGAGCCCGAGCTCGCGCTCCCGGCCGACGAGCGGTGTGCGCGCCCGGCGAGTGATGTCCGTCCCGAGGCGCGAACGGGCCTCGACCGGCTCCCAGACGGGAATCGGCCGACTCTTTCCCTTCGCCTCGACCGGGGGCGCTTCGCGGTAGTCGATCACCCGCGAGGTGGCGTTGTACGTCGCTTCGCCGACCAGGATCCCGTTGACCGGCGCCGCCGCCTGCAGGCGCGAGGCGGTGTTGACCACGTCTCCTGCGACGAGACCGCGCTCCGCACCCGGGCTCGGCTCGAGCGAGACGAGCGCCTCGCCGGTGTTGACGGCGATTCGGATCTCGACCTCGTCCTCCTCGCGGATCCAGTCCCGGATGGCGAGCGCGGCACGCACCGCACGCTCCGGGTCGTCCTCGTGTGCGGCCGGTGCGCCGAACACCGCCATGACGGCGTCGCCGATGAACTTCTCGACCGTGCCGCCGCGCTGTTCGAGCTCGGCCCGAAGGCGGGCGTAGAACGGCCGCAGGATCGCCTCGACATCCTCGGGGTCGAGCGACTCGGCGCGCGCCGTGAAACCGACGAGGTCGGCGAACAGGACACTCACGACCTTGCGCTCCCTGCGTCCGTTCATGGCACGAGTCTAGGAGCGAAGGCGACGCCGAAGCCGGGTAGCCGGCCGGCGAGCAGCTGCCGCACGGCTGCTCGCCGACCTGTGCCACAAGACGGCGGCGGGACCGTATTTCTTCCTATTTCAGTCGCTCGACCTCGTAACCCCACGAACGCATCGCATCGAGCAGGACGGTGCAGTGCTCCTGGTCCCGCGTGATCAGCGTCAGCTCCACCTCGGTCTCGGAGACCGGGATGTCCATGCCTTCGCGGTGGTGCTCGACCGAGATCACGTTCCCGCGCTCCTCCGCGATCAGGCCCAGCAGCTTCACGAGCTCGCCGGGCCGGTCCGTCACCCGCGTCCGAATCACGAGGTAGCGGCCCCCGAGCGTCAGCCCGTGGCGCATGACCGAGATCAGCATCGTCGGGTCGATGTTCCCGCCGGAGAGGACGATCGCGACCGGCCCCGAGCCGCCGACCTTCCTGCTCAGCAGCGCCGCCACCCCGACGGCGCCCGCGCCCTCGACGACGAGCTTCGCGCGCTCGAGCAGGAGCACGATCGCTTCGCTGATCGCTTCGTCGTCGACCTCGACCAGGTCGTCGAGGACGTCGTCGAGAATCGACATCGTCAGCTCTCCCGGCTGCTTGACGAAGACGCCGTCGGCGATCGTGAAGCCCGAGAGCCCCGCCTGGACGCCGACGAGCCGGATCTCCGGACGCAGCTCGCGGATGGCGATGGCGATGCCCGAGGCGAGCCCGCCGCCGCCGACCGGGATCACGACGGTCTCGGCATCCGCCACCTGCTCGGCCAGCTCGAGCCCGATGGTGCCCTGCCCGGCGATGACGATGGGATCCTCGAACGGGTGGATGAAGATCGCCCCGCGCTCCTCGACGTCGGCTCTCGCCGCGTCCATGGCGTCCTCGAACAGCTCGCCGACCATGATCGCCTCGGAGCCGTAGGTGCGGCACGCCTCGACCTTCGCCATCGGCGCGTCCTGCGGGACGTAGATCCTCGCGGGGATGCCGGCCTGCCGGGCCGCCCAGGCGACGGCCTGGCCGTGGTTCCCGGCACTCGCCGCCACGACGCCGGCGGCGCGCTCGGCCTCCGTCAGCATCGCGATCCGGTTGACGGCGCCCCGCACCTTGAAGGCACCGGTGCGCTGGAGGTTCTCGGCCTTCAGCCAGACGTCCCGCCCGGCCATCCGCGAGAACGTGTCGGAGCTGTAGACCGGCGTCTCGCGCGCGACGCCGGCGATCCGCTCGCGCGCGTCGCGGATGTCAGCTGGAGTCGGGGCGGTTTCCGTCAGCTTCAACTTTGAACACCCGAATCATGATCTCTCTGACCGCGGTGAGGGGGTCGAGCTTGCGCTGCTGGACCTCGTCGAGTAGGCGCCGCAGCTCCGGGTCGTCGGCGACGGCCTGCTCCAGGTGGACCTTGGCGCGGGCGGAGGCGACGGTGAAGACCTCGCCGGCGAGATTCTGGCGCCGCCGCTCGTCCAGGAGCGCATTGGACTCCAGGTGCTCGCGATGGGCGACGATCTGCTCCCAGAGCTTGGGGATCCCCTCGCCGGTCACGGCCTCGGTGAGGACGATCGGCGGCTTCCAGTCGCTTTCGGTATCGAGCGCCAGGATCGACCGCACCTCGTTGAGCATCGTCTTCGCGGCCGGGTGATCCTTCTTGTTGACGGCGATCACGTCCGGGATCTCCATGATCCCCGCCTTCAGCGCCTGGACCGAATCGCCCGAGCCCGGCATGAGCACGAGGAGAACCGTGTCGGCCACGCCGATCACCTCGATCTCGCTCTGGCCGGTACCGACGGTCTCCAGGAAGACGAGGTCGCGGCCGGCTGCGTCGAGGACGAGCAGCGCCTGGAGCGTCGCCTCGGCGAGCCCGCCCAGGTGGCCGCGGGTCCCCATCGAGCGGATGAAGACGCCCGGGTCGAGGAAATGATCTGAAAGGCGGATCCGGTCGCCGAGCAGCGCGCCCTTCGAGAAGGGGCTCGACGGGTCGACGGAGATGACGCCGACCGTGGATCCCTGGTCGCGGACGTGCCGGACGAGCGCGCTGATCAGACTGGACTTGCCGACGCCGGGCGGTCCGGTGACGCCGACCGCGTAGGCGCCGCCCGTCTCGGGATAGAGGTCGCGGACGACCTCGTAGGCGAGCGGGTCGGAGTTCTCGACGAGCGTGATCGCGCGGGCGAGGGCTCGCCGGTCCCCGGAGCGAACGCCCTCGACCAGCGACTCGCGCGTCCAGTCCCGCCGCCCCGCCACGCAGGAAGCCTAGAGGCGCGCGGTCTCGGCCGACTCCGCCTGGCGCGGCACGTCCGCCTTCGCCTGAGGCTGCGTCGACACCCCTCGGGCGAGCAGGAGCCCCACGACCGCCGCCACCGCTGCGAACGCGCCGGAGATCGCCCACACCGCCCTCGGCCCGAGCGCCTCCGTCAGCGGCCCTGCGGCGATGATCCCGAGGCCGAGGACGACGTAGTTCGAGCTCATGAGCAACGTGAAAACTCGGCCGCGGAACTCGTCGGGCGCGCCGCGCTGAACGAGCAGCGCGTTGCAGACGACCGCCGCGCCGTTCCCGGTCCCGAGGACGGTGACGCAGACGGCCGCGATCCAGACGTTGGGCGAGGCCGCGGCGCCGATCATTCCGAGCGCGACCAGGCCCATCGAGGCTCCGTACACCGTCGCAATCGAGCGGTTGTGCAGAAGCGAGCCGGCGAGCAGGCTGCCGAACGCCAGGCCCAGCCCCGTGGCGCCGACGAGCAGGCCGTAGCCGAAGTCGCCCGCACCGAACGCGTCCTTCGCGAGCACCACCTCTGCGACGTTCACGCCGGCGCTCGCCAACATGATCACGTTCCACGCCGTGAGCACGGTGAGCAGCGCCCGGGAGCTCTTGACGAGCGCGAAGCCGTCCGCGATGTCCCGCCAGTAGCCGCGCCCGACGGCGGGTGCTGCCTGGAGCAGCCGGTCGGGGATCCCGGCCAGGAATGCCGCGGAAAGGGCGAACGTGACAGCGTTGATCCAGTACGCGACGTCGGGGCCGGCGGAGGCGACGAGGACGCCGCCGATCACGGGCCCGAGCGCCCAGGCGAGGTTCTCGATCGTCTGGAGGAGCGAGTTGCCGTGCGCGAGGTCTTCGTCGTCCAGCAGGTTCGGGAGCCCCGCGTAGAGCGCCGGCCGGAAGAAGCCCGTCGCGAATCCGGCGAGCGCGGCGAGCGCGACGATCATGCCGGCGTCGTTTGCGAACGGGAGCGCCGCGAAGATCACCAGGCGGGCCAGGTCGGACGCGATCATCAGCCTGCGCCGCGGGAGCCGGTCGACGAGGGTGCCGGCGGCGAGCCCGATGACGATCGCCGGCAGGAAGTCCGCGATCAGCAGGGCGCTGACCCAGACCGCCGAGCCGGTCCTGTCGTAGACGTCGATCGTCAGGGCGACGAACGCGAGCCAGGTCCCGAAGGCTGAGCCGAGGGTCGCGAGCGAGAGCAGGCGGAAGCTCGGGACGTCTTTCAGCAGGCTCAGTTGACGGCTCAACACACGCTTTCCCTACGTCGAAAATTAGTGCGGGGATCCCGCGAAGCCCGCAAGTTCACTCCTTCGAGTTAGGTCCGTGCAAGGGCCGTGACACGGCCCAGTGCGTCGGCGAAGAACGCGTTCTCCTCCGCCGTACCGACGCTGACCCGGATGGCTCCGGGGGCACCGAAGCCCGCCGTCGGCCTGACGATCACTCCCTCCCGGAGGAGCAGCTCGAACAGCGGCCTGGAGTCCTCGCCCACCTCGGCGAAGACGAAGTTGGCGACCGCGGGGCCGATCGGGTCGAACCCGTGCTCGCGCAGGGCCCGCTCGATCGCCGGCCGGCCCTCGGCGTTGACCCTGCGGCGCCGCTCGAGCTCGGCGGCCGCGCCGGGCGCTTCGAGGCTTGCGACCGCGGTGACCTGCGCCGGCGACGTGATGTCGAATGCGCGCCGAACCTTCCCGACCGCGGTCACGACGGCGGCCGGCGCCACGCCGTAACCGACCCGCAGGCCGGCCAGGCCGAAGATCTTGGAGAACGTGCGCAGGACGACGACGCGCCGCCCCGCCTTCAGGTACTCCTCGATCCCGTCCGCATAGCCCGGATCGTCCACGTACTCGAAGTACGCCTGGTCGAGGACGGTGAGGACGTGATCCGGCACCTGATCGAAGTACCGGTCGAGCTCCTCGCGCGTGTTCATCGTCCCGGTCGGGTTGTTCGGGTGGCAGACGTAGACGAGCTTCGTCCGCTCGCCGACGGCGGCGAGCATCGCCTCGAGGTCGTAGCGGCCCGCATCGAGCGGGATCGTCCGGGCGACCGCGCCGAGCTTCGTCGCGCCGATCACGTAGCTCGGGAAGCTCGGCCAGCCGCAGACCACCTCGTCGCCGGGGTCGAGCGAGACCTGGGAGAGCGCATCGACCACGCCGTCGGCGCCTGCGCCGAGGGCGATCTCCTCGAAGCGGACGTCGTGGCGCTCCGCGAGCAGCATCCGGAGGCGGTAGGCGCCGCCGTCCGGGTAGCGGTTGAGCTCTGGTCCTGCGGCGGCGAGGGCCTCCAGCGCTTCCGGGAACGGGCCGAACGGCCCTTCGTTCGACGCAAGCTTGATGACTCGCTCGAGGCCGAGCTCTCGCTGCACTTCCTCGACCGGCTTGCCGGGCTCGTACGGGACGATGTCCCGGATCGCCGGCTTGAAGAAGCCGTCCGCGATCTCGGCAAGCTTGGCCACGCGGAGACCCTATTCGACGTCGAGAGCCATGAGGATCGCGTCGAGGTACTCCTCGCCGCGGCGGTAGTGGTTCCGGCGGTAGCCCTCCCGCCTGAACCCGAAGCGTTCGTAGAGGGCGATCGCCGCTTCGTTGTGCGGGAAGACGTGGAGCTCGAGCTTGCGGACGCCGACGTCACGGGCCCAGTCGACCGCACGCTCCAGGAGCGCAACCCCGATCCCGCGGCGACGATGGCTCGCCGCCACCATCAGGCCGAGGTCGGCGACGTGCCTGCTGGCCGGGTGCGGGTCCCGGCCGAGGGAGAGGCGGCCGACGATGCCGTCGGGCGTGTCCGCGACGAAGACGGCCGCATCGTTGTAGCGCCGGAGCGCGCGGAGGAAGCGCCGTTCCTCGCCGGGCGTGCGCCACGCTCCCTCGGCGATCAGCCAGCCCTGCGGCTCGGACGCGACCGCCGCCGCGAGCTCGACGAGGGCGCCGGCGTCTCCCGGGCGGGCCGGGCGGACGACGAGCGTCTCACTCACCGACGACGATGCCGTGTCCGCCGCGCCTCGGGTCGCCCGCCGCCGCGAGTGCCCCGTCCGGACGAACCTCCACGGCCGCCGCGCCTCCGAAGTAGAGATTCCGCCGGCGCCAGCGGACGATGTCGTAGCCGCGGCGCTCGAGCTCGTCCAGCTCGCCTGTGTCGCTACCCCCCTCGCAGTGGACATGGCCCTCGTCGAGATGGACGCGCGGCGCGTCGATGGCCTCGTTCACGGGCACGTCGTGGCCGATCGCGTTGGCCACGATCTGGAGGATCGCACCGCGGAGCCGCGACGACCCCGCGCTGCCGACGACGAGCCGGGGATGCCCGTCCAGGAGGACGATCGACGGGGCCATCATGCTCGTCAGCCTGCCGCCCGGCCGCCGGCGCCGCCGGGCCAGGTTGAGGTGGTGCTCGCCGAGCATGTTGTTCAGGTGGACGCCCGTCCCGGGCACGACGACGCCCGAGCCGGAGCCGGTCGATGCGGTCAGCGAGGCGGCGTTGCCGTCCCCGTCCACGACCGAGATGTGGGTCGTCCTGGACGGCTCGGCCGGCTCCCGCGTGGTCGGAGGCCGGCTCTCGAGGAGGCGCTCGGCCGCTTCGCCGACCCGGCGGTCGTCATGGAGCTGGCGTGCCAGGCCGCCACCGTGCAGCTGCCGTGCGAACCCCGGGCCTCCCGCGAGTACCTGCTCGCCCATCACCCCGACCAGACGGCTCATGGCGTCCGCACTGCCGTTGCGGCCGCCGAGGCCGACGCGGTCGAGGAGCAGCAGCCCGTAGGCGATCAGGACACCGCCCGTGGACGGCGGCGGGTTGGAGACGAAGCGGTGTCCGAGGAAATCGGTCGCGATCGGACGCCGCCAGATCACGCGATAGGCGCGAAGGTCGTCCCTCGTGAGCGCGCCACCTTCCGCACGGATGTGACCCGCGACCGCGTCGGCGAGGAGTCCGTCGTAGAACTCGGCCGCACCCCCGCCGGCGAGCAGCTCGAGCGTGGCGGCCAGATCGCCCATCACCAGGCGATCGCCCGCGGCGAGGCGCTCACCGCCCGGCCCGTAGATCGCCCGGCCGGGCTCGGCGTGCCGCAGGATGACGTCGAGGATCGCGTGCAGGTAGGCCTGCTCGCGGGTCAGCACGACGCCCTCCCGAGCGAGGTCGATTGCAGGCTCGAACAACTTCGACCACTCGACACGGCCGTAGGCGCGGTGCGCGGTCTCGAGGCCCGCAACGGTGCCGGGCACGGCGACCGACGCGGCGCCGATCCCGAACGCCTGGGTCGTCGAGCGGTCGAAGTCGACGTCGATCGTCTCCATCTCCCTGATCGTCTCGGTGCCGAGACCCGCCCCGGGCACCGAGACGAAGAAGTCGAGCAGCCGCGACCGCCCGTCTCTGGCTCGGTGGACGAGCAAGAAGCCGCCTCCTCCCGGACCGGTCAGCGGGCTCTCGGCGACCCACGAGACGAACGCCGCCGCCAGGCAGGCGTCCACCGCGTTACCGCCCTCGGCGAGCACCCGTGCTCCGGCTTCCGCGGTCAGCGGATGGCCGGCTGCGATCGCGCCCTTCACGGCGCCGGGGTCAGCTCTGGAGGAACGACGGTGGCTCGAGCGTGTCCGAGCTTTCCTCGCGCGGCCTCGGGACGGGCCGCGAACCGCCTCGCTGGCCGACACCGGTCACGATCACCGTCACCCACACCTGGCCTTCGAGTCGCTCGTCGACCGTGGCGCCGAAGATGATGTTCGTGTCGTCGACGGCGGCGGCGCGGATGACCTCGGCCGCTTCGTTGACCTCGTAGAGCGAGAGGTCGTTGCCGCCGGCGATCGAGAGCAGGATTCCCCGCGCGCTGACGAGCTCGGTGTCGACGAGCGGTGAACGGAGCGCCCGCTCGGCCGCCTCGACCGCACGGTTCTCGCCGGTCGCGAAGCCGATCCCCATCAGCGCCGTCCCCGCACCGTGCATGATCGTGCGCACGTCCGCGAAGTCGACGTTGATCAGGCCCGGCTCGGTGATCAGGTCGCAGATGCCCTGGACGCCCTGCCGGAGGACGTCGTCGGCGATCTTGAAGGCGTCGAGCATCGACGTGCTCTTGTCGAGCACCTCGAGGAGGCGCTCGTTGGGGATCACGATGACCGTGTCGCACGCGTCCCGGAGGGCGTGTACACCGGCTTCGGCCTGCGAGCGGCGCTTCGTGCCCTCGAACCGGAACGGCATCGTCACGATCCCGACCGTCAGTGCGCCGACCTCGCGCGCGATGCGCGCGACGACGGGCGCGGCGCCAGAGCCCGTCCCGCCGCCTTCGCCGGCGGTGACGAACACCATGTCCGACCCTCGGAGAGCGCGCTTGACCTGGTCGTACGCCTCCTCGGCCGCGCGGCGGCCGATGTCCGGCTCGGCGCCCGAGCCGAGGCCGCCTGTCAGCTCGCGGCCGATGTGGATCTTGACCTCGGCGTCGCTCAGCGCCAGCTGCTGGAGATCGGTGTTGACGGCGACGAACTCGACCGCGGAGATGCCCGCGTCCATCATCCGGTTGACGGCGTTGAGGCCTGCGCCGCCGACGCCGACGACCCGGATGACCGCGAGGTACGCCGAGTCCGAGCGCGGCGCGCGGTGGAGCCTCGGCGGCGGCTCCGGCAGTGGCTCGAGAAGTCGCGCGATCCCACGATCGGACGGCTGCGCGCGGGGTTGGACCGGCTCGGGGGTCCGAGGCTGGGCAGGGGCCAACGGCGCCCGCTCGGGGCGCGGAGGCGTGTCCGGTTCCGGCTCGGGGGCAACCTCGAGCACGGGTGGCGGGTGTTCCACCGTCTCCTCGAGCGGCTCGCCCGGGACGACCTTGCCTTCCTTCTCCGCCTGACGCTGCGCCGCTTCGGTCGCACGGAAGAGCTCCGCGAGCGGACCCTCACGCATGCTTGCGCGCTTGCGCGCCATTGAGCACCTCCTTCGCGAGGTCCCGGTACGCCTCGGCGGCGTTGCCGGACGGGTCGTACTTGAGCACCGAGCTGCCCTTCACGGGCGCCTCGGCGTAACGGACGGTCTTCTTGATCCTCGTGCGGAAGACGAGTTCGCCGAAGTTCTCCTGGAGGATCTCCACGGCCTCGCGGGCATGCAGCGTCCGACCGTCGTACATCGTCGGCAGGATGCCCTGGATCCCCACCTCGGGATTCAGGTTCTCCCGGATCATCGACAACGTGTTCTCCAGCTGGACGAGACCTCGGAGCGAGAGGTACTCGCACTGGACCGGGACGATGACCCCGTTGGACGCAACGAGCGCGTTGATCGTCAGCAGGCCGAGCGACGGCGGTGTGTCGACCAGGATGAAGTCGTACCGATCCTTGATCGGGTTCAGCGCCTTCTCGAGCGCCCGCTCTCGCCCGATCATGCTCGACAGCGCGAGCTCGGCGCCCGCGAGATCGATCGACGACACGGCGAGGTCGACCTCCGCCTCATGGATCACCTGGTCGATCGGCAACCGGTGCACGAGGACGTCGAACATCGACCGCTCGATCTGGTCCGGGTTGAACCCCTGGCTCATCGTCAGGTTGCCCTGCGGGTCCATGTCGACGACAAGGACGCGGAACCCCTGCTCCGAGAACGCGACGCCCAGATTCAGGGTCGACGTCGTCTTGGCGACGCCGCCCTTCTGGTTGGCGAACGCGATCACGATCGCATCGCGCGGAGGCGCGTCGACGGCGCCCTCAGGGGAGTCGTCGTCAGACTCCGCCGTCGGCGGGCGTGAGAAAAGGCCGGCGAGGCGCATCAGCAGCCCGTCCTTCGGCCTGGGACCGGAGTGTCCTGCACACCATCAGTGTGCCCGAAAAACCGGACTGCGCCAGGTCGGGGAGCTCAATTTTTCCGTGATTAGCGGGGCAGAAGCACCACCCCCGCGTCTTCGGCGTCCAGTGCACCGCGGCAGGAGGCGACGGCATCGGCGGCTCCGCTCCGCTCGGGCTCGGCGCGGACCCACGTCTCCGCCTCGCGGACGAGCGCGCGCAGCTCGGCGAGGAGCTCACCCGCCGGGGCGTCGTGACGATCGAGCGTCTCGATCCGCTCGAGTCGTCGGAGTACTGCGCGTGCCTCGTCCATGCCTTCGACCGTACTGGTGCGAGGCGCACATGTCTGTGACGTCTCTGTCCCTAGAGTGCGCCGACCGCGAGGGCCGGTTCCGGGTGGACGCCCGCCTTGGGGCGAAGTCCGAGCAGCGTCTCGTCGAGCGTCCGCAGAAGCGGCTCCCGCTCACCGCTCTCGAGCACGGCCACCAGCGCGCGGCGAACGAGATCGCCGGTGGGCGCCGCGGCATCGCCGGCCGCCAGCAGTCGGAGTCGGTCGAGGATCGCTGCGCGCTCGCGTGGGGTCTCGCCCAGCAACGCCGCGGCCCTGAGCGAGCCGGCGAACAATCCCTCGCCGCCGCCGAGGAGCGACGTGAGACAACCACGCAGCTGCTCGGACGCGAACGGATCCGTCTGGAAGAGCGAAAGCTCCCAGCGGTCGAGCGCCTCGCCGAGCTCTCGGTCTGAGTCGGAGAGCGCCAGCCGCTCCCGCAGCCGCACGGCAAGCTCTGCCCGGACCGCGTCCAGGCGAACCGGCTCGCCCGGTGGCTGCGTCGCGGCGATCGGCAGCACGGGCCGGATCCCATACGGGCGCCAGTCGAGCCGCTCGAAGAGCACGGGGCCTGCCGCGATCGAGCCGGCCGTCGCCAGCCGGAGCGCGGTGACCGCGTCGGCGAGCTCGCCCGGCGCCTCCGGAACCTCGTTCCGTGCCGACTCGGCGCTCAACTCGCTCTCCAGCTCGAGGACGCAGAGCCGGTCGGTCTCCCGCTCGAAACCCTCCGGAAGCAGCCCGCCGGCCTGCGGCCAGTGCACGGCGAGCTCGCCCGAAGCGACATGCCGAATCCGAATGCCGCCGCCCAGGTCGAACGAGCCGCCGATCGAGATGCCGACGACCGGCGCCACCGCCGCATACGAGCGGTTGACGCCGAACAGCGACCCCTCGAAGCCCGCGTAGGCCCGCTCGAACGCGTCGTCGTCCCAGTCGAAGCCTCCGCAGGCCTCGGCCGTCTCCGCCAGGAGCGGGAGCAGGACGGTACGCATCAGCGCCTCCCGCGAGCTCGGCCGGCCGCTCGAATGTGCCCGCGCGAAGATCGCGGCCGCCGGCTCGCGCTCGAGCTCGGCCAGCGCCGGCTGCGCGTCGGCGAGCGCCGTCAGGCGGCCGGCCCGCGCATCGAGGAACGGCGTCACGAGCGGGCGGTACTCGTACAGCGTCGGCCTCCCGGGCGATTGGTGCTCCTCGAACGAGAACGGCACATCGCCGCCTTCGTCGAGCTCCCGGGTGACGGCTGCGAACGCACCGAGGCAGAACGCGCGCAGCGCCTCGTGGAGATTCGGAGACCGGATCACCAGTCCGCTTACGCGCCGGGCTGCCGCTCTCCTCCGCCCAACTCGAGTCGCGGGCTCGCCGGATCGTCGTTCCAGAGGATGGCGTCTGCTCGCTCGTGAGGGCTCACGCTCGCCCGGTAGAGCCGCTGCGCGGGCACGTAGCGCACCCGGTACAGCCGCTCGGCCACGGCCCGGGACTCGTGCAGGTCGCCGTCGCGCTCGACTCCGCGCCGCAGCGACTCCTCCTCGGTGACCTCGACGAAGATCCGATAGCTCCAGAGGTCGTCCAGCTCGGGCCTGAGGAGAAACACGCCGTCCACCAGCACGAAACCGGTCGCGCCGGCGACGACCGAGCGGAGCGCGGCTCGGTCGACCCCATCCTCGTAGTAGCCCTCCGGAGACTCCCGACCGCGCCGGTAACGCTCCTCCCGCGGTCGGAGGAACTCGTCGGCGCCGATGCGGACGGCGGCTGGAGCCGATGCCGGCGACGAGCTCGTTCGCGAGCGTCGTCTTCCCCGCGGCATCCGGACCGTCGATCGCCACGCGCGCGGGCGGCTCGAGCGCCTCGATCTCCGCAACGAGCCTGGCGATGACCTCCCCGCGTGTCAGGTCTGGCACACGGGACACCAGTACGCGGTCCGGTTCGCGTCGCCCTGCCCGCGGGACTCGATCGGCGCCTGACACCGAGGACACGGGCGACCTGCGTGCCGGTAGATCCGCCGCTCCGCCCGGCCGGTCTCCACGGACGCACGCATCAGCCCCGCCGCCTCGGCCAGCACCGACCGGAGCTCGGCCTCGTTCACTGCACCGAGCGGCCGCCACGGCGAGACGCCGGCCCGCCACAGCGCCTCCGTCTTCCAGACGTTCCCGATCCCCGCGACGAGGCGCTGGTCGAGCAGCGAATCGCCCACCTGGCGTCCCTGGTCGGTGCGGCGCAGGTTCGCGACCATCCGGTCGAAGTCCGGCGGACGCGCGAGGATGTCCGGGCCAAGCCGGCGCAAGGCGCGCGCGTTCAGCTCCAGCACCGGACCGCCCCAGAGCACCGCCTCCCGTCCACTCCCGCGCATGACGAGCCACGGGCGGCCGCGCGTAATCGCCCCGCGTTCGCGAACCGTCCAGCGCCCGCTCATCCGGAGATGGCTGCGAAGGACGAGCCCGCCCTCGAAGCTCAGCACGAGGTTCTTGCCGACCGCCTCGACGCGCTCGAGCCTACGCCCGTCCAGCTGCTCGGCAACTCCCGTCGCTGCAGCTCTCGGATTCGGGCTCTCGACCTCGACGGTCTCACCGACCAGCAGCTGGAGGCGTCTCGCGGCGCGATGGAGGGAATCCCCCTCGGGCATGCTCTCGATTGTTCCTGAAGAGCTGGCCAAACCGGCCCGCCGCCCTGACCTCGTTGGCGGCGGGGCCGGTGGTTTCGGTCGTACCTACGCCATCGCCGGTGATCGCACTTCGGAAGCGGCCCTTTCGATGAGGTCAGCCACAACGGACGGCTGTGACACATAGATCGAATGGCTGCCGGGGGTCTCGACAACCGTCGAGCCGGCACGCTCGGACATCTCACGCTGGAGCGATGGGGGAATCATCCGGTCATCGGTTGTGACGAGATACCAACTTGGCTTGCTCCGCCAGGCGGGCTCGCTGATCGTGCCGCCCGCGGCGTCAAGGCCCCAGGGGACCTGTGAGTCGGCCATGAACCCGGCTAGTTCGGTGTCGACGTCCGCCGCGAACGCCTGATGAAACTTGGCCCGGTCGAGCAGCAGAAAGCCGTCCTCGGGCGGCAGAATCGGCGGCCCGGTTTCGGGCGGCAAGTCGGCGATGAGGGTTTGCACCGACTCGCCCGCGTCCGGCGCGAAGCCCGCGATGTAGACAAGCGCCCTCACGTTGGGATCGGTCCCCGCCTCGGTGATGACCGCTCCGCCGTAGGAGTGGCCAACGAGAATTACGGGCTCGCTCTGCGCGTCGATGACGCGCTTGGTGGCGTCGGCGTCGCCTTCGAGCGAAAACGTCGGATTCTGGACGACGCTGACGCTGTAGCCGTCCTTGGTCAGCTGGTGGTAAACGCCCTGCCAGCCGGACCCGTCTACGAAACCGCCGTGAACGAGAACGACGGTTCCCGCTGTTGAGCTCTCAGCCATGATGTCTCCTTTCGGGCTCTACGAGGGGTCTTGGCCTCCTTTCTCCTTTCCGCGTTCGAGAGCTCTCCGACCCTACTCCGCGCTCCAGGAGGTAGCAAACCGCGACAGGTGCCGCACCAGGACGGGTGTACTGTCACTAGGAGGCAGTCGGGATCAGGACAACCTTGTAGTGACCGAGGGAAGGCTCCATCCGGCGCTTGCGGGAGCCGTGGCGGCGACGGTATGGGCGGCGGTCGAGCCGCTCGACCGGCGGGTGTTCCGCTGCGACTACTCCGACGTCGCCGTGCTCGGAAAGGCGGTGACGGGCGGCCGGCTCGCAGGCCCGGTCGGGCTCGCGATCCATGCCGTGAACGGCGCGGTCTTCGGCCTCGCGTACGACCAGGTGCGCCGCCGGCTCCCGACGCCGGACCGGCGGCTGGCGCTCGGCATGGCCCTCGCCGAGCACGTCGCCCTCTACCACGGCCTTTCCTACCTCGTCGACCGCTACCACCCGGCCCGCGGCGAGGTGGGCGTCCCGCCGCTCCTCACCAACGCGCGCGCCTTCGCGCAGGCGACCGTACGACACGCGCTCTTCGGGTTGCTGCTCGGGCGCCTCGCTCGTCCCCGCTGAGCGCCCCGAGCGCACCACAGTAGGCTCGTGCAGGCAACGCATGAGTCAGGTAATCGATCACGTCGGCGTCAGGGTGAGCGACCTTGCCGCGAGTCGGCGCATGTACGAGGCCGCGCTGGCCGAACTCGGATTTGCCGTGCTGGGCGAGGGTGAGTTCGAAGGCGATGGATATGTCCTGTTCGGGCGCGGTATGAGCGACGACTTCGCGTTGCACGAGGTCGGAACCGAGCCAGGTCGAGACCGCGTCACGACGGGCGCACACATCGCGTTCCGCGCGCCGGATGCCGTCAGCGTGGAGCGCTGGCACGCAGCGGCGATCGACAACGGCGGCACCGACAACGGCGCGCCCGGCGTGCGTCCCGAGTACAGCGGGCGCTACTACGCCGCGTTCGCGCTCGACCCGGACGGCAACAACGTCGAAGCTGTCTTCCACACACCTGCCTCGGCCTAGGGACTCTGTAACCACCCGCGCGGCGCCGGGCTACCCCTTCATCTCGGCGCGATCCTCGGGTTCTGGCTACGAGCGCGCGGCGTAGGAAAACAGGCGCTCCGGCCGCAGCTCCACCAGCGCGACGGCCCAGTCGGGCGCGCGGCGGTGACGCGCGAGCCAGGCCTCTCTGAGCGGCTCGAAGGCGCGCGCGAACTCGTCTCCCTCGTGGAGCACGGTCGGGCCTTCCGCCGTCACCGCTCGGTGCGGCGGGCCGTCCTCGTCGACGCCGCCGCCCTCCATGACGACGATCGACGCCCACGCCGACGAGCGGAGATTCCGGAGACGCAGGCCCTCGACGGTCGCGAACCAGAACGCGCCGCCCTGAGCGACGAACGCGACCGGCGCGGCAGTGGCGCGGCCGTCCGGCCGGCCGGTGGCGACGACGCAGTATCGGTGGCGGCCGAGCAGATCCGCGAGCTCGGCCTCGTCGAGCGCATCCTCTTCCGGCCAGGAGCCGCGAACGCCGCGGGCGGAGGCGTAGCTTCGGCGCTGGAGCTCCGCGAGCTCGTTCACGGACGGAGGACTGCGCGGCGCGGCCCGGCCGTGAAGCCCGCCTCGACGAGGAGCGGCATCGCGTCCGTCTCGCCCACCGGCTCGCCGTCGAACCGCTCGACCGCCAGCCGCTTGATCCCCCGCCGGCTCTTCACGTGCTCGACGAGCGCCTGGAGCGCCGGGCGGAGCCAGTCGGGATCGGGATCACGGAGCGGCACGAGCGTCTTCCCGCCCCGCTCGACGAAGAGCGCCGCGTCGCCGCCGATCAGCACGACGTACGCACCGGCGACGCGCGCCGCCCGGCCGTCTGCCCTTTTCGGCCATGACAGTGCCGCGCCGTAGGGCTGGGCCGGGTCGGCTGCGGCGAGCACCTTGAGCTCGTCCGGCTCGTCCTCCTTGGGACGGAGCTCGCGGATCCGCTCGACCGCGCCGCCGAGCGCGAACTGTGCGCCGCCGAGCCCCTCGACGAAGTAGCCGCGCCGGCAGAGACCGAGCGTCTCGAGCGCCTTCAGCTCCCCGTAGACCGCCGAGTAGCCGCCCGGAATGCCCTCCGCGCGGACGCCGTCGCGCGTCACGATTCCCTGGCGCTCGAGCAGGAGCTCGGCCAGCGCCCTCGGCTCTCGCTCGCCGGCGAACAGCCGATCCGTGAGCGACCACCGCCCCTGGGTCGCCGTGATCGCCGTTGCCCGACGGCGCGAGAACCGCCGCGGCCTGCGCTCCGGCTTCGGCACGCCGTAGCGACGCCCGGCCCGCAGCGGCGTCCACGCGTCGTTCGTGACCTCGCCGGCCCAGACGAGCTCCCAGAGCGCCGGCAGCGCAGCTTCGGCCTCGAGCCCGGTCGCCGCCAGCAGGTCGAACCAGAACTCTGCGCTCCTGGCGAGCGCCTCGCGGATCCGGTCGTGCACCTCCCCCTCGGGCGGGTCGGTGCCCTCGGGCTTCCCCAGCACGGCCGCGTCCTCGCGGAAGAAGACGGCGACCCGGTCGAGTCCCGCGCCGACCCAGACGAGCTCGCCGGTCGCGCACAGCTGGTCGAGCTGCGCCGGCGCGTAGTTGGGAACTCGCCGCGGCAGCAGCTCGGACTCCCAGAGCGCCACCGGCAGCGCCAGACCCTGGAGCGGGACGAGCGCCTCGCGGAGGGTCGCCCGCCGGTCGATCCCCTGCCAGCCCGGCAGGAACCGGGCGAAGGCGACCTGCTCGACCGGCTCGACCTCCTTGCGGAGTGCCGCAAGCGACGCCCGCCGGATCCGGCGCAGGACGTCGGGATCGCACCACTCGCGCTCGGTTCCGCCCGGGCGGAGCTCGCCGCGGACGAGCCGGTCCTCCCGCTCGAGCACGGCCAGCTCGGCCTCCGCGCGCTCTGCCTCGATCCCGAACCGGGCCGCAGCCTCCCGCGTGGTGAACGGGCCGCGACCTCTCGCGTACCGGGCGAGCAGCGAGCGCAGCGGCTCCTCCGTCTTCTCGAGGAACGCGTCGGGCAGCCCGCTCGGCGGCATCGCGCCCAGAGCGTCGCGGTAGCGGCCGGCGTCCTCGGCTGCGATCAGCCGCTCCTCGCCGCCGACCCGTACGCGCACTGCGCGGCGCTCGGCCTCGAGGACGGCCGCGAACGCCTCGTCGAACTCGCCGGACGCAGGTCGCCGCGCCGCAGCAGCAGGTCGTGCAGCCCGTCCGGATCCTTCGCCTCGCCCGTGAGCGACGACTCGACCTGGTCGAGCGCGCCGGGGTCGAGCAGGTCGCGGAGCTCTTCCTGCCCGAGCAGCTCGCGCAGGAGATCGCGGTCGAGGGACAGCGCCTGCGCCCGCCGCTCCGCGGGAGGCGTGTCGTCCTCGTACATGTACGTCGCGATGTAGTCGAAGAGAAGCGAGGCCGAATAGGGCGAGGCCGAGGCGCTCTCGACGTCGACGACGTCGATCTGCCGCGTCTTGATCCCGTGCAGGAGCCGCTTCAGCGCCGGGAGGTCGAAGACGTCCTGGAGGCACTCGCGGAAGGTCTCGAGCATGACCGGGAAGGACCCGTACTTCTTCGCCACCTGGAGGAGGCTCTGCGCCTTCAGGCGCTGCTGCCAGAGCGGTGTCCGCTCGCCCGGCCGGCGCCGTGGGATCAGCAGCGCCCGGGCCGCGTTCTCGCGGAAGTGCGAGCCGAAGAGCGCCGTCCCGGCCAGCTCAGCCATCACGAGGTCGTCGATCTCGTCGGGATCGAGGACGATCTGCTCGGTCGGCGGCGGGGCGTCCGCGTCCGGGAAGTGGAACGCGATGCCGTCGTCCGACCACAGCACGGAGGCGTCGACGCCGAGCGATTCCTGGAGCCGGGCCGAGGCGGCCAGCGCCCAGGGCGCGTGCACCCGGGCACCGAACGGCGTCAGCACGCAGACGCGCCAGTCGCCGATCTCGTCGCGGAAGCGCTCGACGACGATCGTCCGGTCCGACGGGACGGCGCCGGTCGCCTGCTCCTGTTCGCGGATGAAGGTCATGAGGTTCTTCGCGGCCAGGTCGTCGAGCCAGTAGTCGTCGCGCAACCGCTCGGCGGCCGCCTCGTCCGACAGCGACGCCAGCTCGCGCGACGAGCGGCCGATCGCCTCGCCGAGCTCGTACGGCCTGCCCGGCCCCTCGCCCTTCCAGAACGGGATCGCGCCGGGCACGCCGGGCGCCGGCGACACGAGCACGCGGTCGCGCGTGATCTCCTCGATTCGCCAAGTCGAGGCGCCGAGCATGAACGTCTGGCCGGCGCGGGCCTCGTAGACCATCTCCTCGTCGAGCTCGCCCACCCGGCCGCCGCCGTCGACGAGATGGACGCCGAAGAGCCCGCGGTCCGGGATCGTCCCCGCGTTCGTGACCGCCAGGCGCGCCGCGCCGCCCCGGCCGCGGATGACGCCGGCCGTCCGGTCCCAGACGATCCGCGGGCGCAGCTCGGCGAACTCGTCCGACGGGTAGCGCCCGGCCAGCATGTCGAGGACGTTCTCGAGCTGGACGCGCGAGAGCTCGGCGAACGGATACGCGCGCTTCACGAGCCCGTGGAGCTCGTCGACCTCGATCTCCTCCTGCGAGGCGATCCCGACGATCTGCTGGCCGAGCACGTCGAGCGGGTTGCGGGGGATCTGCGTCTCCTCGATCGCGCCCTCGCGCATCCGCTTGACGACGACGGCGGACTCGAGCAGGTCGGCGCGGAACTTCGGGAAGACACGTCCCTTCGAGACGGAGGCGAGGTCGTGGCCGGCGCGGCCGATCCGCTGGAGCCCGCGCGCCACCGACTTCGGCGACTCGACCTGCACGACGAGGTCGACGGCGCCCATGTCGATGCCGAGCTCGAGCGACGAGGTGGCGACGAGGCACGGGATCTCCCCGCGCTTCAGGAGCTCCTCGACCTCGAGCCGCTGCTCCCGGGCCAGCGAGCCGTGGTGGGCGCGCGCGATCTCCTTCTCGGCGGCCTCGTTGAGCCGGAGGGCGAGGCGCTCCGCGAGGCGCCGGTTGTTGACGAAGACGATCGTCGAGCGGTGAGCCTCGACGAGCTCGAGGAGGCGCGGGTAGATCGACGGCCAGATCGACTGGGAGGTCGGCGCCTCGCCGCCGGTGCCGAGGATGTCGGTGATCTCCGCGTTGACGCCGGGCTCGCGCATGTCCTCGAGCGGGACGACGACCTGGACGTCCAGCTCCTTCGACCGGCCGGCGTCCACGAGCTCGATCGGCCGGCCGCCGGAGACGAAGCGGCCGATCTCGTCCATCGGGCGCTGCGTCGCGGAGAGGCCGATCCGCTGGAACGGCTCGCCGGTCAGGCGCTCGAGCCGCTCGACGGAGAGGGCGAGGTGGGCGCCGCGCTTCGTCCCGGCGACGGCGTGCACCTCGTCGAGGATCAGGGTCCGGACGCCGGTGAGCGTCTCGCGGGCCCGCGAGGTCAGCATGAGGAAGAGCGACTCCGGCGTGGTGATCAGGAGGTCGGGCGGGTGCCGGAGCATGGCCGCGCGCTCCTTCTGCGGTGTGTCGCCCGTCCGCACCGCCACCTTCACGTCGGCCTGCAGCCCGGCGAGCGGCCCGCGCAGGTTCCGCTCGATGTCGTAGTTGAGCGCCTTCAGCGGCGAGACGTAGACGAGGCGCGTCCCCTCGCCGGGCTCCTCGAGCAGCCGGTCGAGCCCGTAGAGGAAGGCGGCGAGCGTCTTGCCCGAGCCCGTCGGCGCCTGGATGAGCGTGTGGGCGCCGGAGGCGATCTTCGGCCAGCCGAGCTCCTGGGCGGGCGTCGGCCCGTCGAACGTCCGCTCGAACCAGGCGCGCGTCCCGGGGCTGAAGACGGAGAGCGCGCTCATGGGGCCAGCCTAGCCACTGACACAATCCCCGCAATGGCCGATCCGAAGGCGATGTTCAGCGGCCCCGCTGAGGTCTACGACAGGTTCATCGGCCGGTACAGCCCGAAGCTCGCCGGCGCCATGTGCGAGGCGGCGGAGGTGCAGCCGGGACAGCGCGCGCTCGACGTCGGATGCGGGTCTGGAGCGCTCGTGTCGGCGCTGGCGGACGTGGTCGGAGCGGAGAACGTCGCGGGGATCGATCCGTCGGAGCCGTTCGTCGAGGCGACGCGAGCCAAGGTGCCGGGGGCGCGAATCGAGGTCGGGTCAGCCGAGTCGCTCCCGTTCGCCGACGGCGAGTTCGACACGACGCTGTCGCAGCTGGTCGTCAACTTCCTGTCCGATCCGGAGCAGGGCGTCCGGGAGATGTCGCGCGTGACGCGACCGGGAGGTGTCGTTGCCGGCTGCGTCTGGGACTACGGCGGCGGGATGACGTTGCTGCGCACCTTCTGGGAGGCGGCTGCCGCTCTCGACCCCGGAGCCACGCCGCGGATGGAGTCGCACACGATGCGGTTCTCCACGCCGGAGGACCTCGCGGGCCTGTGGCAGAGCGGGCGGTTCGCCGACGTGGACGTCTCGCCGATCGTGGTGGACGCGTCCTACGAGGACTTCGAGGATCTCTGGGCGCCGTTCCCGACGGGCGTCGGACCTGCGGGCGCGTATGCCGCGTCCCTCGGCGGCGAGGCGCAGGAACAGCTCCGCGACGAGTTCGCGCGGCGGCTGGGCTCGCCCGAAGGCGCCTTCACGCTTTCCGCGCGCGCCTGGTGCGCGGTCGGCCGCACATAGCTGCCGCGATCCGGGACCTCCTCCGCCCGCTGCGCTAGGCCGGCTCCACCACACGGCTAGCATCGACCCGCATGCCCGAGACGCCGGAAGAGCTCTACGAGCGGGCGAAGGACGCCCTCCGAACGCCGCCGGTCGAGGAGTGGGATGGGTGGCCGTTCGAGGGCGAGCCGCGTCCGAAAGCGCTGCTTCCGCCGATCGCGGCCGAGCCGCCGCGGCACGGCGTCGGCGGCGTCGGTTGCTGGGCCTGCGACACCCCTGACGACGCGTTCCTCTGGACGAGCGAGCGCTGGCGCATCTCGGCGACGCGCGAGGCGCCGGGCTTGCCCGTGGTCGTCGTCCTCTTCCCGCGGGCCCATTACGCCGACCCGGGGGATCTCCCGGAGGAGCTGGCCGCCGAGCTGGGCCTGATGATCGCCCGCGTCGAGCGGGCCGTCCGCTCCGTCGGGGAGATCGGCCGCGTCCACGTCTGCCGCTGGGGCGACGGCAGCGAGCACCTCCACTGGTGGTTCATGGCGAGGCCCGCGCGCCTTCCACAGCTGACGACGAACCTCGTGGCGATCTGGGACGACGTCCTCCCGCCGCTCCCGGAAGAGCTCTGGCGCGAGAACCTCGACCAGGTCAAGGCGGCGCTGGGATGACGTACGACCCGACCGTCCTGCCCGAGAACCTGCCGGTCCCCGAGGACGACGGCGCCGCCGACCACCTCGAAGGCAAGCTCGTCCCACCGCTCTACCTCGAGACGACGGACGGCGAGCTCAACCTCGCGGCCGCGGCGACCGAGCTCCTCGTCCTGTACGTCTATCCGCGGACGGGACGGCCCGGTGTCGAGCCGCCCGCAGGCTGGGACGAGACCCCGGGCGCGCGAGGCTGCACCCCGGAGTCGTGCGGCTTCCGCGACCACGGGCCCGTGCTCCAGGAGCTCGGCGCGACGGTCGTCGGCCTCTCCGCCCAGACACTCGACGACCAGCGCGAGGCGGTCGAGCGGCTCGGTCTCCCCCACGCCGTCGCCGCCGATCCGGAGCTGCGCCTGGCCGATGCTCTGCGCCTCCCGACGTTCGAGTTCGGCGACAGGCGGCTCTACAAGCGGCTCACGCTCGTGGCCGACGAGGGCCGCATCGTCAAGGTCTTCTACCCGGTGTTCCCGCCGGACGAGAACGCCGCCGAGGTGGTCGCCTGGCTGCGACTACGGCACGCGTTGCAGTAGCGAGCCTCAGCGCCAGCCGATGAGAGTGGCGCTGAGGGCGGTGTCCAAGAAAGCGCTGTCCTAACGGCGGTGTCGGACACCGATTCGTGTCAAGGGGAAAGTGCGCCGAATGTGTGACGAGCTGTCCACAGGGCGCTCGTCAGCGGCGTCCGGCGTGTCCCACGAACGACGGAGGGCCCCGTCTCCGGGGCCCTTCCGCCGTAGTCCGTTTCGCCCGCGGGCCTTACGGCATGGACCGCTTCGTACCGCGGCCGATCTTGTCGAAGCCGCCGTAGGTGATCGCACCCTCGGCCCTGTGGCCCTCGTGCTTCACCTTCGGCTCGACCGCCCAGCCGTTGTGGCTGGCCTTGACCTTGACATCCGCTCGGTCGGCGGCCTTGAGGACGCTGTCGTAGGCCGACCTGGCCCACCAGAAGGCGTCCTCGTAGTCGTGCGAGGCCATCTCGGACTTCGCCTTGCCGATGGCCTTATCCGCTTCGGCGAGGTCCTTCTTCGCCTTGTCGGCCTTCCTGCTCGCCAGCACCCGGCCGGCGATGACGTTGGCGTTGATGATGTACCCCGCGGCCTGGTGCCGCGCCGCGTTGTCGCGATCGAACTGGCTGAAGTCCCAGTTCAGGTCGATGTAGCTCATCATCGAGTTGTGCTCGTCGCTCGCCCAGGCGAGGAAGAACGGGCCCGTGGGGCCGTAGTCGATCCCCGTCTCCCAGTCGAACCCGTCGTGCGGGTGACTCATGCCGAAGTGGTGGCCGTACTCGTGGATCTGGGTGGTCGTCAGTCCGTAGCCCGACGAGACGATCCCCGGTGAGACGAAGTTGAAGACGAAGCTCTGCGTCCCGTCCACGTAGTTGTCGTCCGCGAAGCCAAGGAACGGCGGCGAGAGATCCGGCTCCGCCACGTCGTCCACGGCGTAGTTGAACGCGGGTGCCTCGTACCGCCGCTTCTTGCCGGCATCGTCAGGATCGTCGTCCAGCACGTCCTCGAGGTTCAGCGCGTTGTTGAGGAACAGGTTCGCGAACGGCGGGTACTGCGGCCGGTCCGGGTAGCACCCGACGTTCTGGAGCAAGAGCACGTAGCACTCACGCGCCTTGCCGCGGAACTTCAGATCCTCAGTGTCCGTCGACCATTTGGACGGGAACAGCTCGCTCTCCTCGTCCTCGAGGTAGTCCGGATCCTGGTACGTCCGGCTCGCGTTCACGCCGGGCCAGCCCTCGTACGTGTTGAGGTCGAGGTTGATCGACTTGGGCAGGAGCTGAGGCGTGAGATACGGCGGATACAGCGGCGACGACGTGAACATCAGGTTGATCGCCGCATACCGCGCGACCAGGCTGAGGTCGCCCGCCAGCGCCGCCGGGGCTCGATAGCCGCCGGCTGCGTACTCCCAGGCCACCGGGATCCGGTAGTCCGGCTGCCCGTCGAAGTCGAGATCCGGGAACGTGATGTCGTAGTTCCCGCCCCAGGCCTCGGGCCCGGCCGAGAGATCGAAGAACCAGATGCGCCGCTCGCCGCGACGGCGGCCGAGACCGGTCTCCTCGTCATCAGCGGTCGTGCCGCCCCAGGCGATGATCTTCCGGCTCTCACGGCCGACGCCGAAGTCGAAGCCCGTGTCGGGGTCCGGCTCGCCGAACTTCGTGTAGACGTGGTCGATGAAGTCGGGCCGCCCCCACCAGTTGACGAAGAAGATCGTGTTCTGGCGGGTGTTGACGCCGGACGGGGCGTGATCGATCAGCCACTTCTCGACCGTCGGCGCGTCGATGAAGTGGTTGTCGCCGACGTCGCGCGTGCCCGCCTGCTCGTTGTAGATGTCCTGGAAGAGCGTCCGGGCCGCGGGCGTCGCAAAGCCCTCGAGCGCGTCGAAGAAGCTGTTCTCCCACGCGGTGCTCGTATACGTGACGTCGTAGTCGTAGGTGTAGTCGATCCCGAGCTCCTCGATGGTGCCGTACGGGAGCCGCGATCGAACCACCGGCTTGTAGCGCTCCGGCAGCCCGTCGAGGAACGGCGCCGAGCCCACCTGGCTCGGCTCGAACCCGACGAAGACGACGTTGACCGGAACCTGCTCGCTCAGGCCCGCGCTCGCGACCCCCGGCTGCAGGTTCGAATAGGAAGCTCCGGCTGCCCCCGAGGCAACAGCGACGGCTGCGACTGCAGCGACCGCCAGAGCGACGACGTGTCGAAAACGCATCCTCTCCCCTTTTCCCCAAATTTGTCCCGATTGCCGGGACGCCAACGTTGCGACCGTAAACGACCTTCGGCGTGCCGTCAATTTGCGCGAATGCAGGGAATTCCCGCGCGACGGCGCTCCGTCGCGAGCTTCTCTCCAGGGAGTAGGCTTGCGGCGTGGCGATTGCCGCACCCGACCGCCTGTACTTCACCGAGAGCGACGAGGCGAACGAGCTCATCGCGCACGAGCCGCTCGCGCTGCTGATCGGGTTCGCGCTCGACCAGCAGGTGTCCGTGCAGTCCGCGTTCACCGGCCCGCTGAAGATCAAGGATCGGCTCGGGACGCTCGACGCGGGCGAGATCGCCTCGCTCGATCCTGACCGGCTCGAGGCCGCGTTCCGCGAGCGCCCGGCCGTCCACCGCTTCCCGGGTGCGATGGCGACCCGGGTCCGGGACCTCTGCGGGTTCGTGGAGGCCGAGTACGGCGGCGACGCGTCGCGGCTCTGGCTGGAAGCCGGCGACTCGGCGGAGCTCCGGCGCCGGATCGCAGCCTTGCCCGGCTTCGGCGAGATGAAGATCAAGGCGCTCGGCTCCGTGCTGGCCAAGCGCTTCGGCGTCGAGGCGGCGCAGGGCCTGGTGCCGAACCACCCGACGCTCGGCGACGTCGACTCGGCCGAGGCGCTCGATCGCTACCAGGCCATGAAGCGCGAGCACAAGGCCAAGATGCGCGCCGCCCAGCCCTGACCTACTCGATCGTCGCCCGAGATCCCGAGACCGGCCAGCTCGGAGCCGCGGTCCAGTCGCGCGCGTTCAACTGCGGCGCGGGCGTGCTCTGGGCCAGACCCGGTGTCGGGGTCGTCGCAAGCCAGGCGTACTCCGAACGGAGCTACGGCCCGCTCGGACTGGAGCTTCTCGAGGCCGGCAAGTCACCCGAGCAGGCGCTCGCCGCGCTGGTCGCTGCCGATCCCGACTCGGCGGTACGACAGGTCGCGATCCTCGGCGGCGACGGGACGGCAGCGGCCCACACGGGCGCGGAGTGCATCCCGGACGCGGGCCACCAGATCGGGGACGGCTACAGCGTCCAGGCGAACATCATGCGGAACCCGTCGGTGTGGCCCACGATGGCCGACGCGTTCGAGTCCGCGTCCGGACCGCTGGCCGCTCGGCTTCTGGCTGCGCTCGACGCGGCGGAGGCGGCCGGCGGCGACTGGCGCGGCATGCAGGCGGCGGGGCTCCTGGTCGTGGAAGGCGAGGGCAAGCCGTGGGAGACCGTCTTCGACCTGCGCGTGGACGACCATCCCGAGCCGCTGGCGGAGCTTCGACGTCTCCTCGACCTGGCAGAGGGGTACCGAGCGATGACGCGGGTCGAGGATCGGGCGAAGGCCGCGCGCGTGGCCGGCCTCGAGGAGATCGACGTCCGGTGGGCCGAGATCCTCGACGCCGCGCACGGCGACGACGTCGGCCGCGCACGTGAGCTCCTCGCACCGCTCCTCGCCGAGGAGCCACGCTGGGCCGAGTACGTCGGCGCGCTCGGGCGCGCGGGCTACCTCCCCCACGCAGACGAACTCGCCGAGTGACGCGCCGCACGCGCGTCATCGCCTACGTCACCCGTGAGAACCCGCAGAGCGGCGTCGACGAGCTGCTCGTCTTCGACGTGCTCGACCAGCCGGGGTTCGTCGGGGTCATTCCGGGCGGCGGCGTCGAGCCGGGAGAGGCGCTCGAGGAGGCCGTCGTGCGCGAGACTCTGGAGGAGACCGGGCTCGGCGTGCGCGTCGTCCGGCCAGTCGGTTTCGCCGAGCAGCCCGGCCGGCGGGATGCGAGCCTCCTCCACGAGACGCACTTCTTCCAGGCGACTCCGGTCGGGCCGACGCGCGAGGCGTGGGAGCACCGCATCGCCAAGCAGGACGGTTCGATCGAGGAGGGGCCGGTGCGATGCAGGTGGGTGCAAGTGCGGCCGGACGTCGAGCTCTGGGGCGTGAACCGCGGCGCGTTCGTCGACGCGCTCGTCCGTCAGCGCGTCGTTGCCTACGTGACGCGTGAGCGGAACGGCCGAGCGGAGTTGCTCACGATCGCGGCCAAGGACCATCCGGAGGTCGGGATCGAGGTTCCGGCCGGCCGGCTCGACTTCGGCGAAACGCTCGAGGAAGGGCTGCGCAGAGAGCTCGCGGAGGAGACGGGGCTGAGCGGCGTGAGGATCGTCCGGGAGCTGACGGAGTTCGAGTCCTCGTATCAGAGCTTCTGCGAGAACCACGCGTTTCACGTCGTCCTGGAGCAGGAGACTCCCGACGAGTGGGAGCACGAGGTGCACGGCGACGGCGTGGACTCGGGGATGATCCACCTCTGCCGGTGGGTTCCGCTGACCGAGGACCTCGAGCTCTGGAATGCCCGAGACCCGATGCTGGCGAAGCTGCCAATCTGAGGCTCGACCTCAGCTCGACTCGGCCGGACACGACATGACGGGAAGGTGCCGAACCTGCCAGAACCGTACGAACCCTCCGACAGGTGCCAGGCACCTGTAGGAGTGTCGAGGGTTGCGACCCATGGTCGATAAGGGACACGTGAGAGCCGCGCTCGTCGCCGTCATCGGCCTTGCCCTGCTCGTCGGCGGCAGGCCCGCCGACGCACTCCGCCACCCGGCGGCGGCGCGCTGCCCGATCTTCCCGAAGTCGAACCCGTGGAACCAGCGCGTCGACCGCCTCCCGGTGGCCGCGAACTCCGACGCGATCATCCGCTCGATCGGCGCCGACGACACCCTCCATCCGGACTTCGGCTCCGGCCTCTGGGAGGGAGCTCCGATCGGGATTCCGATCACGGTCGTCCGCGGCCGGCAGCCGAAGGTTCGCGTCCGGTTCGAGTACGCGGACGAGAGCGACCGCGGGCCGTACCCGATCCCGCGCAACGTCAAGATCGAGGGCGGGCGACAGTCGGACGGCGACCGCCACGCGCTGATCCTCGACCGCGACAAGTGCCGCCTCTACGAGCTCTTCGCGCTCTATCCCTCCGGCTCGGGCTGGCGCGCAGGCTCGGGCGCGATCTGGAACCTCCGCTCGAACCGGCTCCGTCCGGCGGGCTGGACGTCCGCCGACGCGGCCGGCCTCGCGATCCTCCCCGGCCTCGCGCGCTTCGACGAGGTCGCGCGCGGTCGGATCGACCACGCGCTGCGGTTCACCGTCAGCCGGACGCGGCGCGCGTACGTCTACCCGGCCCGCCACTTCGCGAGCAGCGCGACCGACCCCAACCTGCCGCCGATGGGGCTTCGCGTCCGCCTGAAGGCGAGCTTCCGGACAGCGGGCTACCCGCGGCAGGCGAGGATCGTCCTCGAGGCGCTCAAGCGCTACGGGATGATGGTCTCGGACAACGGCTCGGACTGGTACATCACCGGCGCGCCCGACCCGCGCTGGTCGAACGAGCAGCTGCGGGCGCTCAAGCGCGTCCCGGGCTCTGCCTTCGAGGTCGTCGACACGAGAACGCTCCACCCGCGCTGAAGCCCGCGGCGACGAGAATCCCCATTTCCAATTCGCAACCGGTACGGTCCGGCCGTTGCGTCACGCTAGGGGTCTGACTCGGGGGCGGAACCTGTTCGTGCTGATCGCCGCACTGATGGCGATCGGCGTCGCCGTCCCTGCCGCTCAGAGCTCGATGCCGCCCGACTCGATCGTGGGCGGCCAGCTGGCCAGCCCCGGCGAGTACCCGGCACAGAGCTTCCTCGAGATCGATTTCGGGGGCGGCGTGGGCTGGTTCTGCGGCGGCACGCTCGTGGCGCCGACGAAGATCCTCACCGCCGCCCATTGCGTCACCGACGGCGACGGAGACGACGAAGTCGATCCGGAGACCGTTACGGCGTTCCTCGGCGAGACCGACCGCGAGAACTTCACGGCCAGCCACGAGTACGGCGTCTCGGACGTCGACGCCCACGACGGCTTCGACGGCTTCACCTTCGAGGACGACGTGGCGATCTTGACGCTGTCGAGGACCGCGACCCTCCAGCCGCTGCGAGTCGTCGGCGCGGACGAGACGTCGCTGTGGGCACCCGGCGTGACCGCGACGATCGCGGGTTGGGGAACGACGAGCTTCGGCGGCGAGGACAGTCTCGATCTCCTCGAGGCGCAGGTCCCGCTGGTGAGCGATACGAGCTGCGCGGACGCGTACGACGAGTTCTTCTTCCCGAACACCATGGTCTGCGCGTACGACGGCGTCCACGACACCTGCCAGGGAGACAGCGGCGGGCCGCTCATGGTGCCGGACGGCGACGACTTCGTCCTCGCGGGGATCACCTCGTGGGGTGAGGGGTGCGCCTTCGAGGACCGGCCCGGCGTGTACACGCGAATCGGCGCGCCGGCGCTGAACGCCTGGATCTCGGCGCGGCTGGGCGGCTCTTCTCCGCCTCCGCCTCCCCGCCGCCTCCACCACCCCCGCCGCCTCCACCCCCGCCACCTCCCGCCGCCGCCTCCACCGCCGGCTCCACCGCCCTCGCCTCCACCGGCGCCGCCACCGTCACCACCCGCTCCGCCGCCGCCGGCCGAGCCTCCGGCGCCACGGGTCGTCCGGTGCGCCGTCCCCCGGGTCGGCGGAATGACCCTCGCCGCGGCGCGCAGGGCACTGACGCGCAGGAACTGCCGGCTGGGCAACGTCACGCGGGCGTATTCGACGAGGGTTCGCTTCGGCCGCGTCGTGCTGCAACGCCCGGCGGCGGGCCGGCGCCTCGCCCGAGGCGCGAAGGTGAGCGTCGTGGTCAGCCGGGGCCGGCGCCGTTGACCGTCTCACGCCGCCGACCTTTAGGCTGTCCTGCCGACATGGTTAGGTGCCAACAGTGAAGCCGCACCGGATGGCGCTGACTTGTGCCGCGATCGCCGCGCTGCTCGTCGCGGCGCCCGCCGCAATCGGGTCGGCAGACGGCGACCGGATCATCGGCGGCTCAGCGGCGAGCCCCGGCGAGTACCCGGCGCAGGGCGAGCTTCAGATCGATCTGAACGCGGATCCGACCGAGTTCGAAGGGCTCTGCGGCGGCACGCTCGTCGGGAGGCGGCAATTCCTGACCGCGGCCCACTGCGTCGTGCGAGAACGACATCACGTTCGCTCCCGGCGACCTGCGCGTGCTCTTGGGCAGCGTGAACCGAGAAGCGGGTGCCGTGTTCGCCGTGGCAGCCGTTGACGTCCATTCGGGCTACGTCGCGGACGCTCACCTGAACGACCTCGCGATGCTCACGCTCGCCACGCCGGCGCCGTACGAGCCCTTGCGGATCGTTCGCGCGAACGAGTCCGCCCGCTGGGCCGGCGGAACTCCGGCGACGGTGATCGGTTGGGGCCTGACCGACCCGAACGACCCGATTTTCGATCAGCCCGATCCTGCTCGAAGCCAACGTTCCGATCATCGGCGACGACCAGTGCACGGGCCAGTACGGCGCCGCGTTCGACCCGAACACCATGGTCTGCGCGTGGGACGGCGCCCACGACACCTGCCAGGGAGACAGCGGCGGGCCGCTGATGGTGCCGAACCCGGCCGGCGGGTTCATCCTCGCCGGAGTCACGTCCTGGGGGATCGGCTGCGCCGATCCGTTCTTCGCCGGCGTCTACGCACGCCTCGGAGGGACCGGCCTGAACGAGTGGGTCCTGGCGCGCCATCCCTGGACGACGTTCGGCGCCGGCACCATCCACTCGGGCCAGTCGGCGACGTTCGCCCAGACCTCCTTCAATCCCGACGCGGGAAACCCGTTCACGAACTTCAACTGGGATCTCGACGGAGACGGCCAGTACGACGACGCGAACGGCTCGAGCTCGGGGAGAAGCTTCCCGGCCGGCGGGAACTACGCCCTCGGGCTCGAGGCGACGAACGCCGCCGGCGACCGGGTGGTCTCCAGGCAGATCGTTCCGGTGAACGGAACGCCCACCGCCGAGGCGGGCGGCCCGTACAGCATCGCCGAGGGCGGTTCGAGGATCCTCGCGGGCTCGGGCACCGATCCCGAGGGCCAGCCGCTCACCTTCGCCTGGAACCTCAGCGGTGACGCCACGTTCGAGACGGCTGGTGCCGCCCCGCGGTTCGCGCCGCGCATCGACGGCCCCTCCACCGGGACCGCCGGCTTCCGCGCGTGCGATGCGCCCGGCGCCTGCTCGACAGACACCGCGATCGTGCGGATCGTCAACGTCCGTCCGCGCGTCAACGCCGGGCGGAATCGCCGGGTGAAGCGCGGCAGGCGTGTCCGCTTCCGTGCCCTGATCAGGGACCCGGGGATCCGCGAGGTCTACAAGGTCACCTGGCAATGGGGCGACCGGCGCCGGTCGCGCGGACGCACCGCCTTCCATAGGTGGCGGCGACCGGGTCGCTACGTCGTCCGCGTGACCGTGACGGACGGCGACGGCGGCCGCGGGGTCGACACAGTCCGCGTCCGCGTCACGCGCTAGCCGACGCCGGCGAGCAGGAACGCGCGGTTCTCGCGCAGCATCTCGCGGGCGATCACGAGCCGCTGGATCTGGTTCGTCCCCTCGTAGATCTGCGTGATCTTCGCGTCGCGCATCATCCGCTCGACCGGGTACTCCTGCATGTAGCCGTAGCCGCCGAGGATCTGGACGGCGTCGGTCGTGACGTCCATGGCCGCGTCCGTGCAGTACAGCTTCGCCATCGCGCTGATCTTCGTCAGCTCGGAGCCCTCGATGCCGTCGTCGATCATCTGGCCGCACTTGTAGAGCAGGAGCCTCGCCGCCTCGCAGCGGGTCTCCATGTCGGCAAGGGTGGCCGAGATCAGCTGGTGCTGCGCGATCGGCTTGCCCATCGTCTCGCGGTTCTTCGCGTACTCGAGTGCGTAGTCCGTCGCCCCTTGTGCGAGGCCGAGGCCCTGGGCGCCGATCCCGGGCCTGGAGCGATCGAGGATCCGCATTGCGATCCTGAACCCCTCGCCCTCCTCGCCGAGCAGGTTGTCCGCCGGGATCCGCATGTCGTTGAAGAAGATCTCGCCGGTCGTCGAGCCTTTGATCCCCATCTTCGGCTCGATCCGCCCGACCTCGAACCCTGGGCTGGACGCCTCGACGACGAACGCCGAGATGCCGGAATGGCCCTGCGTGGGGTCGGTCTTGGCGAAGACCGTGTAGAGCTCGGCGACCCCGGCGTTCGTGATGAAGCGCTTCGACCCGTTGATGACGTACTCGTCGCCGTCGAGGCGCGCTTCGCTTCGCATGGCCGCGGAGTCGGAGCCCGAGCCCGGCTCGGTCAGGGCGTAGGCGGTGAGCCACTCGCCCGAGGCGAGCTTGGGCAGGTAGCGCTCCTTCTGCTCGTCCGTTCCGGCCAGCTTGAGCCCGAGCGAGCCGAGCTCCTGGACGGCGATGATCAGTCCGCTCGTGGCGCAGACCTTCGAGACCTCCTCGATGGCGACGAGGGTCATGAGCGCCGAGGCGCCGAGGCCGCCGTACTCCTCGTCGTAGAGGACGCCGAAGATCCCGTGCTCGCGGAAGACCTCGACGACGTCCCACGGGAACTCGGCCGACTTGTCGATCTCGGCGGCGCGCGGCGCGATCCGCTCGCGCGCGAGCTCGCGGATCAGGTCGCGGATCTCGCGCTGTTCGCCGGAAAGCGGGTCTGTTGGCACGTTCGAAGTCTAAGGCGCCGACTTGGCGGCGCCGACCACGTAGGCCGTGCCGGCTCCGCCGGCGCGGCCGGGCTAAGTTCCTCCGCCCAGCGGCCGATGAACGGAGTGCAACACGCCGCGCTGGTCTCCATCCTGTGCGTCGCTCTCGCCGCGTGCGGCGGGAGCGGCGTGCAGAGTCGGCGAGGCCCCGGATCCTGCCGGCGCTCAGCCACGAATCGGTGACTGGCACCGCCGTTCGGACGGGACCTGACGAGCGCCCTGTGGATGGCTCGTAACAGATTCGGCGCACTTTTCCCTTGACACGAATCGGTGTCCGACACCGCCGTTCCGACAGCGCCTTCTTGGACACCGCTCTCCGGGCCGACTCGTCGAGCGTTGGCGATTCGCTAGGCCGGTAACCCGAGAGCGGATATCACTTCAAACACGTGCCGAGCCTGTTACCTTCCCGGTCATGGCGAAGCGGATTGCCCTCCTCGTCGCCGTTTTCAGCCTCGTCGCCACCTCGATGGCCCTGGCGTCAGGCGGCTCTCGCGACTACGCGTGGCAGCTGACCCCCACGCCGACGGACTCGACGACGCGGTTCCGAGGCCTCTCCGTAGTCACCGAGCGCACCGTCTGGGCGAGCGGCTGGACGGCCCCGGGAGGCATCGTCGACGGCAGGGTCTTCCGAACCACGAACAAGGGCGCCTCGTGGCAGTCGGTCGGGCCACCCGGGGCCCAGGGCCTCCAGTTCCGGGACATCCAGGCCTTCGACGCCAACACCGCCGTGATCATGTCGGTCGGCAACACATCCGACGCGTTCCGGATCTACCGGACGACGAACGGCGGCCGGACGTGGACGCTCACCTTCGTCAACCAGGAGCCGACAGCGTTCTACGACTGCATGACGTTCTTCGACCGGCACCACGGTCTTGCGCTCTCCGACCCGATCGACGGCCGGTTCCGCATCCTGGCCACGAAGGACGGCGGGCGGAGCTGGCAGATCGTGAACGCGGACATGCCGCCCGCGCTCACCGGCGAGTTCGCCTTCGCGGCCAGCGGCCAGTGCATCGTCTCGACCGGCGACATCCTCGACGGCCGAGGCCACGACGACGACGACGATGACGACGACGACCGCGGGCATCGAGGCAAGAGCAAGCACGACGACGTGGCCTGGTTCGCCAGCGGCGGCGCCGCGACCTCCCGCGTCTTCCGCAGCCGAGACGGCGGCAAGAGCTGGAAGGTGTACGACACGCCGATCCGCAGCAACGAGGCCGCGGGCACCTTCGCGCTGGCCTTCCGGGACACCGACAACGGGATTGCCGTCGGCGGCGACCTCGTGACGCCGGCCGCCTCGCCCGACGCCCTCGCGCTGACGCGCGACTCCGGGAGGACGTGGAAGCTCGTAGTCGACGCGCCCAACGAGTACCGCTCCGGCGTCCACTGGGTCGACGATCGCAGCGCGATCGCGGTCGGGCCGACCGGCAGCGACGCCACGTTCGACCGCGGACGGTCCTGGGAAGGGTTCGACGACGGCAGCTTCGACACGATCGACTGCGTCAAGCGCGGCGCCTGCTGGGCCGCGGGCGAGCAGGGCCGCGTCGCCATCCTCACGCGCGACTAGCGCTCGCGCCTCTTCGAGCTAGAAGCGGTCGACCAGCTCACGGTCGATTGCGGGCGAAACTAGATTGTCCGGGATGATCCTCGAGCGCGGAACGGTGCGGACGCTCGAGCCGTCGCTGCCCACGGCCTCGGCGCTCGCGATCGCCGGAGATCGCATCGCCGGCGGGGTCGGAACGCACGAGAACGCGCTGCCGAGCCCCGAGCGGGTCGACCTCGGAGGACGCTGCGTCCTCCCTGGGTTCTCAGACGCTCACGTGCACTTCCCCACCTGGGCGCTTGCGCGTCGAGAGGTGCGGCTCGAGGGCGTCGGGTCGGTCGAGGAGGCGGTCGGCACGCGTACGCGATTCGCTGGGCTCGGTGCAGGAGGGCGGCTGGTTGCGCGGGCGGGGCTGGCGCAGCGCGGAGTGGCCCGAGCAGCCGACGAAGGAGGCGCTCGACGAGGTCGCCGGGTCCATTCCGGTCGCGCTGCTCGCCCATGATTCGCACTCGGTCTGGCTGAACTCGGCCGCGCTGGCCCACGCGGACGGCGATCTGGAGGTCGATGGCGGCGTCGTCGAGCGGGATGCCGCAGGCGAGCCGACGGGCATCCTTCGGGAGGAGGCCTGCTGGGGCTTCCGCGACCGCCACGTCGAGATCTCGGAAGACGAGTACCTGACGGCGATGCGGGACGGTCTCCGGGTGGCGGCCTCGCGTGGCGTGACCGCGGTCCACGACAAGGACGGCTGGATCGGGGCGTTGCGCTTCTGGCAGACGCTTGCCGACGAGGGCCTGCTGTCCCTGCGCGTCTGGCAGTCGCTGCCCGCCGAGCAGGTCGACCGGCTCGCGGAGCTCGGCGTGCGAAGCGGCTTCGGCGACGGGCTGCTTCGCGTCGGCTACCTCAAGGCGTTCATGGACGGCACGCTCGGCTCGCAGACCGCCCGGATGCTGGACGGCAGCGGCGTCGAGATCACGAGCCGCGAGGCGCTCGCGGACATCGTTCGGCGGGGAGCGCGCGCGGGGTGGCCCGTGGCCGTGCACGCGATCGGCGACCTGGCGAACCGCGAGGCGCTCGACGCGTTCGAGGAGACCCGAGAGGCGTGGGCGCCGCTGGGGCTGCGGCAGCGCATCGAGCACGCGCAGCTGCTGGCGCCGGAGGACGTCGGACGGTTCGCCGAGATCGGCGTCGCCGCCTCCGTCCAGTTCAGCCATGGCCCGTCGGACCGCGACGTCGCCGACCGCTTCTGGGCGGGCAAGACGGACGGCGCGTACGCCTATCGCTCGCTGTGGGACTCGGGCGCAGTGGTGGCCAACGGCTCGGACGCGCCGATCGAGGAGCTCGATCCGCTGGCGGGGATCCGGGCGGGCGTTCTCCGCACGCTCGACGACCGGCCGGCCTGGCATCCGGAGCAGACGCTCTCGGTCGGGCAGGCCCTCGAGGCGACCTGCGTGACGCCGGCCTGGCTCTCCTACGACGAGCACCGGCGCGGCAAGCTCGTCCCCGGCTTCCTCGCCGACCTGGTCGTCCTCGACCGCGATCCGCTCGAGATCCCGCCGGAGGAGCTCGCCGACGTGGAGGTCGTGGCCACGATGGTCGGCGGCCGCTGGACGCACAACCCGCCTCCCTGGGACTAGCGCTCGTTCTTGCCGCATCCTGCACGAACCTGCACGCTTGTGCTTGAATAGGCACCATGCTGACCGAGGAGCGACGTGACCTCATCCTCGACCGCCTGCAGCGCGACGGCAAAGTCGTCGCCGCAGACCTGAGCGCCGAGCTCGAAGTCTCCCCCGACACGGTCCGGCGCGACCTGCGCGAGCTCGCAGACGCCGGCCTGCTCAGGCGCGTGCACGGCGGGGCGCTGCCGGCCGCCGTCGGCGCGAGGCCGTACGCCGTCCGGCGCGAGCAGGCTCCGGCGGCCAAGGAGGCGATCGCTCACGCGACCAGGAGCCTCCTCCGTCAGGGACAGGTGATCCTCCTCGACGCCGGGACGACCACGCTCGAGGTTGCGCGCCGCCTGCCGCCCGACCTCGAGGCGACCGTGATCACGAACAGCCCTCCGATCGCCGTCGCGCTCGCCGAGCATCCGGCAGTCGAGGTCACGATGCTCGGCGGGTCGCTGGCCAAGGACGCGCAGGCGGTCGTCGGCGCCGCGACCGTCGAGGCGCTGCACTCGGTCAGGGCGGACGTGCTCGTCCTCGGTGTCTGCAGCCTCCATCCCGAGGTCGGGATCACCGTCATGGATCTCGAGGAGTCCTACGTGAAACGCGCGATGATCGAGAACGCCGCCGAGGTGGTCGCTGTGTCCTCGGCCGAGAAGCTCGGATCGGCGGGGCCCTACGTGGTCGCGCCGCTCGACGAGCTGACCCACCTGGTCACCGAGCGAGCGGCCCCGGCGGCCACTCTCACGCCGTACCGGACGCTCGGGATCGAGGTGGTGCTGGCGTGATTCGCTCGCCGCGCGCCGCCATCACGCTCGTCTTCCTCGCCGACGGCCTCCTCGTCGGCACCTGGGCAGCCCGGATTCCGGCCGTTCAGCGTCACGCGGACGTCACGACCGGACAACTCGGACTCGCGCTCTTCGCCGCTTCGCTCGGTGCGCTCCTGGCGATGCCGTCGGCGGGCCGACTGACGGAGCGAATCGGCAGCCGTCCGGTCACGATCGTCGCACTGGTCGGTGGAGGGCTTGCGCTTCTGCTGACGTCGATTGCGGGCGACCTGGTCGGGCTCGCGGCAGCGCTCTTTCTCTTCGGGGCCGGGTTCGGCGGTGTCAACGTGGCCGCGAACGCGCAGGGACTGGCCCTCGAGCGGCTGAGGGAACGCTCGATCCTCTCGTCCTTCCACGCAGCGTTCAGCTTCGGCGGCCTCGCCGGAGCCGGTCTCGGGGCACTCGCCGCCGCACGCGGCATCGATCCGGTCGAGCACTTCGGGGCCACGGCCCTCGCGATCGGACTCGTCGCCCTCCTCGCGGGACCTCGCCTCCTCCCGCCGGATTCCGACGATCGCGAACCGACGCCGATTCTCGCGCGCCCCCGGCGATCTTTGCTCGTCCTCGGAGCCGCCGCGTTCGTCACGCTGCTCGCCGAGGGAGCCGCGGCCGACTGGAGCGCCGTCTACCTCTCCGACTCGCTCGGCGCCGGCGCGGCTGTGGCGGCGCTCGGGTACACGGCCTTCTCACTCGCCATGGCCACGAGCCGCGTCTTCGGCGATCGCCTGAACGGTCGGTTCGGTCCTGTCGCTCTCGCACGAGGCGGCGGGCTGCTGGCCGCATCCGCTCTTGCCCTGGCGCTCTCCAGCGGCTCGACTGCCGCCGCGCTCGTCGGCTTCGCTGCGATGGGCGCAGGGCTCGGCGTCGTCGTGCCGGTGCTGTTCCGGGCGGCTGGATCGACATCGGGCGTGTCCGCCGCCGCGGGCGTGGCAGCCGTGTCGACGATCGGCTGGATGGGGTTTCTTGCGGGCCCGCCGGCGATCGGAGTGACCGCCGAAGTGGTCGGCCTTCGCGCCTCGCTCGCCATCGTCGTCGTTGCGATGCTCGCGCTCGCCGTGCTCGCCGGGAGCGCGAACCCCGGGCGCCGCCGAGAGTTCCGCGGCCTTCTGTTCGAGCCCGGCGCAGTCCTGTCGGACATGGACGGCGTGCTCGTGGACTCGTGGACGGCCATCGAGCGGACGTGGAGGACGTTCGCGCAGCGCCACGGGCTCGATCCCGAGGTCGTCCTCGCCGCGAGCCACGGCCGGCCGACGATCGACGTGATCCGAGCGGTCGCGCCGCACCTGGATGCGGAGCTGGAGGCAGCCCTCATCGACCGGGAGCAGATCGCGGACGTCGACGGACTTCGCGCATTGCCCGGCGCCCGCGAGCTCGTGGACTCGGTACCCGCCGGGAGGTTCGCGATCGTCACATCGGCGACGCGACCGCTGGCGGAATCTCGTCTACGGGCGGCTGGGCTGCCGGTGCCGGACGTCCTCGTTACAGCGGACGAGGTCGAAAACGGCAAGCCGGACCCGGCCGGCTACCTTCGCGCTGCCGATCTCCTCGGAGTCGATCCGGCTCACAGCGTCGTGCTCGAGGACGCGCCCGCCGGAGTCGAGGCGGGTGTCGCTGCCGGGATGACCGTCATCGGCGTGCTGACGACGAACTCGGAGTCGGCCCTCCGCAGCGCGCACACTCGGGTCCCGGATCTCACCGCGCTGCTGCCGGACGGCCGTGCAACGTCGGTCCGCTCCGGCCGAAGGAAGATCGAAGCGCCGAGACGCCCACTCGAGGCCGCAAGGGCCGTCGGGCTCGCAGCCACTCCGTGCGACTAGGATCGCCGTCGTGGGGGTCACCGGGTTCCATGCGCTCGTGTACACGTCCGAGCCGGAGGCGGTCCGCGCGATCTTCCGGGACGTGTTCGGCTGGAGGCACGTCGATGCCGGTGACGGCTGGTTGATCTTCGCGCTGCCGCCGGGCGAGGTTGCCGCGCATCCAGCCGAGCAGACGAAGCACGAGCTCTGCCTGATGTGCGACGACCTCGATTCGACAGTTGCCGAGCTCAAGGCGAAGGGGATCGAGTTCGGCGGCGAGCCGCAGGACGAGGGGTTCGGGATCACCGTCAAGATGCTCCTGCCGGGCGGCGCCGAGCTGCTCCTCTACGAGCCGCGCCACCCGACCGCCCTCTAGCGCGGACATGTCCGGGGGTCTGACCCCACGGCGATTCGCGTGCTAGTCGCGCAACTGCGCGAAGGCGCGGAAGAGCTCCTTCGCCGCCTCGACGGCGAGCGGGATGTGCTCGACGAGCAGCCGCTCGTTCGGCGAGTGGATGTTGCCCTCCGGAAGGTCGAAGCCGGTCAGCACGGTCGCGATCCCCTTGTCCGCCAGCGCTGGGACGATGGGCAGCGTGCCGCCGACGCGGATCAGGAGCGGCCTCGTGCCCACGACCCGCTCGAACGCATCCTGCGCAAGGCGGATCGCTGGGGCATCCGGCGGGATCAGGCCCGGCCGTGCGCTCGACCAGCGCTCGATCTCGACCTCGGCGCCGTCCGGTGCCGCCTCCTCCACGAGCCGCGTGAAGACCGGAGCGATTTCCTCGGGATCCTGTCCCGGCGCCAGCCGGATCGAGACGTTCGCCTCGGCCGACACGGGCAGCACCGTCTTCTGGAGATTGGGCTCGCCGCCCACGAACCCGTTCACGTCCACGGCCGGCTGCGCCCAGGTACGGAGGTAGAACTCCTCCGCCGCCCGTGCGTCCGCGGGCCGCGCGCCGCCCTCGGCCAGGAGCGCGGAGCCCGGCTCGAGGTCGCGCCACGCCGCGAGCTCCTCGTCCGTCGGCGGCGCAGCGCCCGCGCGAAGCGCCTCGGGCGGCAGCCCGTCCTCGCCGAGCACGCCGCGAAGCGCCTGCATCAGCGCATGGGTCGCACTCAACGCGGCCCCGCCGAAGACCCCGGAGTGGAGATCCCGCTCGCCCGTCCGGACCCGGACGTGGAAGTAGACGAGACCCCGCGTCGCGACGTAGAAGATCGGCGCGCCACGCCGGAGCATCGCGCCGTCGAAGACCACGGCCGCGTCGGCTCCGCGCTCGTCCGCCTCGATGAACTCGACCACCTGGTGGCCGCCCGTCTCCTCCTCCCCGTCGCAGACGAAGCGGACATTGACCGGCAGCTCGCCGGCGGCCGCGAGCTCCTCGGCCGCCTTCAGCAGCGACCAGAGCTGGCCCTTGTCGTCGGCAGTCCCGCGCCCGTACAGCCAGCCGTCCCGAATCTCCGGCTCGAACGGCTCGCTCTCCCACAGGTCGAGCGGCGCCGGTGGCTGGACGTCGAAATGCCCGTAGCAGAGGACCGTCGGAGCGCCGTCCGCCCCTGAAGACGCCCGCACCTCGCCGACGGCCAGAGGAAACGTCGGCGTCTCGACGAGCTCAGCCTCGCCGCCAGTCCGGCGCACGAACTCCGCCACCCACTCCGCTGCCCGGCGAACGTCGTCCTTGCGCTCCGGGTCGGCGCTGATCGACGGAATCCGGAGCAGCTCCGAAAGCTCCTCCAGCCAACTGGACTTCAACTCGGCCACGAAGGCGAGCCTAGACGAGCAGCCCGGCCAAGACGCGCCGCATGCGTCTTCCCTACCCGGCCGGGGCTGCTGCTAGGCCACTCGAAGTTTTTGAGAGTCCGCCAGCGCCCGGAGCTTCTTCAGGCTCTGGTTCTCGATCTGGCGGATCCGCTCGCGCGTCACCTGGAAGGTGCGGCCGACCTCGTCGAGCGTTCGCGGCTGTTCGCCGTTCAGCCCGTACCGGAGCTCGAGCACGCGACGCTCGCGCTCGGAAAGGGTCCCGAGGATCTTCACGAGCGCCTCCCTGCGGAGCACGTCCTCGGCCATCTCGTCGGGCTGCGGCGCCAGCTCGTCGGTGATGAAGTGCCCGAACTCGGACTCCTCGTCGTCACCGACCGGCTTCTCGAGCGAGACCGGCGTCTGCGCGCTCCGCCGGATCTGCTCGACCTCGTCCAGCGACAGGTCGAGCTCCAGCGCGATCTCGCCCGAGCTGGGCTCGCGGCCACGCTCGGCGCGCAGCTTCCGCTCCGTCCGGAGAATCTTGTTGAGCTTCTCGACCACGTGGACGGGCATGCGGATCGTCCGCGCCTTGTCGGCGAGCGCCCGCGCCACGGCCTGGCGGATCCACCACGTCGCGTACGTGGAGAACTTGAACCCCTTGCGGTGGTCGAACTTCTCGGCGGCGCGAACGAGGCCGATCGTGCCTTCCTGGATGAGATCGAGGAACGGGAGCCCCTGGTTCCGGTAGCGCTTCGCGATCGAGACGACGAGGCGGAGATTCGCCTCGACCATCTCCTGCTTCGCGCGATGGTCGCCGCGCTCGATCCGCTTCGCGAGCTCGATCTCCTGCGCCGCGGTGAGCAGGTCGACCTTGCCGATGTCCTTGAGGAAGAGCTGGAGGGCCTCCGTGGAGACCTCGCGCTGGTCGACCTCGGGCTCGGCCTCGTCCTCGGCCTTGTCGACCACCTCGATGTGGAGCTCCTCGAGCTTGCCGTACAGCTCGTCGACCTGGGCGGGCTCGAGCTCGAGCTCGTCCACTGCGACGGCCAGCTCGTCGGATCCCACCTGTCCGCTCTCCTGCGCGCCGGCGATCAGTGCTTCGAAGATCCCCTCAGCAGGTGGTGCCTGCCCCACAGTTCCCACGTCGTCTACCGGCTCCCCTCTCAATTCCGGTTGGTGGCTCCCCTGAACCTGCTCGGCCATTCCGCATCCTTCCAAAGGACTGTCTGAACCGCCATAGGCCGACCGGCCCATCTTTCGGTTCATCGGTCCTATTTCTATTTACCGCTGTTGTACGGCTTCTAGACGGTCGAGCAGGCGCTCTGCTTCCCTCGAGATCGGCGGTCCGAGCCGGCTTGCGAGCCGCAGCTGCCGCTTCGCCTCCTCCAGATCACCTAGCCAAAGGAGCAGGAGGCCGAGGTGGAACCGGACCGTGGCCGCCCGCGGAAACCGCTTCGTCAGCGGGCCGAGACGTGAGAACGCGCGGTCCGGGTGCTCCTTGTCGAACCGCCCGATCGCCGCGGCGACCTGCGCGTCGGGGTCGCGCGGGGCGAGGGCCGCGGCAGCGGCGAACTGGCGTCCCGCCGACACCGGCCGGTCGATGCGCTGGAGCGCGACCCCGTAGAGGAGCTTCGCGCGGGCGTCCGGCCCGCCCGCACGCCGTTCCAGCGCAGCGAGCTGCTCCGGCGGCTCGAGCGTGCGGACGGTGCGCGGGCCCCGGAAGCTCGGGACGAACGTCGGCAGGCCCGGCGGAAATCTGCGGAAGAGCAGGTCGGCCGCACGCACCGCGAACGCCGAGTCGGGCTCGCCGGCGCGCGTCGCCCGCCAGGCCTCGACTGCTCCGGTCGTGTCGCCGCTCCAGAACCGGGCGAGACCGAGGTGGAACTGGACCGCGCCGCTACGCGGATGGAGCACGGCGAGCTCGTCGAGCCTCGAGAGCGTCCCGTCGGGCCAGGCTGCGACCGCCTCCGCCGCCTCCGCCTGGAGCGAGTCGTGCCGCGCGAACAGTTGCCGCGCCCTGGCCCGCTGCCCGTGCGAGTGCATCTGGGCGGCCCGGCGGAGCGCCTGCGCCTCCGGGTCGCTCCGCACACCCAGGTCGACCAGCACCGGCGGCACGCCCTGAGGGAGGGCGGCCTGAGGCTCGTCGTCACCGCCGAGGAAGGCGGCGCCGGCCACGACCCCGGCGGCGGCCGCGAGCGCGACTGCGACGACGAGAATCAGGCGGGTGCGCCGGCTCATCCGGCCCCCACGGTAGCCAGACACTCGTGGCTATCCTCAACTCAATGGAGAGCCGGACGAGAAGCCGCGAGATCAGCGTCCCTGAGGCGGTCGGAGCCGACGATGCGCTCCTGGTCGACGTCCGCAGCGACGAAGAGTGGAAGATCGCTCACATCCCGGGCGCGCTCCATGTGCCGATGTCACAGGTCGAGGAGCGCCTGCCCGAGCTGGCCCCGGATCGTAAGCGGCCGATCATCACCTTCTGCGCGACCGGCGTCCGCTCGCTCCGGATCCTCCCGACGATCGACGCACTGGGATACGAGGACGCCGTCTCGATGGCCGGCGGCATCGTCGAGTGGCAGGAGCTCGGCCACCCGGTCGAGTCGGCCAGCGCGCTCGACACGGAGCAGCGGAACCGCTACAGCCGGCACCTGCTGATCCCCGAGGTCGGCGAGGAGGGCCAGAGCCGCCTCCTCGAGACGAGCATCCTCCTGATCGGGGCCGGCGGGCTCGGCTCCCCGGCCGCGCTCTACCTGGCCGCCGCCGGTGTCGGCCGGATCGGGATCGTGGACGACGACGTCGTCGACGCGTCCAACCTCCAGCGCCAGGTGCTGCACTCGACCGCGGCCCTCGGCGAGCGCAAGGCACGGTCGGCCAAGCGGGAGCTGGAGGAGCTCAACCCGGACGTCGAGGTCGTGACGTACGAGGAGTGGCTCACGTCGGAGAACGTCGACCGGATCCTCGGCGAGGGCTGGGACCTCGTCGTGGACGGCGCCGACAACTTTCCGACCCGCTACCTCCTGAACGACGCCTCGGTGTGGCACGACATCCCCGTCGTGCACGGCTCGATCTTCCGCTTCGAGGGCCAGGTGACCGTCTTCAAGCCGCACGAGGGGCCGTGCTACCGCTGCCTCTTCCCGCAGCCGCCGCCGCCCGAGCTCGCGCCGAGCTGCGCGGAGGGCGGCGTCCTCGGCGTCCTCCCCGGCGTGATCGGCTCGCTTCAGGCGAGCGAGGCGCTCAAGCTCGCGCTCGGGATCGGGGAGCCGGCGATCGGCCGGCTGCTCCTCTTCGACGCGCTGACCGCCCGGCTCGACGAGGTCACGGTCCGCCGCGACCCGGACTGCCCGGTGTGCGGCGAGCACCCGACGATCACCGAGTACGTCGACTACGTCGAGTTCTGCGCCGGACGATGACCACCGTTCGGATCCCTCCGACGCTCCGCCAGGAGACCGGCGGCGAGGCCGCCGTCCCGGCCAGCGGCTCCACGGTTCGGGAGCTGCTCGACGACCTGACCGCGCGCTTTCCGGCGCTGCGCGACCGGATCTACCCCGAGGGCGAGCTCGCCCGGTTCGTCAACGTCTACGTCGAGGGCGAGGATGTCCGCACGCAGGACGGCCTGGACACCGCGGTGTCCGACGGGGCCACCGTGATTCTCCTACCGGCCATGGCCGGTGGCTGTTAAGTCGCTCCTCGAGCTCGTCGGGAACACGCCACTCGTCGAGCTTCAGCGGCTCTCGCCGAAACCGTCGGTCAGCCTGCTCGCGAAGCTGGAGGGGCAGAACCCGACCGGCTCGATCAAGGACCGTGTCGCGAAGGCGATGATCGAGGCCGCTGAGGCTTCGGGCGAGCTCGAGCCCGGCCGCGAGCTCCTCGAGCCGACGAGCGGCAACACCGGCATCTCGCTGGCGATGATCGCGCGGCTCAAGGGCTACCGGCTCACGTGCGTCGTCCCCGAGAACGTCACGGAGGAACGGCTCCGCCTCCTGCACCTCTACGGCGCCGAAGTCGTCCTCTCGCCGGGCTCCGAGGGCTCGAACGGCGCCGTCCGCCTCGCTCTCGAGCTCGCAGAGGCGGACGGCCGCTACTTCATGCCTTTCCAGTACGCGAACGACGCCAACCCGCGGGCGCACTACGACGGGACCGGCGCCGAGATCGCCGACGAGCTCGACCGGGTCGACATCGTCGTCGCCGGGCTCGGGACCGGCGGGACGCTGATGGGGACCGGCCGCCGGCTCCGCGAGAAGTTCCCGGACGTCGTCGTCGCCGCTGCGGAGCCGATCCCCGGCGACCCGGTGATGGGACTCCGGTCGCTCGAGGACGGCTACGTCCCGCCGATCCTCGACGTCGAGCAGCTCGACCGGAAGCTCCTCGTCTCGAACGCCGACTCGGTCGCCGGCATGCGCGCGCTCCTCGAGCGCGAGGGGATCTTCGCCGGCGTCTCGTCCGGCGGCGTCCTCCACGCCGCCAGGCGTCTCGCCGAGGAGCTGGACGAGGGCGTGGTCGTCGCCATCCTCGCCGACGCCGGCTGGAAGTACCTGTCCGCGCCGCTGTGGGACGCCGACGACGTCGAGCGCGCGATGGAGCACGCCGTCTGGTGGTAGTCCCGCCGGCGATCCTCGAGCAGCTCGTCGCCCACGCGCAGGAGGAGGCGCCGAACGAGGCCTGCGGGCTGATCGCGTTTCGGGACGGCGTCGCCGAGCGCTACCTTCCGGGCGAGAACGCCCTCGCGAGCCCGTATCGCTTCGAGCTCAAGCCGCGCGATCCGGCCGACTTCTTCCTGGAGGACGAGGGCTACGAGCTCGCCGTCTTCCACTCGCATCCCCAGACCGAGCCGAGACCGTCGAGGACGGACGTCGAGAACATCGGCCTCTGGGAGGGCCGGCCCTACCTGATCCTGCGCGCGGACACGCGAGAGCTCCTAGGCTGGCGGATCGTGGACGGACGGGTCGAGTCGCTCACACTCGGGTGAGGAGCGCAGCAGTTGTCGGCGCCGGGATCTTCGGCGCCTCGCTCGCGTACCGCCTGGCCCGTGACGGCTGGGAGGTCACGCTCCACGAGCGGCACGAGCCCGGTCACGAGCGGGCCGCGTCCGGTGGCGAGTCGCGGCTGATCCGCTTCGCGCACGGTGCGGACGCGTGGTACACGCGCTCGGCGCGGCGGGCGCGGGAGCTCTGGCGCGAGCTCGAGGCCGACACCGGCCGCGACCTGCTCGTCGAGTGCGGGATCGTCTGGTTCGGCCGCTCGGAGAACGGCTGGGAGGCCGAGAGCGAGCGCGTGCTGCGAGCCGAAGGGATCCCGGTCGAGCGGCTGGCGCCCGACGAGGCCCGGCGCTTCTTCCCGAGCTTCGAGCCGGGCGACCTCGAGTTCGTCCTCTGGGAGCCGGAGGCCGGTGTCCTGCGGGCGGCCGAGGCGACGCGTGCGACCGTCGAGGCCGCGGAGCGGGCAGGCGTGCGCTTCGTGAACGAGACGGCCGAGCCGGGGCGGGTCGAAGCCGACGCCGTCGTCTGGGCGTGCGGCGCCTGGCTCGCGTCGCTCTTCCCGGAGCTCGTCCCGCTCCGCGTCACCCGCCAGGATCTCTTCTTCCTCCGAGCCGACGAGAGCTGGCGGACGCCGCCCGTGCCGGCCTGGGTCGACTACGACCGTGCCGTCTACGGGCTCGGCGACCTGGACGGGATCGGCGTCAAGGTCGCGCCCGACCAGGAAGGGCCCGCGTTCGACCCGGAGAGCGGCGACCGAACGCCGAGCCCGGTGACGGAGGAAGCCGCCCGCCGCTACGCCGCCGAGCGGTTCCCCGCCCTGGCGGATGCGCCGGTCGCACTCGCCAAGGCCTGCCCCTACTCGCTGACCGCGGACACGAACTTCGTGCTCGCGCCGCACCCGGAGCTCACCGGGAACTGGATCCTCGGCGGCGGCTCCGGCCACGGCTTCAAGCACGGCCCGGCGCTCGCCGAGTACGCCGCGCGCGTGATCTCGGGCTCGGAGCAGCCGGACGGGCGGTTCGGGCTCGGCCCGCGAAGCCGCGGGCCGAGCCTGCGAACGGCTGGCTCTACCTGACTCTGAAGAACCCCTGCATCCCGATCGAGCGATGCGGGCTGCAGTAGTACTCGTACCGGCCGCGCCTCAGTGACACCGTGATCGACTTCCTGCCGGTGAACCCGAGCCCGGTGACCCTGCGGTTCCGGATCCCCGGGCCGGTGAGGAAGAAGTCGTGGGCCGACGACCTGTCGGACACGGTGATCGTGTACCTCCCCGGGCGGAGTCGCGTGACCTTCTTGCCGGCCTTCGTCACGGTGATCGACAACCCCGGGCCGGTCCTGCCGCTCAGCGGGTTCGAGGCCGCGCTGAGCACCGCGAACGCCGTGGGCGGGACGAGAAGCGCCGTCACCGCAGCAATGGTGAGAAGCGATCGCTTCATTCGGCTCCTTTGCGCTCGTTTCGTGACACTTTGTGTTCTACGTGTCCGATGTCCCTTCTGGATGGGCGGAAGTCGAGGGCGCGCTCGAGCGCGACTTCAGCTTCGCCGACTTCGCCGAGGCTCTCGCCTTCGTGAACCGCGTCGGCGAGCTCGCCGAGGCGGAGAACCACCACCCCGACATCGCCATCAGCTGGAACCGCGTCCGCCTCCGCTGGTGGACGCACGTCACCGGCTCGATCACCGACCGGGATCGCGAAATGGCCGAGCGGGTCGGCGCGCTCGTCTAGGAGGGTTTGGCGGAACGTCGCTCGTTGCAGGGGTGCGATGGTCGTTCCGAGGCAAGGACGCAGGGAGCGTGCGTATCAGTGCAATACGGGCGCGACCGAGGACGCCGCCTCGGGGCGAGCAGCGCGGCCCTGCGGCACAGTCGTCGTTTCGTCAAGCCCTCCTAGTGGTGCCGCTCGCGCCCGGTGTCGGAGGTGAACTCCTCGGGCCCGGAGTGGCTGAGGGCCCTGATCGTGTCTCGCTCGTCAAGGAGCTCCTCGGCCTCCTCACGGGCCTGGAGCTCCTCCATCGTGGGCGGGCGCCGGAGCTCCCGGATCCAGTCCCTCAGGCGTCGGAACATCGACCGCGCTAGGCGGGAGCCTCAGGCGCAGCGGGGCTCTCTGCGACCGGTTCCTTCGCCGCGCGGAGGCGGTAGTAGAGCAGCGTCCAGGTCAGGGCGATGAACGGCGTCACGAGCGTCCCGCTCACCACGTTCGAGACGAAGCTCCGCAACCAGGCGCTAACCGGGATCAGCAGGAGGCTGAGCACGATCCCGCCGGCGATGACGATCAGGAGCGTGAGGACGATGACGCCGAAGACGCTCCAACCGTGGCCTCGCACGAGCTCGCGGCTCCTGGTGAACGCTTCGCCGGCCCGCGACTCCTCGAGGACGATCACCGGGATGATCAGCACCCACCAGGTCAGCAGGACGAGACCCGGGACGATCAGGAGGATCAGGCCGAGCATGACACCGAGGGAGGCAAGCAACCCGCCGACGACGATCGAGGCGAGCTGCGGCTGCACGCGCGCGAAGGTGTCGCCGAGCGAGAGGTCGGCGCGGCCGTCGCGGACGTCTTCGACCGCACGGACCAGCGCGCCCTGAACCCAGAACACTCCGACGAGCGACACGATCGCGCTCAGGATCGCGCCGAACCACGTCAGCGTCGTCACGAGGAGGAGGCTGACCAGGCTCAGCGCGACGTAGACGACGAACGCGATCGGCAGCAGGGTCCGCCAATGCGTCTTGTAGAGCCCCCATGCCTCGCCGAGCACGCCCTGGGTCGGATTCACCGGCAGACCCTAACGCTCCTGGCGGGCGGCATCGCGGATAGCCGCCACGATGTCGTCCAGCTCCTCGTCCTTCGTCAGGCACGCGACTGCCCCGGCCTCCTTCAGCGCCTCCATCTCCGTCAGGTTCGCCGACGCCGTCAAACAGACGACGGCGACCTCCGGGCACTCCTGGCGCAACGCGGCCGTGGCCTGCACTCCGTCGAGTCCCGGGAGCCGGTAGTCCATGACGACCACGTCAGGCTCGTGGTTCCGGCAGAGCTCGATGACGTCGTTGCCGTTCTCGACCGCAGCGACGACCTCGACGCCCGGACGCAGGCCGAGGAGCAGTTCGAGCGCCTCGCGGAAGACCCGGTTGTCCTCGACGAGCGCGACCCGGACTACAGAGCTTTCTGAACCTTCCCGGCTTTCAGGCAGCGCGTGCAAACGTAGGCTCGGGCCGGCTTGCCCTTGAGAAGGATCCGAACCCGCTGGAGGTTGGGATCGAAGCGCCGCTTCGTGGCGACCATCGAGTGGCTCCGGTTGTGACCGAAACCCGGCTTCTTCCCGCAGACAGCGCAAACCCTGGACACAGCGGCGGGATGGTAGCGACTACCGCGAGGCTGCGCGAAGCTGCTGGAAGACGTCCGCCATCTCCAGCGCGCTGCGCACTGCGTCGGCGGCTCGGTCGATTCGTGCTTCCGCCTGCGCGGCCGTGTCCGTCGTCAGGACGCCGAAGGCGACCGGCACGCCCGTCTCGATCGCTGCGAGCTGGAGGCCGCTGGCCGCCTCCCCCGCGACGAAGTCGAAGTGCGGCGTCTCGCCGCGCACGACGCAGCCGAGGGCGATGATGCACGCGTAGCGACGGCTCTTCGCCATCGCGATCGCCGCGAGCGGCAGCTCGAACGCGCCCGGCACGGGGACGATCGTGACGGCGTCGCGCGGCACGTTCGCCGCCTCGAGCTCCTCGAGCGCGCGCTCCAGCAGCCGGCTCGTGATCTCTCCGTTGAACTTCGCGACGACGACGCCGACCGAGCGGCGGCCTCCGTCCGGCGAGCCCGTCAGCACCTGGTAGCCGGACGGAACCTCGAACCGGCCCGGCGCATGCTCCGCGGCTTCGGGCTCGCGCTCGGACTCCTCGGCGGTGCGGAGCGCCGGGATCTGCTCGGGCTCGGGCTCGCGCTCGGGCTCGTCGGCGGGCAGCGCGTTCTCGGCGCGCTGCTCTTCCGGGTCGGGCACAGGATCGATCCTGCCCTCGTGAGCGTGGAACCGGTCCGTCACGAGTCGAACCGCAGATCCTGGTGGTGGAGCCGGTGGCCGAGCTTGTCGCGCTTCGTCTCGAGATAGCCGCGGTTCACGGCGTTGGGCGTCGTCTCGATCGGGATCTGCTCCACGACGCGGAGCCCGAACCCCTCGAGGCCGGTGATCTTCTTCGGGTTGTTGGTCAAGATCCTGATCGTCGTCAGCCCGAGGTCGGCGAGGATCTGGTTGCCGATCCCCCACTCCCGGGCGTCGGCCGGGAAGCCCAGCTGGAGATTCGCCTCGACGGTATCGAGTCCCTCCTCCTGCAGCTCGTACGCCTTGAGCTTGCTGAGGAGGCCGATGCCGCGCCCCTCCTGCGCCATGTAGAGCAAGAACGCCGCGCTCCTCCCTGGCGATGCGCTGAAGCGCCTGCTCCAGCTGCTCGCCGCAGTCGCAGCGAAGCGAATGGAAGACGTCACCGGTCAGGCACTCCGAGTGGACGCGGACGAGCACGTCCTCCGCACCGTCGATCTCGCCCCGGACGAGCGCGACGTGGTGCTTGCCGCTCAGCTTCTCGCGGAAGGCGATCGCCGTGAAGTCGCCGTAGGCGGTCGGCAGCTGCACGGAGACCGTGCGCTCCACGAGCTTCTCCGTGCGGCGCCGGTACTCGATCAGGTCGGCGACGGTGATCATGTTGACCTCGTGGAGCTCGCAGAACTCGGCGAGATCCGGCACCCGGGCCATCGTCCCGTCCTCGTTCATCACCTCGCAGACGACGCCGGCGGGAATGAGGCCGGCGAGCCGGGCGAGGTCGACGGCGGCCTCGGTCTGTCCCGTGCGTTCCAGGACGCCGCCGGAGCGCGCTCGGAGCGGGAAGACGTGGCCGGGCTGGACGAGATCGTGGGCGCCGCGGTTCGGGTCGATCGCGGTCTGGATCGTGCGCGAGCGGTCCGCCGCCGAGATCCCGGTCGTGACTCCCTCCCGCGCCTCGATCGAGACCGTGAACGCGGTCTGGAGCGGCGCCTCGTTGTTCTCCGCCATCGGGCGCAGGCCGAGCTCGTCGACGCGCTCCGGTGTGATGCAGAGGCAGATCAGCCCGCGAGCGTGTGTCGCCATGAAGTTGATCGCGTCGGGCGTCGCGAACTGCGCCGCGATCGTCAGATCGCCCTCGTTCTCGCGGTCGGCGGCGTCCACCACGACGACGAATCTGCCCTCGCGGATGTCGTCGATCGCCTGCTCGACGGTCGCGAAGGCTGCTTCCGTGCGGATTGCCATCGGGGGCATGGTATCCGGGCGGAACTCGTTGCTTGACAATCTCCGGCCGCGGAACGATCGTCACCGAATGCGGCTCAGAAAGGCTGCGGCGCTGCTGGGCTCCCTGTTGATCCGGGCGGTCCTGTTCGTCGTCCTGATCGCGCTCGCGCTGCTGGTGCTCGCCGTCGGCATCGCCGTGATGCGCAAGGAGCCGCAGGGCATCGTGGCGATCGGGACTCTCGGATTGTGTGCGCTGCTCGTGTGGGGCGCCTTCTACGTCGCTTTCAGCCGTGAGAGCGACGGCGGGGAAACGCCCGACTCGCCCGAATCGTCCGCCGGATCCTAGGAGCGGCCGACGAGCCTCTCGACGTACTTGGCGAGGATGTCGACCTCGAGGTTCACCGAGTCGCCGGAGCTCAGACCGCCGAGGGTCGTGACGTCGAGCGTGTGCTGGACGAGTGCGATCGTGAACGCGTCGTCGGCGAGCGCCGCGATCGTGAGCGAGACGCCGTCGACGGCGATCGAGCCCTTCTCGACGCAGTAGCGCAGGATCTCCGGCGGGGCTTCGATCGTCATCCGCTCGCCCTCGAACGAGCGCACCCGGCCGACGCCGTCCACGTGGCCCTGGACGTAGTGGCCGCCGAGCGGCTCTCCCGCTGCGAGCGCGGGCTCGAGGTTGACGGCAGGGCCGAAGCGCTTGGCCCGCGCCTTGGTCTCGTCCATGACGTCGAAGGCGAGGTGGCCGTTTCTGGACTCGACGACCGTCAGGCAGACGCCGTCGACGTTGATCGAGTCCCCCACGTTCGGCGTGAGCGCCGACTCGACGACCAGCCTGTGGCCCTCGAACGACAGTGTTCGTGCGCGCTCCCGGACGATCCCGGTGAACATGGGGGCAGGTTAGTGCCCCGTCCAGTAATGCCGCATGTATTGCTGGGCGGGGCACTCAGTCGCCTAGGGCGACCGCCTCGATCGTCTCGCGGACGAGCGGCTGGAGCTCGGGGCCGGAGACGTCGGGCCGCGCGAGCTCGCCTTGCAGCTCGGCGATCAGCTTCTTCGACTCGGGCCCGTGCCCGTTCGCCGCGTCGAGCGCCTCGCGGACGGTGGGCAGGTCGGTATGGCCGGCAAGCCAGTTGGAGAGGGTTCGGACGAGGTCAGGGCTCGTGGACATACGCGCTGAGGAGCACATCTTCGCCCACCGGCCTCGCCTCGGAACGGGAGAGGGGCCGCTGCGGGATCTCGCCCTCGAAGAGTCGCGGCCCCTCGCCGGCGATCTTCGGAGCGACGAAGACGAGCAGCTTGTCGATCAGATCCTCGCGGAGGAAGGCGGCCGCGAGGCGGGGGCCGCCCTCGAGGAGGAGTGACTGAACGCCGTCTGCGGCGAGGGCCGTCGAGCTCGTCGGCCGGCGGGCCGGTTCTGAGCTCGAGATCCGAGTGGTCAGGGAGCGGGCCGCGTCCGAAGGCGAGCCTGCGTGGCTGCTCGGCGGCTTCGACGCCACGGACCGTGAGCTTGCGGCTGGTCCGCGTGGACCGTGCCCATGCCGACGGCGACCGCGTCCGAGGCGGCTCGGAGCTCGTGGACGAGCCGGCGGCTCTCCTCACCGGAGATCCAGCGCTCGCCCGGGATCGTGAGGCGTCCGTCGAGGGTCATCGCTGCCTTGTAGGTGACGAAAGGACGCTGCTTCGCCACCCACGTCCGCCAGGCCTCGTTCTGGGCCCTCGCTTCGAACAGGTCGGCGTGCTCGACGTCGACGCCGGCCGCCCGGAGGCGCTCGAGCCCGCCTCCGGCTTTCGGGTTCGGGTCGAGCGACGCGGCGACGACGCGCGCGATCCCGGCGGCGAGCACGGCGTCCGTGCACGGCGGCGTGCTGCCGTGGTGTGTGCAGGGCTCCATGGTCAGATAGAGCGCCGCGCCCCTCGCCCGCTCTCCCGCGGCGTCGAGCGCGACGACCTCGGCGTGCGGCCCGCCCTTCCGCTCGTGCCAGCCCTCGCCGACGATCTTCCCGTCCCGGACGACGACGGCGCCGACGACCGGGTTCGGGTGTGTCGTGCCTCTGCCCTTCTCGGCGAGCTCCAGCGCCCGTTCGAGGCTCATGCCAGGTCGGCGAGCGCGCGGTACGCGGCGGCGGTGTCGTCCGGGCCGAAGACGCTCGTCCCCGCGACGAGCAGGTTGGCGCCCGCGCGCCGCAGTTCAGCGACGTTGTCGAGCCCGACGCCGCCGTCCACCTGGATGTGCTTCTCGTCCGGCAGGAGCGCACGGAGCCGCTCGATGCGGCCGAGCGACTGGGGCATGAACGCCTGACCGGAGTAGCCCGGCTCGATGCTCATGCAGAGGACGAGGTCGAACGGCTCGGCGACCTCGGCGGCCTGCTCCGGCTCGGTCGCCGGCTTGAAGGCGAGACCGACCTCGAGCCCGTGCTCCCGCGCCTGCCGCGCGATCTCCGCCGGATCGGCGACGGCCTCGATGTGGACGGTCACGCTGTCCCCGCCGGCCTCGGCGATCGCGGCGAAATGCCGCTCGGGATGCTCGGTCATCAGGTGGCAGTCCATGCGCCCACCCGCGCGATGCACGATCGGAGAGATCCACTGGAGCACGATCGGCCCGATGGTGACCGGCGGGACGAAGTGTCCGTCGCCGATGTCGAAGTGGAAGATGCGCGCGCCGGCCGGGAGGAGCGTCTCGATCTCCTCGCCGAGGCGCGACATGTCCGCCGCGTAGAGCGACGGCTCGATCTCGGCGCCGCGAATCCAGTCGCCCCAGCCCATCAGCGCAAGCTTACGAGCGGCCACGTCTCCCGCGGACACGACCGGTGCCTGGCACCGACCGTCCGACGCGGACACGACCCGTGCCTGGCACCGACCGTCCGGCGCGGACACGACCCGTGCCTGGCACCGACCGTCCCCTAGGGACGGAGGCGGGCGATGAAGAAGCCGGATGTGTGGTGCCGGTGCGGAAGCGTGAGGAGGAACTCCGGGCGGCGCGGGTGGGTGAAGTCCGGCCAGTCTTGGCCCAACGGCTCGATCTCCAGCTCGGACGCGGCCACGACGTCTTCGTTCTCGACCTTCGCCATCGTGCAGACCGAATACGTGATGCTTCCCTCCGGCTTCACCCGCTCGGCGGCCACTCGCAGGAGGTCCAGCTGGAGCTCGGGCAGCGGCCGGGCGCGCCAGCGGAGGTCGGGCCGGCTCGCGAGCACGCCCAGTCCCGAGCACGGGGCGTCGACGAGCACCCGGTCGAAGCCGGTCAGCTCGGGCGGCAGGTTCGTGGCGTCTCCGTTCACGACCGTGACGTTCGTCGCGCCCAGCCGGCGGCAGTTCTCCTCCAGCTCGCGCGCCCGGCCCGGATGGATCTCGACCGCGACGACCTCGGCCGCGGTCTCGGCCAGCTGCGTTGTCTTGCCGCCCGGGGCCGCGCAGAGGTCGAGCACCCGGTCGCCGGGTTGGGCGCCGACGGCCTGACCCGCGAGCTGCGAACCGCGGCTCTGGGGCCAGACGCGGCCCTGCTCGAGATCCTCAGGGTCGATCCGGTCGACGACCCGGGCCTCGCCCGTACCGACGACCCGCACCGCGGTCTCGGGCGGCTCGTTCTGCGCCCGCATGAGCGCCAGCGCCTCGTCGGCACCCCACTCCCGCCACCAGGTCTCGGCGATCCAGTCCGGGTACGAGTGCTTGAGCGCCGCCTCCAACGCAGTCCCCTCCGGCAGTCCCTCCACCAGAGGACGAATCCCCTCGGACACCCGCCGCAGGACCGCGTTCGCGAACCCCGCCGCCCGCCTCGCCGGCGACGCCTTCACCAGCTCGACCGCCTCGTTCACGCTCGCCCGCGCCGGCACCCCGCCGAGGAAGCCGAGCTCGTACGCCCCGAGCCGGATCGCCGCCCGCACCGGCGGATCCATCGCGCCCACCGGCCGGCCGCCCAGCGCCTCGATCGCGTGGTCGAGCGTCCGCATCCGCTGGATCGCGCCGTAGGCGATCCGCTGCGCGAACGCGCGGTCCCTCGCGTCGAGGCTCGCCGCCTCCGAGGCGAACGCGCGATCGGCGTAGGCGTCCTCCTCGAAGACGCGAAGCAGCACCCGGTGCGCGACGCGCCGGCTAGCGGAGACCACGCTCGAACTCCTCGAGCGTCATCCGTCGCCCGCCCTCCGGCTGCACCTCGAGGAGCTCCAGGTCCTCCGGCGTGAGCCTGGAGCGCCACACGATCACGGGTCGCCCGTGAAGCTCTCCGCGGGCGCCGATGTGCGGCGACAGCGCCCGGATCCGGTTGTGCAGCTCGGCCGCCGGGCGGGACCAGTCGAGCAGCCGGTCCTCGGGCCCGATCTTCTCGGCGTAGCTCGACTCGCCCTCCTGCGGCCGCCACTCCTGGGCCGCCAGCGCCCGCTCGACCAACTCCGGCGCGAGCGACGCCGCCCGGTCGTACACGGCGCCCGCGTCGTCGTCCGGCCCGATCGGGAAGGACTCCGAAGCTCCGACCGGGCCTGCGTCGAGCTCCTCCACGAGCCGGATCACGCTGACGCCGGTCTCCTCGTCGCCGGCCATGATCGCCCGCTCGACCGGCGCAGCTCCGCGCCAGCGCGGAAGGAGGGACGGGTGCACGTTCACCCACAGCGCCTGCTCGAGGAGCTCGGGCGGAATCAGCGCGCCGTAATCCACGAGCACGACGGCGTCGACGTCGAGCGTGAGGCCGGCGGGGCGCTCGGGCTGCCGGACCGGGATCTCCAGACGCTGCGCCATCTCCTTCGCCGGCGGCGGCGCGAGCTGCCGGCCGCGACCCCTCGGGCGGTCCGGCCGGGTCAGGACGTACTCGATCGGTCGCCCGGCGGCGAGCTCTGCGAGGACGTCCGCGCCGAGCTTGCCCGTCGCCGCGACGGCGACCTTCACTACGGCGAAAGGACGGCCTTCGGCCGCAGGACGGCGAGCGCCGCCTTCCGTGCCTCGTCGGTCGTGCGGTCGATGATGAGGACGCCGTCGAGGTGGTCGAGCTCGTGCTGCACGACCCGCGCCTGATGCTCGGTCAGCTCCAGCGAGAGCTCGCCGCCCTGGACGTCTCGACCCTCGAGCCGCAGCGAGACGTTCCGCTCGACCGGCATCTGGACGCCCTGCATCGACAGGCAGCCCTCGTCGTCGAGCTCCGTCTCGTCCGAGCGGTCGACGACCTGTGGGTTCACGACGACCACGGGCTCCTCGTCCGGCCCCGGCTGGAAGACGAACACGCGCCTGATGATCCCGACCTGCGTGGCGGCCAGTCCGACGCCGCTCGCGTCACGCATCAGCTGCGTCATCCGCTCGGCCAGGCGCCGCAGGTCGTCGTCGAAGTCCTCTACGTCGCGCGCCTGCATCTTGAGCACCGGATCCGGGTACTGGCGAATCTGGCCGAGCGCGAGACGACGACGCGCCTCCGCCTCGGGGTCGAGCTCGTCGGTCTTGACCTGTCCGGCCTCCGCCACAGCGGCCCTATGTAATCAGAGGCCTTGAGGGTCGACGTCGACTGTCGCGTTCACGCCGGCCTTGCGCATCGCCGGGGCTGCGGCGGCCAGCAGTTGCGCGGTCCGGGAGGCGACAGAGCGGACGCTCGACGTCTTCACGAGCAGCTGCGCCCGGTGCCGGCCGCGCAACCGGAGCAGCGGCGCCGGGCCGAGGACGTCTGCCTCTCGATCGGTGAGCCCGGCGGCGATCTCGCCGAGCAGTCGCAGCGGATCGCGCCCGTCCGTCCCCGACGCGACGACCCGCACGAGGTGCCGGAACGGCGGGTACCCGAGCTCGCGCCGCCGCTCGAGCTCCTCGGCGAGGAATCGAGTGACGTCGTGTCGCGCGGCGTGGACGATCGGCCGTGCGTCGGGCTGGAAGGTCTGCACGATCACCCGACCGGGCGCATCCCGGCCGCTGCGGCCTGCGAGCTGCGTCACGAGCTGGAACGTCCGCTCCTCGGCACGGAAGTCGGGCATCCCGAGACCGGTGTCCGCATCGACGACGGCGGCGAGCGCGACTCCCGCGAAGTGGTGGCCCTTCGCAACCATCTGGGTGCCGACCAGGACGGCGCGGTCGGCCTCGGCAAACCGTCGCAGCGCCGCGGTCAGCTCGCCCGGCCTCCGCACCGAGTCGGCGTCGAGCCGAATCCGCTCCAGACCCGGGACCTTGTCCGCCAGCTCCTTCTCGAGCTTCTGGGTGCCGGCGCCGATCCGCGCGAGCTCGGGCGAGCCGCACTCGGGGCAGGAGTCGCCGGTCTCCTCGCTCCGCGAGCAGTGATGGCAGTGCAGGCGCTCGTCCGAGTGGAGCACGAGGGCGACGTCGCAGTTCACGCACCGGCGAGTCCTTCCGCAGGCGCGGCAGTGGATCGCCGGCACGACTCCGCGGCGGTTGAGGAGCAGGATCGCCTTTCCGCCGTCCTGCTCGAGTGCGCCGAGCTCGGCCAGGAGCGGCGCGGAGAGCGGATAGCCGGCCTCTCGCCGAAGATCGACCACGCGAACGGGCGGCAGCGGCCCGGCCAGGCGGCCGCCCAGCTCCAGCCGTTCGAGCCGCTCCCAGCTCTCCGGGCGCGGCGTCGCCGTCCCGAAGACGGCCACGGCTCCCTCGAGCGCGGCCCGCTTGGCGGCGACGGTGCGCGCGTCGTAACGCGGATCCGATTCCTGCTTGTAGGACGGATCGTGCTCCTCGTCGACGCAGACCACTCCGAGCCGCGCGACCGGCGCGAAGACGGCCGACCGGGCGCCGACGACGATCGGCGCTGCCCCGCTCGCGATCCGCGCGCGCTCGTCGCGCCGCTCCGCCTCCGTGAGCGCCGAGTGGAGGACTGCGACCCGGTCACCGAACCGGGCGCGCAGCCGCCCGACCGTCTGCGGTGCGAGCGCGATCTCGGGGACGAGCACGATCGCGCCTCGCCCCCGCTCGAGCGCCACCGCGCAGGCCTGGAGGTAGACCTCGGTCTTCCCGCTCCCCGTCGCGCCGTGGAGCAGGAAGTTCCCGCCGCCGCCGTCGAGCAGGCCGACGATCCGCGCCAGCGCCTGCTGCTGGGTCTCGCTCAGCTCGGCGGGCTCGGCCTCGCCGCCCAGGGAGTCCCGCTCGGCCGGCGAGGGCCGCTCCCCGCGCGCCTTCCGCTTCAGCGGAGCGACGAGCTCGAGCGCCCGGGCCGGCGTGGAGCCGTAGTAGTCGGCGAGCCAGAGCGCGAGATCGACGAGCGGCTCCGGAAGCTCGTCGACGACGTCGCCGACCGGCGCAGCCTTCACGCCCTCCGGCGGGCGCTCCTCGAGCCCGACCACGACGCCTCGTCTCCGCGCGCCGTGGAAGTGCAGCGAGACGACGGCGCCCTTCCCCACTGCGTCCGGAACCTCGTATGTGAACGGCCGGGCCACCGCCCGCGACGAGACGAGCGGATAGACGGACGCGTACGGCACGGCGGCCAGCGTACTCGCACCCCAGGAAGCCCTGAATCGAACGCTGACCGCCGGTAGGCTTCGGCCGATGGCTCAGGGGCACTCGGTCGACGAATACCTCGAGACGATCTACTTCCTCGCCTTCCCGATCGGCGAGTACCGGCCGCTCAACGTCGGGTCGCCGACGCTCGCCTCGCGCGTCGCCGAGATGCTGGGCGTCTCACGTGCGTCGGCCGGGGAGATGCTGAAACGGCTCGAGGCGGAGGGACTGATCGAGCGCGGCGAGCACAAGGAGGCCGTCCTCACCCCGTCGGGGCGCGAGCGGGCCGAGCGGGTCGTGCGCAAGCACCGGATCATCGAGCGGCTGCTCACGGACTTCATGGGCTACAGCGCAGCGGAGGCGCACGTCCACGCAGACGAGCTCGGAGACACGTTCAGCGAGGACATGGTCGACCGCATCGCCGACAAGCTCGGGAACCCCGACCGCTGCCCGCACGGCTGGCCGGTCGACCCCGCGTTCGAGCAGGCCGAGAACGACGAGCTCGTCGCGCTGGCGGAGCTCGACGCCGGGTCGAAGGCGACCATCGTCCGGCTCGCAGAGCACGACGGCGACCTGCTCCACTGGTTCTACGACCAGGGTCTCGAGCCCGGCCGCGAGCTCCAGCTGACGGCTGCGGATCCCGCGGCGGGGAGCTTCCGCGTCAAGCTGAACGGCCGCGAGGAGACCGTCGCGGAGAAGGCGGCCGCCGGACTCTTCGTCAGGCCCGGCTAGTCGTCACCCGGTAGACGACGTACCGATCCTGGCGTCGGATGTAGCGGAAGCGCGTCTCGCGCAGGGCTCCGCCGCTGAACGACTCGTGCAGCCGAACCTCCCTCGGCGCAGATCGGAGCAGGCCTAGGCGCGAGAGCTTTCCCGCTCCGGACGGCGGCGCGCGCAGGAAGTACGACAGGACGTAGACCGGCCGCGGACACTGCCCGACGGTAGTGCGCGCGAAATGCACGAGCCCGGCGTTGCCGCGGTAGCGCGCGGTCGGCCTCCTCGGCCTGAAGCCGAAGAGCAGCTCCTTGCCGTCCTCGCGTCCGTTTGCCTCGAGGACGTCCAGACGGGTCACGGCGCCCAACCCCGGCACGGCGTGAACCCTCCTCGTCCTCCCGCAGCGGTCCTCCAGGGCGATGACGCTCTGGTGCGGGCAGCCGCCGACGGTCTCGATGATGCGTTCGATGAAGGCGTCGCGGTCGAGGTTCGCGAACTCGACCCGCTGCGACGGCGAGCCCGCCTGATGACAGGTCACGCGCGCCGGAGACTCCGCGGTCGCAACGACGGCAAGGGCGAGCGCGAACACGACGGCGAGGCCGCGCATGCCTTCTAGGTTACGGCTCGACTAGCGCTTGGTTGCGGCGAGCAGCTTGGCGAGGGCGGCGGCGTCGAGCTCGCCCCGGTTGCGCGCCAGCGCGATGACAGCGGCGTGCTTGGTCATGGGCCTCCACGTTCGCAGGCGCAGCAGACGTTCCTGCTTGCGCCCCTTCGGCGCTGTGGCCGTGCGCCGAAACGTACGTCGCTCGCCAATCCAGCGCCAGTTTCCCCAGGAGACGTGGCCCGTGCCTGGCACCGGCCGGCTGCCGAGGACACGGTCCCTTCTGACGGGTCGCGCGCTGGGGGCGCGGACACGGACGGCGACAGCGTCCGCAGAGGCCGTGTCCGGTGCCTGGCACCGGGCCGTCCGCGGAGGACGGTGGCGGTTTCACCAGGGGCCATGTCCGCTCCGGTGGAGCAAGGCCTCGCCGGCGAACGCGAACGGCGCTAGACGGCGGCTTGTTCGCCCACGCCCGCTGCGGCCCGGAGCGCGTCCGCCTTGTCCGTCCGCTCCCAGCTGAAGTCGTGGTCGTCGCGGCCGAAGTGGCCGTACGCCGCCGTCTTCGCGTAGATCGGCCGCTGGAGCTCGAGGTCGCGGAGGATCGCCGCCGGCCTCAGGTCGAAGTGGTCGCGGACGAGCTCCTCGATCTTGGGCACCGGGATCTTCTCGGTCTCGAACGTCCGGACCGCGATCGACACGGGATGCGCGACGCCGATCGCGTACGCAACGTTGACCTCACAGCGATCCGCGAGCTCGGCCGCCACGATGTTCTTCGCCACGTAGCGCGCCGCGTACGCTGCCGAGCGGTCGACCTTCGTCGGATCCTTGCCGGAGAACGCGCCGCCGCCGTGCCGCGCAGCCCCGCCGTACGTGTCGACGATGATCTTGCGCCCGGTCAGCCCGGTGTCCCCCATCGGCCCGCCCAGGACGAACTTGCCCGTCGGGTTGACGTAGACGAAGTCGCGGTCGTCGTACAGCCGGCGCTCGTCGTACAGGCGCGGGTCGAGGATCGGGTGGAGCACGTGCTCGATCACGTCCTCCTTGATCGTCTCGGCGTCGACGTTCTCCGCGTGCTGCGTCGAGACGAGCAGCCGGACGATCTCGACCGGCGTCTGCTTTCCATGCTCGTTGACCTCGTAGCGGACGGTGACCTGCGCCTTGCCGTCGGGCCGGAGGTACTTCAGCTGCTCCGACTTGCGGACGCCCGCCAGGCGGCGCGTGATCTTGTGCGCGAGCATGATCGGGAGCGGCATGAGCTCCTGCGACTCGTTCGACGCGTAGCCGAACATCATTCCCTGGTCGCCGGCGCCCACCCGGTCGAGCGGGTCGTCGTCGCCCGGGTCGTGCTGCACCTCGTAGGACTGGTCGACGCCCAGCGCGATGTCGGGCGACTGCTCGTCGATCGCCACGACGACGCCGCAGGTGTTCGCGTCGAAGCCCCACTCCGAGTGCGTGTAGCCGATGTCGGCGATCTTCGCCCTGACGAGCGCCGGGATGTCGACGTAGATCTCCGTCGAGATCTCTCCGGCGACGACGACGAGGCCGGTCGTGATCAGCGTCTCGCAGGCCACGCGGCCGGCCGGATCGTCCCTCAGCACCGCGTCGAGCACGGTGTCGGAGACCTGGTCGGCGATCTTGTCCGGGTGGCCTTCGGTGACCGACTCGGAGGTGAAGAGAAACTCGCGGGCCTTCATGTGGGCGCGAAAGCTACCTACTCGGCGATCTCGAGGAAGACGAGCGCGGAGACGAGGTTTCCGTCCTGCTCGCCGTAGGCGACGAGCGAGCGAAGCGGCTCGAGGTTCCGGGTCACCTGGGTGGGAACCTGCTCGCCGGCGACCCCGGCGAGGCCGAGGACGAGGTCGACGGCCTGTTCGAGATTGACGTAGGCCAGGCCGGTGTACTCGTCGGGCGCGCCGGCCGCGCGGAGCGAATCCTTGAATCGCTCGCTGTCCTTCAGCCGCTCGCTCTCAGCTTCGAGCTCGGTGAATGCGCCCTTGGACGTCGACAGGACGACGGCGCCCTCGACGGTGCCGAGGTTGATCGAGAAGTCTTCGAAGACGGCGGTCGTGATCTCACCGTCCTCGGTCACCTCGCCCCCGAGCCGTTCCGCGAGCGCACGGAGGACGCGATCCGCCGCCTGGCGCGCGTCGTCCGGGCTCTCGGCGTCGAGGAGCAGCGTCAGCTCGGGGATCGGGACGCCCGGCCGCGCGTAGAACGCGACCTCGCCCTCGAAGAGCCCGACGATCTCGTCGAGCCGCACGCCCAGCTCGCTCTCGATCTCGCGGAGGCCCATCGCGTAGAGCGGGTTGTCCTTGAACTGCTGGAACTGCTCCTTCGCGGAGTCGCCGCGGAAGGAGTAGAACGCCCAGGCGTCCGCCGGCACTCGCTCGAGCAGCTGCGACGCGTACGGATCGCCGGTCCCGAGCAGCTGGTCCGCGCCCTCGCCGCGCAGCGTCATTGCGAGCTCCGCGCCGTCGTCCTTCGCCCTCGCCCAGGCGCCGGCGAAGTCGAGGTTGTCGAGACCGAATGCCCGGAACGCGCTCCGCGCTTCCTCGTCCAGGCTGCCGGCCAGCTCGAGTGCGGCTCCGGCATCGACGTAGACGCGGGAAAGCGAATCGTCCGGAAGCTGCTCCATCGCCGCCGTGAACCCCTCGTCCTCCGAGAGCGCGTCGCCTCCCTCGGCCTTGAGCGCGGCGTCGATCGAGGACTCCTGATCGGAGATCGCGACCCAGTCGCCGACCACGCGGGTGACCGCGTCCTCCCCGTCGTCCGCCGCGTTGATCTTCTCCACCAGCGCGACTGTCTTGTCCGGATCGTCGGGGTTCGTCAGGCCCACGAAGCTGGCCTCGGTCATCGACCGGGCGTAGACGGCGAGGGCGACCTGGTCGCCGAGTGCCTCCTTCGCCTCTTCCCACTCGACCTCGGTCTCGTCCACCAAGCTCTGCTTCAGCTGGGCCAGCCACTTTTCGCCGTCGGGGAACCGCTTCAGGAGCTCCTCCACCTGCTGCCACTGGTCGGACTCGGGATTGCTCTCGGTTTCCCAGTAGACGAGCGCGCCCGGCTTCAGCTGCTCCGCGCCGCTCGCGCCGCCCGCGCCGAGGTTGTCCCCGCCGCAGCCGGCGGCGGCGAGGACGAGCATCGAGACGAGGGCGACCCATGCGACGCGCATCGCTCGCATCGTATGCCCAGCTGCTGCCGGCGCTACTCCCCGGTCGGGGGACGGCCCATGAACTCGGCGATTGCGTGACCGATCTGCCGCCCGTCGAGCACCTCGCGGACGGCGCGCGTGATCGGGAGGTCGATCCCGATCGTCGTCGCCAGGTCGTCGAGGATCGGAGCCGTCGTCAGCCCCTCGACGGTCCCCAGCTTGCGGCGGGCGTCGGCAGGTGTCGCCCCGCGGGCCATCAGCGCGCCGGCGCGGCGGTTTCGGCTGTGGCGGCTCCAGCAGGTGGTGAGGAGGTCGCCTGTGCCGGCAAGGCCCGCGAAGGTTTCCGACCTCGCTCCGGTCGCCATGCCGAGGGTGCGCATATCGGCCAGCCCGAGCGTGATCAGAGCGGCCTTCGCGTTGTCACCCAGCCCGAGGCCGTCCATCGCGCCGGCTGCGAGGGCGATGACGTTCTTGGCGGCGGCCGCGAGCTCGACGCCCGCCGGATCGCTGTTCACGTAGACGCGGAACGACGACGAGTTGATGGCGTGCTGGAGCTCGACGGCGTAGTCGTGATCCTCGCTCGCCACGACGGCCGCCGTCGGCAGCCCCTCGGCGATCTCGGCGGCGATGTTCGGCCCGGAGAGCACGGCGACGGGACGGCCCCTGACGAGGGCCGTCAGCCGCCCGCCCGTGGTCGGATCGAGCCCTTTCGTCAGGCTGAGGACGGGCGCGCTCCCCGGCAGGTCGCCGACCACCTCTCCGAACGACCGGCTGGGCACGGCGATCACGACGAGCTCGGCGTCTGCGATCGCCCCGTTGTCGCGCTCCCGCCCGAGGATCTGCACCTCGTGCCCGCGGTCCCGGAGGAGCCCGCCGAAGACGGTCCCCCAGGCTCCGGCTCCGATGACCGCCGTCCTCACGAGCGCCTCACGAAGTCGATCGACACCGGGACGCCCTGCATGTCGAACCGGTCGCGCAGCTTGTTCTCCACCCAGTACGCATAGTCGCGGGTGACGAGACCCGGATCGTTGACGAAGAAGCGGAAGCGCGGCGGGCGAACGCTCGTCTGGGTCCCGTAGAGCAGGTTCAGGCGCTTCCCCCGGCGCGAGGGCGCCTCCCGCTGCTCGCGCAGCTCCTGGAGGAAGCGGTTGAGCTCGCCGGTTCCGATCCGCGCGATGTACTTCTCGAACAGCGTCTCGATCCGGTCGAACAGGCGATGAAGCCCCCGCCCTGTCTTCGCCGAGACCGTGACGATCGGGGGCCGCTGGCGCAACTGAGCCTCGAGCCGGTCGCGGACGTCCTCGATGCCGATCGTGGCGATGTCCCACTTGGAGAGGACGACGAGCGTCGCACACTGGGACTTCCGGGCGAGGTCGGCCACCGCCAGGTCCTGGTCGACGAGCCCCTCGGAGGTGTCGACGATCACGAGCGCGACATCCGCCCGCTCCGCGGCCTGGAGCGCCCGAAGCTCCGAGTAGTACTCGATCCCCTGACGCTGGCGGCGCTTGCGGCGGAGTCCGGCGGTGTCGACCAGGACGAACGTCCGGTCCCCACGCTGGAGGACGGTGTCGATCGAGTCCCGCGTCGTTCCCGGCACCTCGGACACGATCACGCGCTCCTGTCCGACGAGCGCGTTCAGCAGGCTCGACTTCCCGACGTTGGGCCGGCCGAGGATCGCGACCCGGATCGCGTCTTCGGGAACGCTCGGCCGCCTCGTCGTCCCAGGCAGCCGCTCGAGCACCGCATCGAGCAGGTCGCCCGTGCCGTGACCGTGGAGGCTCGAGATCGGGACCGGCTCGCCGAGGCCGAGTCGGTTGAACTCGTGGATCTGGTCGGTCCGGGTCGGGTCGTCCACCTTGTTCGCGAGGAGGACGACAGGGCGGCCGGAGCGTCGCAGGAGGTCCGCCACCTCCTCGTCGCCCGGAGTGACGCCCGACTGGGCGTCGACGACGAAGAGGACGAGGTCCGTCTCCTCGATCGCCGTCCGGGCCTGCTCGGCGATCTGACGGGTGATCGGCGAGCGGTCGGCGAGGTCGACGCCGCCGGTGTCGATGAGCAGGAAGCGCTTGCCGCGCCATTCGCAGACGAGCTCCTTGCGGTCTCGGGTGACTCCCGGCAGCTCGTGGACGACGGCCGCGCGGGTCGCCGTCAGGCGGTTCACGAGCGTCGACTTCCCCACGTTCGGGAAGCCGACGATCGCTGCGGTCCCGACGAGGTCGCTCACTCCGGCGGGACCACGTGCGCCGGCCGGCCGAGCGCGTGGACGTCGACGAGGAAGCGCCAGAGCAGGTGGATGCGACGCTGGAGATCGACGGACGCCTCGCGGTAGCCCTTGCCGTTCGCCTTGAGGCCGTCGAAAAGGAACGGCCGGCCCCAGGCGATCGAGATCGGGTGGAAGTTTCCCGGCTTCCAGAACTGGCTCCCGTGGATCACGGCGCAGACGACGGGCACCTGTTCCTGGAGGGCGACCATCGCGGCGCCCGGCTTGACCTCACCGGGGACGCCGGAGCGCTGCCGTGTCCCCTCGGCGAAGACGCCGAGGGCGTTCCCGTCCTGCACGCAGCGCCGCATCTGCCGGACGGCCTCACGGTCGGATTCCCCCCGGCGGACGGCGTAGGTGCCGAACGCGCGGATGAGCGGCCCGATCACTGGGACGTCGTGAAGCTCCGCCTTGGCCAGGAAGTAGAACTGGCGTGGGCTCGCCGCTCCGAAGGCCGGAGGATCGAGCCAGGAGAAGTGGTTGAAGACAAGGACGACGCCGCCGTCCCGCGGAACGCGCTCGGCGCCGTAGACGCGCATCGGCGCCAGCGTGCGCACGGCGGTGCCGATCGTGGCCTGGCCGGCCGCCCAGACGAGATCGCTCCGGTTCATGCGACCCGGGCGCGCACGAGCTGCTCGATCGTGACGACGACGTCCTCGACGTCGAGGTTGCTCGTGTCGATCAGCTCGGCGTCCTCGGCGGGCTGCATCCGCGCGGCGTCGCTCTCGTCGCGGAGCCGGAGGTCGGTTGCGAGCGCATCGCCTCCGATGTCCGGCCGCTCGGCCTGCCGCCGCTGCGTACGGATCTTCGGGCTGGCGTTGAGATAGATCTTCACGTCGGCGTCGGGCGCGACCACGGTTCCGATGTCGCGGCCCTCGATGACGGCGTTCCCGAGGTCGGCGAGCTCTCGTTGGCGGCGGCGCATCACGGCGCGCACCTCGGGGTGACGGGCGACGATCGGGACGAGGCGGTCGATCTCCGCCTGGCGGATCGCCTCGGTCACGTCGGTCGCGGCGATCGTGACGCGGCCCTGCTCGTCGAGGTCGACGGCGTTCTCGTCCGCGAGGAGCCCGAGCACTGCCCCGTCCTCGAGGTCGAGGGTGCGCTCGACCGCGAGCCAGGTCACGGCCCGGTACATGGCACCCGTGTCCAGATACCGGAAGCCGAGTCGCTCGGCCAGCCGGCGGGCGACGGTGCTCTTTCCGGCTCCGGCGGGCCCGTCGATTGCCACGATCATCGCTGGGTCACCGACTCGAGCAGGTCGAAGAATCCGGGGAAGCTTACTGACACGCTCTCCGGGTCCTCGAGCTCGACCCCTTCGCGGGACGCGAGACCCGCCACCGCCGCGAGCATCGCGATCCGGTGATCGCCGCGGCTGTGGACCGCACCCCCGCCCTTAGGGCGGGTGGGGACCCCCCTCACCCTGAAGCCATCATCGCTCGCCGTGATCCGCACGCCAAGGGATCGGAGCACATTTGTCGCGGTTTCGATGCGGTCCGTTTCCTTTTCGCGCAGCTGGGCGGCTCCGCGCACGACGCTCTCGCCCCGCGCAACGCCGGCTGCGAGCGCATACAGCGTCAGCTCGTCGATCATCCGCGGGATCTCGGCCTTCCGCACCGTGGTCGCAGTCAGAGCCGACGAGCGCACCTCGAGATCGGCGACCGCCTCGCCACCGAGCCGCCGTTTGTCGAAGACCGCGATCCGGGAGCCCATCCGCACGAGCACGTCCAGTAGCGCCGTCCGGAACGGGTTCGCGCCGACCCCGTGGAGCGAGAGCTCGGAGTTCGGAACGACGGTCGCCGCCACCACGAACGGCGCGGCCGACGAGATGTCGCCGGGCACGACGACCTCGCCCAGGCTGAGCGACTCCACCGGCCCGACCGTGACCGTCCGCCCGGAGCGCGAGATCGGTGCCCCCGCGGCCCGCAGCATCGTCTCGGTGTGATCGCGCGTGAAGAGCGGCTCTCGAACGACGGTGCGACCCTCGCCCACCTGCATACCGGCGAGGAGCAGCGCCGACTTCGTCTGCGCGCTCGCCCGCTCGAGCCGGTGGTCGGTCGGTCGCAGCTCCGCGCCCTGGATCCGCACCGGCGGCCGCCCGTCCGTCGTCTCGACCGTAGCGCCCATCCGGCGCAGCGCCAGGGCGAGATCCTCGACCGGCCGCGACCGGAGCGACTCGTCGCCGGAGAGGACGAACTCGCCCTCCTGACCGGCGAGCAGTCCCATCAGGAGCTTGAGCAGCGTGCCGGCGTTGCCGCAGTCGATCGGCTCGGCCGGTGCCCTGAGCCCCCGCAACCCGACGCCACGCACGACCAGGGTGTCCACGTCCTCCTCGACCACGTCCACGCCCAGTGCCCGCACGGCCCGAACGGTCGACTCCGTGTCCTGCGAGCGCCCGAACCCCTCCACGCGCGTCTCGCCCTCGGCCACAGCGCCGAGCAGCACGGCCCGGTGCGAGATCGACTTGTCGCCGGGCACGCCGATGTGGCCGACGACGGCCGCCGCCGGCTCGATCTTCACTCGTCCACGACCGGCGAGACGGCCACGCCGTAGCCCTGTGCCTCCAGCAGCGCGGCGGCCCGCTCGGCCTCCTCCTCCCCGGCCACGAGCACCGTGAGCGTGCCGCCGCGCTCGGGGGACTGGTGCTGGAGCTCGAAGTCCTCGATGTTGATCCGCTCCGCGCCGAGCGCCTGCGTGATCCCCGCCAGGACGCCCGGCCGGTCGGGAACGTGGACGCGAATTCGGTGGAGCAGACCCGGGTCGCCGTAGGCCTCGGTGATCATCTGACGCCGGTTGAGCGCAGCCTCGCCGATCCAGCGGGCGAGGAAGCCCGCATCGCCCGCCTCGAGCGCCGACTCGACCTGCTCGAGCCCGCGCCGGTGCTCCGACAGCGCCCCGCGGAGGACCTCGGCGTTCTCGAGGAAGATGTCGACCCAGATCCGCGGGTTCGCGCCGGCCACGCGGGTCATGTCCCGGAGCGACCCTCCCGCGGACGACAGCGGATCGTGCCCGTCGATCCGGGTCGCGCCCGCCTGGTTCACCAGCACGTTCGCGAGCACGTGGGGCAGGTGGCTCGTCAGCGCGACCAGCCGGTCGTGCGCGACCGGATCGACGGCGACCGGCGTGGCGCCGAGGTCTCCGACGAAGCCGTGGACGAGCCTGTAGCGCTCGGGGTCGCTCTGCGCGAGCGGCGCGAGGAACCAGGTCGCGCCCTCGAAGAGATCCGCCGTCGCATGCTCGGGGCCGCGCGCTTCCGAGCCGCAGACCGGATGGCCGCCGATGAAGCGCGGCGAGGAGCCCGCCGCGGAACAGACGGCGACCTTGGTCGATCCCACGTCGGTCACCGTGCAGCCGTCGCCGCTGGCCTCGAGCACCGTCCGCACCTGCCCCGCGAGCTGCCCGACCGGAACGGCGACGACGGCGAGCTCGGCGTCCGCGAGCGCATCGCCGAGACTGTCCGCGACCCGGTCGACGGCGCCCTTCTCCCCGGCGAGCTCTGCCGTCCCGGGGTCGGCGTCGAAGCCGACGACGCTCGAGCCGGCGCGCTTCGCCGCCAGGCCGACCGAGGCGCCGATCAGCCCGGTCCCGATGACCGCAACCCGCATGAACGCCTAGCCGAGCTGCTTGCCCATCAGCCGGACGATCTCGGCGACCTCACCCGCGAAGGCGCCGAACTCGTGCACCGGAATCTGCTGCGGCCCGTCGCACAACGCCTCCTCCGGACGCGGGTGCGCCTCGACGATGATCCCGTCCGCGCCGACCGCGGCCGCCGCCCGGGCGAGCGGCAGCACGAGCGCGCGCCGCCCCGCCGCATGCGAGGGATCGACGATCACCGGCAGGTGCGTCTCCTCCTTGAGCACAGCGACCGAGCCGAGATCGAGCGTGTACCGCAGCGACGTCTCGAAGGTCTTGATCCCGCGCTCGCAGAGGATGATGCGGTCGTTCCCCTCCTTCGCGATGTACTCCGCCGCCATCAGCAGCTCCTCGACCGACGCCGAGGGCCCGCGCTTGAGCAACACCGGCTTGTCGATGCGGCCGACCTCCGCGAGCAGCAGGAAGTTCTGCATGTTCCGGGCGCCGATCTGGATCACGTCCGCGACCTCGATGACCTCCTCGACATGCCGCGGATCGAGCAGCTCGGTGACGACCGGCAGCCCGGTCTCCTCGCCCGCCTCCCGCAGCAGCTCGAGTGCGTCCAGCCCGAGGCCCTGGAACGTGTACGGCGAGGTGCGCGGCTTGAACGCGCCGCCGCGGAGCATCGTCGCACCAGCCGCCGCCACCGCCCGGGCCGTCTCGAGCGTCTGCTCCCGGGACTCGACCGTGCACGGCCCGGCGATGAGCCCGAAGTAGGAGTCGCCGATCTTCCGGCCCCGTACGTCGATGACCGTCGGGTCGGGCGCGAGCTCACGGGCGACGAGCTTGTACGGCTTGAGGATCGGCAGGACGCGCTCGACACCCGGATACCCCTCGAGCGGCAGCCCGGCGAGGGTGTCCCGCTCGCCGATCGCGCCGATCACCGTCGCCTCCCGCCCGCGCGTGACCCGCGCATCCGCCCCTGCCTCCCGTAGCCGGGCGACCACGTGCTCCGTCTGATCCGGCGTCGAGGTGTTCCCCATGACGATCAGGAGCTCGGGCGAGGCGTGGTTGGTGTTCACGTGGGCAAGTGTAGGCTCCGGACCGAGCCCGCCATGGAGCCGAGCGCCGACCCGATCATCCGCCAGCTCCGGGAGCAGGTCTCGGACAACGACCGGGCGCTGATCGAGTCGATCAACGCGCGCCTGCGGCTCGTCGCCCGGCTGAAGGCGCACAAGGAGTCCCGCGGCCTCGACTTCGTCGACCCGGACCGCGAGGAGTGGATGCTGCGCGACCTGACGCGCGCCAACCGGGGCCCGCTGACGCAGGACGGCCTGGACGCAGATCTACCAGGCCATTCTCGACCTGACCAAGCGAGAGGTCTCTTGACCGCGTATCAACCCTCACGTACGCTCAGACCGATGACTCCCGTGTACCGCACCTGGGCTTGGTCCTGGCGCAGCGAGCGGTGCGGGAGCATTGCCTGACCTGAAGTAGGCACAGCCCGTACCGCTCGAAGACCTTCCGCCGGAGGGTCTTTTTGTTGTTGGCGGAGCCAGACTGAAGTCCGGCACCGCAGGAGACCAAAGTGATCGTTCAAACCGTCATCGCCACCGACCTGATCACCCCGCTCGGGGCCTACCTCCGGCTGCGGGAGACCGGGAAGGCGAGCTTCCTGCTCGAGTCGGTGGAGAAAGGGCGCCTCGGCCGGCACTCGTTCATCGGCGCCGGCTCCAGGCTCGTCTCGTTCGAGGAGGCCGAGGCCTCGGCAAAGCCCGTTGTCGGCTACCTCTCGTACGACTTCGCGGCGAAGCTCGAGCCGACGGTCGAGCTGCCCTCGGACGGGCGCGACTTCCCCGAGAGCATGTTCGTCGTCGCCGAGACGCTCGTCCGCTTCGACCACGCGGGCGGGATGGCGGAGGTGCTGTGCGGCAATCCCGGACGAGGTGACGGAGCTCCTCGCCGGCGCGCTGCCCCCGCTTCCGACCGGGAACGGCTCGACCGGACCGACGCGACGCTTCCCGTCGGCGCTCGCCTACGAGCAGAGCGTCGGCCAGGCCAAGCGGCACATCCGCGCCGGCGACGCGTTCCAGATCGTCCTCTCGCAGCGGGCCGAGCGGCCGACCTCGGCCAGCGCGCTCGAGCTCTACCGCTCGCTGCGGCGGGTGAACCCCTCGCCGTACCTCTTCCTGCTTGGAGCTCGACGGCCTCGCGCTCATCGGCTCCTCGCCGGAGACGCTCGTGAAGGCTGAGGGCCGCGAGGCGTCGCTGAACCCGATCGCCGGGACGACGCATCCCGGGGACGGCGACGCGGAGCGCCTCCTGACCTCGGAGAAGGACCGGGCGGAGCACGTGATGCTCGTCGACCTCGGCCGCAACGACCTCTCCCGTGTCTGCCGGCCGGGGACCGTGCGGGTCCGGCGCTTCCTCGAGCCCGAGCGCTTCTCACACGTCACGCACCTCGTCTCCGAGGTGGCCGGTGAGCTGCGGGAGGACACCGGGCACTTCGAGCTCCTGCGCGCGTGCTTCCCGGCCGGCACGGTCTCCGGTGCGCCGAAGGTGCGCGCGATGCAGATCATCAGCGAGCTCGAGGACTATCGCCGCGGCCCGTACGCCGGCGCCGTCGGCTACGCGCTGCCCGGCGAGGCGATGGACACCTGCATCGCGATCCGGACGATCGTCCTGCACGACGGGCTCGCGCTCCTCCAGGCGGGCGCGGGGATCGTGGCCGACTCGGATCCCAAGCTCGAGCAGGAGGAGTGCCGGCAGAAGCTGGCCGCGCTCGAGACGGCGATCCGCCTCGCGGAGGCGCGCACGTGATCCTGCTCGATCGACAACTACGACAGCTTCACCTTCAACCTGGCGCACCTCTTCGGCGAGCTCGGCGCCGAGGTGGTCGTCCGGCGGAACGACGAGGTGGACGCCGACACCGCCGAGGAGCTCGCTCCGTCCCACCTCGTGATCTCGCCCGGGCCCGGGCGGCCGGCGGACTCCGGGGCCACGCCGGCGATCGTCGAGCGGTTGGCCCGCACGACGCCGACGCTCGGCGTCTGTCTCGGCCATCAGGCGATCGTGGAGGTCTTCGGCGGCGAGATCGGGCCGGCGGCCGAGCTCGTCCACGGCAAGGCGACGACGATCCGGCACGACGGCGACGGGCTCTTCCGCGGCCTGCCCGCCGACTTCGAGGCCGGGCGCTACCACTCGCTGGCCGCCACCCGGATCCCCGACGAGCTCGAGATCTGCGCGACTGCCCCCGACGGCGAGGTGATGGCCGTCCGGCACCGGACGCTTCCCGTCCACGGCGTCCAGTTCCACCCCGAGTCGGTGCTGACGCCGGTCGGCCCGGACCTGGCGCGGAACTTCCTGGAGGCGGCGTGATCCAGGAGGCGCTCTCACGGCTGCTCGACGGGCGCGACCTGAGCCAGGACGAGGCGCGCGGCGTGATGGGGACGATCATGGACGGCGAGGCGACGCCGGCGCAGATCGGCGGGTTCCTCGTCGCGCTCCGGCTGAAGGGCGAGACGGCCGACGAGATCGCCGGCTGCGCGGAGGCGATGCGCGAGCACGTGCTCGCCGTGAAGCCGCGGCGGGACGACCTCGTCGACACGGCCGGCACCGGCGGCGACGGCGCGCGCACCTTCAACATCTCGACGGCGGCGGCGCTCGTGGCCGCGGCGGCCGGCGCCGGCGTTGCGAAGCACGGGAACCGGGCGGTCTCGTCGTCCTCGGGCTCGGCGGACGTCCTCGAGGCGCTCGGCTTCCAGCTCGAGCTCGAGCCCGGGCGCATCGAGCAGTCCATCGACGAGCTGGGCTTCGGATTCCTGTTCGCACCGACGCACCACCCGGCGATGCGCCACGCGGCTCCGGTGCGGCGCGAGCTCGCGACGCGGACGGTCTTCAACGTTCTCGGGCCGCTCACGAACCCGGCCGGCGCTCGGGCGCAGGTCGTGGGCGTCTACGCGCCGGAGCTGGTGCCGACGATCGCCGACGTCCTCCTGCGGCTGGGCGCGACCCGCGCGTTCGTCGTCCACGGCGCCGGCGGCATCGACGAGCTGTCGCCGGCCGGCCCGAACCTCGTCTGCGAGGTCGCGGACGGGAAGGTTCGGCGGCGCGAGATCGATCCGGTCGAGCTGGGCGTCCCCCGATGCGCGCCGGACGAGCTCCGCGGCGGCGAGCCGCGAGGAGAACGCGCAGGCGGTCCGCGAGATCTTCGGCGGCGCGGACGGGGGGCGGCGCGACGCCGTCCTCCTGAACGCGGCCGGCGCGATCGCGGCCTCGGGCCACGCGCGTGACCTGGCCGACGGTCTCGGGCTGGCCCGCGAGGCGCTCGACTCGGGTCTCGCCGCTCAGCGTCTCGACGAGCTGATCGCGTTCTCCCGCGCGGAGGTGGCCGCGTAGTGCCGGCCTTCCGCGATGCGCTCTCCGGCCCGGGACTGGCCGCGATTGCCGAAGTGAAGCGGCGCTCGCCGTCGGCGGGCGACCTGCGGCCCGACGCCGATCCGGCGGCGCTCGCTTCCGGGTTCGAGCGGGCCGGCGCCGCCGCGGTCTCGATCCTCGTGGACGAGCGCTTCGCCGGCTCGATCGACGACCTGCGGGCCGCGCGGGCCTCGACCCGGCTCCCGCTGCTCGCGAAAGGCTTCTTCCGCGACGAGCGCGAGCTCGTGGCGCTCGAAGAGGCGGGCGCCGACGCCGTCCTCCTGCTCCTGCGCGATCTCGACGACGGTGCCGTGGCCGACCTGCTCGAAACGGCCAGACGACTAGGGCTCGATGCGCTCGTCGAAGCGCACGACGCCGACGAGCTCGCCCGGGCCGTCGAGCTCGGCGCCGACCCGATCGGCGTCAACGCCCGCGACCTCACGACCTTCCGCATCGACCGCCGCGCGCAGCTCGAGCTCGTCGCGAGCGCGCCGGACGATCGGACCGTGATCGCCGAGAGCGGCGTCGAGTCGCGCGCCCAGGCCGCCGAGGCCGAGCTGGCCGGCGCCGGCGCGATCCTCGTCGGCAGCGCCCTCATGCGCGCGCCCGACCCCGCGGCGAAGCTGGCCGAGCTCGTCTCCCGCCCGCTCGTCAAGGTCTGCGGGCTCACGCGCCAGGAGGACGTGGACGTCGCGGCCGAAGCGGGCGCGGACCTGGCCGGGTTCATCCTCGTCGAGAAGAGCCCGCGTCGGGCGGACCGAGTCCTCGAAGTCCCGGAGACGATGCTGTCCGTCTCCGTCCACGTCGGCGAGTACGAGGACAGTGGCGCCGACCTCGTCCAGCTCTACGAGCACGAGCCCGGTGCGGTCAGAGGCCGCGACGCCGTCCTACTCCGGCAAGGCGAGCGGGTCGCGCGCGTGCTCGACCTCCCGTGGGACGAGAGCGACCCCGAGCATCTCGAGCGAGCCGCCGGAGCCAACGGCCGGGTGATGCTCGCCGGGCGCCTCGGCCCGGAGAACGTGAAACAGGCGGTCGTCGCCGTCCGTCCGTGGGCGGTCGATGCGGCTTCCCGGCTCGAGCGCGAGCCCGGGATCAAGGATCACGACCGCGTCCGAGCCTTCGTGGAGGCAGCGCGATGCTGACGTACGGCGCCTACGGCGGGCAGTTCGTCCCGGAGACGCTGATGCCGGCGCTCGAGGAGCTCGAGCGAGCCTGGAACGAGGCGAAGGACGATCCCGCGTTCGAGCTCGAGCTCGACGGCCTGCGACGCTCGTTCGGCGGCCGGCCGACCCCGCTGACCCTCGCCGAGCGGTTCGCGCCCGAGAAGCGGCTCTACCTGAAGCGCGAGGACCTGCTGCACACCGGCGCGCACAAGCTCAACAACGCGCTCGGCCAGGCCGTGCTCGCCCGCCGGCTCGGGAAGCCGCGGATCGTCGCGGAGACGGGCGCCGGGCAGCACGGTGTCGCCACGGCCACGGTCTGCGCCCGCTTCGGGCTCGAGTGCATCGTGTACATGGGCGCCGAGGACATGGCGCGCCAGAGCCCGAACGTCGAGCGGATGCATCTCCTCGGCGCCGACGTCGTTCCCGTCGAGTACGGAACGCGCACCCTGCGCGAGGCGACGAGCGAGGCGATCCGCGACTGGATCGCGAACGTGGAGACCACGCACTACCTCCTCGGCTCCTGCGTCGGCCCGCATCCGTATCCCGAGCTCGTCCGCGAGCTCCAGGCGGTCATCGGCCGCGAGGCGCGGGCCCAGGTGCTCGAGGCGGAGGGGCGCCTGCCGGACGCCGCGATCGCCTGCGTCGGCGGCGGCTCCAACGCGATCGGGCTCTTCGCAGGCTTCCTCGACGACGAGGTCGAGCTCGTGGGCGTCGAGGCGGCCGGCGCGGCCAGCCTCGGCCACGGCCGAGCCGGCGTCCTGCACGGGGCGCGCTCCTCGCTGCTCGCAGACGAGGACGGTCAGGTGCTCGACGCGGAGTCGATCTCCGCGGGCCTCGACTACCCCGGCGTCGGGCCGGAACACGCCTTCCTGCGGGACTCCGGCCGCGCCCGCTACCTGACCGCGACGGACGAGGAGGCGCTCGAGGCGTTCCGCCGGCTCGCGCGGACCGAGGGGATCCTCCCGGCGCTCGAGCCGGCCCACGCGCTCGCCCGCGTCGACGATCTCGACGCCGAGCTCGTCGTCCTCTGCCTCTCCGGCCGCGGCGACAAGGACCTGGCGCAGGTGACCGGATGAAGACGCTCGTCGTCTACCTGATGGCCGGCCGGGACACGCCCGAGCTGGCCCAGGCAGCCGTCGAAGGAGGCGCCGACGTCATCGAGATCGGCTTCCCGTTCTCGGACCCCCTCGCGGACGGGCCGGTCATCCGCCGCGCCGCCGAGCGGGCGCTCGCCGAGGGAATGCGAACCCGACAGTGCCTCGAGTGCCTGGCACGCACGCGCGAGCGCGTCGAAGTCCCGCTGATCCCGATGACCTACGCGGCGCTCCTCGAGGCCTACGGCTACGACCGTTTCGCCGCCGACGCCAGGTCGGCCGGAGCCGAGAGCCTCATCGTCGCCGACCTTCCCGCCGGCGAGCAGCCTAAGCTCCGCCGCATCCAGCTCGTCGCTCCGACATCCACGGACGAACGGCTACGCCTTGCCGTCGACCAGACGGACGGCTGGCTCTACCTCGTCACGTTGACGGGCACGACCGGCGCGCGTGATCGCCTCTCCCCCGCGCTCGCCGGACTCGTCGCCCGGACGAGGCGGCTGACCGATCTGCCGCTCCACGCGGGCTTCGGAATCTCGACGCCCGAACAGGCCGCACAGGCCGCGGAGCTCGTCGACGGCATCGTCGTGGGATCAAGCGCGCTCGAGGCCGCCGAGGACGGCGCGGGCGCGCTCCACGACTTCGTCCGGTCCCTCCGCGCGGCCATCGGTGAGCGCCCAGCGACGCTGGCACAATCGACGCCATGAGAGTTTTCTCCGGCATCCAGCCCACCGGGTCGAAGCACTTCGGCAACTACAGCGGCGGCTTCCGCCAGTATGCGGCCACGCAGGAGCTCGGCGACGCCTTCTTCTGCATCGTCGACCTGCACTCGATCACCGTCGGGTACGACCCGGCCGACCTGCGCGAGCGGTCCCTGGACCTCGCCGCGATGCTCTTCGCGACCGGCATCGACCCCGACCGCTCGACCGTCTTCGCCCAGAGCCATGTAACCGCCCATGCCGAGGCGGCTTGGCTGCTCGGCTCGGTCACGAGCCTCGGCGAGCTCCGCCGGATGACGCAGTTCAAGGAGAAGTCAGACCAGCACGAGTTCGTCTCGGCCGGCCTCTTCACGTATCCGGTGCTGATGGCCGGCGACATCCTGCTCTACCAGACCGACCTCGTCCCGATCGGAGACGACCAGCGTCAGCACCTCGAGCTCTCCCGCAACATCGCCGAACGCTTCAACTCGCGCTACGGCGAGACGTTCAAGCTGCCCGGCGGGAAGTACCCGGAGATCGGGGCACGGATCATGGACCTCCAGGAGCCCGACCGGAAGATGTCGACGACGCTGGGGACCCCGCAGGGGACGCTCCAGCTGCTCGACACGGCGGACACGCTCCGAAAGAAGGTCAAGAGCGCGGTCACCGACTCCGGGACCGACGTCCGCCGGGGGCCGGACAAGGCGGGCATCACGAACCTGATCGACATCATGGCCGTGGCCACCGGCGAGGAGCCTGACGCGATCGAGTCCCGCTACGACGGCTCCGGCTACGGCCAGTTCAAGTCGGACGTGGCCGAGGCGGTCGTCGAGCTGGTCGTTCCGATCCAGGAGCGCTACGCGGAGCTGCGGGCCGACGACGCCGAGCTCCACCGCCTGCTGGCCCAGGGCGCCGACAAGGCACGTGAGGCGTCGGCCCCCACGCTCGAGCGGATGTACGAGCGCATGGGCTTCGTCAGGCTCTAGAGCCAGCCGACGCGCCTGAAGCGCCAGTAGAGCAGCAGGCAGATCGAACCGATCACTGCGAGCACGAGCGGGTAGCCAAAGCGCCAGCCGAGCTCCGGCATGTGGTCGAAGTTCATCCCGTAGATCCCGGCGACCGCCGTCGGCACCGCGATGATCGCCGCCCAGGCGGAGATCTTCCGGACGTCCTCGTTCTGCCGGAAGCTCGCCTGCGTCATGTTCGCCGTCAGGACGCTCGTCAGCAGCTCCCGGAACTCCCCAACGCGGCCGATCTCGCGCATCAGGTGGTCGTGAACGTCCCGGAAATACGGCCGCATCGGCTCGGGGACGATCGTGTAGAGGCCCCGCGCGAGGTCGTCCACCGGCCCCTCCAGCGGAACGACGGCCTGGTGGAGCTCGAGCGCGGTGCGCTTCAGCCGGTAGATGCTCTCGGCCGGATTCTCCCGGCTCGCGGAGAAGACCTCGTTCTCGAGCTCCTGGATGCGGGCGTCCACCTGCTCGATCACCGGCAGGTAGTCGTCGACGACCTTGTCGAGGATCCCGTACATCGCCGCGGTCGGACCGTGCGCGAGCAGATCCGGTCGCGCCTCGAGCTGGAGCCGGACGCTATGGATGTCCGTCTCGCCGTGGCGCACAGAGATGATGAACGCGTCCCCCACGAATAGGAGGATCTCGCCGAGCACGAGGTCGAGGTCCTGGAGCTCGGCGGTCTTGAGGACGAGGAACAGCGAGTCCCCGTAGACCTCGAGCTTGGGCCGTTGATGCGCCTTGATCGCGTCCTCGACCGCGAGCTCGTGGAGATCGAACTCGCGGCGGACCGAGTCGAACTCCTCCTCGGTGGGCTCGTGCAGGCCGATCCAGGCGAAGCAGCCCTGCTTGCGGCTCGCCTCGTAGGTCTCGGCCAGCGGAATCTCGCCGGCGTACCGGTGCCCGTTCACGTAGACGGCGCTGTCGACGATCATCGCTCTGAGCGTAACTCGCCGCTCAGCAGGTGAGCGGCCCAGGGCCCTGCCGCGGGCCGACCCAGTCGGGCATCCAGTCCCAGTCGCCGTTGTCGGTCAGCTGCGTCGGGCACGTTCCGTCGGCGTTCATGACCCAGAGCTCGTAGTCGTCCTCCTCGTTCTCGATCCGCGCGAACAGGATGCGAGTGCCGTCCGGAGACCAGACGGCATGTGTCTCTTCTCCCTTTGTCCGCGTCAGGCGCCTCCCGCCGTTGTAGAGCTCGGTGGCGTCGCCCTCGCAGTCGTGGAAGAGGCAGCGGCCGTTGCTATCTCTGTCGGTTTCGATCAGCAGGCCCTTGCCGTCGGGCGGCGGCTGGCCCTCCTCGCCCGGGCGTCCTCCTCCGAACTCGAGGTCGATGATGACCGAGTCGCCGAACTCCATCGTCGGCGCGTCTAGTTCGGTGATCGCCGCACGGACGTCGCCGTTGTCGTCCGGGCCCCAGGTCCCGAGCAGCACCTGGTCGGTCTCGTAGACGAGCCGCTCGTCCGACCCGTCTCGCTCGACCACGAGCAGCGTGCAACGCGCGATCCCCTCACGGCAGCGCCAGAAGACAATCTCTCCGTCCGCCGTCCAGCCGGACACGAGCTCCGCCGTGCCGTTCTCAGTGAGCCGCCGCTGGCCGCTGCCGTCGGCACCCATGACGTAGAGCTCGTGATGCTCGGCGCCGTCGCCCTCGTAGTCGCGCGTGCTCGTGAATGCGATCCAGCGGCCGTCGCGAGACCACTTCGGCTCGTTGTCGTCCCGCTCGGACTCCGGCGTCGACTCGTTCTTCGTGAGCTGCCGGACGCCCGAGCCGTCGGAGGACATCGTGTAGATCTCGAAGTCGCCGTCCCGGTTGCTCGCGAACGCGATCGCCTCGCGAGCCGGCTCAGCGGAGCTCGAAGAGTTGTCGTCGGAACCGCCGCAGCCCGCAAGGAGGACGAGGGCGTAAAGCGCGCAAGCTCGTCTCAAGTCAAGGTGACTCTACGCAACGCAGCGAGCTCGTCGGGAGTGAGCTCGCGCCACGCACCGGGGGCGAGGTCGTCGACGGTCAGGCCGGCGTAGCGGCTCCGGTGAAGGCGCCGGACGGGATGGCCGACGGCCTCGAACATCCGCTTCACCTGACGGTTCCTGCCCTCGTGGATCGCGAGCTCGACCCGCGATCGCTCGAGGCGGCGGACCTTCGCCGGGGAGGTGAGCCCGTCCTCGAGCTCGACGCCTTCCGCGAGCCGCCGCAGCGCCGCGTCGTCGGGCGCGCCCTCGACCTCGGCCTCGTAGACCTTCTCGACCTCGTACTTCGGGTGGGCGAGCCGATGCGCGAGCTCGCCGTCGTTGGTGAGCAGCAGCACGCCGGTCGTGTCTACGTCGAGCCGCCCGACCGGGACGACGCGGGACTCATGCTCCACGAGCCCGACCACGGTGGGCCGCCCCTGCGGGTCGCTCGCGGTTGTCACCACGCCGGCCGGCTTGTGGAGCAGGACGTAGGCGAGCGGCTGCGGCGCGACCGCGCGGCCGTCCACCTCGACCCTGTCGCTCCCTTCGACGAAGGTGTTCAGCTGGCCCGTCTCACCGTTCACCGACACGCGTCCTGCCCGGATCAGCTCGTCGGCCTTCCGGCGCGAGGCGACGCCGGCCCGGGCGAGGTAGGCGTTCAGGCGCACGGGGGTAAGGTTGCAGCGTGGGACGGATCGCGCCCTACCTCCTGTACAAGGACGGCGCCGCCGCGATCGACTTCCTCACGAGCGCGTTCGGCTTCGAGGAGGTCATGAGGATGGACGAGGGCGGAGTCGTCAACCATGCGGAGCTGCGGCTCGGCGACGACTCGGTCATGCTCGGCTACCCGGGCGACGACTACAAGAACCCGCGGGAAGCAGACCACTCCACCGCGCTCGTCCACGTGTACGTCGACGACGTCGACGCGCATTTCGAGCGGGCCAAGGCGGCCGGCGCGGAGATCGTCCAGGAGCCCACCGACCAGGAGTACGGCGACCGGCGCTACGACGCCAAGGATCCCGAAGGCCACTTCTGGTCGTTCGCGACGACGCTGTAGATGCGTCTTGCGCTCATGGTCGAGGGCCAGGAGGGCCCCTCCTGGGACGACTTCCTCGCGCTCGCGGACGCCTGTGAGGAGCACGGGCTCGAGGGGCTCTTCCGCTCCGACCACTACCTCTCCCTGACCGACGGCATGCGTCCTGCGACCGACGCGTGGACGCTGCTCGGCGCGCTGGCGGCGCGGACCACGAAGATCCGGATCGGGACGCTCGTCTCGCCGGTCACGTTCCGGCACCCGTCCGTCCTCGCGAAGTGCGCGGCGACCGTGGATCACATCTCGGGCGGCCGCGTCGAAGTCGGGCTCGGCGCCGGCTGGATGAAGGCCGAGCACGAGCGGTTCGGTTTTCCCTTCCCGGAGACGTCTGACCGCGTCGCGCAGCTCGCCGAGCAGGTGGAGCACGTCGACCGTCAGCTCCGTGACGACCCGCTCACCGTCCAGAAGCCGCGGCCGCCGCTGATCGTCGGCGGGAGCGCGCAGCGCGGAACCGCCGACCCGGCCGCCCGCTTCGCCGACGAGTACAACAGCTACGGCATCGATGCCGCGGAGGCCCGCCGGCGGCGCAAGCGACTCGATGCGGCCTGCGAGCGCGCGGGGCGGGACCCGGCGACGCTGCGGTTCTCCGTCATGACGCCGTTTCTCCTCGGCCGGGACCACGCGAAGCGCTTCGTCGAGCTCTACCCGGACGCGGGCACGGCGGACGAGTGGTTCGAGGAGATGCGGCGTCGCGGCCTGGCCGGGAGCCAGGTCGATCTGGTCGACGGGCTCCGCGAGTTCGAGGCGGCCGGCGTCGAGCGCGTGATGCTCCAGCACGTCGTCCACGACGATCTCGACGTCGTCGCGGCACTTGGCGAGATCGCTGCGGCGCTCTAAGTTTTCGCCGTGGCCGCCAGCCCCGACACCGAGCGCCGCGATGCGCTCGTCGAGCGCCTCTTCGAGGCCGTCCTCGGCTTCAACGACCTGCATGCCGTCTACATCGGCGACCGGCTCGGGCTCTACGAGGCGCTGGCGGGCGGCGCAGAGACGCCGAGCGACGTTGCGTCGGCGGCCGGCTGCGACGAGCGCTACGTCCGCGAGTGGCTCGAGCACCAGGCGGTCGGCGGGATCCTCGAGGTCGACGACGCGGGCGCCGACGCGAGTGCGCGCCGCTATCGCATCCCGCCTGGTCACGAAGAGGTGCTGCTCGACCGCGACAGCGTCAACTACATGTCGGCGTTCGCCCGGATGATGGTCGGAATGGTCGAGCCGCTCCCGGCGGTGCTCGAGGCCTTCCGCACCGGGAAGGGCGTGCCGTACGCCGACTACCCGGCCGACTTCGTCGAGGGCCAGGGCGACATGAATCGGACGCAGTTCGTCAACCTGCTCGCAAGCGAGTGGCTGGCCGCGATGCCGGACGTCGACGAGCGGCTGCGCTCAGGCTCTGCTCGAGTGGCCGACGTCGCCTGCGGGACGGGCTGGTCGAGCATCGCGATGGCGAAGGGCTACCCCGAGGTCCGGGTGGACGGCATCGACCTCGATCCGGCGTCGATCGAGGTCGCCCGGAAGGCGGCGGAGTCGGAGGGCGTCACCGACCGGGTCGACTTCCAAGTCCGGGACGCGGCCGACCCGCAGCTCGCCGGGCAGTACGACCTCGTCACCGTCTTCGAGGCCATCCACGACATGGCCAGGCCGGTCGATGCGCTTCACGCCATGCGCGGACTGCTCGCCGACGGCGGGGTCGCGCTCGTCGCCGACGAGCGGGTGGCAGACGAGTTCACGGCGCCCGGCGACGAGGTCGAGCGCGTGATGTACGGCTGGTCGATCCTTCACTGCCTTCCCGTCGGCCGCGAGGAGCAGCCCTCCGCCGAGACCGGCACGGCGATGCGGGAGTCGACGTTCAGGCGCTATGCGGAGGAGGCCGGCTTCTCACACATCGAGGTCGTGCCGATCGAGCACGACTTCTGGCGCTTCTACCGGCTCCAGGGCTAAAGGCTACGGGACTTGGAGGTCGCGCCTCTCCAAGAGGAGCGCGCCCGAGCCGAGCGCGACGACCGCGGCCGCGGCGACCACGGCGAAGTGCGCGAGGTCGACGCCGGTCGAGAGCGGCGATTGCCCGATCCACCAGAAGCTCGAGACGAAGCGGAACGGGTCGAGCCAGGACGCGAGGTCGTGGAGGCCGCCGACGAGGTAGCCGGCGGCTGCGAACGCGGCTGGAATGCCGATCGCCAGCGCGCGGCTCGGGTGCGCGGCACCGACCGCCACCGCGAGCCAGCCGTGCAGCAGCGCGAGCAGCGCGACGCCGAGCATCCCGCCGGCCAGGCGCCCGAGATCGAAGCCGAGATCGAACGCCAGGTTCGCGAGCTCGAGCGCCGAGAACGCCGCGGCGGCGAAGATCGCGAGCTCGAGGCCGAGGACGACGCCCTTCGCCAGCACCGCCGACCGGCGGCGAACGGGATAAGCGAGCAGGAGCTCGAGCCGGCCCGCCTCCTCTTCGCCGGCGATCGTCCTGGAGCCGGAGCCGATAGCGAGCACGATGGCGAGCAGTGGCAGCATCAGGCTGAACAGCTCGGTGTCGAAGTAGCCAGGGCCTGTGGTCAGGTCGACCTCGGAGAGGCCGAACAGCGCCCGGAGCGCCTCCGGGTAGTTCTGGACGAGCTCGTCGAGCTCGGCCGACCCCTCCAGCGACGGGAAGATCGCCGCGAGCAGGGCGACGTAGCCGGTGATGCCGGCGCACCAGCCGATCAGCGCCCGCCCACGGTCCCGGACGCCACGGTTGAGGAGCTCAACCGCGCCCATCGTCCTCCCGGTAGAGGTCGAGGAAGATCTCCTCGAGGTCGGCCGGCTCGGAGACGAGGTCGAGCACCTGCCTCCGCGCGGCCGTCTTTACGATCGCGTCCATCGCCGCCTCGGGCGCCGCCAGCCGAACGAGGCCCCCGTCGGTGTCCTGTACGCGGACGCCGTCGAGCCCCGCGAAGGCGTCCGGGTCGACCGGCTCGGCGAACCTGATCGTGACGTGGCGGAGCGACCGCTCCCGCAGCGACTCGACCGAGTCGACGTCGATCAGCCGGCCGCCCCGGATGATCCCGACCCGATCGGCGACGTGCTGCACCTCGTCGAGCGAGTGCGAGGAGAGGAAGACGGTGCGCCCCTCCGCGGCGGTCTCGCGGGCGAGCCTCCTGAACTCGCCCTGGTTGAGCGGATCGAGCCCGCCGGTCGGCTCGTCGAGGATCAGCACATCCGGCCGGCCCATGAACGCCTGCACGACGCCGAGCTTCTGGCGGTTGCCCCGCGACAGCTCCCGGATCGGCCGCTCGAGGACGCACTCGAAGCGCTCGGCGAGCCGGTCGCGGAGCTCGGAGTCGATGCCGCCGCGGAGCCGGGCGAGCGACTCCAGTTGCTCCTGCCCGGTCAGTCGGTCGGAGAGGCGCAGGTCGCCCGGCAGGTAGCCCACGCGCCGGCGCGCCTCGACGCTCTCGGCGTGCGTGTCGAGGCCGAGAACCGCCGCGCGACCCGCCGTCGGCCTGATCAGGTCGAGCAGCAGGCGGATTGTTGTGCTCTTGCCGGCCCCGTTCGGTCCCAGGTAGCCGAAGACCTCGCCTCGCTCGACGCGGAGGTCCAGGTCGACGAGCGCCTGCACCCCGCTCGCGTACGTCTTCGAGAGCCCGCGCGTCTCGATTGCCGGGGCCTCGGCCACGACCCCCAGGGTAGTGGCCTACCGCCTTACGCCGGGCGCTTCTCGGCCAGCTCTTCGAGCCGGTTGCGGATGTCCTCTGTCTCGCCGAGGTCGTCGAGCCGCGGCAGCACCGACAGGCTCTCCAGACCGAACACGCGCTCGAAGAGCGGCGTCGTGCGGTAGCGGACTGCGCCGCCTTCCTCTCGTCCGGCCTCGGCGATCAGGCCGCGCTCGACGAGGCCCGCCACGACCGAGTCGGCGGCGACGCCGCGCAGCCGCGCGACCTCCGGCCGGGAGCAGGGGCCGAGGTAGGCGACGACTGCGAGGGTCTCCATGGCCGCCTGGGAGAGCCCTCGCTCGACGGGCCGCTCGAAGAGCCGGCCGCACGCCTCGGCCGCGTCGCGCGAGGCGCGGAACGCCCAACCGCCGGCGACCTGCTCGAGGACGATGCCGCTCCGGCCCTCGGCAAAGCGCTCACGCAGGAGCCCGAGCGCCATCTCGACGCGCTCCGTGTCGTCCGCCGCAGCCTCGGCCAGCTCGGCCACAGAGAGCGGCTGCGAGGTGACGACGAGGAGGGCCTCCAGCGTCCTGGCGAGCCGGTCGAGCGGGTTGGCGGCGACTAGGCGGAGCGGGCGTTCCATGTGCTTGTCCTTTCCGTTTTTGGCTCGCTGTTCCTCTGCACACGGATGGGCGCGAACGGGGCGGCCTGCGAGAGGTCGATCTCCCCTGCCTTCCGCAGCTCGAGCAGGGCCAGGAAGGCCACGGCCTGCTCGACGCGCGTCAATTGGTGCACTTCCGTGTCGAAGTCGAAGCGGGTGCGGCGGGCGAGGAGCGCGCGGAAGCGGGCGAGGAACTGCTCCACCGGCGGAAACCGGAGCTCCAGGTGTGCCAGCGACACGGCCGGAGGCTCGGCGGCCAGCGCGCGAATGGACGAGGCCAGGGCGTCCGGGTCCTGCGGCGCCAGGCGCCGCTCGACCCGCGGCGCGTGCGGAGCGGGCCCGAGGCGGAAGTACCGGTCACCCTCCTCGTCGAGCCGGTCGATGAGCCACGCGGCCGCCTCCTTGATCCGCCGGTACTCGGCGAGCCGGCGCGCAAGCTCCTCGGCGGCCTCGGCGGGATCGAGGTCCTCGAGGTCCGGCTCCTCGCCGGTCAGGAGCGCTCGGGACTTGAGCTCGAGCAGCGCCGCGACGAGAACGAGGAACTCGCCGCAGGCGTCGAGATCGAGCTCCTCGCGTTCGGCCAGGCGCTCCAGGAAGGCGAGCACGATTCCCGCGACGTCGATCTCGCCGAGGTCGAGCTCGTCCCGGAGGACCAGGGCAAGCAGAAGGTCGAAGGGACCTTCGAACGCCTCGAGATCGAGCTCGAGCTCGCGGACCGGCGCCGGCACGAAGCTCGAGGCTAGCGGGGAGGTCGGACGCGGCCCTTCGGGATCGCCATCGCGGGAGCGTCCTTCGGGACCTCGGGTGCGCGCTGCCGCCGCGGCCGTCGCGGCCGCCGATCGCGGAGCAGCTGCCAGTAGATGAAGAACGCCGTCGAGAGGACGAAGACGACGATCGAGACCCACGCGTTCAACCGCAGCGGCCCGAGCTCGTGGGACGGGTCGATCCGCAAGAGCTCCTCGAAGAAGCGGCCGAACGTGTACAGCGAGACGTAGAGCGCGAAGAGCGCTGGCGGCCGGAAGGTGATGTAGCGGTCGAGGATCAGGAGTAAGACCGCCGCCGCCGTCACGTACAGGAACTCGTAGAGGAAGGTCGGGTGGAAGGTCTCGGTCGTCGCGTACTCGAACGGGCGGTTCTCGGGGTCGATCTCGAGGCCCCACGGGCGGTCGGTCGGCTCGCCGAAGAGCTCCTGGTTCCACCAGTTGCCGAAGCGGCCGATCCCGTGGGCGAGGAGGAGGCCGGGCGCGGCGGCGTCCATCAGCGCGAACGCGCTCTTGCCGGCGCGGTGGCAGATGTAGCCGCCGACGATCGTCCCGAGCAGGATCCCGCCCCAGACGCCGAGCCCGCCCTTCCAGACCATGAAGACGCCCTGCCACTTCGGGTCGGGCACCTCCGACCAGCTGGTGACGACGTGGTAGGCGCGCGCGCCGACGATCCCGGCGGCGACGCCCCAGACGGCGATGCGCAGGAGGAGATCCCAGTCGCCGCCCGCATCGCCGGGTCGTTTCGTCCAGCGGAGGCCGGTGACGACGATGCAGACTGCGATCGCCAGCAGCAGCATCAGCCCGTACATGTGGATGTCGAGCGGGCCGAGCTCGAAGAAGCCGTTCTCGGGCGACGGGATCGACGCGATCACGGGCGGCATTCTGCCCGTCCCCGCCGGACGGGGCCGGTGCCAGGCGCCGGGAGGGCGTCCAAACGAGGCACGACTTCACCTTCGCCCGCTCGGTGGGGGTTGGGTCAGATCCCCCGGCGACTCTGCGCCGAGAGGCGCGCGAATCCGTGCCGGCGTCGACGTTTCGCACGCAAGGAGCGGAGATCCGCGTCACAGCTTCGTGACGGGGTCTGACCCCCCGCGACGTTCCACGGCGGACAGGCCCGGTGCCTGGCACCGGACTGCCCTGCACAGACGCGTCTAGAGCAGGATCTTCAGCGCGAGCTCGGTGGGACAGCCCTGCTCGAGCAGCTCGACGGCCCGGTGAAGATCGATGTCGTGGCGCGTCGAAAGCCGCCCGGCTGCGCGCGTCCCGTACCCGGCCCGCTCCAGCTCCTCGGCACGCCAGCGCTCGATTCGCTCGAGCTCCGTGTCCTCGAGGACGTTGAGTTGTGTCTGGGTCATCCGCAGTGCCTCCGGTCGTGGTCTTACCGCACATGGTCGGCCGTTCGGCGCCGCGTGTTCTCCCCCTTTGGGGGAGTTTGCGTCTCGTCCACGTCTAGAAGTTTCGGCTGCGGATGAACGTCCCCGGGCACGCTCGCGACGAATGACACAAGATGCGATCTCGCCGACGCGTACGACCACAGGAACTGAGAGGGCGGGCGGCCCGAGAGCCGCCCGCCGAAGAGAGGACTAGCTCGCGGGAGCCGGCGCCCGCACGCGCATCCGGCGCGTGAGCAGGTAGACGATCGCGACGGCGCCGAGCATGAGCGTGCCCACCCCGATGATCGCGAAGAACGGCAGGCTGTCCCCGCCGCCAGGGCCGATGTCGACCGACGCGAACGTGTGCGTCTGCGCCCCGCCGTACTGACCGAAGCCGTCGTACACCTCGTACGACCACTTGCCCGTGCTCGGGAACACGACCTCGGCGAGATACACGCCGGACTCGTCCGTCGGACGCGCCGGGAACGTCTTCGCCTGGCCGGTCGAGACGTTGCGGATCGTCACCGTCGGGCTCACGCCGTCGAGCGGCGTCGTGCCGTGCTGGAGAACCTTCAGCTCCGCGTTCCAGGTGTCACCGGGCCCGATCCCGTCGTCGGGCGGCCCGACCCCCACCGTCGCCCAGCCGCCCCCGAGCGCACCGGCCGGCGCGAGCAGAGCGACGAGGACGAACGAAATCAGCAGTCTGCGCATGGAGTACCTCCTGGTTGCTGCTGCATCTACACCTTCGAGAAGCCTGCGGTTCCCGGTCCCTTCAGCGCATCGAGCGAGCGATGCGCATCGCCTCGTCCTTCGAGATCTCCGCCTCGATGCGGGTCGTGATGCCGAGGTCGTTCTCGAAGACGAGCGCGTTGCCCACGAGCCGGAACGGCTCCTCGCCGTGCTCCGGACCACCGGGGTAGTAGAGCCCGTGCTTGTCTCCGGACAGCCAGGCGCCGGGGTAGCCGGGCCCGACCGTGACCAGCTCGACGTTCGTTCCCGCCGTGGTCAGCTTTCCGACGGCGCCGGATGCGCCCGCCTGCGTGATCAGCAGCTTGGGGTCGTCCTCGGACCCGTACAGGAAGCCGACCTGGCTGGCCTCGGCCCGGTAGTACACCTTCGGCGGGTCGTCCAGGCCGTCGACCGTCGGAACCCGCACGCGGAAGGACGCCAGCTCGCGCGCCTCCGCGAGGCTGACGCGATCGCCGAGGCCGAGATCCTCGGTCGCCTTCTCGACGTCCGGCAGCTCGTCGACGTACTGGATCGTGACGCCGCCGATGCCGAACCACTCGAGCACGGTGCTCCGCGCCGGCGGGACGGCCAGGACCGCGCCGACCGAGACGGCGAGCACCGCGAGGGCGATGACCACAACGCGCCGGCTCACGAACGGCATCCGCGGCCGCTCTCCGTCCGCCAGACGCCCCCGCACGCGCCCGGACAGGTCCGGTGTGGCCGGGAAGTCGAGCTCGCGCCCGAGAGAACGGAGTGCGTGCTCGAGCTCAGCCATCGTCAGCCTCCAGCCGCTCCCGCAGACGGGCGAGCCCGCGCGAGAGCCGCGACTTGACGGTCCCCTTCCGCCACCCGAGCGTCGCCGCCGTCTCCTCCTCGCTCAGCTCCAGGAAGTAGCGGCACGCGATCACCTGCTGCTGCTCCTCCGGCAGCTCGTTCACCGCCGCCAGCAGCGCCGACTGCTCCTCGGAGGCGAGGAGATTGGCCTCGGGGGACGGGGCCGCGCCCCCCGAGAGCGGATCCGTCGCGGCGCGCAGCGCGAGATTCGTGCGCCGGCCGGCCGAACGACGGCGATTCCGGGCCTCGTTGGCGACGATCCGCAGGAGCCAGGGGCGGAGCTCGGCGCCCGGTCGAAAGCGGCCGAGCGCGTAGAACGCCTTCACGAAGGCGTCCTGCGCCGCGTCCTCGGCGTCGGCGGCGCTACCGGTCAGCAGGTATGCAGTCCGGAAGGCGATCCCCTGGTATGCGTGCACGAGCTCTCCGTAGGCGTCCTGGTCGCCGCGCTTTGCTCGTTCGACGAGCTCCGCTTCTGACAGTGGCCGGCCCACCACTGCCCCTTCTACACCCGTGCCCAGCGCGGGGTTCCGCTCAGGCCTGCCGCTGCCCGAACGCGAGGATGTAGCCGAACGGATCCTGGACGCGGATCTCGAGCATCCCCCACGGCCGCTCGATCGGCTCGTGGAGGAGGTCGGCGCCGCTCGCCTTGAACTCCTCGTGGAGGGCGGCGACGTCGTCGGTCGAGATGTAGACGTCGAAGAGGTCCGGCTGGACGACCTCGCTGTTCGGCCGCGCCGGCTCGCCCTGGCAGAGATGGATGTCGCAGCCGTCCCTGGACGCGTAGCCGTAGGCGGCCGGATTCGGCTCCCACTCGTCGACCTCGAAGCCGAGCTTGTCGCGGTAGTACGCGAGCGCTTCCCGGACCTCCGGGACGATCAGGACGGGAGCGATGCGGGTGAGAGTCGCGATTGGCCGATCCTATTCGGGTGACGAGCCTGCGAGGAGGGCACGCGCGCGGGCGGCTGAGACGACGTTGCCCTTCCGCTCGTAGAGCTCGAGCCCCTGCTCGACGAACGCGATCGCCTCGTCCCCGCGGCCGGCCACTCGAAGTACCTCGGCGAGGTCAAGACAGGCGTCGCCGCGCAGGACGAGAAAGTCCGTCTCGCCTGCAAGCTCGACGGCCTCGCGGGCCAGGCTCACCGCCTCGTCCACCCGGCCTTGCCTGGCCACGAGCTTCGCCCGGACGGCCCGCCACTGGACGCCGGCCGAGAGGTCGTCCGCGGCGGTCGCACGCTCGCTGATCTCGCTGAGCTCGAGAGCGCGGTCGTCCTGGCCCTGGGCATAGAGCGCATCCGCAAGCTTGGCCGCGAGATCCGGGAAGGTCGAGGTCTCGCCGATCTCCTCGAGGACCCCGTAGCCGGACGAGAGCTCGCGCTCGGCCGCGGCCGGGTCGCCGGCGAGCATCTCGACGATGCTGTACGTCTCCGCCGAGTACGCCGCGGTCACGGTGAGCCCGAGCTCCTGATTGATGTCCTTGTGCGCGGCGACGAGCTCCCGCGCCTCGTCGAAGGAGCCCGCCATCGCCTTCAGACCGGCAAGCGCGCGAACCGCCGACGCGACGATGCGCCGCTGCTGACCACCCTCGGCGCGGATCTCCTCGCAGAGCCCGATCGCCTCCGGGACCGGCATCGGCCCGAAGAACGCCGCTCCGACGGAGAGGTTCAAGCTCTGCGCCTCCGTGCGGGCGTCGCCGGCGCGGCGGGCGTACTCGATCGCCCGCCGGAGCGCCTCGTCGGTCGCGGCGGCGTTGCACCGGAACCAGGGCGCCCAGGCGAGGAGCTCCCAGACCTTGGCCAGCAGACGCTCGTCTCCGGCCTCCTCGAAGGTCTCGATCAGCGACTCGGCCTCCCTGATCACCTCCTCGGTCGTGTTCGGGTCGGTGAGCAGCCGCAGCCGCAGGCGGATGACGAGCGCCCGCGCCTCCAGCACCCGGTCCTCGGCCGCGGAGGCGCTCTCGATCACCTCCGCGAGCACGGCCTCCGCGCGCTCGAAGTCGCCCGTCTCCCTGAGCGCCTCGGCAAGGTCGGCGAGGAGCTCGGCACGACCGGCCGCACCGTGCTCGAGCAGCGCCGAAGCGCGGGAGAGCAGGCCGACGGCAGCCTGCAGATCGCCGCGCTCGTAGGCGCGTCGCCCGGCGGCCCCGAGCCTGGTGGCTGCTCGCCGCGCCAGCGCCCGCCCCTCCACACCTTCGGGCCCGAGCTCGGAGCGGTAGCCGTGTGCACGCTCCAGGTGGTAGCCGACGATCTCCTCGAACTCTCCGGCCCGGGAGGCCGTCGCCTGCTCGAGCCAGTCGGCGAACCGCTCGTGCAGGTCGGCCCGGGCCAGCTTGGGCAGCGAGTCGTACGCCACCTCGAGCAGCAGGAGATGCTCGAAACGGAAGGCCTCACCTCCCGCACCGCTCGAGCGGGCAGGACGCAGCAGCTCGCGGCGGACGAGCTTCTCCAGCGCGGGTGCGGCGGCTCCACGCTCTTCCGCCGGCCACAGCTCGACCAGCGCGGCTCGGGGAAACCTTCGTCCCAGCACCGAGGCGCGCTGCAAGACCGCGCGCTCGTCGGCGCCCAGACGCTCGAGGCGCGCGGCCAGCAGGGCCTGGATCGTCGGCGGGATGGAGACCTCCGCGGTTTCTGCGCCGTTCTCGCCGACCATCGCCAGCATCTGCTCGATGAACAGCGGGTTGCCCTCGGCGTGCTGCACGATCCTGGAGCGGGTCTCGTCGCCGAGCTCGCGCTCACCGAGCAGGCTCGCCATCAGCCGCTCGCTGTCCGGCTCCGACAGCGGCCCCAGGACGACCGAGCCGACGTTCGCCCGCCCGCCGGCCCACCGGGGACGAGCATCGAGGAGCTCGGGCCGGCTGAGACAGAGCATGAGGATGGAGGCGTCGCTCGACCACTCGGCAACGTGCTCGACGAGGTCGAGAAACGTCGGCTCCGCCCAGTGGACGGCGTCGAAGACCACGACCAGCGGGCGCTCTCGAGCCAGCGTCTCGAGGAGCTTCCGCGCCGCCCAGAAGGTCTCCTCGTTCGAGCTGGCGCTGCCCGAGATGCCGACTGCGCCCAGAAGACGCTCGACGATCGCCTCGGCGTCCTCCTCGGACTCGAGCACGGATGCGAGCCCCGCGGCCGGCTCGTCCCCCGCCACCTCGACGAGGACGTCGCGCAGCGGCCAGAACGTGATCCCCTCGCCGTACGAGAGGCAATGCCCGTGCAGCACCTGCACCTGACCGTCGAGCGACTGGACGAACTCTCTCGCGAGCCTCGACTTGCCGATGCCCGGCGGGCCGAGAACGGTGAAGAGATGCGCAGTCCGCTGCGTCGACGAGCTCTCGAGCGCCTGTCTGAGACGCATGAGCTCGTCGCCGCGCCCGATGAGCGGCGCTTCGGACGACCGCCGCTCGGGAGCGCCGTCGACGACCTCGAGCAGGCGCCAGGCCGACGCCCGGCCGGTGCCCTTCAGCCCGGCCGGCTCGAACCGCTCGGCGCGAACCGCGTCGCGGACGAGCCGTTCCGTCACATCGTCGAGCAGCACCTCACCCGGCTCGGCCGCCTGCTGCAGGCGTGCGGCGACGTTCACGACGTCGCCGGCGACGAGGCTGCCCGCGGCGGGGTCGCCTGCGACGACCTCGCCCGTGTTCACGCCCGACCGCAGCGCGACCGCGATGCCCCAATCGCGCTCGAGCTCCGGACCGACCTCGGCCAGCGCGTCGCCCGCCTCGTGCGCCGCCCGCACGGCTCGGAGGGCGTCGTCCTCGTGGACGGTCGGGACGCCGAAGATCCCGATCACACCGCCGGTGGACGACGGCTCGCTGCTCGCACCATGCCGCTCGAGCACGTCGGTGACGGCCTCGACCGCCCGGGCCATGGGCCGCCGGAGGGCTTCCGGATCATGCGGCCCGCCCACGGCGAGCACGTCGGTCGACACCACCGACACGACCTTTCGCGTCTCGACGGCCGTGGGCGCCGCCGGCGCCGGTCGCCTCTGCTCCGCGAGCTCGAGCGCGGGATCCTGAACGAGCACGGCACGCTCCAGCCGCTGCAGCGCGGGGCTCGGCTCGAGACCGAGCTCCTCGACGAGCGTCTCGCGCGTCTCGTGGTAGACGCGGAGCGCCTCCGCCTGGCGGCCCGACCGGTAGAGCGAGAGCATGAGCTGGCCGCGTAGCCGTTCGCGAAGCGGGTGCTGAGCGACGAGCGCCTCGAGCTCGCCGACGAGGTCGGCATGGCGACCGAGCGCGAGCTCGGCCTCGATCCGGTCCTCCGTGGCCGCCAGCCGCAGCTCCTCCAGCCGGGCCGACTCGGTGCGCACGAACGAGGAGTCGGCGAGGTCGGCGAGCACAGGGCCCCTCCAGAGCTCGAGGGCCGAGCGAAGGCGGGTCGCGGCCTCCGCCGTGGCGCCGGCCGCCAGCTCCTCCCGTGCCTCCTCGACCTGGCGCCCGAATCGATCCGCATCCAGCTCGCCGTCGCGGACCCGCAGCACGTAGCCGGGACTGCGGGTTACGAGGAGCGGCTCGTCTCCGGCCGTTCGATCCGGCTCGAGCAGCTTCCGTAGCTGCGAGACCCCGTTCTGGATGATCTTCGCCGCCGTCGGCGGCGGGTCGCCCTCCCAGAGCTCGTCCAGCAGCCGATCGGTCGACACGATCTCGTTCGGATGCAGCAGCAGCGCCGCCAGGAGCTCCCGTTGGCGCGTTCCGCGGAGGACGAGTGGCCCGTCCGCGTTGCTGACTTCCAGTGGGCCGAGGATCCGGTAATCCATGTGCGGTTCAACGTCTCTTCTAGCGCAATTACCCGGCGCTTACCGGCCGATGGAGGGCCAGAGTGATGATTCGGCCATGACGCTGCGGGCATTGTTCGACCCCTCACGGCAGCTGCCGGAGCTGTCACCCCAGTTGGACGCTCCGATCGACCTCGACGCGACCCTGCTCGCGTTTCGCCGGCTCCTCGGCGACATCGCGGCCGAGACGAACGAGACGCCGCGCTCGATCCTCGAGGACGAGTTCAGGCGAGCGCCAACGGACGAGTTCTGGCGCGCGACGATCGGAGCAGAGGCATGAGCCCTGAGACTTCATCCACGGCGGCGCTCCACCGCCGGTTGTGGCGGCTGGGCGGATTGGGACAGCCGCCCTCCTCGGCCGGAGCGACCGTCGATTCGAGCACCTGGGCTGGAAGTAGCCGCAACTTCCGGCCCGGGCTCTCCCCTAGGTCGGCGGCGGAGAGCGCCACAAGGCCCTCCGCCGCCGCCCTCCCCTTCCGCGGCTAGCCGGGCGCTCTCACCCAGTAGCCGCGGTCCGGATGAACGTCGTCCCGGGCGTGACTGCCCCAGGCGACGGATCCCCAGGCCACCGATCCCCACGCAACTGATCCCCAGGCGACGGATCCCCAGGCCACGGAACCCCACGCGACCGAGCCCCAGGCGACGCTCGACCAGGCAGCCGATCCCCACGCCACCGAGCCCCACGCGACGCTCGCCCACGCCGGATCGTTCGCCACGACCTGCGTCCACGCAGGCGCGTTGAAGACGGGAGTCGGCCCACCCGCGGGATCGGGCACGAGAAACTGGTTGAGCGCGAGATTCGGGTTCGGCGGGTCGAGCACCCCGGCTGCCCGGGCGGCGTCCAGGGCGCCGACTCCCGCCGACCGTGGCGCGGCGCGCGATAGCGGCGCGGCGGTCAGCATGAGTGCGCCCTTGACCTGATCGGGCGACCACTCCGGGTGCGTACCGAGGAGCGTCGCGGCTGTTCCGGCCACGATCGGCGCCGCCAGCGAGGTTCCCGAAAGCTGCATGTAGCCCGGCTCGACGATGCGGTCCGGCCGGTCGCGCGCCAGCTTTGCCGTCGGGGAGACCGCCGCGGCGATGAACCGGCCGGGAGCGACGAGCTCAGGCTTGGCGAATCCGTCGCGGGTGTAGCCCCAGGCTGACCAGGGTGCCGGCACGTCGTCCCGCTTCGTGAACGAGCCGCGGGTGTCCGTCGCGCCGACCGTGAGCACGAACGGGTCGTTGCCGGGCGCGAACGGCACCGCGCTCTCCCCGCCGTTGACCGCGTAGTTCCCCGCAGCCGCGACGACGACGATCCCGCTCAGCCACAGACGCTCCACCGCCCTGTCGAGCGGATCCGACACGAGGCTCGCGAGCGAGGTCCCGTGCAGCGAGAAGTTGGCGACCCGGATGTTGAGGCGCTCCTTGTTCGCGTAGATCCAGTCGGCGGCCTCGATCACGTCGCTCGTCTTCCCGATCCCGCGGTCGTCGAGGACGTCGATGGAGACGAGGTTCGCGTCGGGCGCGGCGCCCGTGTAGCCCTCCGCCTCCCCGGCGGCCACGCTCGCCACGGCGGTTCCGTGGCCGTTGCCGTCGCCGGGGCCGTTCGGCTGGCGCTCGGTCAAGCTCACCTGCTCGATCACACGACCGTCGAAGTCGGCCCTGTCCGCGTCGATCCCGGAGTCGACGATCGCGATCGTCGGCGGCGCTCCTTCCGACGAAAGCGACGGCAGGCCGGCGACGTAGGGCCAGTGCTGCTTGAAGCGCGGATCCGGCTCCGGCACGGCGACCACCACCGCGGTGGGCTCCGACCAGGCCACGGCCCCACCGGCGAGATTCCCGACGGTGAGCACGAGCCGGACCGTCGTCCCGACGTCGTCCGAGCTCAGCCGGTAGTCCGGCCCGTCAGCTTCCGCGATGTCGCTGCAGCCTTCGCCCTCGGCGTCGCAGCGCAGCCACCGGTAGCCGAAGTCGAACGGCGTCGTGCCTTCCCAGCCTCCGTGGGCGGCGCTGAGCGTCTGGTCCTCCTCGGCGGTCCCGAGGATCGCGACGTCGGAGGACTGGACCGGCGGTCGAGCCGTCACGGGCTCGGTCACCTGCGACGCGGCGCTGCTCGACCCCAGCTCGTTCGAAGCAGTGACCGTGGCCCGCAACTGCACACCGAGATCGTCCGCCGTCGGGCTGTAGCTCACCTCGGTCGCTCCGGGAATGTCCTCGCAGACCCAGTGGTGTCCGCGGGAGTGGCTGTCGCAGCGCTCCCACGCGTACGAGTACGTCAACGCACCGCCACTCCAGACGCCCGGCGTCGCCGTCAGCACCCGCCCGGGCTCCGCCTCGCCCGAGATCGCCGGTTCCTCCGTCGACTCCGGCGCGCTGACGGGGAGCTCCGAGGCCGGCTGCGGCGGCGGCTCCGGCTCGGTCGGCTCCCCGGCGACGGTCATCGGGGTGTCGAGCGTGATCACGAGTGGCTGGGAGCTCCTCGCGAGCGCCGCCAGCTGGCTTCCGGTCAGCGTCGCAGCGACTCCCGGGACCGTCACGAAGCTGTGGGAGACCGCCGCGCCGGAGCCTCCTGACGGGCTCTGGCCCCCGACCGCGCTGCGGACGGCTTCGGCCACGGAGCCGCTGCCCTGCGCGCCCTGGACGATCACGTCGAACACGGAGTCGGGCTCCGCCTGTGCCGACTCGAGGAGCGCCGGGGAAATCAACGCCTGCGCTTCGGCATCGGCACCGGCCGTCAGGGGCGCGGACAGGGCGCCGACGCAGGCGAGCGACAGCGCCACGGCAACCCAAGCCCTGCCGAGCAATCGGCGTCGGTCGGGGCGGCGGAGTCGGCGGTTTCGCACGCAGCGGGTCAAGCAGCTCGACGCCCGGACGCGTGGCGTGCCGCCTTTGGGGATCACTCCCTCGCCACGCGACCGGGCAAGTTGGTTTCACGATCCCAGCTACACGCTAAACCGCCAACTAACCATTCGTCTAGGTTGCCGCTGCGATGCAACCGTCGCTACTCGACGGCGTCATGCCCGAGTACGACGTGCACGAGGTGCACGAGCTCTGGGTTCCGGCCGATCCAGCGGCCGCCTACGACGCCGTTCTGGCGGTCTCGGCGAGCGAGGTGCGGCTCTTCGGGCCGCTCATGCGGCTGCGGACGTTCGGCCGCTCGCGGCGGGTGTTCGACGCGACGAAGCCGCTGCTCGGGGAGATGAAGCGGATCGGCTTCGTCGAGCTCGGCACCACGCCCGGCGAGGAGGTTGTCGTCGGCGCGATCGGACGCTTCTGGAGCCCGACGGGGAACCGGCCGCTGGCGGCGCCGGATTTCGCCGCCTTCGACGAGCCGGGCTTCGCGAAGGCCGCGATGAACTTCACCGTCGCGCCGGTGGACGGGGGAAGCCGCATCAGAACGGAGACGCGAATCGTCGGCACCGACCCGGAGGCGACCCGGAGATTCCGGCTCTACTGGGCCGTGATCCGGCTCGGCAGCGGCGCGATCAGGCGGAGCTGGCTGAAGGCGATCCGGCGGCGGCTGGAGCGAACACGTCCGGATAGCGCTCCCGCGGCGCCGTGATGCAGCGGTCGCGCGAGCTCGGGCCCCAGCGGGCGCGGTCGTAGTCCGGCGCGAACGGGCGCTCGAGCTCGTCCAGCTCGTCCACGGCCGTTCGGAGCCGGGCACGCCAGCCTCTCTCGCCCGGTTCCGGCGAGGCAAGCAGCCCGCTCACCGCCTTGACGAGCGCCTCCTTCCGCACGATGTTTTCCGGCGTCTGCTCCTTCAGACACACGCCGTAGGCGCCGGACAGATAGCCGTCCCACTCGGCGTCGACCTCGTCGGGGATGCCGCCGGCGGCGAGGAACTCCCGCTCAAATGCCTCGCGGCCGGCATCGGCGATCGCGAAGTAGTCGGCCGGGACCATCTCGGTTCCGTCGGGCAGGACATACGACGGCTGCGGCAGCTTCCCGGCCGCTGCGGACGCGCGAACCTGCTCCGGCGTCTCGGCTCTGCCGGCACACGCCTGCTCGAGCGGCACGTAGTTCGCCTCGACGTAGGCGATGTCCGCCGCAGTCATCTGCGGTTCCATCGACGCGCAGGCTAGCCGTCCTCGCAGCCCGCGCCGTCGCCGTCGCCGTCGAGCCCGTACTCGTCGTCGCCGACGACCGTGACGTAGCCGGTGTACTCGGGCCCGTTGCCGCTTCCGCCCGCGCAGTCGTAGTCGGAGGCATTCGGATCGAGACAGGCGCCCTGATACGACGGGTGGCAGTTGCTTGCCGGCGCCGGGGGCGGCGGCGTGTCCGCGCTCGGCGGCGGCGGCGGAGGAGGTGGCGGAGGCGGAGCGGGCCGCCGGGTCGCGATCGCCCGGCTCGGATCGAGCACGGTCGCGGGACAGGCCGTCCAGAGCCCGCGGCCCGCGGCGCGCGCCTGCCGGGCCGCGAGCAGCATCCGCTCCGCATAGCGCCCCCGATCGCCGTCGAAGAACCAGGGAGCTGCGGCTCCGCGACGCACCAGCGCGAGGTTCACGTTCTTGGCGCCGACGAAGACGTAGGCAAGCTGCCGGCCGTAGCGGTCGACCCGGTCCAGCCGGGGATCGAACTCGAGCCGAACGCGGCTATCGGCCGGGAGCAGCTCGATGAGGTCCTGCCAGGCCGCGCGGGCGTAGCATTCCCCACCGCGCAACTCCGGCGCGTCGATCTGGACGAGGCGGACCCGGTTTCCGTTCCCGAGCCGGATCGTGTCGCCGTCGACGACCTCAGAGACAAGGAACGTTCGCGGCTTCGGTCGTGAAGGCGTTTCCTTGGCGACAGCCTCCTCGACCGCGGCGACCGTCGATGCGACCACTTGGTCCGATCCACCGCATGCCGGAAGCAGTGCCAGGAGGCAAGCTGCCACTGCGAGCCGCAACGTCACAGCCATCGCAGCTTTCCATGCGGACAGACATGTGCCTATAGGCCAGTAGGCCTATCTTCGCCGGACGGCGGTCCTACTACGCGAAGACCGAGCGTTTGCTGCGGAGCGTGTTGTCGAGCACCGTGTTCAGGATCCAGTTCACGAGCCAGACGACGATCGTCGCGCCGACGTAGGTCCAGAAGCCGTTGATCACGAAGTCGCTCGCGACCCACTCGGCGAGCGCGAGCATGAGGATGTTGAGCACGAAGTAGAAGAGCCCGAGCGTGAAGAGGATCAGCGGCAGCGTCAGGATCGTGAGGATCGGCTTCAGGATCGCATTCGCCAGGCCGAGCACCGCCGCGCCGAGGAGGATCGGGCCCCACCTGCCGATCGCGACGCTGTCGAAGAGCCAGTCGATCGCCAAGAGGGCGACGACGTTGACGCCCCACCCGAGGAGGGCTCGGATGATCAGTCCCTGATCCACGCGTGGAGTATCTCAGGCGACCGCGGCTTCGCCGAGGAGCGCCTTGACCTCGCCGAAGAACGCGGGCGTGGGGCTCACGCGGTAGCCCGACCCAAGCTCGAGCACCTTCGGCCCGAGCGAGGTCTCGAGCGAGACGATGACCGCTGCCTCACCGGGGTAGTCGCGGACGAGCACCGCGAGCTCCTTCACGATCCCCGCCGGCGCCTTGCGGGCGTCCACACGCAACCGCACCTCCGAAACCGTTTGCGCGGCGGCGAAGGCCGTGACCTCCATCGCGATCAGCTTCGTGTCGCCGGCCTGCTTGTGGTCGACGCGGCCCTTCACGACGAGGATCGCATCCGACGCGATCAGCTCCCGCGAGGCTTCGTACACCGAGTTGAAGACGACGACCTCCGCGCCGCCGGTCACGTCGTCGAGCTGCACGAAGACCATCGGGTCGCCCTTGCGCGTCGTCACCTGCTTCACCGCGCCGACGATCCCTCCGACGGTGACGATCTCGCCGTCGCGCCTCGCCGAGACCTCCGAGAGGCGGCAGTCCGTCTTTCGGCCGAGCTGCTCCTTCACCGCGGTCAGCGGATGCTCGGAGACGTAGAGCCCGAGCGACTCCTTCTCGAGCGCCAGCAGCTGCGCCTTCTCGAACTCGCCTTCGGGGATCACCGGATGCGTCTTCGGCGCATTCGCTTCCTCGCCGCCGAGATCGAAGATCGAGCCCTGCCCGAGGAGCCGGTCGGCCTGCTCCCGCCCACCCCAGGCGAGGGCGTGGTCGATCACCTCGAGCATCCCCCACCGCGAGGCGCCGGCCGAGTCGAGCGCGCCGCACTTGATCAGCGCCTCGAGCGCGCGCTTGTTGACGCCGGTCGGGTCGACACGCTCCGTGAAATCGAAGAGGGAGGCAAACGAGCCCCCGCTCTCGCGCGCGGCGACAATTGCCGCCGCGGCTGCCTCCCCCACATTCTTTACGGCGTTGAGCCCGAAGCGGATCTTTCCCTCCACGACGGCGAAGTCCGTCTGGGACGAGTTGACGTCGGGCGGCTCCACGTCGATGCCCATCTCGGTGCAGGCGTTGACGTAGAGCGGCACCCGGTCCTTCGTGTTCATGACGGACGAGATCAGCGAGGCCATGTACTCGCGCGGATGGTTCGCCTTCAGGTACGCAGTCCGGTACGCGATCAGCGCGTAGCCCGCCGAGTGGGACTTGTTGAACGAGTAGTCCTGCGACTGCTCGGTGTCCTTCCAGAGCTGAGTCGCAACCCCATGGGAGACGCCGTTCGCGGCGCAGCCCTCCAGGAACTTGTCCTTGAGGGACGCCATCAGCGAGTGGATCTTCTTGCCGATCGCCTTGCGGAGATCGTCCGCCTCGGCCGGTGAGAAGCCGGCGAGCTGCTTCGCGATCTCCATGTACTGCTCCTGGTAGATGCAGAGGCCGAGCGTGGTCTCGGTGATCGGCTTCAGGCGGTCGTCGATGTAGGTGATCGCCTCCTGGCCGTGCTTGCGCCGCGCGTAGTTCGGGATGTAGCCCATCGGCCCCGGCCGGTACAGGGCGACGAGGGCGATCAGATCCTCGAACTCGGTGGGCTTGACCTGCCGCAGGGCCTCGCGCATCCCCGACGACTCGAACTGGAAGACGCCCATCGCGTCGCCCTTCGCCAGCATCGCGAAGGTCTTCTTGTCGTCGAGCGGGATCTTCTCGTTCGAAAGCCCGCCGACGAGCTGGTACGTCTTCTCGATCACGTCCAGGTTGCGCAGGCCCAGGAAGTCCATCTTCAGGAGGCCGAGCGCCTCGACGTCCCACATCCCGAACTGCGTCACGACCTCCTGGTCGGCGCCCTTCTGCTGGAGCGGGACGTACTCGACGAGCGGCCGGTCGCCGATGACGACGCCGGCGGCGTGGATCGAGTCGTTCCTGACGAGGCCCTCGAGCGGCTTGGCGAGGTCGACGATCTCGCGCACCTGCGGCTCGGCGTCGTAGGCCTGCTTGAGCTCGGCACCGGGCTTGAGGCAGTCGTCGAGGTAGACCTTCGGGCCCTCGGGGATCAGCTTCGCGATCCGGTCGACCTGGCCGTACGGGATCTCGAGCACGCGGCCGGCGTCCCGGACCGCGGCGCGGGCGAGCATCGTCCCGAAGGTGATGATCTGCGCGACCCGGTCGCGGCCGTACTTCTCCTTGACGTAGTTGATGACCCGGTCGCGGCCGGCGACCGCGAAGTCGATGTCCATGTCGGGCATGGACTTCCGGCCCGGGTTGAGGAAGCGCTCGAAGAGGAGGTCGTGGCGGATCGGGTCGACGTCCGTGATCTCGAGCGAGTACGCGGCGATCGAGCCTGCGGCGGAGCCGCGGCCCGGCCCGACCTGGATCCCGTTCTGGCGCGCGAAGCGGACGAAGTCCCAGACGATCAGGAAGTAGTCCGCGAACCCCATCTCGCGGATCGTCTTCAGCTCGAACTTGAGGCGCTCCTGGAGCTCGGGCGTGACGGTTCCGTACCGCTTTTGCAGGCCTTTCTCGCAGAGCTCGACGAGGTAGTCGAAGGCGTCGCGGTCGTCCGGCGTCGGGAACTTCGGCAGCCGGATCTCGCCGAGCTCGAGCTCGACGTTCAGCCGCTCGGCGATCTCGAGGCTCGTGCGGAGCGCGTGCGGGTACTCCGCGAAGTCCTGGGCCATCTCGGCGGGGGACTTGAAAAAGAACTGGTCGGTGTCGAACTTCCAGCGGCCGGGGTTCTTCAGCGAGTCGCCGGACTGGATGCACAGCAGCGCCTCGTGCGCCTTCGCGTCCTCGTGGCGGAGATAGTGGACGTCGCCGGTCGCGACGAGCGGGAGGCCGGTGCCTTCCGCGAGCTGGGCGAGTGCCGGGTTGATGCGCGCCTGCTCGGTGAGCCCGGCGTTCTGGATCTCGACGTAGACGTTGTCCCGGCCGAACACCTGGACGAGCCGGTCGAGGTCTGACGCGGCGTCCTTGGGGCGGCTCTCCTCGAGCGCGCGAGAGACCCGGCCCGAGAGGCAGCCGGAAAGCGCGACAAGCCCCTTGGCGTGGGTCTCGAGGTGGCCCCAGTCGACGCGCGGCTTGTAGTAGTAGCCCTCGAGGTACCCGGCCGACGCGAGCTTGATCAGGTTCCCGTAGCCCTCGTTGGACTCGGCCAGAAGCGTCAGGTGCGCGTACCCCTTCTCCTGCCGAGCCGCGTCGTCGCAGACGTAGACCTCGCAGCCGATCAGCGGCTTGACCCCGTGCTTGGCGGCCTGCTGGTAGAGCTGGACGGCGCCGGCGAGGCTGCCGTGATCCGTGATGGCGACGGCGGGCATCTCGAACTCGGCGGCCTGCGCGGCGAGCTCCGGAATCCGGCAGGCCCCGTCGAGGATCGAGAACTCGGAGTGGACGTGGAGGTGGACGAACTCGGCGGCCAAGGCCGAGCCATTCTGGCAGGGAGCCAAGACGTAGCCGCGTCGCCCTAAGCTGTCCCTCGCGCCATCGCGATCGGACATGGAACATGCACCTCGGACTTCCGCGTTTCGGGTGATCCTGCTACCCGGGATCGTGCTTCCGGCGGAGGAGGCGTACGGCGCGCTGATCGAGGCGCTCGGCCCCGACGTTGAAGCGTTCGCGAAGGACCTCGAGGTCTACGCGACGCCGGAGCCGCCCGAGGACTACGGCCTTGGGCTCGAGGTCGCGGGTGTGCTCCGTGAGGCGGACGCCCGCGGCTGGGAGCGGTTCCATCTCGTCGGGTACTCGGGCGGGGGAGCGACCTCGCTCGCGTTCGTCGCCGAAAATCCGGAACGGCTCGAAAGCGTCGCGTTGCTCGAGCCCGCCTGGGCGGGAGCGTGGGATCTCAGTCCAGCGGAGCAGGCTGCCTGGCTCGAGCACGAGCGGCTCGAGCGGCTCCCGGACGACGAGTTCATGCTCGCCTTCATGCGGTACGGCGTGAGATCGGGAGTCCCGCTTCCCTCCCCGCCGCCAGGCGATCCGCCGCCCTGGATGGCCAAGCGTCCGGCGGGGATCCGCGCGATCCTGCGCGCCTTCAGGCAGGGCGACCTCGATCGCGAGGCACTCCGCCGTTTCGATCGCCCGGTCTACTTCGCGCTCGGAGCTCTCAGCAATCCGGATCAGTACGAGGAGATCGCAAAACGCCTCAGCGGTGTGTTCCCGGACTTCGAGCTTGAGGTCTTCGAGCAGCGCCACCACTTCGACCCGCCCCACCGGATCGAGCCGGAACGTCTGGCGAGCTCGCTGAAGTCACTCTGGCGTCGCGCCGAACAGTCGTAGCCGGCGACAGCCCACGTTGTCGCCCCGCGGAGAGCTAAGGCCGCAATTCGACGAAGCCCGCGGCCGCGAAATCGCCGTCGAAGGCGAGTGCCTCCTTGATGCGCAGCGAGCGCATCACCGCGAAGCTCGTCGCGTCGACGAAGGAGTACTCGCGTTCGTCGTGCCGGCGAAGCCAGCGCATGGCCTGCGACTCCACGGCCTCCGAAACGAACTCGAGCCGCAGACGCGGCGCCTCCTCGATGTAGTCGACGAAACCGAACGGCGCTGCGGAACCCCCGCCGCCTGCGGAGGAAAGTCCACGTCTCGCCGCGCACGTGGTTCGACGTCACCAGCTGCGAGGCCTGGTGCATCTCGAACAGGCGCGCCGCCGTCCTCATGGAGGTCGTCCGACGCGGCGGTGAGCGCCGCCCAGAACGACGTGTCGACGAAGATCACGGTCGATAGACGACGTCGTCGACGCTGCGCGAGTCGTCGGGACTGCCCTCGTCCATCCCCACGAGTCGCCACAAAGGGTCTTCGTCGAGCGGCGGGAGGGGCTTCACGTGCTTCGCGACGTAGCGCCGGATCAACGCTGCCTTGGACACGCCCTCCTCGCGCGCCGCGTGGGCGAGCGCTTCGTCGAGCTCCTCCTCGATCATGATCTGCAGTCGCTTCATGCGTGAAGCATACATCACTTGCTGTGACGTATGTGTAACTTCTGCCGCGTCAGAAGCCGGGCGACCCGCGTGTGGCACGAACGTGCTACCTCGCCTGCGCCCAGGAGGCGATCCGGTCTCGCTCCTCCTGGGTCATGTTCGTCTCGTTGTTGAACGGCATCCGCTTCTGCACGACGACGACCGTGTTGATGAGCTCCTTGTTGGACTCGATGTTGGCCGGGTCGGAGAGGTCGATCAGCCCGGCCTGCTCGTAGCCCTCGATCGTCGGGTTCGGCGAGTGGCACGGCACGCAGCGCTGCTCGACGATCTGCTGGACCTCCTCGAACGTGGCAGCCTCGCCTCCGCCGCCGCCGCCGTTCCCGTTCCCGCCGTCGTCGTCCCCGCCCCCGCAGCCGGCGAGCAAGGCGATGAGCACGAGGGCCAGGGGGATCCGGCGCACCACGGAGTAAGACGTTCTTGCGGAGCAGAGAGTTATCCTCGGCCCGTGGAGCAGACCAAGTACCTGCTCGCCGAATCGGACATACCGAGGCGCTGGTACAACATCGGCGCCGACATGCCGAACGCCGCGCAGCCGGTGCTGCATCCCGGCACCGGCGAGCCTGTCGGCCCCGACGATCTCGCGCCGCTCTTCCCGATGGAGCTGATCCTCCAGGAGGTCAGCCAGGAGCCGGAGATCGAGATCCCGGAGGAGATCCTCGACATCTACAGCCTCTGGCGCCCGACGCCGCTCTTCCGGGCGCGGCGGCTCGAGGAGGCGGTCGGGACGAGGTCGCGCATCTTCTACAAGTACGAAGGCGTCAGCCCGCCGGGCAGCCACAAGCCGAACACGGCGGTCGCGCAGGCCTACTACAACGCGAAGGAGGGCCGGACGCGCCTCTCGACCGAGACCGGCGCCGGCCAGTGGGGGTCGGCGCTCGCCTTCGCCTGCACGCTCTTCGGGCTCGAGTGCAAGGTCTACATGGTCAAGATCTCGTACGACCAGAAGCCCTTCCGGCGCTCGCTGATCCACGCCTGGGGCGCCGAGATCGTCGCGAGCCCGTCCGAGGACACGCAGTCCGGCCGCGCGGTGCTCGAGGAACATCCCGACTCGCCCGGCAGCCTCGGGATCGCAATCTCGGAGGCCGTCGAGGACGCGGCCGGCCGGGACGACACGGCGTACTCGCTCGGGTCGGTCCTGAACCACGTCCTGCTGCACCAGACGGTGATCGGGCAGGAGGCTCTGGCTCAGATGGAGCAGGCGGGCGCCTTCCCGGATGTCGTGATCGGCTGCGTGGGCGGCGGCTCGAACTTCGCCGGCCTGTCGTTCCCGTTCCTGCGGGAGAAGATCGGCGGGCGCGAGATCGACGTCCTCGCCTGCGAGCCGGCGGCCTGTCCGACCTTGACGCGGGGCCTCTTCGCCTACGACTTCGGCGACACGAGCAAGCTCACGCCTTTGGTGCCGATGCACACGCTGGGCCACGACTTCATCCCGGCGCCGATCCACGCGGGCGGGCTCCGGTACCACGGCGTCGCGCCGCTGATCTCCCAGCTCGTGCGCGACGAGCTGATCCGCGCCGAGGCCTACGTCCAGAGCGACGTGTTCGCGTCTGCGGTGCAGTTCGCGCGCAGCGAGGGGATCATCCCGGCGCCCGAGGCGGCGCACGCGATCCACGGCGCGCTGCTGTCGGCGAAGGCGGCGGACGAGGCCGGCGAGGAGCGGACGATCCTCTTCAACCTCTCGGGCCACGGCCACTTCGACATGGCCGCCTACGACAACTACTTCGCGGGCAAGCTCGAGGACGTCGCGCTCGACGAGGCCGAGATGCAGCGCGCCCTGGAGGCGATCCAGGGCCTCCCGACTCCGGCCTAGCCTCTAGCTCCGCGGATTTCGGCCGATACAGGCCTTCGTGGATATCGAAGGCGCCCTCCCCATGCCCGGCCTCGTCCGGTCGCAGTCGTTCGCCGACGGGCCACCCCGGTGGTACGCCCGCCGCGGCTCCGAGCTCCTCGCGGGTGACTCGAAGGTCGAGGTGCTCTCGCAGATCTGGGATCAGGACGAAGCCGCGCTCGTCGCCTTCATGTCGAGCCTGGCGGAAGTCCCAGGAACTCCGCCGCTTCGGCGACCGCCGGATCGCCGAGCTCGAGCGGTCTGATCTCCGCGACCGACAGCGCCGAGACGCTGCGGTCGAAGAGCGTGTAGTTCGCCCACAGCGACTCGTGGATCGACCACCAGCGGATCCCGGCCGCGCCGGTGTCGCGGTAGATGTCGAGCGCCTGCGGCTGCGTGAGCGCGCGGTCGCGCGTCGCGACCCGGCTCGGGCGGAGACGGCGGCGCCGAAGCTCAGCGGGGTCGTCGAGGTCGACGAGCTCCGCGCGGTCGGGAAGCTCGAGGGCGGCGAGCGCGAGCGGCAGGCCGCGCCGGACGAGCATCGGCTCGATCAGCCGCTGCCCGCGGAACCGGGCGAGCTGCTCGACGACGCCGGACGCCTCGCGATCGGTCAGGTAGAGGCAGCCGTAGACGTCGGGGTTGTCGTGCCGGCCGTCGCCCTGGAAGTCGCGCGGGAACCAGAGCGGCGAGTCGGGCTGGCCGGTCCGCGCACGCTCGTTCCAGGCGAAGCAGCGGTGGAGGATCAAGCGAACGAGTCCGCGCGCTCGGCGCGGATCGCCCGCATCAGCTCCTCCGCCCGCCCGGCCCGGACGAGGTCGATCGGCCGCCGGTCGCCGAGCAGCGGGTTGACGCCCCAGAGCCAGGCCCGAGCAGCCTCCGGCTCGTAGACCCGAAGCAGGTTCGACCACACGAGCTCGAGCAGGTCGACCTTCTCGGCGTTGAGCGGATCGATCCCGGCACCCTTGAGCCAGCGCGTGACGCGCGAGCGGCTGACGCCGAGGATCTCGGCCAGCGCCGCCTGCGAGCGGAAGTCGACGCTGAGCGCCTCGACCTTGGCTGCGGTTGCTACGGGCATGGCCTCAGCTTAGCGCAACAGATCTTGTTGCGCCGAGGAGCCCACGCGATCGGCCGCGAGAGCGCACTCGCCGTGAGTCTTCGTGTTTGGGATCGCGTCACCCCGGTTAACGCCGAGGTAGACAACAGAGGAGGTGGGATGGCCGAGGACCAGAGGAATGCGCGGATCTTCGGAGTGCTCTTCCTGATCACGTTCGTCACGTCGATCGGCGCACTTGCTCTCTTCCAGTCCGTTCTCGACGACCCAGGCCGGATACATCGCCGGTGACGGGAAGGACAACCAGATCTACCTGGGCGCCTTCTTGGAGCTGCTGCTCATCATCGCCAACGTCGGAACCGCCGTTGTGCTCTACCCGATTGCTGAGGCGACAGAACGAGCTCCTCGCCATCGGCTACGTCGCTGCTCGAATCATCGAGTGCGTCTTCCTTGCGGGCGGGATCATCCTCGTGCTCGGGGTCGTCAGCCTGCGCCAGGACTCTCCGGACGCGGCCGACCTCGCCGTCTCGCTCGCCGCGCTCAAGGATTGGACGTTTCTGTTCGGCCCTGGGTTCATCGTCCCCTTCGGGAACGGGCTGATCCTCGGCTACCTGATGTACAGCTCCGGCCTCGTCCCGCGGCGCATGACCTGGCTCGGACTGATCGGGGGGCCGCTCCTTCTGATCGGGAACATCAGGCGTGCTCTTCGACTGGTGGGAGCCAACCAGCGCGGCGGGCCTCCTGGTCGCCCCTGAGTTCTTGTGGGAGCTGTTGCTCGGGATCTACGCGGCGGTCTGGGGATTCCGGAAGGCTGCTCCGATCCTTTCGACGCCAGAGACGATGGCTCCGCAGACCGACGCCACGTAGACGAACGGTTCTCCGTGCCGAAATTGGGCCAACCGGCCGCACGAGTGCACGTACGATCCTCGCCTGGCTGAGGACTGGCTCCCTCGTGTCAAATCGCTGCTGGAGGCTCCCTCTCCCGCGGTGCTGACGACCTACAGGAAGGACGGCAGCGCCTTGGTAACGCCCGTGTGGTTTCGCTGGGACGGCGCCGCGTTCCATGTCGTCATCGCGAAAGGCGACGTCAAGCTCCGCCACCTCTCGCGCGACCCGCGCTGCATCCTCGTCGTCTTCGAAACCGTCCCGCCGTTTCGCGGCATCGAGGTGCGCGGCGTCCCGGAGCTGATCGACCGTGACGTGACCGACGAGCGGGTCGAGATCGCGGGGCGCTACCTCGGCAGCGAGCGAGGCAGGCAGTACGCAGAGCTCCGCAAGTCGAAGCCCGGCGTCCTGCTGCGGCTCGTTCCCGACGAGCCACGCGTGTGGGACCTCTCGCCGATCCTCCCGGCGTAGCGCTCGAGCGCGCCCCTCGCCGCTAGCCTCGATTCGTGGCGCGGCGCAAGAACGCTGACGAGGAAGCGGACGACCGCCCGCCGATCTGTCCCGCCTGCGGCGTGACCCAGGGAATGGTCGTCACGGAAGACGAGCCGCGCTTCGTCTGCCTGGAGTGCGGTTTCTCCGACAGCGAGACCGGCGCCGCGGACTAGGCGGTTCCCAGACCGCCCTGCTTCTTCTTCGCCCGCTTGTCGCTGCGCTTCTCCTTCAGCGACTTCTGCGCGACCTTCTTGCCGAGCTTCTTCGGTTTGTCCGAGCCTTTGGCCATGGGCCTAGTCTGACTAAGCGCCCGGCCGGACGAGCGGTTTGTACGTGATCCGGTGCGGCTCGAGCGCCTCCGCACCCCGCGTCTCGCGCACCCACTGCTCGTACTCCTCGAAGCTGCCCTCGAACCACGTGACCTGCGAGTCGCCCTCGAAGGCGAGGATGTGCGTCGCCACCCGGTCGAGGAACCAGCGGTCGTGCGAGATCACCGCCGCGCAGCCGGCGAAGTCGAGCAAGGCGTCCTCCAACGCGCGCAGCGTGTCGACGTCGAGGTCGTTCGTCGGCTCGTCGAGCAGCAGCAGGTTCCCGCCCGACCGCAGGAGCTTCGCCAGATGCACGCGGTTCCGCTCGCCGCCCGACAGGTCGCTGACCCGCTTCTGCTGGTCGGAGCCCTTGAAGTTGAACCAGGAGACGTACTGGCGCGAGTTCACCTCCCGCGACCCCAACGCGAGCGTGTCCAAGCCGCCCGAGATCTCCTGCCAGACGGTCTTCGCCGGCTCGAGCCCGGCCCGCGACTGGTCGACGTACGCCGGCTCGACCGTCTCCCCCACGCGCAGCTCGCCGGAGTCCGGCTGCTCCTCGCCGACGATCATCCGGAAGAGCGTCGTCTTGCCGGCGCCGTTCGGGCCGATGACGCCGACGATCCCGCCCGGCGGCAGCGAGAACGTCATGTCCTCGACGAGCAGCCGGTCGCCGAACCCCTTCGAGACACCATCAGCCGACACGACGACATCGCCCAGCCGCGGCCCGGCCGGGATGTGGATCTCGACCCGGTCGAGCTTCACGTTCCGCTCCTCCGCGCAGCAGCCGCTCGTACGCGCCGAGCCGAGCCTTCGACTTCGCATGCCGAGCGACGGGCGAGGAGCGCACCCACTCGAGCTCCCGCGCGAGCGCCCGCCGCCGCGCCGACTCCTGCTTCTCCTCGACCGCGAGCCGCGCCTGCTTCTGCTCGAGCCAGCCGGAGTAGTTGCCCTGGTACGGGATCCCGCGGCCGCGGTCGAGCTCGAGGATCCACCCGGCGACGTTGTCGAGGAAGTACCGGTCGTGCGTGACGGCGACGACGGTGCCCGCGTACTCGGCGAGGAACCGCTCGAGCCAGGCGACCGACTCGGCGTCGAGGTGATTCGTCGGCTCGTCCAGGAGGAGCAGGTCCGGCGAGGACAGCAGCAACCGGCACAGAGCGACCCGCCGCCGCTCGCCGCCGGACAACGTGGCCACATCGCGATCGCCCTCAGGAAGCCGCAAGGCGTCCATGGCCCGATCGAGCTGAGCGTCCAACGTCCACGCGTCGCGGCGGTCGATCTCCTCCTGCACCTTCGCCTGCTCGGCGAGGAGCGCGTCGTAGTCCGCGTCCGCCTCCGCGAACGCCGCGGAGATCGCGTTGAACCGGTCGAGCAGGTCGCGCAACGCCGCGCACCCCGTCCTCGACATTCGCCCGAACGTCCTTCCCGGGATCGAGGTCAGGCTCCTGCGGCAGCCAGCCGACCGTCGCGCCGGCCGTGAGCTCGGCCGACCCGCTCGACGGCTCCTCGACGCCGGCCATGATCCGCAGCAGCGTCGACTTCCCGGCGCCGTTCGGCCCGAGCACGCCGATCTTCGCGCCGGGCAGGAACGCGAGCGTGATGTCGTCGAGCACCTTGCGCTCGGGCCCGTAGAACTTCGAGGCCCGGATCATCGTGAAGACGTAATCCGCCACGGCGCGCGACTGTAGCGGCACAGAGTCGCGACGGAGGCGGATCGACCGGGCGCATACCCTCACGCCCGATGACCACGCAAGAGCGATGCGAGTCGCTGCTCCGCCAGGCGCTGGGCGAGAACGCGAGCTTCCGAGAGGGCCAGCTCGAAGCGATCGTCGCCGCCGTCGACGACCGCTCGCGAGTCCTCGTCGTCCAGCGCACCGGCTGGGGCAAGAGCCTCGTCTACTTCCTCGCGACCCGCATCCTGCGGGACCGCGGCTCGGGCCCGACCCTGCTCATCAGCCCGCTGCTCTCGCTGATGCGCGACCAGCTGCTGATGGCCGACCGGATCGGCGTCCGAGCGAGGACGATCAACAGCGCCAACGTCGAGGAGTGGGACGAGATCGACCGCGCGCTCAGAGCGAACGACGTCGATCTCCTGCTCGTCTCGCCCGAGCGGCTCGGAAACGAGCGGTTCCGAGAACGAACGCTCGGCCTCGCCGATTCCGTCGGCCTGTTCGTCGTGGACGAGGCGCACTGCATCTCCGACTGGGGCCACGACTTCCGCCCCGACTACCGACGGATCGGCCGCCTGATCCAGCAGCTACCGCCGGGAGTCCCGCTGCTCGCGACGACGGCGACGGCCAACAACCGCGTCATCGCCGACATCGGCGAGCAGCTCGGCGAGGAGCTCGTCTCCATTCGTGGCCCGCTGACCCGCGAGAGCCTCCGCCTTCAGGTCATCGAGCTCGCCGACCAGGCTCAGCGCCTCGCCTGGCTCGCCCAGAACCTGCCGACATTCGCCGGCTCAGGGATCGTCTACTGCCTCACGGTGGCGGACTGCGAGCGCGTCGCCGAGTGGCTCGCAACCCGACGGAATCTCCGTCGCCGCCGTACTACGGCGACCTCGACACCGATCGGCGCCAGGAGCTCGAAGGTCGGCTTCGCGGGAACGAGGTCAAGGCGCTCGTGGCCACCGTCGCTCTCGGGATGGGCTTCGACAAGCCGGATCTCGGGTTCGTCGTCCACTTCCAGCGGCCAGGGTCGGCGATCGCGTACTACCAGCAGATCGGGCGGGCAGGCCGCGAGCTCGACGACGCCGCGATCGTCCTCCTGCACGGTCGCGAGGACGACGAGATCGCCAACTACTTCATCGAGACCGCCTTTCCCAAGGAGGACGACCTTCGCTCGGTCTTGGTCGAGATCGAGCGCGGAGACGGCGTCCGGAGAGCCGACCTCGCCGCACGGATCAACCTCTCCGCGGGCCGGATCGACAAGTGCCTGAAGGCCCTCGAGCTCGACGAGGCGATCTACAAGGACGGGCCGCGCTACTTCCGCTCGCCGACTCCATGGGAGCCCGAGCGCGAGCGAATCGCGAACGTGATCCGCCAGCGGCGCGTGGAGCTCGAGCGCATTCGCGCGTTCACCCGGACCGACGACTGCCTGATGCGGTTCCTCGCCGCCGAGCTGGACGACCCCGCTCCTGTCAGATGCGGGCGCTGCGCGAACTGTGCGGGCGACTTCGTCTCGCGCGACGTCGACGAAGACCTCCTCGCGGACGCCGTCGCCTTCCTCCGCAGGTCGTACCGGACGATCCATCCGCGCAAGCGATGGCCGGCCGGAGGAACCGGCGAGCTCACCGGCCAGATCCCGCCCGAGCACCAGGCTGCCGAGGGCCGGGCGCTCTCGATCCACGGCGACGCCGGCTGGGGCCGCCTCGTCGCGGAGGCGACGTATCGTGAGGAGCGGTTTGACCAGAAGCTCGTCGACGCAGCGGCGCAACTCATCCGAGACGTCTGGCAGCCCGATCCTCCGCCGACCTGGGTCACCGCGATCCCGTCGCTTCGAACGTCGCTCGTGCCCGAGTTCGCGCAGCGGCTCGCCCACGCGCTCTCGCTCCCGTACCACGAGTCGATCGTCAAGGTGCGTGAGAAGCCGCAACAGAAGGAGATGGAGAACAGCGTCCAGCAGGCCCGCAACGTGATCGACGCCTTCGAGGCTCGGCCAGAGGAGGTCGGCTCCGGGCCGGTCCTGCTCGTCGACGACATCGTCGACTCGAGGTGGTCGATGACCGTCTGCGCCCTACGGCTGCGGCAGGCTGGAAGCGGCCCGGTGTACCCGCTGGCGCTCGCGGTCGCCGCGCCGGGGAAGCGATGAGCGGAAGCGGCAGGTTGAGCTGATGGGAGGGCGGCCCGAGAGAGGCCGCCCTCCCATCCTGCTAGCGCGGCGTGAGCGTCAGGGAGTACAAGCTCTGGCCGGCGGTGTTGACGAAGCCCGCCGTCAACCGGCCGCGGTGATCGACCTCGACCGTGCCGAAGTTGAACCCGTCCTTCGCCTGCTCCCAGGTCGCGACCGTCGTCGCGGGCCGCGGGCCGAAGAGCACCGTCGGGTTCAGCGTCGTGTCGAAGGCCGCGTTCGGGAAGATTCCCGCGTTCAGCGGCCCGCTCGCCAGCTCGTGGACCACGAACGCAGGATTGCCCGGGAACGGCCGGTACCGGAACGCCTCTGCGAAGTGGACGTCCGTCGTGATCCAGAGCGTGTTGAACATCCTGCCCTGCTCCATGAACCGCAGGATGTCCAGCAGCTCCTGCTCGAAGCCCGTCATCTGGTCGAAGTTCGCCCAGCCGTCACGCCCGCCGTCCGCCGGGAACCCGGTCGGGATCGACATCGGGACGCTGGAGACGATCACCTTCCACGTGGCGTCCGAGGCGGCGAGGCTCTCCTTCAGCCACGTGAGCTGCTCGCGTCCGAGCATCGTCTTCGGCCGTTCCACGCTGTCCGACGCGATGTTCGCGTCGCGGTACTGCCGCGTATCGAGCACGAACAGCTCGAGGTGCTTGCCCCAGCGCAGCGAGCGGTACAGCCGCTTGGGCGTGTTCGGCGCGATGGCGATCGGCGTGTAGTCGAGGAACGCCTCGAGCCCGATGGGGAGCAGATGGACGCCGGGCGTGTACGGCGGCGTCGATCCGTGTGTCGTTGAGCGGGCCGAAGTCGTTGACGACCTCGTGGTCGTCCCAGACGCCGACGTAGCTCGTGCTCCGGAGCAGCCGCTGGGACGCGGCGTCCGCGCGGTTGTAGCGCCAGTGCGCCCAGAACGTGGCGAGGTCGGCCGCCGGGCCCGGCCCCTCCACCTGAGCGTTCCCGTAGAGGCCGACCGGATTACACGCGTTGTCCGCATAGATCATGTCGCCGAGCCCGACGAAGACGTCGGGACGCAGCGCGCGGATCGTCTCCATGATCGGGAAGCCCTCACGCGTGTCACGGCAGACGTTCTGACCGGCGACGTCGCCGCCGAAGGCGAGACGCACATGCTCGCGGTCGTGAGAGGCGGGAGCAGTCTGGAACGAGCCGCGCTCCGAGCCGACCCGGTAGCGATACGTCGTGTCCGGCCTCAGACGCGGTCAGCACGACCTGGCCGGTGTAGTCGTCGGCGGCGCGCGTCTCGAGCCGCGCGTCGCCGTGATGCTTCCCGCCGGAGAGATGGACTCTCAGCGTCCCTTCGCGATCCGTCCGCGCCCAGACGACGGCGGTGTGTGCGGTGACGTCGCCGACGACGACCCCGTGCGTGACGATCGGCGAGTCGTGGCCCGCGGCGCGGACGGTTGCGCCCGCGCCGCTGCCGAGAAGACCGAAGATGGCCGCAGCGAGAACCAGGTACGCGATCCTGGACATGCCTCATACCCCCTTCGTTCGCGATGTCCCTCGGTCCTAGCGCGCCCGCAGCCGGAAGTCCATGGCCGATTCGACGGAAAGGAGCAGGATGACTCACGACGATCTCAGCGACCACGCCAAGACGGTCATCGACTCGAACAGGTACATGGCGCTCGGCACCGCCGACGAGACCGGCCACCCGTGGGTCTCGCCCGTGTGGTTCGCGTCGGAGGACTACCGCAGCTTCCACTGGGTCTCGTCGCCCGACGCGAAGCACTCCCGGAACCTCGCCGCCCACCCCGAGGTCGCGATCGCGATCTTCGACTCGTCGGTCCCGGTCGGCGGCGCGCAGGCCGTCTACATGAAGGGCGTGGCCAAGGAGCTCACGGCGCCGAGCTCGACCAGGGCCTCGAGGTCTTCGACCGCGTGTCCCGAAAGGACATCGATCGCGCTTGGGGACTGGACGACGTGCAGGGATCGTCGCTCTTCCGGCTCTATCGCGCGACGGTCTCGGAGCACTGGGTGCTGATCCCGGGCCGGGATCCAGAGCGCGGCTCGGGTGTCGACCGCAGCGAGCGCGTGTCGCTCTAGGCGAAGCGCGGCAGCCGAGATTGGCTCAGCGCCTCGTCGTAGTTGCGAGTGTTCCGGAGAGCAACTCCCAGGCACACGAGCTGCCACGCCCGCTCCGTGGCCGTTCGAGGATGAGCCAGCGCGAGCGCGCGGTGCCGCTCGGCTCCTCGCAGGCGTCGTCGAAGCGCTTCGTTGAGATCCTCAGGATCCACAGGCTTATCCACAGGTCGGGACGCTCTTCTTTTCCAAAGACGCCCGAGTTCCTGTCAGAAGCCGTCCGTAAGCTGCGACCGAATGCGAGCGGAAGACGTCTTCGCCGGTCTCAACCCGGAGCAACGCGCAGGCGGTCGAGGCCGTGCGCGGGCCGGTGTGCATCCTCGCCGGCGCGGGCTCGGGCAAGACGACGACGATCACGCGCCGGATCGCGAACCAGGTCCTGACCGGCGCGTTCCAGCCGACCGAGATCCTCGCCGTCACGTTCACCGACAAGGCCGCCGGCGAGATGCGCTCGCGGCTCCAGCAGCTCGGCGCCGCACGGCGTCCAGGCGCGCACGTTCCACTCCGCGGCGCTGGCGCAGCTCCGGCACTTCGTCGGCGACGGGATCGGCCAGGTGCTGCCGTCGAAGGCGCTGACGCTCCAGCCGATCCGCCGCTCGCTGCCGCCGCCGTACAAGTTCCGGCCGCTCGGGCGACCTGGCCGGCGAGATCGAGTGGGCGAAGAACCGGCGCCTGACGCCCGACACGTACGCTCGCAGTCGCTCGACGGCACGAGCCGCCGATCCCGCCCGACCTGATGGTCATCGGTCTTCCGCCGCTACGAGGACCAGAAGGAGCGGCAGGGACGCATCGACTTCGAGGATCTGCTCGAGCTGGCGATCAGGCTCTACGACGAGGACGCGGAGGCGGCGCGACACCTTCCGCGCGCGCTACCGGGCCTTCACGGTCGACGAGTACCAGGACGTCAACCTGCTCCAGCAGTCGCTGCTCGAGCGCTGGCTCGGCGGCCGGGACGAGCTCTGCGTCGTCGGCGACGACTACCAGGCGATCTACTCCTTCACCGGCGCGACGCCGGAGCATCTGCTGCGGCCAGCCAGGCCGCAGGTCTTCCGGCTCGAAGAGAACTACCGCTCGACGCCCGAGATCCTCGAGCTCGCGAACCGGCTCGTGCCGAAGCTCGGCGGCTCGGAGAAGGTGCTGCGCGCGACGTGCGCGCCGGGCGAGGCCCCGGTCCTGCGCGCGTGCGAGGACGCCGAGGCGGAGGTCGCGTCGATCGTCGCCAACATCGCGACCTACCACCGGGAGGGCGTGCCGTACGAGGAGATCGCGGTGCTCTACCGCATCAACTCGCGCTCGGAGGAGTTCGAGGAGGCGCTCGCGGAGGCCGGGATCCCGTACCAGGTGCGCGGCGGCGCGTTCCTCGGCGCGGCCCGGCGCGCGCGGGATGATCCGGGCGCTACGCGGCTCGACCGGCCGAACGGACGTTGCGGAGATCGTCCGCCGGACGGCGCGAGGCGCAGGGCCTCACGCCCACGCTCCCAGCAGGAATCGGCGAGGAGGAGCTCACGCGCCAGGGCGACCTCGCGCGCTTCGTCCGCCTCGCGGAGGAGTTCGGCGAGGGCACCGTCGGAGACTTCCTCGCCGACCTCGAGAGCCGCTTCGGCGAGGAGTCGAGCGGGCCGCGGCGTCAACCTCCTCACCTACCACCGCGCGAAGGGCCTCGAGTTCGAGGTCGTCTTCCTGCCGCGGCTCGAGGAGGGCGAGCTGCCGTTCAAGCGCTCGCGCGTCGCGAGGCGCTCGCCGAGGAGCGACGTCTCCTCTACGTCGGGATGACGCGCGCGAAGCGGCACCTGGAGATCACGTGGTCGGGCGACGCCGAGCCGATTCCTCGCGGAGCTCGGCATCGAGGCGCCAAGCCGCGCCGCACCGACGACCCTCATGAACGCGCTGAAGGCCTGGCGGCTGGAGCGAGCGCGAAGGGACGAAGTGCCCGGCGTTCGTCGTCTTCCACGACACGACGCTCGAGGAGATCGCCCGCCGCCGCCCGCGCGAGCTGTGGCAGCTCGCCAAGGTCTCAGGCGTCGGCCCGGCGAAGCTCGAGCGCTACGGCGTCGAAGTGCTGGGTGCGCTCAACTGAAGTGGCCCAGACCTCGGCGATCGTGCTCGCAGCGCGGTCGCTGGCTACAGGGAGGGGCCGCGGCTAATTAGGAGGCCGCTGCACACACGGCCTCAAACATGCTCGCGCCGCCTGCCTCGCCTCCACGGATATGGCGGCCGCGGCCCGAGCTTGGTGACGATGTACGTCGTGTAGAAGCGGCCGCCCGCCTTCTCCTTTCGGTGGTCGTAGTCGAAGCCGATCTCGCGGAGCTCGCGGTGGCGCCGCTGCCAGTCGTCGTGGAAGTCGCCTCCGTGGTTAGCGACCATGGCCAGCAACTCGCTGGGGATCTCTCCGCCGCGGCCGAACGCGTGCATCAACTCACCAATCCGCTCCCACACGTCCTGCCCCTCTACCGCCGCTTGAATCTTGGGGTCGTGGTCGGACACCACCGTCGCGAAGAAGGACTTCTTGTCCGCGTTGTCCTTCTCACAGATCGCCCAGAGGTTCTCAATGTCGTTGCTGCCGCCCCAGCGCAGAGGCACACGATGGTCCACGACAAGCTTGATTCCGTCGTCCTTGATTGTCTTGCCGCACATTTGACAGACGCCGCCAGCGAGGTGAAGCGCGAGGGCCCGATCGCGTCAGGGTGAACATTCCGCTCCTGCGGCTTGTCCCGCATGCCCACGAGCCAGTAGCCAGTCGAGCCTTTCTTCGCGACTCTCTCGATCTCGAAGATGTCATCCAAGGTCCGCAAACGCCTGTCTAGGTGCGTTTGTGCTTGGACGTCGTGCGGGAGCTCCGGGCGCATCTCGTGGAGAGTGAGCGGGGCATCGGCTCGGTAGAGCTGCGCGTACAGCATGCGGCTGACGCGATTGGTGATTCTGCGCCTCAGCTCCTGACTGTCGGGAGCAGGAAGGCTGTTCCGTCGTGGTTTCAAGTCGAGCTCCTCTCGGTCGAGCTGCCGACATGTCAGCGGCGTCGATGGCGGGATAACCGAGATACTATTTCAAACAGACATGTCTGAAGTTGCCAGGCAACCTGCCGTTACGTGATTCGGCAACCTGGCCAGATCGTCAGTTAGGGCGATGTCCCACAAGTACGGCACACTTCGCCGGTGACAGATTTTTTGTCGAAGGAAACGCGGAGCCGGGTGATGGCGCGGATACGCGCTCGGGATACGAAACCCGAGCTCGCTCTCCGTCGAGCTCTATGGGCGCTTGGTGTCCGGGGCTGGCGATGCCACGCCCGAAACGTTCCGGGCGAGCCGGACGTCTCGTTCACCCGCTGGCGGGTGGCCGTTTTCGTAGATGGTCGTTTTTGGCATGGGCACCCGGACTACTTCAGTCCGGGGAAATCGGGTCAGTACTGGGACGCGAAAATCGCACGCACAAAAGAACGTGACCGCTTGGCAAACGAGGCGCTGGAGGCCAACGGCTGGCGAGTTCTTCGATTCTGGGATTTCGAGATTGAGCGCGATCTCGGAGCATGCACCGAGAAGGTAGTCGCGGCCCTTGAGGCTGCGAGAGCTCGTTAGGCAGCCCGCTCAGATCCGGTTGCGGCCGCCTCGGCCCGAGTTCCCTCCGCCCTTTCGGCACTGTCGGCGGCCTTGAGCAGCGCTTTCGCGATCTGGCGCCCTACCGCCTCGGCGACCGGCGGCGGGAACGCATTGCCAATCTGTCGGTACGCGTTCGTCTTCTTTCCAGCGATGACCCAGTCGGGCGGAAAGCCCTGAAGCGCTGCAGCCATATCGACCGTGAGGCACGGCATGCCTTCAAAGTCCGGTTCCGGCGTCGCGTCGGCAAGCTTGTGTGCGTTTACGCCAAGCTTCGACCACTCGGCCTTCGCCCGCGTTGGACCAAGGTCTGGACCGCCGTGTTTCGTGGAGCCGCCGACGATAGTTGGAGCCACCTTCGTGGCGCGATCACGCCACTCCGCAGCGCCGCCCCATCCTCGGGACGCCATATATGGGTAAAGGGTCTCACCAACGGTTGGCGGTGCGTGTTTCCTCGGAGTCGGCCATTTGAAGTGCTCATTCACGTCAGTCTGAAGCGCGACGAGCACCGTCCGGGGCCGGAGCTGCGGGACGCCGAAGTCGGATGCGTTGAGGATCTTCCAGTGGCATGTGTAGGAGGGTTCCATCGCGTTGAGCTCGGCCTCCACACCATTGCGGTAGGCGTCGAACCTGGAGTCCATCAGCCCTCTGACGTTCTCGATCATGACGACGCGCGGCGCGCATTCGCGCACTAGCCGTAGCGCATCCGGGAAGAGGTCGCGCTCATCAGCTCGGCCAAGCCGCTGTCCCGCCTTGGAGAACGGGGGACACGGCACGCCTCCGGCCAGAAGGCTGACCGTTCCCCTGTAGCGCTTCGCGGACCACTGAGTGACGTCGTCCTCGATGGTCTTCCAGCGTGGACGGTTGCGGCGAAGCGTCTCGCACGCATGGCTGTCAAGCTCGACGATGGCGAGGTGTACGAACCCGGCCTCCTCGAGGCCCAGTGCCTGCCCACCCGCTCCGGCACAGATCTCGATGGATGTAGGGCGTGGCATGCGCCGACTCCTACGTAGGGCAGCGGAGGTTCAAGCCCCGAGCTGGGAGCCGTGCCCCCGGCACTTCGGCCACAACAGATTCTGCTCCCGGGGTCTGCGCCCAATCAGCGGCGAGCGGCTCGGCCCTCCGCAAGGTCCTTTACAGCGCGGGAGAGGACGCATCCGGCGGCACGTCGACCGTGACCTTCCCCCACGGGCGGGACCGTGAAGACGCCCCGCGGATTGTCTTCGCGAACCGAGACGGCGCCAATCCAGCAGCCCACGCTCGCTAGCCGACTGTCGGGGTGGTCATTAGGCGAGATGTTCCAGAGAACAACCTCATCGGCGTCGATGTTCCCAGCGGTTGGTCTCAGCCTCACGGTTCACGAGGCCGCCCACAGTGGTGAAGACGTCGTGTGCGGTTCCTGCAGTGGCAACGAGATCAGGAGCCCAGCTCGAGCCGCATGAAGCCCAAAGGGCGGGGCAGCGCGCGGAGAAGGGGCAGAAGCCGCATGTTCCCGGCGATGCATTAGCCGGCTGATGACCAGGGACAGTGGCATTGAACGCGTCTAGAAGCTCGACTGCTTCCTCTGCGACGGCCTCGCACTGCTCCGGAGCGACGTCGACTTCGACGGGTTGACCACTGAACGGGAGGAGATGCGCTGACGTCGGCCATGACCCCGAGCGCTCACGCTCGAGGAATGCGTAAAGCTGAAGCTGGCGTGCATACGCGTCCTTGACCGCTCCGGATTCTTTGTCGGCCACTTGGCCGGTCTTGTAGTCGATGACGCGGTGCGCGGTGTCCCCACAGATGATCAAGTCGGGACGGCCAAAGAGCCGTCCACCCGCACCTTCGAGCGTCTCCTCAGCGAGTACATCGGCCCCGTCGGCGTCAGGCGCAAGTAGAAGTTCTCGTACCCGCCCGGCGATTTGCCGCAGCCGCACTCGTTTGATCTGGTAGCCAGGGAGATGCTCGGGGGGATTGTCATCGTGGGCGTCTGCCATCACGCGAGCGATTGCCGCCCGCCACGCCGCCTCAGCTGCCTCCGCCCACGTATCAGTCCGCAGCGCTCCGCTTTCGATGAGGTCGTCAAGCGCGTCATGGCAGGCTTGCCCCAACAGGGTCGCGGGAGTACGACGGGCCCTCACCGCCATGGTTCTGTTGCGCGAAGGCCGACCGGAGTCTGCAACTCCGCATCGCTTCAAAGGCCGAAGGAGACAGGCGCCGGACCTCACTTGACTCTGGAGTAACCAGCGTCACGCGAGCTTGAAGACCTCGGCCGCTACCCAGCCCGGCCGACGGATCAAGTTGAAGCTGTCCGCGAAGGAGATCCCGCGGTCGCCACCGGCCAGGCCTTGCATTTCGGCGTCACCAATGGCAAGCGCAAGCCGCTCTGGAACAACGTTCTCGTTAAGGGTGTTCTCGAGGGGATGCGTCACCACAACGAGCGGACGCGGCGCCGGTAGGTCGATCGCCGATACTCCTCCCTCGAGTGAGACCGCAGTGCCGGCAAAATCTGACGCGAACGAACGGGCCAGAAACGCTTCGTCGACAGCCCAGCCGGTCGCATCGAAGGTGCCATCCTGGAACAGCCGGAGCATGTCGCGTGCGAGCCGCCAGTCGAGAAGCGGGTGGTACGGCCATGTTGTAGTAGTCGCGCAGGCAGTCGTAGCAAGAGCTGTCGCAGGGTCGCCGTGTGGCGGGCGCTCGAGCGAGCTTCTCGAGGAAGTCGTGCTTCGGCGAGCACCTCTTGAAGCTGCCGGGCTTGCCGAGATGCGTGCAGTAGCCCGCGCCGTTCTCGAGCGAGTCTGCAAGGAAGAGCTCGGTGCGAACGTGCCGTCCCGGGTCGCGCGACCCGGAGGCCGACCCGCAGCTCCTGGCTTTGAACGTCGAGGGCGCGGACGGCTGCTTCGCGCAAGCAGGAAACCGAGCGAGTACCAGGCCGCCCGACGCGACGGCGTGAAGGGGTCGACGTCGAGCCCGTCGGGAGTTCGGCGCCGCGACGAGCAGCACGTCAGTGACGTAGGAGCGCCAAGCGCGACCTCGCTGCTTCCGTCCCCGCTCGGGCTCAGGGCAGATCGAGGTCGCGCTGCCGCGGCGGCGATCGTCGACCAGATCAACTGACACGAGGCCGATCCCAGATGCAGCCGTCCTTGTCGGCGCCTTGGCGAAGCGGAAGTCGCTTGCCGTCGTTGTCGTTGATGACGATAGATCGGCCCGCTCGCCGCCGCGCGAGTGCCGCGTTTCGTGTCGCTTCCGTCGAGCGATGCCGGGTCGGCGAGCACGCGTGCCGAGAGCGAACGGCGACGACCACTCGAAGCTTCCCTCGAAGTCCCTGGGCCGGAAGTCGGTGCGGAAGCCGACGCGGCTGGGCGACGTCGACGATCCGGAAGCTCGCGTCTGCGATCTCGCCGCAGACGGGCAGCTGGCCGTCGCTTCCGGGTCTTCGGCTCGATGTAGAGGCAGTCGCGGCAGTAGCGCGACCGCCTCGCGTCGGCCCGAGCGGATTCGGCTCGGCGACGACCTGGCGTCCTGCGTGGCGTCCACGCCGCGACGCCGACGGCGGTGTGGATCGCCTTGTCCTTGACGACCTGGCCGCCGGGCGCGAACTGCCGAGACCGCGATCGCCAGCTCGCGGTCGATGACGCCCTCGCGGTGGCCACGGGTACGCGCGTCGGCCGGGTACCGGTGGTAGAGGTAGCGCGACCGGGTCGGGAAGCCGAACATCGGCAAGAAGCCCGTGCTCGGCGAGGCGCTCGCTGAGGTCGGCCGCAGCGCCGGCGTCGGCTGCGACCGCGTCGATCGCGGCGAGCAGCTGCTTCGGACGACAGCTGACGAGCTCGTCTCGGCGCCTGCGAGCTGCGGGTCGACGTGCCGCGAGGAGCGCGTCAGCGATCGCCTTCGATCTCGGCGCCGGCTCCGTCGAGCCACTGCTTCGACTTGCCGGGCGATGTCGTCAGCCAGTCGCCGACGGTGCCGAACTGGCCGTGCACGTTGCTCGCCGAGGTCGAAGTCGGTCGTCCCGCTGAGCGGCTGAGAACGCGCGGCGGAGGACCTCGGCCGCGAGGACGCGGCGCGACGATCTCGGGCCGCCGCAGGTCGAGGTAGGGCGCCGGTGGCGGGTCGCCGGTGATCCGCTCGGGGTGCGGGAAGTAGTAGTCGTCGTGGCTGCGGCCGCGGCAGATCGTCAGCGCGACCGCGAGCGGGTCGCCGCGGCGTCCGGCGCGGCCGACGCGCTGCTGGTAGTTGAAGCGCATCGGCGGCATGTTCGACATCATCACGCCGTGCAGCGCGCCGATGTCGACGCCCGCCTCCATCGTCGTCGTGACGCTGAGCAGGTCGATCGCGTCGACGAGCGGGATCTCGTCCGTCGAGGAAGATGTCCTGGAACCGCGCCTGGCGCTGCTGGCTCTCGACGCGGTCCGTCTGGCCGGTCAGCTCCTCGCAGTGCAGCCGGAACGGCGTCGCCGGCTTGCGTGGCGAGGAAGGCGTAGTAGTCGGCGTCTCGGTACCGTCGACCGCGCGCTGGCTCGGGCAGCCGCGCGCTGGCAGTAGGTGCAGACCCCAGCCGACGGCGTGGAGGTGCTGGCGGCGGCACGTTCGTGCACACCCAGGCCTAGTTCCCGGCCGGCGCGCAGGAACAGCGCGTCGGGCTGCATGAGGTAGTCGTCGACGGCGTCCTGCCAGGCCGGCTCGACGGCCGCCTGCAGCGTCGGCCGCGTCGGCGCCGTGCAGCGTCGCGACCGCCTCGCCAGTAGCTTGCGCAGCCGGCGCGGGCGGCTGCTGGTCGCCCCACCGGATGCCCGGGAAGCGCCGCATGTCGCCGAGGATCGCGGACGCTCGGCCGCGACGACTCCGGCGAACACGTCGGCGTCATCGAGCCCGCCGGCGGCGACGAGCGGCTTGCTGCTGGGTCGAGCGACGACCAGGCGAAACCGATCGACTCGAAGTCACGCCCGGCGCCGCTGTAGACCGCCTGCACGCACTCGCTGCCGCAGCGATGTCCGTGATCGCGTCCAGTAGCTGCTCGGCCTCCTGCCCGAGAGTCCGCCTCGGGCTTCGGCGCGGCTTCGCCGTCTCCCAGTCCGGTGAACAGGCTCGTCCACGGCGTGCGGTCGCTCCTGCCGTGGCGGGTAGCCCTGGAGCGTCCAGTCGGGGCCGCCGGGGTTGATGCCGCGTCGCAGCGAGGTCGTCCCAGACGACGCCGATCAGCGACTCGAGCGTGGCGCCGCCGGCTGCGGAATCGGGCACGGACGCGCTCGCGCGTGCCCGGCTGCGTCGGCTCACCGCCGAGGCCGCGAGACGTCGTTCGAGAGCGTGAGGGCGTCGGCGGGAAGCTCGCTGGAACCGCTGCCAGCCGCTCTTCGCTGCTCAGGCGTCGTGTCGCCGCTGCTCGGTAGGCCTCGAAGCCTGCGAGGTCTTCGGCGCGCGCGTCGGCGCTCGCGCGTCGAGCGCTTCGACCAGGAGCTGGCGGACGAGGTCCTGGTAGTGGCGCTTCTCGAAGCCGGCCGACAGCTTGGCCGCGTCCTGGCGGCTGTCGGAGAACAGCACGAGCTTGCGGCGTCGCCGCCGCAGCTCGCGGAGCAGCGCGTCGCCGAGGACCTGGCTGACCTTCTCGAAACCGGTGCGCATTCCGCGGATCGGCGAGCGCGTGCGCGCCGCGGTCCTCGACCGGCCGCCTTCTCGCGGCCTGAACCACATCTCCCAGTCGTCGCCGCACGCGGGGCAGATCGTCGGGAACGGCGGGATGAGCTCTGCGAGCCGCCGCCGTGCTTCGGCGCGACGTGGAACGTCCAGCCGGTTGCGCTGGCCGCCTTGTTGCTTGAGCCTGCGCCGTGCTGCGGGTCGTAGCACGGCTGCGCCTGAACGTCGAAGCGTGTACGCCCTGCCGCGGTTCCAGGTCTCGTCGGTCGGGAGTCGTCGGTGCCGGGGCCAGTAGACGAGGTAGTTCGTCGCAGTTCCGCGACGAGCGCGCCTGGTCGGGCAGGCTCGTCGAGGTCGGGATGTCCGGAAGGAGGAACGAGTCGATGTCGCTCGCCGATCGAGCGTGCGCGCCGTGAAGCCGCCGAGGAAGAGGTCGCCGCAGGTCTGGCAGTAGAGGAGCTCGAAGCACGCGCGCGCCGCAGTCGCACCGGTAGCTGCGGCTGGCCGTAGAGCTTCCCGACCGTCCGGTCGTGGCTCCTCGTAGCCGTCGGTCGACCGCCGGGCACGTCGGGTCGCTGCAGGCCCACACGCCCTGGACGTTGCGGAAGAAGAGGTGGGCGCGCGAGGCGCGTGCGGCTCGCCGTCGGTCGCGAGCAGCACGCGAGGAGCCCGCGCAGCGCTTCGCCGCTGCGTCGGCCGTCGCGACCGGGGAAGAGCACGGCGCCGAGGCGCTCGGACTGGCCTGGCGCGCACGGCGTGCCGCTTCGTCCGATGCAGCGCATGCGCAGCACCGTCGTCGGCGCTCGCGCTCGCGCAGCGAGCGGTCTCGCAGACGCTGGCCGGCGGCGAGGCCGTTTCGCCGCGCAGCTGCGAAGCGCGTGCTGACAGGTGCTCGAGCGAGGCTCGCCGCGCTGCACCGGCGCTCGACGGTCGGGTCTCCGTTCGACGACGGCGAACGAGCTCGCGGTCGGCGCGAAGAACCCCTCGAGGAACTCGTCGTCGCGGCCCTGCTCGAGCGACGCGCTGGCGGCGAGGAAGCGGACCTGGTCCGGCCGGTCTGTCGAGGCCCAGGCGGTGGAGCAGGTTGCGCAGCAGGTACGCGACCTCGGTGCCCGGCGTGCCGCGGTACATGTGCAGCTCGTCGACGACGAGCGTGAAGACGGTGCGTCGCGGTCGCGTCGAGCCAGTCCGCGGTCGTCGCGAAGATCGGCTCGCTCGCGCTCGCGCAGCAGCATGACGTTGAGCATCGAGTAGTTCGTGATCAGGATGTCGGGCGGGTGCGCCTGCATGTCCCAGCGCGAGCGCATCTCGGCGCCGTCGAGCTGCGGGACGAAGAACGCTTGAGCGCTCGCTTCTCGTCGTCGTCTCGGCACGTCGTCCTGCGCGTCCGCTTGGCCATCGTGCGCGAGCTCCATCTCGCGCAGCGCGAGCGTTCTGAGCGCGGTCGCTGTTCCCAGCGTGCCCGACACGGGCGTCTGCCCGGTGTAGCGGCCGAAGTAGAAGCGGTGCCCGCCGCGGTTGCTGGTCCAGCCAGGTCGCGCGCCCGGCGCTGTCGAGCGCGCGGCGCAGGCGCATCGAGCTGGTCCTCGACGAGCGCGTTCATCGGATAGAGCACGAGGACACCGGACCGCGGCGCGGCCGCTCCCCGCTGCCGCTGTGGCGACGAATCGCTCTGACTGCCGCTTCCGCCACCATCCGTGGCGTCCGCGCCGGTGCCGAGGCCAGCGGCGGACTCCCTGAGACAGCGCGATTGAGCACCGGAAGGAAGAACGCCTCGGTCTTCCCCGACCCCGTTCCGGCGGTGATCACCATGTTCTTGCCGCTATCGCACGCCTGAGGGCCTCGTGCTGGTGGGGGTAGAGACGCTCGATTTCAGGGGGATCAGGCCGTGCCGGACGAAGTCGGGCAGGTCGCGTGCGCACCCGCAGATCGAACGACTGTCTCGAAGGCCTCCGGCGTCGGAACGTAATCGCGCAGCACCTCAAGCCATGGCTCGCGCCACGTCACCTCGTCCCCGTCGAGCAGCTCCCGGCGCTCGCTCTGCACGCGCTCGTTCCGACAGCGAGAACGGCGTGTCGTAGTAGCGGAACAGGTAGTCGCGAAGAGACTCGAACACAGACGCGGCGCTAGCCAATGGTCAATCCTCCATGGTCGATCTTGCGGCTCGTCAACGGTGAGCTCCTGGCCGAGGGATACGGCGATCTGCTTGGCAGTCGTGCCGGAACGTTCGGGTAACGCCAGCGACTGTCTCGGAGCGACGGCATCAATCCGCAGCACAGTAGCCGCTGTGCGTGCGTGAAGCGACGGCAGCGGTGCGCTGTAATGGGATGACGAGCGTCCCGTTCACATTGTCGGGGTCGTAGCGCAGCTCTATCCGCCCGCATCGCCGGAACTCGGCGTAGATGGCAGTTGAGCGGTCGAGCGCGTAGTAGGTTCCCGTGCCGTCGCTCCACCGGTACTCGGAGCGGCGATTCACGCCGTACTCATAGAGACCCGGATCAGCGTCAGACGTCGTCTCCGTGAAGCGAAGCGTGGTGACGTTGAATTTCTTTACTCCGTAACCCTTCGCGGGGGGCGTGGAGCGCGCAAGCTCGAGATAGCTGTCGAGCGGGGGTAGCAACTGGGCGATCCGCTCGCTGATGCATGGCTCGTACGTGACGCCTAGAGAGTCGGCGAGGATCTCGATGCCCGTCTCGTTCTCGGCCGCGACGAAGTAGGCGTCCGGCCCCCACTCCTGCCGTGTGCCTGTCGACGAACAGGTCGTCGGCGTCGCGGTCAGCTCCGTTAAGGCGCGCGGTGAGCCCCCGGGTGCGTGCTCCGGACAGAATCGCGTGCGCGCCGGCGCGCGGCAAAATCGTCAGGACGGGCGGCGCCGCCGCCCAGATTCCGCCCTGCCAGTCGACTTCAAGGTGTCCGAGTGTCGACAGAGCGAGTGCCGTCGTTGATGCCCGCGGCCGCCGCTTTGCCCGTCTCCTCGGCCGGCTCGAGAGCCCAGTCGTGCACCTCGCGGTAGCTCCGTCCAGGAGCCCGCTCCCCGTTCGCTCACCCACTCGAGAAGCAGCTCGTAGCGTCACTCGCAAAGCACCTCTTCCGCGACTCGCCGGTATTCGAGAAGCAGGGATTGTCTCGGAGTCCTCGGCTGACGGCGGAGCGCGGCGACCTCTGCACACCAGTCCCGTACATCGTCGTCGCTCGCATCGGCGGCAGCGTTCGCGTGGCGGCGGTAGAGGGTGTCTCACGCGAATTGTCGCCCTGCCTCGCGGATCACGATCAGCCAGACCGGCTCGAATGGCGGGTAGATCTCGAACCCGAACGGAAACAGTCCGGCACCTCCAACTGCGGCCATCCAGGCAGGACGCCCCTCTGGCTCGACGGCCGGTAGACCTGGCCCGGCTCGGCTCCCAGAGACGACGTACTCCCTTGCGCCGCAGCGGAAGGATCATCGTCTCACGAGCGGCCGGTACCGCCGCCTCGTCACCGGCGATGGACGCGCCGGTAATCCACGCTCGGCCGGTGCGGTGTCGCCAATTCGGGTGCGCGCCCCGCCGCGGCAGCTCGCGGTGCGCCACCGTCAACGTCGACAGGGAAGCCGAGCGTTCCGGTGCCTTCGCCCTGAAGAGAGCCGAGCGTCGAGACCGTCGTGAAACAAGCGGCTCGCCAGGCCCCGCCGAGACCTCGTAAGTACCGGGCGGAAGCGCGAGCGTTCCTCAGCTCGACGCGCTGTCCGGGTACAGCCGTCGATCTTCGCCGCCCACCAGACGACGACCTCTTCCTCTTCCAGCAAGGCTTGGGAGCCAAACGTCGGGCTCGCCGCCCTGTAGGTAGATCCCGAGAGCCCGATTCAGCGCGAGGCCGCCGCGGAGACGTCAGCCGCTCGCGCGGAGACGGGACAAGAGCGCTGAGTGCAGGGGGAATCTCGCGCGGACGGCGGCACAGGCCCGATCGCCACGTCGGTGAACAGCGTCCAGCCACTGCCGGCGCAGCGCCCGCGGCCGATGTCTCATGCCAAACCCCGTCCAGGTCCCATGCGTCGAGGAACGCCCGGACATCGCTAGTGTGATCTTCGCCAGCGAGCACCCGGTAGTCCTCACCGGGCTGAATGCGTGTCACCGAAACCCAGCAGCCCATGTCAGAGTCTTCGCCTAGCGCGACAACGCCGGACGGCCTGTACGTGAGGACGAACCCTTCGCTCTCGAGACGAAGGCCCTGCTGTAGCCACGACGGACGTCGAGTGGAAGCGTCTCTGCGTACCAGGCACCTGCTTCGGCCGCGACCTCGTACTGACACCCCGTCTCAGATTCGAACGTGGTCTCCGGTGGGAACGAGTCCGGCCTTTGGGCGACCAGGAAATAGGTGGGTGTGGGAAAGGTCTCGAGCGCAAGCGCGAGCCTCCCTACGCGCCGCCCCGTCGTCACGCACGACGCCATCCCAGAGCGTGGCTTCCTCTTCAAGGATCGCTGCGAGCCACTCTTCGTAATCGGGATCGGCTGCCATGGCCTTCGCGTTCCCCCCAAGCGGCGACTGGGGCGCCCACGCCCTGAAGTACGCGAGCAGCTCGGCGCGCGGGAGATGCTCGCCCGGCGCTAGGCCGATCTTGAGGAAGAACTCGGTGATGCGCCGTCTGTCCGCCTCGCGGAACAAGCGCCTGCGACAGCGCGTAACCGATGATCGTCCACTTGTGGTGCGTTCGTGCCGTCGTGAGGCCGAGCTCGCCTCGGTAACGCTCCTCGAGCCACCATCGGAGGTGACCCCACAGCGCCGGGAACACGTCGTCGTAGCCTTTTAGGTCTGCCTGGGTGAAGCCGAACAGGTCGCGGAAGCGGCGCCAGTAATTGTTCGGCGCAATGCCGTCCGCTGCACCCATCCGCGTTGCAGCAAGGACAGCTACGGCGAGAAGCGGCAGCGCGGGCGGGTCGCCGTCACCGCCCTTCACCTTCCAGCCAATTCGACGCTTGCTCGATCCCCGCAAACCGCCGACCATAGGAGTCTGGGTTGAGGCGCCCGCGGACAGCCCCGACCAGGCTCTGAACACCGGCCTCGCTGTCTGTGCCCTGTAACGAACCGAGCAGGTCGTCATCGACGAACAGCGTCACGGGCTTGGCAGCGCGGCTGCTGTTGAAGAAATGCTCGCGGAGGACGTGGGTCCACTCGTCGTAGGTGAAATCCTTCGGCGCGCCGCCGATCCTTCCTGCCCGCTGCTGTTTCTCCCTCTACTGCAGTACTCAAGAACCCGGTGGCCCTGCGTTCGGCCATGTCACTCCACTGCGGTCGCTCCGCGAGGCCGAAGCTGTAGAGGCGCCAGCGCATCGCTTCGCCGAGACGCCGAAGCGCGCCGCGCCGGGATCGTCTGCGGCCGCCCGAACCGCCGGCTCGGGCATGAGCAGCTCCGCCGCGAAGACGTTCGCCTCGCGCTCGAGCGTTCGGTCGGCGTCCGGCGCGACGTCGCTCGGCACATCACCGGCGCGCCTCGGCCTTCCTGGACCTGGCAGACCCAGTGGCCGACCTCATGGGCCAGCGTGAAGCGGCGGCGGGCTGGGACGTCGTTCGCGTTCACCTGGATCAGGCGCTCGGCCGGGTAGAGCAGGCCCGAGACTCCGTCCAGCGGGACCTCCTCGACGTACAGGCCCAGGAGGTCTTCCGCGATCGCCTCGACCGGCACCGGGAGCTCGTCCGCTTCGTAGAGCTGGTGGTAGAGCGCGCGCAGCTCGTCCGCCCGCGGATCGCGGTACGGCGAGGCTGGGCGGCCGCTATGTGTTTCGCTGCTGACTTTCGTAACTCCGACTGGAGCTCGGCCTAATCTGACAGGTCCCCGATCCAACCGCAATAGGCCGGTGGCCCATGTTTCTCGACTTCTAGGTCCCATCGCCCCCCTCGAGGAACAGGGCGTCGATCTCGTCTCGCTCCTCCGGCTCGTCGCCGACCGCCGGCGGCGCTGCACTCGGGGCGGGTGCCGCGGCCCGCAGGTACACGCCTTCCGGCGCTACCGGCCTCGGGCGCCAGCCTCGGACGTCCGCCAGCGACGCGCGCAGGGTCTCCGCCAGCACTTCGAAGACGCGGCCGCTGACCCGGGCCGGATCCAACAGGCCCGTCTCCAGGCGGTGGTAGTAGCGCTCGACCTTCTTCCGCTTCGCCGGATCGAGGCCTAGCCGGCCGACCAACGCGTCCACGACGGCCTCTCGCTTCAGTCCCCGCTGCGTCCGCAGCGCCAGGAGCGGCGGCTCGCCCTCGAGCCATGCCTGGGACAGCGCCCGCGCATCCGCGTCGGCCGCCGGTGCCGGCGCGCTCTCGAGGTAGCGATCGATCAGCGCCGCGAGCTCGTCCGCTCCCTCCCCCGCCCGCGCCAGGTACTCCCGCGCGTCGGGCCGCTCGCCGCGCGCGAAGCGCGCCGCGTACTCGTCGAAGAGGCGGAAGACCTCGTCAGCCATGTCCCAGAGCCTCGCGAAGTCTCTTGTGGCCACGGTGTAGAGCTTGGTCGACTGCATTTCGCTTCAGCCCGAGCCGCTCGGCGATCTGCTCGATCTCGAGGCCGGCGAGGTAGCGCAGCTCCAGGACCTTGCGCGTCTCGCGCGGGCAGCGATGCGAACAGGTCGGCGAGGTAGTAGCGGGAGAGGACGCTCTCGCTCGAGTCCTCGACCGCCGGCTCCCAGCCGTCGGGTAGCGGCACCGCCGTGTCCTGTCCCTGGAGGTGTTCCTTGAGCGTCCAGTCGATGACCTGGTGGACGACGACGCGGTACGGCACCGAGTAGCGCTTCCCTCGGCGGAACTCGGCGAGGAGCCTGAGCTTGACGTCCTGGGCGACGTCGTCGGCGGCGTGGTCGCCGCGCAGGCGCGCGATGCAGCGGCCGACGATGATGTCCTGGTACGTGGCAAGGAGGCCGGCGATGTCGCCGTCCTCGAGCATCCGGGCGTCGTCCGCATCACGCTCATCGCGCATCACTGGAAAGGTCGCCCGCAACGCCTCCCCATCTTACGAAGGAGGGCCGGTTTCCCAGCCCTCCACCCCAGTACCCGGGACCTGTATTTGGCTGTGGCACCTCCTTTCAGTTGGGGGACGGAAATGCGGTCAGACGCGACGACCCTCGCCCCTCCTAGCGCTCGTTCAGCGCGCGATACCGCGCGATCGCATCACGAAGCTGCCCGGCACTTGTCGACGTCGCCGCCGTGGCGATCCCGGGCGAGCAGTACGCATGGATGGTCAGGTCGGCTGCGATGACGGAGTCGAAGTTGTCGCCGCCAGCAGCCCAGCCGTTCCCGAGCCGCCGGTTGAGGAAGACCTCGCCCTCAGCAGAGATGTACGTGTAGCCGCCGCTGACCGGGCTCATCCCTGCGGGACAGGCAACCGAGGCGGCATCGACATCGCCTGCAGGGATCGAGATCGTGCCGCTGACTTCGACGATCTGCTGGATGCCGGGCGGTCCCTGGGGCCCTTGAGTCCCCTGCACACCAGGCGGGCCGATTCGCCCTCGGAGACCCCGCAGGCCACGCGGGCCGCGTCGACCACGGGGACCTCGTGGGCCTCGCTGCTGCACAGAGTCTGTGCTCGAGGGCGCGGCCTCCGGCTTGGACGCGACGGGCACGGCGCTTGCGGCGCCGGCGACGAGAACGCCTGCCGCCGCCAGCAGCAGCAGCACGACGAGTCTCTTGTTCATGCTTTCCCTCCTTGGTTGAACGCGGTTAGCGCCACGACCTCGCCGTCGTGCTCGAGCTGTGACCCGACGGCTCGGCCCTCGAACCGCACTTCCTCGCCGCAGCCGATCGCGGATTCCCGGCGCCGAGCGGCCTCGCGGAGTGCCGCAAGAAACCGCTCGACCGCCCGGCGTCGGAGCCCTTTCTCCACGGGCCGCTCGATCGCGTCGAGCGCGTAGCCGCGGAGGAGCTTGAGGTAGAGGCCGGCGAAGACGTCCGACCGGCCGACGTAGTCGAGGCAGACGAGCTCGCCGGCGATCCCGATCAGCGCGCCGGCCTGGCCGTCGAGCCGCGGCAACGCCTGGGCGTACTCGTCCAGCGTGGCGCGGCTGTCGTCGTAGAGCGACTGCGCCGCACCGGTCGGCGAGTAGGAGTGGAGGCGCGCCTGCTTGGCCGCGACGTTGCTCCAGACCTCGCTCTGGTCGAGGGCACCGACTAGATGGCGGTCGCGTCTCAGCGCCGGGTACGCGGCGCGCGGAGCCGGTGCGAAGCTGCGGCTGCGGTACGACCAGCGGCCCTGCTCGACGCAGGCGACCGGGATCTCGAGCGCCGAACGGGCGCCGACGAGGATCGTCCGCTCGAGGATTCGGTTCTGCTTGGCGCCGACGAGCTCCTGGCCCTCGTAGAGGAGGACGAGCTCGCCGAGCGGGTTCTTGACGCGGAGCGTGCCGACCGAGCCGGACTCGTCGACCTCGGTGACCGCGAGCCCGCGGGCCACGGCCTCGTCGAGACCGACGTACTCGAGCTCGGACGGCTCGCTCGGGAACAGTGGGACGACCGTGAGACCGGCGAAGGCGCGGGGTTCGCCGACCTCGAACGGAAGCGTGACGACTGAGGTGCTGACTGTGGTCTTCATGCCGGACAGTCGGGCGCGACCGTCCGGTCTCTTACGCTCGAGATGTGGTTTTGCAACCCGCCTTCGTTAGAAGTTCGTTAGATCACTGAACCAACGGGACCGCGAGCGCCGAACTAAGACTGATGTTCGGCATCTCCCCTGAATCTCTCTTCACGCGCTGCGTCGAGTGCGGCGCCTGGGTTCCGCATGACGAGGCGGACGTGCATGTCTGCGACAGCGAGCGTGTCCTCGACTTTCGCCTCTTCCAGCTTCGCGAGCGAGATCGCCGCGTTCGACACGCAGCTCGCCGCCTGGCTCTCGACGGCGCGCGGACGGTTCGCGGCCTGGATCGCGGAGCGCGACCGCCTTGCGGGCGAAGCGTCCTCGTAGCCGCGGCTCAGTCTGGGAGCAGCGGCGGCGACAGGCCCCTGTCCCTGCCGAGGAGCACGGCTCGCGTGATCGCGTCCGTGCCGAACCGCTCTCGCACCTCGTCGAGGGCTGCGTCCAGGGCGCTGCCGTGGGGCTTCGAGCGGGAGGCGGAGCTGGACTTCGTCGGCGTTCTCGAGCTCCGCGACCGTTACTCCGACGAGCGTTAGGCCTCGCTGTTCGATCAGCGGGAGCGCCGTCGTGAGTAGCCAGCGCGCTGTTACGAGGATCGCCCACGTCTCGTCGGTCGGTCTGGCCAGCGTGTGCGAGCGCGTTGCTCTCGTGAAGTCGTCGAAGCGCAGGCGCAGCATCACGGTTCGGCCGACTCGGCCGGCTCTCCTCATCCGGCGCGTTACTCGGTCGACCAGGCCATGGAGGATCGGCTTCGATCTCGCGCGGCTCCCTCGGTGTTCTCGAGCGGCCGATTGCTCGCTGCGAGCCGATCGATGCTCGGCGGCGGCCTCGCCGGACCGGCCTCGGGTCTCGGTTGTGGGCCAGCGCGTGCAGGTGGTGGCCCGCGGCCTGGCCGAGCATCCAGACGAGCTCCTTCTCGTCGAGCCACGCGACCTGGCCCACCGTCTCGATCCCTCGCTCGCGGAGCTTCGCCGACGTCACCCGCCCGACGCCCCACAGGCGCTCGATCGGGAGCGGATGGAGGAACGCCAGCTCGCGGTCCGGCGGCACGACGAGTAGGCCGTCCGGCTTCGCGACCGCGCTCGCCACCTTCGCCAGGAACTTCGTCCGCGCTACGCCCACCGTGAGCGGGAGGCCGACCTCGTCCGAGCACCCGCTGCCGCAGGCGCTCGGCGATCTCCACCGGCGTGCCGGCGATCCGTTCCATCCCTCGCACGTCGAGGAACGCCTCGTCGATCGACAGGCCCTCGACCAGGGGCGACATGTCGTCGAACACCCGGTACACGGCCTTGCTCGCCTCGGCGTAGGCCGACATGCGCGGCGGGACGACCACGGCGTCCGGGCAGAGCTGCCGAGCCCGCCGGCCGCCCATCGCCGTCTCGATGCCGTACGCCTTCGCCTCGTAGCTCGCCGCGAGGACGACGCCCCCGCCGACGATTACCGGCTGCCCGCGCAGCCGCGGGTTATCGCGTTGCTCGACCGACGCGAAGAAGGCGTCGAGGTCGGCGTGCAGGATCGTCGCCTTCCCTGACACGAACATATGTTCGCACAGCTAGCTGCCGACGTCGATCTGGGCCGGCGGGGCCGGCGCCTCCGCCAGCTCAAGCGTCTTCGCCAGCGCCGGCCGGGAGCCCGCGCTCGGGAGCTCGAAGAAGAACGTCGAGCCCTTGCCCTCCTCCGACTCGAGCCAGATGCGGCCGCCCATCCGCTCGACGAGCTCGCTGCAGATGTAGAGCCCGAGGCCCGTTCCGCCGATGCCGTGCGTCATGTTCGGATCGAGGCGGTAGAACTTCTCGAAGATCCGCTTCTGCTCGTCGTCGGGGATGCCCAGGCCCTCGTCGACGACGCTGAACTGCACGACGCCGTTCGCCGCCTCCAGGCCCAGCTCGATCCGGCCGCCGCCCGGCGAGTACTTCACCGCGTTCTCGACCAGATTGACCAGGACCTGCCGCGCCCGGTCCTTGTCCGCGGCGACCGGCGGCACCCCGTCCGCGACCCGCACGTCGAACCTGATGTGCGACGGCGCATGCGTCCGCGCCGACTCGACCACCCGCTCGACGAGGTCGCCGGCGTCGAACGGCTCCGTCTCGAGATCGAGCCGCCCGACCTCGAGCTGGTTGGCGAGCAGGATCTGGTTGACGATGCCGGCCAGGCGGTCGGACTCGTCGACGATGAGCGAGATGAAGCGCTCGCGGCCGGCGTCGTCGAGCGCGAAGTCGTGCCGTTTCAGGGTCTGGGCGGCGCCGTACACGGCCGCCAGAGGAGTCCGCAGCTCGTGCGATGCCGTCGCGATGAAGTCCGCCTTGAGCTCGTCGAGCCGGTGCTCCTCGGTGACGTCCCGGAACGCGTAGACCGTGCCGCCGAAGAACTCCACGCCGGAGATCGAGATCCAGCGCTCGCCGCGCTCGGTCTCCAGCGGCAGGGTCGAGGCAGTGACGGGCTCGCGGGTCGTGCCGACCGGGACCCGGTCGGAGACCTCGAACCAGTCCGGGATCGCCTCCGAGGCCGGCTTGCCCACCGCCGAGTCCGCCGAGACGCCGGTGATCGCCGCCGAGGCCGGGTTCCAGAGGCGGACCAGCCCGTCCCGGTCGAGCAGGAAGACGCCCTCGCCGACGTGCGTGAGCACCTTGTTCGCATCCGAGCGCGCCTCGACCTCGCCGTGCAGGCGCGAGTTGTCGATCGCGAGCGCGATCATCCCCGCCACCGCGCGCGCCCAGGGCAGGTCGTCCGCGACGTAGCGCGCGCCGTGGTCACCGGCCAGGAGGGTCAGCGCCCCGACCGACCGGCGGCCGCGGGTGACGAGGGGAAGGCAGATGCGCGACTCCGACAGCTCGGGCCGGCGGGCCCGGATGACGTCCACCACCTCAGGCTCGGGCTGGGCGTCGGGCTCGCTGGACGATGCGGCGGGCTCGGCTCGCTCGGCGACGAAGCGGGTCACGCTCCCGTCGTCCTTCAAGACGTCCACGACACACCACTCGGAGAGGTCGCGCGCGGCCAGCGTCGCAACCTGTCCGACCGTGGCCCTGACGTCGAGCGAGGAGGCCAGCACGGAGGCGGCCTCCGCCACGAAGTCGATCTTCTTCTGGCGGTCCCGCGCCTCGGTGGCCGTCGCCGCCTCGGCCGCGCGGAGCTCGCTTCGCTCCCCCTCGGCCGCCTTCCGCTCGCTGATGTCGAGCATGTAGCCCTGGATGCAGAGCGGCCGGCCGGACTCGTCGAGCACGGCGACCGCCTCGTCCCGCACCCAGACGATTCGTCCGTCGCGCGAGACCATGCGATAGGTCGTCCGCTGCGGCGTCGTGGCGTCCACGTCGTCCTGCCCTCCGATGACCTCGTCCCGGTCGTCCGCGTGCACGAGCCGGAGGAAGAGCCCGGGATCCGCGAGCCACTCGTCTGCCGTGTAGCCGACGAGGCGGTCGATCTGCGGGCTCACGAACGTCATCTCCCGGTCGCCCGAGAAGGACCGGACGTACGTGACGAGGGGCAGGTGCTGCGTGAGCGAGCGATAGGTCGCCTCGGTGCTGCGCAGCTCGTCGGTGAGCCGCCGCAGCTCGCCGACGTCGCGGGCGACGACGATCGCCTCCGGCGGCTCCGCGCTCGGGACGACCGTCACCGAGGCGAAGAAGACGCCGCCGTCACGTCGCTTCTGGTCGATGAGCTCGTCGAGCCGCTCTCCGCTCCGCACCGACTCGACGACGCGCTCGGCCGTTTCCGAGTCGGCGACGAGCTCGGCGAACGGATGGCCGAGGATCTCGGCGCTGGGATACCCGTACAGCGCCCCGGCTCCGGGACTCCAGCCCGTGATCGCGCCGTCGGCGTCGATGCGCAGGAGCGCTTCGGAGACCGCTTCGCGGATGCTCTCGAGGCGGGTCTCTGAGAATTGCTGCTCCCGGGACCGGTCCTGCAGCTTCGCGGTCAGCCAGCCGACGGCTGCTCCGGCGGCGAGCCAGAGCGGAAGCGCGACGAGTGCGGCAGTGGAATCGTCGGCGATGAAAAGGACCGTGAGCAACCAGCCCACAGCGACTGCGGCGAGCGCAACGACGAAAGGAAGGATTCGCGGCTGAATGTGTTGCGAGGTGAGGCTTTCCGGTGGTGGACTGGCGGCACCAAAGTGAATCAGGTCCGGCGGGTGGTTTTCTAGGGAATTCCCGAGAAAGTTGGGGTTCGAAGCAGCGAGTGCGGCGCTAGGCTGACCTCGACCCCAACCGCACGGAGGTGAGGCCCATGGCCGCACAGCCCGTCCCGGAGGGTTATCACACCCTCATTCCGTATCTCTGCGTGGACGATGCGGAGGCGGCGATCGATTTCTACGGGCGCGCGTTCGGCGCCAGGGAGCGCACGCGCATGCAGGGCCCCGACGGCAAGATCGCGCATGCGGAGCTCGAGATCGGCGACTCGGTCGTGATGCTCTCCGATCCGTTCCCGCAGTTCGCCGCGAAATCGCCCAAGGAGCTCGGCGGCACGAGCGTCGGCATCTTCATGTACGTCGAGAGCGTCGACGACGTCTTCCGCAAGGCGGTCGACGCGGGCGCAGACCCGCTGATGCAGCCCGAGGACCAGTTCTGGGGCGACCGCTTCGGGTCGGTCACCGATCCGTTCGGTCATTCCTGGCAGATCGCGACCCATGTCGAGGACGTTCCGCCCGAGGAGATGGCGGAGCGCGCCAAGGCAGCCATGGCCGCGATGGCCAGCTGAGCTACTGTTGGAACAAGGAGGTGAGCGCCGCATGTGCCATTCCCAGAGATGGCAGGAATGGGAGCTTCTGCTCGACGAGGAGCGGCGCGAGGACGCGGAGCCACGCACGGTCGAGGTGACCGAGCGCGAGCCGGCCCCCGCCGATCGCGAGGTCGAACGCGAGCGCGACCCCGAGCGCGAGCTCGTCCGCGTCTGAGCTACCGAGCCGGCGGGCCCCGGTCGGGTCCGCCGGCTCACCTGTCTTACAAACGACCTTCTTAAAAGTTCGTTAGATCGCCGAACCAACACGGGCCGCGCGCGTCCTAGAGACAGATGTTCGGCATGCTCCCCGATGCTCGCTACACACCCTGCGTCGAGTGCGGCGCCTGGGTCGAGAGCCACGCGTTCGAGGAGCATGTCTGCGACGGGGAGCGCGTGCTCGACTTTCGCATCTTCCAGCTTCGCGGCGAGATCGCCGCGTTCGACGCGCAGCTGGCCGCATGGCTCGCGACGGCGCGCGGACGCTTCTCCGCCTGGATCGCCGAGCGGGACCGCCTCGCCGGCGAGCCGTCCACGTAGCCGCGGCGACATCCCGCCCGTTCGGGCAAGCTGCCGCGGATGAACTCCCTCCGCCGCGTCGTCGACTCCAACGCGTTCACCGTGACGGTCGTCTTCGTCATCCTGGCGAACGCGCTCGTGCTCGGGCTGCAGACCTACCCGCAGCTCGAGGAGGACTACGGCGACCTGCTCGACCGGCTGAACGACCTCTGTCTCGCGTTCTTCGTCGTCGAGATGACGCTCCGCGTCGCCGCCTACGGGCGTCAGCCGTGGCGCTTCTTCCGCGAGGGCTGGAACGTCTTCGACTTCGTCGCCGTCGGGCTCGCGTTCGTGCCCGGGCTCCAGAGCAACTCGACGATCCTCCGCCTCGCGCGCCTGGCGCGGATCGTCCGGGTCGTCCACCTCCTCCCCGACGTCCGCATCCTGATCACCGCGGTCATCCGCAGCATCCCGCCGCTCGGAAGCATGGCGATCCTGACGACGCTGATCCTCTTCGTCTACGGGATGGTCGGCTGGCAGCTCTTCGGCGAGGAGCTGCCGGACGACTGGGGGACGATCGGCGAGGCGATGCTGACGCTCTTCGTGATGCTGACGCTCGAGGACTTCCCGCAGTACATGGAGGCGGGAAGGGAGATCCACTCGTGGTCGTGGATCTTCTTCGTCACCTTCATCCTCACCGCGGCCTTCGTGGTCATCAACGTGTTCATCGGGATCGTGCTGCACTCGATGGAAGAGGCCCGCGAGCTCGCGCGGCGGGAGTCTGTCGCGCCCGGCGAGGCCGTGCCGGTGCTCGAGCGGATCCAGATCCTGCGGGCGGCGCTGGACGAGCTCGAGCACGAGCTGCACGCGGGCGACTCGTCAGATCGGCGTTAGCGCTTCGGCTCGCGGCGAGCCGGGATTGTGCGGTTCCGCGCTTGCGTGGGATACTCGTCTTGCCAAGTGGAAACCTCTCCTCCGACGAACGCCTCGTACACGCGAGAGCAGCGTGCCGGGTTCGCCCTCTTCTTCGCGGTCACCGGCTTGTGGACGCTCTGGTCCGCGTTGGCGCTTACCTGGGAGAGCGGGCCCACGGCGCTCAACCCGTGGGGCGCCGTCGGTGTTGTCGTCGGAGTTCTCTCGGCCGTAAGTGTCGTCCTGACGGGCTACCTGATCGGCCCGCATGCGACGCTCATCTGGCTCGGATTGGTCCCCGGGGGTGTGATGGCGGCGATCGGAATCGTGGGCGTCGAGACCAACCTCGTCTTTCTGCTCTGGCTCAGCTTCGGCCTGCTGATCCTCGGCTGGCCGTGCGTCTTCCTCCCGCTGCTCGGCCTCGGTGCACTCATTCGCAGCCGGGTCGCGAAGCGGCGACTTGCCCCGGCGGGCGACGGTGATTCGCCGGCGCCCGCGGCGCAGCCGAGACTCCACGTCTGATCCGGCTGTCCGGACGCGTCCGTAGCCTCACAACTCATGCAGCGCTGGGAGCTGTTCCGGCAACGTCCGGAGCCGACCCTAGAGTCGTCCGCGTGACGGGCTGGAGGGTGGAGCGGCTGGCCGCGCTGGCGGGAATCGTCGCCGTCGCTCTCTGGATCGTGGGGGTCTTCATCACGGAGAACACCAACCTGCCCGACGACGACAACCCGACCGCGATTCTCGGCTGGTTCCAGGCGGAGTCGAGCGCGATCCTTGCCGCCAGCTTCGTGTCCATGCTCGGCAGCCTGTTCTTCGTCATCTTCGTCGGCGCGCTTCGCTCGCGCCTCGTCGCCTTCGAGGGAGGGGGTGCGTTCCTGACGGCGATCGCCTTCGGCGCGGGACTCGGCGTCGGGATCCTGACGCTGCTGATCCCCGGCCCGAACCTTGCCGGCGCGCTCGCGGAGGAGGAGCTCACTCCGGAGGCGGCCCAGGCGCTCGTGGTCGTCGACGACGCCTTCTTCGTCGGTGCCGAGCTCAGCGCCGCGCTGATGCTCGCGGCGGCGGCGCTCGTGATCCTTCGCTACGGGGCGCTGCCCCGCTGGCTCGGCTGGGTCGGCCTGGTCGTCGCTCTCTGGCTGCTGATCCCGCCGGTCGGCTGGGCCGGACTGCTGCTCGGCGTGCCGCTCTGGACGATCGCCGCCGCCGTGCTGATGTGGATGCGGAGCGACGTCGAGAGCGGGCGCGGTCCCAGCGAAACGCCCGCTCCGACGACGCAACTTCCGGGCTAGCGAACTCGCTGGCCCTCGTGAACCTCGCCGCGCCAGGCGCCGGTCTCGACGCCGCGGCTCTCGATCAGCTCCTTGAAGCGTCCGAGGTCGCCCTTGACGCCCATCTTGTCGGCGCCGAGCTTGTCCCCGAGCGACTCCAGGAAGCCCTCGGGCTCCCACGACATCGTCACGGCGATGCGCGTGCGGTCACCGGCGAGCGGATCGAACAGGACCTCGCCTGAGGTGCCCTTGCCGTCGATCGAGCGCCAGGCGACGGCGCGATCCGGCTCCTGCCGGGTGATCTCGGCCTCCCACTCGTGCTGCTTGCCGCCGATCTCGGCGACCCAGCGGAGATGCGTGTCGTCGATCTGTCTGACCGACTCGACGTTCTCCATGAACTGCGGGAACTCCTCGAACTGCGTCCACTGGTTGTACGCAATCGAGACGGGGACGTTCACTTCGATGGATTCACGGACTTCGGCCATGCCTCACTCCCTTCCGTTGAGTCCATCCCTCGTACCCATTTTCAAGCTGTCCTAACAAGACTCCGATACGTTCTCAGTGATGCGTCGGGTGTTACTGGTCGCGGTGGTTGCTGCCGTTGTGGTCGTTGCTCCCGCGCGCGCCTCGAACTGGATCCAGCTCGGCCTCGTCGACACGTCCGAGGCGATCGGGAACACGCCCCGTTTCTCGAGCACGCTCGGGGCGCTGCGGCCCCAGATCGTCCGCGTGAACCTCTACTGGGGCGGCTTCCTCGGCGTCGCCCGCGAGCGGCCCAAGGACGGCACCAATCCGGAGGATCCGGCCTACGAGTGGGAGCGGTTCGACGCCGCCGTCATCGCGGCCAACCAGCGCGGGGTCAAGGTCGCGTTCACGATCTTCGGGACACCGTGGTGGGCGAACGGCGGGCAGCCGCAGAACCGCGCGCCGCAGAACATCAAGCGCCTGCGCGAGTTCTCCTACGCGGCCGGCTTGCGGTACAGCGGCCGGTACCAGCGGCCCGACGGAACCGTTTTGCCCCGTGTCTCGCTCTGGACGGCCTGGAACGAGCCGAACCTTCCGCTCGGGCTCGTCCCGCAGTGGCGCAAGATCAACGGACGCTGGGTGATCCAGTCGGCGCGAGACTACGCCCGGATCTGCAACGCGATCTACGAGGGAGTCCATCTGACGCTGCTGCGTGGGCAGAAGGTGGCGTGCGGCGTCACCGCGCCGCGCGGCAACAACGCGCCGGCGACGAAGCGGCCCTCCACGTCCCCGATCGGTTTCCTTCGCGCGGCCCATGCCGCAGGGATGCGGACGTTCGACGCCTACGCGCACCATCCCTACGCCGGCGATCCGACCTACCGCCCCACCGCCCGACCGCGCAACCCGCGGGCGATCACGCTCGCCAACATCGGCAAGCTGATCGACGAGGTCACGATCCTCTACGGCGAGAAGCCGATCTGGATCACCGAGTACGGCTACGAGACGAGCCCGCCCGATCGCATCTTCGGCGTTTCGTGGGACCGGCAGGCGCGGTACATGCGCGAGGCGTACACCATCGTCCGCCGGAACCCCCGCATCGACATGATGCTCTGGTTCCTCGTCCGGGACGAGCTGCGGCCGACGGGCTGGCAGTCAGGGCTCGTGTCGGCCGGCGGGCGGCGGAAGCCGGCGTTCTTCGAGTTCCAGCGGCTGGCGGAGGGAATTCGGAAGCACAGGCTTCGCCAGCTCCAGCGCCGGCCGAAGATCCTTCGCAACACGTTCGTGAAGCGGATCGTCGAGGACTCGAGCGTGGAGAAGTCCTTCCGCGACTGGATCGCGCTCGCGCCGCATCTCGGCTCCGGCTAAGACCTCTGGCTAAGACCCGAGCTCGCGGCGGCGTCCCTCCTAGTCGATCACCTGCTGGGCCAGGCCACCGTCGATCAGGTAGCTGGTGCCGGTGACGTAGTTCGCCTCGTCGCTCACGAGCCACGCGACGAGGTTGGCGACCTCCTCGGGCTGTCCGGCTCGCTCGAGTGGGATCTCGCTTCGGAGCTCGTCGGCCTCCACGTTCCGCTCGGTGGCGATCGCGCCCGGCGCGACCGAGACGACACGGATCGCCGGCGCCAGCTCGATCGCCAGCGACCGCGTCAGCATCCCGAGCGCCGCCTTCGCCGGCGCGTAGAGCGCGAAGCCCGGCCGCGGGACGTGCTCGTGGACGCTCGTGATGTTCACGATCGCGCCGCCCTGCTCGCCCATGGCCTTCGCCGCCGCGACCGAGGCGAGGAACGCGGCCCGGACGTCCACGGAGAAGATCGCGTCGAAGTCCTCTGCGTCGAGCTCGAGCGCCGGCTTCGACACCGTGAGCCCCGCGTTGTTGACGAGCACGTCGAGCCGGCCGAACCGCTCCGCCACCTCCTCGACCAGCCGCGCCGGAACCGCGGGGTCCGAGAGGTCGCCCGAAACCCATTCGACCGGCCCGCGGGCCGACAGACGCTCGTAGACCTCAGCTGCCTCGCCGTCCCGCTCGTGGGTCGCGTACCCGAGCGCGAACCCGTCGCTCGCGAGTCGCTCCGCGATCGCGAGTCCGATCCCGGAGTCAGCGCCCGTGACGAGAGCGACCGTTCTACGACATCTCCCTTCGGTGGCTCGTCGCGAGCGCGGTGATCTCGCCGGCCTCGATTGCCTCCGCCGGGATCACGACCGCGCGGACCCGAGTCGCCGCACGCAGGGTCGAGCTCCGCAGCCCGCCCTCGATCGACGCCCGCTCGCCGACGATCGCGCCCGGCCCGACCTGGGCGATGACCTCACCGTCGACCTCGACGTCGAGCATGCCGTCGAGGATCAGGAAGAGGGTCGTGCCGGGCTCGTCCTGCTCGACGAGCGCCTCGCCCTCGTTCACCTCGCGGCGCCCGAGTCGCTTCGCATCGGCCATGACGATGGTGGACAGCTCGCGCTCGAGCTCGGTCTCGACGGCAGTGACGAGCGTCGGCGAGTCCTCCCCGCCCCACGGCGTGTTCGGCCCGTACGACTCGCGCCACCAGCGCTCGAAGTCGATCTCGCCGCTCTTCTCGGTGAGCTGACCGTCGTCGCCGTAGATCCAGTGGCGCGGGAAGGGCGAGGCGCCGACGAGCCCGTGCTTCGACGTTCCGTCCGCGTAGACGATCAGCTGGAGCGTCGTCCACGCGGAGGCCGACGCGATCTGGAAGAACGGCTTGCCGCTCACGCGGCGCGGCGCCGGGAGCCCCATGCGCCCGCCCGCGCTCTGGACGAACCTCACCCAGTCGGGCCCGACCTCCGGCTCCGCCTGGATCAGCGGGTACTTGACGCCCGGGAAGCTCATCGTCTTGGGCCCGACCTTGACGGTCGTCGTGCCGACCAGCGCGCCGCCGGAGTAGCCCGAGTCCACGATCTTGCCGTCGTCGACCTCGATCCACGCCCGGAGCTCGTTCGCCTCGCGGAAGCGGTCGGCGGCGCCGAGCTCCTCCAGTTGCCCCGGCCCGAGCCGGTCGGGCGGTGGCGCGTCGTAGTGCGTCATCCCGAGCTCGAACGGCAGCTTCGGCATGCCGTCGATCGCCTCGGACGGAATCCATGTGACGGCTGTCACAGACTTCTCGACTCTCATGCCCACCCTCCTCATCGATGTTCAAACAATCCTTACCGACTCCATGAGTTGACCTCAAACGGCGCGGGTATCCCTCGCACTACATCGGAAACCGATGAGACCCGAAGGGGGAAACACGCTGATGAGAAAGATCCAGCTGCTTGGAGCCGCAGCGGCCGCCTCGGTGCTGACGGCACTTGCCGCGTTCGCCGGGCTTGCGGACGCCCAGCCGGCGATCGCCCCGGCCAACACGGCCCCGCCGTCAGTCTCCGGAACGGCACGGGACGGCGACACGCTCACCGCGAGTGAGGGCACGTGGACCGGCGACGACCCGATCACGTACACGTACCAGTGGCAGCGCTGTGACGGGAACGGGCTCAACTGCGCCAACCTCGCCGGCGCCACGGGCCGCACGTACGCGGTGCAGACGTCGGACGTCAACAACCGGCTCCGCGTCAACGTGACCGCGACGAACTCGACCGGGTCGGAGGCAGCGAGCTCGCAGCCGACCGGTGTCGTGACGCCGCCGGAGGGCGCGACGCGTCTCTCTGACGGCCGTTTCTCGATCCCGGCCTCGAGCGTGCAGCCTTCCGCACCGGCTCGTGATCTCGGGCGTCGAATTCGTCCCGAGCGTCGTCCGCTCGCGCGCGCCGTACACCGGCCGCTTCCGCGTGACCGACACCCGCGGCTACGTCGTGCGCGACGCGATCGTCCTCGTGACGGGCGTCCCGCTGGGGTGGATCCAGGCCCCGCAGGAGGCTCGCACGAACGTCGACGGTCTGACGACGATCCAGATCCAGCCGACCGCGCGCCTCCGCCTCGTCCGCGGCGGCTCGATGGTCAAGTTCATCCGGGCCCGGAAGGAGGGCGAGACCATCCTCGCCGGCATCTCGACGAGGCGCCTCGTCCGCGTCCGGACCGCGCGGCCTACGGGCTAGCGAAGACTGCTGCCGGCGGCGGCGAGGGCTAGGAGTCTTTGCCTTCGCCGTCGCTCCGGCGGCGGCGCCAGAACCAGACCGCGCCGCCCACGGCTGCCAGACCGCCGGCGATCGCTCCCTTCTTGCCGGGGCCTCCGCCGTCCGCCTTCGCCGCCTGCCTGGCCTTCATCTTCGCGGCTCGCTTGCCGGTCTCCCAGACAGCCCACCCGAAGACGGCGTTTCGCTTGTTCAGGATGGTCATCGTGCGAGCCTACCGCCCTGGTCGTCGCCGTGCAGCCTCCGTTTTCCGCGCGACCCTGGCCCGCTCGGCGACGGCCTTCGTGCGTGCCCGCTGAGGCGCGGCGTCGGCCGGCTGGATCCGGGTCGCGTCGTCTCCCCACCGTCGCGGATCAACGCCGCCCGCGGCGACGCCGACGACGACGAGGGTCGTGGCCGCGAGGGCAACGCCCCGGGCAAGGATGGGAACCCGGATCCTCCGCCGCCGCGCCAGGAGCGACTCCGGGACGTGCACCCGCTGGAACGATCTGAGGATCGCGCGCTGACTCCGCTGGGTCTCCGCGAACTGGACGCAGTCCGGGCAGGACCGGAGGTGCGCGCGAAGCAGCTTCCGCTCCGGGCGCGCCAGCCTGGCGTCGAGCTGCCGGGAGATCGCGCGCTCCGCTCCGACGCAGTCGAACGGCCCCTCGATCCCGCCGTCCTCCTCGAACAGGTCGTCGGCGAGGCTGCCGTCCCCGTGGAGCGAACGCCAGCGGCAGAGCTCGTGCGCCGTCCGGAGGAGCCAGTTGCGCGGCTCGTCCGGGCGCTCGCCACGTTCCAGCGTCCGGTACGCCCTCGCGAAGGTCGCCTGGGTGACGTTCTCGGCGTCGCGCTGGTCGCGGAGCACGACGAGCGCGTACCGGTACACGTGAGCGACGTGACGGCGGTACAGGCGCTCGAAAGCCCGCTCCTGACGGCGCCGCAGCAGGAGGCTCATGCCCCTACTGATGCCGCCCGGTCCCGTTCCTTGCGCTCGGTTATGACTTTCGAGCAGGAAAAGTTCGCTCTGTCCGCGCTTCGGCCCTGGATCAGGGAAGCAGCGGTGGGAGAGGCGGGAGCGGCGGGAGCTGAGGGAGCTCCAGCGGCGGAGGCGGTGGCGGCGGGGCCGGCGGAGGCGTAAGGGGAGGAATCTCCACCGGCAGTGGGGCCGTGACGACTTCCACAACCTCCTCGACGGTGCCCTGCGCCCGCTCCACGACTCGCTGGACCGGAGCCGGAGGAGTCGGTGCCGGCGGTGTGACCCCACCGGGCGGCGTGATCGCCGCTCGCCGGCGGCGCGGTCGAGGCCGTGCCGCCCGGCGCTGGGCGAGCCGGCGCGCTGGCGCGAGAGTCGCTTGCGGACGGCAGCGCTCAGCGTCCGTGCCGATGGACGCGAATCCACGACGAGGACGCCGTCGGTGACTCTGATCGTCGCGCGACCGGACCAGACCCCGGCGCTCTTCGCTTCGTAGCTCGCCGGGAAGCTCTTCGGAACCTGGCGAAGCGCAGGAAGCGGCGACCGCGCGGGCTCCCGGGCGGCGACCGCTTCGACAGCGTGGTGGCCGGCCCCGCCGGCGACGGCTCCCGCGGCCACGACCGCGGCCGCCTTCGCTGCGATCCCCGATCCACCGACGACCGTCGCCACCGTCCCGGCGCCGCCGCCGCCACCACCGAGGAACGCGGCGAGCGAGGGCGGGAGCTGGACGACGCCGAGCCGCTTCAACGCCGCGCGCTGCGCGCGCTGCTTGCGTTCCAGCGTGGCGCACTCGCGACATTCGCGGAGGTGCGCCCTGAGGGCGCGCTGCTCTGCGGTGGCGAGCGTCCCGTCGAGACGCTTGGACAGGGTCGCCTCGGCCTCGCCACAGGTCAGGCCGCCCTCGAGCTGCTCGCGGAGGGCGCGACGGGCGCGGAAGATGAGCGTCTCGACCGCAGAGACGGAGACGTCGAGGATCTCGCCGATCTCGGCGTACGAGCGCCCTTCGAGCTCGCGCATGACGAGCGCGGAGCGCTGGTTGAAGTTCAGGTGCGAGAGCGCTTGGCGGATCTCGTGCGCGGTCGGAACGGTCTCGTCGAGCGGCGGCGCGGCGACGCGCTCGTCCCAGACGACCTCCTTGGGCCGGCGCGCCAGCATCCGGAAGCGCTGGCGGCACTCGTTGTGGGCGATCTTGAGCAGCCAGTTGCGCGGGAGCTCCGGGCGGTCGCCGCGCTGGAAGGCCCGGTAGGCGCTCAGGAAGGTCGCCTGCGTCGCGTCCTCCGCGTCGGCAGGGTTGCGGAGCACGGCGAGGACGTACCGATACACGTCGTGGACGTGCTTCCGGTACATGCGCTCGAACGCACGGTCGGTCTTGGGCCGGGTGAGAAGTGCGGCGCTACTCATCGTCCCTGCCTATTAGATGCCACAGACACTTGTTCCTTGCGTTGCATTCCCCGCACGGACTGGAAACGAACTTCGTGGGTCGGAGGATACGCGGCTATCTTCGCTGAGTGAGCAGGCTGGGCGCGCTTCAGGAGCGGCAATTCCGCCTTCTGTGGCTGGGCCAGACGGCCTCGTCGTTCGGCGACTCGCTGATCTACGTCGCTCTCCCGTTCGCGGTGATCCAGGCCGGCGGTGGAGCCGCCGAGCTGGGTCTCGTCTTTGCCTCGTTCACGCTTGCGCGCGCGGGATTCATCGTCGTCGGCGGGGTCTGGGCCGACCGGCTTCCGCGCCGGCTCGTGATGCTCGCGTGCGACGGGATCCGAGCCGCGGTTCAAGCCGCGGTGGCCGTCGCCCTGCTCGCGGATGCGATGGAGATCTGGATGTTCGCCGTGACCTCGGCGTTGTTCGGTGCCGCGCAGGCGTTCTTCGGGCCGGCGTCGACCGGGCTCGTGCCGGAGACGATCAGCGACGCGCGGCTCCAGCAGGCCAACGCGCTGCTGAAGGTCTCCGAGGGGTCGGCGAACATCGCCGGCCCTGCCTTTGCCGGCGTCTTGGTGGCCGCGTTCGAGCCGAGCTACGTCTACGGGATCGATGCACTGACGTTTGCTGCCAGCGCCGCCTTTCTGGCCCGGCTGCGCCTGAAGCCCCGGAAGCCCTCGCCCCGCCAGCGCTTCGTCGCCGATCTGCTCGACGGCGCACGGGAGGCGTGGTCGCACCTGTGGCTACGGGCCGGCTTCCTGGCCGCCGCGCTCGCGAACCTCGGCATCGGGATCATGATCGTGCTGGGCCCGATCATCGCGGCCGAGGAGCTCGGAGGCGCAGCCGCTTGGGGAGTCATCCTGACCGGAGGAGCGGTCGGCGGCCTTATCGGCGGAGTGTTGGCCCTACGTGTGAGGCCGAGCAGGCCCGTGCCGCTTGCGCTCGTGGCCTGGTCGTTCGGGTCCCTGCCGCTCCTCGCGCTCGTGCCGCCGCTGCCGGCGGTCGCGATCGCGGCGGCAAACGCGGTCTTCGCGCTCGGGATCGTCGCCGGAAACACGATCTGGGAAACCCTTCAGCAGCGCGAGATTCCGGCGGAGCGGCTCTCGCGGGTCAACTCGTTCGACTGGATGGTCTCGCTGATCTTCATGCCCGTCGGCCAGGCGGCAGCCGGTCCGCTCGCCGAAGTCGTCGGTGTCGACACCGTGCTCGTCGCCGCGGCGCTCCTGATCGCCGTCCCCTGCTTCGCGGTCCTGCCCCTACGCGGGATCAGGCACGGTCCTACGCTGGTGTCTTCGCCCGCTTCCGGTTCGGTAGGTGGATCGCCCGTCCCAGCGCCACCAGACCCGCTTCCTTGACGGCTTCGGAGAGGGTCGGGTGCGCCGCCATCCCGTCCGCGACCGTCTCGACCGTGGACTCGGCGTCGAGCGCCACCACGCCGGCTTCGATCAGGTCGGTGACGTGCGGCCCGACCATGACGATCCCGAGCAGCTCGCCGTACCGGCTCTCGTGGATCGACTTCACCCAGCCGACGGTCTCGTTCTGCATCACGGCCCGGGCGTTGGCGACCCAGGGGAAGACGCCGGTCTCGACGTCGTCGCCGTACTGCTCGCGCGCCTCCGCCTCGGTGAGCCCGACGCCGGCGATCTCCGGGTCGGTGTAGATCGGGCGCGGCACGCCGCGGTTGTCGACGACGGCCTCGTGGCCCATCGCGTTCTCGGCGGCGACCTCGCCCTCGCGGAACGCGGTGTGTGCGAGCTGCCAGTACCCGGCGCAGTCGCCGACCGCGTAGATGTGGCCGACCGTCGTGCGTCGGTGCTCGTCGGCGGCGATCCCCTTCCGCTTGTCGAGCTCGACGCCGATCTCCTCGAGCCCGAGGTTCTCGACGGCCGGCGCGCGGCCGACGGAGACGAGCATCAGGTCGGTCTCGACGGTCTCGCCGTCGCCGAAGTGGACGGTGAGCGCGGAGCCCGAGTCCTCGACCTTCGTGCACTGCTTCTCGAGGTGGAGCGTGATGCCGCGCCTGCCGAACTGCTTGGCGAGCTCCTTCGCGGCGTCCTCGTCCTCCTGCGGGATGAGGCTCGGGAGCATCTCGATGATCGTCACCTCGGAGCCGAAGCGCCTGAAGATCGACGCGAACTCGCAGCCGATGATCCCGCCGCCGAGGACGACGAGGCGCTTCGGGACCTCGGTCTGGGCGAGGAGGCCCGTCGAGTCGACACAGCGCGGCGAGTCGAGGCCCTCGATCGGCGGCCGCATCGGGAAGCTGCCGGTGGCGACGATGGCCGTGCGGAACGTGACGTCCTCCCCACCCTCGACGGCGATCGTGTTCGCGTCGGTGAAGCGGCCGGCGCCCTTGACCCACTCGACGCCGTTCGCCTTGAAGAGCTGGGCAACGCCGCCGGTCATCTGCTTGACGACGCCGTCCTTCCACTGGTTGGCGGTCGCGAAGTCGAGCTGCGGCTCGCCGACCTGGACGCCGAGCTTCGCGAAGGTCTCCTCCGCTTCCTTGATCGCGAAGGCGGTCTGTACCCAGGCTTTCGTGGGGATGCAGCCGACGCGGAGGCAGGTGCCGCCGAGCTCCGGCTCCTTCTCGATGCAGACGGCCTTGGCGCCCAGCTGGGCGGCTCGGATCGCCGCCGTGTAGCCGCCGGGGCCGCCTCCCAGGACGGCAACGTCACATTCCATCGCTTCTCGCTCCTCGGTCGCTCTCGTCAGTCTTCGCGCTCGATCCTACTGGCGTCCACAGAGGCACGGTCGCCTCGGACCTGTCGGGGACATGTCCAAGTGCCTGGCACCGAACCGTGGCCGTTACGGACACCTCCCGTCGCTCAACCGGGCCGAAACCCATCGCCGGCCGTGTCTCTACCGGCCGCGGCCGGTGCCTGGCACCGGAACGTCCCGGTGCGCCATGCCCGCTCAGGACAGCGCGAGGCTCATCGTCCACGAGCCGTCCGTCTGCTCGACCTTCGAGAAACCGTTCTTCTCGAAGACGTGCATCGCGGCGCTCTGGTCGGCGACGGTGAGGCTCAGTCCGCCGTAGCCCTGCTCCTTCGCAAGCTCGACCAGCGAGTCGAGGAGGTCGGAGCCGATGCCCCGCCCACGCCGGCTCGGGACGACGGCCATCGCGACTTCCGGTGTCCGGGAGTCGACGAACCCGAAGCCCGGCTCCTCGCGCGTGAAGAGCCGATACCAGGCCGCGCCGATCGGGAACCCGTCTTCGAGCGCGATCACGGCTGCATCGCCCTGCCTCCCCCAGCCCGAGACGTAGCGCCACAGCGATGCGTCCTCGACCGTTCCACCCGAGCGCCAGTAGAACGCGTGGCGGAGCATGTCCTTCAGGAAGCGGACGTCCTGCCTGTTACCTCGGCGGATCATCGACGGAGCTCCTCGACGAGCTGGACGCGGTTCCCGTCAGGGTCGTACACGTCCAGCAGGCGAATCTCCTCGTGCAGCTCGAGCACGGTGCCAACCTCGACCTCGTCGCCTCGCAGCCGGTCCGCCTCGGCCTTGACGTCGTCGACGTCGATCGAGGCGACGTCGCCCTCCGCCTCCGGCTCTCCCTTCGCGAGACCGATCTGCATCGCTCCCCGCTCGAGCTTGGCCCACCCGCCGGGCTCGTCGTAGTACGTCTCCGTGAAGCCCAGCTTCCCGGCGTACCAGTCGCGCGCGGCGGCGAGGTCGCGGACCCGGTACCAGACCATGCCCTGACTCTAGAGCGCCAGGCCCGGCTCTTCGAGCATCGAGCGGACGGTGGCGAGGAACTCGGCGGCAACCGCTCCGTCGACGGCGCGGTGGTCGCAGGTGAGGGTCAGGCTCATCAGCGGCCGGACGACGACCTCGCCGTCCCGCACGACCGGAGTCTCCTCGACGGCACCCACCGCGAGGATCGCGACCTGCGGCGGGTTGAGGACGGCGATGAAGTTCTCGACGCCGAACATGCCGAGGTTCGAGATCGTGAACGTGCCGCCCTCGATGTCGGACTGCTGGAGCTTGGCGCTCCGGGCGCGGCCCACGAGCTCGGCGCGCCGAGCCGCGATCTCGGCAATGGACAATCGTTCCGCGCCACGCGTGACGGGAACGACGAGCCCGCGGTCGGTCGCCACCGCAATGCCGACATCGGCGGTCGGGTAGAGGTGCACCTCCTCGCCGACGAACTGCGCGTTCAGGCGCCGGTGGCGCATCAGTGCGGCGGCGCAGACCTTGGTCAGGACGTCCGAGATCGTCGGCTTCGTCCCGTCCTCGGGCGTCAGCTCGACCAGCTTCGCGCGGAGTTCCAGCGCGCGCGTCATCTCGGCGGACATCGAGATCTGGAAGACGGGCGCCTGCCAGGCCTCGGTCAGCCGGCGCGCGATCGTCTTGCGGATCGACGTCAGCTGCTCGACCTCGACCTCGCCCGGGGCAGCTGCGGGCGCTGCCGCCGGTGTCGGCGCCGGCGCCACCTCCGCGCGCTCCACGTCCTCGGCGACGATCCTGCCCTCAGGCCCGGTGCCCCGAACCTGCGCGAGGTCGATGCCGCGCTCGCGGGCGATCCTTCGGGCCAGCGGCGAGGCCTTGACGCGCCCGTTGCGCTGCGGCTCACGGATCTCCGTGACCTGGGGGGCGGCCGGCTCGGCCCGGGCCTCCCTGCCCTCCTCGCGCTCCTCGTCCCGAGCAGGCCCGCGCGAGCCCTCCTCCTTCGGGGTCTCGTCGCCCTTCGGTTCGGCAACCTCCTCGCCCTGCTCGCCGATGACGGCCACCGTCTGTCCGACCGGGACCTCGCCTTCCTGGACGGCGATCTTCAGGAGCACGCCCGACGCCTCGGCCTCGACCTCCTGCGTCACCTTCTCCGTGTCGAGCTCGTAGAGCGGCTCGCCCTTCTCGACCTGGTCGCCCTCCTGCTTGAGCCAACGGACGACCACGCCGGACTCCATGCCCTGGCCCAGCCGCGGGAGCTTGACCTCAGTCGCCATCGCGCTGGACCGTCCGCCGGACCGCCTCGACGACGTCCTTGGCGTGCGGAACGACGAACTCCTCCATCACCGGGGCGAACGGGATCGGCGCGAACTTCGCGCCTACTCGCTCGATCGGGGCGTCGAGCCAGTCGAAGGCCTGATGCTGGACGACGGCCGCGACTTCGGCGCCGAAGCCCATCCGTGTGACCGCCTCGTGCGCGACGACGCACCGGTTCGTCTTCTTGACGGACTCGACGATCGTCTCCTCGTCGAGCGGCTGGAGCGTGCGCGGGTCGACGATCTCGACGGAGACGCCCTGCTCCTCGAGCTGCCCGGCCGCGTCGAGCGCCTCATGGACGAGCCGGCCCGTCGCGACGACGGTGACGTCCTCGCCCTCGCGGATCACCCGCGCCTGGCCCAGCGGGATCGGCTCGAGCTCGTCCGGCATCTCCTCCTTGAGCCCGTAGAGCGTGCGGTGCTCGAAGAAGATCACCGGGTTGTCCTCGTAGATCGAGCTGTAGAGAAGCCCGCGCACGTCTGTCGGCGTGGACGGGAAGACGACTTTCAGCCCGGGGATGTGGACGAACCAGGCCTCGAGCTGCTGGGCATGCTGGGCGCCGGGCGACCAGCCCGCGCCGCCCTGGGTGCGGACGGTCAGCGGCACCTTCAGCTGCCCGCCGGACATGTAGCGGTGCTTGGCGGCCTGGTTGACGATCTGCTCGGCCGAGAGCGTCAGGAAGTCCTCGTACATGATCTCCACGACCGGCCGCATGCCCTGCATGGCTGCGCCGATGCCGGTGCCGACGATCCCGATCTCGGAGATCGGTGTATTCCTGACGCGCTCCGGGCCGAACTCGGCGAGGAGGCCCTGCGTGACGCCCATGGACCCGCCCATCTCGGCGATGTCCTCGCCCATGATGAAGACGTCGTCGTCCTTGCGCATCGCCGTCGCGAGCGCGTCGCGGACCGCCTCTCTGTAGCTCGAGCTCGGCCATTACGCGTAGATGTTCTTGAGGGCGTCTTCAGGCTTCGGATCGGTGCCGTTCTTCGCGAACTCGACCGAGGCCTCGACGAGCTCGGTGACCTCGCTGTCGAGCTCCTCGAACTCCGCGTCCGAGAGGTCGAGCTCGGCGCGCAGCTTGTCGATCGGATCCTGTGTCTCGCGCAGGCGCTGCTGATCCTCCTTCGGCCTGTAGACCTGCGGATCGCCGATGTAGTGGCCGCTCAGCCGGTAGGTCTCGGCGACGAGGAAGACCGGGCCGCGCCCGGAGCGGGCGTGCTCGACTGCCTTCGTCGCCTTCTCGTAGACCTGGCCGACCAGCTGGCCGTCGACGTACATCGACTTCATCCCGTACGCCTCGGCGCGCTTGGTCATGTCCTCGATCGGCATGTGCTGCTTGGACGGCGTCGACTCGGCCCAGTGGTTGTGCTCGCAGACGAAGACGGCGGGAACGTTCCAGAGCTGCGCGAGGTTCAGCGACTCGTGGAACGTGCCGATGTTCGTCGCGCCGTCGCCGAAGAACGCGACAGCGACGCGCGGCTCGTCGCGGAACTTGAAGGCAAGCGCGGCCCCGACGACTGCAGGAAGCCCGCCGCCGACGACCGCGTTCGCGCCCAGGTTCCCGCGGTCGACGTCGTAGAGATGCATCGAGCCGCCGTAGCCGTGCGAGCAGCCCTCGAGCTTCCCGTAGAGCTCGGCCATGAGCTCGTTCGGGTGCGTCCCCTTGGCGAGTGTGTGGCCGTGGGCGCGGTGCGTCGACGCGATGACGTCGCCTTCCTCGAGGGCCCGGCAGACGCCGACGGCGACCGCTTCCTGGCCGATCGCGACATGGAGGAACCCGGGCAGCTCGCCCGCGCGGAAGCGCTCCTCGACCTTCTCCTCGAAGCGTCGGATGAGCAGCATCTCGCGGAAGAACTCGCGCAGGAGCTCAGGCGTGACCGCCCCCTTCCTCTCCACCTTCGCCACGGGGCCCAGTCTAGACTCGGCCGCGTGCGTGTCGCCGAGCAGTACAGGGAGCTCGAATCGCGCTTGCCGGCAGACTGGACCGACGCGCGGTTCGTCCTCACCGTCGACGACGCCGGACAGGCCGCACGGGCTTCGTCGTTGCTGACGCCGTATGCACCCGGGCGGGTCGGCAACCAGATCCGCTTCACGGTTCCGCGGCACGGCGGACGGCGGGACCAGGCGCGGCGCCTGCTCGCGAAGATCGACCGGGAGCGGATCAGGGGCAAGCTCGAGCTCGTCACCGCCGCGCAGGCCTCGCCGGAGCAGGCGGAGCAGCCTCGGGCCGCCTGGCCGCCCGCCGCGGAGGCGTGGGACGCCGCCGTCGCCCAGCTCCCCGGGGACTGGACCGATGCCTACGCGCAGGTCGAGCTCGCGTCGAGCGACTTCCTCGACCGGGCCGCGCTCCTGCTGGCGCCGGTGAACCCGGCCCGGTTCGACGATTCCGCCCGCTTCCGTTTCCGCGTCGCGAAGAACTACGGGTACGGAGCCTCGCCGGTGATGACACGACGCTCCCTCGAGCGCCTCGACGAGGACGGGATCGGCGCCCGCGTCGAGATCCTCCATGCGCTCTCGGACACGAAGCCGGTCGTCACGCAGGGACCTGTCTGGTACGTGAAGGGCCGCGCGGTCTAGTGCCGGATCCCGTTTCCTGGCTCCTGATCGAGCCCGGCTGGAAGGTCGTGGCGTCGGACGGGTCCGAGGTCGGCAAGGTCGAGGAGATCGTCGGCGACACGGGCAAGGACATCTTCAACGGGCTCGCCGTCTCGACCCAGCTTCTGGGCAAGCCGAAGTACGTCCCCGCCGAGCGCGTTGGCCGGATCACCGAGGGATGCGTCGAGCTCGATCTCGGCGCCGACGCGGTCCAGGCGCTCGACGACCACGACCTGCAACCGCCCTCCGAGCAGTTCCGCCCCTAGCGATTCGGCGCACTTCCGGCACGGAGTCGCGCGTCACTCGTGCGCCGCATCTCGCTAGGCTCGCCGCGGGGAGGAGGCTGGGTGCGCCTTATTAAGAGCACGCGTGCCAGGAGCGCCGGCCTCAGTCCGAAGTCGAGGCGGAAGTCGACGTTCGGCCAATGCCGGGCGGTGCGCGCCCTGCGTAGTCTCGAGCCCATGAAAACGCTCCGACCCGCCCAGACCCGATGAAACGCGAATCGCCGATCCGTGGCGCAACCGGCTGTGGCTGAGCCTCAGTCGGAAAGCGTCATCTCCTCGCGCGGAGTCGTGAAGCGCTACGGCGGCACGGTCGCTCTCGCCGGCCTCGACGCCGACATCGGCCCAGGAATCACCGGCCTGCTCGGCTCGAACGGCGCGGGCAAGACGACGTTCATCTCGCTCGTCCTCGGGCTCCGCTCGCGCAACAGCGGTGAGCTGACCGTGCTCGGCAAGGATCCTGCGACGGCCGGCATCGAGCTGCGAGCCCGCATCGGCTATGCGCCCGAGCACCACGACCTGCCGTCGGAGCTCGCCGCGAACGACTTCGTGCGACACCTGGCCGAGATGCACCTGCTGCCACGCCGTGCCGCGGTGCAGCGAGCGAACGATGCGCTGTGGCTCGTGGGACTCGGCGAGGAGCGCTTCCGGTCGGTCGGGCTGATGTCCACGGGCCAGCGCCAACGGGTCAAGCTCGCCTCCGCGATCGCCCACGACCCGGAGCTCATCCTGCTCGACGAGCCGACCGACGGCCTCGATCCGGTGCAGCGAACGGAGATGCTCGCGCTGATCCGGCGCATCGGCACCGAGTTCGGAGTCCACATCGTCGTGTCGTCCCACCATCTCGAAGAGGTCGAGCGGATCTGCGACGCAGTCGTGATCGTCGAGGGCGGCGAGGTTGTGCACGCGGGCACGCTCGACGACCTCCGGCGAGGCCCAGAGGGGCTCGTCGTCGAGGTCGACGAGCGGGCCGACGAGCTGGCATCGATGCTCGTCGGGCGCGGCCTGGACGTCACAGTCGACGGCGGAGTGCTTCTCCTCGGCGCCGCGGAGAACGCGTACGACGCGGTCCGCGACGCCGTCGCGGACCTCGGCCTCGGCCTACGGCGGCTCGAGCCGCGTGGACGAACGCTCGAAGACGTGTACCTCGGAACGGGCGCATGACCACGGGACAGGACGCACGCCTCTACGACCTCGGCTACCGCGGCTACGACGGACCGCGCGAAGCTCCGGCGCGGGCGATCCTGACGCTCGCGGAGTTCACGGCGCGTCGCGTGCTCGGTCTCGGGCGGGGCGCCCGCCACAAGGTCCTGCCTTCGATCACGCTCGTGATCGCATTCCTTCCCGCGCTCTTCTCCGTCGCCGTCTCGGCGATCGTCGACGACATCGTCACCGAGGACCTCATCAGCTACGGCGACTACATGTTCATCATCGGCAGCGCGCTCGCGCTGTTCGCGGCGCTGATCGCCCCCGAAGCGCTCTGCCCGGATCGGCGCAGCGGAATGCTCGGTCTCTACCTCGCCGGACCGCTCGATCGCACCCGCTATCTGATCGCCAAAGGAGCCGGTGTCCTCGCAGTCATGCTGCTGATCACGCTCGGCCCGCTCCTCTTCATGCTGCTCGCGTTCCTCCTCGCGGGGCTCGGCCCCTCGGCCACCGAGATTCCGGAGCTCCTGGCGCGCATCTTCGCGGCCGGGACCACGACGGGGCTCCTCTATGCGTCGCTGTCGATGGCGGTCTCGAGCTTCACGACCCGCCGAGCCGCTGCCGCGGTCGGGGTCATCCTCGTCCTCTTCGTCCCGTCCATCATCGTGCGGTCCGCGATCGACAGCGCCGATGCTCCGGACGAGCTCGACCTGCTCAGCTCTCCGTTCGTCGTCTTCGACCTCGCGTACCGGATCTTCGGAGAGACACCCGACGACGGCGGCCCGGTCGCGGAGCTCTCGACATGGCTCGTCGCCGGCGGGGCTGGGGCGACCATCGTCGCCGGCGCGCTCGTCTGCTGGCTCCGCTATCGCCGCTTGGAGGCGTTCCGGTGACGAACGAGCCGCGCGTCATTGCGGAGAACGTCTCGAAGTGGTTCGGGGCGCTCGTCGCTGTCTCCGACGTCAGCTTCGACGTCGGGCCCGGCGTGACTGCGCTCCTCGGACCGAACGGCGCCGGCAAGTCGACGATCTTCCGCATGCTGTGCGGGCTCGCCAGGCCTTCCAAGGGCACGGTCCGCGTCCTGGGTCGCGATCCCCGCACCGACACCGGCGTCGCGGGACTCATCGGCCTCGTGCCGCAGCAAGAGAGCGTGTTCGAGCCGCTGACGGCACACGGGTTCGTCGCGCTCACCGCCAGGCTTCAAGGCCTCGCCGACCCGGCCGGAGCAGCAGCCGACGCGCTCCGGACCGTCGACCTCGATCCCTCGGACTCGCGCCGACTGCCGGCGTACTCGAAAGGAATGCGCCAGCGTGTGAAAGTCGCGCAGGCGATCGTCCACGACCCGCCCGTGCTCGTCCTCGACGAGCCGCTGACCGGCCTCGACCCACGTCAGCGAATGGAGATGGTCGCTCTGTTCAGACGGCTCGGGAGCGAAGGCCGTTGCGTGATCGTGTCGAGCCACGTCCTCGACGAGGTGGAGCGGCTGGGCTCCCAGATCCTCGTCATCTCGCAGGGCCGTCTCGCTGCCGCGGGGGACTTCCGCGAGCTGCGCGCGCTGATGGACGACCGTCCGATGCGGATCCGGGTTCGCACCGACCGGCCGCGCGAGCTCGCGGGTGCGCTGCTCGAGGCCGGGACCGCCGTCGGCGTCCGGCTCGACGGCGACGAGGTGCTCGAGCTCGACACGAGGGATGCGCGGGCGCTCGCCCACGCGCTTGCGCCCGTTGCGCGTGAACGGGACGCTCGCCTTTACGAGGTCCACCCCCTCGATGCCGACCTCGAGGGCGTCTTCCGCTACGTGGTGCAGCGATGAGCAGCGCCGACGTTGTCGTCACCCCGACGGCCCGGCCAAGCGCTCTCGTCTCGCTGGTCGCCCTCTATCGGTTGCTGCTGCGCACTCAGATCACCTTGACGCGGCTGCTCGGGATCGGAACGCTCGGCGCGCTCGCCGTGGTGATCGGCCTCTTCGCGCGCTCGGATGCGAACCCGCCCCAGGCGGCAGCCGACGCCGTCTCCGCCTACGGGCTCGGGCTCCTCGTACCGCTCGCGACGCTCTGGCTGGGCGCCTCGGCAATCGGCGACCTGATCGAGGACCGCCTCCTCGTGTACCTGTGGCTGAAGCCCGTGTCGCGCTGGCAGCTTCCCGCGGCCGCCGTGCTCGCCACGGCCAGCGTCGTCGTACCGTTGACCGCTCTTCCGCTCACCGCATCGGCTCTCGTCGCGGGCGCCGGCGGGGTCGCCTGGGCGACCTTCCTCGCTGCGTCGCTCGCCGCGCTCGCCTATGCCGGCCTGTTCGTCGCGGCGGGCGTCTGGTTTCGGCGGGCCGTCTGGTGGGGACTTGCCTTCGTCCTGATCTGGGAGAACGCCGCCGCCTACTCAGTGGAGGGCATCGGACGCTTCACGGTGATCGGCTGGGCGTCCGCTGTTCTCGACCTGGCGCCCGATAGCAACGCCCAACTCGAGGCCGGCTCCGCCGCCGTCGCATTCTTCGTCCTCCCCGCGATTGCGGTCGCCGGGTGGCTCGTGGCGACCTGGCGCTACCGCCGCGCCGACATCGACTAGTCGTTCGCCGCGCCCGGCGTTGGACGCGGTCCCCAGCGCCGCGAGGGGGATAACTCTCCACGGTTTCGATTCGAACTCGTGCGCCACGCGTGCGACGGCTCTCGCTACGCTCGCCGCGGGGAGGAGGCTGGGTGCGCCTTATTGAAGGGACCGGGGAAGGGACCGGCGCCGCAGCCGCAGCATCGCCAGGATTCCGAGCGCCGGGCCCGGCGCCAGGAACGCGAAGGCCCACCGCCATCCGACCTCGTCCTCGAGGAACGGAAGCAGCCAGATCGTCGGGACCGTGAGCGCGAACCCGACCGCCATCTGCAGCCCGAGCGCGGTCGCAACGTAGGCCTGCTCGGCGTGCTCGGTCACGAGCGTCGAGAACTGCGCCGAGTCGGCGACGACCGCGAACCCCCAGACCAGCCCGAGCCCCAGGACGACCGCGGCCGGGCCCTCGGCGGCAAGACCGATGAGCAGGGCGCACGCAGCCGAGACCGCCATCATCGTCGCCGTCGTCTCCGGTCTCCCCCACCGGTCGCCGAGCACGCCTCCGACCCAACAGCCGACAGCGCCGATCCCGATCACGGCGAACGTCGCGTACGCCGCCGCCCGCCCGTCCGTGGCCACCGTCCCGAAGAACACGAGAAACCACGCCCACATCGCATACAGCTCCCACATGTGGCCGAAGTACCCCAGCGACGCGAGCCGGACGCCGCGATTTCGCAGCGCCAGCCCGATCTGACGGGGATCGAAGCGCGCGGCGGGGAAGGAGTACGGGCCCTCCCGCACGCCCAGGAACACGACCACGCCGCCCACCGCCGTCAGCGCCGACGTGACCCAGACGACCACGCGCCAGTCGAGCCCGCCCAGGCCGTTGACGAGATGGGGCAGCGCCGACCCGAGCGTGAGCGCTCCGACCACGATGCCGAGGGCCGTGCCCCGCCCCCGCCGAAACCAGGTCGAAGCGAGCTTCAGCGCCGGTGGATAGACCCCGGCCAGGAAGAACCCGGTCGCGAGACGCGCCGCGATCCCCAGCTCCGGCCCGTCCGCTGCGAGCAGCACCGCGTTGGCCGCGGCCGCTCCGAGCGACCCCGCGAGGATCACGGCCCGCGGCGCGAAGACGTCGGCCACGCTGAGCGCGCTCACGACGAGCGCTCCGCAGACGAACCCGACCTGCACCGCGATCGTGAGCCAGGCGCTCGCCGTGTTCCCCAGCCCCCACTCCTCCCGGAGCTGCGGCACGACCGCCGTCGCCGAGAACCACGTCGTCATCGAGAGCACGAGCGCCGCGGCGAGCAGCGCAAGAGCCCTCAGAGCCGTTCTGTCCACACGAGCGCCGTCCCGTCCAGGACGACCACGCCCTCCTGATTCACGATCGTCGTCCGCAGCCGGGTCAGCGGCTTGTCCGTCCGCGCCTCCAGCACCTCGACCTCGGCCGTGATCTCGTCTCCCGGCCGGACCGGCGCCTTGAAGCTCCAGTCGACGTGCAGGAAGACGCTGCCGGGCCCGGGCAGGTCCTCGGCGACAACCGCGTTCAGGAGACCGGAGGTCACTCCGCCCTGCACGATCAGCCCACCGAAGCGCGACCGCCCGGCCGCCGCCTCGTCGTAGTGGAGCGGGTTCCGGTCGCCCGTCAGCTCCGTGAAGAGCTCGATGTCGCGCACAGTGACCTTCCGGCTGCGGCGAGCGGTGGCGCCGACCTCAGCCAATGATCTCCCCGAGCTCCCGGGCGATCTCCGTCGCACCCGCGCGATCCGCGGCGATGACGAGGCACGTGTCGTCGCCCGCCAGCGTCCCCACGATCAGCGGGTGCTCGATCCGATCGAGGGCACGGCCGATCGCCGGCGCCGATCCGAGCTCCGAGCGCACGACGACGATGTTCTGCGCCGCGACCGCGCCCAATCCGAATGCCGAGAGCACGGCCGCCAGGGCCTCCCTGGGCTCCGGCCTCCGCCCGTCCTGCGGCAGGACGTATCGCGGACGACCGAGCTGGTCGCGCGTCTTTTCGAGCGCCAGCTCGCGGATGTCGCGCGACAGCGTCGCCTGCGTCGCCCGGCAACCCTCCGCAGCGAGCGCCGCGAGCAGGTCGTGCTGCGTCCCGATCCGGCGGCGCGAGACGAGGCTCGCGATCAGCCGCTGGCGCTCGGCCTTGCCGAACGAACGCATGTCGCCCTGCATCGCTGGAGTCTCCCAAGGTTTCCTGGTGCAGCTGGGCGGTAAGTTTCACCTGACGATGCTGCGAAAGCTCCTCTGGACCGTGATCTTCAGCGCCTTCGGCGCCCTCGCCGCGATCGCCGCGCGCGCCGCGGCATCCCGTGTGTACCGGCTCGCGACCGGCGAAGAGCCCCCGGTGAAGAAGTGAACCGGGCCGACCAGGTCATCGACCGGGCCGCCGACCGGCTGCGCGATCTCGCAGACCGTGCGGCCACGGAGGGCGGCGTCGCCGCGAAGTTCGCCGAGCCGCTCGCCGAGGACGCGGCCTTCCTGCGCAAGCTGAAGCCGAGCCTGATCGCAGCGCGGATCAGAGGTGAGGCGCCGACGAACCGGCCTGCCGGGAGCGGCACACCCCCCGCGCCGAAGCCGCCCCAGCCCGCGCGACCGAGGCGGAGGAGCAAGGGGAGCGGCCCGAGCCCCTTCCTCGTCGTCGGCGCTGCGCTCGTCGCCGGGATCGTCCTCGCGAAAGTCATCGACTGGAGGGGCCATGCACACCCAAGAGGCTGAAACAACGGCGCCCGGGCTCGGAACCGCAGCGAAGGGAGTCGCCGAGCACGCAAGCGCGATCGCCCGGCTCGAGCTCGAGCTCGCCACGCTGGAGATCAAGAAGAAGATTGCGGCGCTCGGCCTCGGCATCGGACTCCTTGCCGCCGCGGTCGCAATCGCGCTCTACGGCATCGGATTCCTCTTCGCCACGATCACGGCGGGGCTCGCGACCTTCCTGCCGGTCTGGCTGTCCCTCCTGATCGTCACGATCCTGCTGCTCGCTGTCGCCGGCCTGCTCGCGTTCCTGGGAATCCGAAGCGTCGACCGCGGCAAGCCACCCGTCCCGGAGCAGGCGATCGAAGAGGCGAGGCTCACGACTCAAGCCTTGAAGAGCAATGGCAGCCAGTAACGCACGCACTCCAGAGCAGGTCCGGCACGAGCTCGAGACCGAGCGGGAGCACCTCGCCGCCGCGGTCGACTCGCTCCGGGCCGAGGTCAAGGAGGCGACCGACGTGGGCGCGAAGATCCGGGGCAACCTCCCGGCGGCCGCAGCCGGAGCCGCGACGATCGGGTTCCTCCTCGCCGGAGGGATCGGGGCGACGATGAGGCTGTTCGCCCGGCGGGGTCGCGAGGGGAAGGAAAAGGCCAGGTTCGGCCGCTTCTCCTTCGTCGACCGCGACTGACGTCCGCGGGTTCGGGTGACCGACCAGGCTGCGCCGAGTCCGCAGAGGCTCGGGCTCGGCGAGTGGGCGGCCGTCTTCAAGCGGACCTTCAAGGAGTTCGTGGCCGACGAATGTCTCGGTCTCTCGAAGCAGATCGCGTTCAGCTCGCTGCTCGCGTTCTTCCCGGCGTTGATCTTCCTGATCGGCCTGCTCGGTCTCTTCGGCAAAGACACGTACGAGGGGATCGGCGACCTCCTGGGCCGGGTCGCCCCGAGCGAGGTCAACGACGTGATCGACGTCGCCAAGGAAAGCTCCGCGGACAACACCGACGGCTCCACGCTCGCGCTCGTGCTCGGTGGCGCCGTTGCCGTCTGGCTGGCCAGCGGCGCGATGCGGACAGTCATGCACGCCGTCAACCGCGCGTACGACCTCGAAGAAACTCGGCCGTACTGGAGACAGCGGCTGATCGCGGCTGTCCTCGTCGTGGTCAGCGGGCTCGTGCTCGCCGGGATGTTCATCTTCATCGTCTTCGGGGGCCCGCTCGGGGAGGCGATCGCAGACAAGGCCGAGTTCGGCGACGTCTTCGATCTGCTCTGGTCGCTCCTGCGCTGGCCGATCGCGTTCGCCGTCCTGCTCTTCTTCTTCGGGCTCGTGTACTACGCGGCACCCGACGTCGAGCAACGCCACTGGCGAGGGCTGACTCCGGGCGCGCTCGTCGGCGCCGTCGCCTGGCTCTGTCTCTCCGGGCTCTTCGCGCTCTACACGAGCCTCGCAGGGTCATACGACACGACGTACGGCTCGCTCGCCGGCGGAATCGTCCTGCTCCTCTGGCTCTACTACTCGGCGTTCGCGTTGCTCTTCGGAGCAGAGCTGAACTCGGAGCTCGACCGCCAGGCGGCCGGTAGAGCGGAAGCCGGCGCCGCAGAGTCGGCGCCTTAAGTCGTCCTGGGTGCCCGACGGTCTTAGACTCGCACCATGGCACTTCGCAAAAACGCGAAGGTGGAGCTGATCAAGGGCGTGCCGCTCTTCTCGGAGCTCGGTCGCAAGGAGCTCAGCGAGGTCGCTTCGCTCGCGGATGAGATCGATCTTCGGGAGGGAAAGGAGCTCATGGTCGAGGGCCGACCTGGCCGCGAGTTCCTCGTGATCATCGAAGGCGGAGCGACGGTCCTCAAGGGAGGCACCGAGATCAACAAGCTCGGCCCGGGTGATTTCTTCGGGGAGATCGCCCTCGTCAGGCATGAGCCCCGATCTGCAACCGTCGTGGCCGACACGCCGATCCGCGCCCTCGTGATCACCGAGCGGACCTTCCAGTCGCTGCTCGCCCGCTCGCCCGACATCGAGAGCAAGGTCATGAGCGCGCTCTCGGCCCGCCTCGCACCCGAAGACTCGCTCTAGACGCCGGCTTCAGGCGCGCAGCTCTGCGCCGAACTTCGCCTTCAGCGCCTCGACGATCCGCTCGCGCAGCAGTGCGGCCTCGTCGTCGGTCAGCGTGCGCTCGGGGGACCGGAACTCGACCCGGAACGCGATCGACTTCTGTCCCTCGCCGACCTGCTCGCCGCGGTAGACGTCGAACGCAGTCATCTCCCGCAGCTCAGGACCGGCCGCCTCGCGGGCCGCGATGACCAGTGCCTCCGCCGGCACCTCCTCGGCAACCGCGAACGCGAGGTCCTGGCGGACGGGCGGGTACGTGATGACGTCCTCGTAGAGCGGTAGCTCGGGGACACGGGCGAAGAGCGAGTCGAGATCGAGCTCGAAGTAGCCCCAGCCGCCGGCCAGCTCGCGGACGACGCCGTCCGGTGTCCGGGCCGCCCGCGCCTCCGCCGCCTCGAAACGCTGCTCGACGTGCAGAGCGCCGTACAGAGTCTCCACCGCTCCCTTCGCGGCGAAGAACCCGCCGTCGACGATGCCCGCGACATGCCAGGGCTCGTCCGGGAGCTCGCCTCCGGACGGGAGGAAGACACGCGCGACCTCGAAGAGCGCGATCCGGTCCACGCCCACGTTGCGGTTGCGCTCCGCGGACTCGACGAGACCGAGCTCGAGCGTGTTACGCAGGGCCGCCAGCTCGCGCGAGTACGGCTCCTCCAGCGGGATGCGTCCCTCACCGGCCGGAACGAGCGTCCAGGTGTAGGCCTCGTAGAACCCGGCCCCGACGAGCACGTCCTCGACCTGGCGCCTGAGACGTTGCTCCCGAGTGAGCTGGGCCGAGACCGTCTCCCTGGTGGGAAGCGTCGACGGCACGTCCTGCATGCGAAACCGAACGACCTCCTCGACCAGATCGGCCGGACCTGTCACGTCCCGGGCGCGCCAGGTGGGGACGGTCGTGGTCAGGTCCTCCGCGACGGCGAACCCGAGACGCTCGAGCGTCGCCCGCTGCTCCTCGACAGGGAACTCCATGCCGGTAAGCCGATCGGCGAGCTCGGGTCGCAGGAGGACGGTCGGACGCTCCGGGAGGCCCGCGTGCTGGTCGGTGTGCCCGTTGAAGCGAGCACCCAGCTCCACGAGGAGCTGCGTCGCATGGTTCGCGGCCAGCTCGGCGGCGTACGGGTCGACTCCCTTCTCCCATCGGGTCGAGGCCTCGGTTCGCAGACGCAGCCGGCGTGACGAGCGCAGGACCGTCAGCGGATCGAAGTTCGCGGCCTCGAGCAGGACGTCCGTGGTCTCGGGGCGGACCTCGCTGTCCTCGCCGCCCATGATCCCGGCGATCGCGACCGGGCGGCTCGCGTCGGCGATCACGAGATCCTCGGGTGTGAGCTGGCGCTCCTCCCCGTCCAGCGTCGTGATGCGCTCTCCGGCCGCCGCCCGCCGCACGACGATCCTTCCTTCGTCGAGTCGCGCCCGGTCGAAGGCATGGAGCGGCGAGCCGAGGGCGAGCATGACGTAGTTCGTCACGTCGACGACATCCGAGATGGGCCGCATGCCGGCGGCAATGAGTCGTGCCCTCATCCAGATGGGCGCGTTCCCGACCGTCGCGCCCTCGAAGAGGCGGCCGACGTATCGAGGACAGCCGTCGAAGTCATCCACCCGGATGTCGACCGATTCCTCGCCGACGGCGCCTGCGTCGAAGTCCGCGCCGGGCGGCGGTGCGAGCTCACCGTCCGCCACGACGGCGACCTCCCGGGCGATCCCGTAGATCGACGTGAGATCCGGACGGTTGAAGCCTGTCTCGATGTCCAGCACGTCGTCGGCGAGGGGGATGACGTCTCCGAGCGGCGTCCCGGGCTCGGGGCCGTCCTCGAGCACCATGATCCCGCTGTGGTCGTCCCCGAGCTCGAGCTCGCGCTCGGACAGGATCATCCCGCGCGAGAGCTCCCCACGAAGCTTCGCCTCGCCAAGGGGCTCGTCGGTCCCGGGCAGTCGAGCGCCCGGCAAGGCGACGGCAACGGTCGCGCCGGCGCCGAAGTTCCAGGCGCCGCAAACGATCTGGCGCGGCTCGCCCTCGCCGACGTCGACCTGGCAGAGCTGGAGCCGGTCGGCGTTCGGGTGCTTGCCCGCCTCGAGCACCTTGCCGACGAGAAAGAGGCCGAGATTGCCGTCGAGGTCGGGAACGCCGCGCCGCACGACCCGGTCGACCTCGCAGCTCGTGAAGACGAGCTTCGACGCCAGCTCGTCCACCGACATGTCGAACGAGACGTACTCGCGGAGCCAGGAGACGGGAACCTTCATCGTCAGAACTGCTCCAGGAAGCGGATGTCGTTCTCCCAGAACAGGCGGAGATCCGGCAGTCCGTGCCGGAGAAATGCGATCCGGTCGATCCCGAGCCCGAAGGCGAAGCCCTGCCACTCCTCGGGGTCGTAGCCGACCGTCTCGAGCACCGCCGGATCGACTACCCCGGCGCCGCCCATCTCGATCCAGCCCGACTGCTTGCAGACGGGGCACCCCTTCCCGTCGCACAGGTAGCAGGTGACGTCGAATTCGACGGACGGCTCGGTGAACGGGAAGAAGCTCGTCCGCATGCGGACCTCGCGGCGGCCGCCGAAGATCGCGGTCGCGAAGGTCTCCATCGTCCCGCGCAGGTCCGCGAGCGTGATATGCCGATCGATCGCGAGCGCCTCGACCTGGTGGAAGACCGGCGTGTGCGTCGGGTCGAGCGTGTCACGGCGGTAGACGCGGCCGAGCGAGACCATGTAGATGGGCGGCTCCGTCGATTCCATCGTCCGGATCTGCGACGGAGACGTGTGCGTGCGGAGAACCGCGTTGGAGTGGACGTAGAACGTGTCGCGCGGATCCCGCGACGGGTGCGCCTCGGGGGTGTTGAGCGCTTCGAAGTTGTAGTAGACGCTCTCGACCTCGCGGCCGTCGTAGACCTCGTAGCCCATGCCGATGAAGATGTCCTCGATCCGTCGCCGGAGCTGCGTGAGCAGGTGGTACGTGCCGCGCGGAATCGGCTGTCCAGGAAGCGTGGGGTCGAACGGCTGCCCATCGGCGACTGCGGCGGCCTCGAGCGCGCTCTGGCGCTCGGCGACGGCGAGCTCGAGGCGCTCACGGAGGGCGTTCAGCGCCATCCCCGTCTCGCGGTCGCGGACAGCGCGGAGCGCCTGCTTGAGCGCGCTCTTCCGACCGAGGTAGCGGACCCGGGCCTCGTCGAGCTCCGCGGTCGTCGCCGCTGCGCTCACGGCGCTCAGCGCCTCGGAGGCGACGGCCTCAGCGTCCAAGTCGGCCCCGGATCGAGTGTCGGCGGGTCGGCAGCTCTGGCGTCAGCGCCGGTCCCCGGACTCGAGCCGGGGCCGGGTAAACGGGGAATCCATGCGCCTCTCTGCCATGTCCACACGATAACGGAGAATGCGGCCGTGGACCCCTACGCCCCGTTCGCCGAGATCTACGAGGAGTGGTCGGCGCCGATGACCGAGGACGTTGCGTTCTACGTCGATCTGGCTCGAGAGGCGGACGGGCCCGTCGTGGAGCTCGCGGCGGGCAGCGGCCGAGTGGCGGTGCCCGTTGCAAAGGCGATCGGCCGGCGCGTGATCGGTGTGGATCGCTCGCCGGCGATGCTGGCCAAGGCGCGGGCGGCCGCCGATGCCGTCGGCGTCGACCTCGAGCTCCGCGAGGGCGACATGCGCGACTTCTCGCTGGACGAGCCCGCAGCTCTCGTCTATTGCCCTTACCGCTCGTTGCTCCACCTCCCCACGTGGGCCGACCGGCGGCGTGTGTTCGAGCGCGTTTCTGCCGCTCTGAGCCCGGGCGGTCGGTTCGCGTGGAACGCATTTGTCTTCGACCCGCACATCGCGGTGAGAATGGACGGCGTCGCGCGGCCGCATCTGGACTCCGAGACGCTCTGGGAGTACGTCGCGCACCGGCCGACGGACAACCGAATCGACGTCACGGCCTACCGCGGACAGCCGGGGCTCGAGCCGATGGACCTCCAGCTGTGGTGGGTGACCCGGTCCGAGTGGGAAGGGCTGATCGACGTCGCCGGCCTCGAGGTGGAGGCGCTCTACGGCTGGTTCGACAAGAGTCCGTTCGACGACGAGAGTCGCGAGTTCGTGTGGGTGGCACGAAAGCCGGGCTAGTGTCGGCAAGTCCGTACGACGCCATCGCCGAGCTCTACGACCCGTGGAGCCGGAGCGTCACCGAGGACGTGCCGTTCTACGTCTCCGAGGCTCGCAAGACGGGCGGGCCGGTGGTCGAGCTCGGGGTCGGGACCGGCCGGATCGCGGTGCCGACCGCGGCCGCCGGTGTCCGCGTCATCGGCGTCGACTCCTCGGCGGGCATGCTGGAGGTCTGCCGGAGCCGAGCCGGGGCGGCCGGCGTGGCCGACCTGATCGATCTGATCCCCGGAGACATCGCCGACCCGCCGGTGGCGGAGCGTGTGCCGCTCGTCACCTGTCCCTTCCGCTCGTACCTCCATCTCCAGGACGACGCGGAGCGGCAGCGGGCGCTCCGTGCCGCCCGAAAGCTGCTCGTCCCGGGCGGAAAGCTGATCTTCGACGTCTTCTCGCCGCTGCCGGACGACATCGAGGAGACGCATGGCCGCTGGATCGAGCGTGAGCCCGGGATCTTCGAGCGGGCGGACTGGGATCCGGGGCAGCGCACGCTGACCCTGTCCGTCCGCGGCGCGAACGGCGAGTCGACGATGCGGCTGGCGTGGATCTCCTCCCGCGAGTGGCATGAGGCCCTCGACTCGGCCGGTTTCGAGGTCGAGCGCGTCTACGGCTGGTTCGACTACCGGCCGTACCGGCGCGAGGAGGACATGATCTTCATCGCCCGCCGCGCCGACTGACCCGTCGCGAGATTCAGCGAATGGAGCTGCTCACAGCAGCTCCACGACGTCGCCGGCTGCGACTTCGCCGCTCTGGACGACTCGCGCGAGCATGCCGCGCCTCCCGTCGAGCTCGGCCTGGAGGCCGGGACGGATCTCGTCCATTCGCGAGCATGGGTCGCAGACCATCGAGATCTCGAACTCCGCTCCGCCGATCCGGACGCGCTGCCCGACGGGCCACCGGTGGACGTCGTCGCCCTCGATCGTGAAGTTCTCCCTGATCCGGCCGTACTCGACGCCGAGCGCGTCGAGATGCTCCGCCGATGCGAACAGGACCTGTCGCTTCGTGTTCGGCCGAGCGTGCGCGCATCCCTCGAGACCGTGCCCTTCGAGGGCCTGCGCCTGCTCGCGCGCGTCCATCCGGCCGCTGCCCTTGGCCGGCGAGGTCCAGAGTCCCGCGACGCGCGCCATGCGCTCGACTCTACCTACGGGATCGGCTCCACTCGTAGAGCGCGATTGCCCCGACGATCGCAACGTTCAGTGATTCGGCGCGCGCTTCGAGCGGAATCGTTGCGCTTTCGTCACAGGTGGCCACAACGTCCTCGGGAAGCCCCTCCCGCTCCGCGCCCAGAACGAACGTCGTTCCGTCCGCCAGATCGAGGTCGTTGAGCGGAATCCCCCCGTGTGCGACCAGAGCTATGCGGCGACCCGGGGCATCGTCGAACTGCGCCGTCGGTACGCGGAAGACTGCGCCCGCGGAGGCCCGAAGCGCCTTCGGCCCCGTCGGATCCGCGCACCCCGCCGAGAGGGCGATGAACGCCGGCCCCAATCCGTCCGCCGACCGAAGTAGAGTGCCTACGTTGCCGGGATCGGCAACGTGCCAGAGAGCGAGACCGACCGGAGGTGGGGTACGTGGCTGCAAACGAGGCAGATCAGAACGACGGAAGACACCGATCACACGCGCCGGATGCCCGAGCGCGGAGATCTCAGCGAGGAGCCGCGGCTCCACCGGCTCTGCGTTCTCGAGACCGGGTACGGGCCGCTCGGCATCGACGAGCAACTCGACCGGCTCGAGGCCGGCAGCGAGGGCCGCCTCGACCAGATCCTCTCCCTCACAACTGAATAGACCCAGGCGCTCCCGTTGGTTGCGAGTGGCAAGACGGCGGATGAGGCGAAGCCGCGGGTTCGACGGCGAGGTGATCACTCGGGTGGTGCCCCGAGCCACTCGAGCCACTGACCGTGGAACCCCGCATGGGCGAGGAGGACCTCCTCATCCTCCGGCCAGAGCCGGAGCCAGATCCCCCAGTGGTGGTGCTCGTCGGGGTGAGGCCGGCCGGTCCAGAGGAACGCGAGCGGGAACTGCCGGCCGGCGGTTTCCAACGCGGCCCTGACTCGGTCCCACCCCGCCTCGCCGATGTAGCCGATCACCGCGGTCGCGAACACCACCGTGAGGCCGCCGAGCTTGCGCTCCGCAAGAAGGTCCGGAAGGCGTTCGACGACGTCGGCTCGCTCCAGCTGAGGCGGATCGGACCGAAGCGTCTCGACCGCACGGTCGAGACGTTCGAGCCGGGCCGTCTGATCCGCCCAGACGAACGACTTCATGAGCAGCGCGTCCTCCGGGCGGGTGAGGTCGAACGGGGCGATGTCGACGCCGCAGCGGTGCCGGACGTGCGGTCGCTCGCGCAGCAGGTCGGCGGGGACCGGCCGGCGCTCCTCGCCGGTCAGCTCGAGGCGTGCGCCGTCAGGGCCCCAGCTCCCCTCGGCGTAGTGGTACCGGTACCGCTCCCAGACGAGGTTGAGACCGGCGCTCGAACCGAGCTCGATCAGGTCGAGAGTCTCGACACCGGTCCGGCGCGCGACCTCGAGGAAGCAGGGCAGGAGCATCCAGCTGCGCTGCACCTCGTTCGTCTGGACGCCGTGCTCGGCGATGAACGCACGCAGTGCGTCCGCGCGCTCGGAGATCGTGCCGACCGGATCGCCCCAGGGGTCGATCCCTTCGGTGAGCGCGAGATAGTGAAGGCCGCCGAGGAGCTGTAGGGGCCGGTCCCAGCGCGCGTCCGGAAGGACCTCGGCGACCGACGGCTCAGCGGCGAGCCTGCGGCAGACGCCGGCATAGAGCGCGGAGCCGGTCCGCTCGCATTGCTCCGCCTGGTGAAGAAAGACCCGCTCGAGCTTGGCCGAGTCGGTCAGCTTTCGAGCGCGGCCTTCGCCTGCTCGGCGATCTTGCCGAACGCGTCGGGGTCGACCACGGCGATCTCCGCCAGCACCTTGCGGTCGAGCTCGATTCCGGCCTTGCGACAGCCCGCGACGAACTGGTTGTACGAGAGCCCGTTCGCGCGAGCGGCGGCGTTGATCCGGATGATCCAGAGCCTGCGCATGTCCCGCTTGCGGACCTTCCGATCGCGGTACGCGTAGGTGAGCGAGTGCTCGACCTGCTCCTTCGCCGAGCGGTAGCTCGAGTGCTTGAGCCCGACGTAGCCCTTGGCCTGCTCGAGAACCTTGCGGCGCTTCTTTCGCGCGCTGACCGATCGCTTCACGCGTGGCATCAGTGACCGCCCTTCTTGCCGCCGAGCAGCCGGATGACCTCGCGCCTGTCGCTGCCCGAGACCTCCGCGCCGCGCCGGAAACTACGCTTGCGCTTCGCGGACTTCTTCTCGAGCAGGTGGGCCTTCATCGCTCGCCGGCGCAGGATCTTCCCCGCCCCGGTCAGCTTGAACCTCTTCCTCGCTGCTCTTGATGTCTTCTGCTTTGGCATCTTTGGAAACTCCTGCGTTCTTCGTCGGCCCGAGCAACATCACCATGTTCCGCCCGTCGAGGAGCGGCGGCGACTCGACCACGCCGAGCGCCTTGACATCCTCGGCCAGCCGCATCAGGAGGTCTCGACCGCGCTCCGGATGGGTGGTCTCCCGCCCGCGGAACATGATCGTGACCTTGACCTTCGCGCGCTGGTTGAGGAAGCGGACGACGTGGCTCTTCTTGGTCTCGTAGTCCTGTGTGGCGATCTTCGGCCTGAGCTTGATCTCCTTGACCTGGACGTTGGACTGGTGCTTGCGGGCGAGCTTGGCCTTCTGCTCTTCCATGTACCGGTACTTCCCGTAGTCCATGACCCGGGCGACCGGCGGCTGGGCCTGGGGCGCGACCTCGACGAGGTCGAGGTTCTTCCCGTACGCGTAGTCGAGCGCCTCGTTCGTGGACTTGATCCCGATCTGCGCGCCGTCCTCGTCGATCAGCCGAACCTGTGGAACGCGGATCCGCTCGTTGATCCTCGTCTGCGGTTCAGGCGGTGGCTGCTCTGGTCGGGCGAACCGCCGTGGCCTCAAAGGCTCTTCACCAAGCTCTGTTGTTCCTCCTTCTCAACGACAAAACCGCTGCACGCAGCGGCTCCAGATTCCTCGCCTCGCTTGAACCTCCGCGCTACGCCGTTGACTCGACGCCGCGGGAGGTGAGGGATGGACTGCGCCCCTGCTTGCAGGCTTCACACCTTAGCAGCGAGATCTCGCACCAATTCGTCGAGACTCCGTGACGATTGCTCCCCGCCGCGCTCGCGGACCGCGAGCGACTCGTCCGACTCGCGATCGCCGTAGACGATCACGTACGGGATCTTCTCGACCTCGGCGTTGCGGATCCGCTTGCCGACCGTCTCGTCGGACTCGTCGACCTCGACCCGGAACTGCGACAGCTTCTCAGCGAGGGCGTGCGTCGCTTCGCGGTGATCCTCGCCGACGGGGATGACCCGGATCTGGACGGGCGCGAGCCAGAAGGGGAACGCTCCGCCGTAGTGCTCGATCAGGATCCCGAGGAAGCGTTCGAACGAGCCGTAGAGCGCCCGGTGGACGACGTAGAGGTCGTGCTCGGCGTTGTCCGGCCCCACGTACTTGAGCCCGAAGCGTGACGGCATCTGCGAGTCGAGCTGGATCGTCCCCATCTGCCACTTGCGGCCGAGCGCGTCGTCCATGAAGAGGTCGATCTTCGGTCCGTAGAACGCGCCCTCTCCGGCCGAGATCGTGTACGGAATCTCGTTCAGCTTCAGCGCTTCCTCGAGCGCGGCCTCGGTCATGTCCCACTGCTCGTCGGTGCCGATCTTGTTGTCGGGGCGCGTCGCGAGCTCGGCCGAGGCCTCCATCCCGAAGAGCCCGTAGAGGTAGCGCGCGTAGTCGACGACGCCGGCGATCTCGTCCTGAATCTGATCCTCGCTGCAGAAGATGTGGGCGTCGTCCTGCGTCACATGCCGCACGCGGAGAAGCCCGTGCAGCGTGCCGGTTATCTCGTTCCGATGGAGCGGCGCGGGCTCGGCGAACCTGAGCGGGAGCTCCCGGTACGAGCGCAGGCGACTCCCGAAGAGCAGCATGTGCCCCGGGCAGTTCATGGCCTTCATCGCCCACTTGTGGCCGTCGACCTCGAGCTTGAACATCAGCTCCTCGTACTTCGGGAAGTGCCCCGAGGTGATGAAGGTCTGCTCGTTGTAGATGAGGGGCGTCTTCACCTCGAGATAGCCGCGCTTGGCGTTCTCGCGCTGCCGGATCTTCTCGAGCTCGCTCCAGAGCACCATGCCCTTCGGATGCCAGAGCGGCGAGCCGGGCGAGTGGTCGTCGAAGTGCACGAGGTCGAGCTGCACGCCGAGGCGCCTGTGGTCCCGCTGCTTCGCTTGCTCCAGGCGCTCGAGATAGGCGTTCAGATCGCCTTCGGAGAAGAACGCCGTCCCGTAGATCCGCGTCAGCTGGGTGTTCTTCTCGTCGCCCCGCCAGTAGGCGCCCGCGAGCCCCGTCAGCTTGATCGCCTTGATCGGCGCCGAGTCCTGAAGGTGCGGACCGCGGCAGAGATCGGTGAACTCGCCCTGCGTGTAGAGCGAGATGTCCCCCTCGGCGGTGTCGACGAGCTCGACCTTGTACGTCTCTCCCTCGGCCTCGAAGCGCTCCCGCGCCTCCTCGCGGGAGATCTCCGCGCGCTCCCAGCGCCGGCCCTCGGCGAGCTCGCGCCTGACCTCCTCCTCGATCCGTTCGAGCGCGTCCTCGCCGATCGGCTCGGGAAACTCGAAGTCGTAGTAGAAGCCGTTCTCGATGGGCGGCCCGATCGCGATCTTCACGCCCGGGTAGAGCCTCCGGACCGCCTCGGCGAGCAGGTGCGCCGCCGAGTGCCGCAAGACGTAGAGCGCGTCCGGATCGTCCGTGTCGCGCGTCGTCAGGATCTGGATCGGCTGCCCGTCCTCGAGCGGCAGGCGCAGGTCCTGGACGCGGCCGTTCGACCGCACGAGGACTGCCTGCTCGGCCAGTTTCGGCCCGATCGCGGCGGCCGCGTCGAGCCCCGTCGCACCGTCGGGAAGTTCCAGCTCGGACGAATCGGGAAGGATCACGCGCATGGAGGAGACGGTACCGCAGCATCCCCGAGAGGAAGACGGCGACGACGAGGTCGTCGGCACGCCGATCCCCGACCCCGAAGAGGAGACCGGAACGGCCGAGGACGACCCGGGCGCGGACTAGCCGGAGCGGCGCGGGACGAGCACGAGCGACGCCAAGCGCCCAGGCCGACGTTGCCCGCCGCGGCGACGACACGCAGACCGGCCAGGTCGTCGAGCGGATCACGCGGTGGACCCCCTGGTACGACACGAACCCCCCGCCGTGGCGGGGGGTTCGTCCTGCATGGAAACGGTTTTTCGCAGATGATTACGGCCAGACTGGGCCGCGAGCCGCGAATGCGGCCAGCGTTCCCAGCAAAGCGAGCAACAATGCTAGGCGTGAGTACACCGGGACCTCCCTTCCGCAGATACGTCGTGGCGGGATGTCCCGGGCCCGGGGCGCGACGTACTATAGGAGGTCGATAAGACAGTGCCACGACGGAAGTCAACTCATGTAGACGACCCCGCGGCCGTTGGACGACGGCTGCGCGAGGCGCGCGAGCGCGCGGGTATCAGTCAGCGGCAACTGTCGTTCGAAGGCTGCTCCCCTGCCTACATCTCGAGGATCGAGGCCGGTGAGCGGATCCCCTCGCTCCAGCTCCTGCGGGAGATGGGCCGCCGACTCGGGGTCAGCGAGGACTACCTCGCGACCGGGCTCGAGCGCGAGGCCGGTGGTGAGGATCGCACGCTGCTCGAGGCCGAGGTCTCGCTGCGCTTCGGCGAGCTCGACCAGGCCGAGCGCCTCTACTCCGAGGTCAGGGAGAGCGCCCAGACGATCGCGATCCGGTCGCGCGCCCTTGCCGGCCTCGGGCAGATCGCATTCGAGCGCGGACGCCCGCGGGAGGCGCTGGAGCTGCTCGAGGAGTCGCTCCGGATCGCGCAGGCCGACCCCGCCGACCACCCCGCCGTTGCCGATACGCTCGGGCGCGCCTACGCGACCGTCGGAGACCACGCGCCCGCGATCCGGCTCTTCCGGCAGGCGCTGCGCGCCGCCGAGGACCGGGGTGACGACGTCGAGGCAATTCGCTTCGGGGTGCTCCTGGCGAACGCGTACATCGACACGGCGGAGTTCGGCGCCGCCGAGGACCTGCTCGCACGAACGGTCGAGCGCACGAAGGATTCGAGCGACCCGCTCTTCCGCGCGCGGATCTACTGGTCCCAGTCACGGCTCTACTCCCAGAAGGAGGATCCCGAGCGGGCCGCGCGGTATGCACGCAAGGCGCTGGAGCTTCTCGAGCTGACGGAGCACACCCAGTACGCGGCCCGGGCGCACCAGCTTCTCGCACACGTCGAGCTCGACCGCGGAAACGCCGGCGAGGCCGTGTCCCTCCTCGACCGCGGGCTGCCGCTCGTCGAGGCGTCGGGCAACAAGCACGAGGTGGCGCTCTTCCAGCTCGAGAAGGCGCGCGCGCTCGTCGAGCTCGGTGAGATCGAGGAGGCGAAGCGACTGGCCGCCGAGGGCACGGAGATGCTCGAGGACGTCGAGTCGTCCGACTCGGGCCGGGGCGAGACGCTGATCGGCGACATCTACGAGGCCGTGGGCGACCGGAAGACGGCACGACGCTTCTACGAGAGCGCAGCTGCCCATCTGGAGCCGCTAGCCGACCGGTACCTCCTCGAGGTCTACGGCAAGCTCGCCGCGCTGCACGAGGCGGAGGGGCGCTCGGACGAGGCGCTCGCCGTGCTGAAGAAGGCCATGGCCCTTCAGACGCACGGCCCAGCCGTCATCGCCTCCGGCTAGCTCCGTAAGGATTCGGCCCTCGCCGGGGCTATTTAGGGTGAACCTCACCCGAGGTTCCCCGTGCGGAAACGGCTCGTTCGGCGAGAGACCTGGACAGACTGCGGCTTCCCATACTCGTGACGCTCACTGCCACAACGGTCGTGGCCGGCGCCGCCGCGGCAGCACCTGCTCCGCAGGGGGAGATCCGCGCGTTCAAGCCGGTGGCCGACGTGCACGTCTCGTCGACCCGGCCCGACGAGAACTTCGGCCGCGCCCTCACTCTGCGCGTGAACGGCGAGCCCAAGAAGAACGCGTATCTCCGGTTCCACCTCACGGCCCGCAAGGCTGAGATCGAAAGCGTGACCCTGCTCCTGCACCCGAGCGCGTCGGGCCGGGGCATGTTCGCGGTGCGTCGCGTCTCCACGAACGCGTGGCGCGAACGGCGCGTGACGTTCGCCAACGCACCCCGCTCGTCGCAGCACTACGCCATGGCGGGTCCCGTCCGGCGCGGCGTCTGGAGCGCGATCGACGTCACGTCGTTCGTCGAAAGCGGCGAGCGCGACGTGGGCCTCGCGATCACGACGCGCGCGGCCCGTGAGCTCAGCTTCGGGAGCCGCGAGTCCGCGCATGGCCCGCGGCTCGTCGTCCGGTACGCCGAGGAGGACGACAAGAAGGCGGTCGGGCGGGACCTGATCCGGCAGGGCTGAGGTCGCCGGGCCTCCGCGAAATCGAGGAGGGCTTGACGAAACGACGACTGTGCCGCAGGGCCGCGCTGCTCGCCCCGAGGCGGCGTCCTCAGTCGCGCACGTATGACACCGATACGCACGCTCCCTGCGTCCTTGCCTCGGAACGACCATCGCACCCCTGCAACGAGCGACGTTCCGCCAAACCCTCCTAGGATCGCCGGGTGCGACCGCGCCCGGCACGACTCGACCGCCTCCCGCAGCAGTACTTCACCGCCCTCCTGGCCCGCGTTGCCGAGGCGGCGAAGGGCGAAGGCGAGCCGCTCATCGACCTCGGCCGGGGCAACCCCGAGGTCGGGCCGCCGCCGCACGTCGCCGAGCGGCTGGGGCAGGTGGCGCGAGAGGACCGGGCGCACGGGTATCCGCCCTTCCGCGGCCTGCCGGAGCTCCGAGCGGCGATCGCCGAGCGGTACCGGGCCGAGTACGGCGTCGAGCTCGACCCGGACACGGAGGTCGCGGTCGTCCCGGGAACGAAGACCGCGCTCGTGGAGCTGGCGGTCGTTCTCGCCGAGCGCGGCAGCGGCATCCTGCTCCCCGACCCCGGCTATCCGGACTACCCCTCCGGCGTCGCGATCGCCGCGGCCCGGCTCCTGCCGCTTCGCCTCGATCCGGCAGCGGGCTGGGCGCCGGCGTTCGACGAGGTGCCGCGCGACGACATCGCCGCCGTCTACCTGAACTACCCGTCCAATCCCTGCGCCGTCGCGGCGCCGCCGGGCGTGTTCCCGGCCGCGATCGAGTTCGCGCAGGACCGGGGCGCGGCCGTGGTGCACGACTTCGCGTACGGCGACCTCGTCTTCGACGGCCGCCGCCCTGAGAGCTTCCTCGCGACGCCGGGAGCAAAAGACGCCGGTGTGGAGATGTTCTCGATGTCGAAGACCTACGGAATGGCGGGGTGGCGGCTCGGCTTCGTCGTGGGCAACGCCGAGATCGTCGAGCGGATCGACCTGATCCAGGATCACGCCCGGGCCGGGATCTTCGTCGCCGTCCAGGAGGCGGGAATCGCCGCGCTGACCGGGCCGCAGGACTCGGTCGACGAGCGGCGCGACCGCTACGAGGCGCGTCGTGACCGCGTCCTCGAGGTGCTCGAAGAGACGCGGGTCGGCCGTCCCGTCTGCGAGGGAAGCTTCTACGTCTGGGTCGAGCTGCCCGAGGACGTGACCGTCGAGCGGCTCCTGGCCGAGTTCCGCATCGCGCTCGCCCCGGGCGAAGGGTTCGGCGCGACGGGCGAAGGCTGGGCGCGGCTCTCGCTGGCGGTCACGGACGAGCAGCTCGAGCGTGGGCTCGAGCGGCTCGCCCGCGCACTCGGCTAGATCGTGATCGCGCCGCGGCAGACGCGCCCGTCGGCGCGGTTCCGCGCCGTCGCGACGATCCGGTCCCGGCCGGCCGGATTCCGGAAGCGCCGGCTGATCTCGAACGATCCGCTCGGCGGCCGGGTGACCCGCACGCCGCGGAAGACCCTGGTGCCGTCGCGGGTGATCACGACGTTCCAGCGTCGCCCGGAGCGGTTCTGGTCGACCTCGAACTCGATGTCGAGCAGCCCGTCGTCGATCCCGCCCTTGAGCTTCCAGCTGCCGCCGCCCGAGCAGGTGCCCGACCGCATGACGTCGGGATTCCCCTGGCCCGGAGCCAGGGCAGGCAGCGCCAGCGCGGCGGTGACGAGTGCGATGAGGATTGTCAGCTTCCGCATGAGAACTCCCTCCTTGGACGCCTCGAAACTACGCCCGGGCGTGCCAAGGGCGGGCTAGCGGCGGTTTAAGCCTTGGTATCGAGTCCGCGCGCGAGCCCTCCGAGCGTGTCCTTCATCACCTGCTCGGTGCTGTTCTCGAAGCGGAAGTGGTAGGCGCCGAAGCCGGCGACGCCGTGGCGCTCCCGCTCGTCGACGTACTTCGCGCGCCAGCGGTTGACGTTCGCGCGGGACATGCGCGCGACGTTGCCGCCCAACCCGCGCGCGAGATGCCAGCCCGGCGTCATGCCGACCACGTAGCGGGCGGCGAGGCTGCGCCGGATCTCGCCGCGAGTGCGGCGAAGGGCCTGCTGCGTCGCTGCGTACTCCCGGGCGCGGACCTCCGGGTTGCCGGTGAAGGGCGTGTACTCCTCGCCGACGAGCGCGAAGGTCGCGCTGTCCAGCGCCCGCCAGAAGGCGCCCAGCTCCGAGTCGACCGGCAGGCTCGCGATCCGGAGAGCGGGCAGCGACGCCCAGACGAAGCCGATCCGCGGCCCGTCGCCGAATTCGCTCCGTCCGAAGTTGAGCCCGTGGAGGGTGCCGCGGGTGAACTCGCGCCACTGCCGGCCCTGGCCTCCGGAGAGCTCGGAGACGAGCTCGTCGAGCTGCCAGGCGTCCACGCGGACCTGCTCGTTCTCCGCCAGACGCACCTCGTCCCGGAACCGCCGGCCGAGCTCTCTCCCCCACGCCAGCCGCCGCGCACCGGGGAGACCCAGGAGCGCGGTCAGCGACGGCAGCTTGCCCGCGAATCCAGGGTTGTCCGCGCCCTCGACGCGCCTCCGGTTCCAGAACGACGTCGGCTTGATGGGAAAGATCGGCGCGTACAGGCCGCGCTTCAGCGCCTGCACCTGCCGGCTGACGGGCCCGTTGACGCCGTAGCTACCGACGTAGATCCCGGTGTCGGGCGGCGTCCGCGTCGCGCGGATCGCGCGAATGAGCTTCGGAACGTCGTCCGGCTCGAAGTAGGAAAGTAGAAGGACGGGCCTCGCCAACGGGCGGTGCCGAGGCTATCGGTACCTGTACACGATCCGGCCGCGCTCCAGGTCGTACGGCGACAGCTCCACCTTCACCCTGTCACCGAGGAACAGGCGGATCCGGTAGCGCTTCATCTTTCCCGCCGAGTACCCGAGCGTCTCGTGGCCGTTGTCGAGGCGGATTCTGAACATCGAGTTGCGTAGCGCCTCGATGACCTCCCCCTCCATCTCGACTTTCTCCTCTTTACCGATGCTGAACTCCTTCCGGTCGAGGCCCCGCGGCCGCCTTCTCTGCTTCCGCGGCCGCGGGCCTCAGACGGTCCACCTACTTACGCGCTGATCGGGGCGACGTTGGTCGCCTCGGGGCCCTTCTGGCCCTCACGCTCTTCAAACTCGACGCGTGCGCCTTCGGTCAGGCTCTTGAAGCCATCGCCGGCGATGTTGCTGTGATGGACGAAGAGATCCTTCGATCCCTCGTCCGGGGTGATGAAGCCGTACCCCTTGCTGTCGTTGAACCACTTGACGGTTCCGCTGGCCATAAAAACACCTCCCTCGATACTTTCACGAACAAGTAGGGAAGGCGCCTTGCGCGAACCGGACTCGCTCTAGATTGCCGCACGAGCCTAGCAGCCCCGCTGGTAAAGCCTTGTAGCGGGCCGTACGAGGGCTTCGATCGAGCGGTGGTTCAATTGGGCGGTGGTCAGCCCGCGCCGTGTCTTCACGACGCTCGGCTTCGCCGTCCGCAACCCGCACGTCCGACGGGCGGAGCTTGCGTGGGGCGCAGCCATTGCCGCGGAATGGGCGCATTTCGTCGCCTTCGGGGTCTTCGCCTACGAGGAGGGCGGCGCGTCGGCGGTCGGGATCGCCGGGCTCGTGCGTCTGCTGCCCGCGGCGATCGTCGCCCCGTTCGCCGCATCCTTCGGCGACCGTTTTCCGCGCGAGCGGTTCCTGCTCGCGATGACGCTGATCGCGGCGGTGGCGCTCGGCGGATCGGCCGTGGCGTTCTTCGTCGGCTCCGTAGTCTTCGTTTTCGCCTTCGCCGCGCTGCTCGGGCTGGCCATCACGTTGATCAGGCCTGCCCTGCAGGCACTGCTGCCGTCGCTCGCTCGGACCCCCACGGAGCTCATCGCGTCGAACGGCGCGACATCGACGATCGAGAGCCTCGGGACGCTCGTGGGGCCGTTGCTCGCCGGCGTCCTCGTTGCGGTTGCGGACGCCGGGGTCGTCTTCGCCGTCGGCGCGGGGGCCCTGCTCCTGGCCTCTGTCTTCCTGGCGAGGGTCAAGGTGGAGGGCGTCGTACTGGCTCCCGCCGCCGAGGAACGGGGCATGGCTCGCGTCCTTGCGGCCGGCTTTCGAACGATCATCCATGGGCCGCGGACGCGCCTCGTGGTGGGCCTGATCGTCGCGCAGACCTTCGTTCGCGGCTGCCTCAACGTCCTGATCGTCGTCGCCGCGTTTCAGGTCCTGGACGGAGGCGCGGAGGCCGTGGGCTACATGACCGCCGCGATCGGCGTCGGCGGTCTGGTCGGCGCGATCGGGGCCATGGCGCTCGAGGGTCGGCGCCTCGCCGTCCCGTTCGGTCTTTCCCTCGTGTTCTGGGGCGTGCCGATCATGCTCATCGGGCCGCTGCCCGACCTGGCCGCGGCGATCCTCCTGCTCGCCGTGGTGGGCGCCGCGAACAGCGTCGAGGACGTCGCGGGCTTCACGCTCCTCCAGAGGCTCGTTCCGGACGAGATCCTGACCCGCGTCCTCGGAGTCACATGGAGCCTCGCCATGGGCGGAGTCGCCATCGGCTCGATCGTGGCTCCACTCCTGGTTGACGCGCTTGGCGCGCGGCCGGCGTTCGTCGCCGTCGGGGCGATCCTGCCGGTGCTGGCCTTGCTGGCGTACCGGCAGCTGGTGGAGATCGACAGGACGGTGGTACCGGCCCCCGAGCTCCGGCTCATCGAGGAGGTGCCGATGTTCGCGCCTCTCTCGGTGGCGGCGAAGGAGCGCTTGGCGACGCACCTCGCCCCGATGTCGGTGGATCCAGGCGAGTTCGTGATCCGCGCGGGTGAGGTCGGCGACCGCTTCTACATCGTGAGCGACGGCGAGCTGGAGATCTCCGCGGACGGGATGCGGAAGACGGCGGGCGAAGCGGACTACTTCGGCGAGATCGCGCTGCTACGGGATGTTCCGCGCACGGCGACCGTGAAAGCGCTGGTCGAGACCAAGCTCTATGCGCTCCAGCGAGAGGACTTCCTGGCCGCAGTCACCGGGCACGAAGCGGCTCATGCAGCGGGCCGCGAGGTCACCGAGGAGCGTCTCGCGGTCAAAAGCGGGCGAGCAGCCTCGCCGTAGGCTCGAAGACGACTCGGCCCCTCGCGGGCCCGCGGGCAACGTTGTAGGCGTAGAAGAGCCCGGCTTCGGTGAGCCTTGCGTCGACGATGGTCGCCGCCCTCCCGGCCGGAAGCGGGAGCGCGATCAGCTTGCCGTCGCTCAGACGTACCAGCACGAGCCGCCGCGGACCGCGGAGCAGCGCGACCCTCGAATTGACGCCGGTGAGCTGGAGCGCCGCGGCGGGGCCGAGTGGGATCGACTTCACCTTTGCCCCGTTCGCGGGGTTGTAGAGGTCGAGCGCAAAGGTCCGCTTGACGGCGAGCCGCGTCCTGCTCAGGGCAAGCGCGCGAGTCGTGTCACCCGGCACGGCGGCAATCGACGCGACGCGAGCGCCGCTCTGCCCGAGGACGGCGATGGCACCGTTGGTCTCGAGCGCCATGCGACCGCCGCCGACAGCGCGTAGTCCACGCGAGTCCGCGCCGCGCTTCACCACGAGACGCCGGCCGGCGGAGATGCGCACGATTCTCTCGTTCGTGCTGATCAGGGTCGCCCTCCCCTCGTCGCACGCGAACTCGTCGGGGGAGTCGCAGACCACGCTCCATGCGTGGTAGGCGAGCAGCGAGCCACCGCCGAGCAGTTGACCCACCCACTGCCCCTTCTGGTCGCCTCCGGCGCCGGCGCCGTTGAATGCGTTCTCGATCCTCCTGGGCGCTCCGCCGGAGAGCCTCGCGGCGTTGACCATGAGCTCGAGGTTGTTGCCGCCGGAGCGGGAAATCCAGGCGACCTGGCCGCCGCCGAGCGCCAGCTCGTCGAGGCATCCCGAGCCTCTCTGGCAGAGGATCGACACGCACCCCGGGTTGTTCGTCGAGAAGCTCTTCGACCTCCGGCCGGGAGCGGTCCAGACGACGATCCGGCCACAGCTGCGGCCGCCCCGGCCGGTCACCTTCACCGCCGCCCGGTTGCCCTCGGCCGCAAGCTTCGTGATCAGCCCGCGGGTCGAGAACTGGGCGTTCGGCCGACCGGAGAGCGTGCGGCCACGCACGATCGCCGGAGTGGCCGAGGTCCGGAAGAGAACCAGGAAGCCCTGAGGGCCGGCGACAGCGAAGTCGACCTTGCCGTCGGCGTTCAGATCGGCGGCTGACAGCTGCGTCGGGGGCGGGGCGGGAAACGGCGAGTCGGTTGCCGGGCGGAACCTCCCCGCGCCGGTTCCGATCAGAACCGTGACGCTGTCTGCGTCGCTGTTGGCGACGGCGAGGTCGAGCCTCCGGTCGGCGTTCACGTCGGCGACCTCGACGGAGGTCGGGGAGCCGGGGACCGCCTTCGGCGAGCCGGCGGCATGCCGGAAGCCGCCTGAACCGTTGCCGAGCAAGACCGCCAGCCTGGGCCGGAATCCGCCGGCGTCGGAGGCTTCGGTGCCGACGGCGAGATCCAGTATTCCGTCGGCGTTCAGGTCGGCGACCGCCAGCGACGAAGGAGCGTTTCCAGCTGCGACGGGCCTGGCGGCGCCGAACCCACCGAGACCGTCTCCGAACCTGACCGAGAGCGTCCGGGAATCCGTGTTGGCGACTACCAGGTCTCGCCTGCCGTCACGGTTCAGATCGGCGAGTGCGATTTCCGTCGTCCCGGAACGAGCGCCCAAGATGACCGGCGATCCGGGGGCCGGAGCGAAGCTCCCCGCACCGTCGCCGAGGAGGATCGCAACGCGCCAGTTGTTCTGCCAGACGGGCACGGCGAGGTCGACGTCGCCGTCACCGTTCAGGTCACCGAGGGCGAGGTCGCCTGTACCGCCGCCGACTCGGACCGGAGAGCCGGGCGCGGCGCCGAAGCCGCCCGTCCCGTTCCCGAGCAAGACCGTAACGTTCTCGGAGGCGCCGTTCGCGACGGCCAGATCCGCGTGGCCGTCGCCGTTCAGATCGGCTGTCTCGACGGCGTTCGGACCGTCGCCGACGGTCACCGGGTGAGCCGGGAGCTGGAACGAAGCCGCCGCTGCCGTTCCCGAGCAGAATCGTGACGTCGTCGGAGCCCAGGTTCGCAACGGCGAAATCGCGCTTGCCGTCCCCGTTGACGTCGGTAGCCGCGAAGGAGATTGGGGTGCGGCCGACGGGCAACAGGGCACTCGGCGTGTACGACGGATCCGCGGCCCCGGCCGCACCGACGAGCAGGACGGAGACCAGTCCGGCTGGGGCGATGAGGGCGGCAAGACGGCGAACGCGCATCAGGGGTCTCCTGTCGATTGCCGCTCCGAATCTACTCCGGTGTTGTTACGAATGGATCAAAGAGACTTAAGGAAAAGCGCAGGTTGACGCTGACGTCCAGCGATCTCGGTAGGTTGCCGCGATGCTGCGCAGACTGCTTGGTCCGCTTGCGGCGGCGGCAGTCCTCGGGTTGGCGGTCCCGCACTCGACCGCGTTGGCCCAGACCGGCGAGGGCGTCTCCAACGGAGGCGGCTTCGAGTGGCAGCGCGCCTCGACACGGAATCGCTCCTACAACGTCATGAGGCAGGCGGGCGCGGACTGGCACCGGATCGAGATCAAGTGGTCGGCGGTCGACCGGTGCAACGGGACGTACGACTGGTCGGTCTACGACGACGACATCAGGGCCGCCGCGCGGCGGGGGATCAAGACGCTCGCGACCCTCGCGTATTCGCCCCGCTGCCGTCGGCCGGCCGGCTGGTCTGACAAGTGGGGCCCAAACTCGGTTCGACGAAGAGCGGCGTTCGCCGCCTTCGCACGGGCGACGGCGCGCCGCTACAGGGGAAGAGTGGCGGCCTACGAGCTGTGGAACGAGCCGAACGTGGAGATGTTCTGGCGCCCCGCACCGAATGTCCCGGACTACGCCGCGCTCGTGAAGACCGCGTACGCGCGGATCAAGGCGGCCGACCCGAATGCACTGGTGCTCGCCGGGGCGACCGCACCGGCGCAGAACAGCGCCCCCCGGATCGACGAGGTCACGTTCATCCGGCGTGCGTACGCGCGCGGTGTCGGGGGATCGTTCGACGCCTGGAGCCACCACCCGTACACCGTCCCGTTCAGACCGTCCGGCACCCACGCGCAGAACTCCTGGTTTCAGATGTGCTGCGGCGCGCCGTCGATCCGCTCGACGATGGACGCGAACGGTGACTCCGGCAAGAGCATCTGGGGCACCGAGTTCGGAGCCCCGACGAACCGGGTCAGCGAGGCGGAGCAGGCCGCGCAGATCCGCGACGCGTACAGGGTCTGGAGGACGTACCCCTGGGCGGGTGTGCTGTTCGCGTACACGCTGCGAGACAACACCGGCTTCGCAGGTGACACGTACGGACTGCTCCGGGCCGACTGGAGAAAGAAGCCGGCCTTCTCCGCGTTCCGGGATGCCGCAGCCGGTTCGCGCTTCGCTCCTGCCGGGTTTCCCGGCGTAGGCCCGTCGGGCCCTAGTACTACGCAGTAGGCGGTCCGAACCAGGTCGTCAGCGCGTCGGCGAGCCCCGCCTGGGTTGCATCTCCCACCCAGGCCACATATCCGTCGGGCCGAATCAACACGGCGGTGGGAGCAGTGACCTCCCCGAGTGCCGGAAGCTCCCACGCGCCAACGTATTCGGCGTCGATCGACTGAACGCGATCGGCCCATGGAGTGATGTCGAAGCCGGCGGGCTCACCGAGGTTGAGGAGCACCGGCCGGGCATCGTGCAGCAGGGTGAAGACCCGCAGCGGGCCGTCGGCGGTGACCAGGTCGAGATCGGGCATGCGGCGTCCGAGCAGCGGGTGTCCATCACCGAGGTCGTAATGAATGTCCAGACCGGACATCATCGCGGCGAATCGTTTACGCGGCTCGTCCATGCTCAGCAGCTCGGACACGGTGTCGCGCAACGCCTCGATCCGATCGTCGACGCGCATGAGCGCGACTTGCGCCATCGTCTTGCGCAGCACGCGGGCACCGACCGGGTGGCGCTCGGCATGGTAGGTATCCAGGAGGCTTTCCGGCGATGTCCGGTTGACCACCTGGGCCAGCTTCCAGCCCAGATTCACCGCATCCTGCACACCGGTGTTGAGGCCCTGTCCACCGACCGGGGAATGCACGTGCGCCGCGTCGCCGGCCAGCAGGACCCGTCCCTTGCGGTAGGCCGCGGCCTGCCGGGTCATATCGGTGAACCTGGTGATCCAGGTGGGACTGTGGATCCCGTAATCGGTCCCGTAGACGGCGATGAGACCCTCGCTGAGATCACGCAGGGTGGGCTCGCTCGTGCCGACCTCGGACTCGGTCAGCATGACCCCGACCGTTCCCCCCTTCGTGTAGACCACCTCGCCGTCCTTGATCTCGTACTCGACCTTGCCCAGGGCATGCATGCCCGAGGGAGTGCGGCGGATGCCCAATTCCGGCTCCTCGGCCATCTCGACCTCGGCGAGCAGACTGCTCGTCGTCGGATCCCAGCCGGGGAACTCGATGCCGGCTGCTTTCCGGACCAGACTGCGTCCACCGTCGCACCCGACGAGATATTGCGCCGACAGCGACTGGCCGTCGGACAGCTCGACGTCGACGCCGGTGTCGTCCTGCGCGAACCCCGTCACTTCGCGTTCGCGATAGATCGGTACCTCAAGCTCGTCGACCCAGCCGGCCAGGATGCGCTCGATGTGGTTCTGCCACAGCCCGAGCCCGTAGGGGTGTCGGGTGGGAAAGTCGCTGATGTCCAAGGTGGTCCCGGCGAACCCCGCGACCTGGGCCACCTGTCCCTCCGAGAGGAACCGATCGGCGATTCCACGCTGATCGAGAACCTCGATGGTGCGTGAGTGCAGACCGCCTGCGCGCGAGCCAGGGAGGTCCTGGCTGGCGCGCCGCTCGACGATGGCGACGTCGACCTCCACCAACGCCAACTCACCCGCCAACATCAGCCCTGTCGGACCTCCTCCGGCGATCACCACCGCGTGCTCGGTCATAGCCACACTCCGACTGCTGATCGAAGATCTCCGCGTGAACGGCAGGTCGGAGATCCTCCCGGCCTACGGCATCGTCACGCCCGAGGTTTGCGCACTGCCAGGTTCAGTGGACGGTACTGGGCTCGAACCATTGACCCCCAGCTTGTCGAGTCGAAGCAACCATACGCGTCGGTTCGGGCCCGTTCGAACTTTCCCTCAACCACGCGCCTTGCAGGTTGAGCTAACCAATTGACACGGCACGGCTTGCGCGCAACGATCGAACTAGCGAAGAGAGGAAGCGGATGGCTGGGCGTGTGCTCCTGCGGCTTGGTGTGCGGCAAGAGGCTCGCTCCACTTCCCCACCGGGGAGCCGCCAAGGCCGTTTGGTGTTGGCCTGACAGCTATGTCCGAGCTAACGAGGGAAACCGTCACCTTCCTCTTCACCGACATTGAGGGGTCGACGGCGCTCCTTCGGACGCTTGGTGACGAATATCCGAAAGCGGTGCACGAGCATCGTCGGCTCGTAATCGAGGCCGTCGATCGCCCAGGCGGCGTTGTCTATGACGTGCTCGGTGACGAAGCTTCCGCCGTGTTCCGCACCGCGTCCAAGGCCGTGGTAGCTGCGAGCTCCCTTCAGCGGTCGTTTGCGGCGGCGACTTGGCCGGGCCGAGTGAGTTTGCGTATCCGAGTAGGGATCCACACAGGCCGCCCGGCGGGCGAGCCCGGCGAGTACCTAGGGCTCGACGTGCACCGAACCGCCCGCATCTGCTCGGCCGGTCACGGGGGACAGGTCCTCGTCTCGGAGGCGGTGCACCAAGCGCTCGGCGATGCGACTCTGACCGGCGTGACGTTTCGCGATCTCGGCAAGCACCACCTCAAGGATCTGCCCGAGCCCGAACACCTCTTCCAGCTTCTCGTCGCTGGTGCGCGCAACGACTTCCCACCGCTCCGCACCGGCGCTAAGAGCACGCCAACTCCCGAGCACCCTGGGCGCGCACGAGAGCTCGCAGGTTCGCTGCAACGGGCCGTTGTTGCACTGCGCACGCGCACGCAGTTTGGAACGCTGGAATCGGACATCGTCGCCTCGAACGAGTCGTTCCGAAACCCCTACGGCGAAGCTTTCGACAAGGGGCCGCCGCGCCGTTAACGGTTGCGCGATTGGCGGCTGTCTCGCCCCAATGCTCGGGACGCCGGCGCCTGGAGTCGTGCTGTCGGCCATACGACGTACGACAGGAGCAAGGGCCCGTCAGCGGCGGGGTTGGGTCTCAGTACCTCGAGCGCCGCAGTAGCGCGAACCTCTAGCGCGTGACTCACCCTGGTTAAGTGTGCCTGCCGCAGGTGCGACCGACCGGTAACACGCCGTGGCAAGTGGCCGTTCTCTGTAGACGCGGTTTAGTCGCCGCCGTACGCCGGCGTGAACGGGCCTTCTCGCCCGGAAGCGACGGGCTTCGTCTTGCCGCACTCGCGGCACCGATGGAAGTGATACGGCCCCTCGTGCTCGTATTGCCAGCGGTGGCCGATGGGCCGGCGGAAGAAGCATCGCAGCCGAGTGAGCCTCATTGCGTCGATGGTAGATCGTCTCAGCCGGAGGTAGCCATTTGCCACACGCCGTTACCAGAGCAGGTGCCGCCATTGTGCAGCCATTCGCCCGAATCTCTAGGCGCGTAGAACTTTCCCTGGACGTGAAAAACCCCGCGTTAGCGGGGCTTTCGTGAGGTGGGCGGTACTGGGCTCGAACCAGTGACCCCCAGCTTGTCGAGCTGGTGCTCTCCCAACTGAGCTAACCGCCCTCTTGGCGGCTCATTCTAGCCTCAGTCGTTTGCGCTGGTTCGACGCGGCTCAGTAGTCGTACGGGTCGTCGTTGGTGGTGGTGGATTCGTTCGTCGTCGTGCCTGCGCCGCCACCGCCGCCGCCGTTGTCTTCGTCCGAGCCGCAGCCTCCGAGCGCCAGCGCGAGGCCCGCCGCGAAGACCGCCAGGAGGGTGAGCGTTTTCTTGGCCATCAACGGCTTTACCGGATCCGGCCCGCTTCGGATTCGGCCAACCCTCGCCCTAGTTGTCGTCCATGTCGGTCTCGGTGTCGTCGTCGGTCTCGGTGTCGTCGTCGTCGTCTCGATCGTCGTCGTCGTCGGTCGTTGTGCCGTTGGTGGTCGTCCCGTCCGTCGTCGTGCCGTTGGTCGTCGTGACGTCCGTCGTCGTGTCGAGCGTCGTGACGCCGCCGCCTTGTCGTCGTCGTCGCCGCACCCACCGAGTGCCAGCGCGAGGCCGGCCGCGAAGACGGCGACGAAGAGCCAGTGTCTTCTTCGCGAGGTTCGTCATGGGCCTTCTCCGTTACCTGAGCAGGCGAGCCCGAAACAGCTCGAGGAGTAGAGTCGATGCATGGACGATGTCCGTGCGCTGCTCGAGTCCACGGCGGCGATCGCGGCGGATTACCTCGAGTCGCTCGACGATCGCCCGATCTTTCCCGACGTAACGCCCGAACAGCTTCGGGAGGCGCTTGGCGGCCCGATGCCCGAGCAGCCGATCCCGGCGCAGCAGGTTGTGGCCGAGCTCGCGTCGGCGGCCGAGCCCGGCGTCGTCGCGCTGGGCAGTGGGCGCTACTTCGGCTTTGTGATCGGCGGCGCCTTGCCGGCGGCCCTGGCCGCGGACTGGCTCACCTCCACGTGGGACCAGAACGCCGGCCTGTACGTCGCCGGACCGTCCGCCTCGGTCGTCGAGCAGGTGACCCGGGAGTGGATCGTCGAGCTGCTCGGGCTTCCCGAGCACGCATCAATCGGCTTCGTCACCGGCACGCAGATGGCCCATGTGACCGGTCTCGCCGCCGCGCGCTTCCACGTCCTCGACGCGGTCGGATGGAACGTCGGGCGCGACGGGCTGCAGGGCGCTCCGCGGATCCGCGTGCTCGCGGGCGCCAAGCGGCACGTGACGCTCGACCGGGCGCTGCGGCTCCTCGGCCTCGGCTGTCCGACCGTCGTCCAAGCGGACGAGCAGGGTCGGATGCTCCCCGACGCGCTTCGCCAAGCGCTCGAGGGCGACGGGCCGACAATCGTCTGCGCGCAGGCCGGCGAGGTCAACACCGGCGCCTTCGATCCTCTCGTCGAGATCGCGGACGCCTGCGAGGACACAGGCGCCTGGCTCCACGTGGACGGCGCGTTCGGGATCTGGGCCGCAGTCTCGCCCGAGCTCCGCCACCTGACCTCGGGAATCGAGCGCGCCGACTCGTGGACGACCGACGCGCACAAGTGGCTCAACGTCCCGTACGACTCCGGGATCGTGCTCTGCGCACACCCGGAGTCGCACCGCGCGGCGATGACGGTGCAGGCCGAGTACCTGATCCAGGACGAGGGCGAGCGGCGAGTCCGCGACCAGGTCGACTGGGTGCCCGAGTTCTCGCGTCGCGCCCGCGGCTTCGCCGTCTACGCGGCGCTTCGCTCGCTCGGGCGGACCGGGCTCGTGGAGCTCGTCGAGCGCTGTTGCGCCCAGGCGCGCCGCTTCGCCGAACAGATCGGCGAGCTTCCAGGGGTCACCGTGATCAACGAGGTCGTCTTGAACCAGGTGCTGTTCCGCTTCGAGGACGACGAGCGGACCGACGCGGCGCTCGCCGCCGTGCAGGCATCAGGCGACGTGTGGTTGAGCGGCACGACCTGGGACGGGCGCAAGGCGATCCGTGTGTCGGTCTCCAACTGGCAGACCGGCGACGCCGAGACCGATCTCGTGGTCGACGCCTTCCGCCGAGCGACCGAGGCGCCCCAGCCGGTCACGCGCTAGCGTCGCGCGAGGACGACTCCGCCCAGGCAGAGCGCGCCGCCGAGGAAGGCGACCGCCACGGGCGTCTCGTCGAGGAACGCCCACCCCATGAGGATCGCGAGCGGGGGGACGAGGTACGTCGTCGCTCCCATCCGGCCGGCCGTCGTCCTCGAGAGCGCGTACGCCCAGGTCATGAACCCGACGGCGGTCGGGAAGACGCCCAGGTAGACCATCCACGCGATCGAGTCACCGCCGGCGCTGCCGAGCTCGTCCACCAGGCTCGGCGCGAACGGCAGGCACACGAGCAGGCCGACGGTGCACGCGAGCCAGGTGACGTGCAATCCGGAGACGCGTGAGAGCAGCGGCTTCTGCGCGACGACCGCGCCTGCGTACGCCGCGGCCGCAACGAGGCACAGCACGGCGCCCCAGCCCTCCGCGTTGCTCCGCTCCGAGGTCGCGAGCCCGATCACGATCGCGCCTGCGAAGGCGATCGCACAGCCGAGCACGAGCGTCCGCGGAAACCCCTCGTGGAGCAGGAACCCGGCCAGCACGGCGATGAGGATCGGCCCGACGTTGACGAGCATCGCGGCCGTGCCGGCGTCCACCCGGCGCTCGGCCTCGTTCAGCGCGAGGTTGTAGAGGCCGAACCAGAGCACGCCGACGACGACGATCAGCGGCAGCTCGCGGCGGCCCGGCAGGCGGCCGCGCTGCCAGAGCACGAACACGCCGAGCACCGCGCTCCCGACCGCGAGCCGTCCGAGACTCAGAGCGCCCGGTGAGAGATCCTCGCCCGCTGCCCGGATCCCGACGAACGCGGACGACCACAGGACCACGGTGACGAGCGCAGCGAGGAGAGCCACTGGACTGTGTAACGCGCGAGAGGCGCGATTTCGTCAGCTCAGAAGATTTCGGGGCACCACGGGTAGCGATCGGCGCGGAAGAGCGTGTCCGCCCGGTCGATCGCGCCTTCGGCCAGCTCCTCGACCCGGCCTACCCGAGCGAGCTCTCGGAAGCCGAAGCCGCCGAGGTAGACGGAGCCCAGCGACTGGACCGGCAGCGACAGCTCGGCGTCCGCGTCCGTTCGCTCCGCGCCCTCGGGGCCGACGCGATAGCGACCGGTGTTCTCCGGGAAGAGGTCGTCGTGCACGTCCATCACGACCGGCTCCCCGGACTTGTACGAACGGGCCGCGAGCGCCGCCTCGACGTCGACGAGCCGCACCCAGAGTCCCTCCCGCAGCTCGAAACGAAGCATGCGCGGCTCACGCAGCAGGAGGAAGAGCTCGTGGTCCCGCGGCAGGAGGTTCGCCTTCACGCGGGCCATCCAGTCGATGTCGAGCAGGTAGCGCCAGATCCCGCGGGTCGCCTCGGGAGAGACGCCCACCGCCTCGGTCACGTTCGTGAAGCCCGCCGGGATGCCGCGGTCGGCCGAGAAGTTGAGCCGGTAGAGCGCATACGCCGCCGGCCGGCCGTCGAGCTCGAGCAGCGCGCGGACCTGCTCGCTGCCGCCCTCGGCGGCGCGCACCCAGTCCGGGTCGGCGAGCCGCCGAGCCGTCCACCACTCCTTCGTCCGCACGAACATGCCCGGATGCTGCGCCGCCGCCGTGCGCTGGATCTCCGAGAAGGGCTCCAGCGCCTCATCCGGCTCGACGAGCCGCACCTCGCCAGCCGGTTCGACCGGCTCGGCGTACGCGATGCGTTCCCGCGTGAGGTCGATTCCGCCGGAGAACGAGGCGATGCCGTAGCCGAACCGGCCGTAGAGCGTGTCCTCCGACGCCCAGAGGTACGCCATGGGCTCGCTGCGCTCACGGACGTCCTTGAGCTGCGTCCGCATCAGGTCGCCGAAGATGCCTCGGCGGCGGTGCGTCGGCATGACACCCACGAGCGTCACGCCTGCCGCGCGGATCAGGCCGCCCGGGATTCCGGTCTCGAAGGGAAACACACCGCCGCTGCCGACGACACGCCCGTTCTCCCACGCGCCGTGGATTCGGTCCGGCGGGATGAGCGGCCCGAAGCGCGCCGAGAACTCGTGGCTGGGCGTCCGCCCGAAGTAGTGCATGATCGGCCGGATCACCTCGGGGAACTCCTCCGCGGTCGCGGTGCGGATCTCGATGCTCAAACGACCCGCTCCAGCGGTGCGTAGTCGAGCACGAGCCGGCGGTCGGTGTCCTCGCCGGCGAAGCGGACGCTGACGACGCCGCCGGGCTCCACGGCCGTGACGATCCCCTCGCCAAGCGTCCCGTGGCGGACCGTGTCGCCCGTCGAGAGCTGCGGCGCGTCGCCGCGCGGCTGAACCCTCGCGACCGGAGCGCCGTAGCCCGACCACGACGAGGGCCGAAGCCGCTCGCGGTGGATCTCGTCCTGTGGCAGCTCGTCGAGGAAACGGGACGGGAGGTTGTAGTTGCGGCTCCCGTACAGCGCCCGGCCCGCAGCGTGGGTCAGCGTCAACCGCTCGCGCGCCCGCGTCATGCCGACGTAGGCCAGGCGCCGCTCCTCCTCGAGGGAGTTCTCCTCGAGCGAGCGGGAGTGCGGGAAGATCCCCTCCTCCATCCCGATCATGAAGACGGCCTTGAACTCGAGGCCCTTCGCGTTGTGCAGCGTCATGAGGGTCACGAGGCTCTGCTGGTCGCGCAGGCTGTCCTGGTCGGAGAAGAGCGAGATCTCCTGGAGGAACGTCGACAGCGTCGGCGTCTCGGCGGCGGCCTGGTACTCCTGCGAGACGCCGACGAGCTCCTGGAGGTTCTCGATGCGGCCCTGCGCCTCGATCGTCCGCTCCGCCTCGAGGGACTCGAGGTAGCCGCTGCGCTCGAACGTCCGCTCGACGAGCTCGTCCACCGCCATGTCGAGCGCGCCCGCCTGCAGCGACAGCAGCAGGTTGCGGAGGGCGGTGACCGAGCGCACCTGCGCCGGGCCGAGGCCGGCCTCCTCCGGGAACTCGAGCGCCTCCCACAGCGAGAAGCCGTGACCGTCGGCGTACGTTTGGAGCCTGGCGAGCGACGCGTCGCCGATCCCGCGCCGCGGCCGGTTGGCGATCCGCTGGAGGCTCACCGCGTCGTACGGGTTGTCGATCACCTGGAGGTAGGCGATCAGGTCCTTGACCTCGGCGCGCTCGTAGAAGCGCGGCCCGCCGATCACCTGGTACGGGATCTCGCTGCGGACGAGGACGTCCTCCAGCACCCGCGACTGCGCGTTCGTCCGGTAGAAGACCGCGATCTCGCTCCCGTTCACGCCTTCGTCCACGAGCCCGGCGATCTCGGAGGCGACCCAGCGGGCCTCGGCGTGCTCGTCCTCGACCTCGAGGACACGGACGGGATCGCCGTCGCCCAGATCCGACCAGAGGTTCTTCGGCTTCCGCTCGCTGTTCTGCGCGATGACGCTGTTGGCGGCGCGCAGGATCGTGTTCGTCGAGCGGTAGTTCTGCTCCAGGGGGATGGTTCTGGTCTCGCCGAAGTCGCGCTCGAACTCGAGGATGTTGCGGATGTCGGCGCCGCGGAACGCATAGATGCTCTGATCGGGGTCCCCCACTGCACAGACGTTCCTGTGCTTTTCGGCCAGGAGCTGGAGCAGCCGGTACTGCGCGTGGTTCGTGTCCTGGTACTCGTCCACGAGGATGTAGCGGAACGCCTTCTGCCAGCGCTCCTTGGCCTCCGGGAAGCGCTCGAGCACCTGCACGGTCAGCATCAGGAGGTCGTCGAAGTCGACGGCGTTCGCCGCGAAGAGGCGCTTCTGGTACAGCTCGTACGCGTCGGCGACGGTCTGGTCGTAGAAGGACTCGACGCGGTTCCGGTACTCCGCCGGGTCGATCAGCTGGTTCTTGGCGGTCGAGATCTGCTCGTGGATCCCGCGCGGGACGAAGCGCTTCGGGTCGCGCTCGAGCTCCTCGAGGCACTGTTTGGTCAGGCGCACCTGGTCGGCCTGGTCGTAGATCGTGAAGTTGGCCCGGTAGCCGAGCCTCGGCGCTTCGCGTCGCAGGATGCGGCCGCACGCGGAGTGGAACGTGAGGATCCAGATGCGTCTGGCCACCTCGGGCAGGAGATCCTCGAGACGCTGGCGCATCTCCCCCGCCGCTTTGTTCGTGAACGTGATGGCGAGGATCTCGTTCGGCTGGACGCCGACCGCCGAGATCAGGTGGGCGACCCGGTAGGTGAGGACGCGCGTCTTGCCCGACCCGGCGCCGGCGACGACGAGCAGCGGGCCCTCCGTGTGCAGCACCGCGTCCCGCTGCGCGGGGTTCAGGTCGGCGAGATAGGTCTCCGGCGAGGCGACAGCCATGCCGGTCGATGCTAGCGAGGCTCCCACGTGACCCGATTTGACGTGTCCACCCCGGGGCCGGCCGCGGGCCTCCCTCCGGCTTAGACGGTATCGGGATCCTGCGCGCGCGTGGGAGACGAGAGTGTGACGACTCCGTGTCAAAGCACGGTGGTAGCGTCAGTCCATGGGCTACGCGCACTCGTCGATCGACGAGCTCGGCGACGAGACCTTCCGAAAGGTGCGCCGCGCGCTCGGGATCAAGGCATTCGGTGTCAACGTCCTCGTTCTCCAGCCCGGCGTCGTCGGGCGGCCGCACTACCACGGGGAGCAGGACGAGCTGTACTTCGTCCACGAGGGCCGCGCCGTCTTCGACCTGCCCGACGAGCGGCTCGAGCTCGAGCCGGGCGGGCTGCTCCACGTTGAGTCCACGACGCCCCGCCGGGTCACGAACCCCGGGCCGGACGAGCTCGTGATGCTGGTCGTCGGCGCGAAGGACGGCTACGTGGGCCGGGACGGCTATCCCGCCGCGCCGAAGGCGTTTCTCCCGGACGTCGACGCGGACTGATGGCGTCGCTTGCGGAGCTCGTCGAGCGCCGCAACTACGAGCTGCGCCTCACGCCCGACCGCGCGCTCGAGACGCTCGACGAGGCGGAGGAGTTCCTGCGCGATCGCGGTCTGCTGACCCGGTCCGCCGACTCGGCGCTGCCGAGCCTCTACGAGGCCTGCCACGAGGATCCCTACAAGCCGGGGACCCGGGGCTTCGGTGAGTGGCCGGCGACGAAGTGGCCCTGGTTCGGCGAGCTGGCGGATCGGGACGGCGTCTACCCGCTGAAGATCCACCGCGGCAAGCACATCCTCGTGACGAACGAGACCGCGCGCCTGCTCGACCCGATCCTCCGGGCCGAGATCGAGCGGATGCGCGCCGCCGCCGACGACTGGGCGCTGCTCCTCGACCACCTGGCGGCGACCGGCCCGTCCGAGGCCGAGGATCTCCAGGAGGAGCTCGGGCTGCGCGCGAAGGATCTGAAGGGCATCCGCTCGCCGCTCGAGCGGTGCGGCGCCGTGGTCAGCCGGTCGTACGGCGTCTCGTCCTCGCGCGGCGACGAAACGGTGACGAGCGAGCTGGCGCGCTGGGATCAGGTCCACCCGGAGCGCGTGGGCGGCGACGTCGACCTGAAGCCGCTCGTCGTCGCTTCCGTTCGCGCTGCGGTGGTCGCGCGGGATCGCGAGATCCCGCGGTGGTTCAGCTGGCAGTGGTACTGGCGGGAGGGGCTCATCGACGAGCTCGTGGACGACGGGCGCCTCTGGCGGCCCGAGCCGGGCTGGGTCAGCGCAGCGGAAACGGCTTCCGCCTGAGCGCCGGGAGCACCTGGGCCGTCACGAGCGTAGGCGTCACGGCGTAGCGGCGGCTGTAGCGGTAGCTCCCGTCGGCGCGCCTGAGCGAGGCGAGAAAGCGGAAGGCGGCCGCGGGTGGGCGCGCTCCGGCGGCGACGTACGCCTGGATCGCCCAGGCCGTGGACTGGGCGTCCGGCTCGCGGCCGGGGGTCAGCCGGACGCCGCCGCTCGGTGCCGTGAGCCTCTGGATGTACGCAAGGCCGCGCCGGATCGGCCGGCCGCGCACGCCGCTCCGGCGGAGAGCCTGGATCGCGGCTGCCGTGTCGTTCGAGTCCGGCGCGCCGTTCGGCGCCCACGACCAGCCGCCGGAGCGCCGCTGCTGCCGGAGGAGATAGCGCACCGCGGGCCGCTCGCCCCGCGGCAGCGCCAGCACGCTCCAGATCGTCGAGTTGACGAGCGCGCCGATCCGGCCGTCGCGGCGCCGCTGTCGTTCGAGCCGCTCGAGGAACGGCGCCGGGCTCTCGCCGAGCGCCCGCAGAGCCATGACGCGCAGCGCGAGGTCGGTCGTGTCCTCGGCGGGCGAATCGCGGAGATACGCGGCCGGCGAGCGGGCGGGGGCCCGGCCCGTAGCCTTCAGCCCAAGCACCGACCAGGCCGTCAACGCGGGGTCGGAACGGGCGCCGGGCTCCGCGAACCCGCCGTCCGGCTGCTGCCGGCCGGCGACGAAGTCGGCCGGCGACGGAGCCGGCCCCGCGCCGGCGACTCCGGCGACGACGAGCGCGCAGGCGAGGGCACTGAGCGTGAGCGGCGCCGCCGACCGCGGGACGTCGGCCCACGCGACCTCCACGCGTAAGCGGCGGCCGTAGCGTTCGAGCAGACGGCGGAGCTCCGGGCCGATGACAAGCGCGAAGACGACGTTGCCGATCGCGTGGGCGGCGCTGAACCACACGCCCCGTGCGTACACGACGGTGAGCGCCTCCCAGGTATGGGGCCAGAAGCTGTACCAATGCCAGAGATCCATCGCGCTGCTGAAGGCGAAGCCGAGCGCGAAGCAGAGCGCCGCGAACGCCCAGCGGTTCCGGATCGCCCCGGCGGCGAGCGCTCCGGCGACGCCGCAGCCTCCCCACGCCAGCATCTGCCACGGCGTCCAGATCCCCTGGCCGAGGTAGAAGTTCGACACGAAGGCGGCGACGGCGCCGACCGCGAAGCCGACCCTCGCGCCAAGTGCCGCGCCGGCGGCGACCGCAACGACGGTCACGGGCTGGACTCCGGGCACGGCCGCAAAGAGCACCCTCCCGGCCGCCGCTGTCCCGCCGAGCACTGCCACGAGCGCGATCTCCTTCGCCGAGCCCGTCCCCGACTCGAGCCAGACGAACCCGGCGGCGACGAGCGCGAGCGCGACGAGCAGGAGCGAGAGCCCGGCGTCCCCCGGGGACAGCGCCGTCCAGGCCCCGGCCGCGAAGACCACCGCAGCCACGAGGAGCATCGCCCTAGACATGCACGGTCTCCCGCTCCGGACGACGAGCTGACGAACCGGTCGGCGACGTCGGACGCGAAAACGAGGTCGTGGGTCACGACGAGCGTCCCGCGCCTCGTCGCCTGCGAGCGGAGCAGCGTCGCGAGCTCGAGCTTGCGCTCCGGATCCATCCCGCGCGTCGGCTCGTCGAGCACGAGGAGATCCGGCTCGGTCACGAGCACCGCGGCGAGCGCCAGCCGCTCGCGCTCGCCGCTCGAGAGATCCCGCGGATGGCGCGCCCCGAAGCCGTCGAGGTCGACGGGCACGAGCGCCGCCCGCGCCCGGCTGAGGTCGCCGCCCACCCCGAGTGCGACCTCCTCGTCCACGCGCTCGGCCACGACGTAGCGGCCCGGATCCTGGCTCATGTACGCGGCCCGACCCGACCGCCGCACGTTTCCGGAAACCGGCTCGAGGAGCCCGGCGGCAAGCTTGGCGAGCGTCGTCTTCCCGGAGCCGTTCTCGCCGGTCAGCGCGACCACCTCGCCGCGGCGAACCTCGAGGTCCGGTACAGGGACGACCCGCTCGCCGTACGCGTATGACGCGCCCTCGACCCGGCAGAGAACGTCGCCCTCGGCCTGCTCGTCCTGAAGCCGGACCGGCTCGTGCGCGAGAAACGCCGGGTGCTCGGCCTCGAGCCAGCGCAACCCGTCGACCCGCGTCGCATCGATCGCGACCCGCCCCCGCTCCATGAAGACGACGCGGTCGCAGCGCTCGAGCGGCAAGGCCGGCCGCTGCTCCGAGATCAGCACCGCACAGTCGAGCTCCGTTGCGAGATCGAGCAGCGACTCCGCCGCTTCCGGATCGAGCTGGGAGGTCGGCTCGTCGAGCAGGAGGAGCCGGGGACGAAGCGCGAGGGCCGAGGCGACACACACCCGCTGGAGCTCGCCGGCCGAGAGCTCGTGCGTCTTCCGGCCTGCCAGATGCTCGGCTCCAAGCGCACGGAGCGCCTCGAGAGCGCGGCCGTGGATCTCCGCAGGCGGCGTGCCGAGGTTCTCGAGCCCGAAGGCAACCTCGTTCTCGACCCCGGTGAAGACGACCTGGTCCTCGGGATCCTGAAAGACGCTCGCAACGCTCCCGGCGAGGTCGCTCGGCCGCGTGCGGCTGGTGTCGCGGCCGTCCACCTCGACCCGCCCCGCGAACCGGCCGCCGTGAAAGTGCGGCACGAGACCGGCGAGCGCACGCAGCAGCGTGGACTTTCCCGAGCCGGACGAGCCCAGGAGGCAGACGAGCTCGCCGGGCCGGAGCTCGAGCGAGACGTCCGCCAGGGCCGGCGCCCGGGAGTCCGGGTAGCTGTACGTCAGGTGCTCGACGCGCGCTAGAGCCACAGCGCCCCCGCGACGACGGCCAGCACGGCGCCCGCGATCGCCAGGCGGTCCCAGGTGCCCCACGGCGGGGACGGCGCCCTTGTCCGGCCGGGCCGTCCGAACCCGCGTGCCTCCATCGACTCCGCCAGATTGAGCGAGCGCTCGAGCGAGCCGGCGACGAGCGGCGAGAGGAGGCGCGCGCGACCGTGCAGCCCCTCCACGACCAAGCCCCGGCCGCGAAGCGCCTCGACGTAGCCGGCCGCGTCGCGCTCGAGCGTCGGCACGAGCCGCGTCGCTAGGGCGACGGCGAGGACGGAGCGGCGCAGCCGCCCACCCGCCTGGAGCAGCCGATCCTGGTCGAGCAGCAGCGCATACGCCGCGAACGCAAGCCCGACGGCGACGAGGCGGAGCCCCTGGTACAGCGCCACCTGCAGCTCCTCGCTCGTGATGTCGAGCTGACCGATCACCGGGATGGTCGGCCCCTCCCAGTAGACGATCCCGCCGTAGCGGGCGACGAGCGGGCTGATGAGGAAGAGCGTGAGCCCGGAGCCGAGCGTCCCGACGAGGTAGGGCCAGCGCCGGCCCTGCGGCGCGCGCAGGCAGACGGCGAAGAGCACCGCGGCGATCACGGCGACGGACGCCGTGCGGTCGGCGAGCAGGGCGGCGGCGGCGAGCCCGGCGAGCAGAGCGGCAGCGGGAACCGCGCTCACGGGATCTCGTACCGGTAACGGACGGTCGAAGGCACCTCGAGAATCTCCCGTGCGAGCTCCTCGCCGAGCTCGAACACGACCGGGTCGCCGGGCGCGCCGTCGAGCCGGCCGCGGAACGCAGAGCCCGGAACGAGGACGAGGCGATTCGCGTCGGCCACGTCGCCGGCTTCTGCCCCGAGCAGCCTTACGAGCCCGTCCCGGACGTCCGAGGGCGGCCCCTCCACGACCGCCGGGCGCCGTTCGCCGTCCCATCCGTGCAGGAACGGCTCCGGGAAGGAGCCGACGACCACGGGCTGCCGCATCTGACCCGCCCAGGAGCGGTGGTCCCACCAGAGCACGTCGCCGTCGTGGAGCGTGTAGTCGACGGCGCTGACGTCGCCCTCGTACCCGTTCACGAACCAGAACCAGTCGCGCTGCCGCGCCAGGTCACCCTCGATGCCGTTGATCGACTGGACGAACCGACCGCCGTACCGTGTCTCGACGTCCGTCTTGCCCCGCAGCGCCTCGAGGGCGGAGATTCCGGCCGGGACGGAGGTCGTGAGCACGACCTCGGCGCCCCGGTCTTGGGTGATCCAGAGCTGCGCCTGCCCCTCGCCGCCCGCCTCCTCCCCGCAGCCCGCGAGCAGGCATGCGGCTGCGAGGAGGAGGGCGAGCCGGCGGAGCACTTACCTGAGCGCGTTCGAGCGGACGGCGCCGGCGAGCGTCGCCCGGACGGTGCCGACGTGTTTGCCGACGCAGGCGCGGCCGGCGCGCGTGCGAACCCGCCGTCCGTCGACCCGGAGCAGAGCGCCCGCCGCCGGGCTGTCGACTCCCCGGTCGTTTTCGGAGACGACCCGGTAGCAGTTGCGGCCGGTCCGGGTCAGGAGCAGCGTTGGCGGGCCTCCGGTCGGGCCGAACGTCGCCCAGTACCAGAGGACGCGATCGCCTTCCTGAAGCTGGACCTGGTCGGCCCCGACGGGCGGCGAGGCGCCGTTGACCTTGAACACCCAGCCGTCGGACCCGCCGGCCGGATGGCGGCCGATCTGGTCGATGTAGGGCCCGAAGGACGTTTGGGTGATGTGGTAGTAGAACTCGCCGCGCAGGCTGGCGGCGTCGAGCGCCTGGAGAGCGTTCGCTCCGGCCTCGAAGCGGGTCTCGAGCGAGCCGAAGATCGACAGCGTCCGGCCTTCGACGCGAACGGACACCCGGGCCGCGAGTGCGGTCGGGACGAGCAGTGCCGCCAGCGCAACGAGCGCAGCGAGCGTGATGAGGGTCTTACGCACGAATCCTCCTTCCGCGAGGGGTTCTGAGTGCTCGGGCGGGCGGCAGGTCTTCTGACTCGGGGCGCCCTCCCGAACCGCCTTCCCAGCCCGGAGGCCAGTGGCGTGTCGGCGCGGGAGCGTCTCCCCTCACAGCGGCGGGACCGTCCCGGATTCGCACCGGGTTCCCTCTCCGCTCGCCTTTGGTTGTCGGCCTAGTATGCCCCGTCGTGCAGGCGGCTGTCTGGCGTTGGGCACCGGTGGTCGCCTGGGCGGCGTTGATCTTCGCGCTCTCGTCGGTCCCGGATCTCGGCACGGGGCTCGGCGGCTGGGACGTCGCGCTGCGGAAGGTGGCGCATGCGGCGGAGTTCGCGATCCTGGCGGCGCTCCTCGTTCGCGCATTGCGTCGCACCGGCTGGGCAGTGGCGCTCGGGATCGCCTATGCGATCTCCGACGAGATCCACCAGTCGTTCGTCGAAGGACGTCAGGGAGCCGTGCTCGACGTCGCGATCGATTCCGCCGGCGTCGTGATCGGGGCGGTCCTGGCGGCGAGGCGGTGGACGTGAACGCGGTCGCGATCGACCTCGACGCCCTCGGCGACACTCGCAGGCTCTGGGAGGACTGGCTGGCCGACGCAGCCCGCCGCTTCCGGTCGATTGCCGAGCTGGACGTCGAGTCGCTCCCGCAGGATCGGGGCGAGGCGGCGGTGGAGCTCGACCGCTGGGCCGCCCAAGGCATCGGCGACTGGCGGGCGGCGCTGCGGCGCTTCGCCGAGGACCGGGCTCCCGTCTACCTGCGGCCGGAAGCGGAGGTGACGGCGGCGCTCAGGGCGCTGAAGGGATCCGGCGCCATGGTCGGCGTGTTCACGGATGCGCCCGAGCCTCTCGCGCAGGTCGCACTCGACCATCTTGGAGCGTCGAGACGGATCGACGACCTCGAGACCGGCCCCGATGCCCTCCCACGTCTCCTCGATCGTCTCGGACCCGACACGAAGATCGCCCGGACAAGGGATGATCTATCCGACCTCCGAGGGTAGATTTGTGCCTGTGGAAGCGCCCAAGGACGTCGGCGACCGTCAACTCGACGCGCTGCTCGAGCGCCTCGACAAGCTCACGGCCGAAGTACACGGTTTGAACCGCCGGCTCGACAGCGGCGACAACCTCGCGCCGGTCGTCCGCGAGCTTGCGCTCCTCAACGAGTCGCTCCAGACGCTCGCCTACGCCGCCCTGGGCCAGTCAGGCCCGCAGGTGCAGCGCCGCCGCCGGGCGGGTTAAACCCTGGCGGGTCTGGGATCGAAGTCTTGCGACTTCAGCCAGAGCGCAGCTGCCAGAGGCGGCCGTTGAGCGTGACGGCGTAGAGCTCGCCGCGCGCGTCCTCGCCGAACGACGAGACACCGTTCAGGGTGAAGCGCTCCTGCCGGACGTCCCGGGCTCGCCCGCCGGACACGCGAAGGCTCCAGACCGTGCCCGTGCAGTTGTCGCCGTAGAAGTACCGCCCCGCTGCAGACCGCACCGCAGCGCCGCGGTAGACGAACCCGCCCGAGACCGCACAGTGGCTCCCCAGCGGGTAGACGGCGATCGGGAAGACGAGCCGGCCGCGCGGGTTCGGCGACTTGTTCTCGTGGCGGGCACGGCCCTCGTAGACGTCCCAGCCGTAATTCTCGACCCCGGGGCTCCGCCTCGGCGTGAAGTCGACCTCCTCCCAGGCGTTCTGGCCGACGTCGCCGATGTAGAGGTCGCCCGTCCGGCGGTCGAAGGAGAAGCGCCACGGGTTGCGGAGTCCGAACCCGGCGATCTGGGGCCGCGGAGCGCGCCGGTCGACGTTGATCGCGAGCAGCTTCCCGAGCCGGCTGCCGAGGTTCTGCGCCCGGTTCTCAGGATCGCCACCGGCCCCGCCGTCGCCCATTCCGACGTACAGCCGGCCGTCCGGCCCGAACATGTTCTGCCCGCCGTTGTGGTTCGAGTAGGGCTGGTCGACGAAGAGGATCTGGCGGAGTCGCCGCCGGCCGCGGTACTCGGCCACCCGCGTGTCGCCGCGGGTGTCCGTGTAGTTCACGTAGTACTTGCCGTTCCGCCCGAAACGCGGATGGAACGCGACCGACAGCAGTCCCTGCTCGCCGCAGCACGCAACCTGGGACCGGAGGTCCAGCAGTGTCCCCGTGATCCGGCCGTTGCGGACGATCCGGATCCGTCCGGTCTGCTCGACGACGTAGAGCGTGCCCGGCTGGTTTCGCGGCGCCGTGACATGGACGGGCGAGTCGAAGCCGGAGGCGATCTGAACGAACCGATAGCCGCCCTGGGCGGGGGCGCCCTCGTCGTCGCCGCCGCAGCCCGCGAGAGCCACGACGAGCACGAGCAATCCGAATAGCCTGACCCCCATCAATCTCCCTTACGGAGAAGAACCTTGCGCAGTTCTTCTTCCTTACCCGGTTCGAGCACCGCGAGCACCTGGTCACCGGCCCGCAGCTCCATCTCGCCTTCGGCCATCTGTGCGTGACCGTCCCGCATGACGGTGATCAGCCGGGAGCCGGCAGGCAGCGAAAGCCCCGCGACGCGCTTGCCGACCGACGGCGACTTCGCATCGAGCTGCACCTCGACGATCTCGAGATTCTCGTTGCGCCACTCCAGGAGGTGGATCAGACCGTGCTCGGGCACCTCGTGCTCGATCATCGCGAGGATGATCGAGGTCGCCGAGACCGTCGGCGAGATCCCGATGAGGTCGAAGAGCGGCTGGTTGCGGGGGTCGTTGACGCGGGCGATTACCTTCTCGACGCCGTAGTGCTCGCGCGCCATCTGGCAGATGATGATGTTGTCCTCGTCGTCGCCGGTGACGGCGACCACGAGGTCCGGTGGACGGGAGATCCCTGCACGCTCGAGGACAAAGAGCTCGGTGGCGTCGCCGAGCTGTACACGGTGCTCGAACTCCTCCTCGAGCAGCTCGAAGCGGTCGCGGCGCTGCTCGATCAGCGTCACCTCGTGGCCGAGGTCGAGAACGCTCTTCGTCAGGTTGGCGCCGATCTTGCCGCCGCCCGCGATGACGATGTACACCTAGCCCCCGGCCTCGACCGTCTCGGTGTGCTTCCGGACCGCGTCCGTGAGGAAGTCGATCGCGGTCGAAGTCGGCGAGATCGTGCGCAGCCCGAGCGACGCGAAGACCTTCGCGCGCGCCGGGTCGAGCACCCGGACGATCGTCGTCTCGATGTCGAACTGCTTCTGGGCGACCTGTCCGATCACGAGGTTGGTGTTGTCTCCGTTCGTAGCGACGACGACGGCGTCGGCTTCCTCGATGCCGGCCTCGCGCAGGACTTTCGTGTCCATACCGTGCCCCACGACGAAGCCGCCGGACCAGTGCTCGCCGAGCCGCTGAAGCGCGTCTTCCTTCTCGTCGATCGCCGTGACCTCCCAGCCCGTGCGGTCGAGCTCGAGTGCCACCGCGGACCCCACTCGGCCGCACCCCACGACGATCGCCTTCACGGAGCGGAGGTTAGCGACTCGCCCGACAGGGCCTCCTCTTCCTCGAGCACGCCCTGCGGGTAGGCGATCACCATCACCTCACAGCCGGCGTGGCGGAGGACGTGGTCGACGGTGGGACTGAAGAAGCGCGACTGGCGGCGCCAGCGGGGCGAGGAGCCGACGACGATGAGGTCGACCGAACGGGCTTTCGCCTCCTGGACGATCGCCTCGCCGATCGAGCGCGAGCGGACGATCTCGCCGGTCACCTCGACGCCGTGCTCGGCGGCGAGGATCTTGGCCTCGAAGAGCGACGCCTGGGCCCGCTCCTCCGCGTCGTCCATCGCTGCGTCGAGCGACTTGTCGAGCGGGACGGCGATCACGTGGATCGCGGAGAGGGCACAGCCGCGCTCCTCGGCGAGCTTGATCGCGGTCGCCAGAACCTCCTCTCCGATCGGCCCGAGCTTCATCGGGACGAGGATCCGCTCGTAGACGCCCTCCACGTCCGGGACCAGGTCCGGCTCCGCCGGGACGACACGGCCGAGGATCGGCTCCCGCACCGCCCGCCGAGTTGCGACGTACACGACTGCGCCGATCAGCAGCCACACCGGGCCGGCGATGCGAGTAGCTTCGTGCGTCGCCATCGTCATCACCCAGATGGCGAACGTGAGCGGAGCGCCGACGAGCGCCGGCAGCGGCACGTCCACGCCCCGGATCCGCACGTTGAGCGGGACGCGGAAGGGCCGCTCGAGCTCCGGCTCGGAGAAGCGGAGCTTGATCACGGCCAGCTGCGCGGCGGTGAACGCGAGCAGGACGCCGAAGCTGAACAGCCCGGCGAGGAACCGCACGGCCTCGGTCGGGATGAAGTGGCCGATGACGAGCAGCGTGGAGGCGATCAGCGCGGCGCTGACGATCGCCACCGGCGGGAGCAGCGTCCTCCGGTTCAGCGTCCCGAAGGTGTGCGGCAGCATCTGCCGCTGTCCCATCGAGTACGCGAGCCGTCCGGCGCCGGAGATCGACGTCGTCACCGCAACGGCGAGGACGAGCGCGCCGGTCACTCCGACCACGACGACGACCGCGTCCCCGACGAAGCCCGGCAACGGATCGTCGAACGCCTCAGCGATGCCCATGAGCGGCGCACGGAGCCACTCCGTCCCGAGGCCGGTTCCACCGGGGAAGGCGGAGACGCCGATCAGGCCGATCGCGAAGGTGACGGCGACGACGAGGCCGATCCCGGCAAACAGGCTGCGCGGAAGCGTCCGGCCGGGCTCCCGCGTCTCCGCAGCGAGGTTTGCGACCGTCTCGAGCCCGGTGTAGGCGAGCATCGCGAGCGGCAGGGCGAAGGCGATGTCCCGCCAGGTGGGAGCCGTCCCGAGGTCGACGCCTTCTCCGAGCGCGTCGGCCGAGAAGAGGAATGCAAAGCCGAGCACGACGAGCAGCAGGTGCGAGGCGAGTGCGAGGCCGGCGACGATGATCGCCGTCCGGTAGAGGCTCGTCCGGCGGGCGAGGCGCAGCGCGGCGATCCCGAGGATCACCCCGATGCCGAGCACGGTGTCGAGCGGTTCGTCGGTCAGGCGCTCCCAGCCGATCGCGTGTCCGACGTAGTGCGGGACGAAGAGCCCGGCGAGCGCCATGACGATCAGGTAGTCGAGGATCAGCGCCCAGCCGGTGACGAACCCGAGTGGGTCGTTGAAGGCGCGCCGGACGAAGGTCGCGGCGCCTCCGGGCTCCGGGATCGCGCTCGTCCCCTCCGCGTAGGAAAGGGCGACGACGAGGAAGAGCAGGCCGACGGCGAGCAGCACCCACGGCGTGAAGCCGAGCGCGTAGAGCGCGATGACCCCGAGCGCGAAGTAGAGCGAGGAGCCGATCTCGCCGTACGCGACCGCCGCGAGCGACGGAACGTCGAGGACGCGCTGGAGCCCTGGAAGCTTCTTAGCCAAGCCGCCTCGAAAGGTAGAGCCGGAGACCGCCGGCGAGGACGAGGAGCGTGCCGAGCAGCAGGCCGAGACCGCCGCCGACGCCGGCCGCGATCGTCCGCACGATGACGGCGAGCCCCAGCACGACCAGGAGCCAGGAGAGCGCGACGGTCACGCCGCTCTCCGCCCGGCGGTGATGAGGACGCGCGACGGGCTGTGCTTGAGCACGTAGTCGACCGTGCGTCCGAAGATCCGGCCTCCCCGGGCCGCACGGCGCCGGGGGGCGCCGAGGATCACGAGCTCGGCGTTGCGTCCCTCCACCTCCGCGACGATCTCGGGCCCCGCGGACCGGGCGCGGATCAGACGGGCGACGGCACGAACGCCGTAGCTCTCGACGAGTGCGGCGGAGTTGTCGAGGATGTCGTCCGCCTCCTCCTCGAGCTGCGGCAGCTGGACGTCGAGCGGCAGGTCGAGCGGCACCTCGATCACGTGCACGACGGCGACCCTCGAGCCGCGCTCGTCCGCGAGGCGCGCGGCGGCGACGAGCGCCTCCTCCGACTCGGCGGAGCGGGTCACAGGCACGACGATCGTCCGGTAGTCGACGGTCAGCGACGGCCCGAGCACGAGCACGGGCGCTCGCGCGGTTTCGGTGAGCGGCATCTTCAGCCCCCAACGCCGATAGACGGCGTAGCCGAGGAAGCCGAGTGCGAGCCAGCCGAGCCCGGCCCACCTCGTCCCTTCCTCCTGGACGACGACGACGATCCATGCGAACCCCGTAGCGAGACCGCCGACGATCGCGAAGAGCGGCCAGTCGACGCCGCCGATGGCGAGATTGGGCCGAGCGCGATAGACAGGTTCGTCTTCCGGGTGCCGGTAGCGAAGGCCGATGATCGCCGCGTGCGCGATCGTGAACGAGAGCATTGCGCCGAACGCGTACATCGTTCCGAGGAACGTGGTCTCGCCGGGCAGGAGCGTCAGTATCGAGAGCAGTCCTGCGAAGACGAGCAGCGCCAGCCAGGGAGTCTTGAACCGCGGATGGAGGCGGCGAAAGACACTCGGGAGCTGCCGATAGCTCGCCATCGAGTACGTGATCCGCGAGGCGCCGATCACCCCGGCGTTCGTCGCGACGATCAGGATCGTCGCGGCGAGGATCCCGACGTAGATCTCGAGCCCGTCCAGCAGGGTTCCCTCCTCGATCCCAAGGTTCTCGACGACGCCGAGGATCGGGTCGTTCTGGTAGCCGCCCTCCTCCGGCGCGAGGCCCAGGAGCGTCTGGAACTCGCCCCCGACCTGCTCGACCGGAAGCGCCGACAGCGCCACGATTGGCAGCGTGAGGTAGATCGTGAAAACGGCGATCGCAACCCACAGGTACGCACGCGGGACGTCGCGGGGCGGCTCGCGAGTCTCCTCCGCGAGGTTGGAGATCGTCTCGAGGCCCGTGTAGGCGATCATCCCGATCGGGATCGCGAGCAGGAACTGGTTCCACGTCGGCGTGACGCCGAGCTCGACGTTGTCGACCAGGGTCTCGGGGCTGAGGATGAGGACGAAGCCGAGCAGGACGAGCAGCACCTGCGTCGCGAAGTCCACGACGGCGAGAAAGATGTTGAGCCCGGCCGCCTCACGCACGCCGACGATGTTGATCCCGACGAGGAGAGCGATGACGAAGGCGCCGCCGACGATGTCCCACGGGTTCTCCCGTAGCGGCTCCCAGAAGACCGACAGGTAGTGCGGCACGAAGAACGCCGAGATGGCGATCGTGATGATGTAGTTGAGCATCTGCGCCCACGCCGCCCCGAAGGAGACGAGCTCGTTGAAGGCATGCCGGGCGAAGCTCGAGGAGCCCCCGGCCTCCGGGTAGCGGACCGTTCCCTCGGTGTAGGTGAGGGACGTGGCCACGAAGATCACGCCTGCGATGACGAAGACGATCGGCGTCAGGCCGAGCGCGAACGCCGCCGTGACGCCGAGCGCGTAGTAGATCGACGAGCCGACGTTGCCGTACGCCGTGGCGAAGAGCGCCGGCGTCCCGAGGACGCGCTCCAGACCTTGCTGCCGCCGCCTCCTCCTCGGCACGGCAGGACTCTAGACCTCTGGCGCTGCGGCGAAACCGGCTACCGCTCGATCGCGCCGCCGACCTTCTTCAGGTGCTCGCGGAAGGTGAAGCCCGGGTTCGCCGCGCGTTCGGCCAGGTACTCCTCGAAGTGCAGCTGCTCCCGCAGCGAGGTGCCGTCGACCACGGCGTCGAACTGGGCCCGCTCGCGCTCCGCGATGCCGTGGGCGGCCGTGAAGACGTCGTCCGCGATCTCGCTCGCGACGAGCACCACGCCGTCCGCGTCGGCGACGACGAGATCGTCGGCGCTCACCTCGACCTCCCCGAGCATCACCGGCGTCGCCGGCTCGTTCTTGCGGAGCGGGTCGGGGTCCGGGCCGGCGGGGATCGTCCCGTAGCTGAACACGGGAATCGAGAGCCGGGCGAGCTCGACCTCGTCCCGGTGGAGGCCCCAGACGACCATCGCGGCGAGGCCCGCGGCCTCCATCTCGACCGCCACGAGATCGCCGACGCAGGCCTCGTCGAGTCGCCCGCCGTTGTCGACCACGAGGATCGACCCGGACTCCGCGCCGCCGAGCGCCTCGAGGAAGTCGTCCACGCTTCCGCGATGGCGGACCGGCAGCGCCTTCCCGCCCACGCGGGCGTCCGCTTTCGTCGGCTTGATGCCGGCCGGGGCGACTCGCGGGGTGTAGCCGAGCTGCAGACACGCGTCGCAGACCGCTGCGGTTGGTGGAGTCGCAGAGCTCATCCGGGGTTGAACCGAGAGTAGTTGCGCGGCGTTGGGCGGCGCAGGAGCGATCTCCGCCTACCGGCCGCGTTAGCCTCCCGCCGGATGAGGATCTTCATCATCGGGGCCGGGCAGGTGGGCTCCACGATCGTGGAGGCCCTCCACGACGAGCACGAGCTGACCATCATCGACACGGACGCAGGCCGCCTCGAGCGCGTCGGCCGTTTCGACATCGGCACGGTCGAAGGCGACGGGGCGAGCCGCCGAGTCCTCGAAGAGGCGGGGCTCGCGAGCGCCGATCTCGTGATCGCGTGCACGTCCCGCGACGAGATCAACGTCATCGCCTCGATGTTCGCGCGCAGGCTGGCGCCGGAAGCGCGGACCATCGTCCGGACCGGCAACGAGGAGTATCTCGACGTCTGGAGGGAGCGCCAGCTCGACGTCGACTGGGTCGTCTCGTCCGAGCGCGAGACCGCGCTTGCCGTCTCCCAGACGATCGGCGTCCCCGCCGCGCGCCAGACGGACGTCTTCGCGGACGGCCAGGTGCAGATCGTCGAGTTCGACGTGGAGGCGCCGCAGCGCCGGGGTCGCGACGACAGTGGGCCGCTGATCGAGGTGGCCGAACGGGCGGCCCGGCAGCCCCGAGGTCACAGATTCGAGGACGTGGTCGGACGCCCGCTGCGCGAAGCGATTCTGCCCGCCGACTCCAAGGTGGCGAGCATCATCCGCGGCGACACGATCGCGGTGCCGCGCGGAGAGGAGACGATCCGCCCCGGCGACCGCATCGTCGTGATCGGGTCGCCCAAGGCCGCGAAGGAGTGGAGTCGGCTGCTGACGCCGGCGCGCAGGGCCGTCGGCGACATCGTGATCTTCGGCGCCGGACGCATCGGCACGGCCACCGCGCGGGCCATGCTCCAGCAGGGGATCCGGGTACGGCTCATCGAGAGCGACCCCGAGCGCGCGCGAACCGTCGCGGAGCTGCTGCCGAAGGCGCGCGTCTTCTGCGCGACCGGGACCGAGCCGGAGTTCCTCGAACGCGAGCACATCGGGCGTTCGGAAGCGGCGGTCTTCGCGATGCGCGACGACGCGAAGAACTACTACGCGGCGACCCTCGCGAAGCTGCACGGCGTCGAGCTGACGATTGCGATCGTCCACGACCCCGTTTCCATCGAGGTGTTCGAGCGCGCCGGCGTCGACGTCGCGATCAACCCGCGGCTCCTCACGGCGGAGGAGATCGTCCGATTCGCGCGAGATCCTCGGACGAGGCAGGTTGCAATGCTCGACCAGGATCGATTCGAGGTCCTGGACATCACGGTGCGGCCGGAGAGCAAGCTGGTCGGGAAGCGGTTCCGCGACCTGCCGACGACCGGCTCCTTGATCGGCGCGGTCGTCCGCGACGGCGAAGCGCTCTTCCCGCACGGCGACGACGTCCTCCAGGCCGGCGACCGGGCGATCCTCTTCACTCCGTCGAGCCGCGTGCACGAGGTCGAGAAGACGCTTTGAGGCTGCGTTGAAGGCGCCCCGCGGCGCGCTCGGCGTCGACGTCCTCGGCAGCCTCAGCCTCGTCGGGGCGCTCATCAAGTACCTGAGCCTCGCGACGCTCTTCCCGCTCGGGTTCGCGCTGGGGTACTCGGAGCCCGTTCTGGCCGTTCCTCGCCACTGGCATCGTCGGCGGCACGGCTTCGGCTGGGGCCTCGAGCGCGTCGCCGGTAGCAGAGACAGCGTCGGAGTCCGCGAGGGGTTCCTGATCGTGTCCCTGACCTGGCTCCTCGCTGCGGCGCTCGGCGCCCTGCCGTACATCCTCTCCGGCGAGGATCAGATCTCGAGCCCCGTCGACGCCTACTTCGAAGCCATGTCGGGGTTCACGACGACCGGGGCGACGGTCCTCACCGACATCGAGGCGCTTCCGAGCTCGCTCCTGATCTGGCGGCAGCTGACGCAGTGGCTCGGCGGCATGGGGATCATCGTGCTCGCGCTGGCCGTGCTTCCGCGCCTCCGGGTCGGCGGCCGCCAGCTCCTCGAGCACGAGCTGCCCGGCCCGGAGTTCGAGCAGATGTCGGCACGGATCCGCGACACGGCGCGGCGCCTCTGGGCGCTCTACGTCGCGCTCACGATCGCGATGGTGGCGATCCTCGCCGTGTTCGGCTGGACGGGCCTCGACGAGCAGATGGATCTGTTCGAGGCGATCTCGCACGCGTTCTCGACGTTGCCGACCGGCGGCTTCTCGACCGAGGCGCGCGGAGTCGAGGCCTTCAGCGCAGCTTCCCAGTGGACGATCGCCGCGTTCATGGCGCTCGCCGGCGCCAACTTCGCCCTGCTCTACCGCGCGTTTGTCCGGGCGAACCCGCGGCCGCTCTTCCGGGACGAGGAGTTCCGTCTCTACGTCGCTCTGCTCGTCCTCGGCTCACTCGTCCTGATCGTCGAGCTGTGGACCGAGGGGATCCTGAGAGGCGAGGAGGCGGTCCGCGCGGGCGTCTTCCAGTTCGTCTCGATGATGACCACGACCGGCGCGGCGAGCGCGGACTTCAACCTGTGGCCGCTCTTCACCGCGGTCGTCCTCGTCGCGGCGATGTTCTTCGGCGGATCCGCCGGATCGACCGCGGGGTCGGTCAAGGTCGTGCGCCACCTGCTGATCGGGCGGATGCTCCGGCGCGAGCTCGACCAGACCGTGCATCCGGAGGTCGTGAGCCGCGTCCGGTTGAACGGCGTGCCCGTCGACGAGCGGATCCTGCGCGCGATCTCCAGCTTCGTGCTCCTCTACGTCGGCGTCTTCGCCGTCGGGACGCTGGCGCTGATGGCGGACGGAGCGCGGGTCGACCTCGACCTCCGGCTCATCGACGCCGTCGGTGCGGCGGCGACGACGCTCGGAAACGTCGGCCCCGGGTTCGGGTTCGCCGGCCCGATGGGCTCCTTCGATCCGTTCAGCGGCGCCTCGAAGGTCGTGATGATCGTCCTCATGTGGCTCGGCCGGCTCGAGATCATCCCCGTCGCCGTGCTCCTCAGCCGCTACTACTGGCGCGTCTGAGCAGGTCCCTCGCGGACACGACGAGTGTCTGACACTCCTCGCGGCCCGACGGGACATGTCGAATCGCCGCCGGAGCGCTTGGTTGTGTGGCCGGACGTGGCCGCCGGGGCCACGGCCGGTGCCTGGCACCGGCCACGGCTCGGAGGGCCTATCCGTGGATGGAGACGATCAGCGGGATGATCAGGATCGCGACGATGTTCGTGATCTTGATCATCGGGTTGATCGCGGGCCCGGCGGTGTCCTTGTAGGGATCGCCGACGGTGTCGCCGGTGACCGCGGCGGCGTGGGCGTCCGAGCCCTTCCCGCCGAACTGGCCGTCCTCGATCAGCTTCTTCGCGTTGTCCCACGCGCCGCCGCCGGAGGTCATCGCGATGGCGAGGAAGATGCCGGTGATGATCGTCCCGATCAGCAGGCCGCCGAGCATCTCGACGCTGATGATCCCGACGATGATCGGGAAGGCGACCGGGATGAGGCTCGGGACCATCATGTTCTTGATCGCCGACCCGGTGACGATGTCCACCGCACGGCTGTAGTCAGGCCGGCCGGTCCCCTCGAGGATCCCCGGGATCTCGCGGAACTGCCGCCGCACCTCCTGGACCACCTGGCCGCCGACGCGCCCTACGGCCTGCATCGCGAGCGACGAGAAGAGGAACGGCATCAGCCCGCCGAGGAAGAGGCCGGCGATCACCCAGGCGTCGTGGAGCTCGAACCTGACGTTGGTGAGACCTTCGTCGCTGAGCTCGGTCGTGAAGCCGTCGAAGAGGATCAGCGCCGCGAGCCCCGCGGAGCCGATCGCGTAGCCCTTCGTGACCGCCTTCGTCGTGTTCCCCACGGCGTCGAGCGGGTCGGTCACGGCCCGCACGGACTCGTCCAGCTCCGCCATCTCGGCGATGCCGCCGGCGTTGTCGGTCACCGGGCCGTACGCGTCCAGCGCGACGATCAGCCCCGTCATCGAGAGCTGCGCCATGACGGCGATGCCGATGTAGAAGAGGCCCTCGGTCGCCGTGTCGCCGATCGAGAACGCACCCACGATCCCGGCCGCGATGACGATGACGGGGAGCGCCGTCGCCTGCATCCCGATGGCGAGCCCTTCGATGATGTTCGTCGCGTGGCCGGTGAGGGAGGCGCGCGAGATCCCCTTCACGGGCCCCCAGCGGGTACCCGTGTAGAACTCGGTGATCGCGACCAGCAGGAACGTGATCGCGAGACCGATCAGCGTCGCGCCGTAGAGCTCCCAGAACGTGAACATGTCGCCGTCGAACGCCGCGGTCACCGGGATGAAGAGCAGCGCCGAGATCACGGTCGACGCGATGACCGCCTTGTAGAGCGCGGCCATGATCGAGCCTCCCCGGCCGATGCGCGCGAAGAACGTGCCGGCCACGGACGCGAGGATGGCCACGGCGCCGATCACGAGCGGGTAGTGGACGATCTCGGTGGCCGGGAAGTTGACTGCGCCGAGGAACATCACCGCGACGAGCGTGACGGCATAGGTCTCGAACAGGTCCGCCGCCATGCCGGCGCAGTCGCCGACGTTGTCGCCGACGTTGTCCGCGATCACCGCGGGGTTGCGCGGGTCGTCCTCGGGGATCCCGGCCTCGACCTTTCCGACCAGGTCGGCGCCGACGTCCGCTGCCTTCGTGTAGATCCCGCCGCCGAGACGGGCGAAGACGGAGATCAGCGAGCCGCCGAAGGCAAGGCCGATGAGGTGCTCGGTCGCGCCGTCCTGTCCCTGGTCGAACAAGTCGACGAGGATTCCGTAGTAGCCGGCCACGCCGAGCAGCCCGAGGCCGACGACGAGGAGCCCGGTGACCGAGCCGGCCGAGAAGGCGACCCGGAGCGCGGGAGCGACTCCCTGCTTGGCCGCCTCGGCTGTCCTGACATTGGCCCGGACCGCGACGTTCATCCCGATGAAGCCGGCGGCGGCCGAGAAGACGGCACCGATCATGAAGCCGAACGCTGTCCCCCAGCCCAGGTCGTCCCAGAATCCGATGACGAGGAAGAGGAGAACCGCGACGACGGCGATGGTCGTGTACTGCCGTCGAAGGTATGCGGATGCGCCCTCCTGGATGGCCCTGCCGATTTCCTGCATTCGCTCGGTTCCCGCCGGGAGGCCGAGCAGCCAGAACGTCTGCGCGACGCCGTAAGCGACGGCGACCGCCGAGCAGACAAGCGCAATCAGGACTGGGTTGTCAGTGATGAAGTCGCTCATGCAGAAACACGCGCGGCCTGGGCGGCGCGACGCGAGTTTCTACCACACGGAACGCGTGTTTAGCGGCGACCGCGACTGAGGACGACCCTGACGCGAGCGCCGCGCGCCTTCCGAAGGCCGGGCGCGGGCCGCTGCGCGATCACGCGGCCGCGCCGTACGCGCCTGGAGTGCGCGCGGCTGATGCGACCCAGCCGGCAGCCTCGCTTCACGAGCACGCGCTTCGCCGCGACGAGGGTCATGTTCCGAAGTCGCGGGACGTTGCAGGCGGTCGGCCCGCCGCGGATCGAGAACGGTCCGAGGCTGACGGTGTCGCTCCAGTTTCCCGCGTTGTCACGGGCCCGGATGTTGAACCACCAGGCGCCGACCGCGAGTCGAGGGCTCGTCGTGCGCGAGACGGTCTCCTCGGCGTTCTTCGTCAAAGCCGGAGTGGCTGCACGCCCCAGAGACCACGAGAACGAGTAGCCGTCCACCCCGCTCGAGGAGTCGATCGCTCCGGTCCAGGCGACGACGACGTTCCGGGTGCTGGAGGCTCCGCCGACGCGGTGGCTCGGGCTGGATGCAACGGGCCGGACCGGCTGGAACGTGTCGATCCTGATCGGGCCGACGTGGACGGCGGTGCCCCAGTTGCCCTCGCCGTCCCTGGCCCGGACGTGGAACCAGTGCTCACCGTCGGACAGGGACGTCGTGAGCGACGTGGTCGCAGCCTCGACATCCTTCACCTCGTCCGGAACGAAATCTTGCGCAGGGGAGAACGCGTACGAGTAGCCGCCGATCCCGTTCGCGTCCGTGGCACCGCCCCAGACGAACTGCACGGACTGGTTGTTGGTCCAGGCTCCCGAGTGGGTGGGGCTCGACGCGGTCAGGCCCGTCGGAGGAACGACCTCCTGACCCAGCGCCCGGGAGACGTTCAGGCGACCACCGGTCGCCACGAGGCCGGCGAAGCTCGGCAGCTCGTCGACGCTGAGGAGCAGCGCGCTCCTGAGCTCCGCGGCGGTCAGTTCCGGCCGGTCCGAGAGCGCAAGAGCAGCGGCGCCCGCGACGTGCGGAGCGGCCATGGAGGTCCCGTCCCACGCCTCGTAGTCGTTGCCCGGGAGCGTGCTGAAGATGTTCGCGCCCGGGGCGGCGAGGTCGACGTTCGTCACGCCGTAGTTCGAGAAGGACGCCAGCGTGTCGCCGAACTCGCTCGCCGCGACGCAGATCACGTTCGGCAGCGCCTCGGCGCAGGGATACGTCGGAAACCCGTCCACATTGCGGCCCGAGTTGCCGGCCGCGAAGACGAAGAGCGTGTTCGGGCAGTCGGCGATCGCGTCGCGGATGTTCGGATCGGACCCGTCGGAGCCGAAGCTTCCGTTGACGACCCTGGCCCCCTCCGCGCACGCGTAGCGGAACGCCTGCTCGATCGCGAAACCGCTGAGCGACTGGTTGCCGACTCTGAGCGGCATCAGCTGCACGTCCCAGTTGACGCCGGTGATCCCCTGGGCGTTGTTGCCTTCCGCGCCGATCGTCCCGCCGACGTGGGTGCCGTGGCCGTGGATGTCCAGCGGCGTGGAGTCGTTGGCGTAGAAGTCCCAGCCCCTGAGGTCGTCGATGAGACCGTTGCTGTCGTTGTCGAGGCCGTCGATGGTCTCGCCGGGATTCGCCCAGATGTTGTTCACGAGGTCCGGATGGGTGTAGTCGGTGCCCGAGTCGACGACGGCCACGACCACCGAGGCGCTTCCGGTCGTTTCGTCCCATGCGGTCGGCGCCGAGATCGCCGGCAGGCCCCAGAGCTGGACCCAGAAGGTGTCGTCGGGCGTCGCGAAGAGCTCGTAGATGCGATTGGGCTCGGAGGAGACGACGTCGCTCCTTCGCTCGAGCGCTGCATCGACCTGGGAAAGGGTGCGTCCGGGACGGAGCCGGGCGCGAACGAGTCCTCCTCTCCGCGCGCGCTCGACGAGGGTGGCGCCGGCCGCTTCCAGCGCGCGCTCCTGCGCGGCGCCGGGCTCGAAGCGTACGACGAGCTCCTGGGGTCTGGATTGAGACGCGGCGCCGTCGCCCGCCGCGGCGAAACCGCCCGCGAGCGCAAGCACGACGATCGTGATTAGGGCGCCTCCACCACCCCGGCTCATACCTGAGCGTATCGGCAGGCGAGCCGGCCTAAAGCGCTAGTTCCGGCGCTTTCGCTTGGGCTTGCAGGCGCCGCGCTTGTCCCGGTGCTTCAGGTGCTTCTTCAGGCCCGCCTTCGTGCGCACCGTGACCGTCCTACCCCGGTGGCAGACCTTCACCGGCTTGAACTTCGGCTTGCGCTTGACCGTGACCCTCGTGAACGTCGCAGTGACGGCCTTCGCGGCGTCCATGGCGATCGTGCACGTCGCCGAGGTGCCTGCGCAGGCTCCGGTCCAGGAGCCGAAACGCGAGCCTGCCGCGGCGGCGGCGGTCAGCGTCACCGTCGTGCCGGACTCGTACTCCTCGGTGCAGTCGGCGCCGCAGTTGATCCCGGGCAGGCCGCGCACGGTGCCCGCACCGGTGCCGCTCCTGGCGACGCTCAGCCCGTAGCGCGGCTTGGCGGACGGCGGCGGGTTGTGGGGGTGCGGCCTGAATCGCGATCGAGACGGTCGCGAGGTTCGAGTCGACGTGGCCGTCGTTGGCCTCGAAGGTGAACGAGTCGGGCCCGGAGTAGCCCGCGGCCGGCGTGTAGGTCAGGTTCGGCGCCGTGCCGGACAGCGCCCCGTAGACGGGCGGGGAGACGACCGAGTAGACCGCCGGGCCGCCGTCGAGGTCGGTCGAGGTGAGCGTGATCACGACCGGCGCGCCGTACGGCGTGGTGACGCTCGGCTGGTTCTGGGCGACAGGTGCGTCGTTCACCGGGTCGACCGTGATCGAGACCGTGGCCACGTTCGAGTCGAGCGTTCCGTCGTTCGCCTTGAACGTGAAGGAATCGGGCCCGTGGAAGTTCGCCGCGGGCGTGTACGTCACGTTCGGCGCCGTACCCGAGAGCGCCCCGTGCGCCGGGCCGGAGACCACCGCGTACGCGAGCGGATCGAGCTCGTCGTCGGTCGCCGCCAGTGTGATCGCCTTGGAAGCGTCTTCCGAGGTCGTGACGCTCTGATCGGCCGCCACCGGCGCGTCGTTCACCGCGCCGACGTCGATCGTCACCGTCGCAGGATCGGAGTCGAGCGCGCCGTCGTTGACCTTGAAGGTGAACGAGTCCTGGCCGCTGAAGCCGGTATCGGGCGTGTACGTGACGTTCGGAGCGGTGCCGGTGACGTCGCCGTGGGCCGGTGGGTTCACGACGTACGTGAGCGGGCTCCCCTCAACGTCGGTCCCGACGAGCACGATCTCCTTCGGCGTGCTCTCCGGAGTCGAGGAGATCTGGCTCTGCGCGACAGGCCTGTCGTTGACCGGGTCGACCGTGATCGCGACGGTCGCATCGCCTGAGGCATTGACCCCGTCGCCGGCCCTGACCGTGAAGTCGTCGCTTCCGGCGTAGTTCGTGTGCGGCGTGTACGTCGCCTGGTTGCCCGAGAGCGCGGAGAGCACCCCGTGCTCAGGCTGCTCGACGACCTCGTAGGCGACCGCGTCGCCGTCGCCGTCCGTCGCCTGGCCGAGCGTGATCGTCTTGGCCGTGTCCTCGTTCGTCGTCACCGCCTGCGCCGTGACGACCGGAGTGTCGTCGTCGTCCACGATGGAGCCGGTCGCGGCTGGCTCGCCGGTCGCGTTCGTCGGATGCGAGAGATCGACCCGGAACGCCTCGACGCCCTCGTCCAGCCTGTCCCCGACGACGTCGATCTCTACGGTGGCGCTCAGTTCACCCGCAGGGATCGTGATGTCGTCAGTCTCCTCGACGAAGTCCACGCCGGGCGTGGCCGTGACACCGGTGACCGCGTAGGAGACGGTCACCGCGTCCGTCGCCGCCTCGGAGAGGGAGACCTCGAAGCCGGCTGAGCTCGTCCCGGTGTCCCCTTCGTCGAGAGAGATGTCGCCGATCGAGAGCTCGGGAAGCGACGCATCGACGGTCTCGCAGTCGTGGCCCGGCTCGTCGACGCCGGGCGGATCCGTCACCGCGAGGTCGGCGTCGTCGCCGCAGACGATGCTCGTATCTGCTTCTCCGTCGCGCATGTGGAGCTCGTCGTCACCGGCACCGGCGTCGACCGAATCGTCGCCGGCGCCGCCCTCGAGGCGGTTGGCGAATGCGTCGCCGTCGATCTGGTCCGCATGCGCCGAGCCGGTGATGTTCTCGATCCCGGAGAGCGTGTCGTCCCCGTCGCCGACGGCCGTTCCGTGGTTGAGCTCCGCCGCCACGCCCTGCGGAGAGGACGTGAAGTCCGCCGTGTCCTGGCCGGATCCGCCCTCGAGCAGGTTCGCCTCCGAGTCACCGGCGAGGACGTCGTCGAAGCTCCCGCCCGTGACGTTCTCGACGCCGGAGAGCGTGTCGGCGCCGAAGCCTTCGGCAGTGCCCGCGCGGAGATCGACCGCAACGGGGCCGGCAGCACCCGAGAAGTCAGCGGTGTCCGTCCCTCCACCGCCCTCCACGACGTCGTCTCCGTCGCCTCCGAAGATCAGGTCGCCGCCGGCACCGCCCGTCACGTCGTCGTCGCCCTCGTTGCCGCTGAGCGACAGGTCGAGACTCGACTGGCCGCCGGTGCCGAGACCTCCGGCCGCGAAGATCGTGTCGTCGCCGTGGTTGCCGGTGACGGCCAGCCGGTCCAGGTTGCCGGTGAACGTGACGTCCGCATCGGCGGCCGCGGCTTCCTCGCCCGGATTCAGGTTGATCCCGCCGGCCCCCAGGACGATCTCGTCGTTGCCCGTGCTCCCGCTGACGGTCAGCGAGTTGCTCCCGCCCTGAAGGGCGACGACGATCTCGATCTCGGGCCCGGTCAGCTCGTCGCCGACGCCCGGGGCGAACGGCTCGCCGCCGCTGAGGTCGACGACGAGCGAGTCGTCGCCGTTCCCGCCGGTGATGGAGATCGTCTCCGTATTCGTGACGTCCGCGACCCCGCAGGACGCGTTGTCCGCGTTGATCCAGCCGTCTTGGACGAAGAGGATCCGCTCAGCTGAGCCGACGGGCAGATGCACGGTCTGGCTGACCGGGTCGTACGTGCAGTCGCCGTCGTCGTTCAGGATCTGCGCGCGCGCCGAATCGTGGTCGATCACGGCGTTCTCGGCGTTCGAGAGCTGGACGAAGAAGTCCTCGTGCAGCTCGGGCTGCGAGTCGCCGCGTACCGGCACGGCGATGGTCTGTGTCAGGGCGCTTCCCGGCAGGAAGGTCAGCGTCCCGGAGGTCTCGTCGTAGTCGGGCGGGTCCTCTTCCGCGCCGGCGAGGCCGTCCGCCGACTGGTAGTCGACCGTCACCGTCTCGGTCGGGTCGTGCGAGAGCGAGACCGCGAAGCTCGCGTTCGTTGCGCCGGCGTCGCCTTCGTCGACGGCAGCACCCGAGATGGAGATCGTGGGTGGCGCATCGTTCGCGACCGTGAACGTCTCGGACTCGTCGGAGGCCAACCAGGGCGCGAGGTCGCCGGCCGCCGTGACCCTGATGCGGTAGTCGCCGGCAGCGGCCGGCGTCCATGTGTGGCTCGTGGCATCAGGCCCGGTCGCCGCGACGATGGTCTCCGGAAGAGCGACCTCGATCCCGGGGATCACCAGGTCGTCGATCCAGGCAGCGTCGTCCCCGGCATGGACGCTGAAGTCCTTCTCGTAGACGAAGGTGAACGTGTGGACGCCGGGGGCGACGTCCACGGCCACGTCCTCCCAGCCGAACGGCGGGCCGCTTGCCACGGCCAGCTGGACGCCGTCGACGTAGAAGCCGAACGCGTCGAACGACTCGGAGCTCGACGAAGTGCTCGAAGCTCACGGTCCCGCCCGTGGTCGTACGGGTCGTGTACTCGAGCACCGAACGGCCGTTGTGGCCGATGTCGCCCGACCTGAGCGACTGGTCGCCGCTCGCCGCGCGGGCTGTGCTGACGACCCACGGCTCATCCCCGGAGCTCTCGAAGCCCGCGGGCAGGCCGGGAGCCTCGAAGCCCTCGACGTAGTCGACGGGCGGCGTGTCGGGAACCAACTCGACCATCCAGGGAAGGCCGCTCGGGCCGCCGGTGTCCCACTCGATCTCTGTCTCGGCGCCAGCCTGGAGCACCGCTCCGCCGGTCGGTGTCAGCACGGCCGGCTGGTTGACGATCCCGACGGCCGCGAACGCCTTGGCGACCGCTGCCTCGACGGAGGCATCGTCCGGATACCAGATCTGCGCGCACAGCTTGAGCGCGGCGAGGTTGACGGCGAAGTCGGCGGTCGCGAAGAGCGTGTCCGTGAGGGCGCAGTAGTAGAGATCCTCCGCGACCGCGAGGCCGACGCTGTCGTGCGCACCCTCCGCGAGCAGGTACGCCGCTCGGTTCGGGATCCCGCTATTCGTGTGAACACCGCGACTGTCGTAGTCCGTGTAGACGTACTCGTCCATGTGCCCCGGCTGCCCCAGCGCGGCCGGGTCGGACATGCTCCGAAGCGCGTCGCCGGCGGTCCCCGGGGTGAACGACTGCTCGCCGATCAGCCAGCGGTCGCCGTCGTCGTCCTTGAAGGCGGCGAAGACGTCCGAGTAGGACTCGTTCAGCGCACCGGACTGTCCGTCGTACACGAGGTCCGACGTGCTGCTCGTGACCGCGTGCGTGAGCTCGTGCGTGACGACGTCGGGATCCCGGCCGAGCGCCGAGAAGCAGGACCCGCAGGTTCCGGTGCCGCTGTAGCTGCCGTCGCCGTACACCATCTGCCCGCCCTGATGCCCGGGAGCGAACAGCGCGTCCATGCAATCGTCCGGGCACCAGAAGGCGTTGTCGAAGCTCTGGGCGAAATGGGCGGTGGAGATCAGCGGACTGCCGTGGTCGTCGTACGAGTCCCGCCCGAACCGGCTGGAGAAGTAGTCGTAGACCTCGCCGGTTCTGGCGTGCGTCTCCGTGAGGACGACGTCGCACGACGGAACCGTGCAGCCGCTCTCGTCGAGCCGTTCGGCGCCCGGAAGGTGGCAGTCGTTACCGAAGTTGTTGCAGGCCGCGGCGTTTCCATTGGTGTGGGTGTGCCGATCGCGCGCGGTGTGGAGATCGTCGTGCGAGGCGAGGATCGCCGCGGTTCGGGCGTCGACGAAGACCCGCCAGAGGCCGAACGGCCGGGAGGTCGGGACGGCGACGCGCCAGGCGAGCCGGGCGCCCTCCACCGGGTGGACGTAGACGAGGAGCTTCGGGTCGACGCCGGTCGGGCGCGTTCCGAGCTTCCGGAGAGCTTGCGTCGCGAGCTCCTTCGCCTGCGCCGCCGAGACGGTCGGCTCGGTCCCGACGTCGATGCCTGCCTCGAACTCCCCGTTCACGGCGATCACGTCGCGCGAGTCGAGATGCACGAGCAGCTGGCGGGCATGAACCGCGAGCCCTCGGTGCCGCTGGTCGTAGCGAAGGTGCGTGACTCCGCGCACGTCGGTCTTCGCCGAGCGCAGGCGCAGCTCCGTCGCCGCATCGCGGACGCCGAACGCCGGTCCGTACGCCGCCCAGAAGTCGCGCCCTCGTCCCGCTGCGGTCCGCGCGTCAGTGAATCGGCGAAGCGCGACCCGACCCATGACCTGGAAGGGGCCGTCGCCGGGTCGCCGATGAAGCTCGAGGCCGGCCTGGCTGTCCCGGGCGAGACGCTCGAGCGCAGCCGCCTGTGCCTGAGGCTGCGCCGCGGCCGGCTCGGCGACTCTCACGGCGCCGGCCAGCGTCAGAAACGCCGCGATCGCGACCCCGATGGCGAGTGCCCGGAGCGGCCGCAGGCGCGCCACGCCACGCGTGATCCCCCTCACGCTCGGAGCGTGGCAGCCCGCCGAACCGGTGCCTACGGCCCGTTCGGGCTATTCGGGGCCGGAGACCTAGCCGATGGTCTAGGTCACACGGTCAGATGCGGGCACCGGCGAGCGCGGACGCGCAGAGATCGTCGGGCTGGGCGCCGATCTTCGGGATCACCGCCAGGAGCAGGTTGCGGAGCCGCTCGTTGTTGGCGGTGAACACCTCCACGACGCGCTCGTGCGAGACCGGCTCGGCTCCCTCGACGCCGACGTCGTGGTCGGTGACCATCGAGATGTTCGCGTAGCAGAGCTGGAGCTCCCGCGCGAGGTAGCCCTCGGGGTACGCCGTCATGTTGATCACGTCCCAGCCGGCGTCCTGGAACCACTTCGACTCCGCTCGGGTCGAGAAGCGCGGGCCCTCGACGACGACGACCGTACCGCCGTCACGGACGGGGATCCCGAGCTCGCCCGCCGTCTCGATCAGGAGCCGGCGGAGATCCGGGCAGTACGGATCCGCGGCCGAGACGTGCGTCGTCTCCGGGCCGTCGTAGAACGTGTGCTCCCGCCCGCTCGTGCGGTCGACGAACTGGTCGCAGACGACGAACTCGCCGAGCTCGAGGTCGGCCCTCAGCGCGCCCGAGGCGTTCGGCCCGATGATCCGGCGCACCCCGAGCTCCTGCATCGCCCAGACGTTCGCGCGGTACGGGATGCGGTGCGGCGGAAGCTCGTGCTCCGCCCCGTGCCGCGGGAGGAAGGCGACGCGCTTCCCGCCGAGCTCACCGATCGTGACCGGAGCAGAGGGCGGCCCGAACGGCGTCTCGACCTCGACCTGCTCGACGTCGTCCAGGAACGAGTAGAACCCGGAGCCGCCGAAGATGCCGACGTCAGCCCTTGGCAGCGTCGGCATACGCCACCTGCAGGTTCGCCACGACCTGGTTGAAGTCGCGGAGCACCTCTTCGGGCACTGCTCCTTCCAGCGCGCCGAGCAGCGCCTTCATCCCCTCGATCGCGAGCCGGGCCTGCTCGAGGTCCCGCGTCGACTCGTCGAGCTTCGCGAAGCCGAGCTGGGCCAGCGTCGCCGCCGTGGAGAGCAGGAGGTCGGAGACCTTCATGCTCCGGACCGCGTCCAGCAGCTCGTCCGGTGTCGCCTCTCTCGGCTCCTCCGGCTCAGCCACCCACCGGCTCCTTCGGCCGCACCTGCTCGGCGTAGATCTCCTCGAGCGTCGCGCCTTCCTCGTACCGCGCGATCTGCCGCTCGGCGGCGTTCGCGACCGGGATGCCGAGGAAGGGCGACGCGCCGATCTCGTCCGCAACCGGCGCCACCCAGTCGATCAGCTGCTCGAGCCGTTCGCGTGTCGGGACATTGGTCAGCCGCTCGAGATCGAGAAGCTCCGTCGTGAGCCCGTACCGGGTGGCGCGCCAGAAGTTCTCCTCGATGAAGCGGCCGGGCGGTAGCGGCACCGCCTCGCCCTCGTCGAGAGCCCGCGCGATCCGCACGGTGAGCGCGTAGGCGAGCGCCGCCAGCGAGCGGGCCTCCCCGAGGTCCGGCTGTGCGTCGCAGATGCGGATCTCGACGGTCGGGTAGGAGAGGTGCGGCCGGACGCTCCACCAGAGCTGCGTGTGCTCGGTGATCGAGCCGGTGTCGAAGAGCGTCCGGACGTAGTGCTCGAAGGTCGCCCAGTCGCCGTAGGCGTCCGGGATGCCGCAGCGCGGGAAGAACCTCGTGAAGATCTCGGTGCGCGTCGAGTGGAGGTGCGTGAAGACGTTCTCGTGGAACGGCGAGCTGGCCGAGAGCGCGAGGAGCTCCGGGAGCAGGTGGCGAAGCCAGTCGCAGACCTGGATCGCGCGGTCCGGGCCGTTGATCGCCACGTGCACGTGCAGGCCGAAGCTGTTGTTCCGCCAGACGACGTAGCGCAGGATCTCGTCGTTCCGGCGGTAGTGCGGCGTGTCGATGATCCGCTGCTCCTGCCACGGGCTCCAGGGATGCGTGCCGGTGGCGCCGAGGACCACGCCGAGCTGGTCGGCGAGCGCTGCGAGCTGGTCGCGCCGCTCGCCCATGCGCGCGGACGCCTCCGTGAAGTTGGCGCACCGGCCCGTGCGGATCTCGACCTCCGAGGCGATGAGCTCGCCCACGAGGTGCTCCTCGAGCTCGGTCTCCCTGGCCGCGGCCTGGAACTCCTCGAACCGGTTCACGAGCGAGAGGGTCTCCGGATCGAGGATCGCGAACTCCTCCTCCACGGCGACCGTGAAGTCAGTTGCGGCCTCGAAGGCCTCGCGCGCCCGCCGGATCTGCTCGTCCGGGCTGAGCTTCTGCTCGTCGCCCATCGGCCCGGAAGGCTATTGGAATGGCTCTAATAGCCGTTCCCCGACCGACGCCCAGGACCAGCGCTCCTCCGTGACTCGCCTCGCGCGCCGAGCGAGCTCGGCCCGCTCGGCGGGCGGAAGCTCGAGGAGCGCCTCGAGCTTGTCGGCGAGGTCGTCGACGTCGCCGGACTCGAACGCCGCCGGGACGCCCGCTTCCTCGAGCGCCTCGGCGATCTCCGCGAGGCCCGAGTGGCGGGCGACGAGCGGCAGCGACCCGCCGGCCGCCGCCTCCGCGGCCACCATCCCGAACGCCTCCGGGAAGATCGACGGGACGACGGTCGCGTCGGCCAGCGGGATCAGGTGGACGAGATGCCGGTGCTCGAGCGGCCCGGTGAAGAGCGTGTCCGGTCCGGCCATGGCCTCGAGCTCCTGGCGGTAGTCGCCGAATCCGACGATCACGGCACGGGCATCCACTCTGCGCAGCGCCTCGAGCAGCAGGTGCACGCCCTTGTTCCGGAGGAGCTTTCCGAAGTAGAGGACGGTCGGCCGGTCGTCCGAGAGGAACTCCTCGAAGCGCTCCGCGTTGCCGTCGTCCGGAAGTCGCTCGTTTGCGTTGCCCGGGTTCGGCCGGTCTCGGCGTGCCTCCTCGAGGAGGGCGGCGAGCGCGTCGGCGCGCGGCTCGAGGCGGAACTCGTCGACGTCGACGCCGGGCGGCACCTCGTAGACCCGGTCGACGTGACCGACGACGTCCTCGAGGACCGTCCGGATGTGCGTCGAGCCGACGAACACGGCCTGCGCGCCGGCCAGCGTCTCGCGTCCCCAGCGCGCGAGGTCGTCGTTGCCCCGCATCGAGTACTCGAGCTCCGAGCCGTGCGCTTTGACCGCGTACGTCAGGCCGCTGGCAGCGCCGACCGGCCCGCCGAGGAGGACGTGGTTGGCGAAGACGAGGTCTGCAGGCGCGAGCTCGCGGAGCGCGGCGGCGTTCGCCTCGACGATCCGCTCGCGCTCGTCCTCCGCGAGGTCTTGCAGCAGGCGCGCCTCGAACCCCTCGTATCGATCGAGTACGAAGACGGGCAGCACCGCGCCGATCTCCGGCCGGACGGTGCGGGCTCCGCCGAGGTCGTACAGCTCCGGATTGCCCTCCTGCGAGACGACGACGACGTCATGCCCGGCCCGGCTCCACTCGCGCGCGATCGCCCGCGTGTAGACGTTCGAGCCGGTGCCGCCGAGCAGGTAGCCGTGCCAGAGCAGGATGCGCACGAGAGAGTCTTACGCCAAGCGCTCAGGGGCGCGGCGTCGACGTTCGAGCCGACGCAAACAGCACTTTCGCGTGACTCTAGGACGCGTAGCGTTTCACCCGTATTGGTCACGCGCGGTCGCCCCTTACGGCGATACCAAGAGGGTCGAACGACGCCCGCGAGCCGCCTGCGGCCCCCTAGCTCGAGGTGAAAACGATGCGGATTTCCAGATTGGCCCTGACGGTGCTTGCGCTCCTGCTGGTCGCGGCTGCGTTCAGCTTCGCGGCGACGGCGGCGTCCGGCCCGTTGCCGGACGATGCCGACCCGATCGCGGAGTGCTACCCGCCCGACGAGGGCTACGAGGACGACATTCCCTACGAGGACGAGGAGCCGATCGAGGAAGAGGAGCCCCTCGAGGAGGAGCCGATCGAAGAGGAGGAGGGCTTCAGCTTCTTCGAGGATCTCCCCATCGACGAGGACGCTCCCTCAGAGGAGGTCGGCGACGAAGTCCTGGAGTGCGGTGAGGGCGACGACCAGGTCGAGCTCGGCGACGGCAACGACGACATCGCGCTCGGCGCAGGTGACGACGAAGCCTCCCTCGGCGCCGGCGATGACGCGGCCAACGGCGGCGACGGAAACGACGTCCTCCACGGCGGCCCGGGCAAGGACACGCTCTCGGGCGGCGCCGGCAACGACGCCGTCTACGGCGAGCCGGGCAACGACAAGCTCGACGGCGGCCCCGGCAACGACCGCCACTTCGGCGGAGCGGGTGCCGACACCGTCAAGGGCGGCGCCGGCAAGGACACCATCGACGGCGGCGCCGGCAAGGACACGCTGGAAGCCGGCGCCGGCAACGACACGATCAAGGCGAAGGACGGCAAGCGGGACGTCGTCCGGTGCGGCGCAGGTCGCGACACGGTGCGCGCCGACCGCAAGGACAAGCTCGTCGGCTGCGAGGTCGTCAAGCGCCGCTAGCAGAGGATCTCCGCCTCGCGCGGAGCCAGGGGTCTTGCGCCGCGAGCCTCGTTTGGTCGAGGCTCGCGGCGTTTTTGGCCACGATGAGTGTCAGAGACTCGTCGTGTCCGGAAACGGCGCGCCCCAGCCGGCCACCCGGAGTGTCAGACACTCGTCATGTCCGGAAGCAACAAGCCCCAGCCGGCCACCCGGAGTGTCAGACACTCGTCGTGTCCGTTCGGGGCACCCTCAGCGAGGGTTGGCCGCTGACTTGCCGACCACAAGGTGGACCCTGGCCCGGTGCGGAAGCCTTCTCCCGGGTCGGGGGCGCTGGCTGAGGACGCGACCCGACGCGGTCTCCCTCCGCCTCCACCCGCCTGATGCGGCCGAGTGCGCAGTGGGCATGGCGAATCCGGGTCTTGGCCGCCGCGGGCCGGAGCCCGATCACCCGCGGGACCCGACATCGCTTCGGCGGCCGCGCGGGCGGCGGCCCCGCGCCGAAGACGACCGGCCCGTGCACGTAGACGTCGTACGTCTCGTTCGAGTCACCGCCGGGCAGGTCTGAAGCGATCGACGAGTACGCGACGAATCGCCCGTCCACCGTGATCGAAGCAGCATGGCTGTAGTCGTCTGCCTCACGGCCCAGATCGTCGACGCTGACGCGGGTCGTGAGCCGCGTCGACCGATCGCGGACGAAGACGTCATAGGACTCGTTCGTATCTCCCGGCACGAGATTGTTCCCCCAGGAGTCGAAGGCGACGAAACGTCCGTCGGCGCTGATCGACGGCGCGTGGCTGACACTGTTCGCCTGGACGCCGCGGCTGTCGACGCTGACCCGCTCCGTCCGGCCCGTGCGGCGGTCGTGGACGACGATGTCCGCGTCGTCGCCGTTCATGTCGCCGGGCACGACCCCCGCGGCATCGGTCTCGAACGCGACGAAACGGCCGTCGGCGGAGATCGCCGGCCAGTGGCTGTCGCGTCCGCCCTGCGCTCCGGTCGTCGACACGCTCACCCTCGACGTCGTCCCAGCCACCACGTCGTGGACGAAGACGTCGCGCGCATCGTTCGTGTCGCCCCGAACGAGATTGCTCGCGCCCGATTCGAACGCGACGAAACGGCCGTCCGCACTCAGCGCGGGCCGCTCGCTGTGCCCGTTCCCCTCCGCGCCGTCACTCGAGACGCTGACCCGACGGGTGATCCCAAGCTCGAGGTCGCGGACGAAGATGTCCGAGAGCTCGTTCGTGTCGCCCGGAACGAGATTCCTCGCGTTCGACGACCACGCGATCAGGCGGCCGTTGGGCGTCAGGTCGGGCTGGTGGCTCCACCAGGCGCCGCGCTCGCCCGAGCTCGCGACGCTGACCAGCTCGGTGTCCCCCGTGCGGATGTCGTGGACGAAGACGTCGGGGGCGCCGTTCGCGTCGCCCGGCACCAGATTGGACGCCTCGGACGCGAAGGCCGCCCTGTGGCCCATGCCGTCTACCTGCTGCCCCCAGCTCCGTCCGTTCGCCTGCTCTCCGTCACTCGAGACGCTGACTCGTCGCGTCAGGCCGGTCGAGCGGTCATGGACGAAGACGTCGGTCAGCGCGTTCGTGTCGCCGGAGACCAGGTTGGTGGCGTACGAGTAGAAGGCGACGATCCGGGCGTCGGCACTGACCGCCGGCCAGTCGCTGTAGCCGTCCGACTCCAAACCCCCCGGCCCCACGCTGACCTTCGTCGTCTTTCCGGTGTCGGCCGCGGCCGCGGAGAGGGAGACCAGAACCCCGAGCAGCGCCGCGAAGCCGACCACGCGTTTGGGCATGCCATGAATCTAAGACGCCAGTTGTCAAGTTTTGGTAGGCGGCTCGTTCGGTTCTCGTAACGAGTAACCGCGCGCGAGCTCTACGTCAGGTGGAAGTAGAGCGCGTAGAGCAGCTCGACGGCCGGGTTCGACGTGTGAACCGCGACGTCGGACGGCGTGTCGAGCAGCGCCTCGGAGTAGTTGAAGATGATTCTCACGCCGGCGTCGATCAGGTCGTCGGCCGCGGACTGCGCGCTATCCGCCGGGACGGCGAGGACGCCGACGACGATGTTCTTGTCGCGTACGGCATCGGCGAGCAAGCGGTACTCGCTCACGTCGACGTTGCCGACCCGCCGGCCGACCTTGTCCGGATCCTTGTCGAAGACGGCCGTGATGTTGATCCCGTGCTCGGCGAAGATGGGCGAGCTCGCGATGGCCTCGCCGAGGCGGCCGGCGCCGACGAGCGCGATGTTGTGCTGGCCCTGCGTCCGCAGGATCCGCCGGATCTCGCCGAGCAGGCCGTCGACGCTGTAGCCGACGCCGCGCTTGCCGAACTTCCCGAACGTGGAGAGGTCGCGCCGGATCTGCGTCGCGTTGATGTTCGTGTAGTCCGCGATCTCCTGAGAGGAGATCCGCTCCTTGCCCATCTTCCGGGCCTGCGTGAGGACCTGGAGATAGCGGCTGAGGCGTGCCGCGACCCCGACGGTCAGGCGCTCCGGGACGGTTCCCGGCGGTGCGGTTTGTAACACCACACAAGGATTGTGCCAGCCGGGACTGTTCCTTGCGTCGGGGGGTTACAAAGTCCCGTTTCTTGGGGCGAGATTGTGCGAGCTTTCGCCGCAGCGCGTCGGGCTGGACGAAGTACGTGAACGCCCGCTCGCCGTCGATCTCCACGACCGGCAGCCACTCGCGGTAGCGCGCCTCGAGCTCCGGGTCGCCGCCGATGTCGACCTCCTCGAGCTCGAAGCCGAGCTCCTCCCGGGCACCCTCGACGACCCGCCGCGCCGCGGCGCAGAGGTGGCAACCCTCGGCGTGGTAGAGGACGACCTTAGGGATAGAGGCCGCGGGTCATCGTGGCCTCCGAGACCCGCTGGACGGCGAGGCCGTAGGCCGCCATCCGCATCGTCGTGTTCCGTGCCTCGTAGGTCGTCCACGTCTCCTGGAACGCGCGCGAGGTGATGTCGTTCAGCCGCTTGTTGACCTCGTCCTCCTTCCAGAAGTACTCCTGGAGGCCCTGCACCCACTCGAAGTAGGAGACGACGACCCCGCCCGCGTTGGCGAGGACGTCCGGGAGCACGAGCACGCCGCGGTCCTCGAGGATCTCGTCGGCCGACGGCGTCGTCGGCCCGTTCGCGCCCTCGACGACGATCGACGCCTTGATCTTGTCCGCGTTCTCGGTCGTGATCACCTGCTCGAGCGCGCAGGGCGCGAGGACGTCGCAGTCCAGGAGCAGGAGCTCGTCGTTCGTGATCGTCTCGGTGTCCTTGAGCCCTTCGAGACGACCGGTCTCCTGCTTGTGCGCGAGCGCCAGCGCGACATCGATCCCGTCGGGGTTGTAGACGCCGCCGCCGGAGTCGGACAGGGCGACGACGGTCGCGCCGTCCTCAGCCACGAACCTCGCGAGGTAGCTGCCGACGTTGCCAAATCCCTGGACCGCGACCCGCATGCCGGTGAACGACCTGTCCTGCTTCTTCGCCGCCTCGCGGAGGATGTAGAGCGCGCCGTGGGCCGTCGCCTCGAGGCGGCCGAGCGAGCCGCCGACGTTGAGCGGCTTGCCGGTCACGACGCCGAGCACCGAGTGCCCCTTGTTCATCGAGTACGTGTCGAAGATCCAGGCCATCACGCTCGGGTCCGTTCCCACGTCGGGGGCCGGGATGTCCTTCTCCGGGCCGATCTCGTTGATGATCTCGCTCGTGTAGCGGCGAGTCATCTTCTCGAGCTCCGATCGTGACATCTGCTTCGGGTTGCAGACGACGCCGCCCTTGGCGCCGCCGAACGGGATCCCCATCAGCGCGCACTTCCACGTCATCCACATCGCGAGGGACTTGACCTCGTCGAGCGTGACATCGGGGTGGTAGCGAATGCCGCCCTTGGACGGGCCGCGGGCGATGTTGTGCGTCACGCGGTAGCCCTCGAAGACCTCGATCTCGCCGCGGTCCATCACGACCGGGATCGAGACCTCGACCCCCTTCTTGCACTGCTCCAGCACGCGCGTGACGTTCGGGTCGATCTGGAACAGGTCCGCGACGCGCCGCAGCTGCTCCTGCGCGATCTCGAACGGGTTCTCTTGGAGGTGGCTCGGAGCTTCGACGGTCGTCACGCGGGAGCGAGTATACGACTCCTACCGAATCGTGAAGCGGACGAATTGCCTGCTCGGAGGGCCTTCTCCGGGCGGATGGCCGATCAGGCGCAGCGTGTAGCGGCCGGGCGGCAAGCGGCGTCCTGCGGGGCCCCGGCCGGTGAGGCCGAAGGTGTAGCGACCGGGAAGAAGGTTCCTCAGTCGCGCGAGGAGCCCGATCCGCTCCCGGCCGCGCCAGAGGTCGAGGTCGAGGTGCGAGAGCGGCAGAACCTCGCTCCCACCCCCGCGCGCGACGATCCGGCCGGCACGGAGCTGGAGCAGGGCGGGCGCGGTGTCGGACGGCCGGAAGCGTCGCGTCGAGATCTGTACGCCGCCGAGCAGGTCGCGCTCGTACCGGCCGATCGTGAGCGTCCACGGGACGCGGACCGGCGCACCGCCGCCTGCCCGGAGCTCGAAGTCAGCGGAGACCACCCTGACTCCCGGGGGCACATACGCCAGCCGCGCCACAACGGACACCTTGCGCGCCTCGCGCGGCGCGAGTGAGAAACGACCCGGCGACACGGCGAGGGCCACGCCGCCGACCTCGCCGAGCCGGCCGACCGAGACCGTGACACGGAGCGGACGGCGCGAGACGTTTCTCACCGAGAGCTCTGCCCTGCCCTGCCAGCCGCGCCGGTTTGCGTGGCCGAGCGGGACAGCCGTCGGCGCGGCGACGACCTCCACAGCGCTCGCGGCTCCGAGGTCGAGGCGCCGGCCGCCCTCGTCCATGGCCCGCGCGCTTCCGACGAGCGCACCGCGGAGCGCCTTGGCGTCGAGATCCGGCCTGGCCTGCGCCAGGAGGGCGGCGCCCGCGCCGGCAACCGCCGCCGCGGCGCTCGATCCGCTCACCGTGCCGAACGCCGACTGGCCGTCCGCGCCGCGGCCCGGGTGCGATGTGAGGAGCGCGACGCCAGGAGCCACGAGCTCCGGCTTCGGGCCGCCGTCGAAGGCGAGCCCTCGCGACGAGAACTCCGCCGTCCCGCCGGCGTTCGGGTTGTCCCGCTCGCTGAGGGCGCCGATCTCGATCGTCGGGGTCTCGCCTCGGCGGATCAGGGCGAGCGCCTCGCGGGCGGCCTCGGTCGGCACGCTCACCACCGGCACGCCGATCCGCTCGTCCACGCCGAGGGCGCCCGCCGGGATGCGCGCGTCGTGGATCACGACCGCCGCCGCGCCCGCCCGAGCCGCGCCGGCGGCCGCATCGTCCGGTGCGTCGCCTGCCGGCGTCAGTGCCGCCCGGCCCGCGACGAGGCTGTAGCCGTCGCTGTCGAAGAAGTCGGCGGTCGTCGAGGCCGGTGCCTCCTCGCCCAGCACCGACGGGGGAATCTCGTCGCGCGGCGCCGGGCTCGCAAGGTCGAGGGTCAGCGAGCCGCCCGGCTCGAGCGCGCCGCCGAGCGGCACTCGGCCTTCGAAGACGACGCGAAGACCGGAGCGGATCGCTACCCGGACGTCCTCCGTGGAGCGACGGTCGTCAGCGGCTCCCACGGTGACCGCGTCGCGCGCCCCGCCGGGCCCCGAGATGCTGCCGAATCGCGGGCCGGCTGGGCCGTCGTTCCCGGCCGGGGCGACGACCAGCGTGTCCAGTGCGAGGGCGCCGGCGACGGCCCGGGCTGCGGGGCTGTCCTCGAACGCGGCGTACGGCTCCGCCACGCCGACGATCGCGACCCGCGCCGCGTCGTGCGCGCTTCCGTCGCCGTTGGCATCGACCGCACGCTCGAGGCCGGCGATCAGCTGGTCGGTCCGCGAGTAGACCGCCCAACGGCCGGAGACGTCGCGCTGCCAGCCTGCGACGCGGATCGGCAGGATCGTCGCGTTCTCCGCGATGCCGGTCAGGCCGTCCGGGCCGCCGGAGCCGATGACGAGCCCGGCCAGCTGTGTGCCGTGCCGCTCGAGGTTGGCGGGTTCGCCCGGCTCTGCCCGCGCGCTCGCCAGGTCGTCGTTCTGGAGGATGTCGACGCCCTCGAGCACCGCTCCCGCCAGGTAGTCGTGGCCGTGCTGGACACCGGTGTCGAGGAGCGCGACCGTGACGCCCCGGCCGCTGAAGCCGGGCAGGCCGAGGCTGGCGCGGTAGCCGGAGCCGGCCGCCGGCTCGTCCCGCTCCAGGGCTCTCGTCGAGACGGAGGCCGGGTACGCGATGCGCACCGGGTAGACGCCCTCGACCTCCGGGAAGCGCTGGAGCAGCGCGATCGCCCGCGCGTCGAGCGGGGCCGAGAACCCGGAGATCACGCGCGAGTAGCTGTACTCGGGGCGGAGCTGGAGCCCTGCGACGCTCAGCCTCGCGATCAGCTGACGCTGCGCCGCGAGGGCAGCCGTATGCCACCGGATCTGATCGGCCTCGCTCGCCCGTCCGCCGGCCGCGGCCACGCGGGTCGCGAGCGACGGGGTGCGGAGGACGACGATCATCCGCTGGCCGACCGGAACGTCCGGCCGCGGGCCGCCGACGAGGCCGCGCCAGGAGACGGGCTCCGCGCGCTCGTCCTCCGATCGGCTTCCCGTCGCGGCGGCGACCGAGATCGCGGCCGCGGCGATCGCGACGAGGCCGAGCAGCCCTAGCCGGGCGAGCCGGCGTTCAAGCGAAGGCGTCCAGCGCAAGGTAGCGAGGATAGGGAATGGCTTCGACGAAGCGGGCGGCCGAGGCGATCATCGCCGCGTTGTCCGTGCAGAGCTCGAGCGGCGCGAACGCCGCGTCGGGGAGCGATGCGCGCAGCTCCGCGTTGGCAGCCACGCCGCCGACGACCGCGATCCGCTCGGCTCCAATCGACTCCGCCGCAGCCTGCGTCCGCTCGACGAGGGCGCGGACGATCGCGCGCTGGTACGAGGCGGCGAGATCGGCTCGCCGGCGCTCGGTCTCGTCAGGCCCGAGATCGCGCACGGTGTACAGGAGCGCCGTCTTCAGGCCCGAGAAGGAGAAATCCAGGCCCGGCACACGCGCGACCGGGAAGGAGAACGCGTCCGGATCGCCGTCCCTCGCCAGGCGGTCGATCTCGGCGCCGCCCGGATAGCCGAGGCCGAGGAGGCGCGCGCCCTTGTCGAACGCCTCGCCGGCGGCGTCGTCCAGCGTCGTCCCGAGCACCTCGAACGCCGAGTGGTCGCGGACGTCGAGCAGCAGCGTGTGCCCGCCGCTCGCCAGCAGGCAGAGAAACGGAGGCTCGACCTGTCCCGTCCGGACACGACGAGTGTCTGACACTCCCTCCACACCCTGGCCCTCGGGGACACGACGAGTGTCTGACACTCCGTCCACAGGGAGAAAGAGGGAAGCGACATGTCCATGCAGGTGGTTGACCGGGGCGAGCGGAAGTCGGCGCGCCCACGCCAGGGCCTTTGCGGCCGAGACTCCGACGAGCAGGGCGCCGACGAGGCCCGGTCCCTGTGTGACAGCAACACGCTGGACAGCTCCCAGCTCAGCGCCGGCCTCCTCCAGCGCGCGCCGGACCGCAGGCAGGAGCAGCTCGAGGTGGTGGCGCGAGGCGACCTCGGGGACGACTCCGCCGTAGCGAGCGTGCAGCTCGGCCTGCGACGAGACGACGTTCGCGAGGAGGCGGCCGTCCTCCGTGACGAGCGCCGCAGCCGTCTCGTCACACGAGGTCTCGATCCCGAGGATCACGCCGAGGCGCGTTCGCGGATCGGGTCCTTCCACATGATGAGCGCGTCCTCGCGATTGTCCGTGTAGTAGCCGCGCCTGATTCCGCGCGCGACGAACCCGAGGCTCTCGTAGAGCTTGATCGCCTGTCCGTTCGAGACACGCACCTCGAGCGTGTAGCCGCGGCGATCGTCGGACGAGGTGGCCTCGAAGAGGCGGTTGAGAAGCTGCGTGGCGATTCCGCGTCGCCGGTAGTCCTCGTCGATCGCGACGTTCATGATGTGCCACGCGTCGGCGTACCGGGAGATGATGAGGTAGCCGACGAGACGATCGCCGTCCGTGTCCACGGCTCCGAAGCAGATCGACGTCCCTTTGGCGATCTCGCCGGCGAACATCGAGCGCGACCACGGCGTCGGGTAGGAGCGGCGCTCGATCCGCTCGATCGTCGCAAGGTCGGCCAGAGTCAGGGGGCGAAGGTCGATCACGTCCGCGCTCGGTCCACGTCCGGGATACGAAGGTACATCGGCTCGACCAGGTCCGGTGGCCCGAAGTCTCGCGCCAGCTCGGCGTGGAAGCGCGCGCGCGGGAGGTTGAGCTCGCTTCCGTCGGGCGGCACCTCTCCCCCGCGCCGCTCGATCTCCTCGCGGTAGCGGACGGCACCGTCGCCGACGTACCGGCGTCCGGGCTGCACCGGAAGCTCGCTCGGCGCGAGGACGACCGGGTCGCCGTCGAGGAGCGCGAAGACCTCGCTGCGCCTGGCGTCGATCACCGGAACCGCGCCCGGAGCGCCGGCCGCGAGCGCCTCGAGCGTGGAGACCCCGGCGAGACCGGCTCCCCAGGCGAACGCGAGCGTGCGAGCCGTGATGAGCCCCATCCGGAGGCCGGTGAAGCTTCCCGGCCCGATGCCGACCGCGATGCCCTCGACCTGCGTGTCGCGCACGCCTCCGCGGCGGAGCAGCGCGTCGAGATCCTCGAGCACGGTGACCGGGCGAGAGGAGAGCTCGCCGAGCACCTCGCCGTCCCAGACGAGCGCGCTGGTCGCCGTGTCGGTGGCGGTGTCGAAGGCGAGGATCAGCATTCGTCCACCCTGATATGGCGCGTGTGCTCGCCGGCGTGGGCGAGCGAGACCGCGAAGCGCGGCGGCGGAAGCACGTCCTTCCCGGCCTCCGGCCACTCGACGAAGCAGACGGCGTCGGCGAAGTAGGGCTCGAGGTCGCCCCACTCGGCCGCCGACACGCCGGCGAAGCGATAGAGGTCGAGGTGCGAGACGTCGACTCGCCCGCTGTAGCGGTGTCCGATCGTGTACGTCGGACTGGTCACGGGCCCCTCCACGCCAAGCACGCGGCAGCCGCCGCGAACGAGCGTCGTCTTGCCGGTGCCGAGCTCGCCCGAGACCGTCACGACGTCTCCAGGCGACAGGCCCTCGGCGATCCGTGCGCCGACCGCCTCGGTCTCCTCCGGCGACGAGGACTCGATCTCCACCCCGATAGTCTGGCCGTCGTGCGGCCGCGCTGGGACATCGACGAGCGAGGCGGGAGCGTCCGCGACGCCAGGCGGCTGCTTCCCGAGGCGCGCGCGTTGCTCGATCGGATGGACACGCTCTTCTGGGTCACGGAGGGCTCGAGCTGGACGTCGTGACGGGCGTCGCCTCGGACGAGGGCCGGTTCGCGACTCACGGGCACACGCTGATCCTGCGCATCCGCGACTGATGCGGCGCGCGTCCACCGCGGCCTTCGCCGCGGCGCTCTTCGCCTTCGTCCTGCCGTTTGCGACCGTTTCGTGCGACGACGCGCACGTGGAGCCGACAGGCGCCGACCTCGTGCTTCGATCGGCACCGGACACCGAGGGGACACCGCCCGAAAGCATTGACATCGAGCTTGGCGAGCTGGTGGTCGCCTACGGCGGTGGGCTCGCGACCGCGGCCTTCCTCGCCTTCGCGCTGGCGCTGGTCGCCGCGCTTCGCGGGTGGCCCGGCGGCTGGCCGATGCTTGCCGGAGTCGTCGGTGTTGCGGCACTCGTGTTCCTCAAGACGCGCGGCAGCGGCAGCGGCCCGGAGACGATTGTCGAGGTCGACGCCGAGCTCGGCGGGATCCTCGCGGTCGGAGCCGGCGCGGCCGGAGCCATCGCCGCCGGATCGGCCTGGCTGCGAGAAGACGTGAGGCCGCCGCTCCGTCCGCTGGCCCCTGTCGCCGGGGCGGCACTGCTCCTGTTCGGCTACCTGTATCCCTCGGAGCGCGCGCCGCTCGTCAACGTCGCGTATGCCGACACGCTCGATCTCAGAGAACCCATGGGACGGAGCGTTCTGGCTGCTGCCCGTGCTGGTCGGACTCCTGTTCCTCGCGCGGAGGCAGGGAGTCTCGGCGAGGCTCACGGCGTTCTCGGTCGGCGTGCTGGCGGTGGCGGGCGCGGACGTCGCGGACGAGATCTGGAACCTGCTGAGGGAGGACGACGTCGGCCCGGGCCTCGCACCCTTCGCGTTCCTGGCGGGGATCGTCACAGCGGGGGCATGGGCGATCACGGATCAGTGGAGAAAGCTCCGGCGCCCGGCGCTCGTGCCGCTGATCGCAGGCGTCGCGATCGCTCTCGTTGCCTGGCTGGCGAGCCCGGCGAACGCCTAGAAAAGACCGAGCTGCACCGCGGGCTGCTGAGCGGCGAGCACCGGCTCGGGCTCGAGCTCCGGCATCTCCTCGCGGCCCATCAGCTCGGGGATCCGCCGGAAATCCTCCTGGAGCACCTTCAGCATCGCGGGCGTGTAGAGCGCGGCGGCGGGATGGTAGAGCGGGTAGAGCAGCACGTGGTTCCCGCCCAGCGTGACCTCCTGCTCCTGCCCGTGGACGCGAGTGATCCCGGTCGGCTTCCCGGAGAGCAGCTTCGTGGCGAAGTTCCCCAGCGTCCCGACGACCCGCGGCTGGATCAGCTCGATCTGGCGGAACAGGTGCGGCTCGCAGGACTCGATCTCGTCGGGCTGCGGATCGCGGTTGCCCGGCGGGCGGCACTTCAGCACGTTGGCGATGTAGACCTCGGAGCGCTGGAGGCCTATGCCTTCCAGCAGCTTGTCGAGCAGCTTCCCGGCCTGACCCACGAACGGGATCCCCTGCTTGTCCTCGTGGAACCCGGGCGCCTCGCCGACGAACATGAGGTCGGCCTCGGGGTTGCCGACGCCGAAGACAACCTGCGTGCGGCCCTGGGACAGCCGGCAGCGGGTGCAGGCCGAGACCTGATCTGCGAAGGCTGCGAGTGCCTCTCCCATCGGGCGCGAGTCTACGCCCGGCGACGGACGGCTCTGACGTGCACTGGGGCGTCGCTGAGTGTGCGAGGCCGGAGGGCACAGTGTTTCCCACACGGGCCCGGAGAGACTCGTGCGCTCAGCGGCGTCAGGCGGGCGGCGGAGCCGGGCTTTGCCCGGCGGGAGCCGCCCCGCCGGCCAGTGCGCGTCAGCCGCAGCCGCAGGAACCGCCGCAACAGCCGCCTCCGGAGCGCGGCGCGGGCGCGGAGTCGAAGCCCGTGGACGAGCTCGAGGCGTGCGCGGAGAACACGGAGAGCTGCTTGCGGACGTCGGCGGCGCCGCAGTCGGGGCAGTCGGGCTGCTCGCCGTTGCGAACGAGCTCCTCGAAGTGGGACTCGCACTGCATGCAGACGTACTCGTAGATCGGCATATGCCCGGAGTGTACGCACCGCGCCAAACCAGATTGTCTTCCTGGGTTGGTCTCGATTTCTGGCTCGTTCGCTGGTGGTTCGCCGCCGGAGGGACAGTGTCGAGTCACACGGCCCCGGAAGGCGGCGGGCCGCCAGCGGGCGAGAGGCGGGCGGGCGGAGCCGGGCTCCGCCCGGCGGGAGCCGCCAGCCGGCCAGAAACCGAGAGAAGGTGGCGGGGGCCAGGCTGCGGCCGACCGGCCCCCGCCGTGCGAGCGCTCTTGCGGCTAGCGCTCCAGCTCGATGACGGCGCTGTCCGACTTCAAGTACGCGAGCCGGAACTGACCGTCCCGCTTGTGGCAGTGCATCTTCACCCTGGTACCAACCCCGGATCCTGAGAGGTTCGTACCCGCCGAAACGGAGCACGTAACCGTATCCGTCACGGGCGCGGACCGTAACGGACGTGTCGGACTGCGCCTCGACACTTCACCCGCTTCGAGCGGCCCCGGGGCTACACTGGGCGCGGCCCGGTATCCGCACCGGAACTGGAGCGAATGCGAATCGAAACCGTGAACGTGGTCGGCCGCGGCCGAGTCGGCTCGGCTGTCGCCGCGCGCCTCGAGGAGCGCGGCGTCGAGCTGAGCGAGGACGGAGCCGACGTCGTCCTGCTGTGCGTTCCGGACGAGGCCATCGCGTCCACCGTCGAGTGTCAGACACTCGCCGTGTCCCAATGGGTCGGGCACACGAGCGGGGCGACGCCGCTCTCGGCGCTGGGCTCGCACGAGCGGCGGTTCGGGCTGCATCCGCTCCAGACGTTCAACCGGTCGGGCGATCCGACGCAGTTCGACGGCGCCCACGCCGCGGTCACGGGCGAGACCGACGAGGCGAGAGAGGTCGGCCGAGAGCTCGCCGGGTTGCTCGGCCTCGAGCCGTTCGACCTCGCCGACGCCGACCGCGCGCTCTACCACGCGGGCGCGGTGATCGCGGCGAGCTACCTCGTCACGCTCCACCGGGCCGCGAGCGAGCTCCTGGAGGAAGCCGGCGCGCCGCCCGCCGGGCTCGAGCCGCTCATGCGGCGCGTGATCGACAACGGGTATGAGCCCACCGGCCCGATCACCCGTGGCGACTGGAAGACCGTCGAGCGCCACCTCGACGCGATCCGCGAGCGGAAGCCCGCCCTCGAGCCGCTCTACCGCGTGCTGGCGGAGGCGACGGCGGCATGAGAACGGCCCGCACGATCGCAGAGCTCCACGCGGTGCTGGAACCGATGCGCCCCGACTCGACGATCGGCCTCGTCCCGACCATGGGCTCGTTCCACGAGGGCCACCTCGCCCTGTTCCGGGCCGCACGCGAGGAGAACCACGTCGTCGTCGTCAGCCTCTTCGTCAACCCGGCGCAGTTCGACGACGAGCGCGACCTGGCCGCGTATCCGAGAGACGAGGCGCGCGACGTCGAGCTGGCCGAGCGGGCGGGCGTAGACGTGCTCTTCGTGCCAGAGGCGGGCGAGCTCTACCGGGAGGGGTTCCAGACGTGGGTCGAGGTCGAGGAGCTCGGCTCGATCCTCGAGGGCCGCGTCCGTCCTGGCCACTTCCGTGGCGTGGCGACCATCTGCCTCAAGCTCTTCAACATCGTCCGACCGCAGCGGGCGTACTTCGGCCAGAAGGACGCACAGCAGACCGCGGTCGTCCGCCGGCTCGTCCGCGACCTGAACGTGCCGGTCGAGATCCGCGTCTGTGCGACCGTCCGGGACGGCGATGGGCTCGCGCTCTCCTCGCGCAACGCCCGACTCTCCGCGCCGGAGCGCGAGGAGGCACTGTCCCTCTCTCGCGCTCTCGCGACACGCGATCCGGGGAAGGCGCGCGAGCTGCTGAACGGCCTCGACGTCGACTACCTCGAGGTCGCAGATTTCGAGCCCAAGGTGCTCGCCGCCGCGGTCCGCGTCGGCAACACCCGCCTCATCGACAACGTGATCCTGGAAGGAGCCGAGACATGACGTCTCATCCGAGCCCGTCCACGAAGGTGTCCCTCACCGAGCTCGCCGAGAAGAAGGCGCGCGGCGAGAAGCTCGTGATGGTGACCGCCTACGACCACCCCGGGGCCCGGCTCGCCGACGCGGCCGGAGTGGACATCATCCTCGTCGGCGACTCGGCCGCGGACAACGTGCTCGGCTACGACACGACGGTCCCGGTCACAGTCGACGAGCTGCTCGTCCTCGTCCGTGCGGTCGCACGGGGCACGGAGCGGGCGCTCGTCGTTGCGGACATGCCGTTCGGCTCGTTCCAGGTGTCGGACGAGGGGGCGGTCGCGAACGCCGTCCGCTTCGTCAAGGAGGCAGGGGCCGACGCCGTCAAGATCGAGGGCGCGGGCCCGTCGCTCTCCCGCGTCCAGGCGCTCGTCGGCGCCGGGATTCCGGTGATGGGGCACGTCGGGCTGACCCCGCAGTCCGCGACGATGCTCGGCGGCTTCAAGGCCCAGGGCCGCACCGCGGCGAAGGCGCGCCAACTCCACGCCGACGCTCGAGCGCTGGAAGCCGCGGGCTGCTTCGCCGTCGTCCTGGAGGCCGTCCCGGCCGCGGTGGCACGTCGAGTGTCAGACACTCTCCATGTCCCGACGATAGGTATCGGCGCCGGACCCGCCTGCGACGGACAGGTCCTGGTCTGGCACGACCTGCTCGGGTTGAGCGACCGGAAGCCGGCCCGCTTCGTCCGGCGCTACGCCGACGTCGGCTCCGAGATCCGCCGGGCGCTCGAGGCCTACGCGGAAGACGTCCGTAGCGGCGCCTTCCCCGCGGAGGAGCACACGTACACGATCCCCGAGGACGAGCTCGAGCTGTACGAGTCAGCCACGGAGCAGCGCGAGCACGCTCAGGAACCCGACGGCTAGCGCGGCGAGCCAGACGACCGCGAGGCCCACGGCCCCTCCTGCGCGGCGGTACGACCACCGGTAGACGACCCGGAGGCCCACGGCCAGCAGCCCCAGGCTCCAGACGGCGAGCGGCACGAGAAGCGGCGGCCAGACGAGCCAGGCGAGCAGCGCGAAGACGAGCGGCGCGAGCGCGAACGCGAGGACGTGGCGCGTCCGCCGCCGGGTGCCGGCGCCACCGAGCCGCGGCACGACGAACCCGAGCGCCCAGCCGAGCACCCAGTAGCCGATGAACCCGTAGGCGAAGCCGGTCAGGAAGATCCAGACGACGATCTCGAGGGCGTCCAGGTCGTCGAAAGAGCCGCCCGCGGTCGCCAGCGCTCCGGCAACGCCGCCTGCGAACGCCAGCCCGACGACCGCGTCCTGCCGCTCGGCCGCCGACTCGTCGGAGTCGTCCCGCAGCGCTCTGAAGACCTCGCCCGGCCGCGCCAGCACGAGCACGACGCGCCGCCACCACTCGCGTTCCGCCCCCACGGGCGGCGACGTTACAGGCCGTTAGAGGCCGGCGATCGGCCGGTTGACGCTCTTCAGGCGGTAGGTGACGTCGATCGCGAGCTTCTTGCCCTCCGCCTCGACCGTCAGCCCCACGACGGCGCTCCTGATCAGCCCGGTCCGGCTCGCGATGAAGAGCGCAGCGCGCGTGTCGCCGACGTGCTCGGCCAGCTCCGACATGTCCGGAGCGGCCTGACCGGCCACGTTCGAGAAGGACTGGAGCTTCGAGGCGGCCTTGATCAGACCCTCGGTGTCGATCACGCCGGAGACGGTCGCCCCGCGCTCCCCGTTCACGACCCGCCCTTCGCGTACCTGCACGCGTTTCACGTACCGGGCGAGGTCGAGCATCGTGCTCGACCAGTCGTACTGCGCCTTGGCGGAGGGCGGAACGGCCATCGAGGTTCGCTGACCGTTCAGGCTCATCGTCAGCCGGCCGCCTCGCAGGAGCATGTCGGCCTTCATCGTCCCGAGTCCGGGGATGCCCTCCATCCGCATGGTCATGGCCTGATCGCCCGCTCGACGGCCTTTCAGGTAGCCGCCACCGTCCATGACCAGGCTGAACCTCTGGCCTTCGAACCCGAACGTCATCTTCATCTCGTAGCCCATCGACGTCAGGCGAGCCTGCGCCGTCTGCGCTCGGGTCAGCAGCTGCTGCGCGCGCTCGCCCTGCTCGCCCGAGCAGCCGGCCAGGACGAGAACCGCAAGAAGAGGAGCCGCGAGGCGCCGCACGTGGCCACTATCGGCTCAGGCGTGCGACCACCGTTATCCCCTCCCTGAGGGTGCGCGGGAGCACACGGTCAAGGGCGCGGTAGGCGCGGTTCTTCCGCGAGCCGTGGTCGAAGTAGTTCGCGGTCAGCCACCGGGTGACCTCGAGCCCCGCCGCCTCGACGGCGTCCAGCAGCTCTCCGACCGTGTACTCGTGGAAATGTCCTGGATTTCCGGCGGTTTCGCGAATCGGGTCGTACGGGTTCTGGCCGAGCATCATCCGGATCCGCTTCGGCAGCGCGGTCGCGTTCGGCGTCTGGAGGATCAGGTGCCCGTCCGCCTCGAGCCCCGTGGCCAGAAAGCGAAGCACCGGCACGGGCGCGACGTGCAGGTGCTCGATCACCTCGGCGCAGACGACGATGTCGTGCCGCTCGAGCTCCGGATAGCCGCCGTCGTTGAGATCGAGCTCCGTGTGCCGCTCGCCCTCGCGAAGCGGAAACCGGTCGTCGTGCCAGCCGAGCGTGTCGACGGTCGTCTCCGGGAAGGACTCACGTAAAAGGACGCTCTCGTAGCTCGGTCCGACGACGAGGACCCGCCTGGGGCCGAGCTCCGCCACGAGCTCGAGCAGCAGCTGGTACCGAGCTTCGTGCGTCCTCAGGTAGATCCGCTCCTCGGGCGCCGCGTAGCGCCGGGTGAGGTCAGGCAGCTGCCGCGGCAAAGGCAGGCAGCACGTCGCGCAGGAACTGCCCCGTGTAGGAGTCCTCGACGGCGGCGATCTGCTCCGGCGTCCCGGTGGCGATCACCTCACCGCCCGCCTCGCCGCCCTCCGGCCCGAGGTCGACGATCCAGTCCGCCTGCTTGATCACGTCGAGGTTGTGCTCGATCACGAGGACGGTGTTCCCGTTGTCCACCAGCCGCTGGAGCACCTCCAGCAGCTTCTCGATGTCCGCGAAATGGAGGCCCGTCGTCGGCTCGTCGAGGATGTACAGGGTCCGGCCCGTGGCGACCTTGGAGAGCTCGGCCGCAAGCTTGACGCGCTGCGCCTCGCCGCCCGAGAGCGTCGTCGCCGGCTGGCCGAGCTTGACGTAGTCGAGACCGACGTCGTGCAGCGTCTGGAGCCGCCGCCGCAGCTTGGGAATCTTGGCGAAGAAGGCGAGCGCCTCCTCGACCGACATCTCGAGCACGTCCGCGATCGACTTGCCCTTGAAGCGGACCTCGAGCGTCTCGCGGTTGTAGCGGCGCCCATGGCAGGTCTCGCACGGGACGTAGACGTCGGGCAGGAAGTGCATCTCGATCTTGATCGTCCCGTCGCCCTTGCAGGTCTCGCACCGTCCTCCGCGGACGTTGAAGGAGAAGCGACCGGGCTTGTAGCCGCGCACCTTCGCCTCGGGCGTGAGCGAGTAGAGCTCGCGGATGTGGTCGAAGAGCTTCGTGTAGGTGGCCGGGTTGGAGCGCGGCGTGCGGCCGATCGGCGACTGGTCGATGTCGATCACCTTGTCGAAGCACTCGATGCCCTCGCAGGAGGCGTGCTCGCCCGGCTTGACGCGCATCCTGTGCAGCCGGTTTGCGAGCGCCTTGAAGACGATCTCGTTCACGAGCGTCGACTTGCCCGAGCCAGACACGCCGGTGACGCAGATGAGCTTCCCGACGGGGAACTCGACGTCGATCCCCTTCAGGTTGTGCTGCGAGGCGCCGCGGACCCAGAAGGAGCCGGCGTCCTCCGTGCGCCGCTCGGGGACCGCGATCTCGCGCGTGCCGGCGAGGAACTGGCCGGTCACCGACTTCGCCGTACGCTCGATCTTGCGTGCCGGCCCCTCCGCAACCACGTGGCCGCCGTGCTCTCCCGCTCCAGGCCCCATGTCCACGAGCCAGTCGGCCGAGCGCATCATCTGCTCGTCGTGCTCGACGACGAGGACCGTGTTGCCGAGGTCGCGCAGCCGCTCGAGCGTCGTGATCAGCTTCCCGTTGTCCCGCTGGTGGAGCCCGATCGACGGCTCGTCGAGGATGTAGAGGACGCCGACGAGCTGGCTCCCGATCTGCGTTGCGAGCCGGAGACGCTGCGCCTCCCCGCCCGAGAGCGTCGCCGAGGCGCGGTCGAGCTGCAGGTAGCCGACGCCGACGTTGTCGAGGAACGTCAGCCGCTCCCGGATCTCCTTCACGATCCGGGCGCCGATGAGGTGCTCGGTCTCGGTCAGGTCGAGCTCGTCGAGGAACGCGAGGGCCCGGGTGACCGACATCTTCGTGAACTCGTGGATGTTCCGCTCGCCGACCGTGACCGCGAGCACCTCGGGCTTGAGGCGGGCGCCGTTGCACTCCGGGCAGGGCCGGAAGCTCATGTACTCCTCGATCCGCTCCCGCATCGACGACGAATCCGTGTCCCGGTAGCGCCGCTGGAGGTTCGTGACGAGACCCTCGAAGGCGAGCATGTACGAGCGCTTGCGGCCCATGCGGTTCCGGTAGCTGACGTAGACGCGCTCGCCCTTCGTCCCGTGGAGGAAGAGGTCCTGCTGCTCCTCGGTCAGGTCCTGCCAGGGCGTGTCGAGATCGAGCTCGTACTTGTCGGCGATCGCCTGGATCACGGCCTCGTACCAGTTGCCGGACAGCGGGATGAGCGCCTCGCCGAGCGGCAACGTCGGGTCCGGGACGAGCAGGTCCGGGTCGATCTCCTGCTGCGCGCCGAGGCCCGTGCACCGCGGGCAGGCGCCGTGGGGCGAGTTGAACGAGAAGATGCGCGGTTGCAGCTCGGGGAGCGAGACGCCGTGCTCGGGGCAGGCGAACTTCTCCGAGAACGTCATCTCCTTCTCCTCGTCGAGGAGGTCGATCGTGACGAGCCCGTCGGCGAGGTTGACCGCGGTCTCCACCGACTGGAAGAGCCGCGTCCGGAGCTCTGGCTTCATCCGCAGCCGGTCGACGACCACCTCGATCGTGTGCTTGTACTTCTTGTCGAGCGGGATCTCCTCTTCGAGGAGGCGCTGCTCGCCGTCGACCTTCACCCGGGTGAACCCGTCGCGGCGGAGCTCGTCCAGCAGGTCCTTGTACTCGCCCTTGCGGTCGCGGACGACCGGCGCGTTGACGGTGAACTTCGTGCCCTCTGGGAGCTGGAGGATCTGGTCGACGATCGCCTCGATCGACTGGCCGGCGATCGGGCGGCCGCAGACCGGGCAGTGCGGTCGTCCGACTCGCGCGTACAGGAGGCGGAGGTAGTCGTAGATCTCGGTCACCGTGCCGACCGTGGATCTGGGGTTCCGGCTGGTCGTCTTCTGGTCGATCGAGATTGCGGGGCTGAGGCCGTCGATCGAGTCCACGTCCGGCTTCTCCATCATCTGGAGGAACTGCCGGGCGTAGGCGGAGAGCGATTCCACGTACCGGCGCTGGCCCTCGGCATAGATCGTGTCGAAGGCGAGGCTCGACTTTCCGGAGCCGGAGAGGCCGGTGACACAGATCAGCCGGTACCGCGGAAGGCGCACCGTGATGTCCTTGAGGTTGTGCTCCCGGGCGCCGTGAATGACGAGCTCGTCCTGAGCCATAACCGGCCAGTTTATCCGCGCGGGCATACGGGAACGTATGTTCGCTCGGCCGTCGGACGGAGCTCCAGGGCCAGTTGCGGGCGTCGCGGACGAGGCCCGCGCCGGACGGGGTTGTTCAGGATGTACTCGACCGCGGCCTCGAAGTGCTGCTCGTCGTGGATCACCCAGGAGGAGAAGCGCTGGCCGAAGAGTGCGCCGCGACGTCCGTGGCGGGCGTTGTGCTCTCGGGCGTAGTGGCTCTGGTACCACTGAGCGGCCCGCGAGAGGTCCTCTGTCCGGCCCTCGAGGATCGCGTGGTAGTGCGTCCCCATCAGGCAGTAGACGTGGTAGCGGAGGTCGAAGCGGACGAGGGCGCGGCGAAAGAGCGACAGGAACAGCAGCCGGTCGAGGACGTCCAGGAAGAGCGGAGCCTCGTGCACGCTGTTCGCGGTCACGTGGAAGTAGCCGTCCGGCAGCTGGGAGCGAAGGATTCGAGCCACGCACCGACCGTACGGCTCCCGGCCCGTCGCCGGCAGCCGCCGTCGCACTTCCTCTCCTCTTCCGGCACGGCTCCGCGCGCCTCGCCGAGTGTCAGACACTCGCCGTGGCCCGAAGGGCCACGGCGCTAACCGGCGAGGCGCTCGACGAGGCGGTAGACGCTCTTCGGCTTCGGGACGTGGTCGAAGGACAGCGGCCCGATGACGACGGTGCCGTAGCCGAGCAGGCGGCCCACGAGCGTCTGCTCGAGCTCGACCGCCTCGACGGCCGGCAGCCGGACGGCCCGGGCGCGCCGCCGCCACGTCCCGTTGACGACGAAGACCTTGTCGGTCGTGACGACGAGCTTTGTCCGCTCCCACCTCCAGACCGCCCGCAGAGCGAGCAGAGCCGACAGAGCGACCACCACGGCCCCGGCGACCGACACCGGCCAGCGCGCCGTGGTCAAGACGCCGCCGACCCCAGCGATGACGATCGCCCACACGAGCGGGGCCGCCAGCACGATCCCGTGCCGCCGAGCCTCGAGACAGACCTCTTCATCGCCGTCGACGAGCATTCGATGGCCGCTTCGCTCCTCCCCGAGCGTTTCCTTCCGGGCCAACACGGCCGCGAAGGACCCGTCCGCCCGAGCGTCGAGGGCCGCTAGGCCCGAGCTAGGCCCGGCGCCACTTGCCGAAGATCAGGCCGCCGATGGTGAATCCGAGCCCGAAGGTGCCGAGCGTGAACGCGCCGAGCGCGACGATCTTGCGGGCGCGCGCCAAGCGCTGCCAGCGTCCCAGCGCCTCCGCCTCCTCGCTCGTGAGCGGCTCGCCGCGCCGCTTCTTGCGCAGCGCACCGCCCGCTCTCAGCCCGAGATAGAGGTCGTCGAAGATCTCTGTGGGCTCATCGACCATGACCTGAGTGTATAGCCTGCCCCGGCTGTGGCCCCGCAGCCGACACGGGTTCTTCACCTCTCGGATCTCCACGTCGGAACCCGCGAAGAGCCGCGTCTGGAGCCGGGTCTGGCCGACCTCATCGACCGCGTCGATCCCGAGCTCATCATCGCGAGCGGCGACCTCACGCACCGTGGCCGGCCGGACCAGCACGAGCGCGCCGCCGCCTTCCTCCGCAGCCTCGGCCGGCCGATCTTCACGGTCCCGGGGAACCACGACATCCCCTACACGCCCATCGCGCGGTTCACCAGGACGTTCGCGCAGTTCGAGCGCCACTGGGAGACGACGGAGCCCGTCCACCGCTCCGACGCGCTCTTCGTCGTCGGCCTGAACTCGGTCCGGCCCTGGCTCCACCAGTCAGGCCGCCTGCGCCGCGCCCAGCTCGAGCATGCCGCGAGACTCCTCCACGAAGCACCCCCGAGCGCGCTCCGGGTCGTCGTCCTCCACCACCACCTCCTCGGCGCCCCCTGGCGTTCCAGGAAGAAGCCGGTCGCCCGCCGCAGTCGAGTGCTGGCCGCCCTCGTGGACGCCGGTGCGGAGCTCGTGCTCGCCGGCCACATCCACCAGGCGGCGGTCAGCGAGCGCCACGAGTTCGAGGTCGTGACCGGCGACATCCGGGGCGTGACCGTCTCGATCGCCCCGGGCCTCGGCCAGCCGCGGCCCAATCGGCGCGGCGAGGCCCGCGGCCTGCTCGTCTACCGCTGCGCCGAGGACACGCTGACCGTCGAGACCTACATCTGGCGGGAGGACGACTGGGGGCTCACCGCCCTCCGACGCTTTCCGCGCGGGCGCGGGCCGCTCGCCGCCCAGCCGGCTCCTGCCTGAGAACAGCTAGTACCAGCGGCCTCGCGCGAATCCGCCGAAGGCGATGAGGCCGATCAGGGCGATGATGATGCCCCAGAGAGGGCTCCAGATGATCGCCAGGATGATCCCCAGGATCACGATGATGCCGCCGAGGGTGATTCCACCCAATGCTGCCTCCTTCTGTCGGTCCTACGTGACTGGGCGCCTGCTGCCGGCGACCATCCGGTAGATCACGAGCAGGATGATCGCGCCGACGATGGCGGTCAGCCAGCTCGAGATGTCGAAGAACTCATCCAACGGATCCGCACCGAACAGTGCGCCGGCGAGGAATCCTCCCAGGATTGCGCCGACCACGCCGACGATGGTCGTGAGGATCAGTCCGCCGGGGTCTTCGCCGGGGAGGAGCGCCTTGGCGATCCAGCCCGCGAGCAGCCCGAGGATGATGAACGCGATGATGCCCATTACGCCTCCTTCGTGTTTGTCCCGTCGGCGTTCCCTCAGGAGGCGGCACGGAAACTAGGTGCGAAGGCGCGAGCCGGGGCCCGTGACCGTTCGCTTCTGGACGACGCGCCGGTAGACGATCACGATCAGCGTCGCGACGAGAACCGACAGGACGAAGACGCCGCCGAGCCCGAAGCCGATCGCAACCGCGATGACGCCGCCGACGATCGACCCGGCGATCCCGATGAGAACCGTGAGCCAGAGCGGCATCGGATCCTTGCCCGGCACGGCGAGCCTGCCGAGCGCACCGACGATCAGGCCTGTCAGGAGGATTGCGACGACGTCGCCGAGCGTCATGCGGCCTCAGAGTAACGAGGGGCCCGCCGAAAGCGGCGGGCCCCTCGCTGTTCGTTACGGCGCGGGGATCTCCGGACAGGCCGGCGGCGCCGCAGCGTTGCCGTCCTCGCAGATGATCCGACCCTGGATCGCGGGCGCGAGCGGCGTGTTCGCCGTGATGTAGTCCGCGACCGCCTGATCCATGATCTCCCGCGTGGTGATCCGCGGCCGGAAGACCTGGTAACCGTCTCCGCCGTCAGCCATGAAGTCGTTCTCCGCCAGGCTGTACGTCGAACCGGCCGTCAGGTCGACCGGGGTCGTCGTACACGAGCCGTCCGCCGCCTGGCGGACCGCCCCGGTCACGCGGCTCAGCGCCGGCAGCTGGATGTCGTACTTGAAGCAGAGCCCGGACACCTGCGCGAAGCGCCCGTTGGCCCCCGGCATCTGCGAGACGCCGTTCTCGAGCATTCCCTTCAGCTCGAGGCCGTTGAGCGAGAGCGTGGCGATGATGTTCCCGAACGGCAGCACCGCGAGGGCCTGGCCGCGCGTGATGGGCCACGGCGGAGGCGTGAACGAGGTGCAGAAGTCGCCGCTGATGTCCGGATTCGGGCAGGTCATGTCGGCGCGGAGCCCGCCCGAGTTCGTGATCGCGAAGTCGGTCAGGTACGTCTTCCGCATCGCGTCGGTCACGAGGTTTCCGACGAGCGACTCACAGAGCCGGCCGTCGGCGCGACCGCACTGGTCCGAGCGCGGGATCGCGCGGTTCGACGACCCGATCGACTGGCCGAGGATCGGGTTCAGCGCCGCTTGCAGCTCGTTCACGGGCCTGGATCGCCGGATCGGGCGTGACGCCGATGTTCCACGGACGGTGGAAGTCGGCCGTCTTGTAGACGACCCTGTTCTCGTCCTTGTCGGCCACCAGCCGAACCCGCGTGAACCGCAGACCCTTGCTCCGGTTCTCGGTCAGCAGGACGCCGTTCGGGCGGTTGGACACGACCTGCTGGTCGGTGTGGTCCCCCAGGATGGCGTCGAGCCGGTCGATCCCTGGCGCGTCGGCCAGGTCGACGGCCGGGCCGGTCGGAGCGGTGAGCGTGCCCGCGGTCGCTCCGAGGTGGCCCATCGCGACGATGATCTCGGCGCTCTCCCGCTTGCCACGGCGGTCGAGGTACTCGCCGATCTCCGCGTTCACCGCGTCGGTCGAGTTCGCGATGTGGAACGGACCGAGCGAACCCGGTCGGGTGAGCAGCGGAACGTCGTCGTTCGTGAACCCGATCAGCGCGAGATCGAGATCGCGGCCGAAGCGGAAGAGCTTCGACGGCTTCCACTCCGCCGGCGTCTTCCCGGCGGCGTCGACCACGTTGGCCGAGAGGAACGGGAAGTTGGCCAACGGCACGATCGTCCCGCGGAAGAACGCCTCGTTGACGTCGAAGTTGTGGTTGCCGATGCCGTCGGCACCGACGCCCATCCGGTTCATCATCTCGATCGTGGGCCTGTCCTCGAAGAAGGCCGAGATCGGCGGTGTCGCGCCGATCGTGTCGCCGGCCGCGGTCGTGATATGGCCGTCCCTCGCCTCCTTGCGATAGATGTCGAACCACGGCTTCAGGAAGGCCGAGCCGCCGATCGCGAACTGTGGCGGAACCGCGGGCGGGACTGCGGCGGTATCGGCCGCATCGAGCAACGGGATGATCTGACCGTGGTAGTCGCTGATGTTCAGGATCGTCAGCTCACGGAGATCGTCCGTCTTCGTGACGATGTTGAAGAGGATCTTGCCCCGGGCGTTCTGTGGCCCCGGGATTCCCATCAGGAACGCAAGCGTCGGCGCGACGTCGATGGCGCGGACGTTGGAGACCTCGCGGCCCTTGCCCCCGCCGCCGTCGTCATCGTCGTCGTCATCGTCGTCGTCGTCACCGCGGTGCGAGCGGGACGAGCCGCGTCCGTCGATCCCCGGCCCCGCGGCGACGAACGTGGCGTGCATGTTCACGCTGCGCTTGAGGTTCACGAGGTTCGGCAGGTAGCCGTGCTGGCCGAAGAACTGCGAGAACGCGATCCTCTGGCCCAGCGTGGCCGCGTCGAACTGATACGGCGGCCGTGAGACGACGACGACATCGCCGCTCCTGTTCGGGTGCAGCGCGTCCGTGCCGTCGACGTTCCGCAGCTCCTCCTTGTTCATGATCCTGGAGATCACCTGCGGGTTCGTGGAGCTCGGCCGGTTGGCCGCCCCGGGATCGGTGAGATTCGCGAACGCGTTCCGGACGGCCGTCCTCACCGCCTCGTACGTCACGCCGGGCGGCAGTGTTTGGTTGACGTAGACCTGCACCGTCCCGCCCGCCCAGCACGCCTTGGCGAGCTCGGGCGGAGCCGACCCACCGGGCGGCGCCGGAAGGGCCTGCGCGCGGCAGTTGCTGAGCGGAGTCCCGCCCGGGACCTGCCGGAGGAGCCGGGAATCGTGACGGCTGGATTCCCGCTCGGGTGCAACGAGTAGGTCACCGGCGTCGTCGTCGTGCTCGTCACCGTGGTCTCGAAGAGGATCTGGCGCGCATTGATCGCGAGCCACTGCGGCGCGAAGCCGTGGTCGGACGACGACATGACGGTCGTCTCCTTCTTGCCCATCAGCTTCCGCCCGAGCGCGAGCGTCTCGTCCGCCTCGTGGTACGCCGCGCGGATGTAGTCCTCGCGCTCGCTTGAGGCGGCCGTCCTTCGAGCCCATGCCGTCGACGTTGTCGAAGTACGGGTTCTGGTCGCCCGTCGATGTCGGTCGGCGACGAGCAAGCCCGAGAACTGGTGCTGGAACTCGTCCGTGATCGGCGTCCCGAGGAAGAGCATGTCCGGCGTCGACATCCAGCTCACGGAAGATGTAGCGGAGATATCGCGAAGTGTGAGTCCGCCCACTTCAGCCCCTGCTCGACGTACGTGTCCTCGTCGACGATGAGCGGCCTCGAGCGGCGCAAAGTCGGCCGCCGTCGAGGTCGGGAAGTCGCGCGCCAGCGTCTCCGCGAAGGCGTCCGAGCCGGTCGGTGCCAAGCGCGTTGTACGACGCGTTCACCCGCTGAACCGACGTGAAGTAGAGGCGGAACCGCGACGCGTCGTTGTTGAGGTCGATCAGCTTCGTGTAGAAGCCGGCCGTCCTCCCGGCGAGCGCCAGCCCGAGGTGAGCGTCAGCTTCGTGTCCGCCCATTGGTTCCGGCCGATGTTCGCGACCGCCTCGTTGCCGTTCTTCGTTGTCGGCGCTGTTGACGATCAGCACGCGGTCGTAGTTGACGGGCCGTTGTTCGTCGAGTCGTAGATGTAGACGTCCCAGACCCCGCCACCCGGGATCTGGCTGTTGCGTGCGTGAAGGTCGTCTGCTTGGGCGTGCTGAACGAGGTCGGTACGTTCGACCAGCCGCCGACTGCCGGTGCCAGCGGAGCGTCGGCAAGCGTTTGCCGCTGGTACTGGACCCCGAAGCTCTGTGCAAGCGCGGGCTGCCCGGGCAGATCGAAGTTGAGGACGATGCCGCGACCGCCGATGAAGGTCCGGAAGTCGACCACCGGTCCCTGGATCGCCGGCACGAGCCGCGGGCCGCGACCCACTCGACGGCGACGACCGTCTTCGCCCGCCCGCTCGGCCGACTGCGAGCAGCGTGTCGGTCTGGAGGATCCCGGTCGTGGCGAAGCTCGTCGTCGTGTCGAACGCGGCGCCTGTGCGGTGGAATGTGTTGTTCGTCGAGCCGTGCTCACCGGGCCAGGTGCCGGTGGCGAGCGTCTGCCAGCCGACCCCTGTGTTCGGCGGGAAGCCCTGCAGCAGGCCGTTGCGCGCCCCGAACGCCGTTCCGCATCAGGTCGCGGTAGCGTCGGCATGAGCCCCTTGTCCGCATAGCGCTCCATCAGATCGGGGCGCATGCCGTCGGCAGCGAACATGATCGCCTTCGTCGCCTGCGGAAGCGGCGTCGGTTGCTTTCCGTGTGCGGTGCCTTGGCTGATCAGCGCACGTCAGTGTCCCCAGCGAAGCGAGCGCAAGCACGGCTACGCCGATACGGCGAGTGAATCTCTTCACAATGCTCCTCTCCCTCGTTCCCCTGAAACCGAACGGCCCGATCCTACGCCGATCCGGTGAGAACGTGCAGAGAGAAGCTGGTGAAAAGGGCGTTAATCTCTGTGGGTGCGGAGGCTCGCCGCGATCTTCGCGTTCGGTCTCGCCGCCACGATCGCTGTCGGAATCGTCGCGTTCGGCAGTGCCGCGGCGCCTGCGCGACCCACGTACTTCCAGGACGTGAAGCCGATCCTGGACGCACGCTGCGCCGGCTGCCACTACGCCGGCGGGATCGCGCCGTTCAAGCTCGGCGGCTACCTCGACGCGTTTCGTCACCGCGTTGCGATCGCGGAGGCCGTCCGGCGCCGGGCCATGCCTCCCTGGCACGCGAACTCACGCCTGCGCCGCTACCTCTACGACCCGTCGCTGACGAACGATCAGATCACGACGCTGACGCGGTGGGCCGGGCGGCGCGGCCCGAGAGGCGACGCGAGCCGGCCGGGTCCGGCGCTGCCGTCCGTTGCGCCCAGGCTGTCCCGCGTGGACGTGCGGGTTCCCATGCGGCAGGCCTACAGGCCGCAGCGGTACGCCGGCGGCGACGACTACCGCTGCTTCGTCCTGCCGTGGGTGCCTGACCGGGCGAGGTACCTGACCGGGTTCAACCTCCGCCCGGGGCAGAGGCGCCAGGTGCACCACGTGATCGTCTACCTCGCCGACCCCGACAACGCCGCCACGCTCGCCTCGTGGGAGCGCGAGGACCGCCGGCCCGGCTACGACTGCTACGGAGGACCGAGCGCAACCGGCCGCCAGTCCTTCGACTTCCAGTTCCTCTCCGGCTGGGTGCCGGGGGCGTTCGGCACCGACTTCACGCCCGGAACCGGGATTCGCATCGCCCCGGGGTCCCGCCTGGTCATGCAGATCCACTACAACCTCGAGGCGATCGAGGCCGTCCGGCCCGACCGGTCACTCGTCGAGCTGAAGCTGGACGACGCGGTCCAGCGCCGCGCCGTCTACGCACCGCTCGTCGACGCAAGCTGGATCCTCAGCCCGCGCTTCTTCCGGATCCCGGCGAAGCGAAAGCGGATCGTCCACTCGTTCGTCGCCGACCCTCGGGAGCTCTTCCGGATCACGACCGGCATGGACTTCAGCCGCGGCTTCGTCGTCAACTCGGTCCTCTTGCACATGCACCGGCTCGGGAAGCGCGGCTCGGTCGAGATCCAGCGGACCTCCGGCGCGCGCGAGACGCTGCTCTCGGTCCCGCGCTGGGACTTCAACTGGCAGCGGGAGTACCACCTCGCATCCGCCGCCACCGTCGCGCCCGGCGACCGGCTGGCCATCCGGTGCGAGCACTCCAACCCGACCCGTCAGACGAAGACCTGGGGCGAGAACTCCTCCGACGAGATGTGCATCGCGTTCCTGTACGTCTCCGAGCCCTAGGCGGCTGCTTCCGCGCCGGCCTGGAGCTCCCGGCGGAGCTCCTTGATCTCGTCGCGCAGCTTCGCCGCGTACTCGAAACGGAGGTCGTCGGCGGCGGCGAACATCTCCTCCTCGAGCGTCACGATCAGCTTCTGGAGCTCGTTCGACGACATGCCTTCGACCTTCTGCTCGCCGCGCCGCCGCTTCTTCGGGACGGTGGGCGCCTCGAGCGAAAGGAACTCGGCGATGTCGGAGACGCCCTTGATGATCGACTCCGGCGTGATGCCGTGCTCCTCGTTGTAGGCGACCTGGACGGCGCGGCGCCGGTCCGTCTCCTCCAGAGCGCCCTTGATCGCCTCGGTCAGCTTGTCCGCGTACATCACGACCTTGCCGTTCGTGTTCCGCGCGGCGCGCCCGATCGTCTGGATCAGCGCGGTCTTGCCCCGTAGGAAGCCCTCCTTGTCCGCGTCGAGGATCGCGATCAGCGAGACCTCGGGCAGGTCGAGCCCTTCCCGGAGGAGGTTCACCCCCACGAGGACGTCGTAGTCGCCGAGCCGTAGCTCCCGGATCAGCTGGATCCGGTCGAGCGTGTCGATCTCGGAGTGGAGGTAGCGCGCCTTGACGCCGGACTCGAGCAGGTAGTCGGTCAGGTCCTCGGCCATCTTCTTCGTCAGCGTCGTGACGAGCGTCCTCTCCCCCAGCTCCTCGCGCCGGCGGATCTCGTTCAGCAGGTCGTCGATCTGGTTCTTCGTCGCGCGCAGCTCGACCTCGGGGTCGACGATGCCGGTCGGCCGGACGAGCTGCTCGGCCACGCGGGTCGAGTGCCTGAGCTCGTACGGCCCCGGCGTGGCGGAGACGAAGACCATCTGCGGCACCTTGGCCAGGAACTCGTCGAACCGCAGCGGCCGGTTGTCGAGCGCGGACGGGAGCCGGAAGCCGAAGTCGACCAGCGTCTGCTTGCGCGACCGGTCGCCCTCGTACATCCCGCCGACCTGCGGCACCGTCTGGTGCGACTCGTCGATGAAGACGACGAAGTCCGACGGGAAGTAGTCGATCAGCGTGTACGGCGCCGAGCCGGCCGGGCGCCCGTCGAGGATCCGCGAGTAGTTCTCGATCCCGTTGCAGAAGCCGAGCTCGACCATCATCTCGACGTCGTACTCGGTGCGCTGGCGGATCCGGTGCGCCTCCAGCATCCGCCCTTCGGACTCGAACGTCCGCACCTGGTCCTCGAGCTCGTGGCGGATCTCGTCCACGGCCCGCTCGATCGTCGGCTTCGAGGTCACGTACTGCGTCGCCGGGAAGATGTTCAGGTACTCCAGCCGCCCGTAGACCTCGCCGGTGAGCGGGTCGAAGTGCGTGATCTGCTCGACCTCGTCGCCGAACATCGAGATCCGGTACGCCGACTCCTCGTACGCGGGCTGGATCTCGACGACGTCGCCCTTCACGCGGAAGCGGCCGCGGCCCAGGAAGGCGTCGTTTCGCGTGTAGTGGATGTCGATCAGCTTCCGGAGCAGGACGTCTCGGTCGTGCTCCTCTCCCACCTGGAGCATGACCAGCCGGTTCTCGTACTCCTCGGGCGAGCCCAGGCCGTAGATGCAGGAGACGGACGCGACGACGATCGTGTCCCTTCTGGACAGGAGCGAGGACGTCGCCGAGTGGCGGAGACGGTCGATGTCGTCGTTCCGGGACGAGTCCTTCTCGATGTAGAGATCGGCCTGAGGGACGTACGCCTCCGGCTGGTAGTAGTCGTAGTAGGAGACGAAGTATTCGACGGCGTTGTCCGGGAAGAACTCCCGGAACTCGTTGCAGAGCTGCGCCGCGAGCGTCTTGTTGTGGGCGATCACGAGCGTCGGCTTCTGCACCTGCTCGATCGTCCACGCCATCGTCGCCGTCTTGCCGGTGCCGGTCGCGCCGAGGAGCGTCTGGAACCGGTCGCCGGCGTTGAGCCCTGCCGAGATCTTCTCGATCGCCTGCGGCTGGTCGGCTGTCGGCCTGTAGGCGTCGTGTGTCTTGAACTCGGGCATCGTGGGAAGGCTAGCTCCGGTGGCCGTCCAGACCGAGAACCCGCCCTACGAGGCCTACGCCGCGATCGTCGGCGCACTCTTCGCCGGCCTGGGCGCCGTGGCGGCGCTGTCTCGCCGGGCGCCGCCGGCCTCGGCGCTCGACCTCGTCGCCCTCTCGGCGGCGACGTTCAAGGCCTCGCGAACCCTGTCGCGCGAGAAGGTTGCGAGCTTCATGCGCGAGCCGTTCGTCGAGGGCGAGGACGAGCGTCCCGCAGGTGAGGGTCTCCAGCGGGCGATCGGCGAGCTCGTCACCTGCACGCGCTGCGTCGGCACGTGGAGCGCCGCCGCGCTCGCCTCGACTCAGATGCTGAGCCCGCGGTTCGGCCGCGCGCTCACCTGGACGCTCGCCGCGGGAGCCGCGAACGACTTTCTGCAGGCCGGCTTTCGGGCGCTGTGCGCGAAGTCGAACGAGCTGGAGCAGAAGGTCGCCGACTAGGCGGTAGGGCCGGCTTCCTCCCGCCACCAGCCGTAGAGGCGACGCAGGTCCCGCCCGTACGCCACCGAGTAGATGTCACGGCGCGAGTCTGTCCACTCGACGGCCGCCCATCCGTTCTGTCGGTAGCACATCACTCGCCCGTCCGTGCTATCTCCGCGCCGGATCCGGTCGCTATGGCCCGCCTCACCCACGGGCTTCCAGACCCGTAGCGCCAGCGGATCGGGTCCACACTGACCGCGCACCTGGACGGAGACGCCGGGGGTCGCAAGCTCCTCACCGAACGCGCGCTTCAGGAAGTACGAGCGCATCGAGTTGCCGCTCTTCGCGAGGTTGTACTCGACTCGATCGACCGCCCTCGTGCCCAGGGCGCAGAGCATTCGTGAATCGAAATCGGGAGACAAGGGCTCCGTCGGCCGACAGCGGCCTCGGAAGGAACTCGGGATTCGCTCCAGCAGGATCACGTCGTGCGGCGTGAGCCTTGTCCCTTCAGCCGCGATCACCTGCGGCTCGTCACGGAGAAGCGCGTAGCCGCCGGCGCCGAGCGCAACCGCAGCCAAGAGCGCGGCGACGGCCAGTCCCCAACGCACCAGGCGCGACCGCGACCGGCCCTCGGCCGCGCCGCGCGGCACTGTCGCCGCGCGAGTGGGCGCAGCTTCGCGGTCGGTTGCAAGCCGCGTAGGAGCCTCGGCCACGCCTTCGAGCGCCGTCCGCAGCTCGTCGACGAGCTCCCGACTGTTCGAATAGCGCTGGGCGGGGTCCTTCGCGACAGCTCGCGCGATCACCAGGTCGACAGCGCCCGGTAGCTCCGGCCGCACGTCGGTGATCGCGGGCGGCTCGTCGCGCATGTGTGCCCAGAGGACCGCGACCTCGGTCTCGCGCCGGAAGGGCGTCGTCCCGGCCAGGCACTCGTAGAGGACGCAGCCGAGCGAGTAGATGTCGGTGCGCCCGTCGACATCGCGCCCCTCGATCTGCTCCGGCGACATGTAGTCGATCGTTCCGACGAACTGGCCGGAGGCGGTGATGCCACTCCGTGACTCGAGATGCTTCGTCAAGCCGAAGTCGGCGAGGTAGGCATGCGGGACGCCGCCGGGCTCAGACGATCTCTCGAGCAGGATGTTCGCCGGCTTGACGTCCCGGTGCAGGAGTCCGCGCGCGTGCGCGGCGTCGAGCGCGCTTCCGACCTGCGCGACGATGCCGAGGGCCTTGGCGGCCGGGAGCGCGCCCTCGCCCGCGAGGAACTGCTTCAGGTCGCCCTCGACGTAGCGCATCGCGATGTAGAGAACGCCGTCCTCGTCCCCCGCGTCGTAGATCGTGACGATGTTCGCGTGGTTCAGCATCGCGGCCGTGCGCGACTCGCGGACGAAGCGCTCCCGGAAGCTCTCGTCGTTCGCGAGCTCCTCCGCGAGAAGCTTCAGCGCGACCTTGCTCCCGAGGCGCGCGTTCTCGGCTCGGTAGACGACGCTCATCCCGCCGCGCCCGAGCAGCGCCTCGATCCGGTACCCGGCGAACTCGGTGCCGATACGCGGCGCAATCGCCATTTCCAGCGGTTTTAACACAGTTGGACACCCACCTCTATGCTCGGGCCATGGGGAGTTCTGCAGCGCTCCAGCCGGGCGACCGGCTGGGTCCGTACCGGCTCGTCGCGGCTCTCGGCGAGGGCGGGATGGGCATCGTGTTCCGCGCCAATCGCTCGACCGGCGGCGTCGCCGCGCTCAAGGTCCTCCGGCGCGAGCTCTCAGGCGACGAGACCTTCCGGCGCCGCTTCGAGCGCGAGGGACGGATCGCGGCGCAGCTCGACCACCCGCACCTCGTCGAGGTCGTCGACTCTGGCGAGGCGAACGGGCTGCACTACCTGGCCTCTCGCTTCGTCGAGGGCGAGACGCTCGCGGACCGGCTCGAGCGTGACGGCCCTCTCCCGCTCCCCCAGCTCGTGCGGATCGCCGCCGAGCTCGGCACCGGGCTCGACACGCTGCACGAAGCAGGGCTCGTCCATCGCGACATCAAGCCCTCCAACGTCATGCTCGGGGCCGACGGCGCAGCATTGACGGACTTCGGCCTGGCACGCGGGCTGGCGGACAGCGTGCTCACCGCGCCGGGCCGAGTGGTCGGGACGCTCGACTACCTCGCGCCCGAAGTGATCCGCGGCCAGCCTGCCGGCCCGGCGGCGGACATCTATGCCCTCGGCTGCCTGCTGTACGAGTGCGTGTGCGGATCGCCGCCGTTCGGCTCGCGGCCCTTCGCCGAGGCCGCGGTTGCTCACCTCTCCGAGGAGCCGCCGGATCCGTCCGGCAGTCGAGACGACCTGCCGCCCGCGTTCTGGGACGCCCTGAGGCACGGCCTGGCCAAGGATCCCGCCGACCGCCCGCCGACGGCGACGGCCTACGCGCTCATGATTCGCGTCTCAGCGAAGACGGGCTAGCTCGGCGCGCACTTCGTCGAGCAGGCCGGCGATCCGGTCGGCTTCCGCGTTCAGCCGCTCGGCAGCCTGCTCGAGCTTGCGGATCGCGGCGTCGGCGCTCGGCGCCGCTGCCTGCTCGGTGTCGCCGGCGACGAAGTAGCTGAGCGGCTTCTCGGTTGCTTCGGCGACGAGCCGGAGGACGTCGAGATCCGGCGTCGTCGCCCCGCGCTCCCAGCGCGAAACGGTGATCGGCTCGACCTCGACCTCCGAGGCCAGCTCCCGCTGCTTCCAACCCTTCGAGGCGCGCGCCTCGCGGATCCGACCCCCGAGCTCCACCTTTGCGTGAGGTGTCATAGACAGCATTCTAACAGAAGAAGTCTAATCTTAACGAGATCATTACTAGACAGATCTTGATTATTCATATCTTGCCTACTAGTCTGACTAGTCAGTTGGAGGCTAGCAAGGGAAGGGAGGCAAGAGATGATCAGGCAGCTCCTCATCATCCTCGCGAGCGTCGCGGCCGCGCTGTCGGCAGCGAACCTCGGCGGTCCTGGCGGTGGTCCCTAAGCGTGCGACCGCCCGACCCGGACGAAGAGCCCCAACCCGGGGTTCTTCGTCGTGCGCGGTCAGACGGCGATGACCTCAGCCAGCGCAGCGCGTGCTCGCTGAGCCGATGCGTTGTCGCCCTTTTGCCCAAACAGCCCGAGTGCTTCCTCAATGCGGGTGCTCGCCTCAACGGGGCGTTCACTCAGTCGGAGAACATGCGCGTACTCGAGGAGCGTCTCCCCCCAATCCATCAGCGCGTCAGTTCGCTCGGCTAGCTCGAGAGCCTGCCGCGCGAGCCGTTCGGCCTCGTGGCTCCGCCCTTCCTGAGCCAGGAGACGCGCGCGAACACGACGCCAGAAGACCTGCGAGATGACGTCGCCGACCGGCGCGTGCTCTTCGGCCAGGTTCGCCCACTCGGACGCCTCGGCCGTCCGATCTTGGTCGTTGAGCGTCTGGCCCAGCTCGGCTGCGATCGACGACAGCGCCGCCTGGTCACGAAGCCGCTCGAACGTCTCGCAGCATTCCCGGAGGGTTGCCTCGGCCGCCTCGAGATCTCCGGCAAGCCGTTGACTCCGTCCCAAGATCCTGCCGCTGTTGTTGGCCCGGCTCCACACCTCGCCGAGCTCTCCGTAGATCACGTCCGCCTCTCCCAGAAGGGCGAACGCCTCGTCGAAGCGAGTCGTCAGCGCTGTCAGACCGCCGAGGAACGTGAGGACGTTCGCGCGTCCAACGCGGTCGGTCACCTCGCTCAGAAGCTCCTCGCTTCGCTCGATGCCCTCCGCGACCGGCGTCGGACCGTAGTAGAGCGCCGCAGACGCCTCTCCCAGGCATGCGGCGTCGGACCAGCCGGATTGGCGGTAGTGAACCACGGCTCGTTCTGCTGCCTCCAGCCACTCCGCACAGCGGCCCTGCATCGGCCCGCGCACGTAGCCGATGATGCGCCAGGCTCGGCCGAGTGCCCGGTCGTACCCCGCCTTTTCGAACGTGGGAATGGCGCGTTGCGCCGCCTCGACCACTTCCTCGGGCTCGACCGACGGGTCCATGAAGAGCTCTATGTACGAGCGTTCGAGTCGCGCGCGAAGCGACATGCCGTCCCCAGCGTCGCCCACGACTGCGACCGCTTCGCCGAGCTTCGCGCGGGCGTCGGCGCCGTCGCCGAGCGACCACTGCGCAAGCCCGAGCTCACACAGGATCTCCGCGCGAAGGGGGTTCTCAACAGGAAGCAGCGCGGATGCGCGCGTGAGCAGATTCACGGTCGCTGCTCCGTCTGCCTGCCTGAATGCTCGGAGTCCGGCAGCCCCGAGGCTAGTGCCGGCACGCGCTGCGAGCGCCGGCGCCGCGGGATCGCCAGGCCGAAGCTCGACGCGGTAGCGGCATGCCTGCTCCAGGTGGTAGCCGACGATCTCGTCGGGGCCGTCGCGCTGCTCCAACCATGTTCCGAACCGCTCGTGGAGCTCTGCGCGCGCCTCCTTCGTGATCCCGGCGTACGCGACATCACGGACGAGGACGTGGTGGAAGCGATGCCTGTCCTCCCCCTCGGCTCGTACCGGGCGTAGGAGGCCTCGGCGAACGAGCGTCGTCAGCCGACGGTCGAGACCCGCGAGCTCGGCCGGCGGCGAGAGGTTGAGGAGCGCGCCGCGCGAGAACTCCCGTCCGACCACCGCCGCGCGCTCGAGCAGCGCGCGCTCGTCCGGATCGAGACGTTCGAGGCGGCCGGCGAGTAGAGCCTCCACCGTCGGCGGGACACTCGCGAGGGCCTCGGATCCCGCTTCCTCCGCGAATGCGAGCAGCTGCTCGAGGAAGAGCGGGTTGCCCTCGGCGATGTCGACGATCCGGGCGCGGGCGGCATCGTCAAGAACGTCACCGGCGATCTCGTCGACGAGCGCTCCGGCCTCGTCCGCCGCCAGGGGCTCGAGCGCAAGCACTCTGTCTTCTCCGCCCCACCCGGGACGCTCGTCCAGCAGCTCGCGGCGGGCGAGACAGAGGACGAGGAGCGGCGCTTCCGAGGTCCAGGTGTTGAGGTAGTCGACGAGGTCCAGCAGGGTCGGCTCGGCCCAGTGGATGTCCTCGAGCACGACGACGAGCGGATGCTCGAGCGCGAGCGCCTCGAGAAACCGGCGCACGGCCCAGAAGACCTCTCCTGTCGACGCGGCGCCTTCGGCCTGCCCAGTGAGGTGGGTGACCCGTTCGGCGATCAGCCCGGCCTGGTCGTCCTCGGCTAACAGGGCCGCGATCGCCGCGCGTGGACGTTCCGGGACGGCCTGCCGCACGATCTCGGCCAGCGGCAGGTACGTCGCCCCCTCGCCGTAGGAGACGCAGCGGCCGACGAATGCCCGCGCACCGGATGTTCGGACGAACTCCGTCGCCAGCCGAGTCTTCCCGCCGCCCGCGTCTGCGAGCAGGGTCACGACGCGGCTGCGTCGCTCCGCCTGCACGCCGGCAAGGGCGGCCCTCAGCCACGCCAGCTCCTCCGCACGACCCACGAGCGACGCCGTCCCGAGCGGCCGGGCCACCTCTCCGACCCCCACGAGTCGATGCGCGGTGACCCGCCCTAGCGGACCCGCCTCGATCGGTTCGACTGCTTCCGCTTCCACCGCATGGCGGACGAGCCGGTAGGTCGACTCGCCGAGCAGGATCTCGCCTGGGAGCGCGGCCTGCTCGAGTCGCATCGCGAGAGTGACCGGCACCCCGGTGGCGAACGCCTCTCCCGTACCGGGATCGGCGGCGAGCACCTCGCCAGTGTTCAGCCCGACTCTCACCTGCAGCGCGATGCCATGCTCGAGCTCCTCGTTGAGCTCCGTGAGGGACGCGAGTAGCTGGCTCGCTGCACGGACCGCGCGCAGCGCGTCGTCCTCGTGGAGCGTCGGAATCCCGAATGCCGCCATCGCCGCGTCGCCGATGAACTTCTCGACGGTGCCGCCGTGGCGCTCGACCGTGGCTCGAACCAGCTCGAAGTAGCGGTCGAGCACGCCGCGCAGAACCTCCGGGTCGAGCTGTGCGCCGAACTCGGTGGAGTCCACGAGGTCGGCGAAGAGAATCGTCACCGTCTTGCGGCGGTCCGGCTCCGCGGCCGGCACTCGCTTGCGCGGAGCCTCGGGAAGATCGAGCTCGGAGTCCTGACGGAGGATCGCCTGCTCCAGCCGCTGGAGCTCGGGCGACGGATCGATGCCGAGCTCGTCGACGAGCGTCTCACGTGCCCGGCGGTACGCGTCGAGCGCCTCGGCCTGGCGGCCGCCGCGGTAGAGCGCGAGCATCAGGAGCCCGACCGGGCGCTCGCGAAGTGGATGCTCGGCGACCAACGATTCCAGCTCGGCGATCGCCCGTGCGTGCCGGCCGAGCTCCAGCTCCGCCTCGAGCCGGTCCTCCCACGCCGCGACGCGAAGCTCCTCGAGACGCGCAGACTCGACGGAGGTGGATTGCTCGAGCTGGACGTCGGCCAGCGCGGGGCCGCGCCAGAGCGCGAGGGCTTCTCGAAGCTCGGTCACGCGCTGTTGAGGAGGCGCATCACGCGCCTCGCGGGCTAGGCGCTCGAACCGGTGGACGTCGACGGCGTCTCGCTGGACGTCGAGCAGGTATCCGGGCGCGCGCGTGATCAGCACCTCGGCGCCGAGCGCCTTCCGAAGTTCCGAAACGAGGTTCTGGAGCGACCCGACCGCCGCTTTCGGCGGCGTTTCGCCCCACAGCTCGTCGACGAGCCGATCGATCGTTACGACCTCGCCGGCCCGCAGCGCGAGCAGCGCAAGCAGCGCGCGTTGCTTCTGGCGGCGAATCGCGACCGACTCTCCGGAGAGTTCCACCTCGAGCGGCCCGAGCAACCGGATCTCGACATCAGGCATTCCCTCGATTGAACACCCTTCTCGGCTCCGCGCCTAGGCGCTGCCGGCGAGCCGGCATGAGCGCCGCGTGAGCGCGGTGTGACCGCACAGCGGCACGGTGGACGCATGACCATGGCCGAAGAAGCGCAGCTGTACCTCGCCGTGGTCGAGGTGTTCCGCGCCGAGGGCTGCGAGCCGTGCTGGAGGCCGGAGCCGCCGCCGCGGCCGATCCCTTCGGCGAACGCCCCGTCCAGGCGAGAGCTGCGCGAGAAGGCCTGACGAAGGAGGAGACCATGTTGCAAGGACTTACGCCGAATCGGATCGCGGTCGCGTTCTCTTCGGCGGCGCTCACGGTCGCGCTCCTGGGGATCACTTCGCTGGGGTCGGCAGCCGGAAGCGCTGTCGACCTCGCACGCGACTCGATGAGCGACTCGGCGTCGCCCAACCAGAGGGCGATCCGAGGGCCGCGAGGCCCGAGGGGGCGTCCCGGCCGCCGTGGGCCGCGAGGTGCACCCGGACCCCGGGGACAAGCTGGACCCCAGGGGGAGCGCGGGGCTCCCGGAGCGGCTGGGCCACAGGGAGAACGCGGTCCTGCCGGAGAACCCGGTCCCGCCGGAACCGCGACGGTCGCCCGGGTTCGAGCAGCCGGGGAGGTCGCGACAGGCTCGCCGTTGGCGAGCGTGGTTTGGCCGCTGACCGGCAACATCTGGACTCAGGCGGCAGACGAGATCAACCTGCTGTTCGGGCAGGCCGAGGTCAGCCTTCCGACGGCCTGCGATGGGCAGTTTCGGTCCGCCAGCGTGTCCGTGTTCATCGACGGCGGATTCGTCGGCTCCGGCTTCGTCTCGTTCCATCCACAAGCTCCGCCCACGCAGCGGATCGGCCTCCTCTTCCATTCAGCCGCGGCGCTGATGGCACCCGACGTGGACGCGAATCACATCGTGACGGCCCGCGTCCAAGACGACTGCGCGGGAGCCGATCAGAACTTCACGTTCACGTCCTTCCAGCTCGACGTCGTCGGCGTGGGTTAGGGGGACGGCCCGCCGGGGGCCGCTGTGCGGCGGCGGCCTCCCGGCGGTCGCCCGCCAATGTGGGCGGCCCCCCGATGTGCTGCGCAACCGCGTGTGACCGCCACGTGAGCGCCGCATGAGCGCCTTGGCGGATCGTCGGAGCCATGACATTGGCCGAAGCCGACCGCAGGAGGACGAAATGCTGACCACTCGAGCGATCTGTGTTCTGGGCGCGCTGCTGGCGGCGCTTGCCGTCTCTGCGCCTGCCGTTGCCGCGCCGCCGGCCAACGACAACCGCGCCGATTCCGTGCTCCTGCCGGACTTCCCGTCCACTGCGCACGGAACGACCGCCGAGGCGACTGTCGAGCGCCTCGATCCACAGGTTTCGCGTTGCGGGCGAATCGAATCGACCGTCTGGTACCGGATCGAGTCGGCGCCGGACGGCACGATCGTCTCGTCGGTTCAGGCTGCCGCGGGCTTCACGCCCGTGCTCCGGATCTACCGGCGCGGTTCTTCCAGCATCCAGGAGCTCGACTGCGCAACCGCAAGTGCGGGTGGCAAGGCCGTGGTCTCCGTCCAGGCGGTCCGAGGCGCCGGCTACCTGATCCTGGTCGGCCGGCGCCCGGGGACGGCCGACGGCGCATTCGACCTTCGCGCCGAGCTCCATCTCCCGCCCGCGAACGACGAACGGGGCGGCGCCGTTGCGCTCGGACGGCCGCCTGCGACGGCTCGCGCGTCAACGCTCGGCGCGACCGGCGGCGTGTCTGACGTCCCGGCGTGCGGGATGTCCGGCGGCACGGTGTGGTACCGGCTCACCGGGCCCGCGAGCGGCCGCGCCCTCCTCCGGCTCTCCGCAATCGGCGAGCTGGATGCGGTCGTTGCGGTCTTCCGACAGGTCCGATCGAGGACGGATCTCGTTGCCTGTGCGCCCACCGACCGCAAGGGCAGCGTGCTGCTTGGTTTCGCCGCGCGACGCGGCGCGAGCTACTTGATCGCGGTCGGCGAACAGCGCAACTCACAGCCGGGAGAATTCAGGCTGCAGGTACAGGCGGCCGAGGCGCCGGAGCGGCATCCCGGCCGAGCGCTGCGCCGCGCCGGCGTGCGCGACTCGGTGAACGGCCTGACCGACGTGAACGACGTCTGGTCGGTTCGGCTTCGTCGCGGCACGACCTACCGGATCGCCTTCAGCTCGAGCCCGTGTGCCCGCGCAACGCTTCATGCGCGGAACCGGGTTGTCCGGTTGAGCTGCCGCGCCCACTCCACCTTCACGCCCGGGCGAGACGGCGGCGGACGCTACGTCGTCGAGGTCCAGGCCTCACCGGGCTCGGCAAGGCAGCGCTACCGCTTGCAGATCGCGGCAGCCGCCGTGGACGACATCGGCGTCGGCGCCGAGCTGGGCCGGGGCGGCGCGCGCGGCTCGCTCTCGCCGGGCGGCGTGGACGTCCTCGACCTCTACCACTTCGACGTCCCGCGGCTCAGCGAGGCCCGGCTGCGGCTCTCGGTGCCGGCGGGCCGCTCCTTCCGGCTGCTCGTGCTCTCCGACACCGGTACGCGCATGGCGACCGGTCAGGCGGACTTTCGCCGCCGCCTCAACCGGGGTCGCTACGTCGTCGCCGTCGAAGGGACGGTCGGCAGTCGCGGCGGGCGGTATCGCCTCTCGCTCCGCCTGCGCGACGTGACGTCGACCTCGGTGCGTATCTCCGGCAGCAGCTCGGCCGAGATCAGCCCGGGCGCATCGGTGACGCTCAGCTGCCTGGTATCGCCGTCGGCAGGTGGCCGGGTCGAGCTCCAGATCGACCGGTTCGACCCGCTGACCGGCTGGCACTTCCATCGGGTGCTGCGCACCGACGCCGGAGCAAGCGTCTCGTGGCGGCCGCCGTCGGCCGGCCGCTGGCGCGTCCGGGCCAGGTTCCTCGGCACCTCGCGCTCGGCGCCGAGCCGCAGTGGTTACGCCCACATCCTCGTCGCCCGCCCGATCGGCGCAGGGCGATGACGCAGTCCGTCCATCAAGGAACCGGTGCCTCCCAGCATCGAAAGGAGCAAGCGATGACCGCTTTGAAAGCATTGATAGTCGGCCTCATCGTGGCGGGGACGATCGCACTGCCCGGGACGGCGCTCGCCGCCCCGCCGGCGAACGACCAGTTCGCCAACGCCACCGAGCTCGCGGGCCGTTCGACGGTCGTCGACGGGACGACCGTCGAGGCGACGAAGGAAGCCGGCGAGCCGGCGCATGCCGGAAACGCCGGCGGCGCCTCGATCTGGTACCGATGGATCGCACCGCTCGACGGTCGCGTGATCGTCTCGACGTGCGGCTCCGACTTCAACACCCTGCTCGGTGTGTACACGGGCGACACCCCTGCATCCGTCGTGGGGGTCGCATCGAACGACGACGCGTGTGAACAGCAAAGCCGTGTGACGTTCCAGGCCGTGTCCGGGACGACGTACCGGATCGCGGTCGACGGCTTCGCTGGGGCCACCGGCGCCGTCGTTCTGTCCCTCGATCAGACACCACCGAACGACGACTTCGCGTCCTCCCAGGAGATCTCGGGGGACGGCGGAACCGTCAACGGCACGAACATCGGAGCGACGAACGAGACCGGCGAGCCGGTGTTCGGTGGCAGGTCGGTCTGGTTCCACTGGACCGCCCCGTCCAGCGGGTGGGCGACCTTCGAGACCTGCGGGACCAACTTCGACACCATGCTGGCCGCCTACACCGGTGCCGCCGTCGATCAGCTCACACAGGTCGCCGGCAACGACGACTCCTGCGACCTCGCGAGCCGGATCAGCTTCCAGGCGTCCGCAGGCACCGTCTACCGCATCGCCGTGTCCGGATTCGTCGGGAGATATGGGCGACTTCGGTCTGTCGTGGAATCGCAACCCACCTCCGCCCAGCCCGGTCAGCTTCCCGTCGATCACCGGCATCCCGCGGGACGGCGAGACACTGACCGCATCGGAGGGCTCGTGGACGGGTGGCGAGCCGATCACCTTCGCGTTCACGTGGTTCCGATGCGACCGCGACTTCGACAACTGCAACATCCGCCCGAACGAAGGGCTCAGGACGTATGCGCTGCGTGGTGCCGACGTCGGCTTCCGGTTCTACGTCATCGTGACTGCGTCGAACCCGTCCGGCTCTGCGTCCGAGTTCTCGAATGTCACCCCGCCGGTCGCCGCCCTTCCACCGACGAACGCGGATCTGCCGTCGATCAGTGGCAACGCGAGGCCCGGCGGGCTGGTCGTCGCAACGACCGGCGCATGGACGGGCACGCTCCCGATGTCGATGGCCTACCAGTGGCAGTCGTGCAATGCGAACGGCGATGCGTGCACGGACATCGCGGGTCAGATGGGCCAGGTCATGCGAGTGGCGAACCTCCGCGCCGGCGCCCGGCATCCGTGTCGTCGTGACGGCGACGAACGCCGGAGGCTCCGCGTCTGCTGAGTCGTTCTCCGTGGCCGTCCGGCGCGCTGCGCGAGTTCGGCGTTGCGTCGTCCCGAGGGTCAAGGGCAAGACGCTCCGTGCCGCCCGGACGTCGATCCGGCGCGCCGGCTGCAGCGTCGGCCGGATCCAGAGGAGGTTCTCGGGCCGTGCCAGGGCCGGGCGCGTCCTCTCCACGCGGCCACGCGCAGGCGCACGCCTCCGGGTCGGCACCCGTGTTCACCTCGTTGTGAGCAAGGGCAGGCGGCGTTAGCCGACCCGAACTGTGGGGAGCGGCTAGCCCGCTCCCCACAGTCCACTTGCTACGCGGCCTCCGCGTGAACCTGCTCGGGCCCACGTGCGGCCCGGGCACGCAGCGCGGCCAGCGCGACTCCGGCCATCACAATCGTCTGGATCGCGGCGCACAGCGCGAAGACCGGCTCGACACCGAACGTGTCCAGAAGCGGGCCCGCACCGAGGATCCCGATCGGCATCGCGAGGGCGTAGACCGTCATCAGGCTCGTCATGACCGTGGCGCGGAGGCCGGGCGGAATGCGGAGGGTGACGATCGCGTGCAGGCTCGGGTTGACGAGACCGTTCGCGAGCCCGGAGGCGAAGAGCACGGCGACCGCACCGGGGGCCGGCAGCTCGAAGACGAGCAGCCACAGCGGGAGCGCCTGCAAGAGCGCCACCTTCGCGATCAGCGTCAGCCCATCCGTCCCCTTGACCAGGCGATAGGCGACGACGTTCCCCATTACTGCGCCGACGCCGAACGCGGCGAAGAGCGCGCCGACGATCCGCGGATCGGAGTCGTAGCGGACGACGACGAGCACCGGCAGCGCCACGAACATCGCCTGCCACGCGACGTCGCCGGTGATCAGGCACGCCCGCCACGCACGGATGAGCGGCTCGCGCGCCACCCAGCGCAGGCCGGCCAGCACGCCGCGGTCCTCGTCGTCTTCCTCGACCGGCTTCCCCGGCGGAACGAAGAGCGCCACGAGCAGGACGGCCACGACGTACGTCGCCGCGTCGACGACGAGCACGGCCGGCGCGCCGATCACTCCGATCAGGACGCCGGCTGTGACCGGCCCGAGCAGCAGCGTGATCCTCGTCGCGCCCTGGAACAGCGCGCTCGCCTGGCTGACGGTCGCCTCGTCCTCGCCGAGGAGCTCGGGCAGGATCAGCCGGTTCGCCGCGAAGTACGGCGCGCTGCAGGCCCCGAGCGCAAACGAGACGGCGACGAGCATTGCGAAGGGCAGCGAGTCGGCCCAGTAGAGGACCGGGATGACGAGCATGAGCGGGCCGCGCAGCCCGTCGCAGAGCAGCATCGTCCGGCGCGCTCCGAGCCGGTGCAGGAGGCGTCCGCTCGGAAAGCCCACGACCGCGAGCCCGATCGCCTCGGCGGCCAGGACGACGCTCATGCGAGTCGCCGAGTCGGTCGTGATGAGGACGAACCACGGCAGCGCCACCCACGTCATCTGGGCGCCGGTCGTCGAGATCACCTCGGCCGCGAGCAACGCGCGGATCGGCCGGCTGCGGAGGATGCTGGTTTCCACTACGCGGCCCCTGCCGCCGGCGTCGACTCGGGAGCGGCCGGGCGCAGCTCGCGGATCTCGCGGAACGAGACCTGGAACACGATCGACGCGCACAGGATGGTCGCGGCTGCGACGAACGTGGCTTCGATGCCGATCGCGTCGGAGACGGGACCGATGAGCGCGTAACCGATCGGGATCGCGGCGAAGGAGCCGAGCGCGTCGAAAGAGACGACGCGCGACAGCTTCTCGGGAGGAACGTGCTGCTGCACGGTCGTCTCCCAGAGGACCGAGGAGAGCGCGACCCCGATCCCCGACACCGCGGCGGCGGCGACGATCGCGGCCACCGGCTGCGCGCTTCCGAGCAGGAGGAGCGCGGCGACGACGGGGACGAAGGCGATGGAGCTCCAGACCAGCGGGCGCTGGGGGCGGAAACTTCCGACGACGACGCCGCCGGCGAGGACGCCGATCGCGTGCGCAGCGACGATGAAGCCCCAGTCGCTGGCACCCCCGAGCGACTCGTAGGCGACGACCGGGCCGAGGATGAAGAAGGTGCCGAAGACGAACGCGTTCTGCACCGCGTGCTGGCTGACGTTCACCCACAACCAGCGCCGGCCGCGGAACTCGCCCCAGCCTTCGCGAAGGTCGGCCAGGAACGATCCGGCGGCGAGTCGCTGCGACTCGGGCAGCCGCATGGTGGCCAGGACGACGGCGCTCAGCACGTAGGTGGCGCCGTCGAGTGCGAGCGCGACGCCGGGGCTCGTCGCCGCAACGAGCAGGCCGCCGAGCGCGGCTCCGCCGACGGTGGTGAGGCTCATGGACACGTGGAGGAGTGCGTTCGCCTGCTGGAGCCGCGGCGCCGAGATCGTCTGCGGCACGAGCCCCTGGGACGCCGGGAAGAAGAACGCCTGCGCGATGCCGCGGACGACGGCCAGCGCGATCAGGTGCCAGAGCTCGGCCGCCCCCGCGAGCAGCAAGACCGCTGCCGCGATCTGGACGCCGCCGTTGACGACGTTCGTTCCGACGATGAGGAGGTTGCGCGGCAGGCGGTCGGCCCAGACGCCGCCGACGAGGAGGAAGACGAGCTGCGGCACCGTCGACGCGGCGAGGACGAGGCCGAGATCCGTTCCCGAGCCGCCGAGCTCGAAGACCGCGAACGCGAGCGCGATCGGGGCGACCGCGTTGCCGACGAGCGAGACGAGCCGCCCCGTGAACAGGATGCGGAACTCGCGTTCGCGCAGTGGCTCGAGCGCCTCGCGCAGGATCATCTAGGCGGCCTCCGCGACCTCGCGCAGCTGTGGAATCGGCGAGAACAGGAGCCAGATGACGCCCGCGAGCGCTCCGACGACGCCGATCCAGAGCGCCGCCTGGAGTCCGAGAACGGTGCCGAGCGCGCCGCCGAGCAGCGCGCCGATCGGCCGGATGCCGTAGTTGACGAAGCGGAACGTGCCCGCGGTCCTCGCGCGGATCCGGTCGGGCGTCCGCAGAAACGTCATGCTCGCCGCCGAGACGTCGAAGATCATCACGCCGACGCTCGAGAAGAACTCCGCCGCCGCGAGGATCAGGCCGAGCTGGAGCTCCGTTCCCGACGCGATCGGGACGAGGATCAGCGGAGCCGGGAAGAGAACGGACCCGAGCATGACCGAGCGTCCGATCCCGATCGCGCGCTCGAGCCGCGGGGCGACGAGCGCGCCGAGGATGCCGCCGACGGCGCCCGCGCCAAGCGCGATGCCCAGCGTCCCGGGCGCAACTCCGAGCTCCTTCGTCGCGTAGAGGACGAAGATCGCGTGGAAGACGAAGTTGAAGAGGTTGATCGTCGCGGCACAGCCGAGGTCGGCCCGGATCAGGTCGTCTCTGAGGACGAACTGCATCCCTTCGCGGAGGCTCCGCAGGACGCCGTTGCCGTCGTGCTCGACGGGCGGCTCCTGCGACCGGAGGCGCGAGAGGAAGAGCGCCGAGCCGAGATAGGAGAACGCGTCGACGAGCAGCGTCACCGGCGCAGTCAAGACCTGCACGAGGAACCCGGCGGCCGACGGCCCGGTCACGAACGACACCGAGCGGCTGAGGCTCATCTTGCTGTTCGCGTCCAGGAAGTCCCGGCGCGGCACGACGCTGGTGAAGAGCGTCGGCCAGCTGACGTCGAACATCACCGCGAACGTCCCGACGCCGAACGCGACCGCATAGAGCTGCTCGAAGCTGAGGACGTCGAAGGCGTAGGCGATCGGCACCGAGGCGAGCAGCAGAGCCCGCCCGACGTCGGCGAGGATCATCAGGTGGCGCTTGCGCCGCGACCGCTCGATCCAGACGCCGGCGAGCAGCGAGAAGAAGAGGTGCGGCAGGAGCTCGGCGGCGACGAGGAAGCCCATCTGCGCCGCCGAGGCGTCCAGCGTGAGGACGGCGGCGAGCGGCAGCGCGAGCAGCGTCACCTGGTCGCCGAGCTGCGAGATCGAGTGCCCGGCCCAGAGCTTCAGGAATTCGGGTTGCCTGAGCAGCGGAGGCGGCTCGGGGGCCGGCTCCGGGGTGACCGGATGGTCGTTGCTCATGCCCGGCGCACGGTGATGTCGCCGCTCATCGTCCTGGCCTTCAGCTCGACGAGCGGGCCTTCGTCGCCCTCGACCGGGGCGCCGGACTCGAGCTCGAGCTCGGACGACGTGTCGCCGGAGAGCGACTGGGCGTCGACGAAGAGTCGCGAGCCCTTGGCGATGCCGACCTCGACGTCGCCCGAGGCCGAGTTCACCTTCACCTCGCCTGAGGCGACGCTCCTCAGGTCGATGTCACCCGAGGCGGTGTTCACGGCGACGTCACCGGACGCTTCGTCGATCCGGACGTCGCCGGAGGCCGAGTTGATCTTCCCGGACCCGACGCGCTCGACCTCGATGTCGCCGGACGCAGTGTTGATGCCTGCCTCCCCGGTGACGTGCTCGAACTCGATGTCGCCGGAGGCCGCCTTCACGTCGACGTCGACGTAGCGGCCCCGGCCACTGATGTCGGCCGACGCGACCTGGCCGCGAAAGGTTGCGTCGTGGGGCGCAGTGATCCGCACGCGATAGTCGCCGCTGCGCCCGCGGAAGAGGCCGATACCGGAGTTGCGCTCGGCGTCGACGACGACCTCGAAGCCGTCGCCGCGCGGGCGCATCTCGATGCGCGTCGCCTGCTCGGCCGCGTCGGCGTCCCGGCCCGAAACCTCGAGCTCGACCGTCGTCTCGGCGGTATCGCCGGTCTCGACCTCGACTTCGCCGGCCGGGACCTTGACGTCCAGAGTTACGAGCCCCGGTGTGGAGAAGGTCTCGAACCTCATGGCCGCCTCTTCCCGCGGCGCCGCGGCGGGCGCGGGTCGGTCTTCACTTCGACGTGTCCGAAGGGGAGCTGGAAGAACGTCACGACAAACCTCCTTAGTTGCGGCCGTAGCCGGTCAGCCGGTTGCCGGAGCGGCGCACCGGCGGGGCAGTGCTCCGCGACAGGGCGCGGATCAGCCACGTGTTGAGCGACACGCCCTCGCGTGACGCGGCGGACTCGAGCTCGCGCTTGAGGTTCTCGGGCAGCCGGAGGGTGATCCGGGCCGTGAGGCCGTCCTCGGCGGAGACAGCCGGCGGTTCGGCCGGTTCTCCTCCGATGTAGACGAGCTCGGGGTCCGACCCGGCGAGCCGTACCTCCACGTGGCCTTCGGGCAGCTGCGCGCTGATCTCCATCGCCGCCTCGCCCAGCGTCTCCAGCAGGCGCATGCCCGCGGAGCCGCGAAGTGCCTGAATCAGGCGCTCGGCGGCGGCGGCCGTCTCGTCGTCGCCGACGGCGGCGACGGCCGCGAGGTCTCGCTCGAGCGCGTTGGTGAACCTTGCCGTCTCCATGGCGACAGTATGACATCATTTTGATGTCTGTCAAGCATCACCATGATGCGGGTCGTAGACTCGGTGTGTGGCGGTCTGCGCAAATTGCGGGCAGGAGAACCCCGAGGGCTTCCGCTTCTGCGGCTCCTGCGGCGCCGAGCTGGCGGCCCCCGCGCCGGCCCGTGAGGTGCGGAAGACGGTCACGATCCTGTTCTGTGACGTGACCGGCTCGACGGCGATGGGCGAGCGCCTCGACCCCGAGTCCACCCGGCGCGTGATGACCCTCTACTTCGACGCCATGCGCGCGGCGATCGAGCGCCACGGCGGCACCGTCGAGAAGTTCATCGGGGACGCCGTCATGGCCGTCTTCGGCATCCCGGTCGTGCACGAGGACGACGCGCTCCGCGCAGTCCGTGCCGCTGCGGACATGCGCGCCGCCCTCACGCAGCTGAACGACGAGCTCGAGCGCGACTGGGGCGTCCGGATCGAGAGCCGGATCGGCGTCAACACCGGCGAGGTGGTCGCCGGCGAGGGCGACTCGCTCGCGATCGGGCGACGCGGTCAACGTGGCCGCCCGGCTCGAGCAGGGCGCCGGCCCGGGAGAGACGCTGCTCGGCGAGCCACGCACCGGCTCGTTCGCGAAGCGGTGACGCCGAGTCCATCGAGCCGCTCGACGCGAAGGGCAAGTCGAGCCGGTTCACAGCCTTCCGCCTCGTCGGGCTCGTCGAGGGCGCGGAGTTCATCACGCGCCGTCTCGACTCCCCGCTGGTCGGGCGCGAGAACGAGCTCGCCCAGCTTCAGCGCGCCTTCGACCACGCGGTCTCCGACCGCGTCGCCTACCAGTTCACGCTGCTCGGCCCCGCGGGCATCGGCAAGTCGCGTCTGGTCAGAGAGCTGCACGACCGTGTCGATGCGACCCTGCTGTCGGGCCGCTGCCTGCCCGTACGGCGACAGGCATCACGTACTGGCCGCTCATCGAGATCGAGCAACTGCGTCGGAGATCGACTTCGACGCGAACCGAGACGAGATCGCGCTGCAGACACGACGGATCCTCGAACGATTGTCGCACGAGAAGCCGCTCGTCGTCGTCTTCGACGACCTCCAGTGGGCCGAGCCGACGTTCCTCGACCTCGTCGACCATGTCACCGATCTGGCACGAGACGCTCCGATGCTCCTGCTGTGCGTCGCGCGACCGGATCTGCTCGACGACAGGCCCGGCTGGGGAGGCGGCAAGCTCAACGCAACGACGATGCTGCTCGACGCATTGACGGAGGACGAATCCGCGCAGCTCGTCGACAACGTCCTCAGCTCGAGCCTGGACGAGCACGTGAAGCAGCGGATCGCATCCGCGGCGGAAGGCAACCCTCTTTTCGTCGAGGAGATGCTGGCGATGGTCGCGGAGAACGGAAATGGCGACCTGGCGATTCCGCCGACGATCCAGGCGCTTCTTGCGGCCAGGCTCGACCGGCTCGTGCCCGACGAGCGCACCGCCATCGAGTGCGCGGCGATCCAGGGTCAGGAGTTCCGACCAGACGCGCTCGCGAGGCTCGTGCCCGAAGCGCTCTCCGGGCGGCTGATCGGGATCCAACAGTCGCTCGTCCGGAAGGACCTCATCCGGCCGGCCGGCGAGGACACGTACCGGTTCAAGCACCTGCTCCTGCGGGACGCCGCGTACGAGTCGCTGCCGAAGGAACAACGCGCGGACCTCCACGAGCGCTTCGCCGAGTGGCTCGAGGTCGCGGTGCCCGAGGTCGAGGAGATACGCGGCTACCACCTCGAGCAGGCGTACCGATACCGAGCCGAGCTCGGGCCGGTCGACGAGCGCGCTCTGGAACTCGCGCGCCGAGCCTCGAGGCTGCTCGCAACAGCAGGGCGACGCGCGTCCCACCGTGCAGATATCCCGGCCACGATCCACCTCCTCGAGCGCGCGGTGAGCCTGCTGCCCGACGGCGACCGCGAAGCCGTGGCCCTCTACCCGGACCTTGGCACTGCGCTCGATCGAGAGTGGAGACCTGCGTCGACCGGAACAGCTCTTTCGGGACGCCGAGCGCTTGGGTGACGAGGCGACTGCGCTACGCGCTCGCCTGGAGCGGGTCTGGCTCGATCTGTTCCGCGGAGCGCCGATGGCTGAGGCCGTCGGTCTTCTCGACGCGACGATCGACGAGGCGCAGCGGATCGGCGAAGAGGCGATCCTCGCCGATGCGCTCGGACGCAAAGGGACCTTGAGCATGTGGCTCGGCGACAACGAGGAGGCAGAGCGCCTCCTGCGCCGCTCGCTCGAGCACGCGGACGCGGTCGGCAACCATCGGCTCAGATCTGAGGCGATGCGTTGGATCGCATCGTGATGCTGTGGGGCTCCTCCCCCGTCAACGTAGCGCTCCAGCAGTGCCGGGCGTTCGCCCAGGTCGCCGATCTCGGTCAGATGGCGCGCGCCGAGCTGCTCAGGTCGTCGAAGGATCGCTGCTCGCGCTGACGGGAGAGTTCGAGCGAGGTCGGGAGCTGTCTGACGAGGGACGGGAAGCTCTTCTCGAACTCGGCCAGCAAGTCCAGTACGCGGCCATCGCACAGCTTTCAGCAACGATCGAAATGCTCGCCGAGGAAATCGAGGCCGCAGAGCTCATGCTGAGAGAGGCCACGAGATCCTCACGAAGGCGGGTGAGCGGGGCTACCTCTCGAGCGTCTCCGCGTTGCTCGCAATCGCACTTGCGAAGCAGGGCCGCGACGCCGAGGCGGAACGCTTCGCCGTGGACGCGAGGCGGGTCGGGCGCTGAGGACGACCGGATGACGCAGCTGTACTGGCGCGTCGCGGAAGCACAGATCGCCGCGTCGAGAAACCAGCTCGACGAGGCCCGTCGGCTGGCGTCGGAGGCGTCGGCCTCGTGCTCGGCTACGAGAGCTTCGACGGGCCGCTCGCGGCCGTGGAGGTGGCCGAGTATCTCGCTCCAGAGGATGCGCGGACGATCCTCGATCGCGCGCTGCGCGGGGCTACGGCGAAGGGCAACGTCGTCACCGCGCTGCAGGCCCGCGAGCAGCTCGAAGCTCTTCCATGACGCCGGCGACCCATTGGTCGAGCTCCTCGATTCCGCCCGTGTTCACGTAGACGTAGTCCGCGCGCTTCACCTTCTCGCGGTCGTCGATCAGCCGCTCGGTACGGCCCGCGATCGGGACGTTCGTCCGCTGCTCGCGCAGGAGGCGCGGCGCGGTGATCACGACGACCTTGTCGAACCGCTCCTCCGCGCCCACCTCGTAGAGCAGCGGAACCTCGGTCACGCAGATCTCCGGCGGGTCCGGCAGCTCCGCGAGGTCGTCGCGCCACTGGAAGTACACGGCCGAGACCAGCGGGTGGAGCAGCCCCTCCAGCCAGGCGAGAGCCTCTCGGTCGTCGAAGACGAGCTCGCCGACTCTCGTCCGGTCGATCTCGCCCTGGTCGCCGAGGATCCCGTCGCCGAGCCGCTCGACGAGCGCCGCCTTGACGTCCTCGTTCTCCCGCAGGAGCCGGTGGACGATCTCGTCGCTCGAGATCACGGCGGCGCCGTGCCGCGCGAACGCCTTCAGCGCCTCGCTCTTCCCCGCCCCGATGCCGCCGGTGATGGCGACCGCGACGGGCCGGCTAGGACTGCTCGTCGGTCTCTTCGGCCGACTCTTCGGCCGGCTCGTCCAGCGCAACGGTCTCGGCCGGAGTCTGGCTTTCAGGCTGTGGCTCGGGCTCCCGGCTCGCTCACGGCGGCCGGCTCGTCCTCGACGGCGGCTCGGCTCGCGGTCTGGCTCTCGGCGACGCGGCTCGGGCTCCGGCTCGCTCACGGCGACCGGCTCGTCCTCGACGGCCTGAGGCTCCTCGGCGGCGGCGACGGACTCGGGCGGCGGCTCGGCCTCGATGGTCTCGGCCGGAAGGCTCTCGGTCTCTTCGACCGGCTCGTCCAGCGCGGCCTCGGTCTCGGCCGGAGGGGTCTCGGCGAAGACCTCGTCGGAGAGGCCGAGCTCGGAAGCCGGAGTCGGCCCCTCGCCCTCGACGCGCTTGAGCGACAGCGAGAGACGGCGGCGCTCGGCGTCGACCTCGATGATCTTCGCCTGCACCTGGTCGCCCTGCGAGACGACCTCGCGCGGGTTCTCGACGTGGTGCTGCGCGAGCTCCGAGATGTGAACGAGGCCCTCGACGCCCGGCATGATCTCGACGAAGGCGCCGAAGGTGACGACCTTCGTGACCTTCCCTTCGACGACGTCGCCCTCGCTGTACTGATCGAGAACCTGCTGCCAGGGGTCGCTCTGGGTCTGCTTGAGGCCGAGTGAGATGCGCTGGCGCTCGCGATCGATGTCGAGCACCTTGACCTGCACGGTCTGGCCGATCTCGAGCACCTCCGAGGGATGGTTCACGTGGCTCCACGAGAGCTCCGAGATGTGGATCAGGCCGTCCATGCCGTCGAGGTCGACGAAGGCGCCGAAGTCGACGATGTTCGAGATCTGCCCCTCGACGACGTCGCCCGGCTGGAGGCGGTCGAGGATCTGCTGCCGCTGCTCCTTGCGCTCGTCCTCGAGGACGGCGCGGCGCGACAGGACGACATTGTTGCGCGAGCGGTTGAGCTCGATCACCTTGGCGCGTAGCTCCTGTCCGAGGAACTCGTCCAGGTCCTGCACCCGGCGGATGTCCACGAGCGACGCGGGCAGGAAGCCGCGAACGCCGAGATCGAGGATCAGACCGCCCTTGACGACCTCGATCACGCGGCCGATGATCGCCTCGCCGCTCTCGGCCTTCTGCTCGATCGTCTTCCACGCGAGCTCGAAGCGGGCGCGCTTCTTGGACAGGATCAGCCGGCCCTCGGCGTCCTCCTTGGTCAGGACGAGCGCATCGACCTCCTCGCCGACCTTGACCTCGTCCTCGGGGTTCACCGACCGGCGGATCGAGAGCTCGGAGAGCGGGATGACGCCCTCGGACTTGTAGCCGATGTCCACGAGCACCTCGTCCTTGTCCACGCGCACGACCGTGCCGTGGACGACCTCGCCCTCGTTGATGGTCGGGAAGGTGGACTCGTAGTCCGGGATCAGCTCACCCTCGGGCCCGGTTGTCCAGACCTCTGGGTCGTCTAGCTGCTGCTTGTCTGCGATGTCGCTCACCACGAGCGGCGCAGTATATCTGCGGATTTTCGGCTAACTGATGCGGCGGAGAAACTCGCGGACGGCGCTCAAATAGGCGTCCTGCGCCTCGATCATGCTCATGTGGCCGGCGCCGTCGAGCTCGGCCGAACTCGGCCGCGTAGTTCTCCGCGGCGGAGAGGCCCAGACGGCACCTCCGCACTGGAAGGCGACGTGCTCGTCGCTGTTCGTCGCCGACTCGGGCCAGCCGAACTGCCGGAAGAAGGCGGCCATCCTCGGGAGGTCTCGGACGGCCAGCGTCACGAAGCTGACGCGCGCAGGCAGGCCGCGGTCGCTCAGTCCTCGGCCTTGAACGTCCAACCCGTCTCCCAGTCCAGCGTCCCGCGCTCGGCTTCGACGGCGAGAAAATCGAGGACCGGCTCGACTGCGACGCTCGGATCCAGATCGAGCGCGTACAGCCTGCCGTCTGCGTTCTCGCACGTCGGGCCCAGTTCGTTCAGGCGCTCGAGAATCCGCTCACGCTCCTCGGGGGACGCCTGAGCCGTGAAGAAGAGGCGCAGCGTCTGGTGTCCTTCGGCGCCCACGACCTCCACGACGATCGGAAGCCCGGCCTCGGAGACACCCTCGCAACGGACGACGTCGCCCCAGTTGAGGTCGTTCGCGTACCACGGCGTGTTTCGAATCTCGTACAGATCCTCGGCGACCGGCTTCGCCCAGAGGCGTTCGGCGCCGTTGCCGCTCCAATGATCGGGCTCGAGACCGACGAGGATCTTCTCGAGGAGCTCGCAGCTCTCGGGATCGACCGTCGACTCAGCCGACCGCGGCGTCACGACTTTGCTTCGTTCCAGTCCTCCCCCACGCCGACGTCGACGGCGAGCGGTGGGTCGAGGTCGTAGGCGGCGACCATTTCCTCTCGGACGAGCTCCTTGATCTGCGAGATCTCCGCTTCGGGCACTTCGAGCAGCAGCTCGTCGTGCACCTGGAGGACGAGCTTCGCGCCTCTCCCCTCGTCCCTGAGCCGGCGGTGGATCGAGACCATCGCCTTCTTGATGATGTCCGCGTTCGAGCCCTGCATGACGAAGTTGACGGCGAGCCGCTCGCCCAACGAGCGCGTCTGCCGGTTCGAGGCCCGCAGCTCGGGCACGGGTCGCCGGCGGCCGAGCAGGCTCGTCGTGTAGCCGTCGCGCGTCGCCTGCTCGATCGTCCGCTGGATGAAGTCCTGGACGTGCGGGAAGCGGGCCAGGTAGGTGTCGATCAGCTCCTGCGCCTCCTCGCGCGAGATCTCGAGGTTCTCGGAAAGGCCGAACGACGAGATCCCGTAGACGATCCCGAAGTTGATCATCTTCGCCGTCGAGCGGTCGCCGGTCGTCAGCGCGGCCGGATCCTTGCCGAGCACCTCGGCCGCCGTAGCCGTATGGATGTCGTCGCCGCGCGCGAAGGCCTCACGGAGCTTCGGCTCGCCGGAGACGTGGGCGAGGATCCGCAACTCGATCTGCGAGTAGTCGGCCGAGAGGAGCCTGTGGCCCTGCTCCGCGACGAACGCGGACCGGATCTCCTTGCCGAGCTCGGTACGGATCGGGATCGCCTGGAGGTTCGGGTTCGTCGTCGAGAGGCGTCCGGTCGAGGCGACGGCCTGGTTGATGGTCGTGTGGAGGCGGCCGTCGTGCTCGGAGATGAGCGTCGGCAGCGGCCCGAGGTAGGTGTTGACGAGCTTCGAGTACTCGCGCCACTCCTCGATCACGCCGACGATCTCGTGCTCGCCGCGGATCTTGCGCAGGACGCGCGTGTCGGTCGAGTAGCCGGTCTTCCCCTTGCGGTCCGGCGTGAGACCGAGCTTCTCGAACAGGATCCGGGCGACCTGCTGGGTGGAGCCGAGGATGAACTCCTCGCCCGCGAGCTCGTACGCCTTCTGCTCGAGCTCCTCGACCCGGTCGGCGAGGCGGGCCGTGATCTCGCCCATCCGGTACTCGTCGATCTTGACGCCGCTGTCCTCCATGTCGGCCAGGACCCCGGTCAGCGGCAGCTCGATCGCGCGATACAGATCCTCGGCGCCGCGCTCGCGGAGGCGGGAGACGAGCGGCTCGGCGAGCCTGAGCGTCGCCGCCGCATGACGGACGAGCGCGGCCGTGTCCTCCTCGGTGGGCGGCTCGGGAACCAGCTCGATCCCGTACTCGGCCGCGAGGTCGTCGAGCTCGTAGGTCGCGCGCCCGGGGTCGATCAGGTATGCGGCAAGGAGCGTGTCCTCGGCCGGCTCGACCCGCTGAGCCTTCGCATCGTGGGCGACGACCCGGAGACCTTGTAACAGAGTGTTACTTGCTCTGGACGGGGCTCCGGGGGCGGTTTCGGTGGCTTGTAACAGAGTGTTACTTGGGATGGGAGCGACGACGACCTCCGCCTCGGTCGCCACCGCGAGCCGGCCTTCGTCGACCGCGACCCCGACGGTGCCCTCGGTGGGCGGGTCGCCCTCGCGCCACGGGACGGCGACGCCCTCGAGCACCATCGGCGCGGCGGGCAGGGCGGCATCGAGCTCGTCGACCCGGTTGAGCAGGTTCCGGAACTCGAACTGCCGGAACATCTCCTTGAGGCGAGCCCGGTCCGGCGGCGAGAGCACGAGCTCCGACGGGTCGCAGTCCAGCTCGAGGTCGCGGCGCATGGTCGCGAGCTCCTTCGAGACCGCTGCCTGCTCGGCGTTCTCGCCGATGTTCTTGCGGCGAGCCGGGGTCAGCTCCTCGAGGTGCTCGATGACGCCCTCGACCGAGCCGTACTGCTGGATCAGCTGCGACGCGGTCTTGTCGCCGATCCCGGGGACGCCCGGGATGTTGTCCGAGGTGTCGCCTTTGAGCCCGATGAAGTCCGGGATCTGGTCGGGTGTGATCCCGAGCCGGGCCTCGACGCGGTCCGGTGTGTAGACGTTCACGTCGGAGACGCCGCGCGGCGTCATCATCAGATTGACGTTGTCGGAGACGAGCTGGAACGCGTCGCGGTCGGTGGAGACGACGGTCGTCTTGATCCCGGCCTGGTCGGCCCGCGTCGCGAGCGTCGCGATCACGTCGTCCGCTTCCCAGCCCTCGAACTCCAGGTTGCGGTAGCCGAAGGCCTCGACGATCGGCCGGAAGTGCGGGAACTGCTCGCGCAGGAGATCGGCCATCGGCCGCCGGTCGGACTTGTAGGCATCCGAGAGCTCCATCCGCTCGACGGGCCGCGTGTCCCACGCGACGGCGACGCCCTTCGGCTTGTAGTCCGTCAGCAGCTTGAAGAGCATGTTCGTGAACCCGAGGAGCGCGTTCGTCGGCATGCCCTCGCTCGTGGCGAGCTCCTCGGGAAGCGCGAAGTAGGCGCGGTAGGCGAGGTTGTTGCCGTCGACGAGGAACAGATCGGACTCGCGCGCGGGGGCGTCGTCGAGCTGCAGCTCCTCACCGGTCAGCGTCTTGGGGCTCACAGGGCCAACGGTATCGTCCTCCGCCGATGCCGGGCCTGCGAGTTCAGCCGTTCTCCGAGGAGCATCTCGACGCCGCCGCCGAGCTCCTGGCCGAGAGGCATCGCCGACATCGCGAGGCGGAGCCACTCCTCACCGAGCCCGCCGACTACCGCGCCGAGGTCGAGGCGCTCTGGCGGGGCGACGAGGCGTCTGGGGTCGTCGGAACCCGGAACGGCCGCGTCGTCGGCTACCTGCTCGGTATCCGCAAGGACGACGCGGTCTGGGGCCCGAACGTCTGGGTCGATCCGGCCGGGCACGCCGTCGAACAGGCAGAGGATCTTCGCGACCTCTACGCCGCTGCGGCGACGCGCTGGGTCGACGAGGGCCGGACGCGCCACTACGCGGTCGCGCCGGCCACCGACACGCCCGCTGCTCGAGGCCTGGTACCGGCTGAGCTTCGGCCAGCAGCAGGCGCTGGCGATCCGGGAGGTGCCCGACGTGGCCATGCCCGAAAACGTTCGACTGGCGGAGCAGCGCGACATCGACGCCCTGGTCGAGCTCGGGCCGCTGCTCTCCGACCATCAGGGCGGCTCGCCGGTGTTCTCCGAGCTGGCGAGCTCTGGAGACCGAGGAGGAGCTGCGCCAGGAGGTGGTCGAAGACCTCGCCAATCCCGAGCTCGGTCTGTTCGTCGCCGAGTTGGACGGTCGGCATCGTCGGCGGCTTCGAGCTCGCGCCCACGACGCTCTCGCCCGATGCACGCCAGCCTCGCGCGCGTCGACGGCGCCGTCCTGCTCACCTGGGCCGTGACGCGCCCGGAGGCCCGCGGCTCCGGCGCCGGCGTGGCGTTGACCGACGCGTGCTTCGCCTGGGCGCGTGAGCACGGCTACGAGGTCATGGTCACGGACTGGCGTGTCACGAACCTCCTCGCCTCGCGCTTCTGGCCCCGGCGGGGCTTCCGCGAGACGTTCCTCCGCCTGTACCGCTCGATCCCGTGATCGTCCGCGAAGCAGAGCCGCGCGACGCGGACCGGGTGCTCCAGCTGATGGAGGACCTGACCCGGCCGGCGGTCGCCGAGGATCCCGGGCCTCAGCGGGACGTCTTCCTGGCGCATCTCGAGCACCCGGACTGCCGGGTGTACGTCGCCGAGCTGGACGGCGCGATCGCGGGTGCCGTCAGCCTCTGGATCCAGCTCCGGCTCAACTGGACGACGCCGCAGGGGTGGATCCCCGACCTCTTCGTGGACGAGGCCTTCCGGCGGCGCGGAGCGGCCCGCGCCCTGCTCGACGCGTGCGCGGAGCAGTGCCGGCGCCGCGGCTGCCACGTCCTCACTCTCGAGTCGGGTCATCACCGCGCCGAGGCGCATCGGCTCTACGAGACGTACGGCTTCGTCCACCACGCCCGCGCCTACGTCCTGACGCTCTAGTGCGCGTACCGCTCCTCGCCGGGTCGCGGCTGACCGTCGTCGAGGCGCCGCCGGACGCGCTCGTGCTCCGGTCGCCTCCTCCCGGCCAGCCGCTCGTCGACGTCGGCGCGGCCGTCCGCGAAGCGCTTCGCTTTCCCCTCGCCGGCCGGTCGATCGAGCAGCTCGCCGTGCGCGGCGGGCGGGCGACGATCGTCGTCGAGCCGCCGGCGATTCCGATTCCGAGCGCGGTTCGCGATCCCCGGCAGGACGCGCTGGCAGCGGCGGTCGCGGAGCTGGAGGACGTCGGCGTGCCGCTCGCGCAGCAGACGCTCCTCGTTGCCGGCGGCCTGACTCGCCGTTCGGGCACACGCGAGCTGGAAGGCCTCGTCGGCCATGAGGTCGCGCGGCGCTTCGCCGGAAAAGTCGAGGTGCACGATGTCGCCGATCCGAACCTCGCGGAGCTCGAGCCGGCGGGACGTATTCCGCTTCGCGTCAACAGAGCGCTCGTCGAGACCGACCTCGTCGTCGTCGTGAGTGCCGCCGAATCGGTGCTCCACGGTGGGCCGGCGACGCTGCTCGGTGCGGCCGGCCCGGAGGTGCTGCGGGCCGCCGGCGCCTACTCACTGCTCGAGACCGCCGCCTCGCTCGGGTGGCGGCTCGGCGTCGAGCTCGAGCGGGCGCTCCTGAACCAGGTGCCGGTGATCGGCGCCTCGCTCGCGCTCAACCCGCCGGTCGTCACCGGCGCGTTCCACGGCTACCCCCACGATCACCGCGCGCTCGAGCGAATCGCCGCTTCGCCCGTCCGGTTGGCCTTCAGGCTCACCCCGGGCGCCGTCAGGAGCCGCCTGCTCGGCTCGATCCCTCGGGAGCTGACCGCCACTGCGGTGCTCGGCGGACCGCCGTCCGTCGCGCACGTCGAGGCGCTGCTCCGCAGCGTCGAAGCGCGAGCCGTCCGGCTCGACGAGCCTCTCGACACCGTCGTGATCGGGATCCCGGCGACGACGCCGCACCTCCCGCGCGAGCGGCCGAATCCCGTGCTGTCCGCCTATCTCGGCCTCGGCCACGCCCTCCGCCTCTGGCGCGACCGCTTCCCGGTGGTCGACGGCGGCACGGCGATCCTCCTCAGCCCGTTCGACCGCCGCTTCCCGCACCCGACGCAATCTCCGTACCGGACGTTCTTCAACGCGCTGAGGATGCTCGGGTCGCGTGCGGCGAGCGAGCCGCAGGAGCTTGTCGCCGCCGAGCGGGCTGCCGCAAGCGACGCGCGCGCGATCGCCGAGTACCGTGCCGGCCGCTCCTGTCACCCGCTCCTGCCGTTTGCGGACTGGGCGGGTTGCATTCCCGCGGTAGACCGGCTCGGCGCCGTGCTCGTCGCCGGCTGCCGGGACGCGGTCGCCGCGCGCCAGTTCGGCTTCGTCCCGACCCGGAACCTCGGCGCCGCCCTCGCGATGGCGCAGGCGCGTGCGGGCGAAGGCGCTCGGATCGGCTACCTCGTCGAGCCGCCTTACTTCCCGATCCGGACCGGGCGGGCCGAGCCGTCGTGATCTTGTAACAGAGTGTTACTTGCTCTCGAGGCGGCGCGCGCTCGGGTCAACCACGCGCCTCGCCCGGCCCGGCGCACCTAGTAACACTCTGTTACTTGGCACCCCGCGGCGCTAGGTCTCGCCGAGGTACGTCTTGCGGACCTGCTCGTTCTGGGCGAGAGCGTCCGCGTCGTCCGCGAGCACGATCGTGCCCGTCTCCATCACGTAGCCGCGGCCGGCGACGTCGAGCGCCATCAGCGCGTTCTGCTCGACGAGCAGGATCGGCGTCCCCTGCTTGTTGATCTCGACGACGATCTCGAAGATCCGCTCGACGAAGATCGGCGCCAGGCCCATCGAGGGCTCGTCCAGGAGCAAGAGCTTGGGCTGGGCCATGAGCGCCCGGCCGATCGCGCACATCTGCTGCTCGCCGCCGGACATGGTCCCGGCGCGCTGGTTGCGCCGCTCCTGCAGGCGGGGGAAGAGCTCGAACACGCGGTCGAGCGAGGCCTTGATTCCCGCCTTGTCGTCGCGCTGGAAGGCGCCCATCTCGAGGTTCTCCATGACGCTCATCCGCGGGAAGAGCCGGCGGCCCTCGGGAGACTGGCTGATGCCCATCTTGACGACGTCGTGCGGCGCCTCCTGCGTGATGTCGCGGCCCTGGAATCGGATCCGGCCCTCGCGGGGGTGGTTGAGTCCGTTGATCGAACGAAGCGTGGTGGACTTCCCCGCGCCGTTGGACGCCGATCAGCGTCACGACCTCGCCGTCGTAGACCTCGAGCGAGACCCCCTTCAGGGCCTGGATCGAGCCGTAGTAGGTGTGGACGTCCTCCAGCTCGAGGATCTTCTTCCGCTCGCCGCGCCCCGCCTCCGTCGGCTCGGCCAACGTCTCGGTCACTGCGCCACCGCCGCTGAGCCGAGGTACGCCTCGATCACCTTCGGGTCGCTCTGAACCTCCAGCGGGGCGCCCTCCGCGATCTTCTCGCCGTAATCGAGCACGGTCACACGGTCGGAGACGCCCATGACCACGCGCATGTCGTGCTCGATCAGGAGCACCGTCAGGCCTTCCTCCGTCCTGAGCCGGGACACGAACGCCGTGAAGTCTGCGGTCTCCTGCGGGTTCATGCCGGCGGTCGGCTCGTCGAGCAGCACGAGCTTCGGCTGAGTCGCGAGGGCGCGCGCGACCTCGAGCCGGCGCTGGTCGCCGTAGGAGAGGTTGCGGCCGTATTCCTCCCACTGGCTCCGCTGGAGCCCGCTGAACGCGAGCAGCTCGCGCGCCCGTTCGGCCGCCCGACGCTCCTCTCGCCTGACGCCCGGCGTCCTCAGGACGCTCTTGAGGATCCCGCCCTTCAGGCGGGAGTGCATCCCGACCATGACGTTCTCGCGCGCAGTCATGTTCTGGAACAGGCGGATGTTCTGGAACGTGCGGCCGATCCCTCGCTCGGTGATCGCATGCGGCGGCTTGCCGGTCACGTCTTCGCCGACGAACTCGATTCGCCCGCCTGTGGGCTTGTAGACGCCGGTCAGCATGTTGAAGAACGTCGTCTTGCCCGCGCCGTTGGGGCCGATGAGGCTGATGATCGAGCCTTCCGGAATCGTGAAGTCGACGTCGTTGACGGCCACGAGGCCACCGAACTCCTTGCGGAGCTTCTCGGTGACGAGGATCGGTGGGTTCTGCGCCATCAGTGCTGCACGTCGTAGAGGGGCTCGTCGTGGACGCCCTCCTCGAACTCGGCCTTCCGCCGGGCGCTCGGAATCAGACCCTCGGGCTTGAACAGCATCACGAGCACGAGGATGAGGCCGAAGATCCCGTACTGGTAGAGCGGGACGTCGATGTTCGTCCCGAAGGTCTCGTTGATCTCGGCGCCGATGTTCCCGAGGCCTTCCTGGTTCAGGTAGGCAAGGAAGCCGCCGCCGACGATCACACCCCAGATGTTCCCCATGCCGCCGAGGATGACCATGCAGAGGATGAAGACCGAGATGTTGAAGAAGAAGTCGTCGGGGAACGTTCCGCTCTTGAAGCTCGCGTAGTACGCACCGGCCATCCCGCCGAAGAACGCACCGGCCGCGTAGGACCAGGTCTTGGTCCGCATGAGCGGTACGCCCATCGCTGCGGCCGCGGTCTCGTCCTCGCGGATCGCGATCCAGGCGCGTCCCAGCCTCGAGTCACGCATCCGAACGGAGCAGAACACCGTGAACAGCAGCAGCCCGAGCGCGGTCCAGTAGAAGACCTCGACGCCGCCGAGCTCCGTGCCCATGAGGCTCGAGCTGAAGGTGAGGTAGTCCTCCGGAAGGCCTGTCCACCCTGCAAGCGTGGCCCCGAAGCCGGGCGGGTCGATCGGGTTGATCCCCTGCGCGCCGTTCGTCAGGTTGAAGCCCGTGCCGAACAGGTTGTCGCCGTTGCGGGCGATCTGGGGCATGATCTCGCCGAATCCGAGCGTGACGATCGCGAGGTAGTCGCCGCGGAGCCTCAGCGTCGGCAGGCCGATCAGCACGCCGATGAGCCCGGTGAAGATCGCCGCGACTATGAGCACGACCCAGATCGAGACGTGGAAGCCCTCGGCGGAGGGGTTGACGCCGACGGACCCGACGTGGACCGCGCCCACGCTCTCTGAGAAGTGCGGCGAGGCAAACCACGCGGCCGTGTAGGCCCCCACCGCGTAGAAGGCGACGTAGCCGAGGTCGAGGAGCCCGGCGTAGCCCACGACGATGTTCAGGCCGATCGCCATCATGATGTAGATCGTCATCGTCACCGCCGTGTCGACCGACGGAAACGGGCCGAAGAACGGCACCTCGAACAGCTCGTCCACGTAGAACGGATAGAGGACGGCCAGGGTGATCGCGGTCGTCGGGACGACCCACTTGCCGTAGCGGATCATGTCCCACGGGACCGCGTAGAGGGCGAGCACGATCAGCGAGAAGACGATCAGCGACGTCGTGAAGCCCGAGAAGATCGTGACGAGCACGATGCTCGCCAGAGCGACGATCCCGCCCTTGATCCCGCGACGCCGCAACTCGGCCTCAAAATCTGCACGGCGCTGCCGAGGGAGGCCCGGAATGTTCACCTAGCCTCCTTCAGGCGTCTGCTCACCCAGTAGCCCCTCCGGCCTGAAGACCAGGATGATGATCAGCACCGCGAAGATGATCGACTGCGTCCAGTCGCTGCCGGGGGTCGCCCAGGTGAGCCCGTTGTTGAACGACTCGATCATCGCGATCACGAGCCCGCCGAGCACGGCTCCGGGCAGGTTGCCGATTCCACCGACGACGGCCGCGGTGAATGCGATCAGGCCAAGGCGGAAGCCCTCGTTGAAGCGGATGTTCGTGATGTAGAGCGCGTAGAGGAGCGCGGCTGAGCCGGCGAGCCCCCCGGCGATGAAGAACGTGAACGAGATCGTCCAGTTGACGTTGATCCCCATCATCGCCGAGGCATCGCGGTCCTGCGCCGTAGCCCGCATCGCCTTTCCCTGGCGAGTCCTCTGCACGAGCCAGATCAAGCGAGAAGCACGGGAATCGTGAAGAGAAGGACGATCAGCTTGTCCCAGGTGTAAGGGACGCCGCCGATCGTGAAAACCGTGCCGCGCGGAAGGATCGAGTCGACCGAGGTCGGCCTGGGCCCCTTCCAGACGAGGCCGATGTTCTGGAGGATGAACGACATGCCGATCGCGGTGATCAACGGGGCGAGCCTCGGCGCATGTCGCAGTCGCCTGTACGCGACGATCTCGATCGACGTGTTGATGACCGCGCAGAAGGCCATCACGATCACGAGCATCAGCAGGATCATCGTCCAGAGGAAGAGCCCTGAATCGCCGGCCAGCCCGAAGCTCGCCACCATGGTGGCGACCAGCATCCCGCCGAGCATGAAGACGTCGCCGTGGGCGAAGTTGATCAGCTCGAGGATGCCGTAGACGAGCGAGTACCCGAGCGCCACGAGGCCGTAGATCGCCCCGTTCGTCAGACCGATCAGGAAGAGGCGGTAGAAGTCACTCGGCGTCTTGATGAGATTGACGCCGAGCCAGACGACGAGCATTGCGACCAGGAGGAGGCCGATCGCGGGCACGACGTACTGCGGCAGTCGGCCGGCGAGAGTGGGAAACGGGAGTCGTCGCGCTTGGGTGGCCATTCGATCCCTTTGACACGTCGGGGGAGGACCGTGGTCCTCCCCCGACGAGTGCGATGAATTGTCCTACTTACCCCTCGACGAACTCAAGCTCCGGGGTCACGGTCTTCGTGAACGTCTCTTCTCCGTCCTTGATCTGGTACACGGAGACCGTGCCGAGCGTCGTGTCGCCGTTCTCGTCGATCTGGAACGAGCCCACGATGCCGTCCTGGATGTCGGTCTCGAAGAGGGCGGATGCAACCGCGGCTCGATCGGTACCGCCCTTCTCGATCGCGGCGATCAGCACCTCGGCCGCCTGCGCTGCGTAGGCGGTGTACGGGTTCGGGGCCTTGCCTGCCTGCTCGGTGAACCCGTCGACGAACTCCTTCCCCGCGCCCGTCAGCTGGTCGACGGGCACGCCGGGCTGGGTGATGTACATGTCGTTCGCCGCGGCGCCCGCGCCCTCGATCGTCGCGGAGATCGGCGTCCACCCGTCGGGCCCGATCAGCTGGACGTTCGGAGCGCCCGCCTTGATGTCCTTGATCAGCTTGCCGCCGTTGTTGCAGACAATGCCGCCGAGGAACACCGCGTCGGCGCCAGAGGAGCGGATGCGGCTGGCCAGGGACTCATAGCTCGTGGCGCTCTTGTCCCACTTCTGGTTGCCGAGGATCTCGATGCCGAGCTTCTCCGCGTACTGCACGAACAGGTTGGCGATGCCAAGCCCGTACGTCTCGCTGTCGTTCAGCACGAAGACCTTCTGCAGCCCCAGCTCCTCCGCGTACTGCGCATTCGCGGCACCCTGGAACTGGTCGTTCCAGACGACGCGGGCGTAGGTGCGGGTCCCGGTCGGGTAGTAGTTGTCGGGCTCGCCGGCCTCGGTGCCGGGCCCGCCTTCGGTCAGGCCGGGATACGTATTCGCCGGGCTGACCATCGGCAGCGTGGCGCGGTTCGCAACCGGAATCACGAGCTTCGCGCACCCCGAGTTGAAGGTGCCGATGAGGCCGATCACGCTGTCGTTGTTCGCGTAGGCCCGAGCGTTCGACGAGCATTTCGCCGAATCCCAGCTCCCTGCCTGGGCCGTCGAGTCGTCGCAGGACTGGTAGCCGAGCACCGTGTCGCCGGCCTTCCACTCGTGCTGCTCGAGGATGTACTCGATTGCGTCGGCCATCTCCGTCGTCAGGGCCCGGTTGGCGCCCTGAAGCGGGAGATCCGAGGCGATCAGCGCGTCCGGATCTTCGTCACCCTGGCGGATCGGGCCGCAGGACGCGGACGGGAGCGCTTCGACTGCACCGCCGCCTCCGCCGTCTCCGTCGTCGTCGTCACCGCCGCAGCCGGCGGCCGCGAAGACCAAGACGGCAATGAGCAGGATCAGGAACCCCAGTACGCCTCGCTTTCTCAAAATCACTACGCCTCCTCCATCCGGTTTCTGCCTATGCGGAAGGCGGAGTGCCGCCGCCGATCCGCGCTCCATCGGCAAGTATCCGGATTGGTGCGGACACCTGCAAGCCGGAAGCGTCGCGAGGCAGCTCACCGCTTCGCCGAAAGTCGTGAGACTCGAGCGAAACGGCGAGCCAAGCGAGCCGGAATGCCGAAGGTGGGAATCGAACCCACACGGCCCGAGGGCCACCGGATTTTGAGTCCGGCGCGTCTACCAATTCCGCCACTTCGGCTCGCCCTCTAGGGTAGCCCCGTGGCTGGGCGGATCGGGATTCTCACCGGCGGCGGAGACTGCCCCGGCCTCAACGCGGTCATCCGCGCGGCGGCCCGGCGCTCGCTCGACCGCGGCTACGAGGTGATCGGCGTGCGCGAAGGGTGGCGCGGCATGGTCGACGGGCTCCTTCAGCCGCTGGACTATCGAGCCATCTCGGGGCTCCTTCCCCGCGGAGGGACGATCATCGGGACGTCCCGGACGAACCCCTACAAGACCGACGACGGCGTCGAGCGCGTCCTCGAAACGGCTGAGGCCGAGCAATTGACGGCGCTGATCGCGGTCGGCGGCGAGGACACGCTCGGCGTCGCGGCCCGGCTCCACGCCGAGCAGGACTTCCCGGTCGTGGGCGTCCCGAAGACGATCGACAACGACCTGTCCGGCACGGACTACACGTTCGGGTTCGACACCGCCGTCTGGATCGCCACCGAGGCGATCGACCGGCTGCACACGACGGCCGAGTCGCACAACCGCGTGATGGTCGTCGAGGTGATGGGCCGGCACACCGGCTGGATCGCGGTCATGAGCGGAATCGCCGGCGGCGCCGACGCGATCCTGATTCCGGAGCAGCCGATCACCGTGGAGCAGGCCTGCGTGGAGCTCCGGCGGCGGCACGAGCGCGGGAAGGACTTCTCGATCGTCGTCGTCAGCGAGGGCTACGAGCTCACATACGAGTCGGGCGAGCACCGGGCGGTGACCCAAGAGGCCGAGACCGACCAGTTCGGACATGTCCGGCTGGGCGGCGTCGGCGAGGCGCTCGCGCGCGACATCGAGGAGCGCACCGGCTACGAGACGCGCGTGACCGTGCTGGGACACGTCCAGCGGGGCGGGTCGCCCACGCCGCGCGACAGGATCCTCGCCACGCGCTTCGGCCTCAAGGCCGCGGATCTCGTCGAGGAGCGGCGCTTCGGCCGCATGGCCGCGCTCCACGGCGACAAGATCGTCGACGTCTCGCTCGCGGAGGCGACGCGCGAGCTGAAGACCGTGCCGTCCGAGTGGTTCGACACGGCCAAGGCGTTCTTCGGCTGACGCCGTCCCGAGCGGCCGGCGGTCAGCGCAGCAGCTCGGCGAGCGGAAAGCTTCGGTGGCTCCGCGGGGGCACGAGGAAGTTCTGACGGTGCGTCGTGCGGAGCACGGAGTTCAGCCCCTGCGCCCTCGAGCGCTGCTGGATCGGCAGCCGGGTTCCGTCGGGCAGGAGGCCGTCCATCGCCAGGCGGTTGCGGCGGAAGTCGTCGCTCGACGGGTTGAAGCTGATGAAGTGCAGGCCGGCGTCGGGCTGCTCGGAGTGGCGGTCCCGGTCGGGATCCGCCGTCCAGAAGAACGGGTTGTCGAGCGTGTTGAAGTCCGCCCGGAGCGGGATCGCGCTGCCCTTCGAGTAGAGCTCGCCGTCGGCGCCCTGGATGTCCATCTGGAGCCGCGAGGTCGGCTGGATCGACGCGCTGTGCCCGATCGCGCCCGACTGCTCGAAATCGGCGACGAGGTCAGCCTGCGACGCCGCGTCCTCGGCATCCTGCGGCAGGGTCTGCGCGCCCTCGCGGGCCTGGAACCCGGGGCGGAACGTCGTGTCGACCCGGTCGCGGAAGTCGAAATCGAGGTACCACGCTTCGACGTTCTCGAAGAGATGCGAGAGATGCATGTGCGTGCCTCCGCGGAAGTAGCCGTCCCGGAGGTCGACGAGGCCCAGGGTCTCGAAGCTCGCGATGCGCGACTGGCCCTGCGTCGCGCGCTGGGTCGAGGTGAAGCCGAGGAAGAGCTGCGCGCCGTCGGGGATCAGGTCGGCCCCTTGAATGCCCGCGGCGCTCGCCATCTCCTTCGGCAGGCCGGCGCCGCCGGAGAAGCCGCCGCCCTGGAAGCCCTTGCGGATGCTCGTCAGCTCGAAGATCCCGTCCGTCTCCGCGAAGATCGTCTCCGCCGCGTCCGCGACGTGCTCGCGGTGGTCGCTGCGGATCAGGATCGCGACGTCGTTCCGCTCGAGGATCGTCGTGTCGGGATCACTCGGGAACCGGTTGGCGTCGATCAGGGCGGACACGGGCCGTTCGGCGCTCGTCGACGCCCGACGGTCGATCGGGATGTGCCGCTCCGCGAGCCCTGGGACGAAGCGCCGGAAGTACGGCAGGCCCCAGGCGAGGGTCACGGCGACGCCCGCCGGCGTCAGCTCGTACCGGCTCTCGACTCCCGCGAGCGCGTCCTCCAGCGTGCGCCGGGCGTCCGCGAGCTCGCGCTGCGCGACGGCAACGCGCGCAGTCACGACCTGGTGGTGGAGCGGCGGCTCGACGACCTCGACGCCCTCGTGCGTCAGGAGCTTCATGCCCTCGAGCAGGTACTGCTCCTCGCGGAGCTCGCCCGCCTCGGCGCGCGGCGGGGACTCGGCGAGCTCGTCGACGAGCTCGTAGATCCCGGCAGCGCCGAGAGCGCCGGCGGCGGCGCCGCCGAGCAGCTGCTTCCGCGTGAGCTTCATTGGTGCCCCTCCAGGCAATGCCCGCCGGCTTCTGACCCGCGATCACGCGGCGCCAGAGCCCACCCTCCTCCTCCCCAAGGCGGCAAGCCAGCCTTGCCTCGTCGGAGTGCGGACTCTGGCTTGGTGCTCACGACCCAGAAGCGGGGCAGCATCACCTGGAGGGGCACTACCTAGGCGCTCGGTTCGATGACCTCGAGCCCGCCGACGATCCGGTCGAGATTCTCGAGCACCCGGCGGAAGGTCAGGGGCGGCGCGACATGCTCGCTCACCGTGTACAGCGTCCCGTCCTCGCGCCACAGGTAGGTGACGTGCCACTGGTCGGCGTCGCGCGAGACCGTGTAGACGGTCACCTCCCGGTCGCCCACCTGCCTCGTCCCCTGCGGATCGCTGAAGCACGGGACCGAGCGGCGGCGGGTCTTTCCGCCGGACGTCTGCGTGTCGATGCAGCGCGGCACCGCCGTCCGGCCGGGGTAGCCGCGGAAGTTGACGTGGACGTCGCCACTCCCGGCCTCGTGCCAGAGGAAGCCGGCGAGGTAGCTCTTGTCCCCTCGGACCGCGACGCCGTCGCTGTTCCACTGGCCGCCGATCTCGGCGTCGATCGGGCTCGGCATCCAGCTCGGGCAGTAGACGCGGAATCCGACCTGGTCGGCGAGCCGCTGCCAGCCGGGCTTCCACGCCGCCGGGCACGCCGGCGTCTGCGGCTTGGCGGACGCCTGCGGCTCGACGCCGTCGTCGCCGGAGCAGCCGGTGACGACAAGGGCCAGAACGGCCAGGATCAGGACCTTCCGCACGCGTTCAGGGTAGCCCGGCCGGCGCCCCTACAGGTAATACACGCCGGCTTCTGGCCCGCGATCACACGGCGCCAGAGCCCACCCTCCTCCTTACCAAGGCTTCCGTCCAGCCTTGCCTCGTCGGAGTGCGGACTCTGGCTTGGTGCTCACGACCCAGAAGTGCGGCAGCATCACCTGCAGGGGCGCTACTCGATCAGCAGGAGGGCGTCCGTCGGCGCATAGTCGTCGGTCAGCGTCGGCACGCCGACGACCGAGACCGGCGCGTCGCGCCGGTCGTTGATCGCTTTCGTGAGGTCGGGCGCCCCACGCGAGTCCGCCCTGACCTCGTTCCAGCGCTCGACGAGGAAAGGCTTGGCCGGCGCGGCCTGCTCGGTTCCGACGAGCATGAGGTTGCGGATCGTGTCGTCCCCCTCGTCGCCGGGGAGCATCACCGGGTGGACGAGCACCGTCGGGAAGGCCGTGCGGTACGTCCGGTAGACCGAGCGGAACAGCCTCGAGCTCTCGCCGGTGATCGAGCCGATCGTGTTCGTGATCACGACGCCGCCTGGGTTCAGCTTGGAGCGGACGAGCTCCATGAACTCGGCCGTGAAGAGGTGAAACGGGATCGCGTCGGCGAAGAAGGCGTCGATCATGATCGCGTCCCACTTGCGGTCGTCCTTGTCGAGGTAGCGGCGCCCGTCGTCCACTGCGACGTCGAGGCGGTCGTCGCGCGGCAGCTCGAAGAAGCGGTAGGCGACGTCCACGACCACCGGGTCGAGCTCGACGGCCTGGATGCGCAGGTCGGGGAAGTCGCGCCAGAGCCGCTTCGGCGAGGAGCCGCCGCCGAGCCCGATGTACAGGATGTCCCGCACGTCTGACTTGTAGGCGAGCGCGAGGTTGAAGTAGTCGGCGTACTGGAACGACGTTCCGAACGGCCGGGCCAGCGGCATGCCGCTCTGGTACGTGTTGTCGAACCGCAGGTACCGGTTCGTCTCGTCGTCGGCGACGCTGAGGCGGTGGTACCGCGTGTCCTTCGAGTAGCGGAGCGTGAGGCCGGCGACGATGGGCGGCTCCTGGCCCCGGACGGAGCCGGCGCGCCGGTAGAGCGGCGACCAGTTGCGCGCCTCCGCCTCGGCGATCCTCCCGCCGGTCTCCGGCGCCAGCGCGACCGCAGCGCCGGTGGCGAGCACGGTTCCGACGAGGGCAAGTACGGCGGTGAGGACGAGGCGCTCGGCGATCGAGAAGAGCAGCGCGGCCGCGAAGAGCGTCGCTGCGGCGATGCCCAGCAGCTGGTTCGTGCCGAACTCGGGGATCAGCCAGAACGCGGTTGCGAAGGTGCCGGCGATCGAGCCGGCCGTCGAGATGGCGAACAGCCGGCCGGCGGTCTGCCCGAGCGTGGAGAGCGACCGCGCATGCAGGCGCACGGCGATCGGCGCCACCCCCGCGAGGATGATGCTCGGAGCGCCGAAGAGCGCGATCGCCGCGAACAGCGGGTTGAGCCTCGGCCCCGGATCCCACTCCACGATCGCCTCGAGCACGGGGCCGTCGAGGACCGGGATCGCGAGGACCCCGAGCGCACCGAGCCCCATCACCGCGGCGAGCAGCCACGGCTCGGGCCAGCGATCCGCGAGGATGCCGCCCGCCCAGTAGCCGATCGAGAGCCCGGCGAGGACGATGCCGATCAGCGATCCCCAGACGAAGAGCGAGTTGCCGAAGAACGGCGCGAGGACGCGGCTCGCCGCGATCTCCATCCCCAGAACCACTGCGCCGGAGACGAAGACGGCGCCGGCCACGGCGAGTCCGTGCCGCCGGGCAGCGGCAGGGGCCGTCTCTACAGCTCGTACACCGCTACCCAAGGTCCCCCCAGTTTGCCCGTAGCCGCGCGATAGAAGCGCCGCTTACCCTGCCGTTCGAGCTGGTCGTAGAAGCGGGTCTCCCGCGGATACTGCTCCGCCGCGGCGTCGACACGGTCGGCGACGGCGCCCGTGACGAGCACGTAGGCGACGTCGAGCTCCCGGAGCCGGGCGACGTCGCGCTCGGGATCCTGTGGACGCCCGGGACCGGGCAGGGCGAGGCGGAGCACGCGCACGGTGTCGGGCGCTGCGGTCGACGGATCCGCGGCGACGAGGACACCCGGAGTCAGGTTCGCCTCCATCCAGTCGTGTGCTACGACCCGGGTGTCCGTTCGGATCAGCGGACGCGTCTCCCTGATTGACCACACGAGCGGGATCACGAGGAGGAGCAGCGTGACCGCGGCGAGCGCTCGGACCCGGCCGGCGAGCGCACCGAGTGCTGGGACGAGGGGGAGCAGGTAGCGGTCGAAGTGCGCGTCGAGCGGCAGCAGCGTCGCGAAGTAGGCGAGGACGAAGGCGGCGAGGATCCGGTCGGCGTAGGTCCGGTGGACCAGGGCGAGGACGAGGCCGATCACGGCGATCAGAAGCGCCGGCCCCATCCCCTCCCACAGCCTGTCGACGAAGGCAATGGGCGCCGCCGGGTCGTTCTCGAAGCCGAGCCAGCCGTCGCGCCCGAGCCGTTGGACCCGTCGGACGTCGGCGAGCGCCTCGCCCAGATGGACGGCGAAGTACGGGCTCGTCACCAGGAAGGCGACCGGAGCGAGGGCGGCCGACAGCGCCAGGCGCCGCCACTGCCCCCAGCCCGCGACGAGGAGCGGGACGAGCAGGATGAAGGCGGGGTACTTGAAGCTCGCCGCGACTCCGATCGCGATCCCCGCCGCGGGGAGCCGCCTGACGATCATCAGCGCGAGCGCAACGGCGACACCGAGCGTCATCGGGATATCGGTGACCGCCATGCGCGAGTACTCGACGTGCGTGACCTCGAACGCGGTCACCGCGGCGGCCACGAACCCGGCCATCGTCCCGTACGCTCGGCCGCCGAGCCACCAGGCCGCGGCGATCCCGGCCAGACTCAGCGTGACGACGACGATCCGGCCGGCGAGGTACGACGGCTCGTCCGCCCAGTTCTGGAACGGCGCGATCGCGTACATGAGCAGGCTCGGGTACTCGAACCAGTCCGGGTCGAGCCCCCCGCCGTGGCTCATGCGCCACGCCCGCGGCACGATGCTCTCCTCGTCGGGATTGAGGAGCGGGAACGGCAGGCCGTACTGGATGCCGACGAGTCGGATCGCCGCGGCTCCGGCGAGGAGAGCTCCCGAGTGCGAGCCACCGGTTCCCCCACCGGCTGGACTCCGCCAGCGTCAGGCCGCGACGCACGCCGGTTACGTCAGACTTCAGGCGGGGCCGCGCCCACGAGGTGAGCGATGTTCCCGGCGACGACGATCACGCCGTCGACGCCGGCCCGCTCCAGCTCCTCGACCTCGTCGCGCGTGCGAGCACCGACGTCCGCGATCGCGAGCTTCCCGGCGGGGACGTCCGGAAGAAGCTCGAGCGCTTCGACCAGCGGATGCTCGCCCTCGGAGCCGAGGACGAGCACCTCGGGGTCGAACTGCTCGAGCACGAACTCGAGGTGCTCGTCCGTGAAGATCCGCGGCGCGAGCTCGAAGCGGTCGTCGAGCCGGCGGCGCACGTCATCGAGCCAGTCCCGATCGTCGTCGCGGACGTTCACGATGCAGGCGTCGGCACCCTCGAGCTCCTCGGCTCGCTGCCCCTCGTAGACGACCAGGATCGGGAGCTCGGTCGCGGCCCGGATCGCGGTGAGGCTCCCCGCCTGGGCGCGTTGCACGACGACCGCCTCGGCCCCGGCGTGCTCGGCGTCGCGCGCAGCGTCGGGCGCGTCCACCGCGGCGATCACGGAGATCCCGTCGCCCTCGGAGATCGCCTGACTGAGCCGGCGTTCGGTCATCGGCGCGCCTTCGGAGTCACCGGCGGCATCTTCACGGTTTCGGCCCGCTTCCGTGACACATAGGCGCGCCGCTCCTCGCTACGGTTGCTTCGGGGAGGAGGAGGGGGCAACCTGATCTAGATACAGCGCGAGTCAGACGCCGATCGGGTGCCACACCGTCTTGAGCTCGAGGAAGGCCGCGATCTCGTACGGGCTCTGGCGATCGGCCCGCCCGCGGACGACCCGCTTCACGTTCTCCGCCGCCAGCCGCTCGAGCTCCGGCACCTCGCCGTCGGCGCCGCCCACGTCGATCGCGTTCACGTCCATGTGGCCCGCGAGCCACGGCGCAAGCTCCGAGCGGAACCCCGTGAGGATGTTCACGACGCCGCCCGGCAGGTCCGCCGTCGCCAGCGCCTCCGCCAGCTCGATGGCCGGGAGCGGCGACGCCTCCGACGCGAGCACCACTGCGGCGTTTCCTCCGACGATCACAGGCGCCAGGCGTCCCACGATTCCGTCGAGTGCCGGCTCCGGCGGCGCGATGATCCCCACGACACCGGTCGGCTCGGGAATCGTGAAGTTGAAGTACGGCGCCGCCACCGGGTTGGACGTCCCGAGCACCTGCGCGTACTTGTCGGCCCAGCCGGCGTACCAGACCCACCGATCGACGGCGGCCTCGACCTCCTTGCGCCCGGAGCTCAGCTCGGCGAACTCGCCTGCCCGCGCCTCCATCATCTCGGCGATGCGGTAGAGCACCTGCCCCCGGTTGTAGGCCGTCATCCCGGACCACTTCCCGGCGACGGCCCTGGCCGCCCGCACCGCGTCGCGCAGATCCTTCCGCGATGCTCGCGCCACGTTCTGGCCCTGCGCCTCGTATGTCCGGCCCGACTCGGACCGCGGAAAGTCGCCGCCGATGAAGAGCTTGTAGGTCTTGCGAACCGGGAGGCGGCTCACCCGCGCGCCTCCGAGTCGTCGAAGTCGAGATACGGCTCGAGCCCATGAAGACCACCCTCCCGGCCGAACCCCGACTCCTTGTACCCGCCGAACGGCGACGTCGGATCGAAGCGGTTGTACGTGTTCGCCCAGACCACGCCGGCCTCGAGCTTCTGGGCCATCGACAGGATCCGCGAGCCCTTCTCCGTCCACACGCCGGCGGACAGCCCGTACGGCGTGTTGTTCGCCTTCTCGACCGCCTCGTCCGGCGTCCGGAACGTCAGCACCGAGAGCACCGGCCCGAAGATCTCCTCCTGCGCAATCCGGTAGCTCTGTGCCACGTTGGTGAAGATGGTCGGGACGAACCAGTAGCCCTTCTCGGGAAGGCGGCACGGCGGCTGGTAGATCTCGGCGCCCTCCTCCTCGCCGGCCGCCACGAGCTCGGTGATCTTCTCGAGCTGCTGCTTCGAGTTGATCGCACCGACGTCCGTGTTCTTGTCCAGCGGATCGCCGACGCGGAGTGTCGTCAGTCGCCGCTTGAGCTTCTCGATCAGCGGCTCGTAGATCGACTCCTGGACGAGGAGACGCGATCCGGCGCAGCAGACGTGACCCTGGTTGAAGTAGATGCCGTTGACGATCCCCTCGATGGCCTGGTCGAGCGCCGCGTCGTCGAAGATGATGTTCGCAGCCTTGCCGCCGAGCTCCAGGGTCAGCTTCTTACCGGTGCCGGCGAGCTCCCGCTGGATCGCCTTTCCGACGTCCGTCGAGCCCGTGAAGGCGATCTTGTCGACGTCCGGATGCTTGACGAGCTCGGCTCCCGCCCGCCCGTCGCCGGTGACGATGTTGACGACGCCGGGTGGAAGCTCCGCCTGGCGAAGCACGTCGGCGAAGAGCAGTGCCGAGAGCGGCGTCGTCTCCGCCGGCTTCAGCACGACGGTGTTCCCGGCCGCGAGCGCCGGGGCGATCTTCCAGGACAGCATCAGCAGCGGGAAATTCCACGGGATGATCTGCCCGGCGACTCCGATCGGGCGCGGGCGACGATGCGGGAACGCGTACTCGAGCTTGTCGGCCCAGCCGGCGTAGTAGAAGAAGTGCGCGGCAGCGAGGGGCAGGTCGACATCGCGCGACTCCTTGATCGGCTTGCCGCCGTTCATGGACTCGAGCACGGCGAACTCGCGCGAGCGCTCCTGCAGAATGCGCGCGATACGGAACAGGTACTTGGCCCGCTCAGAGGGCGAGATCGTCGACCAGCCGTTCTCGTAGGCGTCGCGGGCCGCTCCCACGGCAAGATCGACGTCTTCCGGGCCCGCCTGAGCGACCTCGGCCAGCTGCTCCTCGCTCGAAGGGTCGATCGTCGGGAAGTACTCGCCGGAGCGCGGCTCGACGAACTCGCCACCGACGTGGAGGCCGTAGCGCTCCTCGAGGGTCACGATCTCGCGCGATTCCGGTGCGGGCGCGTAGTCCCAGCCCGACGGGACCGGCGCGCGGTCTTGGCGACGCTCCAGGTCAGTCAATCGTGAAGTAGTCCGGGCTCTGGTAGCGGCCCGTCTTCTCCTTCCGGATCTGCATGAGGACGTCGTTGAGGAGTGTCGAGGCGCCCAGCCGGTAGAGGTCCGGCGTCAGCCACTCCGCCCCGAGGGTCTCGTAGAGCTGGACGAGGTACTGCACGGACTGCTTGGCCTGCCGGATGCCCCCGGCCGGCTTCATACCGACCTTGCGACCCGTCTCCTCGTGTACGTCGCGGATCGCTTCGAGCATCACGAGCGTGACCGGCAGCGTCGCGGCCTGGGGGAGCTTTCCTGTCGATGTCTTGATGAAGTCCGCGCCGGCGGCCATCGCGAGCAACGAGGCGCGACGCACGTTGTCGTAGGTCCCGAGCTCGCCAACCTCGAGGATCACCTTCAGGTGCGCCTCGCCGCACGCCTCCTTCACCTGGACGATCTCGTCGTAGACCTTCGCGTAGCGGCCGGAAAGGAACGCGCCGCGGTCGATGACCATGTCGACCTCGTCGGCGCCCAGCTCGACGACCTCGCGCACCTCAGCCACCTTGATGCTCGTCGGGCTTTGGCCGGACGGGAAGGCGGTGGCGACGGACGCGACCTTCACGCTCGAGCCCCGCACCCTCTCGACGGCGGCGGGGACCAGATTCGGGTAGACGCACACGGCCGCGACCGACGGGACGCTCGTATCCGACGGGTCCGGACGGATGGCCTTCGAGGTCAGCGCGGCGATCTTTCCGGGCGTGTCCTGGCCCTCGAGCGTCGTCAAGTCCATCATCCGGACGGCCAGATCGAGGGCGAACATCTTCGCTTCGCGCTTGATCGACCGGCGGGCCAGCGAGGCTGCGCGCTCCTCGACCGCGACCTGGTCGACCGACCCGATGCGCGGTAGCCGCGGCTCGAGCGGAAGCTCGAAGCCGGATGGCAGCGCGGGGGCCTTCGCCATGGAAATGAGTGTAGCCCCGTCGTAGATTCCCACCACTCGACCGCTGGAGGCAGGGATGCAGGACGTCGACCTCAACTGGTTCGCAATCATCGTCGCCGCGCTGGTCCCGATGGTGCTCGGGGCACTGTGGTATTCGCCGCTGCTGTTCGCGGAGCCGTGGCTGCGCGCCGCCGGGCGCACGCGCGAAGAGCTGACGGGTGCCGGGCTCGGCTATGCGCTGTCGGCGATCGCGGCGCTCGTCACGTCCTACGCGCTCGCTCGGGTGATTCGCTGGGCGGAGGTGGACGACCTCTGGAACGGCGCACTCGTCGGCGGCCTCGTCTGGGTCGGCTTCGTCGCAACGGTCCTGGCAGTGACCATGTACTTCAACGGGCAACCGCGCACGCTGTGGCTGATCAACGCCGGCTACCAGCTCGTGGCGATCGTCCTGATGGGCGCAATCCACGGCGCTTGGGACTAGGCCCTTCGCGTCGCTCGCCTGGGGCCACCCCGGGCCACCACCCACTGATGATCCTAGTTCCGAATGGCGCGCGTGTCTGTGCCCGCTTCGCGCCGAAAGCGTGCCGAGCCTAGAGGCCGAGCCGCGCGAGCATTCGCTCGTCGCGCCGCCACTTCGGGCGCACCTTGACCTGCAGCTCCATGAACACGGAGTGGCCTAGCAGCGCCTCCACCTCGGGCCGGGCGCGCGTCCCGATCTCGCGCACCATCGCTCCGCGCTTGCCGACGAGGATCTGCTTCTGCGACTCCGTCTCGACGTAGAGCGCCGCCCGAACCACCTTCTCCTCGATCTCCTCGACCTCGGCCGTGATCGAGTGCGGCACCTCGTCCCGGGTGAGCTGAAGCGCCTTCTCCCGAACGAGCTCTGCGATCTGCTCCTCGACCGAGAGATCCGTGCGCTGCTCGGGCGGGAAATACGCGGGCCCCTCCGGAAGCAGCCCGACCAACTCAGCGCGCAACTCGTCGATGCCGTCGCCGGTCTTCGCGCTCACCGGGTGCAGCGCGTGGAAATCTCCGAGCTGGGAGCCCGTCTGCATCTGGGTCGCGATGTGCCCGGGCTTGAGCCGGTCGACCTTGTTGAGCGCGATCACGACGGGAACGCCGAGCGAGAAGACCCGCTGGGCGATGAAACGGTCGCCGGCGCCGATCCGGGCCCTCGCATCGAGGACGAAGAGCACGGCGTCGACGTCCTCGAACGACGAGTCGACGGTCCGCTGCATGTGCTCGGTCAGGGTGTCGCGAGGACGCTGGAACCCCGGCAGGTCGGCAAGCACGAGCTGAAACTCGGGCCCGTTCGCAACCCCGAAGATCCGCCGGCGCGTGGTCTGCGGCTTGTCCGAGACGATCGCGACCTTGCCGCCACACAGCGCGTTCACGAGCGTCGACTTGCCGACGTTCGGCCGCCCGGCGACGGCGACGAACCCTGACCTCAAAGCTCGAACGTGTCGGGTAGGAGCTCGTCCGGAACCGCGACGGCGACGCCGCCGTCGGCCCGGCGGTAGACGATGCGCTCGATCGCGAACTCGTGGAACCACTGCCGGCAGCCCCCGCACGGCGATGCCGTCACCGCCAGCACCTCCACCTCTCCCGGCCGGACGCCGGCGCTCGCCGCGCAGCCCAGCGCAGTCTTCTCCGCACAGACGCCCAGCGGATACGCCGCGTTCTCGACGTTGACGCCTTCGAAGACCCGCCCGTCGCGAGTGCGAACGGCACAGCCGACGTGGAACTTCGAGTACGGGGCGTACGCCCTGGCCGCCACCGCCTCCGCACGCGCCAACAGCTCGCGGTCCGCGTCCGTCACGTCCAGAAGAGCTGGAAGAGCACGAGCGTGACGAGCGCGCCGAGCACCCCGCCGGAAAGAACCTCGACGAAGGAGTGAATCCCGGCTTCTATCCGCGTCTGCGCCACGAGAAGAGCCATGATGAACGTCAGCGTCGAGATCAGGAACCAGTGCGTCGAGTCGCCGAGGATGTACGTGGCCGCCATCCAGCCCGCGAACGCGATCGCCGCATGGCCCGACGGCAGACCACCGCGCAGCGGCCGCCCCCGCCCGGTCCACGCCTTCGCGCCGATGACGATGATCACGGTGAGCACGAGCGCAACGAGAGTGATCTCCGTCGGCGCATCGCGCAGCCGGTCGATCGCGCGCGAGCTCGGATCCTTGAGCCTGTCGACGAAGACGAGGTAGCCCACGGCGACCGCGTTGACGGTTGCGATCAGGACCGCGCCGGCGGCGATGTCCTTGGCCAGCTTGGCGAGCGGGTCGAACGAGGTCGTGGCAACGTCGATCCCGGCCTCGAGCGCCGAGTTGATCATCTCGGCGATCAGGACGAACGAGATCGCCATGAAGAGGATGACGAGCTCGAGGCGGCTGACACCGACGATGAGCGCGGCGATCAAGACGCCCGCCGCGATCATGAAGTGGATCCGCATGTTCCGCTGTGTGCGGAGCACGTGGATGATCCCCTCGAAGGCGAAATTGAAGCTCTGGAGGACCGACGGGCTACGGCCGATGTTCACGCCTGAAGCGCCTCCTCCCGTGTCTGCATCTCGGGGCCGTGCTCGTAGCCGACGAGGTGGAGCAGGCCGTGCACGAGCGGCTCGCGCCAGTCCGCGCCCACGACCTCGGGGCAGATGACGACGTCTCCGATGTGCCGCGGCACCCCCTCGGCGAGCTCGTCACGCCCGTCGATCGGGAACGAGAGCACGTCCGGCGTCTCGTCCACGCCGAGATGCTCGCGCTTGAGCGCCCGGGCCTCGTCGGCGCCTACCCAGACCAGTCCGAGCTCGCCGTCCTCGACGCCTTCGGCGGTGAGCACCCGGCGGGCAAGCTCGACGGCCGCCTCCTCGTCCACGGCGGCCCCGCTGCGGTTCGCCACCTCCACGTCCACCACGCCGCTACCTCCGACGCGCCGTGCCGGTTTCCTCTGCATGCGACTTGTACGCCTCGACGATCCGCTGCACGAGCTTGTGCCGCACGACGTCCTCGTGCCCGAATTGGATGAAGGCGATCCCGTCGATCGTCCCGAGGATGTCCTGTACCTGGATGAGGCCGGAGGCTTGCTCCCTGGGAAGGTCGACCTGGGTGACGTCGCCGGTCACGACGACCTTCGAGCCGAAGCCGAGGCGTGTCAAGAACATCTGCATCTGCTCGGGGCTCGTGTTCTGCGCCTCGTCGAGGATGATGAACGAGTCGTTGAGCGTCCGGCCGCGCATGAAGGCGAGCGGAGCGACCTCGACGATGCCGCGCTCCATGTACGAGTTGAGCCGGTCGGCCTCGAGCATGTCGTAGAGCGCGTCGTACAGCGGCCGCAAGTAGGGATCGACCTTCGCGAGCATGTCGCCGGGCAGGAACCCGAGCCGCTCGCCTGCCTCGACGGCGGGGCGCGTGAGGATGATCCTGTTCACCTGGCGCTCCTGGAGGGCGGCGACCGCGAGTGCCATGGCCAGGTAGGTCTTGCCGGTCCCGGCCGGGCCGATCGCGAACGTCACCGTGTGGCTGCGGATCGCGTCGACATAGCGCTTCTGCATCACGGTCTTCGGAGCGATGCGGCGGCCGCGGTGGCTCCAGACGACGTCCTCGAAGACCTCGCGGACGTCCTCGCCCTGGTCGATCGCGCCGAGCACGGCGTCGACCGTGGCCGGGCCGATCTCGTGCCCGCCCTCGACCAGCTCGACGATCTCGTCGATCACCGTGCGCACCTGGCCGACCTGCTCGTCCGCGCCCTCGATCGTCAGCCGGTTCCCGCGGAGGTGGATTGCGACCCGGAGCCGGTCGCGCAGGTGCTCGAGCACGCCGTCGCCGATCGACGCCAACTCGGCCGCAACCGTGTTCGGGACGGACAGGGTTTCCTGCACCCCTCTCAGTGTAGGTTCGATAGGTGGCCGATCCACTCGAGCTGCGAGACGAAGAGGGCGCGGCGCTGGCCTTCGTGCTGGAGGAAGCGCAGCGCTACCTGGCCGAGCTGGACGAATCGGCGGTGCTGCCCACCCGAGACAGCGCGTTCGGCGGGGACCTGCCGGAGGAGGGCGACGGGGCGCTGGCGGCGCTCGCCGAGCTCGTGGCCGGAAGCGGCTACGCGACCAGGTCGTCCGGGCCGCGCTTCTTCCACTTCGTCACCGGTGGGACGACGCCGGCCGCGCTCGGCGCCGATTGGTTGACGTCGCTCCTCGACCAAAACTCGTTCTCGTGGGTGAGCTCGCCGCTGGGCATGGAGCTCGAAGACGTCGCGATCCACTGGCTCCTCGACCTCTTCGAGCTTCCGGGCGACTGGGGCGGCGTCCTGACGACCGGCGCGACGATGGCGAACTTCGTCGGCCTCGCCTGCGGCCGTCACTGGTGGGCGGAGCAGCATGGCGTCGACCTGGACGAACGCGGCTTCGCCGGGCTCCCGGCCGTGCCGGTCTTCTCCACGGACTACATCCACGCCAGCGCACGCAAGGCGCTCGCGATGCTCGGGATCGGGCGTGACTCGCCCAGGCTCGTCGACATCGAGGCGCTCGAGCGCGAGCTCGCCGGGCTCGGCGGCGCGCCCGCGCTCCTGATCGGCAACGCAGGCGACGTGAACACGGGCGACTTCGACGATCTCGCCCGGATGGCCGACCTCGCCGAGAAGCACGGGGCCTGGCTTCATGTCGACGGTGCGTTCGGCCTTTTCGCGCGCGTGACGCCGAGGACGGCGGCGCTCGCCGAGGGAGTCGAGCGCGCGCACTCGGTGATCTCGGACGGGCACAAGTGGCTGAACGTCCCGTACGACTGCGGTATCGCGTTCGTCCGCGACCCGAAGCTCCTGAGGAAGCCGTTCGAGTTCACGGCTGCGTACCTTCCGAGCAACGAAAGCCCGAGCCCGGAGGCTTCGCGCCGAGCCCGATCGCTCGCCGTCTGGGCGACGCTCCGCGCCTACGGGCGGGCCGGGCACAGGGCAATGGTCGAGCGGCACCTGGACCTGGCGCAGCGCCTCGGGCGCCGAGTCGAGGAGGATCCAGAGCTCGAGCTGCTCGCGCCGGTGAGGCTCAACATCGTCTGCTTCCGCCACCGCCCGGCCGGTCTCGACGAGGACGAGCTGGACGCCCACAACCTCGCCCTCGGCGAGGACATCCTCGCGGACGGGCGGGTCTTCTTCGGCACGACGCGCTATCAAGGTCGCGCCGCGTTTCGCCCCGCGATCGTGAACTGGCGGACGACCGAGCGCGACGTCGACCTCATCGTCGACGCGGTGCTGGACCTGGGACGCCGCCGCGCACGAGGCGGTAGCTGACCCGCGGTCGAGAGTCACAGTCTCGACACGACCACGGCACAGACACGCGCGCTCTTCCCCACTACGATTGCGGTCGGGAGGAGGCTGGGTGCGCCTAGACAAACGGCGCCGGAGCGGACCCGCTGACCCGCGAGAACGAGCTCAGGCGAGCTTCTCGCGCACGAGCTGGCTGACGGACGACCCGTCGGCGCGGCCCGCCACCTGCGGCATCACGTCGGCCATCACCCGCCCCAGATCCTGGAGGCTCGTCGCGCCGTTCTCGGCGATCGCGTCGTCGACGATCTCCTCCAGCTCCTCCTCGCTCAGCGGCTCGGGCATGAACTCCTCCAGCACCTCGAGCTCGAAGTCCTCCGCATCCGCCTGCTCCTCGCGCCCGGCCGCGCGGAACGCCTCCTCGGCCTCGACCCGCTTCTTCCGCTCGCGCTGGAGCACCTGGAGCTCCTCCTGGTCGTTGAGCGGCCGCTGGAGCTCCTTCTCCGCGGACTGGAGGCTGCTCAGGATCAGGCGCAGCGCGTCGCGGCGGTCGTTGTCCCGCTCGCGCATCGCGTCCTTGAGCTCTTCCTGGATGCGGCCGATGAGGCTCATCCGGGCAAGCCTCGCATGCTCCCGCCGAGGATGTGCCAGTGAAGGTGGAAGACCGTCTGTCCGGCACCCGCTCCGACGTTGACGACGACGCGATAGTCCTCGAGCCCCACGGCCCGTGCCGCCTCGGCGACGAACTCGAGCATGCGCTTGGCCTCTTCCGGCGGAAACGCCCCGACGTCCCGAAACGTGTCGACGTGACGCTCGGGCAGCACGAGCAGGTGGGTTTCTGCCTGTGGGTTGATGTCGTGGATCGCCGCGAACCCGTCACCAGCGTGCACGTGCTCCCCCTCGCGCACGAGCTTGCAGAAGAGGCAGTCTGGCGGCGCGCTAGGCAGCGAGGATCCCCTCGTCCCCAACCGACCGTCCGCGCACCGAAAGGAGCCGGCCGACCGGCGCCGCGGGGTCGACGAGCCACGGCGAGTAGTCGTCGCCGTACCCGCGTCCGGGCCTGTCGACGAGCACGAGGTCGTCGCGGCCGATCTTGTCCTGCCAGCGCGCGAGGCACGCGTCGTGCGAGAGCGCGCGCAGGCGGGCGCTTCGCTCCTTCTTCACGTGCGGCGGAACCGTGTCCTCGGCCGCGGTGACCGTGCCGGGCCGCGGCGAGTAGGGGAAGACGTGAGCCTTCGTGATGCCCGCTTCGCGGACGACGGCCAGGGTCCGCTCGAATGCCCGCTCGTCCTCGGTCGGGAAGCCGACGATGACGTCGGCGGTCAGGTTGAAGTCGCCGGCGCCCGCGAGCCGGCGCAGGTAGGTCGCGGCCGTGTAGCGCCGCCCCATCGCGCGCAGGACCGCGTCGTCGCCGGATTGGAGCGGGACATGGAGGTGACGCGCTGCGACCGGCGTCTCCCGGAGTGCGGCGAGCAGCTCGTCGTTCACATGGTTGATCTCGATCGAGGACAGGCGCAAGCGCTCGAGGCCGGGCACGGCCCCCACCTGGCGAACGAGCCGCGCCAGCGTGTAGCCGGCGCCGCGGTCGCGGTAGCAGCCGAGGTTGATCCCGGTGAGGACGACCTCGCGATGGCCCTGGTGCACACGCTTTTCGACCTCCGCGAGTACTGCGTCGGCGCTGCGGCTGCGCGACGGCCCTCGAACGAGCGGGATCACGCAGAAGTTGCAGCTGAAGCTGCAGCCGTCCTGCACCTTGACGAAGGCTCGGACGCGATCCAGGCGCGCGTCCGCCTGGACGCAGCCGATCGCACCGACGTCGCGCGCGACAGCGTCTGCGATCTCCTCGCTCGGTCGAGCGATGACCACGACGTTGTCGGGCAGGCCCGCCATGGCGTCGCCGCCGAGGTTCGCGCCGCAGCCCGTGACGTAGACACGGCTGTGCGTCCGGGCGGCGCGCGAGGCCGCCTGGCGCGATTTCGACACAGCCTCGTGCGTCACGCAGCACGTGTTGACGACCGCGACGTCGGCGGCGTTCGTGCCTTCCTCGTGGCCGTCCGCAACGAGTCGCTCACGGATCGACTGCGCGTCCGAGTGCGAAACCTTGCAGCCGAGGAACCGGACCGAGAAGGTCGCCATCTCGGGCGGGAAATCTACTGGCGCTCGAACAGGTCGGCCGCCCAGCCGCCGTCGATCCGCCGCTCCCTGTGCGCGAAACCGGCGAGGCTCGGCATCCGGGAATGGAAGTACCCGGCGGTGACGAGTCGCGCGACGGCGAGCTTCGGAGCCAGCACCTCGATCGAAGCGAGGTCGATGTTCGCCAGACCGACGTCTGCCTCGGGCGGCCCGGCCGCGAGCACATCGGCAAGCCGGACGTCGATCGCGACCCCGTTCGCCACGGCGTTGCGGCCCACGGCCTCCACCGCGGCGGGCTCGCGGTCGATCGCGACGATCGGATCGAAGCCGAGCTTCGCGGCGGCAACCGAGAGGACGCCGGAGCCACACCCGACGTCGACCAGGCTGCCGCGCTCGAGCTCGAGCAGGAACTCCAGGCAGAGGCGCGTCGTCGGGTGCGATCCGGTGCCGAACGCGCGGCCGGGATCGATCACCACCGTCGTCGCATCAGCCGGCGGCTCTTCCCACGGCGGGCCGATCCACAGCGGCCCGACCCAAACGGGTCGATGGAACTCACGCCAACGTTCTTCCCACCCCGGCTCGATCGAGCGGGACGAGACGTTCTCGAACAGGGCTCTCAGCTGCTCTTCGCCGGCCGCGTCGGTGTAGACCGCGAGCTCTTCGTCGCCTTCCTCGAAGCCCTCCGGATAGAGCTCGATGAAGCGCGCCATCATCTCCTCCAGCCTGTCGCTCGGGACCCTGACGGCGACCCGGCGGAGCTCGCCGGTGCTCAGCGGAACGCGCCCTTGAGCTTGTCGAAGAACCCCTCGTCCGGGCGGTAGGTGTCCTCTCCAGCCGACTCGTCGAACCGCCGGAGCAGGTCGCGTTGCTCGTCCGTGAGCTGATGCGGGACTGCAACGTTCACGAGGATCCGATGGTCGCCGCGCCCGAACCCCTGGAGGACGGGCATCCCGCGACCGCGCAGCACTCGTACGGCGCCGGGCTGAGTGCCGGCCTCGATGTCGAGCTCTTCGTCGCCGTCGAGGGTCGGCACCGTGACCTGTGCGCCGAGCGCCGCCTGCGTCATCGTCAGGTCGACGGTCGAGAAGATGTGGTCGCCCTCACGGACGAACCGCTCATCGGGACGGACCCGGACGAGGACGTAGACGTCTCCCGCGCGGCCGCCCAGAAGGCCCGCATGGCCCTCGCCGGAGAGCCGGATCCGCTGTCCGTCGTGGATCCCTGCCGGGATCTCCACCTCGAGCTGCCGCTCCTCGAGCACCTGACCGGCGCCGTCGCACTGCCCGCACGGGTGTTGGATCAGCTGGCCCCGGCCGTTGCAGTCGGGGCACCCCTGCGTCCGGATGAACTCGCCGAAGGCGCTGCGCGAGACGTACTGGACCCGCCCCATCCCCTGACAGGTCGGGCACGTAGTCACGTCCGTTCCAGGCTCGACTCCCTGCCCGCTGCAGCGCTCGCAGGTGACGGCGACGCGGAACGGCACATCGCGCTGTACGCCTCGTGCCGCTTCCTCGAGCTCAATCGCGACCTCGGCGGCGATGTCGGCGCCACGGGCTGCGCGGCTGCGCGAACCGGTTGCGAAGAGGTCATCACCGAAGAAGGCCGAGAAGATGTCGGCGATGTTCCCGAAGTCGAATTGCGACGGACGGAAGCCGCCGCTGCGCAGGCCCGTGTGCCCGTAGCGGTCGTACAGCTGGCGCGTCTCGGAATTCGACAGCACCTCGTACGCCTCGACGACCTCTTTGAAGCGTTCCTCGGCGTCGGGCGCATCCGAGACGTCGGGGTGCACCTGTCGCGCCAGGCGCCGGAAGGCCTTCTTGATCTCGACGTCGCCGGCGTCACGACCGACGCCGAGCACCTCGTAGTAGTCCCGCTCAGCCGTCGCCATCGCCTACGGGAGGGTAGCCAGGCGCCCGGCGCTAGTTGTCGGCGTAGATCTCCTCGACGAAGCGGGAGAGCTCCCGCGCCGCTCCGCGTACAGACCGGAGCGCCGTCTCGTAGTCCATTCGCAGCGGCCCCAGCAGGCTGACCGCGCCGAGACGCCGATGTGCGAGCCCGTAGGTCGCGCCGACGAGCGACGCATGCTGAAGCGCCGGGTGTGCCAGCTCGACTCCGAGGCGGACGAACGGATCTCGGTTTCCGAGCGTCTCGCTGAGGATCTGGAGGACGACCGCGCGCTGCTCGAGCGCCTCGAGCAGGCCGCGGTACGTGTCGAGGTCCTCGCCGCGCGTGTCTCCGAGGAGCATCGCGGCGCCACCGACGTACAGGCGCTGCTCTTCCGAGCCGGCGGCATCGGTGAACGCCGGTCGCAGCAACTCGAGGAAGACGCGCTCACCCACGGACAGCCCCTCCTCGGCGAAGACCCGCCGCAGCGCATGCGACCCCGGAGCCAGCCCGACCGTGCGCTCGTTCAGGTACTCCGCCGCCCAGCTCACCAGCCCGGCGTCGACCGGCTCACCGAGCGCGAAGACGCGCTTCGTCACGCCTCCTGTGGACGTGATGACGACGGTCGCGATCACCTGCGGCTGGAGCGCCAGGACCTCCACGTGCCGTACGGTCGCCGCCTCGAGCGGCGGCGCCGAGACGAGGGCGAGCAGGCGCGTCATCTGCGCCAGCGCCTCGGTCGTCGTCTGAAGCGCGACCTCGACCTCCGCAGCGGGCCCACTGAGATCGAGGGGCAACGTTGCCGGCCGCGGCTCGAGTCGGTCGAGCAGGCCTTCGACGAAGAGCCGATAGCCGGTCTCCGTCGGGACCCGCCCGGCAGACGTATGCGGGTGCGTCAGCAGGCCGAGCCGCTCGAGCTCCGCAAGGTCGCTTCGGACGGTCGACGGAGACACGCTCAGACCGGCACGCTCCACGAGGTACCTGGAGCCGACCGGCTGGCCGGTTGCAATGTATTCCTCGACGACGCGCCTGAGAATTTCGCGCTGGCGATCTGTGAGCTGGGCTTGAGTCACGTCTTTGCAGGGAAATTTTACCCGCGGCCCAAGTCCGCTCCGAATCGCTCAGGCGAGGAGCTCGGCCGTGACGCCGCCGCCGAGCAGCCGTCCCCGCCTGGTCAGCGTGAGCGCCTCGTCCTCGCCGCCGCTTCCCTCCCGCGAGACGAGATCGAGCGTCTCGAGGCGGACGAGTGCGTCTCGGTCGAGCACCGGACCGAGGCCGTTGACCGGCAGCGCCTCGTCGAGCCGCAGACCCAGCATCACGCGCTCGCGACGGCGGACGTCGAGCGGCAGCTCCTCGACCTCGCGCGGCGGCCGACCGCCACCGGCCAGCGCGGCCCCGTACACGGGCAAACGCGGTGTGTTGCGCCAGCGCTGCGCCGCGAACCGTCGAGACCGCGCCGATGCCAACCCCGACGTAGTCGCGGCCGTGCCAGTACGCGAGGTTGTGCTGCGCTCGCAGATCCCTGCCGCCAGCCGTCTCGGGCAGCCGGCAGAAGTTCGCCGTCTCGTACCAGCGGTACCCGGCCCCCGTCAGCCGCTCCACGACCCGCTCGAAGTAGTCCTCGAGCGCATCCGCCTGGCGCGCGAGCTCTTCCCCGTGCCGGTGCGTGAAGCGTGTCCCGGGCTTCGCCTCGAGCTCGTAGCACGAAAGGTGCTCGGGCCCCAGCGCAAGCGCCTCGTCGATGTCGGCGTCGAGCGCGGCGGGCTCCTGGCCCGGGATCCCGTAGATGAGATCGAGCGAGATGTTGTCAAATCCGGCACCCCGGAGATGGTAGAAAGCGCGCCGGACGTCGTCCGGCCCGGCAACGCGCTCGAGGACGGCGAGCAATTTCGGGTCGAAGGTCTGAGCGCCGAGCGAGACGCGGGAGACGCCGGCGTCGCGAAGGAGCGCTGCAAGCTCTGCCGTGACCGTCTCCGGGTTGGCCTCCACGGTCACCTCCGACGCGCGCGGCAACGCGGCGAGCAACCGCCGAAGCTCGGCCTCCACCGTGAAGGTCGGAGTGCCGCCGCCGACGAAGACCGTGTCGAGCTGAGGCGCGAGCAACCCGCGCTCGAGCTCGAGCTCGGCGAGCACCGCGTCCACGTAACCCGCGTGCTCGCCCTGCCGGCCGACGACCGTGACGAAGTCGCAGTACCCGCAGCGGTGCGCGCAGAACGGCAGATGCACGTACAGATGACGGACGCCGCCGCTCATTTGCCGTTCTCCCCGAGATTGAGCACCGCGAGGAACGCCTCCTGCGGCACCTCGACGGCACCGACCTGCTTCATCCGCCTCTTGCCGGCCTTCTGCTTCTCGAGCAGCTTGCGCTTCCGGGTGATGTCGCCGCCGTAACACTTGGCGAGCACGTCCTTGCGCTTCGCCTTGATCGTCTCGCGGGCGATGATGCGCGACCCGATCGCAGCCTGGACGGGCACGTCGAACATCTGGCGCGGAATCTCCTCCCGCAGCCGGTCGACGAGCGCCCGCCCACGGCCGTACGCCGAGTCGCGGTGGACGATCAGCGAGAGTGCGTCGACCGGCTCGCCCGCGATCAGCACGTCGAGCCTGACGAGGTTCCCCTCGCGGAAGCCGACGATGTCGTAGTCGAAGCTCGCGTACCCGCGGGTGCGCGACTTCAACTGGTCGTAGAAGTCGACGACCACCTCGGAGAGCGGCAGCTCGTAGATGAGCACCGCGCGGTCCTCGGAGAGGTACTCCATGTGGTCGAAGCTGCCCCGCCGATCGGTGCAGAGCTCCATCACCTGCCCGACGTACGCCTTCGGAACGATGACCGAGGCGCGGATGTACGGCTCCTCGACGCGCTCGATGTCGGCCGGCATCTCGGACGGGTTGTGCACCTCGACTTCCTGGCCCGAGATCGTCACGACTCGATAGGCGACGGTCGGGGCGGTCACGAGCAGGTCGAGATCGAACTCGCGCTCGAGCCGCTCTCGCACGATCTCCATGTGGAGGAGACCGAGAAAGCCGCACCGGAAGCCGAAGCCGAGCGCCTGCGACGTCTCCGGCTCGTAGACGAGCGCCGCATCGTTCAACTTCAGCTTCTCGAGGGCGTCTCGAAGGTCCGGGTAGTCGTCCGAGTCCGTCGGGAAGAGACCCGCGAACACCATCGGCTTCACGTCCTTGTAGCCCGGGAGCGGCTCGGTCGCCGGGTTCTCCCGCGACGTGAGCGTGTCGCCGACCCGTAGGCGGCTGACGTCCTTCAGGCCGGTGATGACGTAGCCGACCTCGCCGGCCTCGAGCGTCTCGGCCGCGCGCATCGTGGGCGAGAAGAAGCCGAGCTCCTCCGCCTCGAAGCGTGTTCCCTGCGCCATCGCGAGCAGGCGCTCCCGCGTGTGGAACGTGCCGTCGATGACACGAACGAAGGCGACGACTCCGCGGTACTGGTCGTACGCGGAGTCGAAGATGAGCGCACGCGCGGGCGCCTCGCGGTTGCCCGCGGGCGGAGGGATCCGCTCCACCACGGCGTCGAGCACCGCCTCGATCCCCTCTCCGGTCTTGGCGGAGATCCGGAGGACGTCGTCCGGATTGCCGCCGATCAGCTCCGCGATCTCGGCGGACGCTGCGTCGGGATCCGCCTGCGGCAGGTCGATCTTGTTCACGACCGGAAGGAGCTCGAGGTCGTTCTCGATCGCGAGATAGGCGTTGGCGACAGTCTGCGCCTCGACCCCCTGGGCCGCGTCGACGACGAGGACGGCGCCTTCACATGCCTGGAGCGAGCGGGAGACCTCGTAGGTGAAGTCGACGTGACCCGGCGTGTCGATCAGGTTGAGCTGGTAGCCCTTCCAGAGGACGCGCACGGCCTGGGCCTTGATCGTGATGCCGCGCTCGCGCTCGAGCTCCATGGAGTCGAGCACCTGCTCGCGCATCTCGCGGCCCGAAACGGTCTCGGTGACCTCGAGGATGCGGTCGGCCAGGGTCGATTTCCCATGGTCGATGTGCGCGATGATCGAGAAGTTGCGGATTCGGTCCTGCTGCATAGGGCTACCCGGCCGGCCGAGCGCGGGATCGCAACGATAGCAACGCGGTCAGCTCACGAACTCCCAGCAAACGGGCGGAAAATAGGTAGGCGGCGCCCCCTGCTGAGATCGCCCCGAGCACAGAGACGAGCTGCGCGAGAAACGTTCGACCGAGCAGCTCGTCGAGGCCCCACCAGACGGCGAAGGCAACGAGACCGAGGACCGCGGAGGCGACCGTGATGCGCAGCAGCGAGTCGATCGTCTGGCCGAGCTCGATGCGCGTGAGCCGACGTCGAAGGAGCACGAGCAGAGCAACGGTGCCGACGATGTTGGCGACCGAGATCGCGAGCGGGACCCCCCACACTCCAAGCTCGTAGAAGGCTGCGAAGAGCGCCGTGTTCACGACCAGCGTCCCGAGAGCGACGGCGGTCGGCGTCCACGGAGACTGGAGGCTGAAGAACGCCCGGTTGAGCATCAGCATCGCGCCGTTGAACGTCAGGCCGAGGGAGAACGCGGCGAGTGCGCCGGCGACGACCCGCGTTTCACTTGGTCCGAACTCGCCCCGCTCGTAGACGAGCCGGACGATCGGTTCCGCGAGTACGGCCGAGACCACGCTGGCGGGGACGAGCAGAAAGGCGATCTGTCGGAGACCCATGCCGAGCGTCCGGCGAAAGCCATCGACCTCATCGCGGGCGGCGAGGCGGGAGAGCGTGGGAAAGAGCACGGTGGCTACGGCGACGGAGAACATCCCCTGCGGCAGCATGTAGATGCGAAACGCGGCGTCGATCGCGCTGGGCGCGAGGTTGGGGTCGATGTAGCGCGCCGCGAAGAACGTCCCGATCACCGCGGTGAAGTTGATGAGACCGAGGCCGAGGGTCACGGGCAGCATCAGCACGAATACGCGCTTGACCGCGGGGTCGCGCCAGTCGATCGCAACCCTGAGGCGGCCGTCGAGGCCGGCGAGCCACGGAAGCGGCAGGAGGAGCTGGATGACCGTGCCCACCACGATCGACCCGGCGTACACGTAGAGCTCGGCGTCCTCGGATCCGGCTTGCGGTACGCCGATCACCAGTCCTGCGATGATCGCCAGGTTCCAGAAGACCGGAGTCAGCGCCGGAATCGTGAATTGCTCGTAGCTGTTCAGGATCCCGACGATCACGCCCGAGACTCCGAGCAGGACGACGATCGGAAAGAGGATGCGGGCCAGCGTGACCGCGAGCTCGCCGTCCTCGCCGTGATAGCCGAAGAGCGACATCACCCAGGGCGCGGCGAGCACGAAGACCGCGGTCACGGCACTGAGGCCGAGGAGCAGGATCCAGATCAGGCTCGACGCGACGCGCCACGCTCGGGCCCGCTCACCCTTCTCGAGGAGCTCGGTGAAGACCGGGACGAACGCCCCCGAGAGCGCCGCGTCCGCGACGAGCGCTCGGACGAGGTTCGGCACCTGGAACGCGACCGTGAACGCGTTGATGCCTGCACCCTCGACGCCGAAGAGTCCGCGCACGACGATCTCGCGGGCGAGGCCGAGCACGCGCGAGAGGCCGGTGGCCGCCGAGAAGGCCGCGGTCGACCAGGCCAGGCGGCGGGTCGGGAACCCCGGCGCCTCCGGACGCACCTCGCTCACCGGCGGTTCACCACGAGGTGAGGATACGAGCGCTCTGGGCTGCCTCCTGCGGCCGACCGGACGGCTGCTAGCATGCCGCCGCCCGCACCGCGGGCATTTTTTCGCGTATGCCGAACATCAAGCAGCAGAAGAAGCGGGTGCGGACGGCCGCCGAGGAGCGGCTTCAGAACCTCCGCTATCGCTCGACGGTCAAGACGCTCACGCGTCGCCTCGAGTCCGCGGTCACGGAGGGCGATTCCGACCGCGTGGCGGCGACGCATGTCGAGCTCCAGCGGTGGATCGACCGGGCCGCTGCGAGCGGCGCGCTCCATCGCAACGCTGCCGCGCGCAAGAAGGCGCAGGCCGCCCGGCTCGTCTCAGGCCGCCAAAGCGGCTAGGCCGGCTGTCGAGCCGGTGATCGCGCCGGCTCCGTGAGCTCGGCAAGCGCGCGCGTCAACTCGTGACTGCCCGATAGACGGCTCGCCCCTTTCAGCGCAGCGTCGAGTGCCGCCAGGCGGACGACCGCGGCGTCGAGCTCCTCCTGCGAGTACCGGTCGGCGTGCCCGAGCGCCTTCCGCACACGGAACTCGTGCAGCTTGACGCGCTTCGCGATCTCCTTGGCGCCGAGGCCCTCGGCCGCAAGGACCTTGAGGCTTCGGACCAGGCTGACGTGCGACGCGAGCCGAACCGCGATCGCAAAGGGATCCCGCCGTTCGAGCTCCGCCTCTCCGGCCGCCATGAGCCCGGCCGCGTCACGATCGCCCCATGCGTCGGTGATCGCCCAGGCGGCAGCCTCGCGGGCCGGAGTCGCAAGCGCCTCGACGTCCGCCCGCGCGATCGGATGCCCGCCGGCCCAGATCGTGATCTTGTCTGCTTCGGTCGCCAGCGCGACGAGATCGTCGCCGACGATCTCGACGAGCGCCCGAGCGGCCTCGGGTTCGATGTCGCCTCCCAGTCCCTCGAACTGGGCGCGCACCCAGGCCGGCAGGTCACGCGGCTTGGGCGCGTCGAACGGCAAGACCCGGCCGACCGCCGTGACCGCGTTTGCGAGCGCATCGCTCCGCAGCGTCTCGGTCGCGATCAAGGCCAGTACCGCGCCCGGAACCGGGTCGGCGAGGTACTCCGTGACCGCGTCGACGTCCGCCTTGCGCCAGCGCTCGACAGCCTCGACGATCACGAGGCGACCACCCTCGCCGCCCGCGAACAGCCCGAGCGCGTTGCAGGCAGCGACCGCATCGGCCCCGCTGGCCGTGTCGGCGGCGAGGTGCTCGATGGATTCGTCACCGAAGCGAGCACGGAGCCGGCGGAGCGCGCGCGCGACCTTCGGCCGGTCGCTTCCTGTCACGAGATAGACCGGCAGAAGCGGCTCGTCGGACACCGGTGGCAAGCATAGTCACGCGCCCGTCCGAGTCGCGATCTCGCGGCCGTCGCTTTCGATGACGACGCTTCCGTGGCGGTCGGTCCGGAAGACGTCCAGCCCTGGAGCTGCATCGAGCGCCGCCAGCGTGGACGGCGTCGGGTGGCCGTAGTCGTTGCCCCGGCCGCAGGAGATGACGGCGATCGCCGGCCTGGTCAGTTCGAGCAGGCGCCGGAGACCGTCGTCCGCCGATCCGTGATGGGCAACCTTGAGGATCTCGACCGGCGGCGGGTTGAGCGGAACGGTGACGGGCGACTCGGCGTCGGCCGGCAGGAGCACGTCGACCTTGCCGTACGAGGCGAGGAGCACCGTCGCGAAGAGATTCGGATCTTGACCCTCGGGCGGCTCGGAGCGCGGCCACAGCACACGGATCCGAAGCTTCCCGAGCCGGAAGACGAGACCCGCGCGAGCGGTGGAGACCGGTACGCGTCGCTCCGCCGCCTCTTCGAGCGCATCGGCCTGCTCGGGACTCTCACCCGGGATCCGAGGATCGAGGATTCGGTCGACACGCACGTGCCGTAGCAGGTCAGGCGCGCCGCCGACATGGTCGCGCTGCGGATGGGTCAGGACCGCGAGTGCGAGCCGCCGCACGCCGAGCCGGCGAAGCTGGTCGTCGACGTCGGCCTCCGGCGGGCCCTGGTCGACGAGCACGGCGCCCTCGCGGACCTCCAGGAGGATCGCGTCGCCCTGACCCACATCGAGAACCGTGATGCGGAGGCCCGCGGGAGGCGGTCGTGAGCCCTGCGGGAGGATCTGCCAGCCCAGGACGACGATCGCCGCGGCGAGACCGACCAGGACCGCGAATCCAGGCCTGCGCCAGCGCGGCAGCCTCAGCCATGCAACGAGCACGGCGGCGATCGCAGCGACAACGCCGATGGCTGTCGTCGAACCGACCTCCGCGCCGGGGAGTCCGCCCACCGCACGGGCGCAGAAGGCAACGTACGCAGCAAGCCAGCCGTTCACCAGACCCGCGGACATCGCCGCCGGCGGGAGCACCTGGTCGAGTAACGCCGTCAGCAGTGCGAGGCTGAACGCGATACCGACGACGGGCGCGGCGAGAGCATTGCTCAGGATCGAGTAGACCGGAACCGAGCCGAACTGGACGAGAAGGATCGGCGCGGTGACGAGGCCGCAGGCGCCGGACACGGCGACGACCGTTGCGAGGCTGCTCGGGACGGGGTAGCCGGCCAGGATCCGCTCGAGCCGCGGAACGAGCACGAAGATCGCGCCGACGGCCGCGAACGAGAGCTGGAAGCCGGGCTCGTAGATCGAGTACGGGTTCCAGGCGAGCAGGAGCGCGGCTCCGAGCAGGAGGAAGTACCAGCGGTCGCGCGGCCGGGCCGCGAGCCAGGCGAGCGACGCGAGAGCACCCGCGACACCGGCCCGCACGACCGACGGCTGCCAGCCGACGGCGAGGACGTAGGCGCAGATCGCACCGAGTGCGCCGATCTCGGCCGCCAGCCGCGAGATGCCGAGTAGCCACGCGACGAGGAGCACCCCGCCGGCGACGAACGCGACGTTCTGGCCCGAGACGGCGAGCAGGTGGTACAGGCCGGACGACCGGAAGTCGGCTCGGAGATCCTCGCTCAGGCCCTCCTCCTCGCCGAGGACGAGCCCGGCCAGGACCGCGCGCCGTTCTCCCGTCAGACCGGGTGCCATGGAGCCGGCGAGCGTCCGGCGTATTCGGTCGGCGACACCGGCGAGCCCGCCTCGGCGGCCGACGATTCGCCAATCCCGGCCGCGCGCAACGACGTGGATGCCACGACGATGCAGGAACGTTCGCTCGTCGAACCCGTCGCTGGGCCCGCGTGGCTCGCGAATCTCGGTGGCTGTCTCGATGAAGGCGCCCTGCGGAGGCGCGCGTCCCAACGGAAGCTCGAGCAGAACCGATTCCCGAACCGAGATCGTCCGGAACGAGCGCATGCGCGCCGGAACCCTGAGCCGAAACGGCGTTCTGCGGGCAGGCCCCGTGATCTCGAAGACGGCGAGGCCGGTCTCACCGATTCGAGGCACCAGAACGCTGCGGTCCAGTGCGTCGAGACGGACACTCCCCCACCAGAGCCCGGCGAGGCCGAGCGCGCAGGCGATCACACCCACCCGAGCGCGACGGTCGAGGACCGCAACCGAGCCCACCGCAGCAACGAGCGCCGCGACGAGGACGGCGGAGGAGCTGACGCGAACCGCCGTCGTCGCCGCGAGCGCAAGGCAGAGAACGCCGGCGACGGCATGCGGCGCATAGCGGTCGAGGAAGCGCCCGATCACGGCGCCACCAGGTCCCGTAGCTGCTCGAGCCGGGCGGGGCCGATCCCGGGGATCGCGTCGAGGTCCTCGATCGAGCTGAACGCACCGTGCTGCTCGCGGTAGTCGACGATCTTCTGCGCCGTCACGGGGCCGACCCCGGGCAGCGCGTCCAGCTGCTCGAGCGTGGCGGTGTTCAGGTGGACGGGACCGGCGGCAGGGGCGGCTGGGTCTCCCCCGCCTCCCGGCGCGGCAGCCGACACGACGACGCGGCGCGGGACGACGACCTGCGTGCCGTCCGAGACTTGTGCGGCCAGGTTGACGAGGCTCAGGTCCGCACGTCGGGTCGCGCCGCCCGCGCGCCGGACCGCGTCAGCGATCCGCGCGCCGTGCGCGAGGCGGTAGAGGCCGGGCCGCCGGACCGCGCCCACGACGTGCACGACGAGACGAGCCGCCGGAGCCGCCTCGATCTCGCCGGCCTCCGGCGGGGATCGCTCCACCGTCGCAGTGCCGCTACCGACGAAGAAGCGCCCGCCCACGAACAGCGCCGCGACGAGCAACACCGCGCCGAGAAGCGCGCGTGACCGCGTGATCTGGAAGCCGTCCATGTCGTCCATCGTGACAACGAACCTGCCACATGTCCGTCACGGAAGTGCGCCAAGGGCGTGACGAATCGCCGCGCCACGGCGTATATGAGATGTATGAGGCCTGCGACGAGCTCGCTTGCGGACGCCGCCAGGAGGCACCTGGACGACGTCTACCGCTACGTCCTCTACCTCACCCGCGACCCGCAGGCCGCCGAGGATCTGGCGGCAGAGACCTTCGAGCGTGCCGTCCGTCTCTGGCATCGCTTCGATCCGTCGCGCGGCTCGGAGCGAACGTGGCTCTGCCAGATCGCACGCACGGCCGCGCTCGACCACCTCCGCGCGGAGGAGCGCCGCCGCCGGCGAGAAGAGCGCTACGCGAGCCTTGCCGACCGCGATCAGGAGCCTGCCGAGCCGTCCCTCTCCCCGTGGCTCCAGCAGGCGCTCCGGACCCTGTCGGCGGCCGACCGCGAAGTGATCGCGCTGCGCGTGATCCTCGATCTCGATGCGGCGTCCGCCGGCCGGGTCCTCGGCATCACGCCCACCGCCTGCACCACCCGGCTCGCCCGGGCCCTGGAGAAGCTCGAACGGAATGCGAGGTCCGCCCGTGTCGCCTGAGACCCTGATCGACGAGCGTTTCGACGAGCTCGTTGCCGCTCTGCGCGCCGAGACCCCGGCCACGCCCGCGTCGCTGGCAGACCGCGTTGCCGACGTCACGGCCGAGGCGCCGACTCCGCCGCGCTTCACCGCCCGGCGGATCCTTGGCTTCGCCGCCCCGGCGGTCGCCGGGCTCTCCCTGGCGGTCGCGGTAGTCGTCGGGCCTGAACTCGGCGATCGACGTCCCGGGCGACGACAGCGAGCAGACCGCTTCGCAGCCCATCACCGAGGCCGATGCCCGCGCGCCCCAGCCGGCTGCTCCGGCCCCCGCCGCCCCGTCCTTCGCACCGCTCGACGAGCGGCCCGCAGAGACCGCGCAGAAGCGGTCCGCCTCACCGGCTCCGTCCGGTCGCCGAGCCCAGGACTACCACGCGACGCTCCAGCTCCTCGTCGACGGAACCGACGATCTGTCGGCAACGACCCAGCGCGCCCTCCGGACGACCCGTCGCCTCGGCGGCTACCTCGTCTCGGTCACGTACGCCACCCCCGAGCCGAGCGAAGGGACGGCCGCCGTCCGGGTGCGGATTCCGGTCTCCCGGGTCCAGGCCGCGATCGTCCAGTTCAGCTCGCTCGGACGGATCCTCGCGCAGGACACACGGATCTCCGACCTCCAGCAGCCGCTCGACGAGCTGACACGCAGCATCCGCCGCCTCGAGCGCCGGGCCGCTCAGGCAACCGGCGCCGAGCGAGCCCAGATCCTGGCCCAGCTGGCCGCACTTCGCCGCCAGCGGATCGAGATCAACCGGCAGGCGGCCTTCGCCACCGTCAACCTCGCCCTCACGACACATGAGCCGAAGGAGCCGGCCGCCGCTCCCGGGCGCCTCGACCGCGCACTGGGAGACGCGGTCGGAATCCTCCTCGCCGAGCTCGTCATCGCCGCGTACGTCCTCATCGTCGCGAGCCCGCTGCTCCTCCTCCTCGTCGCCGGGTTCTTCGGGAACCGCGCCTACCGGCGCCACGCGGACCAGCGCCTGCTCGAGCGCGCGTAAGAACTAGACGCGGACGCCGCTCCATTCGAGCTCGCGCTTGATCGAGCGGAGCTGTCCCTCGCTCGCAAGGAAGGCGCGAACGACCTCCGGATCGAACTGCTTGCCCGACTGCTGAACGAGCTCGCGTCCCGCGTCGACCCAGCGCCGCGCTCGGCGGTAGGGCCGATCGCTCGTGATCGCATCGAGGGCGTCCGCCACCGCGAACACCCGCGCTGCCAGTGGAATCGCCGTGCTAGCCAGACCGTCGGGATAGCCGCCGCCGTCCCACCGCTCGTGATGCGAGCGGACGATGCGCAGTCCCTCGCCGTGCAGGAACGCGACGCCGCCGAGCACCTGCTCGCCGAGCACGGTGTGCGTCCGCATCAGCCGCTCCTCGGCCTCGGTCAGCGGCTTCGGCTTCTGGAGGATCCGGTCGGGGATCCCGATCTTGCCGACGTCGTGGAGGAGAAAGCCGTACTCGGTGCTCGGGTCCTCCAGCAGGGAAGGATCGATCCTCCGCGCCAGCTCGATCGCGTAGCGCTGCACCCGCTGCGAATGCGCCCGCGTGCCGGTGTCCTTCGACTCGAGTGCGCTCGCGAGTGCTGCCACCGTCTCGCGGTACGCGGCCTGCACGAGCGTGCGCTGGCCCTTCTCGATCTCGAGGATGTGCCGAAGATCCTGCGCGTAGAGCAACAGCTGCTCCTGGGGATCGTCCGACCGCAGCGAGCGGAACGGGATCCCGTAGCGCGAGCCCGCGAGCTGCTCGACGACCGCCAGCAGCTCGAGCGGGCTGAACGGCTTCCGGATGGCTGCGTCGGCCCCGGCCCGCTCGGCGGCGTCAGCCGTGCCCCCGTCGGAGCCGCTCAGGATCACGACGGCGATCCCGTCGGTGGCCGGATCGTCCTTGAGCTGGCGGCAGAAGTCGAGCCCGTCCATCCCCGGCATCCGCACGTCGAGCACGACGACGTCGGGCGGTGTGACCGCGATCGACATCGCAGCCGCCGAGGCATCCTCGGCCTCGTTCACGTCGATGTCGAAGACCTCGAACGTCGTCCGGAGAAGTGTCCGAAGCGCCGCGTCGTCGTCTACGAGTAGAACGCGCATCCCCCAGCCTCTGTACTAGGACCCGAGAGTCCTTATCGGCCGGCGCGGCCTACCCCTTTAGGGTGAGTTGGCTCAGGAGGTCACGATGTTGACCAGCTTCCTGGGCACGACGATCGTCTGGCGGATCTCCGTGCCGTCCAGGTGGGCCTGCACGCGGGGCGAAGCCTTGGCGCGCTCGATCAACTCATCCTCGGGCAGGTCGGCCGGCACCTCGACGCGGTCGCGCACCCTCCCGTTCACCTGGATCACGAGCTCGAACGTGTCCTGCTCCAGCATCGCGGGATCCGCCTCGGGCCAGGGCTCCTCCCACAGCCGCTCCCGGCCCAGGCGCTCCCACAGCTCCTCGGCCACGTGCGGCGCGTACGGCTGGATCAGCGAGACGGCGGTCTCGGTCGCAAACCGCCGGGCGGGGTCGTCGGCGGCCCGGCCGATCTCGTTCGTCAGCTCCATCACCGCCGCGATCGGAGTGTGGAACTGGAACCGGCGCTCGATGTCGTCCGTCACCTTCGCGATCGTCGTGTGCACCTTGCGCGACAGCGGCGAGTCGCCCGCGCCCTCCGCCGGAGCCTCCTCGGCGGCGACCTCGAGCACGAGTCGCCACAGCCGGCCCAGGAACCTGACGATCCCCTCGATCCCGGTTTCGGTCCATTCCATGTCCTGGTCCGCGGGGCCCAGGAACAGGATGTACAGCCGAACGGCGTCCGCGCCGTACTCGTCGACCAGCGGGTCGGGACCGGTGACGTTCCCGCGCGACTTCGACATCTTCGCGCCGCCCATCTGCACCCAGCCCTGGTGGAAGAGCCGCGCGAACGGCTCGCCGAACCCGACCAGGTCCATCTCCTTCATCACCCGGACGAAGAAGCGGGAGTAGAGCAGGTGTCCGGTCGCGTGATCGATCCCGCCGATGTACTGCGAGACCGGGCACCAGTAGTCGACCAGCCGCCGATCGAAAGGAGCCTGGTCGTTGCGCGGGTCGACGTAGCGCAGGAAGTACCACGACGAGTCGGCGAAGGTGTCCATCGTGTCCGCCTCGCGCTTGCCCGGCTTCCCGCACTTCGGGCACGGGACGTTCAGCCACTCCTCGTTGGACGCCAGCGGAGGCACACCCTTCGGCCGGTAGTCCTCCACCTCCGGCAGCAGCACCGGTAGATCGTCCTCCGGCACCGGAACGAGTCCGCAGTCGTCGCAATAGACGATTGGGATCGGGCAGCCCCAGTAGCGCTGGCGCGAGAAGCTCCAGTCGCGCAGCCGGTACGAGACTGCAGGCGCAGCCCGGCCCTGCTCGTGCAGCCGCTCGACGATCGCCTGCTTGGCCTCCGGCGAGGGCATGCCGCTGAAGTCGCCGGAGTTCACGAGCACCTCGTCCTCGGTGTGCTCCGAGAACGCACCTTCCTCCGGCGGCTCTCCTTCGCGCGGGACGACAACGGTGCGAACGGCCAAGTCGAACGCCTGCGCGAACTCGTAGTCCCGCTCGTCGTGCGCAGGGACGCCCATGATCGCGCCGGTGCCGTACTCCATCAGCACGTAGTCGGAGACGTAGACGGGCAGTTGCTCCCCGTTCACCGGGTTCGTCGCGGAGAGGCCCGTGAAGACGCCGGTCTTCGCCTCCTCCGTCGCCCGCTCCTCGCCGCGGCGAGCGGCCGTCCGCTTGGCGTACTCCCGCACCTCGTCGTTCGCGATGCGCTCGACCAGCGGATGCTCGGGCGCCAGGACGAAGAAGGTCGCGCCGAAGAGCGTGTCGGGCCGCGTCGTGAAGACGGGCACGTCGGTGTCCAGCTCGTCGATCCTGAACAGGATCTCGGCGCCTTCAGAGCGCCCGATCCAGTTGCGCTGGATGGTCTTCGTCCGCTCCGGCCACTCGCCCCACTCGGGCAGGTCGTAGTGCAGCAGCTCGTCGGCGTAGGCCGTGATCTTGAAGAACCACTGCTCGAGATTGCGCGCCTCGACCAGCGCGCCGCAGCGGTCACATCGCCCGTCGACGACGTACTCGTTGGCGACGACCGTCTGGTCGTTCGGACACCAGTTGACCGGCGCCGCCGCCCGGTAGGCCAGCCCCCGCTCGAAGAACTTCAGGAACAGCCACTGCGTCCAGCGGTAGTAGTCGATCTTCGTGCGCGGAGATCTCGCGCTTCCAGTCGATCGCCCAGCCCAGTCGGCGCATCTGCACCCGGATCGCGGCGATGTTCCGCTCGGTGATCTCGCGCGGGTGTCCTCCTTCGGTGATGGCCGCGTTCTCCGCCGGCAGCCCGAAGGAGTCGAAGCCCATCGGGCGCAGAACCGTCCAGCCCTTGCGTCGCCGTAGGTGGGTGACGACGTCGCCCATCGTGTAGTTGAGGACGTGGCCCATGTGGAGCGTCCCCGATGGATACGGCAGCATCTCGAGCTGGTAGAAGTGCCGCTCGTCGCCGGCGCCGGGCTCCGGGTTCGGCGTCTCGAAGACGCGCTCCGCCTCCCAGACCGCCTGCCACTTCGGCTCGATGTTCTTCGGGTCGTATCGCTCCATGTCCGTCTCCGGGTACAAAAAAGCCTCTCGAAGGAGAGGCCGTGGGAAGCTACCGCGGCCGGGCCGCGTTGCTTCCTGCTCTATTCGAGAAGCTGCGTCATCAGAACTGACAATACCACCGAGGCCGGCCGGCCGAAACCCTCGGAAAGGAGACGGGATGTCGGAGTACACAGTGCTGAAGGTCACGGACGTCGACGATCAGGGGCCGAACTTCGGGCTCGAGGGGAAGATGGAGGCGCGCTTCCTGCGGGTCGATCTCGGGTGCGAGGAGTGCGGCGTGACCTACCTGCGCCTCGCTCCGGGCTTCCGCGTCCCCTTCGGCCACCGGCACAAGGTGCAGGAGGAGGTCTACGTGCTCGTCTCCGGCAGCGCGCGGATCAAGCTCGAGGACGAGATCCACGAGCTCGAGCCCTGGTCCGCCGTGCGGATGTCGAAGGACGTGACGCGCGGAATGGAGGCCGGGCCGGAGGGCGCGGAGTTCGTGCTGGTGGGCGCTCCGCACACAGGGCCGGGCGACGCGATCACGGAGCCCGGCTGGTGGGAGGACTAGACGGGCTGTAGGCCCGGACGGTCGAGGACCGGGAGCGGCTTCAGGCCGGCTTCGCTCGCCGGCGGATTGATGGGCTCCGAGAGCGGCGGCGCGCCGAACGACGCGCGCACGCGCTCCTCGGGCGGCTCGCCGTAGAGGGTCGTCCGCTGTCTCGGCGTGCGGCCGACGGCGCGGATTGCCGCCTCCATCGCCTCGGGCGAGAGCTCTTGCCCGTGGTCGGCACCGGCGGCGCGGGAGATCGACTCGTTCATGAGCGTCCCGCCGAGGTCGTTCGCGCCCGCTCGCAGGGCGGCCTGCGCGCCCTCCACGCCGAGCTTCACCCACGAGGCCTGGACGTTCGTGATCCACGGATGGAGCGCGAGCCGGCCGACGGCGTGCACGAGCAGCGCCTCGCGGAAGGTCGGGCCGGGCCGTGCCATCCCCTTCAGGTACATCGGGGCCTCCATGTGCACGAACGGGAGCGGAACGAGCTCGGTGAAGCCGCCCGTCCGCCGTTGCTGTTCCCGCAACGCGATGAAGTGGCGTGCCCAGCTCCGAGGCCCGTCCACGTGGCCGAACATGATCGTCGTCGTCGAGCGAAGCCCGACTCGGTGCGCCGTGTCGTGGACCCGCAGCCACTGCGCCGTCGTCACCTTGTCCGGGCAGATCACCCGCCGCACCTCGTCGTCGAGCACCTCGGCGGCGGTTCCCGGCAGCGAGGCGAGACCGACGTCGCGGAGCGCGCCCAGGTAGTCCTCGAGCGGGACGCCCAGGGTGGCCGCGCCCTGCCAGACCTCGAGCGCCGAGAAGGCGTGGATGTGGAGGTCGGGCAGCTCGGCTTTCAGCGCACGGCAGATCTCCAGGTAGGTCTCGCCCGTGAAGCCGGGATGGATCCCGCCCTGGAGGCAGATCTCGACGGCGCCGCGGTCCCAGGCCTCCTGCCCACGGCGGACGATCTCGTCCACGGGCACGAGGTAGGGCTTGCCGCGCAGGTTCGCCGCGAGCCGGCCTTTCGAGAACGCGCAGAAGCCGCAGCGGAAGTAGCAGACGTTCGTGTAGTTGACGTTCCGCGTCACGACGTAGGTGACGTCGTCGCCGTTGACGTCGCGGCGCAGCGCGTCGGCCGCCGCGAAGACGCGGTGCAGCTCTTCCCCGCGCGCCTCGAACAGGCGGACGATCTCGTCCTCGGCGAGCTCGTCCTGCGTGTCGACCGGGAGCGCGTCGCGCGGCGTGAACGGGATCGGCGCGTGCGTTCCGGCCGCCCAGCGATCGTCGCGCGCGAGGCCCTCACCGTCCGCCGCATGCAGGACGGCCGCCGCAACGCCGGCGTCGATCCAGCGGTCGGCGTCGGCGGCGTACTCCGGGTAGATCGCGAGCCTGGGAGCAAGTGACAGGCCCGCGGCCTCCGTCGCTTCGCGCAGCCGCTCGATCTCCGGCCAGGGCGCCTCGGGGTTCACGTGGTCGACGGTGACCGGCGAGACGCCGCCCCAGTCGTCGATGCCGGCCTCGAGGAGGCGCGGGAACTCGTCGTAGCTCAGGTTCGGCGGGCACTGGACGTGCATCTCCGGGCCGAGGACGAGTCGCGCGGCCGCCGCCGTCCAGAGCAGCTCGTCGAGGGACGGCTCCGGGTGCTCTGCCATGCGCGTCCCCGGCTTGGCCCGGAAGTTCTGGACGATCACCTCCTGGACGTGGCCGTAACGGTCGGCCAGCTCGCGGATCACCTCGAGCGCCTCGAGCCGCTCGAGCCGGGTCTCGCCGATCCCGATCAGGATCCCGGTCGTGAACGGGATCTCGAGCTCGCCCGCCAGCTCGATCGTCTTCAGCCTTCGCGCCGGCACCTTGTCCGGCGAGCCGAAGTGCGGCATGCCCCGCTCCGAGAGCCGGTCGGAGGCAGTCTCGAGCATGATCCCCATCGAGACCGAGACCTCGCGCAGCGCGGCGAGCTCGTCGCGCGACATCACGCCGGGATTCAGGTGCGGCAGCAGCCCGGTCTCCTCCATGACGAGCCGCGCGCAGCGCGCCAGGTACTCGATCGTCGTCTCGCACCCCAGTGCGGCGAGCTCCTCGCGCGCCGCCCGGTAGCGGCGCTCAGGTTTGTCGCCGAGCGTGAAGAGCGCCTCGCGGCAACCGGCCTCGGCGCCGGCCCGCGCCACCTCGAGCACCTCGTCCTCGGACATGTACGCGCGCTCGCCCCGCCGGGGCGGCCGCGCGAACGTGCAGTAGTGGCAGACGTCCCGGCAGAGCTTCGTCAGCGGGATGAAGACCTTCGGCGAATAGGTGACGAGCGTTCCGCGGCGGAGTGCCCGCGCCTCGGCACAGAGCTCGTCGGTCGACGCCTCGAGGAGTGACCGCGCCTCCACGGGCGCAGCCTAGATCAGTCGGGATCAGCCGGGGGAGCGCTGGAGCGGGCCGAACCGGACCCAGCGGCCGTCGCCGCGGCGGTTGACCGCCCAGCGCTGGAGCTGCACCTGCTCGATCGGGAAGCGGTCGGTCCGTGCCGTCTTGATCGTCACGCCGGGGATGAGGAACGGGTTGGTCTTCGAGTTGAGCCTGGCAACCGCCGCCATGAAGCTCGACCGGGTCGGGTTCCGCCCCGCCATCCGAAGTGCTTCGACGAAGCTGTGAGCCGCCGCCATCGCGTAGACGTGGTAGACGTCGTTCGCGTTTCCGCGCCGGAGATGCTGCCGCATGATCTGCCGGTAGAGGCGCATGCCCGGCGTGCGGGCCCACTTCGGGTCGGTCGGATCCTTCAGGAACTGGATCGAGACGGCGCCGACGACCCGCCGGTTGTTCCCGGCGTCGGACGCGACCTCCATGACGTTCGACGCACTCGAGACCGAGTTGACGAAGATCATCGGCCTCCAGCCGAGCCGGTTCGCGTAGATGAACGACTGGATCGCGTACCGCGGCGTCGCGAAGATCATGAACGTGTTCGCGTTGGACGCCTTCAGGCGCGCGACCTGCGACTGGACGTCGCTCTCGGTGACCTCGTAGCCCTGCTGGGCGACGATGCGGCCGGCCATCCGGCCGAGGCCCCGCCGGAGCCCGGCGATGAGCTCCTTCCCGTAGTCGTCGTTCTGGTAGAGGATCGCGATCCGCGCGTTCCGCCGGTTCTTCGCGATCCAGCGGCCGTAGATCGTCGCCTCGCCGCGGTACGTCGGCTGATAGCCGATCGTCCACGGGTAGCGCCGGTAGTCCGCGCCGAACGGGCGGGCGCCGGTCGCGGCGAACACCTGCGGGACGCGAACCGTGTTCAGGTAGTCGCGGATCGCCAGGTTGTGCTCGGTACCGAGGCTGTTGAAGATCGCGAAGACCCGGTCCTGCTGCACGAGCTGGCGCGTGTGCTGGACGGTCATCGACGGGATGTACTGGTCGTCCAGGTACTTGTAGGTGATCCTCCGCCCGTTGACGCCGCCCCGCGCGTTGACGTAGCGGAAGTAGGCCTCGGCGCCGCGCGCGACCGACGCGTAGGCGGCGGCAACACCGGACAGCGGCGTCGTGCCGCCGACGAGGATCGTGCCCCGCGTGATGCCGGGGTCCGCCTGTTCGCGGCCATGCGCCGCGGGCAGCGTCAGCGCCAGCCCCGTGGCCAAGACCGCGATGAGAATTACCGTCCTCCGCATCCCGACTAGGGACGATCCTACTAGGGCTTTGTTAGCGGATTCGAAAGCCTCCGCAGAGCCCCTGCGGCGCCGCGGGGCAGGATCAAGAGGACGATGATGAGGGCGGCGCCGTACATGACCCCGGGAATGCCCGGAGACTTGGCGGCGTCCTGGAGTCCGTCCGGGAGCGAACCGACGTCCGCCAGCTCCTGGATCCCGATGCGGAGGTAGACGAGGAAGAGGGCTCCGACGAGCGTTCCCCAGAGTGAGCCGAGCCCCGCAATCACGACGCCGATGAGGAGCTCGATGGAGAGGAGCACCGGGAAGCTGCCCGGCGTGACGATCGTCGAGACGATCGCGAGCAAGGCCCCGGCGGCACCCGCGTAGGCCGCGCTGATCCCGAAGGCGAGCGTCTTGTACGAGGCGAGGCTGACCCCGGACGAGGCGGCCGCGACCTCACTGTCGCGGATCGCCTTGAAGGCGCGGCCCGAGCGGCCCCGCAGGATCAGCCAGGCGATGAGAAGCCCGACGAGTGCGATCGTCCACGCGAGGTAGTACGTCCAGTCGTTGAACGTCAGGTCCTTGTCGAGGACGGGGATGTGGACGGTGTTGTCGAGCGCTCCGGTGAGGCGGTCCTCGGTCGTCCCGAACATGTTGAGCCCGTTCGTGCCGCCGGTGACTGTCTCCGGCTCCCGGAGGAGAAGCGGCATCGAGACGGCGAGCGCGAAGGTGGCGAGCGCGAGGTAGAGCCCGCTCAGGCGGAGCGCAGGAATCCCGACGAGGAGGCCGACGACGCCGGCGACGAGCGCCGCGATCGGGATCGTCCAGATGTCCTGCATCCCGTCACCGACGGGCAGCCAGTCCGGCGCCTCGAGCTGGGAGAGCTCCAGGCCCGGGCGGCCCAGGATCAGGAGGGCGCTCACGTACCCGCCGATCGCCATGAAGGCTCCGTGGCCTAGGGAGATCTGGCCCGTGTAGCCGGTGAGGATGTTCAGGCCGACGAGGGCGATGAAGAAGATCCCCACGCGGGCGAACTCGGAGGCGCGGAAGTCGCTGAGGTAGCGGGGCAGCAGCGCGATCGCCACGACGAAGGCGACGACGGCGGCGGCGCGGAGCCCGAAGCCAAGTAACACAGTGTTACTAGGCCTCGCGGGCAGCTTCACTCCGACGCTCCCGAGGTTAGTAACAGAGTGTTACAAGGCATCAGACCCGCCTCGCTGCGGCTCGCCCGAAGAGGCCCTGCGGGCGGGCGAAGAGGATGATCAGGATGAAGACGAAGGCGACCGGGAGCCGCAGGGCGGCGAAGTCGAGCGGCAGGCCCCAGTCCTGGAAGTCGTCCGCGTAGGCGCCGACGAGGGTCAGGAAGACGCCGAGCACCAGCCCGCCGACGACGGCGCCGGCCGGGCTGTCGATCCCGCCGAGGACGGCGGCTGCGAAGGCGTAGATCAGGACCGGCTGCATCATCGTCGGCTCGAGCGGCGGGAAGGCGGCGGCCGTGAAGATCCCGCTGACCGCCCCGAGAGCGGCGGCGAGCCCCCACCCCACGCCGAGCATCCAGCCGACCCGGATCCCGACCAGGCGGCTCGAGTCCGGGTAGAGCGCCGAGGCGCGCAGAGCGAGCCCGACCTTCGTGAACTGGAAGAACGCCCACAGCCCGCCGACGAGCAGAAGGGTCACGGCGATGATCCCCAGGTCCTGGACGTTGATGACGACGCCGCCGACGTCGAACGTCCGCGTCGGGAACGGCCTGTCGGGCGGAAACGCGCGCACCTCTCCCGACCAGAGCCAGATCGCGAGCCCGTTGAAGATGAGCAGCAGACCGAGAGTGACGATCACGATCGTCAGCACCGGTGCGCTCTCGAAGGGACGGAGCACCACCCGTTGGAGGAAGACGCCGCCGACGAACGAGAGCGCGAGGGTGGCGAAGAACGCGATCCAGTACGGGAGCCCCCACTGGACGAGCTGCCAGGCGATGAACGCCGAGAACATCGCCATCTCGCCCTGGGCGAAGTTGATCACGCCGGTGGCACGGTGGATGAGGACGAGCGCGAGCGCCAGGAGGGCGTAGATCGCCCCCGACGAGAGCCCGATCACGACCTGTTGCAGGAAGTCCGCCATCAGCCGCTAGTAACCCAGGTACGTGCGCCGGACGTCGTCGTTGCGGGCCAGCTCCTCGCTCGGCCCCTCGAGCGCGACCTTCCCGGCCTCGAGGACGTACGCCCGGCTCGACGACTCGAGCGCGACGACCGCGTTCTGCTCGACGACGAGCACGCTCAGCTTCTCCTCCTCGTTCAGGCGCCTGACGATCGAGAAGATCTCGCGCACGACGAGTGGCGCGAGCCCGAGCGACGGCTCGTCGAGGAGCAGGAGTCGCGGCCGGCCCATCAGCGCCCGCGCGAGGGCGAGCATCTGCTGCTCGCCGCCGCTCAACGTCCCGGCCGGCTGATCCTTCCGGTCGCGCATCCACCCGAAGAACCCGAAGACGCGGTCGAGGTCGGCGCCGAGCCCGTTGCGCCGTGTGTACGCGCCGAGCCTGAGGTTCTCGAGGACGGTCAGCTCCGAGAACGTGCCTCGCCCTTCCGGGACATGAGCGATGCCGAGGCGCGCCGTCCGCTCGGCCGACCGCGGCAGGCGCTTCCCGTCGAACGTGACCTCGCCGCGCCGGCTGACCGTGCCCGACACGGCTCGAAGCGTCGTCGTCTTGCCGGCACCGTTGGGGCCGAGCACCGCCACCATCTCGCCGTCGTCGACGTGCAGCGAGATCCCGTGGAGCGCCTGGACGGGGCCGTAGCGGGCTGCGAGCCCCTTCAGCTCGAGGAGGGCGGCGATTCCGGCACCTCCCCGAGATAGGCCTCGATCACGGCCGGGTCGCGCTGGACCTCCTGCGGGGTGCCGGCCGCGATCTTCCGGCCGAAGTCGAGCACCTGCACCTGGTCGGACACGGACATGACGAGGCTCATGTGGTGCTCGACGAGGAGGATGGTGAGGTCGTGCTCCTTCCGGATCCGGCGGATCAGCTCACCGAGCGCGCCGACCTCCTCGTGGTTCAGCCCGCCGGCCGGCTCGTCGAGGAGCAGGAGTCGCGGCTTTGCTGCGAGGGCCCGGGCGAGCTCGACCCGCTTCAGCGTCCCGAACGGAAGCCCGACGGCCGGGCGGCGCGCGACGTCGGCGGCACCGACCTCATCGAGCGTCTCGAGCGCCCGCCGCCGCGCGCGGCGCTCGGCGAACCAGCTCGTGCGCGCGTGGGTGCCGACGAGCACGTTGTCCAACACGGACATGCCCGGGAAGAGCTCGACGTTCTGAAACGTCCGGGCGATGCCGCGCTTGACGATCCTGTGCGGCGCTGTCCGCAGGAGGTTCGCGCCGTCGAAGAGCACCTGGCCGCCGTCGGGCCGGTACACCCGAGTGATCACGTTGAAGACCGTCGTCTTGCCGGCCCCGTTCGGACCGATCAGCCCGGCGATCTGCCCCGCTTCGACGTCGAACGAGACGTCATCGAGCGCGACGATGCCGCCGAACCGCCGACTGACGTTCTTCACCTCCAGCAACGACAAGGCCGGAGGATCGTAAAGCTGTCTAGTCCACGAGGCGACTCAGTCGCCGTTGTTCCACCTGCCGAACAGCGCCTCGTGGAGGTAGCCACGCGTCTGCCATTCGGGTGGAACTGCGCCGCCGGGTGTCCCGCTCATGCGGGTGAGGGTTCGCGTGCCGTCCGGGCCGACCCATTCGGCGACGACGACCCAACCGACGAGCACCGCATCGTCCAGCCGGCCGTTTCCCTCCTGGCTCAGCTGGATCGCTTCGTGGAGTTTCTCGGAGCCGCTCATCCGAGACTGATCGGCGCGGCCCCGGGCTAGCTGCAGCGGCGCAGTGCTCGTTCGAGTGACTGGCTGCGCGAATCCCGCAGGGTCACGACCGCCCGGACGAGCGTCCGGGTCCGCAGCCGGCGCGCGGCGACGGAGGCCGTGTACGGCGCCCGCGAGTCGGTCTTGATGCGAGCGCGGCCACGGTAGAAGCTGACGCCGGCGATGCGGGACGCCGCCGATCCGCCGACCCGCAGGCGAACCCGCGAGCGGACGCAGCCGGCCCGACCGCGCCGGTACCGAGCGCTCAGCCGGAGATCGGCGCCCCGCCGACAGGCGTCGCCGACGCAGGTGCGCAGTCGCCCGAGCCGCGCCGCGAGGTCGTTCTTCAGCGCCGCCGAGGCCGGATCGGCGTGCAGGCTCGTGAGCTGCAGCGGATCGCGAACGAGGTCGTACAGCTCCTGCTCGCCGGTTCCGTACTGGACGAACACGTACCGCGGCGTGCGGATCGCGCTGTAGCCCGTCGTCTCGAGCAGGATGTCGCGCCCCGACCGCTGGAGGCCGTCACTTGCGAACGGCAGCAGCGACCGGCCGTCCTGCCGGCGACCGGGTCGGGCGTTCGCGGCGTCGAGGATCGTGGCCGCGAGATCGACGTTCACGACGAGATTCTGGCGCCGGGCGCCGGCCGGCACGCCGGGCCCGCGCAGCAGGAGCGGCACCCGGACCGACGGCTCGTAGACGCGCACCTTGCCGTCGCGCACCCGGTGCTCTCCGTGGAAGAACCCATTGTCGGAGGTGAAGACGATCAGCGTCCGGTTCGCCTCGCCGGTGGCCTCGAGCGCCGCGAGGATGTCCCTGATCGCCTCGTCCACCGCGAGCAGCGACTCGAGCCGCTGGCGGTAGTTCTCGGTGATCCCGTTGATCCGCGCGGGCGGGATCAGCGTCATGTTCCGGATCGCCGCCGGCTTGTCGGAGACGTCGGCCTCGTTGAACGCGGGCGAGGTGGGAAGCGGCTCGGACGCGAACCGGTTCCTGTGGCGCGCCGCAGGCGATGGTGTCGCCTGGTTCGCCGGATCGTCCGCATCGCGCGGCCCGCCGCTGTGCGGCGCAAGGAAGGCGACGGAGAGGAACAGCGGCTGCGCCGACGGCACATGCCGGCGGATGATGTCGACCGCCTTCCGGCCGTAGACGTCCGTCTGGTAGTTCGCTGCGCCCGTCCCGTAGGTGACGAGCCGCCCGTTCTCGTTCAGCGTGTAGTTGTAGAACCGGTAGGTCGACGGGTCGGTGGAGCCGTACCACTCGGACCAGCCGGCCGGAACCTCCATCGGCCGCGCCGTCCCGTAGCCGTTCAGGTACTTGCCGACGTGCACGGTCTGGTAGCCGGCCTGCCGCAGCCAGGCGGGCAGCGTGTTCGAGTGCGTCGGCGCGAGCTTGTTGTAGCCGCCGGCCGGCGCGGCGTTGCCCATGATCGTGTGGTTGTGGCCGTACTGCCCGGTGATGTACGTCGCGCGCGACGGGCAGCACAGCGGGAAGGACGCGAAGCTGTTCGTGAAGGTCGTGCCCCGCGCGGCGATCAGCGAGTTCACGCTCGACATCACGCGCAGCGACTCGACCGTCTGGTCGTCCGTCATCAGCACGATGACGTTCGGCCGGGTCTGGGTCTGCTGCGACCGCGAGGGCGAGACGGCTGCCGCCTCACCCTCCGCGGAAGAAGAGGCGAGCGCGGCCGAGAGCGCCAGCACCGATAACGATGCCGCAAGGACCCCCCACGCCCCCGGCCATTTGCCCGCCATCCACCCGGTAGAACGCCATACCGGCGTTAGGGGTTTGTAAGCGTCTTGGAAAACTTCTCGGGCTCCGTTGCTGGAGCCAGGCAGGCGAAGCTCTCGCAGGCGTAGACCGCGGGCTTTCCGTCGACGAGATCCTTGCCCTCGAGCAGCGGGACACCCTCGGCCGGGCCGAACGCGACGACCGCGTTGGGGTCGAACGGAGCGAGCGCGGCTCGGGCGATCTCGCTCGACGGCGGGCCCATGATCGCGAGCTCGCGGGGCGGCGAGAAGTGAAGGTCGAGCGCGGTCAGCGCGTGCCCGAACGCCTGCGGCGCGCGCGGCAGGGCCGGCGCGATCAGGCGGAAGACGCCGACGGCGCGGCGCTCGAGCTCGTCGTCGCCGTAGATCCGGGCGAGCCGGAGCAGGACGTGGGCCAGCATCGAGTTGCCCGACGGCGTCGGGTTGTCGTCGAAGGTCTTCTGGCGGGCGATCAGTCGCTCGCCGTGCTCGGGCGTGAGGAAGAAGCCTCCGTGCTCCTCGTCGCCGAAGAGCTCGACCGCGAGGCGCGCGAGGCGGTTCGCCTCCTCCAGCCAGCGGAGCTCGCCGGTCGCGACATGGAGCTCGTACAGGCCGTTCGCGACGTCGGCGTAGTCGTCCAGGAAGCCCGTGTTCTTCGCCTGCCCCTCCCGGTAGGTGCGGAGGAGGCGGCCCTCGTCGTCCGAGAGCGGCCCGAGCAGGAACTCGGCGACTCCCGTCGCCGCCTCGAGGAAGTCGGGACGGTCGAGTCGGCGGCCCGCCTCGGCCAGGGCGGCGAGCGCGAGCCCGTTCCACGACGCGATCGCCTTGTCGTCGCGCGCCGGCTTCGGACGCCCCTCGCGCACCTCCCAGAGTCGCCGCCGCAGCTCCTCGTCGAGCTCGCCGCGGATGACGAAGCGGCCGTCCTCGAACGGCTGGAGGAGCTCTTCGGGAACGCCCTCCTCCGGCGTCCACGTGAACGTCAGCCCCTCGACGCCGTCGGTGTCCGCGTCCTGCGCCGAGGCGAGGCCGCCCTCCGGGAGGGCGAGCTCCCGGAGGACGTAGTCGAGCGTCTCCTCGGCGACTCGGCGGTAGCGCTCCTCCCCCGTCACGACCCAGCCGTGGAGGTACGTCGAGGCGAGAAGCGCGTTGTCGTACAGCATCTTCTCGAAGTGCGGGACGAGCCACCGGCGGTCGACGGAGTACCGGTGGAAGCCGCCGCCGAGCAGGTCGTACATGCCGCCCGCGGCCATCGCGTCGAGGGTCTTCGTGACCATCGGCAGGGCGCCGTCGTCCCCGCGCAGATGCCTGCGGAGCAGGAACTCGAGCACGGAGGCCGGCGGGAACTTCGGCGCGCCGCCGAACCCGCCCCACTCCGGGTCGAACTGGCGGCCGAGCGCGCGAGCCGCTTCGACCAGGAGGCTCTCGGTCAGCGGGTCGCTCGACGGGCGGACCTCACTCGACGAACGGAGGCGCTCGACGAGCTGTCGCGCCGTGCTCGCGGCGGCGCCGCGCTGGTCCTTGAAGAGATCGGCGATCGCCACGAGCACGTCGCGGAACGCCGGCATCCCGTGCCGCGGCTCGGGCGGGAAGTACGTGCCGCCGAAGAACGGCTCGCCGTCCGGTGTCAGGAACACGGTCATCGGCCACCCGCCGTGGCCGGTCAGCGAGACGACCGCGTCCATGTAGAGCGCGTCGACGTCCGGCCGTTCCTCCCGGTCGACCTTGACGTTGACGAAGCGGTCGTTCATCAGCCGCGCCGTCTCGTCGTCCTCGAACGACTCGTGCTCCATCACGTGGCACCAGTGGCACGCGGAGTACCCGATCGAGAGGAGCAGCGGCTTGTCCTCGGCCCGCGCCCGCTCGAACGCCTCGTCGCCCCAGGGGTACCAGTCGACCGGGTTGCGGGAGTGCTGCAGGAGATACGGGCTGGTCTCATTCGCAAGGCGATTCATCTGCAGCCCTCCCTAATCGGTCGCACCGGCAAGCCGGCACGACCTCGACGGTCGGCGGCGCAAGCGCCGCCTTAGCGTGCTGGAGGAGGTACGGGCTGGTCTCCCGAGCGAGGCGGTTCATGGGGCTAGGCTAGCCCTGTGACGGAGACGCCCGACGATCTGCTCCAGCCCGAGGACGAGCCGGAGCCGGCGGACGAGTCCGAGGCCGACGACTACGACCAGGGCCTGAGCGCCGAGGAGAGCCTCGGACTGCTCCCACCGGATTGACCCTCCCAGGCGGAACCGTCACCTTTCTCTTCTCGGACATCGAGGGGTCGACGCGGCTGCTCGAGCAGCTCGGTGACCGCTACAGCGAGGTCGACCGCGATCACCGGCGGATCGTGCGCGAACAGCTGACCGAGGCGGGCGGGCAGGAGATCGACACGCAGGGCGACGCGTTCTTCTTCTCCTTCGCGCGCGCCAGGGACGCCGTCGCGGGCGCCGTCTCGGCGCAGCGGGCGCTCGCCGCTAACGACTGGCCCGACGGCGTGGAGGTCAAGGTCCGGATGGGCCTCCACACCGGCGAACCGAGCGTCGGCGACGAGGGCTACCTGGGCATGGACGTCGTCCGGGCGGCCCGGATCTGCGCGGCGGGCCACGGCGGTCAGATTCTGCTCACCGAGACGACCAGAGCCCTCGTCGGCAACACGATCCCCGCAGGGACTGAGATCCGCGATCTCGGCGAGGCGAACCTCAAGGACATCCAGCACGAGCGCGTCTTCCAGCTGGCGCTACCCGAGCAGCGCAGCGAGTTTCCACCGCTGAAGACAACGAGCGGCAAGACGGCCGCCGAGCGGTTGGAGGAAGAGATCGAGCGCAAGGTGCACGAGAAGATCCTCGCCGGCTTCGAGGGGCCGGGCGGACAGGTGAAGGCGACCTTCTTCGGGCTCACTCAGCTCGTGCTGCTCGTTGCCGCGGCCGCGGCGATCTTCCTGATCGTCAAGCTGGCGTTCTTCTGAACGGCCCCGCGCGGTAGACGTAGCCCTCGAGCTGCCGGCCGAGGAGCCCTTCCAGCCACTCGGAGATCGCGATCAGCGCGTCGAGGTCGACGCCCGTCTCGACGCCCTCGCCCTCGAGCATGTAGACGAGATCCTCGGTGGCGACGTTCCCGGTCGCCCTGGGCGCGAACGGGCAGCCGCCGAGCCCGCCGATCGAGCCGTCGAGCATCGACGCCCCGGCCCCGACCGCCGCATAGGCGTTCGCGTACCCGGTGTTCCGGGTGTTGTGGAAGTGCCCGCCCACGGGCTTGCCGAAGGCCGCCACCTGCTCGACGAGCGCCCAGACGTTCGTGGGCGTCGCGACGCCGATCGTGTCGGCGAGGACGAGCTCGTCCGCCTCGGTCGCGGCGAGCCGCTCCGCGATCGCGAGCACGCGCTGCGGATCGACGGCCCCCTCGAACGGACATCCGAAGGCCACGGAGATCGTGAGGCTGGCCCGCAGACCGTCCTCCTTCGCCCGCCTCGCGACCAGCACGGCGTCCTCGAGCGCGGCCTCGACGGCGACGCCGGCGTTCCGTTGCGAGAAGCTGTCGGTCGCGCCGACGGCGAAGGACACCTCGCCGAGGCCCGTCTCCCGCAGCCGCTCGTAGCCGCGCTCGTTCAGCGCCAGGCCCGAGTAGACGACCCCGTCACGCTCGTCCAGTGCGGCCACGACCTCCTCTGCGCCGGCCATCTGCGGCACCCGGTCCGGGTCGACGAAGCTCGCTGCCTCGATGCGTTTCAGTCCGGCGGCGGCGAGCCGGTCGACGAGCTCGGCGCGCGTCTCCGGCGGAAGCACCTGCTTCTCGTTCTGCAGGCCGTCGCGCGGCCCGACCTCGCGCACCACCTCAGAAGCCCTTGGCGAAGACGCTCTCCGGCGTGATCCGGACGATCACGCGCCTCTCCCCGTCGACATACCGGTAGTCCCGCCCGAAGTAGCGGTGGGACAGCTCGTTGATGTGCTCCTCCGCGCCCTCGTGGGTCAGCTCGGCGGTCCCGGTGACCGCGAGGTACTGGTACGGGTTCTCGTGGTTGAAGACGCAGACGCTGACCGTCGGGTTCCGCCGGATGTTCCGCGGCTTGACTCGCCCCTCGGCCGTGTTGAAGACGACGTGCTCGCCGTCCCAGTCGATCCAGTTCGTCGTCAGCTGGGGCACGCCGTCCCGCCCCACGGTGCCGACGACCGCGAAATTCTTGCCCTTGAGTAGGCGCACGTGCTCGTCGGTCAACCTGGCCACGGCGTTGCGTAGGCTAACCGGGTGCTCCTGCTGTGCGGAACGCGGAAGGGACTGTTCCTCCTCCGCGGAGGTGAGAACGGGTCCGGCTGGGATCTCGAAGGCCCGGTGCTCCCCGGCTGGTCGGTCTACCACGCGATCCAGGATCCGCGGGACGGCAGCCTCCAGGTAGCGGCGAACAACTTCGTCTACGGCGGGACGTTTCAGCGCTCGACGGACGACGGGAAGACGTGGGAGCGCGTCCGAGGGCCTCGGCCTGCCCGAGGACGGCGACCTGAAGCTCGCGGAGACCTGGCACGTCGAGCCGGGTCGCGAAGACGGCGAGATCTGGCTCGGTGCGACGCCCGGCGTCCTCTTCCGCTCGACCGACGGCGGCGCGTCGTTCGAGGCCGTGCAGAGCGTGCTCGAGCACCCGACCCGCGAGCGCTGGGAGCCGGGAGCAGGCGGGATGTGCTGCCACTCGATCCAGCTCGACCCGACCGACCCGAAGCGGATGTACATCGCGATCTCCGCCGCCGGGACCTTCAGGACCGACGACGGCGGCGAGTCGTGGGCGCCGAAGAACCAGGGCGTGGCAGCCGACTTCTTCCCGGAGCCCGACAACTTCCCCGAGCTCGGCCAGTGCGTCCACAAGCTGCTCCTGCACCCCGAGCGGCCGGACCGGCTCTGGCAGCAGAACCACTGCGGCGTCTACCGGTCGGACGATCGGGGCGAGACGTGGGAGCGGCTGGAGGGCAACGGGCTTCCGAGCGGCTTCGGCTTCCCGCTCGCCCTCGACCCGAGCGACCCGGACGTCGCCTACGTGATCCCCGAGGAGAGCGGCGAGAACCGCGTCACGAGCGACGGGCGGCTCGGCGTCTACCGGACGGCCGACGGCGGCGCGAGCTGGGAGCTCGTCTCGAACGGCCTCCCGGAGCCCGCCTGGGGCGCGGTCATGCGCGAGGGGTTCTCGTCGAACGGCTCCGGCGTCTACTTCGGGACGCAGAGCGGCTCGGTCTTCGCCTCGGCCGACGGGTCGAGCTGGACCGAGCTCGCCCGCCAGCTGCCGCCGATCCTCTCCGTCGAGATCTCCGAGTGGTCCTCGTCCTGATCCCTTCCCTGCTCGCGGCGCAGGCGGGAGGGCAGGGACGCTTCGAGGTCGACGCGGACACGGTGGGAGACGCGCTGCGCGCCCTGCCGGTCGCCGATCTGCTGATCGACGAGCGCGGCGAGCTCAGGCCCCTCGTGAACGTCTATGTAGACGGTGACGACGCGCGGCGGAATGACGGCCTCGAGACGCAGCTGGGCGAGGCCAGGGAAGTGCGCGTGATCGCCGCCGTGGCCGGCGGCTAGAGGGTCCGGGGGATCTCGACCTCGCCGGCGAGGATCTGCCGCCGGGCGTCCTCGAGCGCCGCGCGATCGTCTTCGGGCACCTGAGAGTTGATCGTCCCGAGCCCGACACCGTCCTCCTGCAGGCCGAACGTCAGGTTGAGCCCGCCCTGCCAGCGGCCGTCGACCACCGCCTGGATCGTCCGGAACACCGCCTCGTCGACGCGCTTCATGGCGCTCGTCAACACGTGCTGGCCGAGGAAGGACTGGTCGGCGTCGACCCCGATGCCCCAGATGTTGCGCTCCTGCGTGGCGTCGAGCGCGCCGAGCCCGCAGCCGCCGGCGACCTGGAAGACGACGCTCGCCCCGCGCGAGATCTGGTTCAGGGCGATCTCCTTGCACTTCGCCTGGTCGTCCCAGTCGGACGAGTAGCCGTTCAGCGTCTGCACCTCCGGCAGCACCGAGCGGGCCCCGGCTTGGTAGCCGGCGATGAACCGGTCCACAGGCGGCTCCTTGTAGCCGCCGACCGAGCCGATGATCGGGCTGCCCTTGACCGAGCGGCCGGCGAGCACGCCGGCGAGGTAGCCCGCCTGCTCCTCTCTGAAGAGGATCCCGATGACGTTTGCCGGCTTGCCCGGGAGCGTCGTCTGGTCGACGTCGATGATCGCGTAGCGGCTCTCGGGGAAGCTCTTCGCGGCTGAGGCGACCGCCTCGCCCTGCGCGAACCCGACCCCGATGATCAGGTCGAAGCCCTGGCGGGCGAGAGTCGTGTGGTTGGGGACGTAGTCCGAGGCGGACTCCGATTGCGCCACGCGGATCTCGACGCCGAGATCCTTCTCAGCCCGCTTCAGCCCTTCGTGGGCGAGCTGGTTGAAGCCGCGGTCGTTCAGCTGGCCGACGTCCGTGACGAGCGCGATCTTGAACTCGGGCCGATCGGTCCCCTCGGCCGGCGCGCCGTTTCCGCCGCCGTCGTCGTCGCCGCCGCAGGCCGCGAGGAGGAGCGCGATGCCGAGTGCAGCCAGAGCCGAGCGGAGGTTTTCGCCTGATAGTCTCAAACCTGGTGGCGAAGTCTACCCGACCCGCCCCTCTCCACGTCAGCCTTGCGGTCGTCCTCCAGGTGCGGGCCGGTCTCCTCCAGGTTCTGATGTGGAAGCGCGCACGCGAGCCGTTCGCCGGACGCTGGGCCCTGCCCGGCGGCTACCTCGACCCCGGCGAGACGCTCGAGCACTCGATTCGGCGCCACCTCGCCTTCAAGGTCGACGTGCGGGAGCTCGCGCACCTCGAGCAGCTCGAAACGAGGAGCGACCCCGGGCGCAATCCGCGCGAGTGGGAGCTCGCGACCGCGTATCTCGGGCTCGTCCCGAGCGACGCCGACCCGGCCGTCCCCGAGGACACGCGCTGGCACCACGCCGAGCGCCTGCCCAGGACGGCGTTCGACCACGGCGCGATCGTCCGTTCAGGCCTCGCGAGGCTCCGCGCCAAGCTCTCGTACACGAACGTCGGCTTCGCCCTCGCGCCCCCGACGTTCACGCTGTCGGAGCTGCGCGAGATCTACGCAGCCGCACTCGGCCACGACGTCTCGGCGACGAACCTCCACCGGGTCCTGGTCAGACGGGGCGTGCTGGAGCCGACCGGATCGAAGCGAGAACCCGGCCGCGCAGGCGGCAGGCCCGCGGCGCTCTTCCGTTTCCGGTCGCGGAAGCTCGAGGTCACGGACCCCTTCGCCGTCCTTCGACCTCCTAGGTCGCGGTGACGAGCTTGTCGCGGCCGCCGCGCTTGGCGGCGTAGAGCGCCCGGTCGGCGCGGCCGAGCAGCGCCTCCGCGTCCTCGGTCTCGTCCCAGCAGGCGATGCCGGCGGAGACCGTCTCGCCGTCCGGCATCGCAGCCCGCAGGCGCTGGACGAGCGCCTTGGCGTCGTCCAGCCCGCAGCCGGGCAGCAGCAGACAGAACTCCTCGCCGCCGTAGCGGGCGAGCATGTCGCTCGAACGGAGCTGCGACGACCAGGCCGCCGCCGCCTGCTTGAGCAAACGGTCGCCCGCCTGGTGGCCGCGGTGGTCGTTGAAGCGCTTGAAGCGATCGAGGTCGAGCATGGCGACGCAGACGGGGCGCGCGTCGCGCGAGGCGCGTGCGAGCTCGCGCGGGAGCTCCTCTTCCCAGGCTCGCCGGTTCGGGAGGCCGGTGAGGTCGTCCGTACGGGCTGTCTCCTGGAGCTGCGCGAGCAGACGGCCGCGGTCGAGAGCGATCGCCGCCTCGGCGGCGAGCATCCCGATCCCCGACTCGACTCCCTGCGTCAGCCTCTTCGCCGGCTTCGCCCAGCCGAGGACGAGCACTGCGACGGTCAGGTCGTCGCGGAGGATGGGCACGAAGTGCATCGAGCGGACGCCGTGCCGCGAGCCGTGCGTCGCGTCCCTCAGGAAGACGGGCTTGCCCGACATGAACGCGAGGCTGCCGCCCGCCTCCTCGCCCGCGCGCGGGATCCGCATCCCGACGGCCGAGCTCAGCGCCAGACGCCCGTGACCGTTCGGCTCGAGCAGCTGGACGACGTCGGCGCCGGCGATCTTGCGTGCCGACGAGCAGATGGCACGGCGAACGGCGCCGGCGTCCGTGCTGGCGCCGATCTCCCGCATCGCGACAGTGATGGCCTCGACGTTCGCGAGCGCAAGGCGGGTCTCGTCGGCTCGGGCGCGCAGCTCGGCGACGAGTGCCTGGACCGTGTAGCCGACGATCGGCGCGACGCAGATCCAGAGGATCGCCCGCCGCCACTCGCTCGCCGGGTACTCGGGAGCGCCGAGGAGCATGAGCGGGGCGAGGAACATCGAGGCGAGACCGGCGATGCCGATCGCAAGCTGGCCGCGGGTCCCGTAGAGCGCGAGCCAGAAGACCGGCAGCATCGCGAGGACCGAGTAGCCGGAGACGGCGCCTCCCTGGCTCTCGCGCAGGAGCGCGATGACGACGAAATAGGCGAGCGGCGGGACCACCTCGGCGAACCGCGGCAGGCGATGCCACGGCGCGACCCAGACCGTCACGAGGACGAGCGCGGTCAGCGCCGAGGCGAGGACGATCTCCGCCAGCCGGTCTCCACCGGGCGGCAGTGGGAGCACCGCGATCGCGAGCACCATCGCGCCGACGAACGGCGCGCTTCTCCGCCACAGCCCGGAACGCGCGAACGCCCCCTCGTTGACGGGGTGGGCGCCTGCGCTCGCCACGGCCCGGAGGGGCAAGGAGAGGCCGAGGCGGAAGGAGGGGAGAGCCGCAGTCCTCACGCCCGGAAAACGTCGGAATCAAGCAGCCCCAGCACTATCCTCAGAACAGGTGAGCCCGCTGGGTCGGCGGGCCGTGACTTGTGTCGAAATCGCCCAGTTTCGCCGGAGTCTCGAGACGTTCAGCGACCCCACGAAGCCGCCGAGCGGTCGCTCCGCTCTGGCGGCAATCCCGATCGCGGCGCGGGCATGTAGTTCCTGGTGAGACCCTGGTCTATGTCCCCTTCCCGGCGCCGGGGTGTCCAATTCGCTGGTGATAGGAGGTCCTTGATGTCACTCTCGCTCAGAACCCTGTTGATTGGAGCCGGACTGGCCCTGACGGTGCTCGTCGTCGTGCTTCTCGCTGTCTACGGCGGTGGTGGTGGTGGCGGCGGCGGCGTCGGCTACTGACGGAGGCGCCGCCTCGCCCCAACAGGCGAGGACTTACGCCAGAAGCCAGATCAGGAGCGCAACGACGATCAGTGCGCCGACGACGATCGCGATCGTCCCGCCCACGCCGCCGAGGACGAGCAGCGGCGTCTTCTCACTCTCGCCGCGGGCCGCTTCGCGCGCCTCGCGCTCGAGCGGCGCGTCGCTCTCCCGTTCGGGCTCGGTCACGGCCGGATCCTAGACGGCATGTCCCCCCGGGACACGACGAGTCTCTGACACTCGGGCTGTCCGAAACGGCGGAGGCCGGGCGTCGCGCCCGGCCTCCGCTTCGCTCGATGAGGTCCTACCTTCCGATCGCCACGTCGTCCACGTGGACGCCCGTGAAGAGCGGGGACGAGATCAGCTGGTCGGCCGAGAAGCGGAACCGGACCTGAAGCGGCCCGGCCGCCGCGTTGAACGCCACCCGCTCCGCCGCGAACGCCGGGTAGCCGGCGTTCTGGCCGTCGAAGGCGAGCTGGTCGCTCCAGTCGCCGGTCTCCGCGTCCCAGATCCACTTCGCCGCGCTCCAGTTCGTCCCGTCCGTCGAGTACTCGACGGTCAGGAAGTCGAAGCCCGGCTCGGTGTCACGCCGGTTCCGGAAGTCGACGAACGTCCAGCCGCCGGGCTGGTTTACGGCCGGGGAGGTGACCGTCGCAGTCGACTCGTCGAAGTACGGCGTGAGCTGGAAGCTCGACCCGGAGTTGTGCCCCGGGGCCGCGCGCTTCCAGGCGTGGAGCGGGTTGCCCGACTGGGCGGTCGTCCACCCCTCGTCGGTGAGCTCGAACCCGAACGGTCCGGCGAGCGGGACGCCCAGCGGCGCCGCCGGCCGCTCGACCGTCCCGCCGCCGCCTCCGCCGCCGGGGATCTTCTTCGTGAACGTGTACGTCCAGATCCCGCGGCCGTACGTCGCGGCGACGAGCAGGTTCGGGTCGTTCGGCTTCAGGTTCATCGTCGAGATCGGCACGACCGGCAGCCCGCGCAGCGGCGCGAACGTCGTGCCGCCCGCGAGTGCGTTCGCGAACACGCCGATGTCGGTGCCGACGATCAGCTGGCTCGCACCCCGCTGGGTGACCCAGGTGGCGGGGACGTCCGGGAGGTTGCCCGAGATGTCCACGAAGGTCTCGCCGCCGTCGGTCGACTTGAAGAGGTGACCGACGCCCGCGTCCGGGTTCTGATCCTGCAGCGTGCCGGGCGGGACCCAGCGCCTGCTGTAGCCGCCGAGCGTGACGTAGATCGTCTGCGTGTTCGCCGGGTCGATCGCGACCGAGGTGATGAAGCGCTCGGGCAGCCCGGTTGCCGCGGCCATGTGCCACGTAGCCGTCCGCGTTCGTCGCGATCCCGCTCTTGAACGCCGCCTGTGCGTTGAGCGCGTCGCAGACGCCGCAGTAGCCCGCGTAGATGACGTCGCCGTGGACGTCGATCGCGGACATGCCGTTCGCGGGATCGGTCGGCGAAGGCGTCGCCGCCGCGTCGCCCGGGTGCTGCTGGGTTCCGAGGTCGTAGAGGACCGACCACGTGTTGCCACCCGCGTCGTGGCCCGCCTCGGTCTCCGAACCGTGCCTCGTCTCGGCGATCTCGTTCCCGCCGGTGACGATGTGCTTCGCGTCGGTCGGGTCCATCTCGAACGGGTTGACGAACCGCGTGTTCGTCAGGCCCGGGTCGATCCCGCGCCACGACTTGCCGCCGTCCGTCGAGACGCTCATGTCGTTGAACACGTACGCCTCGTAGATGACGTCGCTGTTCGCGGGATCGATCTCCGCGAAGGTGCCGTCACCGCCGAAGACCATGAACTGCTCGCCCGCGGGCGTGATCTTCATGTGGCCGTTGTCCTGGAGCCCGGCCGAGACCGTGCCGTCGTTCGCCATCGCGACGTCGTACGGCAGGAGGGTGTTGAAGCCGGTCTGGTTTCCGTCGCCCCAGCCGCCGTTGTCGATCTCGTGACCGGGCGCGACGTGGTTCTTGTAGAACCCGCCGTCGTTGCCGACCGCGAGCGTGACGCCGCCGAGCGTGTCGGGGATCCAGACGCCCTCGTGCTGGTCGGGATGCGTCGTCTTGGACGTCGTCGGCGGCCGGTTCGTCGGGCACTCCGGCAGGCCGACGGTGAGCATCAGGCAGGCGCTGTCGCTGAAGTAGCGACCGATGACCTTGAACGTCGCCGGGCCGTCCATCGGCAGCGGCAGCTCGTTCTGCCAGACCTCCTCGAGGCCGAATGCGAGCCGGGTCGGGACGCCCGTCGCACTCTGCCGCGTCGGGTCGGGGGCGATCCACTCGTTGTACCAGGCCTGCACGCCCGGCTCGAAGCCGAGCGCCATGCCGACGCCGACCAGTGCGGAGCCCGTCGCCGGGTTCTTCGCGATGACGTTGTCGTCGGCCATCAGCGTCCACGTGGCGCCGAAGTCCTTCGACACGTAGAGGCCGTTCAGGACCGTCCCGCCCGCGACCGGAGCCGGCGGGAAGTTCTCCGGAGCGTCGATCACGTCGATGCCGCCGTTCAGCACGACCGCGTCCTGGACGATCGCGTACAGGTAGTCCTTGTCCTGGCTCGCGCCGGTGGTCGGGCCGAACTCGACCCGGCCGATCCGCTCCTGAGGCGTGAACCCGGACCCGCCGAGCTTGACGAACGTGTTGGGGGACCCGCTCAGCGAGCGGTAGAGCCCGTTGTGCTCGGACTGCGTCGTGCCGTCGGCGTTCTTCCTCCGGCCGGCGCGCCAGCCGATCGCCGCGATCACAGTGCCGGCCGGGACATCGGCGTTGACGCCGCCCGTGCCCTTGATGGCGATGTCGGTGACGATGTTCGCGAGCTGGCAATGGCCGCCGCCCGCGACGCCGGAACACTCACCGGTCGGCAGGTTCACGTTGGTGTAGTTCTTGCCGCCGTCGGTCGAGCGGTAGAGCCCGAAGAGGGTCGCCGCGTAGATCTCCAGCGGATTCGTGGGATCGACCTCGATCTCGAAGCCGAGTGCGCCGTCCGGGATCCCCTTGGCCTTCTTCCAGGTCTTCCCGAGGTTCGTGCTGTAGAAGGCGCCGTAGCCGGTGTAGCCGCCGGAGCCGAAGGTCGGGTCGCCGCTGACGGCCACGACGGTGCCGCCGTTCGCGGACGACCACGCCACCGCGCCGACGACCTGGCTCGGCAGGCTGTCGCCGATCGAGCGCCAGGTGTCGCCGAAGTCGGTTGACAGCCAGATCCCGCCTGTGCCCTTCGCCGCGAACAGGCGCCGGTTCGCCGGGTCGTAGGTGAGGCTGTCGATCCGGCCCTGGAGATTCACGAGGCCGAGGCCGTTGACCGAGCTGTAGGCCGGGCCGTTCGAGATCAGCGGGCCGTGGCCGACCGGTCGCCAGGTGCCCTGGCTGCCGTCGACCGACGACGGCATCGCCGACCGCTGCTCGAGCGCGCCGGCGAACGCGCTTGGATGGGTCTTCCCGTGCGGTGCCGACCGCACGGCGTCGAACTGGCGCCCCCGAATCTCGAGCTCAATGAGCGACTCGGGATGCTTGAGCGAGAGGCACGCGTTTCCCTGGACGGGCTTGTACCCGTCGGGACACGCAGCCGGTGCTGCCGACCTCTCGGACATGGCTCCTGCCGAGGCGACGGCCGCGACGATCGCGACTCCTGCCAAGGCAGCGCCGAGAAGCCTGAGGCGATGACGCTTCCTCATCGAGTTGTTCTCCCTTCGTTCTCCCGCCCGCGCCTACTGGGCGACGCGGGCCGCAATGGGGGTTCAACGCAGCGAGGAAACTCCTGGATACGGGCGGAATTTTGATTGACAAGTCAATCTGGAGCTCCGGTTCGCCGAGAGGCCGTGGCGGCGGAACGGGCTACGCCCGTGGGAAAGCTCAGGCAGGTGCCGCGGCGTCGCTGTCGGCGGAGCCGGCGTTCGGCCAGCCGGCGATGGCGGCGACCAGCAGGTCGCAGAGATCCGCTGCCTGCGGGACGAGCTCCCCGGCGGTGGCGATCGAGAGGCGGAACGGCGGGAGAATGTCGCGCAGCGGGCGGATCGCCACGGCGCTCGGCGGCGCGGAGGCGAAGAGCGACGGCAGGACCGCGGCGCCGGCGCCTGCGGCGACGAGGCCGAGCGCCATGTCCGCGTCGGAGGCGACGACCGGAGCCGTGACGTCGTCGGCGAAGGCGGTCCCGTCCGCGGTCGCAATTCTCGCGAAGGCGCCGAGATCGGCCAGCGCCACCCTCTTCTGCGCGCGGGCGAGCGAAGACGTGCCGGGGATCGCGGCCGCATACGAGCACATCGCCGCCGGCCGGACCTCACCCGGCACCGCGCTGCCGGCGGAGCGAACGACGGCGAGGTCGACCGCCCCGGTCTCGAGCAGCCGGATAAGCCGCTCGTCCTCGGCCGAGCTCACGACCTCGACGACGACCCGAGGATGCCGGACGCGCATCGCCACGACGGCCTCGGAGAGATGCGGGAAGGAGAACGGCGTCCCCACCCGGACGACGTGCCCGACACCCGCTGCGGCGGCGGCGACGTCGGCGCGGGCGGCGGAGATCGCGTGCTCCACGGTGTCGTGGAGGCGGCGGAGGCGGGCGCCCACCTCGGTGAGCGCGAGCGGTCTACCCCGCGACGGCCGCTCCAGCACCGCGTGGCCTACGGCCCGCTCGAGCGCCGCGATCTGCTGGCTGATCGCCGACTGCGTGTACCCGAGCTTGCGGGCGGCTCGCCTGAAGCTCCCTTCGTCCGCGACAACCGCGAGCGCCTCGAGGTGCCGGAGCTCGATACCCGGCCAGCGCTTTAGCTGCTGCACGGGAACCTCCCGGGAGGAGGCATGCCGGAGCGGCGATCTCGAAGGGGGCTCGCGGGGGTGGAACGGCCCATCCACGTACCGTTGACGCTGAAACGGCCATATTCGTTTGCAGATCAGGTGATTACTGCGACTGAACGGCCCATTCGCGTCCGTTAACACGATCTAACATCCTCTATTTTGAGCCGTTTGAGCGGTCGGGACGCCATTTAGGCGTTCGAGCCGGCGCGTGCACGGTTGCGCCGGCGTCAACCGCGAAAGGAGTCTCAGTGCACAGACGGCTCACGCTCTCGGTCGTGATGCTCTTGGTCGGTGCCGGCCTGCTGGCGGCGTCCGCTACGGCGGGCTCTGCGGGCAGCGCAGGACCGCAGGCATCCGAATCCGGGGAAGCACGGGTCGGCGGGACGCTCAAGCACAGCCTGACGGTCGACATCGACTACGTCGATCCGGCTCTCTGGTACTACGTGCCGTCCTGGACGATCGCGTACGCGACGAGTGCGATGCTCATGAACTACCCGCATGCGCCCGCCCCTCGAGGGTCGCGGCTCACGCCGGACGCAGCTCAGGGCTTCCCTCGCATCTCGCGCAACGGGCTGGTCTACACGTTCCAGCTCAAGAGGACCTTCCGCCTCAGCAACGGCCAGCGGGTCACGGCGCGCAACTTCGCCAACTCGCTGAACCGGGCGCTGAACCGGCGGATGAGCTCACCGGCACAGCCCTTCATCGAGGACATCGCCGGTGCGCCTGCGGTGATCGCAGGCCGTTCACAGCGGGCCAGCGGCATCACGACGCCCGGGGCCTACACGCTTCAGCTCCGGCTGACGCGCCGGTCTCCGGACCTCCTTGCCCGGCTGGCCATGCCGTTCTTCGCGGCGACCAACAACCTGCCCATCAACCCGGAGGGCGTCCGCGCCCCCGTCCACGGGGCAGGCCCCTACTACATCAGGGAGTGGACCCAGAACCGCCGCGTCATCCTCGAGCGGAACCGGTTCTACCGCGGCCCCTCCCCGCGCAACGTCAACCGCATCGAGATCGACATCGGGCTCCCGCTCGAGACGATCAAGCTGAACATCGATCGTGGGACGACGGACTTCGGTGACCTCCCGCCGGCAGCGCATGCCGAGCTCGGTCGCCGGTACGGCGTCAGGAAGCAGTCGCCGGGCCGCTACTTCGCGAACCCCGCGCCGACGATCCTCTACCTGGCGATGAACCACGAGCGCCGGCTGTTCGGCGGTGGCGGGAACGGCAACGTACGGCTGAAGAAGGCCGTCAACTTCGCCATCGACCGGCAGGCTGTCCTCGCCCAGGGCGGGGCGTATGCCGGCGTCACGAACGACCAGTACATGCCGCCGACGATGCGCGGCTTCCGGAACCTCGCCATCTACCCGCGGCGGCCGAACCTGAGCCAGGCACGGAGCCTGGCCTCGGGCCAGACCCGCGGCGGCGACGGCGTGTTCTACTGCTCCAACAGGGCGCCGTCTCCCCAACGGTGTCAGGTCGTCCAGGCGAACCTGCGGAACATCGGAGTGAACATGGACATCCGGCTGTTCCCGCGGGCGACCCAGTTCGAGCTGGCGGGTCGCAGGGGCGAGCCCTTCGACATGACCCTCGAGGGTTGGCACATGGACTACTTCGATCCGTACGACTTCATCTTCCTGGTCGACGGAACGACGATCCGGCCTGCCAACAACGTGAACTTCTCGTACTTCAACTCGCCGGCCTTCAACCGCAAGATCACGCGGGCGAAGACGCTGGTGGGCACGCAGAGGTACCAGGCGTTCTCGGCTCTCGATCACGACCTGGTTCGCAACGGTGCGCCGCTGGCCACCTACGCGAGCCCGAACGACCGCCACTACGTCTCCGCGCGGACTGGGTGCTACCACTACCACCCGGTCTTCACGTGGGACTACTCGGCTCTCTGCCTCACCCGCTAGGCGGACGACGCGGAAGAAGCAGACGGGGAAGGGCGCTTCGGCGCCCTTTCTCGTTCTGCCAACTCGACCCGTGTTGTCGCGTCTGAATGTCTAGCGGCATGCGTAAGAGTCGTCTTCCCTCCTCGCTCTCGCCGCCGGGTGCGGCCTCCTTGCCGCCTCGGCGCTCGCCTCGGTGAACCAAGCGCCGCCGGCGAACACCTTTCGGCTGGAGCCTCTCGATCGACATCGACCACGTCGATCCTGCCCTCGCGTACTACCGTCCCGTCCTGGACGCTGGAGTACGCGACCGGCGCGATGCTCGTCAGCTATCCGGACGCACCCGCGCCCCGCGGGGCTGCGGCTCGTCCCCGAGGTCGCACGCGGGATTCCCGACGATCTCGCGCGACGGCGCGCACGTACACGTTCCGGCTGCAAGCCGCACGTACCGCTTCAGCGACGGCCGGCCGGTGACTGCCGCGAGCTTCGTCCTGCGCTAACCGGGTCCGCAGGCGGATGGACGCGCCCGACGCAGCAGTCCTCCGGCCGTCGCTCGCTCGTCGAGGACCTCGTCGACGCGCAGGCGCACCGGCCAGGGGTGCACGTGCTGACCGTTACGCTTCGATCAGGCCACGCGGCGGGCCGGCGACCTGCTCGCCCGGCTCGCGATGCCGTTCTTCATGGCGGTGCCGCCAACACGCCGATCGCACCGAGGGGATCCAGGCGCCCGTCGTCAGTGCCGGCCCGTACTTCGTCCGCGAGTGGACGAAGAACCGACGAATCGTGCTCGGCGCAACCCGTACTACCGGGGACCGCGTCCGCGCCGCGTCGCGCGGATCGACGTCGACGATCGGGTACTCCGCTGGAGACGATCAAGCTCAAGATCGACCGCGGCGCGATCGACGCGGGGCGACATCCCGCCGGTCGCCCACTCCGAGCTCGGCCGGCGGCACGGCGCCGCGACACAATCGCCCGGCCGCTACTTCGTCAGCCCACTCGCCTACGATCCTCTACCTGGCGATGAACCACGACCGGCCGCTGTTCGGAGGCCCGCGCGCTCGGGAACGTGCCGCTCAAGCAGGCAATCAACCTCGCCATCGACCGCCGGCATCATCCGCGAGCGCGCCGGCGTACGGCGCGCACGTCCACGACCAGCTGCTGCCGCCGACGATTCGTGGATTTGCGGACGTCCCGGATCTACCCCCGCCGGCCGGAGCTCGCGCGGCAAGGAGCCTGGCACGAGCGGAACCTACGGAGCGCGGAACGGCATGTTCCACTGCCGAGCCCGCGCGCCCGTCCCGTCGATGTGCGAGGTCGTCCACGCGAACCTGAGGCGGATCGGGCTCAAGCTCGACATCAGGCTCTGTCCTCCGGCGTGCGTGCCCTGACCTGGTCGCGGACGCGAGGTGAGCCGTTCGACGTCGCCCTCGAGAGCTGGCGGCCGCCGCACATCGACCCGTACGGATTCCTCTTCCGTCGTCGACGGAACGACGATCCGGGCCACGAACAACACAACGTCTCGTACTTCAACCATCCGGGCTTCAACCGCGCGGATCCAGACAGCGCGGCGACTGTCGGGTGACGCGCGCTACCGCGCGTTCGCGCCGGCTCGACGCCGACCTGATGCGGCACGCCGCCCCGATCGCCGTCTCGGCGCCCAAACGACCGGCACTACGTCTCCGCCCGGACGGGCTGCTACCACCACCATCCGGTCTACGGCTTCGACTTGCCGGCAATCTGTCTCCGGCGGTAGCTAACGTCCGCCGGCCATGGGCGGCGCCTTCCAGCTCTCGGACGGACGCGCGCTCGGCTACGCCGAGTGGGGCGACGGCGCGCCCGTGTTCGGCTTCCACGGAACGAGCCTCTCCCGGCTCGCTCACGTCGGTGAGGATGCACCCCGCGCAGCCGGCGTCCGCCTGATCCTCGTCGACCGGCCCGGCTACGGGCTCTCCGATCACGACCCGGAGCGGACGCTGCTCGACTGGTCACGCGACGTCGCCGAGCTCGCCGACGGGCTCGGGATCGACCGCTTCGCGGTCTTCGGCATGTCGGGCGGCGGGCCGCACGCCGCGGCCTGCGCCTACGCACTCGGCGACCGGGTGACCACTCTCGGGCTCGTCAGCTCGCCGGCGCCGGTCTGGGATCGGCGGGAGCTGCTGTTCTCGGCGCCGCCTCACCGCCGGCCGCTGATCGAGCTGGCCGAGCGCGACCCGGACGCCGTCGCGCGTCGCCTGCTCGATGACTGCCGCGCCGAGCTCGAGCGCATGGCCGTCGACTCGCGCAACGGCGGGAAAGGCGGCGGCCCGGAAGCCGACCGGGCCGTCATGGCCGACCCCGACGTCCGCGCCCGGTTCCAGGCCGCCACCCGTGAGACGATCGAGCGAGGCCCGGAGGGCTATGCACGGGACCTCTTCCTGCTCTACGTCGCCCCGTGGGGCTTCGGCCCGGAGCAGATCGAGGTGCCGACGTGCATCTGGCACGGAGACGCGGACGAGGCGGTCTCCCCCAGGATCGCCGAGTTCTTCGACGGGACGATTCCGGACAGCCGACTCCACCTGATCCCCGGCGCCGGCCACCTGATCCTCTGGTCGCACGCGGAGGAGATCCTCACCTCGCTGAAACCGGCGTAGACTCGTTTACAACGTGGCGTCCCAGCACCTGATCGGGTTGCTGCTGGCGACGGAGGAGGACTGGCCGACCGCGTTCGAGACGCTCCTCCGGCGCCTCGGGCCCGTGCGGTGGAAGGGCGAGACGCACGAGTTCCCGACGGAGCGGATCACCCACGAACCGTTCGACCTCCGCTACAAGCCGCGCTACGCGCTCGTCATCGACCGGCTCGCGTGGTGGTACGACGTCCCGCGCGAGTGGCTGAAGAAGATCGCGCTCATGGACGACGTCTACCTCCTGAACAACCCGTTCACGTTCCAGGCGATGGAGAAGCACTCCGCGTACTGCGCGATGATGCGACTCGGGATCAAGGTGCCCGACACCTGGTTGATCCCGCACAAGCTCCCGCCTGACAACCCGCGCTACATCCCCATGGCGGAGCGGTACAGCCCGCCGTTCGACCTCGACGAAATCGGCGGCTACGTCGGCTACCCGCTCTACATGAAGCCGTTCGACGGCGGGATGTGGGTGGACGTGACCCGGATCGAGTCGAGCGAGGAGCTGCACCGCGCCTACGACGCCTCGGGCGAGCGGCTCATGCACGTCCAGGCCGCCGTGGAGGACTTCGACGTCTTCACGCGCAGCCTCTCAGTCGGCCCCCAGACGAAGGTCATGCAGTACGACCCGTCAGCCCACGGCCACTACCGCTACAGCGTCGGCGACGGGTTCCTCGAGCCGGAGCTCGAGTGGGAGGTGGAGACGATCGGCCGCCTCGTGAACGCGTTCTTCCGCTGGGAGTTCAATTCGTGCGAGGTGATCGTCAAGGACGGGGAGGCGCAGCCGATCGACTACGCGAACGCCTCGCCCGACATGGCGCTCGTCAGCCTCCACTACTACTTCCCGTGGGCGATCCAGGCGCTCGTGGCCTGGTCGCTGTTCTGCGCGGCGACCGCCCGCTCGATGCGCGTGAACCAGAACACCCGCGACTACTTCGCGGTCGGGGACAGCGACCTGCCGTACGAGGACAAGCTGCGGCGCTACCGCGAGCTCTCGGACGCCTACTTCCAGGCGGAGGCGTTCGAGGAGTTTCGCGCCGAAGCGCTGCCGAACCTCGAGGAGACGACGGTCGAGTACGTCGAGAGCGCCGAGTTCGACGACCTCGTCGTCCACGCCGTCCAGCTCGAGGTCGAGCCCGAGCGGCACGAGGAGATGATCGCGCGCTCGCGGGCGGCGGTCGCCGCGTGGGCCGCCGACCGGCGCGCCGCGCTCGTCTAGCGCGTCGTCGGAGCGCGCCACTCGCGCCGGAGGTCGGCGAGCAGCTCCTTTGCACTCTCCTGGACGCTCGCCGGCTCCGGCGCCGTTGCCGCCGCCGGCTGTGCGCGGGCCGCATAGGCGCGGCTGAAGGCCAGATCGCTGAGAGCCGCGATGTAGTCCTCGCGCGCGGCGTATCCGCTCAGGCCGCCCTTTCTCAGGGACCGAACCGCATCCTTGAACCGCGTCTTGACCGAGGTGAGGCGCTCGATGTCCTCCGCGGGGACGGTCCCGGCCGGGAGGTACTCGCGGATCACGGCGGCCTCGAAGCGGAGCGAGCGGCGCAGCAGGATGACGAACATGACGATCACGGGGACGAAGAGACCGAAGCCGACGAGGGCCATCAATCCGAGGCCGGCGCCGGCGGAGGTGTTCCAGATGCTGTGCAGCGCGACGGCGGCTCCGAAGCCGAGCAGCGGAGCGAGCATCCTCGTCTTCCGCGTTCGTGCCCGGAGCGCGAGGACGAGTCCGACACCGGTCGCGGCCGTGAACAGCGGGTGCAGGAACGGCGTCAGAAGCCCCCGCATCACGAAGATGGACCCGATGTTGTCGGAGTTGTTCACGTAGTAGAGGACGTTCTCCGTCATCGCGAAGCCCAGCCCGACCAGCGAGGCGTAGACGACGCCGTCGAGCAGTCCGTTCAGTTCCTCCCGGCGGCGGCGGAAGACGTACAGGAGCACGAGTCCCTTCGCGGCCTCCTCGACGAAGGGCGCCGAGATCGAAGATCCGTAGACGTCGCCGAGATCGTCGCCGAACGCACCCGAGACGATCTGCGCACCGAGCGAGTTGAGGATGTAGGCGATGAGCACCGCGACGGAGGCGCCCCAGAGGAACGCTCCGCCGGCGAGCCACCACGGCTCCGGCTCGTAACGGTCGACCCAGACGGCCAGCGAGACGTAGAAGACCGCCGGAATGACCGCCAGCAGAAGGGCGAGGCTGCTCGCGCCGAAGAGGAGCAGCAGGAACAGGAAGATGGCGACCAGGATCCCGCCGACGATCAGGATCCGCTTGAGCGTGTAGGTCTGGCGGCGCGGAGTGACCGCGATTTGCGTCGCCGGCGGCGCGACCTGCGGGGCGGCGGCCGGCGCGACCTGCGGCGCTGCGGGCGGCACCGGCCCGAGAGCGGTCCCGCACTGTCCGCAGTAGACGGCCCCCTCGGGGTTCTTCTTGCCGCAGGTGAGGCAGAGCACCGAACGAGATCGTTAACACCTGCCGGTTTTTCGTTCAACCGCCCGTATGACCAGTTGAACGCGATGGTCGATCCGTTCTAGCCTTGCCTCATGGAGCTGCTGATCCTCCTCGTCATCCTCGCCGCGGCCGGCGCGGTCATCGGCGCTCTGGCGCGGCTCGTCCTTCCGGGCAAGGATCCGATGCCGCTCTGGACGACGCTCGCGATCGGGGTCGTCGCCGCAATCGTCGGCGGTGGGATCGGCTTTGCGATCCTCGGCATCGTCGGCGCGGTCGTGCTTGCGCTGCCCGCCGCCGTGGGCCTCGTCTACGGATACCGGCGCTGGAAGCGGCGCAAGGGCCCGGCCCAGCCCGCCGCAGTTCCGGCTTCGGCTCCGGCTCCGTCGCCGCCGGCGGTCACGGCCACGACGCCGGCAGCGGCCATGGCCACGACGCCGGCAGCGGCCCCGGCCCCAGCCCCGGTGACCCAGGCTCCACCGGCCACGCAACCGCACACCCAGCCCACCCAGCCGGCTTCGGCCCCTCCTGCTCCGGCGCCCACGGCGACTCCGCCGCCGCCCCAGCCGCCGCCGCGGCCGCACCCGTATCGCCGCCGCCGGCCGCTGCGCCGGGGGCGACCGAGCCGCAGGCGTCTCAGGACCGCTTCTGCGCGAGCTGCGGGGCCGAGTTCGAGGGCGACGAGAAGTTCTGCACCAGCTGCGGCGCCGCGCGCAGCTGATGTTCCGCGTCGGTCGGCTAGGCGGAGATGATCACGAACACACGCCAAGAATAAAGGGCGGATCCGTCCTAAACTAGGGCGGATCCGCCCTAGTTAATCCCGGCTTAATATCGCGCGGTTCGCCTTGCGCAGGCGCTCGAGCGGATCGTGGTACTCCTCGAGCGACATCCCGAGCTCCTCTTCGATCGCCTGCTCCGTGGCGCGAAGGATCGGCTCCATCTCCTTCAGGAACTGCCGGCCTTCCGGCGTCACCTCGACGAAGTGCGAGCGCTTGTCCGCTTCGTTCGGCAAGCGTCTGACCAGATCCCTCCTGAGGAGGCTCTCGACCCGGCCGCGCAGCGTCGCCTTCGCGAGCCCCGTCTCTGCCTCGAGATCCCGTGGCGTAATCGGCCCGTGGATGTCGATGAGCGTCAGCATCCCGACGTGCGTGAACGGATAGCCCGCACGCATGAGCTTGCGCTCGAAGATCTTGCTCGCAAGGGAGTTGGCGACGGCCAGCTCCATGAGGACGGGCCTCCGCGATCCGCTGGCCATGTCTGTGAATCTTAGGACCCGGCGCCCGGGGGCGTACGAGCGACCCGGCTACGAAAAGAGCGTCAGCTCGGGCTCGCGAAGCCCGCGAAGCACGTCCAGGTCGACCTCGACGCACGCGATCCCGCGGGCCGTCGCGAGCGCCGCGGCCTGCGGCTTGATGCTCTGCGCGGCCAGGATCCCGCGGCACGCGGCCTTGGCCGGGTCGACGCGGATGCACTCGAGGTAGCGGGAGAGCTGCTCGACGGCCTCGATCGTCCCGATCCGCTTGATCTCGACGGCCACCCAGCCGCCCTCGGCGTCGCGGCACATCAGGTCGACCGGCCCGACGTCCGTCCCCCACTCGCGCCGCTCGAGGCGGAGCTCCTCGCCGAGCAGTCCCGGATTCGCCGCGAGCGCCTCCTGGAGGTCGCGCTCGACGCCGTCCTTCTCGAGCGCGGCCGCCTCCCCCATCTCGTGCGAGACGTCGCTGATCAGCTCGGCGATTCTGATCTCCAGCCGGTCTTCGCTCTTGCCCGCCCGCTTCCGGACGACCATGCGCTCGAGCGGGTCGCCCTCCTCCTCGATCACCGTCGACGGGGTCATCCAGTTCAGCGGCTTGTACCCGCCCGCGTCGGCGTGGACGAGCACCGCGCCGTCGGCCTTGACCATCAGGAGCCGCGTGGACTCGGGCAGGAAGGCCGAGAGCCGGCCGGTGTAGGAGACCTCGCAGCGGGCGACGATCAGGCGCACCGGGCGACCGTATCGTCCTCTTCGGACGTGTCCCGGTGACAGTCACTCGGACAGGTCTCGGTGACAGGCACCCGGACGTGTCCCGGTGACAGGCACCCGGACAGGTCTCGGTGACAGGCACCCGGACGGTCTCGGTGACAGGCACCCGGACAGGTCTCGGTGACAGTCACTCGGACGTGTCTCGGTGACAGTCACTCGGAAAGGGCCTTCACGGTACGCTTGCGGCCGTGGACGGCTTCCTGCTCTACCTCGCCTTCCTGATTCCGCCGCTCGTCATCGGCCTCGTCGTGCAGTGGTGGCTGAAGCGGACGTTCGCCCGGTACTCGGGGATCCAGATCGGGAGCGGGCTCCCGGGCGCACAGGTCGCGCGCCAGATCCTCGACCGCAACGGGCTGCACGAGGTCCCGGTCGAGATCTCGCCCGGCGGGCCGCTGTCCGACCACTACGACCCGCGCAAGAAGGCGCTGTTCCTGTCGGAGCCCGTGTACCAGCCGCCGAGCATCGCCGCCGCCGCCGTGGCCGCCCACGAGACGGGCCATGCGCTCCAGGACTCGCGCGGCTACGTGCCGCTGAAGATTCGCTCGGCGATGTACCCGGCCGTGGCGTTCGCGTCGACGGCGTGGATCTGGCTGCTGCTCGCCGGCGCGGTGCTCCAGGTCCTGGGTCTCGTCGCGATCGCGCTGCTCCTCTACGCGGTCGCGGTCCTGTTCCACATCGTGACGCTGCCGGTGGAGTTCAACGCTTCCCGCCGCGCCTCCACCCAGCTTCGTGAGCTCGGGATCGTCGGCGCCGGCGAGCAGGAGGGCGTCAACAAGGTGCTCAATGCCGCTGCGCTCACCTACGTCGCCGGCGCACTAGCAGCGCTGTCGTTGCTTCTCTACTACGCGCTGATCTTCTTCGGAAACCGCGACTAGCCCTACCCTCTCGCCTGCTCCGGGCTGAACTGGACCAGCGCCCAGATGACGGCGATGTTCAGGGCGATGATCAGCACTGCCCAGACGGGGTAGTACGGGATGAAGAAGAAGTTCGCGACCGCGCTGAGGACCGCGAGCAGCACTCCGACGCTCCTGGCCCACGCGGCGCCCGTGTAGATCGAGATGCCGGCGAAGGCGATGATCGCACCGAGGATCAGGTGGATCCAGCCCCAGGCCGTCACGTCGATCTCGTAGAGGTAGTTCGGGCCGACTGCGAAGAACTCGTTCTCGAAGATCGCTGCGAGGCCGGCGAGGCCCTGGAAGATCCCGACGATCAGCATGACGGCACCGGCGAAGGCGGCGAAGCCGTAGACCCAGCCGCTGACAGGCGCGTCAGTCCGGTCGAGGGTGGACATCTGGTGCTCCTTTCGTGGGGGGGTTCGCCGTCTCATTCGCCGTCTGACGGCGCAAAACCTCTACGCCGAGGGCGAGAAAGACGGCAGCCGCCACGATGAGCTGCCAGCGGTGTGTCTGTGCTGTCGGGCCCCACCAGACGAGGAGCCCGAGGAGGAGCGCCGCTCCGCCGAACGCGATCTCGGCCCGAGCGATGTGCGGCGCCAACCACCTGCGTGCGTCGGTCGCGTACGTCGAAGGGCCGGCGATCCAGACCGCCACGAGGAGGATCACGCCGATCCCGAGCAGGGTGAGGCCGCCGTCGCGGAGCAGCGACGTGAGGATGTCCCAGGCATCCCCGGCCGCCTGCTCGACCGACTCGGTCGTAGCGAGCGCGTCGACGACATACGAGCCCGCGATTCGCCGGATGACGAGCACGAGCAGCCCGGCGACGATCGCGGAGATCCCGATCATCCTCAGGATGTTCCGGCGCCGGCCACGGGCGAGCCAGAGCGCGAGCGCCCAGAGCGCCACCGGCACGAGCCAGAGCCAGGTCCCGAGCACCTTGAGGATCTGCGTCAGGTCCTGCGCCGTCTCCAGGTTGTCGGCCTCGATGATCGTGATCCGCCCGGCATCGGGATCGGCGAGGAATCGCTCGTTGATCCGGCCGAGGACCGCAACCTGCTCCCCGAGCTCGATGATCAGCGGCTCGAGGTCGAGAACGACCTGACCCTCTTCCGTGCCGATCGGGCCCGTGTCGTCCTCGAGAACCCGGATCAAGTTCCGGTGAGTCTCCGTGATCCCCCGGACCCAGAGTTCCTGTGGGCGCGGCCGCTCGAGCAGCCGCTGGGCGCCGCGATCGGCGCCGACCCGAACGGCGCCGGCAATCGGTCCCGCGAGCCCCTGCTGCTCGGGTGGTAGCCGCTCCTCGAGCGCCGCCTCCACGTCGACGTTCGCGAAGAGCTGCTCCACGAGCGTCGCGGCGAGCTGGTCGCGGATCTCCGGGTCGGCGATCAGGTCCCCGGCTGTGTCCTCGACGGTGTCGGTGTCGAGCGCCTGGAACCGGACGTAGCCCGCGAGCAGACTGAGGATCGCGAGCAGCGCGCCCACCAGCACGAGGATCCGGACGAGCAGCATTCGGCCCATGGCGTAGTGCTATCCCGGGCCGGGACGCTCTGTCATCGTCCCATCTGGGCTATTGGTCATTCGATACATCGGGCACTCGACAGTTCTGATCGAGCTCGACGGCGTCCGGATCCTCACGGATCCGCTGCTGCGCGCCAGGGTGGCGCACCTCCGTCGAGCCACGCCGCTGGGGGACGCGCCGCCGGCGGTGGACGCTGTCCTGATCTCGCATGGCCACTACGACCATCTCGACCTCCCTTCGCTGCGCCTGCTGCGGCCGTCGCGGGTCGTCCTGCCCTCGGCGCTCGAGCAGCGCGTCGCCGATCTTCCCACCATCGGAGTCGACGAGGGCGACGAGGTGTCGGTCGGCGCGGTCACCGTTCGCGCCACGCAGGCCGAGCACGACGGAGGCCGGCCGCCGTTCGGCGCGGGCCCGGCGCTCGGCTACGCGATTCTCGGCACGGCGCGGATCTTCTTCGCCGGCGACACCGATCTCTTCGACGCGATGGACGGGCTCGTCCCCGACCTCGATCTGGCCCTGATCCCGATCTGGGGCTGGGGCGCCAAGCTCGGGCGCGGCAAGCATCTCGATCCGGAGCGCGCGGCCGAAGCAGCGCGCCGACTGGCCCCGCGGATCGCGGTGCCGATCCACTGGGGCACCTACAGGCCGTTGCACCGCGGCGCCGGAGCGCGATTCCTGTCCGCTCCCGCCGAGGCCTTCGCGCGGGCCGCGGCGGAGACGGCGCCCGGCGTGGAGGTTCGAGTGCTGCTGCCGGGCGAGACGCTCGAGCTCTAGGCGAGCTCGATCTCCGCAGGGAGCTCGTCCGAGTGCTCGCCGCCGGGCGAGAGCGTCTCTCGCACCCGCATGTCGAAGTAGACGTAGGCCGTCGTGAGCGCCACGAACGGCATCGCCAGCGCGTACACCACGCCGGCCACGAGGTTGAGCACGCCGAACGGTGCCTCCGTCAGGATGATCAGGAGCGCCCCGATGAGCGGGCCGGCGACGACGGCCAGGGCGGCCCCGGCGACGATCAGGGTGCCGACCTTCAGCCACCCGTGGCGGACGAGCCGACCGCTCCGGCGCAGCGCACCCACCGCCGTCAGATCCTCGAGCTCGACGGCCGGGACGAGCAGCGCCCACCGCACGGTCAGCCAGACGGCGACCGGGATGAGGAACAGCGAGCCCGCCAGGAGCGAGACGACCACGACGGCGACCGCCAACGCGCCCAGCAGCGGTCGAACGCTGTCGAGCGCGAGCCGGTACGCGCGAATCGGCCCGATCGTCCGTCCTGCGTCGAGCTCGAAGAGGGCACGGGCGGTGGCCGCCTGGACGAGCCCGAGCCCGAAGAGCGTGAGCGTCGTCCCGAGGGCGACCACCAGGAAGACGAGGAAGCCGCCGCTCTCGCCGTCGGTCTCGATACCGGCGATGCTCGAGGCACGAACGATGAGCGCCTGGAGGACCGCGATGAGCACGGTCACCGGTATCAGCAAGAGACCGATGCCGACGAAGAGCGGCAGTCGCCCGACGTACATCCGCCCGGCGGCGGAGAGGATCTGGCCCCACGCGCGCCGGTGCGCGAGCCGGAACGGTGCGGTGGGGTGCCACGTCGCACGCGAGATCGCGTAGAGCACCAGCACGAGCAGCGCGGCGAGCCCCAGCAGGAAGGGCAGCGGCTCGTCGAGGAGCCGGCGCAGAGCCTCCGAGCCGCCGGCGACGGCGTCGCAGAAGAAATCGGTCGCGCCGGTGCCGAGTGCTCCTCCCGCCGGCACCGCGTAGCTGCGGTCGCGCCAGCCCTCCGACCAGCGAATCGGCTCCGTCCACTGGCGCTTGAGGTTCGGCCCTGTCGGCCCGTTGAAGAACGCCTCCTGGAGCTCGCCCCAGCGGCCCTCGAACGCGATCCACGGAAACGCCTGGCGCGCGGCAGAGGAATCACTCGGGATCGTTCGCACCGCCGGGTTGAGCTCTCGGTGAGGACCGGTCGTGTCGTCGCAGCCCACGCCCTGCTCGGCCGAGTTCCCGAGGAAGAGCGCTTCCTCGAAGAAGTTGGCGTGCGAGCCGGCAGCCGGGTACACCACGGGCCGGCTCCCGTCCACGCGCTCGAGCTTGTCGTCGTCCCAGGCGGCTTCCTCGGCGCCCTCGTGCTGGCTGTAGCCGATCTTCTCCGGCTCCGTGGAGAGCGCCTCGCGCGCGTCGTCCGCCGGGAAGACGAGCTGGATCATCTCCCAGTCGCCCTCGTGCAGGTTGTTCCAGTCGTTGAACGCGTAGAACAGCCAGTACTGGAGCGCGAGCTGGCCTGGGTGGCTGGGATCGCCGACCACGTGCGCATAGACCGCCGGCTCCTCCCCGGCCGTGACCCGGCGAGCCCAGCGCTCGTAGCCGCAGCCCGGGTTCAGCGCATCTCCGGGGAAGTCGAGGTGGTACTCGTAGAGGCCACGCCCGAGGTCGCCTGCGTCGGGGCCGATCTCCACGAGGTCGGTGCGATTCCAGGGCCCGCGCAGCGCGACGGTCGACTCGCCGAAGAGCGCGTTGACGTCCATCGGCTCGTACGGCTCACCCGGCCCGCACTCCTCGGCCTGCTCGACGAGCCGCACGACCGGGGCATGCTTCTCGGCGAGGGCCGTCTCGTCGGGGAGGTCCGCCAAGGCGCTCGGCGCGATCACCAGGGCCAATGCGCCAACGGCGCCCAAGGCCGTCAGGCGCTCGAGCACGCGGGTCACCCTACGCTCGGCATCGGCGGTTCAGCGGGCGCGCGGCCTCGGCGCTCCCACAGCGTTGCGTTGAGGACGGCCGCACCGACGATCAGCCTGCACAGGAAGAACAGGGCCAGGAGCAAGGCCGCGGCGGCGCCGAGGGCACCGTACGTCCCCTGCTTGTTGATCGCCCACGGCGCGATGACGTAGGCCGCCACCACGTTGAGCACCTCGAGACCCACGCCGAACAGGAGCGCGCCGGGAACGAGCGCCCTCCAGTGGACTCCCCGATGCGGCAGGCGAAGCGAGACGAGCAGCCAGATTCCGGCGTACGGCAGGGCCACGAGGAGGGTCGTGACCACCCCGGCTCCCCCGGACCACGCCCTCACCGCGCTCGCGACCACCGAGACCAGAAAGAAGCACAGGAGCAAGGCGAGAAGCGTGACGGTGGCGGCGACCGTCGGTCTCGGCGCTGCGGCGCGGAGGTCGGTCCACACGAGCCGGTGCGCCCCGATCAGCGCGCGGAGGAGGCTTCGCGTCGACCAGAGGAGGATGGGGATCCCGACGAGGAGCGCGTACCAGCGGTTCGGGCTCTCGGCAGCGCCGGCGATCGAGCCGGAGACCAGGCCGGAGAGGCCGACCGAGTCCGCCGTCTCCTCCGGTGACTCGTGCGCGGACTCGGCCGCGAATCCGAGCCCGGCGACCGCGACGAGCGCGAGCGGCAGCAGCCAGATGAAGAAGCGGTAGGCGAGCGCGCCCGCGATGATCCCGCCGCCGACCTCGCCGTCGCGATCCACGGCCTCGAACACGACGTCGACCGACTCGTGGCGCCGTCGTTCAGCCTGGGCCCGCTGCTCCAGCCGCTCTGCCCGGGCCTGCATCGCGGCGGCCCACAGCCGAGTCCGCCCGAGCCGCTTCCGCTCCGCCTCGGACGCCTGCTTCTCCTCCACGGGCTCCACGATGCCTCAGTGTGCGCCATCGCACACGTCCCGGACTAGTGGCCGAGCAACGCCTTCAGTCCGACGATCGACAGACCGAGCAAGAGATTGATCGACACGGTGACGGCGGTCGCGAGGGGCCCGAGGCGGTCCGCGGAGGCGTAGCGAAAGCCGTCCACGACCAGCGTCGCGACGCCGAAGCCCAGAGCGAGCCAGACGGCGGTCGTCTCGCGAAGGACGCCGAGAGCTCCCAGCACGAGCGCAGCCACCGGCAGGACGGCCGCGAGCGGCATGGCGAACTCCCGCCGCGCGACGCTCGCCAGCTCGGCCGGGTCGAGGCGCCGATCGAGCCGGATCGTCTCGGCCAGCGCGTGAGAGTAGACATGGGCGATCCAGAGGACGAGGACCGTGACGGTGACGATCGCAGCGAGCTCCCAGGGACGAATATCGCCCTGCGAGCCCTCGGCGCCGGCGGCCAGCGCGCCCATGACGACGACCGTTCCGTAGACGGTCCCCGCGATCGTCTCGCGCGAACCGAAGAGGAGGAGCCGCGCGCGGCTCATCTCTCCTCGATGCGGGCCAGTCGCTCCTCGATGCGGGCGAGGACAGCCGCCTGCTCGGCCTCGAGCTGTTCGATCCGCGCCTGCGCCGCGCCCTGCCGCTTGGAGATCAACGTGGAGACGATCACGCTCGTAAGCGTCGGGATGAGGGCGAGCCCGGTCAGCATCAGCATCGCCCCGACGACCCGGCCGGCGGGGCTCTGCGGGACCACGTCTCCGTAGCCCACCGTCGTCACGGTCGTGACCGCCCACCAGTACGCGAGCCCGATGCTGTCGAAGGTCTCGGGCTCGACGATCCGCTCCAGCGCACCGGCGATCAGCACGAGCGTGATGGCGAATGCCAGGATCGTGGTGACGGCGGTCCGGAGCGAGAGCCGCTCGTACCAGCGCTCGACCCGCTTGTCGACTCCGAGACGCATGGAATCCGAGTTCGCGCTGATTGGGCTCGACCCTTGCGCGTTTGCATCGTAGACTCGCACCCGTGCTGCTCAGCCCGATCAACCCGAGCACTGATTTCGGCCTCGAGGAGGCCGAGAGCGTGGCCGCGACCTGGTGGGTCTACCTGCTCGGCGGTCTAATCGCCCTCGTGTTCGGCGCGATCATCCTCAGCGTCGACTGGGGCGTCGACAGCCTGGCTGCGTTCGTCGGGACGCTCTTCATCATCGAGGGTGCCGCGTTCCTGATCACCAAACCGCTCGACGGCGGCGACCGCACGACCAACGTCATCGCCGGCCTCCTTGCCGCCGGCGCCGGAATCGCACTGCTCGTCTGGCCCGACCGCGGTCTCTACACCCTGGCGGTCTTCGTCGGCATCTTCGTCACCTTGAGCGGCGTCCTCCACGTCGTCGGTGCCTTCGCGAACCGGCATGCCCCGCACTGGTGGCTCGTGCTCGTCCTCGGGCTGATCGAGATCCCGATCGGGATCTGGGCGATGCGCCGGCCGGGGATGACGCTCGCCGTCATCATCACGCTCACCGGCGTCTGGGCGATCGTCACCGGTATCTGGCAGTGCCTGATCGCCTTCGAGGTCCGGAACCTCCCGAAGCGCCTCCGGCCCCGCTCCGCCTAGCTACTCCAGCGACGTGATGAGCACGGCGGTCGCGAAACCGACCGTCGTCAGGAGCCCGGCCGCCCGGCCGCCCTTCTCGAAGGCCTCCGGCATCATCGTGTCGGCCAGCATGGTCAGGATCGCACCGGCGGCGAACGCGAGCACGAAGGCGACGGTGTCGCCCGACGCATCCCCGAGCAGGCGGTAGCCGAGCGCGGCCGCGACGCCCGCGACCAGCGTCACGACCACCCACAGGCCGTAGATCCGCACGCTCTCCCAGCCGGCCTTCGTGAGGCCCGACGTCGCCGCGGCCGCCTCCGGCAGGTTGGACAGGAAGACGGCGGCGACGAAGGCGGCGCTGACGCCCTCCCCCGACAGCAGGTCCATTCCGACCACGAACGACTCGGGGACGCCGTCCAGGACGATCCCGAGGACGATCGCGAGCGCAACGCCGCCGGCCTGGCGGCCGCCCATGCTCTTGCGGCCCTCCCCACCCATCCGGTCGATCCAGGCGTCGCCGAAGAAGAAGGTCAGCGAGCCCGCGAAGAGACCTGTCGCCACCCAGTGGCGGTTCTCGACCACCTCGGCGGCCTCGAGGAACAGCTCGAACGCGACCGCGCTGATGAGGACGCCGGCGCCGAAGGCCATGACGAGGCCGATGACGCGGTCGCCGAGGTGGAGCCTGAGAGCGAGAAACTGCGCCGACCAGCAGGGATGAGCTTGCGAACGCCCCCCAGAGGAAGGCTTCGATCAGTAGCGGTCACCCGCCGTGATCCAGGCCACCAAGGCGGCGGGAATCGCGCCCCCCGCGACGAGGATCCCGATCAGCACGAAATCCATCGCGACGAGGATTCCTCCGGCGATGAAGCCGCCGATGAGGACGCCGAGCGCGATCAGCAGGGGCCCACCACGATCGGTGGTGTTCATGTGTCTCCTTTCGGTCGAATGATGCAGCGGAAGCCGATGTGGCCCGTCGCCGTATCGATTGTCTCACCCTGCCGGGCTGCCGGTCGATAGCGCAGGCAGTAGTTCGGCGCGCAGAGGTGCGAGCCGCCCTTGATCACCTTGCGAGGGAACGTCTCCCCGGGCAGCGGGGCGGGCGCGCAGCACGGTGCCGACGCGCTTTCCCCGGAGAACCAGTCGGACGTCCACTCCCAGACGTTTCCCGTCATGTCGTAGAGGCCGTAGCCGTTCGGAGGGAAGCTCCCGACGGGCGACGTGCCCTCGAACCCGTCGGCCTTCAGGTTCTGCCACGGGAACTCGCCCTGCCAGGTGTTCGCCGCCGGCTTCCCGCCCGGGAAGTGCTCGTCGCCCCACGCGAAGGCGGCGCCGTCGAGCCCGCCGCGGGCTGCGTACTCCCACTCCGCGCCGCCCCAACGGGAAGGTGATCGGCGCCGACGCGGCGGGGGTGTTCGTCGACGAGCGCGGGTTCGTCCCGGTCGACAAACAACAACGCACCAACGTGGCGCACATCTTCGCTATCGGCGACGTCGTCGGCCAGCCCATGCTCGCCCACAAGGCCACCCACGAAGGCAAGGTCGCCGCCGAGAACTGCGCCGGGCACAACTCCTACTTCGACGCCACCGTCATCCCGTCGGTGGCCTACACCGACCCCGAGGTCGCCTGGGTCGGGGTCACCGAGAACGAAGCCAAAGCCGCCGGGGTCAAATACGGCAAAGGCGTGTTCCCCTGGGCTGCGTCCGGCCGCTCACTGTCACTCGGGCGGGACGAGGGCCTCACCAAGGTCCTGTTCGACGAGACCACCGACCGCATCATCGGCGCCGGCATCGTCGGACCCAGCGCGGGTGACCTCATCGCCGAGGCCGCGCTGGCCATCGAGACCGGCGCGGACGCTGCCGACATCGGGCTGACCATCCACCCCCACCCGACCCTGTCGGAGACCGTGGCCATGGCCGCCGAAGCCTTCGAGGGCACCATCACCGACCTCTACATGCCCAAGAAGAAGAAGTAGGAGCAGCTCATGCCTGGTTCTGTGATCGTCGGGGGTGCGCGGACGCCCATCGGCAAGCTGTCCGGCGCGCTCAAGTCGTTCACGGCTATGGAGCTCGGTGGCTTCGCGATCTCCGCGGCCCTGGACGAGCGCGGGATCACCGGCGACCAGGTCGACTACGTGATCATGGGGCACGTGATCCAGGCCGGGGCGGGGCAGATCACCGCCCGCCAGGCCGCGGTCAAGGGCGGCATCCCGATGGACGTCCCCGCCCTGACGGTCAACAAGGTGTGCCTGTCGGGCCTCAACGCCATCGCGATGGCGGACCAGCTGATCAGCATCGGCGAGTTCGACGTCGTCGTCGCGGGTGGCATGGAGTCGATGACCAACGGCCCGTACCTGCTGCCCGGTGCCCGGGCCGGCTACCGCTACGGCGACAACAAGATCGTCGACGCGACTTCGCACGACGCGCTGTACTGCGCGTTCGACCTACGCGGGATGGGTGACTCGACCGACTTCTACGGCAAGCAGCGCCGGCTCACCCGCGAGGAGCAGGACGAGTACTCGGCGATGAGCCACGAGCGGGCCACCCAGGCCGGCAAGAACGGGCTGTTCGACGACGAGATCGTGCACGTGAGCGTCCCCCAGCGCAGGGGCGACCCGATCACTGTGTCCGAGGACGAGGGCGTCCGCCCCGGCACCACCGCGGCGAGCCTGGCCAAGCTGCGCCCGGCGTTCTCCGCCGACGGCACGGTGACGGCCGGGTCGGCGTCGCAGATCTCCGACGGCGCGGCGGCCGTGGTGGTCATGAGCCGGGCCAAGGCCGAGGAACTGGGCGCGCCGATCCTCGCCGAGATCGGGGCGCACGGCGTCGTCGCCGGGCCGGACCCGTCGCTGCTGTCCCAGCCGAGCAACGCGATCCGCAAGGCGTTGAAGCGGGAGGGCAGGACACCGAAGGACGTCGACCTCTACGAGATCAACGAGGCCTTCGCGTCGGTCGCGCTGCAGTCGATGCGCGACCTGGAGATCACCGACGAGAACGTCAACGTCAACGGCGGCGCGATCTCGATGGGCCACCCGGTGGGCGCCTCGGGGGCCCGGATCGCGCTGCACCTGGCCCTGGAGCTGGGCCGTCGCGGCGGCGGCCTCGGTGCCGCCGGCCTCTGCGGCGGCGGCGGCCAGGGCGAGGCCCTGCTCCTGCACGTCCGTCCCTGACACCCCGCCAGACCAACGCTAAGAGAGGACTGCGAAGCATGGCAGACATGACCGGCCAGGTTGCCCTGGTCACCGGTGGTATCCGCGGCATCGGGCGGTCGATCAGCGAACGGCTGGCGAGCCGCGGCGTCGAGGTCGCCGCGGGCTACTCGCGCGGCACGGAGGCTGCCGAGAAGTTCGTGGCCGACCACCCGGGGGCCAGCGTGCACCAGGGCAACATCGGCTCAGCCGAAGACTGCGAGCGGGTGATCCAGGAGGTCCTCGACAGGCACGGCCGCCTCGACATCCTCGTCAACAACGCCGGGATCACCCTGGACAAGACCGTCCGGAGGATGACCGTGGAGGACTGGGACCACGTCATCCAGGTCAACCTGTCCGGCGCCTTCTACCTCTCGCGGGCGATCCTGCAGCACATGCTGGACCGCGGATCGGGCCGCATCATCAACATCTCCTCGGTCATCGGCGAGGCCGGCAACATCGGCCAGGCCAACTACGCCGCGTCGAAGTCCGGCCTGTTCGGCCTGACCATGAGCCTGGCGCAGGAGACCGCCCGCAAGGGCATCACCGTCAACTCGGTGGCACCGGGCTACGTCTCCACCGAGATGGTCCGGGCCGTCCCCGAGGAGGCGCTGAACAAGGTCATCGCCAAGATCCCGGTCGGACGCCTCGGCGAGCCCGACGAGATCGCCCGCGTCGTCGAGTTCCTCGCCGACCCCGACTCGTCGTTCATCACAGGTCAGATCTACTCCGCCAACGGCGGCCAGTACATGTAGTGCCGCGGCGGCGGGGAGGTGACACTCCCCGCCCGCCGTCCGCCTGGGGGTCACGCGGGGTGGCGAGCGAGAGGACGACATGACGGACGACGTCTCGGCCGCGGGCCGAACGGTCATCAGCAAGGCTGCGGTGATCCTGATGACCTACCTCAACGGCGACGTGCACACGTTGACCGAGATCGCCACGGCCACCGGTCTGCCCCTGTCGACCGCGCACCGCCTCGTGCGCGAGCTGGCCGCGTGGAAGATCCTCGAACGGACCGACGAAGGTGACTACTGCGTCGGTCTCCCGCTGCGCCTCATCGGCGGCGCGGCCGGCACGACGACCAGCCTCGAGGAGCGGGCCTGCCTGGTGCTGCAGGACCTGTCGCAGGCCCTCGACGCCGACGTACGCCTCGGGGTGCTCGGCGACCGCGACGTCAGCTACATCGAGAAGCCCCGCGGGCGCCGGCCGGTGAGCACCTTCGCCCAGGGCGCCACCGCCCCGGCCCACGCGACCGCGATGGGCAAGGCGCTGCTGGCGTTCTCCGCACCGGCCCTGGTCGACTCCTACCTGAGCCGGGGCCTGACGGCGTTCACGCCCTTCACGGTCACCGCACCCGACCGGTTCCGCCGGGCGCTGGCGATGGCCCGGCTCAGCAGGCTCGCGGTGGCCCGCTGGGAGCTGGAGCCCGACCGCAGCGCTCTGGCGGTGCCGGTGTTCGGCCCGGGCGGCCGGGTCGCCGCGGCGATCGAGGTGCGGGTCGACGATCCCGCGGCCGAGCTGCCGGTGGTCCGTCCCGCTCTGGTGATCGCCGGGCGCAGCCTCTCCCGCGAGCTGGCTCGCCACGCCCGAGATGGCCGGACGAGGCCCGCTGCGGCCGCACGCGAACGGGGGAATCCCGCACGGAGCGATGCAGGGCGGGGCAATCCAGCCCGGAACCATCCACCCGGGTGCCCGGCCTGCCGTGCGCGCCGGAACCGTCCAGAAGCTGCGCCCCGCTGGGACCGCACGGAAGGTGAACGGCCAATGACGACCGACAGTTCTGCCCCCACATCCACCACCGAGGCTCCGGCCCGAGCCGGGATCGACCGCAACCTCGCGCTCGAGCTCGTGCGCGCCACCGAGGCCGCCGCGCTCGCCGCCTCCCGACACCTCGGACGCGGCGACAAGGAGATCGTCGACCAGGCCGCCGTCGACGCCATGCGCCCGGTGCTGAACACGATCTCCATGCGCGGCACCGTCGTCATCGGCGAGGGCGAGAAGGACGAAGCGCCCATGCTCTACAACGGCGAGGACGTCGGCGACGGCACCGGGCCGGAGGTCGACTTCGCCGTCGACCCCGTCGACGGCACCACGCTGACCGCCAAGAGCCTGCCCAACGCGCTGGCGATCGTCGCGGTCTCCGAGCGGCACACGATGTTCGACCCGGGCCCCTGCGTCTACATGGAGAAGATCGCCGTCAGCGGCGACCTCGCCGACGTCATCGACTTCAACGCTCCCATCGAGACCACGCTCGCCCACATCGCGAAGGCCCGCGGCGTCCCGGTCCCGGAGCTCACGGTGTGCATCCTCGACCGTCCACGCCACGAGGCGGACCTGGTCCGGCGGGTCCGCGAGGCGGGCTCCCGGATCAAGTTCCTGCTCGACGGCGACGTCGCCGGGGCGATCATGGCCGCGACCCCGGACACCAACGTCGACCTCATGGTCGGCATCGGCGGTACGCCCGAGGGCGTGCTCGCCGCGTGCGCCCTCAAGTGCCTGGGCGGCGCCTTCTACGGCAAGCTCTACCCCCGCAACGACGACGAGCGCCGCCTCGCCCTGGACGCCGGCTACGACCTCGACAAGGTCCTGACCCTGGACGACATGGTGAGCAGCAACAACGTCTTCGTCGCGGCGACGGGAGTCACGGACGGCGAGCTGCTGCGCGGTGTGCGCTTCTCACCGGACCAGGCGACGACGCATTCGCTGTCGATGCGCTCGCTGTCGGGTGCGGTGCGCCTGATCGAGACCCGGCACCGGATCAGCACGTCGAACCTCGTCCCCGGTCAGGCGACCGGTCCTTCGCACAGCAGAACGGGGCGCCGCGGCCGCGGCGCCCCGTTCTCCGTGCGTGCGCTACTCCTTGTCGAGGTCGCGCTGCAGCAGGGCCTCGAGTTCGTCGAGCGCGGCCTCGGCGCCCTCGCCCTCTGCGGCGAGCACCACCTCGTCACCGCCCCGGACGTCGAGGCCGAGGACGAACAGCACGCTGCGGGCGTCGACCGCGTTGCCGCCTGCCTTGGCGATGGTGACCTTCACGGGCTGCTTGGCGGCGGCCTGGGTGAAGATCGTGGCGGGGCGGGCGTGCAGGCCGACCGACGAGCCGACCTTGACCTTGCGTTCCGGCACGGGGAACTCCTTTCGACGAGGATGGGGTACCGAACAGGCGTACGTCAGGCAGCTGCCGCAGCCTGCGTGGCCGGGGTCTCGTCCGCCGCCTCCTCCGGTGTGCGGTGGAAGCTCTTGAGCGTGACCACCAGGAACGCAGTGACGACCGTACCGATGATGATCGCGATCAGGTAGAGGAACGGGTTGCCGATGAGCGGCACCACGAAGATGCCGCCGTGCGGTGCCCGCGAGGTGCACCCGAACGCCATGCGTCAGGCCGCCCGTCACCGCGGACCCGGCCATCAGGGACGGGATCACCCGCAACGGGTCGCCCGCCGCGAACGGGATCGCCCCCTCGGTGATGAACGATGCCCCCAGCACCCAGGCCGCCTTGCCGTTCTCCCGCTCGACATGGGTGAACAGCTTCTTGCGGAGCACCGTGGCCAGCGCCAGGCCGAGCGGCGGGGTCATGCCTGCCGCCATGACGGCAGCCATGATCTCGAAGCTCTGCCGGCGTCGCGGCCGCCAGGCCGAGCGCGGCGAACGAGTAGGCGGTCTTGTTGATCGGACCGCCCATGTCGAACCCCATCATCAGGCCGAGGATGACGCCCAGGATGATCTTGTTGGCACCCGACAGCCCGTTCAGCCAGTCGGTCAGCCCCGCGGCCAGGGCGGCGCAGCGGCGGCCCGAGCACCACGAACATCAGAATTCCGACGATCAGCGTGGAGACCAGCGGGATCACCACCACCGGCATGATGCCGGCGACCGAGCGAGGCACCTTGATCTTGCGAATGCCCAGCACGACGGCACCGGCCAGCAGGCCGGCGATCAGGCCGCCGATGAACCCGGCCTGGACCTTCACGGCGATGAAGCCGCCGACGATGCCGGGCACCAGCGCGGGCCGGTCCCCCATCGCGAACGCGATGAAGCCGGCCAGGATCGGCACCAGGAAACCGAAGGCGATCCCACCGATCTGGAACATCAGCGCGGCCCACGACTGCAGGCTGCCCCAGTCGAACTGCTCGGTGACCTTCGGCGCGTCCGTGATCTCGTAGCCACCGAGCGCGAAGCTCAGCGCGATCAGGAGACCGCCCGCGGCGACGAATGGGATCACGTACGACACGCCCGTCATCAGCCACCCGCGCAGCCGCGTGCCGAATCCGGCGCCGGAGTCGACCTTGGTGGCCAGCCCGCCGCCGCCCGCGGCGGCCCCCGCCGGAGCAGCTCCCCCCGCGGGCGGACCGGCCGCCACCGCGGCGCGGGCCTCGTCGAGCATCTGCGCCGCACCGCCGATGGCCCGCTTCACGCCGGACTGGACGAGAGGCTTGCCCGCAAAGCGCTCGCGATCGCGGACCTCGACGTCCGCCGCGAAGATCACCGCATCCGCGTCGGCGATGATCTGGGGGTCGAGCGGGTCCGAACCAGCGGACCCCTGGGTCTCGACGTGCATCTCGTCACCGGAGTCGGCCGCAGCCTGCTCCAGCGCCTCGGCCGCCATGTAGGTGTGCGCGATGCCCGTGGGGCACGACGTCACCGCTACGAACTTCATGCCTAGCTCACCTCCGAGCGGATGAACTCCGCGGCTTCGGCCGGGTCCTGCACGGACGCAGACGCTCCTTGAACTGCGCCCGGATCAGCCTTCGGGCCAGCGACGCCAGGATCTTCATGTGCGACGCGTCGCCCCCCTCCGGCGCGGCGATCAGGAAGATGATGTCGGCGGGGCCGTCGGGGGCCCCGAAGTCGACGCCGCCGCTCGCGCGGCCGAAGGCCAGGCTCGGCTCGGACACGTGTGCCGACCGGCAGTGCGGGATCCCGATCCCGCCCTCGAGGCCCGTTGGCATCTGCGACTCGCGCTTGGCGATGTCGGCCAGGAACCCTTCGATGTCGGTCACCCGGCCCGCCGCGACCAGTCGTTCGGCCAGCTGCCGGGACGCCGACTGCCGGTCGGCGGCCTTCAGGTCCAGGTCGACAAGGTCAGCGGTGATGACCTCACTCATCTTTGCGGTTCCTCTCCGTGCTCAACTACATCGGGGCCCAACAACATCGGGGCATGGGAAACTCGGTCGGGCTCGTGCTCAGGTCAGTGCTCGGTCCAGGTCAAGGTCGTCGGTGACCACCACCGCGTCCAGGTTCAGGTCGCTCGGGCGAGGCATGACGCTGCCCGGCAGCTGCACCGCCGCGGTCCCGTACGCGATCGCGGTCACCAGCGCGGACCGACCGCGGCCACCACCGGCGAGGAAGCCGGCCAGCGTCGAGTCACCCGCACCCACGGTGCTTCGTACCCGCACCGGCGGCGCCCACCCGTGGAGTACCTCGTCCGCGCTCACCAGAAGGGCACCGTCACCCCCGAGGCTGACGAGTACCGTCGCCACGCCCCGCTTGCGGACCTCGTTCGCGGCCTCGACGACGTCGGCGAGCCGCGCGAGCGGGCGGCCGACGAGCTCGGCGAGCTCCTCGGCGTTCGGCTTGATCAGGTCCGGGCCCGCGTCGACGGCGGCGGCCAGCGGGGGCCCGCTCGCGTCGATGCACACCTTGGTGTCGCAGTCGCGCAGCGCGGTGGTGAGCCGGGCGTAGAAGTCGACGCCGAGCCCGCGCGGCAGGCTGCCGGCCCCGACCACCCAGCTCGCGCGCGTCCCCAGCTCGACCACCGTGCGTTCCACGGCCGCGGCCTCGTCCGCGCTGAGCTCGGGCCCGACCTCGTTGAGCTTGGTCGTGGTTCCGTCCGGTTCGGCGACGGTGATGTTGCTGCGCACCGTCCCGCCGATCGGCACCGGCACCGTCTGCACCCCGAACGGCGCGAGCAGCGCCGCGAGCTGGGCGCCCTCGGGGCCGCCGGACGGGAGCACGGCGACGGTGGCGATGTCGTTCGCCGCGAGCGCGCGCGAGACGTTGACGCCCTTGCCGCCGGGGTCGACCCGGCCGCCGGTGGCCCGCTGCACCTCGCCGCGCCGGAGCTCGTCGATCTCGACGGTCCGGTCGAGGCTGGGGTTCGGCGTAAGCGTGACGATCATCGGCTGCAACCCCTACAGACCGAGCTCGGCGAGCTGGGGCAGCTCGGCGCGGACGGCGGCCTTGGCGGCATGGGCGTCGCCGGCGTCCAGGGCGACCTGGGCGAGCCGCTTGCAGTCGTCGTACGTTACGGTGCGCAGCAGCTCGCCGACCTCGACGATGGCCCGCGACGACATCGACAGGCTGGTGACACCCAGCCCGACCAGCACCACCGCGAGCACCGGGTCCGACGCCGCCTCGCCGCACACGCCCACCGTCTTGCCGCGCTTCTCCCCCGCCGCGCCGGTGAACCCGACGAGCTTGAGCAGGGCCGGCTGCCAGGGATCGTTGAGCGCGGCGAGCGGACCGGCCATCCGGTCGGCCGCGAGGGTGTACTGGGCGAGGTCGTTCGTGCCGATGCTGGCGAACTCGGTCACCCCGAGGATCTGCTCGGCGTTCAGCGCGGCGGCCGGCACCTCGACCATCACCCCGGGCGTCTTGAGGCCGTGCTCCCGGACCTTTCCGGAGAACCACTCGGCCTCGCTGGCCAGCGCGATCATCGGGGCCATCACCCACACGTCGGACGAGCTGCGCTCCGCGGCGCGGGCGATGGCATGCAGCTGGCGGTCCAGGATCCCCGAGTCCTCGAACGCCACCCGGACGCCCCGCACGCCGAGCGCGGGGTTGGGCTCCTCGCCCTGGTCCAGGAAGGCCAGCGGCTTGTCCGCGCCCGCGTCGAGCGTCCGGACCACGACCTTCTTGCCGTCCGGGAAGGCCGCAAAGACGCCCGCGTAGGCCTCCTCCTGCTCGGCGACCGTCGGCTCCTTCGCAGAGTCGAGGAACAGGAACTCGGTGCGGAACAGGCCCACGCCCTCCGCGCCCGCGTCCGCCCCGGCCTGCGCGCTCTTCGGGTCGCCGACGTTGGCCAGCAGCAGGATCCGGCGCCCGTCGGACGTGGCACCCTCCCCGCTCCACACGCGCTTGGCACCGCGCCGGGCGGCCATCCGCTTCTCGGCGTCCTGAACCGCCGCGTCGTTGGGCTTGATGTCGAGCGTGCCCGCGCCCCCGTCGAGCACCACCGTGGTGCCCTCGGCCACGCTGAGCGCGCCCGTGGCCGCGACGACGGCCGGCACGCCCAGCGTCCGGGCCAGGATCGCCGTGTGGCTGGTCGGCCCGCCCTCCGTGGTGACGAAGCCGAGCACCTTCTCCGGGTCCACCGTCGCGGTGTCCGCGGGCGCGAGGTCGCGGGCAACGAGGATGAACGGGTGACCCGGGTCGGGGATGCCGGGCATCGGAACGCCGAGCACGGCGGCCACGATCCGGTCCCGGACGTCTTCGATGTCGGCCACACGCGCGCCGATGTAGCCGCCGGCAGCGGCGAGCATGTCGCGGAAGGTGTTCGCGGCCTCGAACACGGCGCGGGCCGCCGACAGGTGCCGCTCGACCACGCCGGTGATCGCGAGGTCCATCATGCCCGGGTCGACCGCCATGTACGACGTCGCCTCGAGCACGGCCCGGGTCTCGGCTTTCGCCTTCTCCGCGCGGGCGCGCAGCTCGGCGGCCACCGCTTCCATGGCGGGCGAGATCCGGGAGCGTTCCGTGTTCGGCGTCCCATGCCTGTGACGGGCCGGCAGGCGGCTCCGGCACAGGGTCGGGCATCCGCACCAGCGGACCGACCGCGATACCCGGGCACACTCCGATTCCGTTCAGCAGCGTCACGACGACCTCGGCCTCCTCGACGGGTCCGTGCCCGTCCTCCTCGACGTTGTGGGTGATGCTTCCGAATCGGGCCCGGAACACGCGCTGCTACCCCGGGCGGTGCACGTAGGTCTCGTCGATCTGCACCACCTTGGCGACGCGCGCCTGTACTTCTCGTCGTCGAGGAAGTCCGTCGTCATCCAGACCCGCACGATCTCCAGCGCGAGCGCCGAGCCGATGATCTTGCCGCCGAGACAGAGCACGTTCGTGTCGGAGTGCGAGCGCGCGAGCTCGGCGCAGAACGGGTCCTGGCAGACGGCGGCGTACACCCCCGGCAGCCGGTTGGCGATCATCGCGCTGCCGTAGCCCGACGCCGTCGACGAAGATCGCCCGGTGGACGTCCCGGCGCCCACCGCGAGGGCGGCGGGATAGGCGATGTCGGGCAGGTCGCGCGGCGTCGGTGCTGTACGCCGAAGTCGATAAGCTCATGGCCCTGGCCCAGGATGGTCTTGATCTCCTCCTTCAGCGCGTAGCCGGCGTGGTCGCTGGCCAGCGCGATCCTGATCCGCGGCGCGGGGCGACCGCCTCGCGCGCAGCGCGGGGCGGGTGCGTCGTGCCCGGATCGGTCACAGTCAGCGCCCCTGATTCGCGACGGCCGCCGCGGCTTCCTTCGCGGCCTCGGGGTCGAGGTGCTCGCCACCCGGCGTGATCGGCTTGAAGTCGTCGTTCAGTTCGTAGCGCAGCGGGATCCCGGTCGGGATGTTCAGCGCGGCGATCGCGTCGTCCGAGATCTCGTCGAGGTGCTTCACCAGCGCCCGCAGCGAGTTGCCGTGCGCGGCCAGCAGCACGACCTTGCCGGCCTGCAGGTCCGGGATCACCGAGCCCTCGTAGTAGGGCAGGAACCGCTTGACGACGTCGGCCAGGCACTCGGTCGCCGGCTGGTCCGGGCCGAGGTCCGCGTAGCGTAGGGGTCGGCGTCCTGGGAGTACTCGCTGCCGGGCTCGATCGGCGGCGGCGGGACGTCGTACGACCGCCGCCAGAGCATGAACTGCTCCTCCCCGAACTCGGCGAGGGTCTGCT
>CAVZVC010000001.1:0-478421 GCA_963778685.1 uncultured Actinomycetes bacterium | reverse complement strand
GCAGAGCCCTCTGACGGACTCGAACCGTCGACCCCCTCCTTACCATGGAGGTGCTCTACCAACTGAGCTAAGAGGGCAGCGCGACTAGGTTAGCCGCTTCCCCGGTGCGCCTGAGACGGCGGCGAGGGCGCTTGCTCAGCCTCCCGGATGCATGAACGCCACGACGTCCGCCTTCCTGCGCTTGCGGAGCATCACCGCTCCGCCGTTGCTCTCGTTGCCCACTCCGGTGTTGCCCTCGACCGACCAGAACTCGTTGCTTCCGAGGGGCCCGAAGCGACGGACAGCGTTCCTCAACGCGGCCGGAGCGAGCTTCCGGAGGTCCGCCTCGGCGGCGAAGATCCCGACGTGCTCCGGCGTGCCGCTCTTCGGCGCGAAGTCGTACGCCGCGTCGTCGCCGCTGACCGGGTTCCGCGTGACCGTGTAGTTGTGGCGCCCTGCTCTCGCGTCGTTGACCATGAACGGAACGAAGGCCCAGCGGCCGGGCGGGTTCTTGGCGTAGGACTTCAATCCCGCCTTCGCTCCGCAGAACGTGACGAACATCGCGCACCACGGGCCCGCGACGTCGTACCAGGTGGCGAACTCGACCTTGTTGCTCGCCGGCGGCTTCTCGGTGACGCCGAGATGCTTGACCGCCTCTTTGAGCTTCCTGAGCCCGGGCGGCGGGCCGCGAGCGCCCTCATCCTCTTCGTGCGTAGCTGCTTCATCCTCGCCGTCGGCGGCGTGACTCCGTTGAGGAACGCGATCATCTTGTCGGCCGCCTTGTGATCCGGTGCCGCGTACCCGAGCCAGAACTTGGCGCGGAACACGGCTCGATGCGTGTCCTCGCCGAACTCGCCGTCCGCCCCGTCAGCGGACTGCAGGAAATCCTCGTTCTTCAGATCAGGACGCGCGGGGTTCATGAGCGCCTTCTGGAGCTTGCGCACGTCCTCGCCCTTCATCATGGGCGACGTCAGGAACAACGTCCGAGCCATTTCACCCTCCTCTAGGCCATGTCCCGTCTGTGGCGGACGACGTGCCCTGGGCGGTCAGATCGGTGGCCTATCCGACGAACGGCTCGCCTTGCCCGTCTCTTGATGGAACGAGACGCAGTGCCGCAGCAAGACTGCGCGGATCGTTCGGCCGTCACGTTACGACGATTCCGGCGAGAGGTCAATCAAGCGGGATCCCCGACGAGCAGCTGACGGCTGCACGGTGGCTCCGCCGCCGACTGCGATCATCACGGCGTGGCCGTGACTGCCGCCGAGCTCCCGATCCGCCGCAACACGATCCTGCTCGCGGGCGTCATGGCGGTCAACTCGGCGGTCCTCCAGCTCGTCGCCGCCGTCTCGTCGCTGACCTTCGTCCTCGTCACCGGCTTCGAGTCGCTGCTCGGGCTGGGCCCGGCGATCTTCCTGACCGCCTCGGCGCTGACGGCGTTTCCGGCCGGGTGGGCGATGGACCGGTTCGGCCGTGTCCAGGTGATCGTCGTCGGCTTCGTCCTCGGCGCTGCCGGGTGCGGGCTCACCGCGCTGGGGACGGCGACCGAGCAGGCGGTTCCGGTGATCGTCGGCTTCGCGCTGATCGGCTCCTCCGGCGGCGTGGCGCTCCTGATCCGAACGGCCGCGGGGGACATGTACCCGGCGAGCCGCCGCGCTCGCGGGATCGCCTACGTCCTCTCGGGCGCCGTCGTCGGCGCGATCCTCGGGCCGGCTGTCTTCAGCCCGCTCTTCTCCGGCCAGGACGAGCTCGATGCGAGCGTGCTGACGATCCCCTGGCTCGGCGCGGGCGTGCTCAGCCTCGTCGCGCTCGTGCTCGCCCTCAACGTCCGCCCCGACCCGAAGCGGATCGCCGAGCTGATGGCGCCCCCGGTCGAGGGCCCGCCGCAGCCGGCCGCGCCGCTCGGCGAGATCATCCGCCGCCCCGGCGTCATCCCCGCGATGCTCGCGGGCTTCGCCTCCATGGGCGTGATGGTCTCGGTGATGAACCTGACGGGCTACGTGGTCGTCGACCACCGCGACCACGCGCAGCACCTGATCTTCCCGATCATCGGCGCCCACGTCTTGGGCATGTACGCGCTCGTCCTCGTGATCGGCCCGCTGATCGACCGGATCGGCCGGACGGTCGCGCTCGTCACGGGACTCGGCATCATGGCCGTGTCCTGCGCCGGGATCTATCTCTTCGAAGGCGTCTGGATGACCGGTGTGCTGCTGTTCGGACTCGGGCTGGGCTGGAATGTCTCGTTCGTCGCGGCCACCGCGCAGCTCGCCGACCGGACGAGCCCGGCCGAGCGCGGCAAGCTTCTCGGCGTGAACGACCTCGGATCAGGGTTGCTCGGAGCCGGCCTGGCGCTCCTCGGCGGCTTCGTCCTGGACGTCCTGGGCGTGACGGCGCTTGCCGTCGGCGCCGCTGCGATCGTCTTGCTGCCGGTGTTCTGGATCTACCGCTTGAAGGACATGGGGGCGGGAGGATTCGAACCTCCGAAGGCTGAGCCAACGGGTTTACAGCCCGTCCCCTTTGGCCACTCGGGAACACCCCCAGGGGAGCGCCGATTGTAGCGATGGAGCGGTTCGACGCCCTCGTCGTCGGCGCCGGCCCCGCCGGGTCGACCGCTGCGTTCCACCTCGCCCGCGGCGGTGCACGCGTCCTGCTGGCCGACAAGGCGCGCTTCCCTCGCGACAAGCCGTGCGGCGGCGGAGTCACCGTTCGTGCGGCTCGGCAGCTGCCGTTCTCGATCGATCCCGTGGTCGAGGACGAGGTCGACGTGTTCGAGCTCGGGCTCGGCTACCGCCGGCGCTTCGAGCGGCGGACCGGAGCGCCGCTGATCCAGATGACGCAGCGCCGCCGCCTCGACGCGTTCCTCGTCGACCAGGCGCGGGAGGCGGGCGCCGAGTTCCGCGACGGCGCTGCGCCCGACGGGATCGAGGCGACCGTCGTGATCGGCGCCGACGGCGCCAACGGAAAGGTCGGCCGTGAGGCCGGGCTGCGCGACCACCTTCGGGGCGTGGCGCTCGAGGGGAACGCCGCGGTCGACCCGACCCGCTTCAGACGACGTGTCGTCCTCGAGTTCGGCGCCGTTCCCGGCGGGTACGCCTGGGTCTTCCCGAAGGCGGACCACGTCAACGTCGGCGTCGGCGGCTGGCCGGAGGAGGGGCCGCGGCTTCGGGATCACCTCCGCAGGCTCTGTCGCCAGCACGACATCCCCGAGGATTCGCTCAGGGACGTGCGAGGCCACCATCTCCCGCTTCGCCGGGCGGACTCGGTTGCCGCCGCGGGCCGCACGGCGCTCGTCGGCGATGCGGCCGGGCTGATCGACCCGGTCTCCGGCGACGGGATCTACGAGGCGCTCCTGAGCGCGCGGCTCGCGGCCGCCGACGCGCTCGACATCATCGCCGGCCGCTCGACGGATTTCTCCCGATATGCAGGGGAATTGAAGCGTCGCCTGGCGCTCCAGACCGTGGCCTCCTGGCGTGCGAAGTTGGCGCTCGAGCGCTTCCCCCGCACGACCTTCGCGCTCCTCCGCGCGCCGCTTGCTCTCCGGGGGATCGAGGTGCTGCTCCGTGCGGACGCGCAGGAGCCGGCGGAGATCGGCGGGCCGGGCGGCGTCGCGCTGCGGCTGGCGGAGATCCTCGCCCGGGCCACGGGCGACCCCGGTCGCGGCTACGGCCTGGAGCCGGTGGCCTGACCGGCTAGTCGGAGGAGGGGTTAAGGCCGGAGGAGGGGTTAAGGCCCTTCCGGGCCATGCCGATGTGACCCGGGTCGCGGCATGGACCTGGACCAGCTCCTCACGCGCGCCGTTCAGCTCGGCGCCACTGACATCCATCTGAAGTTCGCCCGCCCGCCGGTTGTCCGGCAGGACGGCCAGGTCGCGCCGCTCGACGGCTTCAACCCGCTGACGGCGCAGGATCTCGAGACGGTCCTCGCGGCCGTCACGGCGGTGAACCGTCAGAAGGAGGCCGACTTCCGCGCGACGGGCGAGCTGGACATCGCGTACACGGCCAACGACCACACGCGCTACCGCGTGAACGGGTTCATGCAGCGCGGCGCGATCTCGTTCGCCTTCCGGGTCATCCCCAGACAGGTTCCGAGCTTCGACACCCTGAAGATGCCGGCCGGCGTCCGTCGCCTGGCCGAGGAGCACCGCGGCCTCATCCTCGTCACCGGCGCCACGGGCTCCGGGAAGACGACGACGCTCGCCTCGATGCTCGGCCACATCAACCGGACACGGCGCCAGCACATCGTCACCGTCGAGGATCCGATCGAGATCATCCACGACGACGCTGCCTGCATCGTCAACCAGCGCGAGGTCGGCCTGGACACGCAGTCGTTCGGCCAGGCTCTGCGCCGCGCGCTCCGCCAGGACCCGGACGTGATTCTCATCGGCGAGCTGCGCGACGCCGAGACGGCCGAGACCGCGCTCCAGGCGGCCGAATCCGGTCATCTCGTCTTCTCGACGATGCACACGATCGACGCCGCGGAGACGATCGGCCGGCTGACGGAGTTCTTCCCCGGGGTCAAGCAGCCGATGATCAGGTCGATCCTCGCGGGCGTCCTCCGCGGCGTGGTCAGCCAGCGGCTGATCCCTCGCGTGGACGGCGGCCGGGTCGCGGCGGTCGAGGTGATGATCAACAACGCCCGGATCGCCGACCTGATCCGCGAGGCGCGGCCCGACGAGATCCACGACGCGATCGAGGAGGGCGAGTTCTTCCAGATGCAGACCTTCAGCCGCGCCCTGATCGAGCTCGTCGTCAGGGGAGAGATCGACCGCGAGACGGCCGCGAACTCCTCGACCAACACCCACGACTTCCTCGTTGCGCTCGAGCGCGCCCTCAAGCAGCAGACCGCCGACCAGCGTGCGGCGGAGGCTCCGCCGCCCGAGGAGCCAACGACGCTTCGGCCGGTCGAGGCGCCGCCTGCCGAACCGGCTGCGGCCGTCAATCCTGCTCAAGTGCCGGTGGCAGACACGCTGCCCGGTCTTCGCGTCGCCCATCCCGAGCCGATGTAGACGATGAGACAGTCTGCGGCGATCATTGCGATCACGCTCGCGCTCGTCGGAGCTGCGGGCGCTTCCGGGGCCTCGGGCCCCGTCTTCGCGGTCGTACCCGAGTCGACCGTGCGGCCGGCGCTGCCGAGCGCCGAGGTGCCGAATGCCGAGGGCTCGTTGACCCTTCCGCCCGGCTGGACGGTGTCGACGCTCACACCGCGAACGCTCACGCATGCGCAGCTGACCGCGCTCTGGCACCGGGCCGGAGCGACGTACGGGATCCCGTGGCAGGTGCTGGCGGCCATCAACAAGATCGAGTCGAACTTCGGTCGCAACATGGGCCCGAGCTCGGCCGGCGCTGTGGGCTGGATGCAGTTCATGCCCTCGACCTGGCTCCGCTGGGGAACGGACGCGAACGGCGACGGCGTCGCCGATCCCTGGGCTCCCGAGGATGCGATCTTCTCGGCCGCGCGGTACCTGGCTGCCGCGGGCGGCCGGACGGATCTCGAGCGCGGCGTGTTCGCCTACAACCACGCCGACTGGTACGTGCGGGACGTCCTCGAGCTGGCGGCCCTGTACGGGAACGGCGGCGGGGTCGTCGCCTTCACGCTCGACCGGCTCCAGGTTGCAGCTCGACGGTGCGCGCAGGCAGGTGAGCAAGGCGAACCGGAAGCTCGTCGAGGCTGTCCGCGCTGCGCGGGTGGCGCGCCGGGTCGAGCGTTCGCTGCTCGCGAAGGCGGGCCGGACGGAGCTCCTCTCCACGAGGCTCGACCTCGATCGGCGGGCGGTTCAGGCCGGTATCCGGGCCCACCACGCCGCCGAGGCGGTCACCGAGCGACGGGAGCTGCTGAACGACGCGAGGGCTGCGCTCGACGCTGCCCGCGCGAGTGCGGCGCCGGCGTCGTTCTCACCCCAGGCCGGGATGCTCCTCGCGACGCCCTCGTACTCGGGCGGCTTCGTGTTCCCCGTCGGCGGCGGCCCGTCCGTCGTCTCGGTCGCGCGCGACCACCACGACTACCCGGCCGCGGACATCGCCGCACCGATGGGAGCCCCGCTGTACGCGCTCGCCGACGGCGTCGTCGAGGACGCCTGGCCGCTCGGATCGGGGAACTGCGGCGTCGGATTCGTCCTTCGCACGAGCGACGGCCGCTCGTGGACGTACTGCCACCTCTCGTTCCTCGAGCCGACCGTGCAGGCGGGCGCGGCACTCGTCGCCGGTGCTCCTGTCGGGCTCGTCGGCTCGACCGGCCACTCCACCGGCCCGCATCTCCACCTTCAGACCGGTCCGGAGCTGACGTACCCGCAGAACGAGACGTGGTTCCAGGCCTTCGCCGGGACCGCGTTCAGCTGGCAGGGCGGCGAGACGCAGCCGTACGCGGTGGCTCCGATCACGGCGCCGACGGTCTTCGCCGTCGTGGAGCAGCCCGTGTTCGAGGTCGTCGAGGCCGACGAATCCCCCGAGGACGTCGTCGAGTTCTCGATCGCCGTGGGATTCGAAGCGGCGCCTTAAGTCGCATGAGGGTTCTGCCGACAAACGACTAGCTGTGGCGGCCCGGCTGACATCTGCGTTTCCGCGCATCGTTGCGCTGACGGCGATTTTCGTCCTCGGCTCGGCGACGATCTCGTTCGCCGCCGCGACCCAGCTCGGCGCCCCGGCGACGCCGGGCCAGGTACCCGTCGCCGCGCCGCAGCTGGTCACCGTCCCGGACGTCCGGGGGCAGGCCTACGTCTTCGCCAAGGGCACGCTCGAGGAGGCCGGTTTCGCCTGGCACGTCGTCGGCTCGGTGCACGGCTACCCGGCGAACACGGTCGTCTCGCAGACGCCCGCCGCCGGGACGCGCATCGTCGACACCGGTATGCCCACGATCCGCCTTGGGCTCGCGCGGAACGGCCGCTACGCCCAGGAGGGCGCGCCCGAGGACGCCTCGCCGTACGGCGGCACCGCCGTCAAGCTGCCCGGCGCTCTGAAGCGCGCGGCGAAGCCGAAGCCGCTCGCTCTCCCGAAGCCGAAGCCGAAGCCCAAGCCCAAGCCGAAGCCGAAGGTCGCAAAGCCCAAGCCGAAGCGGCGGTCGCAAAGCCCAAGCCGAAGCCGAAGGTCGCGAAGCCGAAGCCGAAGCTCGCGAAGCCCAAGCAGTCGGCCCGCCCGCCCGCGTTCACGGTCGCAGGCGCGCCGGCGGAGCCGCGCAACGAGATCGCGCTTCCCACCCGCGCCAGGCGCCTGGAGCGCTGGCTCCGCGCCCACCCGAAGCCGACCAACGCAAACGTCCGCCACTGGCTCTTCCAGCACGAGTGGATCGTGACCGGCGCCCGCTTCGGCTGGTGGCACGGCGCCGAGGCGCTCGAGGTCCTCATCCGCGTCGACGGGCAGGTGCAGGCGCGGTGGAAGATCGGGAAGAAGAGCGAGGCCGCAGCGAGGCGCGCGCTCGCAACAGTGCGCGCGAAGTCGCGATGACCCGGCTCCGCCGGCTCGCCCTCTGCGAGCGCGGCTACACGCTGATCGAGCTCCTCCAGGTCACAGTGATCCTCGGCGTGATCATGGCCGGGCTCACCGTGCTCTTCGTCCAGGCGACGAACGCCGAGCTCCAGATGAACAAGCGCTTCCAGGCTCAGCAGGAGGCGCGGATCGCGATCGACAAGATGCGTCGCGAGATCCACTGTTCGAAGGCGATCACGCCCTCCGGGACCTCGGCCTCGATCACGGTGACGATCCCGTCGCAGTGCCCGACCTCGGGCGGGAGCGAGATCAACGTCGTGTACGACACCGAGCTCGTCTCGACCGGGCGCTACCGGCTGCGTCGCGCGGGTGTTCGAATCGCCGACTACGTCAGGGTCGGCACCGTCTTCACGTACACCGCGCCGACCGTGGACAGCCTCGGCAAGCTCCGCGTCACCCTTCCGATCAACATCCAGCCGTCCGGCGCCGGGTCGAACTGGGAGCTCGTCGCTGACATGGTCCTCCGCAACACGACGCGCCTCTAAGAGTCGTCAATGGCTCGAATGGGGGACGGCAGGCGCCGCCTCCGCGACCACAGTGAGCACGGGAACCTGTGTTCCCGACAACCATGCGGCTGCTGCGGACCGTCAGAGAAGAATCTGGGATGACCCTTGTCGTCGCGCTCGGCGCGATGCTCGTGCTGGGTGTCTTCGGCACGTCGGTTCTCCACTACTCGACCACGAACACCCGAAGCGCCGGCCACAGCAAGGCGAAGGGAGCCGCGTTCTCGCTGGCCGAGGCGGGTATCCACGAGGCGCTCGCCGTCCTCTCGAACCAGCCGGCGAACGACCCGGCGGACCCGACGCTGCTCGCCACCCGGACGTCGCCGTACTCCACCGGCACGGTCGAGTGGGGCGGGACGTACGACGCGACGAACTCGAAATGGACGATCACGTCGATTGGACGCGTGGCCAACCCGGCCGGGATTGCTCCCTCTGATGCCTCGAGGACGATCACGGCCAAGGTGCCGATCCGGCCCGTCCTGACGCAGCCGCTGACGGTCGAGTCGTGGAACTACCTCTTCTCGTACGGGACCGGCGATCCGGACGGCTGCGACATGGACACGCTGTCCTCGGTCTCGATCGAGACCCGTGTCCTCGTGACCGGAAACCTCTGCGTCAAGGACAGCTCGACGATCGAGGGCCCCAACTCGCAGGTGATCGTGGGCGGGCAGCTGAAGACCTACGGCTCGGGAACCATCGGGCGCGGCGGCAGCAACCCCGCGGGGCTCGTCGACGTCGCCGGCGGGTGCCGGTGGGAGACCAGCGCGCTGCACAATCCGTGCAAGGGGCCGGGCAATCCCGGTGCCTACTCGGACCGGGTCTGGGCGACCACGATCGACAACACGCCCGCGCTCCAGACGGCGCCGAACCCGGACTGGGACTACTGGTACTCGAAGGCAGCTCCGGGGCCGAAGAACAACTGCACGGGCGCAAACCGGAGCGGCCCTGTGCCCGTCTTCGACAACGATCTGATTCGGGACCGGGACGCGCCACGCGCCGATCTCACTCCGGGCTCGAGCTACACCTGCCGGGTCTACCTGGGGACGGAGCTCCTCGGAGAGCTCTCGTGGAACAACGGCAACAAGATGCTGACCGTTCGCGGGACGATCTTCATCGACGGAGACACCTACGTCTCGCAGATGGGCGCGTACACGGGCCAGGCCTCGCTCTACATGACCGGATCGTTCTACATGAGCGGCTCGAACAAGATGTGCGCCGATCGAACGGGCGGGGCCGGGTCCGACTGCGACTGGCAGACGGGCTCGAACGGCTGGAACCCGAACACGGCCCTGCTCACGATCGTCACGAACGGCGGCGGTGGAAACGCAGGCGCGGTGCCCGCGGACACCACGGTCCTGATCGACTCGAGCACGCAGTGGCAGGGCGCCATCTACGGCGGGCCGTACAAGACGCGCCTCCTGTCGAGCATCCGCTTCCAGGGCCCGGTCATCTCCGACGAGGTCTACGTCGACAGCTCGCTCCAGACCGAGCCGTTCTCGACGATCGTCACGGCCCCCACCGGCATGCCGGGCAACTCGAACATCTACGCCAAGCCGGACAAGCTCGAGCTCTTCTCCAGCTAATTGACCCAGGCGGGGGGTGTAGTGGGAGGTCTTCGGGGGCGATGGAACGAGGGACGAACGCGGCTCGTCTTCCATGCGCCTGCTCTCAGACAGATTGCGGCTTCTCCCGCGCGATGACGGCATCGCGCTCGTCGTCGCGCTCGGAACCATGCTCGTGCTCGGAATCGCCGGCACGACCGCGATCCACTACTCGAGCACGAACACCCGCAGCTCGGGGATCAGTCGGGCGAACGGAACGGCGTTCCAGCTCTCGGAGGCGGGCCTTCACGAGTCGCTCTCAGTCCTCGCGAACCAGCCGACGAACGACCCGACCAATGCCTCGCTGCTCGCGACGAGGACCACCGCCTACTCGACCGGAACGGTCACGTGGGGAGGTACCTACGACTCCGCGAACGCGAAGTGGACGATCACCTCTTCCGGCCAGACCGCGAACCCGGCCGGCGCGCTCGGAACTCTCAGTACGCGCACGATCACGGCCAAGGTCCCCATCCGGCCCGTCTTCACGCAGGCCACAGTGAGCCAGGCCTGGAACTACCTGTTCTCGTACGGGACGGGCGATCCGGACGGCTGCGACATGAACATCACGTCCTCCGTCTCGCTCGAGACGCGTCTGCTCGCCTCCGGCAACCTCTGCGTCAGGGACAGCGCCACCGTCGAGGGTGCAGGCACGGAGATCGAGGTCGGCGGGCAGGTGAAGGTCTTCGGCTCGGCGTCGATCGGACGGCAGGGCCAGAACGCGGTCTCGAAGGTGAACGCGGCCGGCAACTGCAAGTACGAATCGGGCTCCGTCGGCACCTGCAACTCCTCGCGCAAGGTGTGGACGGGCACGACGAGCACCACGCCGACGCTCCAGAGCGCTCCCACGCCGGAGTGGGCCTACTGGTACTCGAACGCGAGCCCCGGTCCGATCAGGCAATGCACCGGCGCCAACAAGTCGGGCCCGGTCCCGACCTTGGACAACGACACGACGCAAGACCGCGATGCGCCTATCGCCAATCTGACCCCGAGCTCGAGCTACACGTGCCGCACGTACCTGGGCACGGAGCTGCTCGGCGAGCTCTCCTGGGACAACTCCCAGAAGCGCCTCACCGTTCGCGGCACGATCTTCATCGACGGCGACCTCCAGGTCACCCAGGGAGCGGAGTACAACGGCCAGGCCGTGATCTACACCGCGGGCTCGTTCTGGCTCGGCGGCTCGAACAGGATGTGCGCCGTCCGCACCGGAGGCGCAGGAAGCTCCTGCAATTTCACGACGGGCGGCAGCGGCTGGAACCCGAACACGGAGCTCCTCTCGATCGTCACGAAGGGAGGGGGCGGGAACAACGGGAACGTCGAGGCGGACACGACGGTCAAAATCGACTCGAGCTCGGAGTGGCAGGGCGCGATCTACGGCGGCCCGTACAAGGCGAAGCTCCTCTCGAGCGTCCGCGTCGCCGGCCCGGTCATCGCCGACGAAGTGGTCGTCGAGAGCTCGCTCCAGACCGAGCCCTTCACGACGATCGTGACCTCGCCGACGGGACTTCCCGGCAACTCCACCACCTGGGTGAAGCCGGACAAGCTCGAGCTCTTCTCCGGCTAGGAGATCCCCCGCTCGGGGGAGGCTCTCTAAGAAGAATGAGAGGATCTTTATCTGTAGCTGCGCACTCTCTCGCGGCGGCTACTGATGAAAAGACTGCGGCTACAGCTTCTACAGCGTCAGGAAGGGATGGCCCTTCTCGTCGCGCTCGGCGCGCTTCTCGTGCTCGGGATCGTCTCCACGTCGGCGATGTACTACGCGAGCACGAATACGCGCAGCGCCGGCACGAGCAAGGCCAGCGGTACCTCGTTTCAGCTCGCTGAGGCCGGGCTGCACGAGGCGCTTGCGGTGCTGATCAACCAGCCGGCCAACGATCCCACGAACCCCGCGCTTCTCGCGACGCGCACCTCCCCTTACTCGACGGGAAACGTGACCTGGAGCGGAACGTACGACTCGGGAGCGGCGAAATGGACGATCTCGTCCACCGGTCGCGTGGCGAATCCGGCAGGGATCCCACCCGCCGAGTCCACGCGGACGCTCAGCGCGAAGGTGCCGGTCTACCCGTTGAACACGCAGCCGCTGGCGCTTCAGGCGTGGAACTACGTTTACTCGTGGGGGACGGGCGACCCGGACGGTTGCGACATGAGCCTGCAGTCGTCCGAGGACATCTCGACGAGGGTGATGGTTGCCGGGAACCTCTGCATGTCGTCGAGCTCGCAGCTTCACGGCTCGTCGACCGAGCTGGACGTCGGCGGTCAGCTGAAGATCTTCGGTTCGGCCCACGTAGGTTCGAGCGGCTCGCCGATCGGACGGGCCGACGTCTCCGGCGGCTGCAAGTACGAATCGAATCCCGTGCACAGTCTGTGCGGCTCGGCCGACAAGGTCTGGGCGAGCACGATCACCTCGTCGGCGCAGCTCGAATCCATACCGAACCCGGATCTCAACGGCTGGTACCAGAAGGCGAGCCCGGGCCCGTACAAGCCGTGCACGACGATCTCCGGGACGCCGCCCACGTTCGATAACGATCAGGGCGTGACGTACGACCCGGCGAAGAGGAATCGCAGCGTGACCGGATCGTACGACCTCACGAAGAGCGGCTCCTACACCTGCCGCACGATGCTGGGGAGCGAGATCCTCGGCGAGCTTTCGTGGAACGACTCCACGAACGTGCTCACCGTCAAGGGCACGATCTTCATCGACGGCAACGCGAAGATCACCCAGTCGGCCCGCTACACGGGGCAGGCCACGATTTACCTCTCGGGCTCGCTCGTCGTCACCGGACGGATGTGTGCGGTGCAGAGCGCCGACAAGTGCAATTTCACCTCGGGGGCGTGGAACCCGAACATGGCGCTCCTGACCGTCGTGGCCAACGGCGGCGGAGGCCAGGCCGACGTTTCGAGCGGCACAGCGATCGCGCTCGTCTCGAGCTCCATGTGGCAGGGCGCTCTGTACGGCGGTGCGGGACTGAAGGTCGAAGTGAAGAGCAGCTCCGAGTTCGCGGGACCGATCATCGCCGACGAGGTCGCGCTCGAGTCTTCGATCGACGTCGAGCCCTTCGGCCTGATTGCGACTGTGCCGTCCGGGATGCCGGGGAACTCGTCGGTCAACGCCTACCCGGACAAGCCACAGCTCTTCGCCGGCTGACGTTCCAACCGCTCGTTCAGGGGATCGAGCGGAGGGCCTCGCGCGCCGTTGACTCCATCAGCAAACCGGTTTCGGCCGACCGTCTGCGGCCAGCTGCTTTGTACGCGGTGTGATTGGGGTCATCCAACAGCTGTTTGTGCGCCTGAGGCCGCTTCTCGGGCGGGAGGAGGGCTTCGCCCTCGTCGTCGCCCTGGGCATGTCCATGGTGCTCGGGATCTCCGGCACGACCGCCGCCGTCTACAGCACGCACAACCACACGTCCTCGGCGAGGTCGAAGGCGGACCAGTCCGCGAACTCGCTGGCCGAGGCGGGACTCGCGTACGCCTACTCCACGCTCTACGGCTCCGGGACGCCGACGATGCCGAATGCCGTTCCCGACACGACCATTCCGCTGAACGGCGGGACCGTCCGCTACTACGGGGTGCTGAACGATCAGACCTGGACGCTCGTCGGTGTCGGCTCGGTGAAGAACCCGGGCGGCGCCGGCGACGTGATCCGCACCGCGCGGGGCAAGGCGGTCGTCGGCAGCGCCCAGGAGGGCACGGCGAACAACGCGGTCTGGAACTACGTCTACACGGACTCGACGACGACGTGCATGACGCTGAACAACTCGGTGGTCATCGACGTCCCGCTCTACGTGCGAGGAGACCTCTGCCTGAACAACTCGGCGGAGGTCCAGGGCCCGATTCTCCAGGTGGGCGGCAAGGTCACGCTCGGGAATCCGTCCAACGACATCGGCGCTCCAGGCGACCCGATCCCGGAGATCCACATCGGCGGCGGGTGCAAGTACCAGAACAACGCGTTGCACAATCCGTGCGGCCCCTCGGACCACGTCTACGGCACCGTCGTCGACAACGTGCCCACCGGGCTCACGAAGCCGCCTATCGATCTTCAGAAGTGGTACAACGACTCGCAGCCGGGCCCGATGCACGGCTGCACGACCGGCAGCTTCCCCGGCGGGTTCGACAACGACTCCGTCATGAACAAGAGCCGGGGCAACGTCCAGCTCCTGACCTCGCAGGCCTACGACTGCCAGGTGCACGACGCTCAGGGCAACCTCGTCGGTCAGATCAAGTGGACCGGGGGCAACCCGAGCCCGGGCACGCTGACCGTCGCCGGGACGATCTTCATCGACGGCAACATCGTCTTCCAGAACTCTGCGAAGGCGATCTACCAGGGCAAGGCGACGCTCTACGCGGCGGGGAAGATCACCTTCGAGAACTCGAACGACCTCTGCGGCGATCCGGAGTGCGACGACGACTGGGATCCGCTCAACAACCTGCTGGCGCTCGTCTCGGGCGAGTCGCAGGCCGCCGACGGGATCGACATGGTCAACTCGACCCGCTTCCAGGGCGCCCTCTACGCGGTGAACGACATCCGTCAGCGAAACAGCGCCACCGTGTGGGGGCCGCAGATCGCCAGGCAGATCTACCTCATGAACTCGGTCGAGAACCACTACGTCCCGCTCGGGACGTTGCTGGAGGGCATGCCGGCGAGCTACTCCGAGACCGTGGTGATCCAGCCCGAGCAGGGCGGCTTCAGCTTCTAGGAGTCCGGCGGGCTCAAACTCGGCCCCGTTTCGGCCGATAGAGCCTCCGGGATGGAGCTGGCTCTCGTATCGCTTGCGCCCGGGCTTGCGCTCGGCAGCTTCCTGAACGTCGTCGCCGCTCGGGTTCCGCGGCGGACGTCGATCGTCTCGCCTGCGTCCGCCTGCATGGCTTGCAAGACGCCGATCGGCTGGCGGGACAACGTTCCGGTCCTCTCGTGGCTGCTCTTGCGCGGCCGCTGCCGGTCGTGCGGGGCGCGGATCAGCCCGCTCTACCCGGCCGTGGAGCTCACGACCGCCGCGCTCGTCGCGGGGTGCGTCCTCGCGTTCGGGCTCAGCGGGCAGATGCTCGTCTCCGCGTTCTTCTGCGTCGTGCTGGTCGCGGTGTCGGCGATCGACCTGACGCATCGGATCATCCCGAACCGAATCGTCCTGCCGGCGTTCGCGATCGTGCTTCCGGCGCAGACGCTGCTCGAGCCCAGCCCCGAGTGGGCGCTCGCGGCGCTCGCCGCTTCGGGGTTCCTGTTCCTCGCCGTGCTCGCGTATCCAGCCGGTATGGGGATGGGCGACGTCAAGCTCGCACTACTCATGGGTGCCGCGCTGGGCAAGGCCGTGGGGGTCGCGCTCATGCTCGGGATGCTGTTCGCGCTGGTGCCGGCCGTCTTCCTGCTGGCCCGGCACGGCTCGGCCGCCCGCAAGATGGGCATCCCGTTCGGGCCCTTCCTGGCGCTGGGCTCGGTCGTGGCGCTCTTCTTCGGCGACTCGATCCTCGACTGGTACTTCGGCCTGATGGGCTAGCGGCCCACCGGAACGATCACGTCGCGCACCGACTCTAAGCGCCTCGAGCGCCTAGTAACACACTGTTACTAACCCTTCGAGCGCCCGTGGTTCCACGCCGCACGGCCCAAGTAACAGAGTGTTACTTGGGCCTGAGCGGCTCGCCGCACGCTTACGTCACGTCGTTGTCGATGAGGGCCGAGGTGCCCTTGGCGATGTCCGCGGCGATGTCCGTGAAGATCGTCCGGAGCTGACCGGGAGACGGCTTGTCGTAGAACGTGTTCGGCCCGGAGGCGATCTGCTGGAGCGCCGAGTACGCGGTGATCGCCGGGCTCTCGTCGGCGCCCGTGTGCGACTGGCACTCGTTGGCGCCGCCGTTCAGCGCGTCCAGGTCGTATCCGATCGAGTAGATGATCGTCCCCCGCGCCTTGATCGAAGCCGCCGACGTCACGCCCTGGCGGCAGGGCTGGCGGCGGTACGGCGAGGTGCTCGAGTAGTACGTCGGCCCGATGTTCGCCGCGCCGTCCGAGAGGAAGACGATGAGGTCCTGCACCCCGGGTCGGCCGTTGCGGTCGAGCTCCGCCTGCGCGTGCTCGAGTGCGTCGGCGTACGCCGTTCGGCCGCCGCCGCGCTGGCAGTTGATCGTCTGGACGAGATCCGAGTTCGTGTTCAAGGTGCCGTCCGAACGCGAGTAGTCCTGCGAGAGCGGGACGAGGACGTACGGCGAGGAGCGGCTGTTGTACCAGTCCGTGTCGGGCGTGCTGCACCGGCGGCTCCGCGACGAGGCCGGCGGGAGCCCCGCGAGCCCGACCCACTGGGTGCCGGAGTTGAAGAAGCCGAGGAACGTCCGCATGCCTTCCTGGGCGTTCTTCAGGTCGGTGCAGTTCGGGTCCTCTCGGCCCCAGTGGTCCTGGCACATCGAGCCGGTCCGGTCGAGCACGAGCATGAGGTCGAGCGGTTTCACGCCGCACGGTGAGCATGCGGTCGACTTCACGCGCAGGTTGAACCTGTCGATCCCGAGGATGCCGGCGAAGAGGGTGTTGAGCTGGACGCGCTCCTCGACGACGACCGCGTTCACCGGATCGCAGCCCGGAATCTTCGTCAGGCAGCGGGTTTCCACCGTGACGCGAACGTCGGGCACGTTCTCGCGGGCGTTCTTCCCGCCGGACTCGCCGCTGTAGTCATAGGCGACGGACTCGGCCAGGGTCGGGTCCGGCAGCTCCTGGGCGCCGGCGAGGGCGGCCGCATCGGCCTGGGCCTGAAGAGAACGGTGTGCGTAGTAGGCATAGCCCACGTCGATCACCATCGCGGCCATGCCCAAGAGCACGACCAGGAAGACCACGATGAGCGCGATGACCTGTCCGCGCTCGCTGCGGAGCTGGATTGACGCAGGGCCGCATCGGTTGCGCGGGGCGTCCGGGGCCACGTAAAACCTCCCTATCTCTGGCGTGGCCGCCCCGCCACTGCTCGCTTGTCCGACCGATATCGGCCGGAGGCCGTCAGGCCGCATTCCCCGCGCGAGGGATCGGTTCAAGAGATCCCTCGTCCATGCCGATTACCTCATTCGGGTTATGGAGTTGGAACGCCCAGCTCAACTGCGGTCTCCTGCGGACGGGGAGACAGGGCCGGTCGGTGCCGGCCCGCTTCGGCCTGCCTTCCCGGTCAACGAGGTCGCCGAGCTCGTCGCCGACGTGATCGAGCAGACCGGTCTGCTCTCGCCGGCCGACGTCACGCTCGCCCGCTCGACCGGAAAGACGAGCTCGTTCGCCCAGGCGCTCGTCGACGAGGGCCTTGCTGCCCCCGACCGGGTGGCAACGGCGCTCTCGGCGCGGTTCGGGCTCCCCGTGGTCGACCTGGTCGAGACGGGCGTCTCACCGGACGCCGCGAAGGAGATTCCGCTGCACGTGCTCGAGCGCATCGTGGCGATCCCGTATGCAATCGACGCCGGGATCCTGCGCATCGCGATCGCAGACCCGCAGAACGTGAACGCCGTCGACGAGCTCAAGCTCGCGACGCGCCTTCAGATCGAGCTCGCGGTCGGCTCGCGCGAGGACATCATCCACGAGGTCAAGCGGCTCGCGCGCGCCGCTGAGGCGTTCGGCACGCGCTCGATGATCGACGAGGCGATCGTCGAGGAGGAGGCGCAGGAGGCGGACGACGAGGGTGACGATCTCGAGGCCGAGGACGGCATCTCGGACGCGCCGCTCGTCCGGCTCGTGAACTCGCTCATCTTCCAGGCGGCCGAGGAGGGCGCCAGCGACGTCCACTTCGAGCCGCAGGCCGACTCGCTCGTCGTGCGCTTCCGCACCGACGGCGTCATGCACGAGGTTCAGCGCGTCCCGAAGCGGATGACGGCCGGAGTGATCACCCGCCTGAAGGTCCTCGCAAAGCTCGACATCGCCGAGCGCCGGAAGCCGCAGGACGGGCGGATCTCCCTGAGCGCCGCGGCCGCCGGCCGGCTGCTCGACATTCGCGTCGCCACGCTCCCGACGGTGGACGGCGAAAAGATCGCCATGCGGCTGCTCGACAAGTCCAAGACCGCGCCGACGCTCGAGGAGCTCGGCCTCGACGAGTTCATGCGGGCCAAGCTCTCGGAGATCATCAACAAGCCTGGCGGCGCGCTCCTCGTCACCGGGCCCACCGGCTCGGGAAAGTCGACAACGCTCTACTCGGCGCTGACCGAGATCCACCGGCCCGAGATCAACATCGTGACCGTCGAGGATCCCGTCGAGTACCGGCTCCCGGGTGTGAGCCAGATCCAGATCAACATCAAGGCCGGCCTCACGTTCGCGGCCGCGCTGCGCTCGATCCTGCGTGCCGATCCCGACGTCGTGATGGTCGGCGAGATCCGCGACGCGGAGACGGCCAAGATCTCCATCGAGGCGGCACTCACCGGCCACTTCGTCCTCTCGAGCCTCCACACGAACGATGCGCCCGGCGCGATCACGCGCCTGAACGAGATGGGCGTCGAGCCGTTCCTCACCGGCTCCGCCGTCTCGGCCGTCCTGGCTCAGCGCCTGGCCCGGAAGCTCTGTCCGCACTGCTGCGAGATGTACAGCCCGTCGGTCGACGAGCTGCTCCGGAACCGCGTGTCGTCGGACATCGCGGCGGCCTCGGACGGGGCTGCCTTCTACCGGAAGCGTGGGTGCCCACGCTGCGGTCACACCGGGTACCGAGGCCGGATCGGCATCTACCAGCTGCTCGTCATGGGCGAGAACCTCGAGTCGCTCGCCGTCTCGCGCGCAAGCCGCGAGGAGCTCGAGCGGGCCGCAATGGAGAGCGGCATGCGCACGCTTTGGGACGACGGCCTCGCGAAGGTCGCCGCCGGGATCACGTCGCTCGAGGAGCTGAGCCGTGTCCTGGTCTAGTCCCGAGACCCCGGGCATCCCTCATTCGAGTGACGCCCCACCCAACTGGGCCGCCGATACCGACCCCGTGAGCTTCGGCGCGCCGGAGCCAGCCTTTAGCGAGCCCAGCCAGACCCAATTTCAACGAGAGGAAGGCATGTCCACTGCGGAGTTCGGAGACCTCAACGGCCAGGCGCCCGCGCCTGCGCCGGCCACCGACGGGCTGCTCAGCCCGCTGACCGTTTCGCCCGCGGCTCCCGTCGAGCCGCTCGTCCAGCCGGCCTACGAGACGACCGAGGCGATCGCGCCCGTCGAGTCCGTGGAGACTCCGGCGGTTCCCGTGCAAGACATGCGCGAGGTTCCGCTCGGCACGCTCATCTTCCGCGCCGGACTGCTCACGGAGGAGCAGCTCGAAGAGGCGCTCCAGGACGGCATGCGGCGCGGGAAGCGCCTGGGCGAGGTGCTGCTCGAGCGCGGTCTCGTCTCCGAGAGCGACCTCGGCCGGATGCTCGCGGGCCAGCGAGGGCTGCCCTTCGTCGAGCTTGATGCCGCCGCGATCGACCCGGCGGCCGTTCAGCTGCTGCCGGTCGAGAAGGCGCGGCTCCACAGCATGCTTCCGATCGGCTTTCAGGACGGCCTGCCGGTCGTCGCCGTCGCCGATCCGTCGAACGATCTCGTGCTCGAGAACGTGCGTCGGGCGCTGAACTGCGAGCCGCACCTCGTCGTCGCCGGGCGGGAGGCGCTCCATCGCCAGATCGAGCTCGCGTACGGCGGTACCGTCCAGGTCGAGGCCGTCGCGGCCGCTCCTCAGGAGCCTGTCGCGGCTCCCGTGGCTCCGGTCGTCGCCGAGACGCCGGTCGTGCCTGCAAGTCCGGCGCCTCCGCCGCTCGTCGTTCAGCCCCAGGCGCCTCCCGGTGAGGGAGTCTGGCTGGGCGCGCCGCCGCCGGAGTCCCAGCCCGAGCCTGCCTTCCAGGATCCGCAGCCGGTCGTCGCCCCCGAGCCGGTGCAGCCGGTCGTGGCGTCCGAGCCGGTCGTTCAGGCGCCCGTCGTCGAGCAGGCGATGGTGCAGCCTGTCGCGGAGACGCCCGTCTTCGAGCCGGCGGTCGAGCAGTCCCAGCCCGAGCCGGTGTCGATCGCCTACACGCCGGTCGAGCCTGTGACCGTCACCGAGCCGGTCTTCACTCCCACCTTCACGCCCTCACTGCCCGAGACGCCGGCGTCGGCCGCCGGGCAGCCTTCTACCGACGCCGAGCCGGAGGGCGAGGAAGCATGGTTGGTCGTTCTCCGTCTCGCCGACGGCGAGCAGCTCGAGATCGGAACGTTCGGCACGAGCGACGAGGCCAAGGACCACGCCCAGAGCATCGTCCGGCAGATCTCGTCCGAGTTCGGATGGCCGTTCTTCGAAGGCCGCTTCATCCGGCCGGACGTGATCGTCTCGGTCGACCTGCTGGCGCCGGAAGGCAACCGCTGGCTCGGCTCGAGCGCGCGGCGCGCCTGGGCTCAGCCCAGCTAGCGCTCTTTTCGGGGCCCGGTTCGCCGGGCCCTTCTCTTTCCGGCGAGCCCGACTCGCGATCCGCGTAGCACCGTCACCGCGCCGGGGTCAGACCCCGTCGCGGGACCGTGACAATCCGTCCACCGGTACCGGAAGGCTGTTGGCGGCCGCCTTCCCGCGTGCCGATGCTGGGCGTCGCCCACAGGCTTGGCGCAAAGTCGGCTCTGACTCGAGCCGGGGGTCTGACCCCGGGCCCGGAACGACGCTAGGGCGTCGGCGCCCCCGCGTTGCGCCCAGTCAGTCTTCGGGAGCCGGAAGGAGCTCGCGGGCGCGCTCGAGGTCGTCGCCCGAGACGAGTATCTCGCGCCAGCCGCCGAACGCATTGCCGCCGAAGATGCCGGTCGCGGAGACGTCGGTGTCGCGGTAGTCGCACTCGATGCCCTCGCTCCGCAGAAGCCCGCAGAGCGCCTCAGCTGCTCCCTCGTCAGGCACCACGGTCAAGCGCACGACCTCGTCCACACGGACATCCTCGCACGGCGGGGTGGGAACGAACGTATCGCTAGGAGGGCTTGACGAAACGCCGGCTGCCGAGGCGGAGTCCTCGGTCGCGACCGTATTGCACTGATACGCACGCTTCCTGCGTCCTTGCCTCGGAACGACCATCGCACCCCTGCGACGAGCAACGTTCCGCCAAACCCTCCTAGGAGACCGAGCAGCCGAGGTACTGGAGCGCGCGCGACGTCTCCTCGACGAACGTCTTCGCCTGTTCCTCGGTGTGGAAGACGTACGGGCCGGGCCGGATCGGCTCCACTCGCAGGCTGTTGACCGGGTAGATCTCGCAGTGGACGACGACCTGGTCGTCGGCCTGCTCCTGGCGGAGCGTGACGACCTGGCGGCCGTCCTTCCGCGCCGTCCTGACGCGCATCGCCGAGCTCATCGGCGAGCGTTTGCCGCCGCCTGGGCGACGGTCTCGCGGTCGGCGAAGCCGCCGATCCGCGCGAACAGCGCGTCGGGCCTGCGATAGACCAGCACGCTCGGGTTCTCGAGGGCGCCGAGCAGCTCGAGCAACGGGCGGGACTGCTCCTCGGCGTGGATGTTGAGCGCCACGAATCCGGCGCCGGCCGCAAGAGCGCCGGCACGCGCCTCGGCGAGTGCGATCTCGTCCACGGCCGCCTGCGGGTCGTAGAGACCCACGACGACGACGCGGTTCCCGGCGAGGGCCGCCGAGAGCACCCTGGGCAGGCCGTCGTCGACGACCGGCGCAACAGGCTTGGCGACCGGCGTCACCGGGACGGGTACGGGCTTCGGCTTCGCGGCCGGCCTCGTGACCGGCTTCTTGACCGGCTTCTTGACCGGCGCCTTAGCGGCCGGCTTCGACTTGCGAGCCGCCGCAGGCGCCGCCTTCTTCACCGGTGCCGGCTGGGCCCGCTTCGGAAGCACGATGCTTGGCGCGTCGTCCGCCGTCGAGGGCAGCCGCGTCACCATGAAGGTGGCGACGATCCCGCCGAGCACGGCGAGAACGAGCACAGGCACGAGCGTACGAGTCGGCAGCCGCAGCGACATACGACGCGTATCGGCAGCGAAGCGGTCTTCCTTTATGGGTGAGAGCAGTCACCCATTTCGGGTGAGGGGATCCCCCAAAAGCGCGATGAGCGGTTCCGGCCGCACGCCGATACACGGCCCGAGCCATCGACTCTGCGTCCACAAGGAGGAGCATGCTTTCCAGGCTTAATCAGCGGATCAACCGGAGCGAGCGCCAGGGCGGTTTCACCCTGATCGAGCTCCTGGTTGTCATCATCATCATCGGCATCCTGCTGGCGATTGCGGTCCCCTCGTACATGAAGTTCCGCGACCGGGCAAACGACTCGGCCGCGAAGGCGAACGTGAGGGCTGCCCTGCCGGCGATGGAGACGTTCTTTGCCGACTACAACACGTATGCCGGCGTCACGCTGACGTTCCTGCAGACGAACTACGACCAGGGGATCAAGAACATCACGATCCCGACGGCGACCTCGTCGACCTACTGCGTCCAGAGCGCGGTTGGCGGCAAGACGTGGCGGAAGAACGGTCCGTCGGCCGACCTCGAAGCTCTGGCCTGCTAAGGCCCGACGTACTCGTTTACCTCGAAGGGGCGCGAAAGCGCCCCTTCGTCGTTCCCCGCGTCGATTCCGCTTTTCAATTACCCCGCTTTGGGTGACTCAAGTAGCCCGCGGGATTGCCCGATAACAGCGCAGTCCACTTCCGGAATTGGAGGAAACACCCGGTGCTGACCAACCTGCGAAACCGCATGGCGAAGGGCTCGAGCGAAGGCGGCTTCACGCTGATCGAGCTCCTCGTCGTGATCATCATTATCGGCATCCTGCTGGCGATCGCCGTTCCCTCGTACATGAAGTTCCGCGACCGGGCGAACGACTCGGCCGCGAAGGCGAACGTGAGGGCTGCCCTGCCGGCGATGGAGACATTCTTCGCCGACTACAACACATACGGGGGCGTGACGCTCACGTTCCTGCAGACGAACTACGACCAGGGGATCAAGAACATCACGATCCCGACGGCGACCTCCTCGACCTACTGCATCGAGAGCTCCGTCGGCGGCAAGACGTGGCGGAAGAACGGCCCGTCGGCCGACCTCGAAGCCGTCGCCTGCTAGTCCCTTCCAGTCGTTCCTGCAGAGAGGGCGCCCACGGGCGCCCTCTCTCGTTTCAAGACCCGGCGCCCGGCGGCCGATAGACGCAGAGTGGTTGCGGCGCCCACCTCTCTGCCTGCCCGCGCGCTCCGACGCGCCCGCGTCTCCACGCGCATCGACGCGGCGGCAGTCCGCATCCTCGCGGCGCTGATCGGCGTCTCGTTCGCGGTCCGCCTCGTCGCCGGCTGGCTTCGAGCGACGCCGAACTACTTCGCGGACGAGTACCTGTACGCCGAGCTCGCCCGGTCGCTGCTCGAGAGCGGCCGGCCAACCGTCCGCGGCATCGACGTCAGCTTCCCGTCGCTCCTCCAGCCGATCCTGACCGCGCCGGCGTGGCTGGCCTCGGACGTCTGGGTCTCGTACCGCCTCATCCAGGCGCTCGGCGCCCTCGCCATGTCGCTTGTCGCCGTGCCGGTGTTCATGCTCGCCCGGCGACTCGGCCTCGGACGCCCGCTCGCGCTCGCGGCCGCGGCGCTCTCGCTCGCCATCCCGGACCTGCTCTACGCCTCATGGGTGATGGCGGAGCCGTTCGCCTACCCGCTCTTCGTCGCCGCCGTCCTCACCGGGACCGCGGCGCTGGCCGAGCCGAGCCGCCGACGCGGCCTGCTCTTCGTCGCTCTCGTCGCCCTCGCTGCGTTCGCCCGCGCGCAGTTCGCGGTGCTCCCGCTCTGCTTCGCCGCCGCGGTCCTGCTCGTCGGGCTCCGCGAGCGGCGCGTCCGGGGCGTTCTGCGCGAGCAGCTGCTTCCACTCGGAATCTTCTCCGGCGCCGCCCTCCTCGTCGCAGCCGCGGGAGTCGGTCGCGTGCTGGGCCTCTACGTAGGCGCGCTGGACGGGAGGGCCGGCCCGGTCGACGCTGCCGGACGCGTCGGTCTGAACGCCCTCGTGCTCGCGTACTCCTCCGGCTGGATCCTCGTCCCGGGCGCGCTGCTCGGACTTGCGTTTGCGCTCGGGCGGCCCCGGTCGAGGGCCGAGCTGGCGTTCGGCGCCCTGTTCGCCACGACGCTCGTCGCTCTGCTGCTCGAGGCCGCGCTCGCCGGAGCGGTCGATCACGCGCAGGAGCGCTACGTCTTCTACGTCCTGCCGCTGGCGGCGCTCGCGTTCTGTCTCTACGCCTCGCGAGGCTGGCCGGCCCGGACGTACCTCGCGCTGCTCGTCTCGGTGCTGATCGCAGTCTCGGCTCAGGTGCCGCTGGCCGGCTACACCGCGGTGGACGGAAAGGCGCAGTCGCCGTTCCTGCTCGCGGCCTTCCGGCTCGAGGAGGCTCTCGGGAGCCCCGGCGCCGGCTCGCTCGCGATCGCCGCGGCGGCCGCCGTCTTCGGGCTCGCCGTGATCCTGCTCTCGGCGCGTCCCGCCGTCGGCACACCGCTCGTTCTCGGCGTCGCCCTGGCCGCCTCGCTGGCCGCCTCGGCCGCGGCGGTCGCGTTCGACAACCGGAACTCGGCTGCGGTTCGCGCGGCCTTCCTCCCGGACGAGCCGTCGTGGATCGACCGGGCGGGCTTCGACCGAGTCACGCTCGTGCGTGGGCCGGACGGCGTGCGCACGGAGGCGATGGAGCAGCTCTTCTGGAATCGATCCGTCGACCGCGTCGTCCTGCTTCCCGGAGCCGGCGACGTCGATCATTTCTCGTCACCGAGTCTCGTCGTGGCGCCCGACGGAAGCCTTCAGGCCGGCGGCCGGCCACTCGACGGGCCGCTGCTCGTCGACGGCTACGCCGGCACGATCCGGCTCGCAGACGCCGCCCGCGTGGCCTCGTCGCAGTCGTACACGCTCTGGCGGACGCGTTCGGCGGCCAGGATGTCGCTCTACCTCGCCGGCCGCTACAGCGACGGCTGGCTGGCCGCGGCCGGCCGGATGTACCTCTGGCCCGACCGACGCGGCACGCGGATCGGCCGGCGGGTCACCCTGACGCTGACTGCGCCGGCTGCATCGGACGGCATGACCGTCAGGTTCAAGGAGGCGGGTGGCAACCGCCCGCGCGACCTGCGCCTGACGCCGGGCCGGCCGAAGGCGATCTCCTTCGACGTCTGCTCGAGCGCGCCGTGGCACGTGACCTACTCGTCGAGCGCCCGGGGGCTCGTGGGCAACCGGGTCGTCAGCGCCCAGTCGAGCGAGCCTCGGGTCGTTCCGATCTCGTGCTCGCCGGCGGTCTCGAGGACACCCGCGGCGTTGCCGACGGAGTCGGTGTGAGCATCAAGACCCTCGAGCGCCGGCCGGTCGTCCTCCGGCCCGACCGGCACGTCGAGCCTCGGCGCACCGGGCGGCGGCGGTGGTCGCTCGCCCTGCTGGGCCTCTTCGGTCTCGCTGCCGTCTACCACTGGCTCCAGTCGCGGGGCCATGTGACGCCGGCGGTCTTCACCGACGAGCTGATGTTCTCCGAGCTCGCGCGGAGCGTGGCCGCGGGGGAGGGCCTGACCGTCCGCGGACAGGAGTTCCCGTTCCCGGCGCTCGTGCCGGTGCTCTTCCAGGCGCCCGCCTGGCTCGTCGGCGGCACGGCTGCCTACGGGGTCGCGAAGTCGCTGAACGTCCTGCTGATGTGCCTCGCGCTCTTCCCGGCCTGGGCGCTGGCGCGGCTCGTCGTGCGCCCCGCGTATGCCTTCGGTGTCGCCGTCGCGACGGTCGCGGGCGGCGCGATGCTCTACCACTCGTACCTGACGTCGGAAGCGGTCGCGTATCCCGTCTTCTTCCTGGCCGTCGGCGTCTGCGTGCGGGCGCTCGCCGAGCCGTCGCGCCGGTGGGACGTCGCGGCGGTGCTCGTTCTCGGCCTCGCAGTCCTGACCCGTGCTCAGTTCGTGGCGCTCCCGCTCGCGTTCGTCGTCGCCGTCCTCCTCGTCGGACGGCCCGTCCGCCGCCACGCGATCTCGCTGTCGGCGCTCGGCCTGCTCGGCGCTGCCGTGCTCGCGCGAGGCATGTCGGGCCTCGGCTTCTACCGCGGAGCGGGCGAGCTGGAGTACTCGGTGCTCGAGACTCTCCGGTGGGCCGGCTGGACCGCGGCGCTGCTGCCATTTGCCGCCGGCATGCTGATCGCGCCGGGCGCGCTGCTCGGGTTGGGCCACGCGATCGCGCGTCCGCGGAAGCGAGCAGAGGCCGCGTTCGGAGTGATGACCGCCGTCCTCATCGTCGCGCTGCCCGTGCAGGCAGGGCTGATCGCCTCGGGCGAGGCGCAGCGGCCGCTCGAGCGCTACGCGTTCTACCTCGTGCCGCTGCTCTTCGCGGCCTTCTTCCTGTACGTGGAGCGGGGAGCGCCCCGCCGCCGGCTCTACGCCGGCGTCGCGCTCGCGCTGGGCGGCCTGGCGCTCGCGGTTCCGTTCGCGTCGCTCGCGCTCGATCCGTTCTCGTTCGACTCGCCGACGCTCTCCGCCGTGGAAGCGCTCGGCCGGCTCGCGCCGGCCGACGCGGCCGCGCTCTTCGCGGCCGGCGGTCTCATTGCCGCGCTCGCGGCAGCCGCCGTCCCGCTTCGACGCTTCGGCGGCGCGGTGGCGGCGCTCTCCATCCTTCTCGCGCTCGCCGTCGGCGTGGCCGCCTACTCGGGCGACCGCCGGATGACGCAGCGGACGCTCGCATCGCTGTCCCCACCCCAGCGCGACTGGATCGACCGGCGTGGCATCGAAGCCGACGTCCTCGTCCTCCCGGGCGGCTCGCCTCACTCCGGCTGGATGCTCGAGTCCTGGAACCGGAGCATCGGGCGCACGCTCCACCTCGGCGAGGTCAGCGACGACCCGCTTCCGGTCACTCGAGCGGGAGTGCGCCACGACGGGACGGTGACCGACTCGAGCGGCACGCCGCTGCGGAGCGAGCACGTCGTCGTCAACGACGCGGCGTCTCAGGTGGAGCTCGCAGGCGGCGAGCGGCTGGCCCGCCCGATCGCGGGGCTCACGCTCTACCGGACGGCAGGCCCGCTGCGTCTCCGATGGCTCGCGACCGGTCTCCACTCCGACGGCTGGGCGCAGTCCGTCGTGACCTACGCAGCCTGGCCGGGGAGGGCGACCGACGGCTCCTACCAGGTCGGGCTCGAGCTCCCCGAGGGCCGGCTCGCGCGCTCGGTCGAGCTTCAGGCGGGGCCGATCACGCGACGTGCCGAGCTCCGCCCGGGCCGGCCGCTCGACGTCCGAATCCCCGCCTCCGGAAGCCCGCTTCCGGTGCTCTCCATCCGTATCGAAAGGGCCGATCTGATCGATTCCGAGGCCCCGAGGCCGCGCCTCGTGGGCGCCCGGATCACCCGCCTGAAATTCATCCCCGAAACCGGGTCAAGAAAGTGATGAAACCTGCCGATAGCTCGCACGAGGGATCCATGCCGGACGCCTTCTCGATTGACACCTTGCTCGAGCAGATGGTGGCGCACAACGCCTCCGATCTGCACGTGACCGTGGGCTCGAAGCCCGTGCTTCGCCTGCGCGGTCAGCTCCATCGCATGGAGAGCCTCCCGGTGCTGACCGCCGAGGACACGCGGAACCTGCTCTACAGGATCACCTCGACCGAGCAGCAGAAGCGACTCGAGCTCGACCGGCAGCTCGACATGTCGTACTCGATCCCCGGCGTCGCCCGCTTCCGCGTCAACATCTACTCGCAGCGCGAGAGCCTCGCGGGCGCCTTCCGTCTGATCCCGACCGAGCTGAAGACCCTCGAGGAGCTCGGCGTGCCGAAATCCCTCTACGACCTCTGCGAGAAGCCTCGCGGCCTCGTGCTCGTCACCGGCCCGACGGGCTCCGGCAAGTCGACGACGCTCGCTGCGCTGATCGACGAGATCAACCGGACCCGCGCCGACCACATCATCACGATCGAGGACCCGATCGAGTTCCTCCACAAGCACAAGAAGTGCGTCGTCAACCAGCGGGAGCTCGGCCCCGACGCCACGAGCTTCGCGGACGCCCTCCGCGGCGCGCTCCGCCAGGACCCCGACGTGATCCTCCTCGGCGAGATGCGCGACCTCGAGACGATCGCGACCGCGCTGACCGCGGCGGAGACCGGCCACCTCGTCTTCGCGACGCTCCACACGCAGGACGCCTCGTCCACGGTCGACCGGCTCATCGACGTCTTCCCGGCCGCCCAGCAGGGCCAGATCCGGACGCAGATCGCCGGGTCGCTCATGGGTGTCGTGACCCAGACGCTTCTTCCGACCGCCGACGGGACGGGGCGTGTGCCCGCCGTCGAGATCCTCTTCCCGGACGACGCGGTCCGGAACCTGGTTCGCCAGGCGAAGGTCGAGCAGGTCTACTCGATCATGCAGACCGGCACCTCGCGCGGGATGATGACGCTCGAGCAGTCGCTCGCCGAGCTCGTCCTCCGCGGCGTGATCACTCAGGACATGGCCGTCTCCCGGTCGAGCCGGGGCGAGCAGCTGCTCGGCCTGATCAACCGGACCTCGGTCGACGGCGACCTCTCCCAGCCTGTCGGCGGCGGCCTCCGAGTGGCAGGGACCTGACGATGGATCTGCGGAAGGAGATCAAGCTCTCGGACCTGCTGCCGAAGCGCCGCAAGAAGGACGCGGCCAAGGCGGTGCAGGAGAAGCCCGAGAAGGAGCGCAAGCCGAAGCGGGAGCGCCGGTCGTTCGGCCGCTCGAAGCCGACGGTCGAGCAGCCCAAGCAGAAGCGGGGCGGCGGGAAGTCGGTCGGCCGCAAGAAGAAGAAGCTCGTCGGGCTCAAGATCGGCGCCTCGCAGATCGCTGCCGCGCAGGTCGTGAACAACGGCGGCGCGCAGGTGGTCCACGTGGCCCGGGAGGATCTCGATCCCGGCCTCGTCGTCGGCGGCGAGCTGCGCGACCCCGACGCGCTCGCGACGGCTCTGCGGCACTTCTTCCGGAAGAACCGGCTCTCGCGCCAGAACGTGCGTCTCGGGATCTCCAACAACCGGATCGGCGTCCGGATCTTCGAGATCGGCGGCATCCACGACCCCAAGCAGCTCACGAACGCGATCCGGTATCGCGCGCAGGAAGTGCTCCCGATCCCGCTCGAGGAAGCGGTTCTCGACTACCACATCCTCGGCGAGCACACGGACAGCGAGGGCCAGGTCAAGCGCCGCGTGCTGCTCGTCGTCGCCTACCGCGACCTCGTCGAGCGCTACACGGCCGCGTGCAAGAAGGCCGGGATCAAGCTCGCCGCCATCGACCTCGAGGCGTTCGCGATCCTCCGCGCGCTCGCGCCGACGCCGGCCGACCAGACCGAGGGCGCGCCCGCGGCACTCGTCGTCGTCAGCGTCGGGCACGACCGGACGACGTTCGCCGTCTCCGACGGCCGCGACTGCCAGTTCACCCGCGTGCTCGAGTGGGGAGGAGCGTCGCTCAACGCCGGCATCGCGCGTGCGCTCGACCTGGCACCGTCAGAGGCCGAGCCGATCAAGCATTCGCTGTCGCTCGCCGAGCCGTCGATCCCCGCGGGCCTGACGAGCGAGCAGGCGGAGAAGGTCCGCCTGGCCGTGCTCCAGGAGCTGAACACCTTCGCGCGCGACCTCGTCTCCTCGCTTCAGTTCTACCAGTCCCAGTCCGGCTCTCTCGGCATCGGCGAGATCGTTCTGACCGGCGGCACGGCGCACCTTCCCGGCTTCCCGGCAGAGCTCGCCAAGCTGATCGGCGTCCGCGTGCGGGTCGGCGATCCGCTCGCCAACGTGAAGGTCGGCAAGAAGGTCGACCGGGACCAGCCACTCGGGTCGCTGGCGGCCGCGATCGGCCTCGGGATGGAGACCTAGGTGCGCGCGGTCAACCTGCTCCCGAGGGACGAGCGGCGCGCCCGGCGCCAGCCCGGTGCCGTGATGCTGACGGCGGTCCTCGGCTCCGTCCTCCTCACCGCTCTTCTCAGCGGCTGGTTCCTGATGGCGAGCTCCGGTGTGAGCGATCGCCAGGGTGAGCTCGACGGCCTGCGGGCCGAGCTCGCCGCGATCCCGCCGCCGCCCGCTCCCACGCCGGTCGAGCAGACGAACCTCGTCGCCGAGAAGGACGCACGCCTGACTGCCCTCGGAACGGCACTCGGCTCGCGGATCGCGTGGGATCGCATCCTGCGCGAGGTGTCGCTCGTGATTCCGGACGACGTCTGGCTCGAGAGCATGAACACGAACGGGCCCGACCCCTCCGCGGCCGCGCCGGCCCCCGGCCAGGCTGCGCCGGCCGGCGGCTTCAGCATCACCGGGTACACGTACTCCCACGACGGGGTCGCGCGCCTGCTCGCCCGGCTGTCGATCATCCCGCACCTGGACAACGTGAAGCTCGGCTCGAGCGTCCTCGAGGCCGAGGGTGCACGGCCGACGGTCAAGTTCTCCATCAGCGCGTCCCTGAGGACGGCGGAGGCGGCTTCGTGACGAAGCAGCGGATCCCCAAGCCCGCCGCGATCGCCCTCGTCGTCGTCGCCCTGCTCGTCGCCGGAGCGCTCGGATACTTCGTGCTGATCTCGCCGCAGCGGTCCGATGCCTCTGCGCTCAAGTCCGAGATCGCGTCGGTCGAGAGCGAGATCCTGACGCGCCGCGTCGCCCAGCAGAGCCAGCCGACCACGCCGACCGCGACGGCGATCCGTGCCGCCGACCTCTTCCGGGTCACGAAGGCGATGCCGAACCGCTCCGACATGCCGGGCGTGCTGCTCGAGCTGAACCGGATCGCCCGCGACACGGGCATCCGCTTCGAGTCGATCACGCCGCAGGACGGTGCCGATGCCGGTGGGTACCTCCGCCAGCCGATCGACCTCGTCTTCGAAGGCAACTTCTACGAGCTCTCCGACTTCCTCTACCGCGTGCGCACGCTCGTCTCGGTCCACGGCGGTCAGCTGCGCGCGACGGGCCGGCTCTTCACCATCCGTTCGCTGAGCTTCGTCGAGGGCGAGCGGGCGTTCCCCCAGATCAAGGCGACGCTCGGGGTCGACGCGTACGTCTACGGCACCGGCGAGGCGGGTTCGACGCCGGCGCCTGCGCCTGCGCCCGCCCCCGCGCCTGCGCCGGTACCCGCAACGCCCGCGCCTACACCCCCGACCCCGCCCGCAGCGCCGGCCCCGGCCGCGCAGCCCGCACCGAGCGCGGCAGGAGCCTCCTGATGGCGAAGTTCGATCCCAAGGCCAAGGCCAAGAAGCAGAAGATCCTCGCCGGCGTGCTGGGGCTCCTCCTCGTCGGCGTGCTGATCTTCCAGGCGCCGACGATCATGGGCCTCTTCGGCGGCGGCTCCTCGCCGGCGTCCGAGCCCGCCCCGTCCACGCCTGCTCCGACTCCGGTCCCGGGGACCCCGGCTCCCCTCCCGACTCCGGCGGCTCCGGCGCCGACACCGGGCACTCCGGCGCCGACCCCGGCAGGCGGCACCGCCGCGCTCGTGGATTCCGACCCGGCGCCGGCGCCCGCCGACGGTCAGCTGGTCTCGTTCGACCGGTTCGAGAGCAAGGATCCGTTCGTCCAGCAGGTCTCGGACTCGCCGGTGACCGGAACCGCCCCCGCGCCGGTTCCTGCGGACACGGACGCGAAGGCCGACGACCCCGAGGGCACGTTCGAGACGGCCCCGCAGCCTGCGCCGGCGCCGGTGACCCGCCGCGCGACGGTCTCGGTCAACGGCACCGAGCACGAGGTCGGCGTGGGCGGCACGTTCCCGGAGAACGATCCGATGTTCAAGCTCGTCTCGCTCAAGCGCGGCACCGCGAAGATCGGAATCGTCGGCGGCGGCTACGCGAACGGCGCGCCGACGATCACCCTCACGAGGGGCGGCAAGCCCGTGACCCTCATGAACACGGCGGACGGAACCACCTATGTCCTGCGGCTGGTCGGCGTGGGCTGAGTTCCCGCGGGGCGGGCGCGGCCCGTTTCGCCGGAACCTCAGCGAGAGAGCGCGCAGCGCCCACGGCTTCGGCCTGATCGAGCTGCTGATCGCGATGGTCATCCTGAACATCGGGATCCTCGCGATCGTCGCCGCGTTCAACGCCGGGATCATCACGCTCAATCGGGCGAGCAGGATCACCACTGCGGCCGTGCTCGGCGACCAGCAGATGGAGCTCTACCGGGCGATCAAGTACGACTCGATCCGCCTCGCCTCCGCGACGATCCCCGGCGTCTCGCCGTACACGACGGACACCGCCTACAGCGCGAGCCAGGTGATCACGCCGACCTGCGCCGGGCCGTCCTATCCGGACGAGTGCAACGCGAGCCGGACGGCGACGGGCGCGGACGGCAAGCCGTACCGCATCGACACGTACATCGTCCAGACCACGCCGACCGGCGGTCGCCCGGTCAAGCTCGTGACGATCCTCGTCCGCGACGGCTCGAACCTCTCCCGGGTCTACGTCCGGCAGGCCTCCAGCTTCGACCAGTCCACCGGCTAAAGACGACATGTCCGAGGCCCGATAGACCCTTCGTATGGCGGCGTACACCTACAGCGCGATCAACTCGCAGGGCATCGAGCTCTCCGGCTCGATCCACGCGCCGGACCGCGACGCGGCGCGCGAGCAGCTCCGCGTCCGCGGCCTGCTGGCCCAGAACCTCGTCGAGCTCCCCGCGAGCGGCGAGCAGAGCGTCGCCACCGTCTTCAAGAAGATCAAGCCGAAGTCGCTTCAGATCTTCTCGCGCCAGTTCGCGACGATGATCGACGCCGGCCTGTCCGTGGTCGGCGCGCTCGTCATCCTCGAGGAGCAGACGGACGACAAGTACCTCTCGGCGATCGTGAAGGAGCTCCGCGCCGACGTCGAGGGCGGCCTCCTGCTGTCGCAGGCGATGGCGCGCCACCCGAAGGTCTTCAGCCGCCTCTACGTCGCGATGGTCGAGGCCGGCGAGGCCGCCGGAATCCTCGACCAGGTGCTCGACCGCGTCGCCTTCCAGATCGAGAAGGAGACGATGATCAAGCGCCGCGTCAAGGGCGCGATGATCTACCCGACGATGGTCCTGATCTTCGCGACCCTCGTCCTGATCGGGATGCTGATGTTCCTCGTCCCGGTCTTCGTGAACATCTTCGCCCAGCTCGGCGGCGACCTGCCGACGCTGACGGCGTGGGTCGTCAAGTTCTCCGACTTCCTGCGCGGCAACTACTACATCGTCTTCCCGGCGCTGACCGTCGCGTTCTTCGGCATCCGGAAGGCCAAGCGGACCGAGCAGGGCCGCCGGGTCTGGGACCGGATCAAGCTCAAGATCCCGATGAAGATCGGGCAGGTCGTCCTCAAGGTGACGCTGGCGCGGTTCTCGCGCACGCTCTCGACCCTGATCGCCGCCGGCGTCGACATCATCAAGGCGCTCGAGATCACGGGGCAGACGGCCGGCAACTGGGTCGTCGAGGAGGCGCTCACCGACGTGCGGGCCAAGGTGCACGAGGGCATCCCGATCGCGACGCCGCTGGGCGAGAACCCGGTGTTCCCGCCGATGGTGGCGCACATGGTCAAGATCGGTGAGGAGACGGGAGAGCTCGAGAAGATGCTCGGGAAGGTCGCCGACTTCTACGAGGACGAGGTCGACGCCTCGATCCAGTCGCTGACCTCGATCATCGAGCCGCTGATGATGATCGGCGTGGGCCTGATGGTCGGCGTGATCATCATCTCGATGTACCTCCCGATGTTCAAGATGCTCTCGCTCGTCAAGTAGCCGCTCGCTCCTTGCAAACGAAGGGCGGACTCAGTCCGGGCTTCGACAATGACCCGCGGAGACGACGAGAAGCCGTCGCAAGCAGCGCTACGTGCGGAGTTTCCGCGCCTGACGCGCCGTCCGGCGAGCCGTTGAAGGCTAGGACGCTTCGGTGTCTATCAGCCCGAAGCAACGGGCCACCGCAGCGGTGCGCGTGCTGACACCCAGCTTGCCGTACACGTTCTCGAGGTGCTTGCCGACCGTCTTCGGCGCGAGCCACAGAAGCTGTGCGATCTCGACGTTTGTCTTCCCCCGGGCGACCCAGGCGAGCACCTCACGTTCGCGTGCGGTCAGCTCGATCCCTTCATGCCTCTCTTCGAGCAACAGGGCGCCGTCAGCTTGCTGCACCGTTAGTCGCCGCTCGCCGCGACGTCGAATCAACGGCTTCGCGTCTCCCGACTCCAGCCACTCGACGAGCGCAACCGGAAGCCGTCCGCCGCTCGTGGCCGGGAAGAACTCGCGGAGCAGGCGCTCGGTCGGGGGTGAGGCGAATTCGATCTCTCCGCCGAGGCCGAGCAGGATCACTCCGCGACGGTCGTGCTCGTCAACGCGGTCGAGCTCGGCGAGCGCCGAGCTCAGCAGCCGACGCGTCCTCGCCGCGAGCCAGAGCCGCGCAAGATGCGGCTGCAGCAGATCGAGCAGGAGCCGGTCGCGCTCGCTGAAGTCGCGGCCGCCGGTGCGATCGAAGAGAAACGTCTTCGTGTGCCAGAGCGGCGAGGGAATCGCCACCACCAGCTCGTACTCGGCGTCCCAGCGTGCGAACCAGGCGTCGTAGACCCAGGTCCGGTGCAGCTCGCGCTGGGTCAGAAAGTCGGAGAGCTTGAGTGCGCCGAAATGTCCCTCCTGGAGGCGCAGACAGGACGGATGCTCCTCCAAGGACACCCGCCAGAGCGTCTCGTCATCGAAGTCGACATCGTCGTCTCCATCGTTGGCCCGGCCGACAAGCAGGAGGCTCCGCCGGCGCACGCGATCGAGCTCGGCATAGGTGACCAAGTCGGCCTCGACGAGGTGTCCGAGCTCGACGAGCAGGTCGGGCGTGAAGGGCTGATCGCCGCCGATGCTTTCCGCCTCGGCGACGAAGCGGAGCAGCTGCTCCAGGTCGCCTCTCGTGAGATTTGCCACGAACCTTCAAGGATACGACGAATCTCGAATGGACTCCACTCGCGGGGGCAGGAGATCCTGGTGCGTCGCGGCCTAGCTGCAGCCGCCGATCTCCACGTTTGCGCCGTCTTCAAGATACGGCGTTTGCCGAATGGTCACGAGCGCGCGGCCGGCGCAGCATTTATCTCGTCGTCAGCTCCCCGAATCTTCTGAGAAAGGAGTCCGATGCTGCGTCTCGCGTGCATCTGTGCAGTTGGAGGCTTCGCTTTGTTCGGTCTCGTTGGCAGCCTTGCTGGTGCCTCAACCGCCACGACCTCCGCGAACGTGCTGGCCCCGCTCGCAACTTCCGCGAACACCCACGGCAAGGTCCGATCCGATGCCGTCACCGCCTGGAACGCCAACGCCGGTAAGGCCGCGATCGCTGCCTGCATGCCTCCCAACGACGACCCGCTCCACGAATCGCGTCTCTATGCAATGGCGCATGTCGCCATCCACGATGCCCTCAACGCGATCGACCGCCGCTCGCGTGCCTACGTATTCAGCGCGAGAGCGCGTCGAGGGGCGTCTCCCGACGCCGCCGTCGCGGCGGCCGCACGCGACGTGCTGGTCGCAGTGCTCAGCCGGCCTCCTGCAATCTTCCCGCCGGAATGCGGCGCCGCGGGCGTCGCGAGCGTCGAAGCGGACTACGCAGCGGCGCTCGACGCGATTTCGGACGGTCGAGCGAAGACACGCGGGATCGAGGTCGGAAAGGCCGCCGCCGCGGCCATCCTCGCCCTACGCGCCGCCGACGGCGCGGACACACCATTGATCGTCAGCGACTTCCCGGAGGGCACGAACCCCGGCGAGTACCGCTTCACACCCGGCACCCCGTTCGCGTTCGCACCGGGCTGGGGCGACGTGACCCCCTTCGTGCTGCGAGACAGCTCCCAGTTCCGTCCAGGTCCGCCCTACGCGGTGACGTCGAGGAAGTACACCGCCGACTTCGTCGAGGTCAAACGTCTCGGTGGCGACGGCATCACCACGCCCAGCGCACGAACCACCGAGCAGACCGAGATCGCTCTCTTCTGGCTCGAGAGCTCCCCGTTGCAGTGGAATCGGATCGCGCGAGCCGTCTCCGCCAAGACACGGCTCGATCTCTGGGAGCAGGCGCGGCTGTACGGCCTGCTCAACATGGCGCTCGCCGACGGCTACATCGGCTCCTTCGACACCAAGTACCACTACAACTACTGGCGCCCGGTGACCGCGATCCAGACTGCCGATACCGACGGCAACCCGAGCACAAGCGCCGACCCGACCTGGACGCCACTCGTCACCACACCCCCCGTCCCGGACTACGACTCGGGGCACAGCGTCCAAGGGGGAGCAGCCGCCAAGGTGCTCAAGCGGTTCTTCGGCACCGACCACGTGAGCTTTGAGACCTGCAGCCTGACGCTGCCACCCGGGAGCACCTGCACCGACCCGACGCCCGTCCTACGCCGCTACACCAGCTTCTCCCAAGCGGCCGCGGAGAACGGACTCTCGCGCATCCTCAACGGGTTCCACTTCCGCAAGGCGGTCGATGAAGGGATCGACCACGGTCGCAAGATCGGCGACCGCGCCGTCGACCGCTTCCTGCGGCCCGCGAACTGACAGCCAATCACGCCGACCAGCGAGGCCCCGCGGAGCGGGGCCTCGCTCCTTTGGCGCGCGAGCACGCGGAGCAGGGTCCACAGTCGAGCGATCGAGTCCGCAGTTGGTTTGCAAGGAGCACCTCTGTTAGGCGGCTGCGGGCTCGACGGTCCTGCGCCGCAGGCTGCGTACCTCGTCGACCAACAACACGAGCGCAGTCGCCGCGACGATCACGAGCGCCGAGGCAACGAGCGTCTCGGCGGTGCCGACGGTGTCCGCCACCGGACCGGCGACGGCGGCGCCCAGCGGGATGACGACGAAGGACCCCAGGGCGTCGTAGGAGTAGACGCGCGAGAGCTGCTCCGATGAGATCTCCTGCTGCATCGTCACGTCCCAGAGCACGCCGAAGAGCTCCATCCCCACGCCCGACACGAAGGCCGCCGCAGCAATGACGACGACCGGCGCAGGAGGCGCGAGCAGCAGGATCGGCAGGGCAGTCGGGAAGATCGCGAGCGTCGCGACGAGGAGCATCCGCGAGGGGCGGTAGCGGAGGGTGACGGCGCTGCCGAAGACGAATCCCGCCGCCTGCGCCGCAACGATGAAGCCCCAGTCGGCCGCACCGCCGAGCTCGTCCTCGGCGACGATAGGACCGAGCACCGACCAGACGCCGACCATCGCCGCATTGACGAAGGCGAACTGGACGACGATGCCCCAGAGCCACGACCGCGAGCGGAACGCGTCCCAGCCCTCCCGCAGCTCGCGGAAGAAGTGGCGATCGGGCAGCGTCAGATCGCGTGGGATCCGGAGTGCGAGGAGGAGCGCCGCGCCGGCGAAGTACGTGGCCGCGTCGAAAGCGAGCGACCACCCCGACCCGATCGTGGCGACGAGGATGCCGCCGGCGGCCGCGCCGAAGATCTGCGTCCCGTTGCGGGAGAGGCGAAGCAGCGCATTCGCCTCCTGGAGCAGCCGGGCGCTGACCGTTTGCGGGACGATTCCCTGGGCCGCCGGGAAGAAGAACGCGGTCGCCGTGCCGCGCACCACCTGGAGCGCGACCAGGTGCCAGATCTCCGCAGCGCCGGTGAGCACGAGCACCGCGATCGCCGCCTGGGCCGCCCCGGCGACCGAATCGGACACGACCATGACGTGGTGGCGCGGGAGCCGGTCGGCCCAGATCCCTCCGACGAGGATGAAGACGACCTGCGGCAGCGCGCTTGCGGCGACGACGAGCCCGAGATCCGTCGCGGAGCCGCCGATGTCCAGCACGGCGAAGGCGAGCGCGATCGGCGCGAACGCGGTCCCGAAGAGGGACACGGTCCGCCCGAGGAACAGCAGCCGGAAGTCCCGCTCGACGAGCGGGCTGAGGGCAGCGCGCAGCACCGGCGCCTACGCTGCCAGATCCGCGAGCACGCGGGTCAGATGTACCTCGCCGCCACCGTGAGCCCCGACGACCTACTCGACCCGACTCGGCCTTGGCGGCGGGCCGCGGCCACTGAGGCCGCGGCCTCGATCCGTCCTAGGGAACGCGCGCGTCCCGGCTTGCGCGATAGATCGCCGTGATCACCGCGATGCCGCCGACGACGATCGTCGCCGTCAGAGCGGCCCGAAGCGACCAGTGGGAGTCAGCGAGGAGCTGCTCCTTGCCCAGGTTCGCCGGAACGATGACCAGGGCGTAGATCCACCACGGCGCCCACCGGCTCGAGAGCTCCGACGGGTCGGGAAGCGACGGTGCTTTGCCGGTTCATCGGTCTCCTCCAGTCCGAATTGCCTCATGAGCTCGAGGGTACGACGGCGAATCCCGCTTGTCATCGGTCGCAGTATCGATTTGAAGTCCTACTCGCTGAGGGTCTTCGGACGACCTCTGTCCTCCTCGGGGACGACTCGCCCGCCGCAGGACTGAGCAGGGCGCCGAGCGGACGTATCCACAGGGACGGCGCGCGCGTTCTAAAAATGAGATGCGTCTTAGATTTCTGCGGCTAAGGCTCCTCGTCGCTGCGATCCTCGCGGCGGTTGCAGGGATTCTCCCCTCCAGCGCGGCGGACCCGATTGCCTCGGGTGGCGCGCGTGTCGGGGAGGGGACGGCGCAGGCCGCCGTTCTTCCTCCGCCGCCTCCGCTTCCTCCGCTTCCGCCGCCGCCGCCCCTTCCGCCTCCGCCTCCGCTGCCACCGCTGCCGCCACCTCCGCCGCTTCCTCCGCCTCCGCCGCTGCCGCCGCCTCCACCGCTGCCGCCGCTCCCGCCTCCGCCGCCGCTCCCTCCGCCTCCGCTGCCGCCACCGCCGCTTCCGCCTCCGCCGCTGCTCCCGCCGCCACCGCCTCCGCCCGGTCCGCCTCCCGCGCCGCAGCCGCCTCCACCGTCACCGCCGCCGGCAGCGCCGCCTCCGCCCGCCGGCCCTCAGCCGCCGTCGAGTCCGGCTCCGCCTCCTCCGCCGGGCGGCGGCTCACCGGGCTCACCCGGGAGCGGGCCCGGCACGACGACGGGCTCAGGACCAGGATCCGGATCTTCCCCGGTTCGAGCGGGGTGGCCGGTGCCCAGGCCGGTCAGTCGTCCACGGGGCTGCTCGGGCCCGGAACGAGCGCTTCGAGCTCGGGCGCAGCAGCGAGCCCGTTCACGCCCAGCCAGCTGTCAGCCGCGCCCGAAGCGCTGCGCACGCGGGCGCAGCCCGGTCCGCGCGTCGAAATCGGTTGTCCGACCGGGTCGTCGAAACGGCGGCACGACGCTCGTCTTCACGCTCGAGCGAGGAGCGGTCGTTCGCTTCACCGTCGTCCGTGTCTACCCATCGTGCAAGCGGATCGGCAGCTTCAGCGTGGGTGCGCACGCGGGAGTCAACCGAGTTCGCTTCCGCGGACGGCTGGGCGGACGGCCGCTCGACCAGGGCACCTATCGGCTGATCGCGCAGGCGCGGGGCCAGGAATCCGCCGCCGCGACGGTGACGATCGTGATCGTTCGCGGGAAGACGAGCTCCGCGGAGCTCCGGCGGGCGCGACGCGCGAACGCGTGCACCGAGGCGGACGCGAGGGAGATCGAGACTGCGATCGGCGCGGCCCAGCCCCGCACGAACCAGCCCAAAGCGCGGCACGGCAAGCGTCGCCGCTCCGCTGGTCAGGGCGGCGAAGGTGGTCGCCAAGAAGGCGAAGGGCGTCACGGCCAGGATCGGCACAGCGGTCGAGGAGAACGTCTTCTCCGACCCCTTCGTCCTCGTGGTCGTCGGACTGCTCACGCTCGCGTTCGCGTTGCTCGGAACCCTGATCCTGCTCCAGGTCGTCCGCATGATGGGTCTCTACGACCCGGGCCGGCGCTAGCGCGCCGCCTCGACGCGAGCCTTGAGCGACGCGTTCATCTCCTCGAAGCCGAGCCGGGTCTTGTCGAGCGTCTTGCCGAAGGGACGCACGAGGATCCCGCTGAAGCGCTCGCTCTGAACGAAGCGGCTCCGGCCTCCGGGGAGCGGCTCGATCCGGAAGCTGTGCTCGCCGTCGAGCAGGCCGCGGAAGAGGACCCGCCCGAGCCAGCGGAGCTCGCGGCCGGGCTTCGCGGCCAGGACGGTCGGCTTGAAGCTCATCGCCCTTCCTCCGGGCGGTGTGATCCGCACCTCGAGCCTCGCGCCCTCACGTAGCTCGCCGCTCAACCGGCGGACGAACGGGTTCCAGTCCGGGTAGGCGTCGGTGTCGGCCAGGACTGCCCAGACGGCGTCCGGCTCTGCGTCGATCTCGACCTCGTGGCTGAGCTCCTTGGTGCTCACGAGCTCAGAAGGTCGCCCGCACCCAGTCGAGCTTGTCGTCGAACCAGCCGAGCGTCGCCATCTGGCCGCCCAGAGACGTCGGCGGCCGGCTGATCAGCGTGTCCGAGGCGAGGACGCGCTTGAAATCGACCGCGCCGGCGTCCCGTCGCGCGCCGTCCGGCCGCCGGAACTCGACGCCCGCCAGGTTCATGATCCCGATCACCTCGCCGGCGATCAGCCCGTAGCCGATCGTGGTGGGGTGGATTCCATCCAGTGAGAAGAGCCCGCCGTCGGTGCGGCCGTTGGGCCCGGACGTGAAGAACCTCGTGCTCGGCACCGGGTCGAGGTTCGCCAGCTCGGGCGGCAATGGATAGGGCGTCCACCAGGCCGGCCGGGCGGCGGGGTCAGAGAGGTAGCGCTTCGAGGCGAGCCGGTCGAGGAAGCCTCCGAGGTCGAACAGGTACCAGTCGAGCCCGTCGTTCCTCGCGGCTTCGACCGAGGCGATGATCGTCTTGTTGTAGGCGTCGATCGCCGAGTCGACCGCCCGCGCTTCGTCCTCGGTGAGGTGCGGGTCGGAGTCCGGATCGAAATCGTCGTCGCGGATCCACGGGCGCGTGTAGTAGGGGAAGTAGCGCGACCCGAGCCGAACCTTGCCGCGCACGCCCCGCGCGATCGGGGCGATCGTGACCGCGGGAACGGTTCCCACGATCACGTGACGCGCCTTGATCCGGCGGAGCTCGTCGACGAGCAGCGCCCATTCGGCGGCGAAGTGCTGCGGCCGCCAGACGGTGAACCCTCCCTTCTTCGTGACGTCGTCGTAGCCGTTCTTGCTCCAGACCGTCTCGAGCTTGGTCACGGATTGGAGCGCGTTGTTCGCGCCGAGAAGGACGACCAACGTCTCGATCCCGGGGCCCGTCCCGGACGCGCCGGTGCCCTGCCCGCCCAGGACCCGCGCCGCTCCCAGCGGGGTCAGCGCGCGGTTGCCTGACCCGCGTGCCCGTTCGAGCACGAAGAGCGCAGCTCGGTCGTTGTCGTCCTGGACCTTCTGCTTCGGGAACCAGACGTCATCCCGTTCGCGCCCGATCCGCCGGCGCACGATCGTCGCGGTCAGCGACAGCGTGTCGCGGAGGTCCCACCCGTAGATCGCCAGGTTGTGGAGGATGTCGCCGGTCGGCGTCTTCGTTCCGTCGCCTCGCTCCCAGTAGTCCTCGATGCCGTCCATGTAGCCGTGGAGCCAACTTGCCGCGCGGACGATCTCGTGCCAGTCGAGCTTCGAGCCGAACCGGGCCTCGAAGGAGCGAAGCGCCCGCTCGAAGTCGAGCGGGATCCCGCCGGGCCCGTTCGGCGGCTCGTAGACCGGCCGGCGGAACTTCGGGAGGATGCCGAGCTCGAACGCGACGACTGCGGGCCACGACAGGTCGGTTCGGAAGATCGCGCCGCTCATGAAGCCGTGCGTCACCGAGTCCCCGATCGTCACCAGCCGGTTCTTGGGCGTACCGGTCCTGTCGACGTCGACCGGGATGTTGAGCGTCGGGTCGAAGACCGGCTCTCGCGCCGCCGTGTTGATCTTCAGGTCGGCCGGAATCGGCTCGCGGTCGGATGGCATCGCGACACCTCCTGTCGCTCGAGCCGCAGCCGGATCCTGGATTGGACCACGCATGGCCGGACTCGATCAAGCCGGGATCCTTCGGCTAGCGCTTCTGCTCCGACTCGCGAAGCTGCTTTTCTGCTTCAGCGACAGCCTCTTGCGCCCGCCCGGCCGCCGCTTCGGCCTTCTTGAGCCGTTCCTCGGCGCGAGCGAGCTCCCGTCCCGCCTTGTCGACCTCGCGCTCGGCGCGGCGTAGCTCACCCTTCGCGTCTCGTGCCGCCGTCCGCGCGTCGCTCAGCCTGACCTTTGCTTCCTCGAGCTGCTCGCGGCTCTCCCGCCGGTCCCGCACCTGAGACGACGTGGCGCGCGGCTTCGCAGCCGGTCGCTTCGCCTTCGCCGCCGGCCGGCCGGCGAGGGGCGTGAGCAGCTCGAACCCCGTGGCCTCGACGTCGCCGCTGAGGCGGCCGCGGGCGAGCAGCTCGCGGCCCTCGTCCGAGACCGCGGCGGCCTGAAGCGTCGCCGTCACCCGGTTCAGCGTCGTCTCGCCGCCGCGGCCGGTCTCGTCGAGGATCCGGCCGGCCGCTCTGCGCAACCCGGCGAGCGCGTCGCGCTGAGTCTTCCTCGCCTCGTCGAAGCTCCGCTGATCCTTCCCGGCCAGCAGGCCCTGCTGGGCCTCCCGCAGCCGGTGGGACGAATCGAGCAGCAGGTCGATCTCGCGGCGTTCCTGCCGGGCGAGCTGGTTGACGGTCCAGGCCGAGAGCGTCGGCTTGCGGAGGCCCTTGACCAGCGTCGCCTCCTCGCGCCGGCCGGCGTCGCGCAACTCGCGGGCGAGCCCGTCGCGCTCGGCGACGAAGCTGTCCGGTTCGACCGCGTAGAGCCGGTCGAGCGCTTGCTCGAGCTCGTCTACCCGCCCGACCTCAGGCTGTGGCGAAGCGCTTGGCCGCGCGGGCCCGGCGTCGCTCGGCCTCGACGTCGCGGTCCTTCGGCGGCGCGTTCGTCACGAGGCTCGCGACGAGCCGTTGCGTCGCTGCCGTCACCTCGTCGACAGCAAGCGCGAACGCCTGCTCGTTGGCCTGCGAGGGCTTCGTGAAGCCGCTGATCTTGCGGACGTACTGAAGCGACGCCGACCTGATCTCGTCCTCGGTCGCCGGAGGCTCGAAGTTGAAGAGCGTCTGGATGTTTCGGCACATGAGGCCATCGTACTGACGGGCCGCGGCGTGACGGGCCTAGATCGTCTCCAGGCTCGCGCGGCGCCTGCCCTCGCTCTCGAAGAGCCGGAAGAGCGCGTAGCCGAGTGCCGCGTAGACCGCGCCGATTGCGAGCTCCGTCCAGACGAGATGGTCGACCTCGGCGAGCGTCGCTCCGTCGGCGACGGCCCGCGCGGCCTCGATTCCGTGGGTGAGCGGCACGGCTTTCGAGATCGCCTGCAGCCAGCCGGGGAACGTCTCCGTCGGGATGTTCGCTCCGCAGACCACGAGCAGCGAGTACACGGCGAGGTTCGCGAGGAAGAACACGTCTCGCGCCCGCAGCCCGATTGCCCCGACCACGAGGCCGAACGCCGTGCAGGCGACCGCGCTGGCGAGGATGACGACGGCGAGCGCCGGGATCTGCGCCGCGGCCATCTCGAAGTCGAGCAGCAGCCATCCGACGAAGAAGACCCACGCCGACGTGACGATCCCGTTGGCGATCAGCGGCAGAGCCCGGCCGAGGAACATCGGCAGGCGGTTCGCCGGTGTGGCCATCAGCGGGGAGAGGGTCTGCGTCCACCGCTCGCCGCCGATCGTCATCGCCATTCCGAAGATCCCGGCCATCGCGGAGAGGTGGATCGCGTTCCCGGTGACGAAGAACTCGTCGTCCTCCAGCTGGGCGAAGCGGCCGACGTAGGCAAAGAAGAGCAGCTGGAACGTCGGCCCGCCGAGCATCGTCGGGACGTAGTGCGTCCAGTGCATCCAGTTGAAGAGGGCGCGGTAGGCGTAGTAGCCGCCGACGAAGAAGACGCGGAGGTTGTAGCTCACGCGATCGCCAGGGTCGCCCGCTCACGCGCGAGCTTCTCGAAGTAGCGGAGGCAGTAGTGCCCGATGACGAGGTAGACGGCGCCGAGGAGGAGGCACATGGCGATGTCGGGCCAGGGGTTGCCGCCCAGCGCCGACTCGCGCAGCGCGCGCACGCCCCAGGTCGGCGCCAGCACCCACGACAGCGGCTGGACCCAGCTGGGCAGGATCGCGATCCCGGTCAGGAGCCCTGTGATCAGCCAGATCGGGAACTCGAGCAGGTTCGAGAGCGCGTTTGCGTTCCGGTAGAGGATGAACGTCGAGGCGAGCACGAGGCCGAGGAGGCCGAGACCGACGACGAGCGCGGGGATGGCGATCGCGAACGGCAGCGGGTGCTCGACCGAGAAGGGCACGTCGAAGAAGATCCAGCCCCAGGCGAGCGTCCCGACGAGCGAGTACAGGCCGACGCTCGCCGTCGCCAGCGTCAGCGGGACGATCACGAGGATGAACGGCGGGGGAGAGGCGATGCAGTACTCGAGCGTCCCCTGCCAGCGCTGCCACTGGATCGCCCCGCCCGACCCGAAGAGCGTCGACGACCAGATGCCCATCATGGCCGCGCCCAGCGAGACGTAGAGCAGCGATCCGGGCCGCGCGCCGGCCTCGAACATGAAGTACGCCATCGACGCGAAGATGATCGGCGAGAAGACCGAGAGCAGGATGAAGAAGCCCGACATGGTCAGGCTCTTGACATGGAAGAGCCAACCGGCGTAGATCAGGCGGAGAGCCCTCACGCGATCTGGATCGACGCCCGCTTGCGGCTCTGGTACTCCATGAAGCGGAGGGAGAGGTAGCCCACGATCGTGTAGACGACGCCGATCGCGAATTCGGTTGCGAGCAGGCCCGAGACGTCGCCGAGCGAGGCGCCGTCCGCGAGCTTCCTCGCCGCCTCGATCGCGTGCGTGAGCGGGACGCTCCGCCCGATCGCCTCCATCCATCCGGGCATCTCCTCGAGCGGGACGTTCGCGCCGGTGAAGATCAGCAGCAGGCCGAAGATGATGTTGTTGAGCACCGCTGTCTCACGGACGCGGAGACCGATCGCGGCCGTGATCAGCCCCAACCCCGTGCAGGCGAACGCCGCGACGCAGATCACGACGAGGATCCCGGGCCAGGCCGACACCGGGACGTCGATGCCCAGGATCAGCCCGGCGACCAGAAGCGAGAAGGCCGCGACGAACATCCCGTTCACGACCACCGGAAGTGCGCGCCCGAGGAAGATGGAGATCCGCCCCGCGGGGCTGACGAGCAGGTAGGCGAGCGTCTGCTGGAACCGCTCGCCGGCGATCGCGTGCGTCATCGAGAAGATGCACGGGATCGACGCGTACTGGATCGCGTTCCCGATCACGAAGAACTCGTCGGACTGGACGCCCGCGGCCCGGCCGATGTAGACGAACAGGAAGATCTGGAAGATCGGCGTGACGATGAGGCTCGGAATGAAGATCCAGGGCGAGAGCCAGTTGATCAGGCCGCGGTAGGCCGTCAGCCCGCCGATGAAGAAGATCCGGAGCGAGGTCGTCACGTCAGCGACAGGCTCGCTCTGGCCCGGGCGGCACGCAGGACGCGGTTCGTGAGCAGGACGCCGATCGCGACGTAGGCGGCGCCGAGCAGGAGGCACATGCCTATGTCCGCCCAGGGCGACCCGCCGTCGGCCGCCTCCCGGATTGCCTCCATGCCCCATGTCGGCGCGAGCACCCACGAGATGGGGCGGACCCAGCCGGGCAGGAACGAGAGCGGCACGAGGAAGCCGCAGACGAGCCACACCGGGTACTCGGACATCGCGCCGAGCGCCCAGGCGTTCCGGTAGCGCGCGAACGCGACCGCGATCAGGAACCCGAGCGCGCCGATCGAGAGCAGCGTGGCCGGAACGGCAAGCACGAACAGCAGTGGATCCTCGATGCCCAGCTCGATCCCGAACGCGACTCGCCCGAAGATGAGTGTCGTGACCATGCAGTAGAGGCCGATGGTCGAGGTCGCAAGGCCGATGGGCAGCAGGACGAGCGAGAAGTGCGCGGGAGCAGCAACGAGGATCTCGAGCGTCCCGTACCAGCGCTCTCGCTGAAGCGCCGAACCGGCTGCGACGCTGGTCGCCGTCCAGATCCCCATGACCGCGGCGCCCAGGCCTGCATAGACGAGCGCGTCCGGGTCGCCGCCCTGCCGGAACATGAAGAACGCGACCGTCGCGAAGAAGAGCGGCCAGAGGATCGCCAGGAAGCTGTCGAACGACGAGCGCCGCATCTGCTTGAACTGGAAGAGCCAGCCCATCCAGATCAGCCGCAGGGTGGTCATCGGCTATTCGTCGCTGACGAGAGCCACGTACGCGTCCTCGAGCGTCGGCTCCCGGCGCGAGATGCGACCCACCTGGGCACCGTCGAGGCTGCCGAGGATGGACTGCGTAAGCTCGACGTCGGCGCGCGTCTGGACGATCAGCAACTGCGCCTGTTCCCGCTCCTCGACGGAGACCGCCAGCACGCCGGAGAGCTCCCGAACCCGGTCGAGCGTCCGATCGGGGATCCCGAAGACCTCGACCTCGACGATCGTCCCGTCAGCGACGCCGCTCTTCAGGTCCGCCGGGGTCCCGTGCGCGACGATCTCGCCCTTGTCGATCACGGCGATCCGGTCGCAGAGGGCGTCTGCCTCGAACATGTAGTGGGTCGTGAGGAGGACGGTCTTGCCGGCGTCGACGAGCTGGGCGATCGTGGCGCGCAGCTCGCGGGCGCCGACGGGATCGAGCCCGATCGTCGGCTCGTCGAGGAAGACGACCGGCGGGTCGTGCAGCAGCCCGCGGGCGACGTGGAGCCGCTGCTTCATGCCGCGCGAGTAGCCCTCGGTGCGCTCCTGCTCCCTCCCGGTGAGGCCGACGAGGTCGAGGAGGTAGGCGATGCGCGGCTTCTGCTCCTTCGGCGGGACGCCGTAGAGCTCCGCGAAGTAGCGGAGGTTGTCGTAGCCGGAGAGCCGCTCGTACACGCCGCGCTCGCCGCCGAAGACGTAGCCGATCCGCTTGCGGACCTCTCGTGCATCCTTGACGACGTCGTGGCCGAGCACGCGCGCGGTGCCCGAGGTCGGGATCAGCAGCGTGATCAGCATCTTGATCGTCGTCGTCTTGCCGGCGCCGTTGGGGCCGAGCAGGCCGAAGAGCTCGCCCTTTTCGATCTCGAAGCTGACGCCCCGGACCGCCTCGACGTTCTTCCACTTGCGGCGGATGGTCCCGGTGGACGTGCGATACGTGCGATGGAGGTCGAGCGCCTCGACGACGGCCATGAGTCTGAGACTAGCTCTCGAACCCGCCGCCTCCAGGCGTTTCGATCCGGACGACGTCCCCCGGCTCGAGGTCGAGCGTCGCCTTGCCGGGTACCTCGGCCCCGTTGAGCGTGTTGCGGCCGGGTGCGCCGTCGGATCCACCGTGCGCGCCCTTGGGCGAGTGGCGGCGGCGGTCGCTGAGAATCGAGAGCCGGCAAGCCTCGAGCGCCTCGAGCTCGCGGATGATTCCGTCGCCACCGCGGAACCGGCCGGCGCCGCCGGAGCCCAGCCGCAGGCCGTAGCGGCGAACGCGGAGCGGATGGGCGAGCTCGAGCGCCTCGACCGGCGTCGTCAGCGTGTTGGACATCGTCACATGGACGGCCGACGGCCCGTCGGAGTCCGGGCACGCGCCCTGGCCGCCGCCGAGCGTCTCGTAGTACGTGAACCGGTCGTTGCCGAAGGTGAGGTTGTTCATCGTCCCCTGGCCCTGCGCGGGTGTCGGGAGAGCGCCGTCGAGGGCGCGGAAGACGACGTCCGCGATCCGGCAGGAGGTCTCGACGTTGCCCCCGGAGACCGCGGCTCCCGGGCGGGCGTTGACGAGCGAGCCGAGAGGGGCGACGACGTGGACGGGCGCGAAGGCTCCGCCGGAGGCCGGAAGGTCGGGCGCGGTCAGGCACCGGACGACGAAGTAACACGCAGAGCGCGTGACGGAGAGCGGGCAGTTGAGGTTGCCGTCGTGCTGATCCGCCGTGCCGGCGAAGTCGATCTCGAGTTCGCTGCCGTCGATCGTGACCGCCGCGCGGAGCTCGAGATCGCCCTGTTGGGCCTCGAGCAGGTCGGCAGCCGTGAAGCGACCGTCGGGCAGCCCGGCGATCGCGGCCCGGACGACCCGTTCGGAGTACGCATGGAGCTCGTCCATCGCTGCGCGGATGCGATCGGCGCCGTGCCGGGCGCAGAGCTCCGCGACTCGTCGTTCCGCGAGGTGGTGGGCGGCGAGCTGCGCCCGGAAGTCGCCGCGCCGCTCGTCCGGGTTCCGCATCCGTTCGGCGAGGTCGTCGAGCGTAGTCGGGCCCAGGCGAGTCGGCGGGATCACGACGCCCTCCTCGGCGAGCGTCCGCGCGTGCGCGGGCATGCTGCCCGGCTCGTCGCCGCCGACGTCCGCATGGTGGGCGCGCGTCACCGCGAAGCCGACCTCGGTGCGGGAGACGAGCGAGATGTCGGGCAGGTGCGTCCCCCCGGCGAACGGATCGTTGAGGACGAAGAGGTCGGTTCGAGCCGGCTCGTGCTCCATCACCGCGGCGACGGCGTCGGGCATCGCGCCGAGGTGGACGGGGATGTGCTCGGCCTGGGCGATCATCCGCCCGGCCTCGTCGAAGAGCGCCGTCGAGCAGTCGCGGCGCTCCTTGATGTTGGCGGAGAACGAGGAGCGGACGAGCACCGCGCCCATCTCCTCGGCGACCGCTCTGAGCGCGTGGCCGATGACTTGGAGCTGGATATTCACGCTCTCGTCACGCTTTCGTGAGCCGCCACGTGGGACCATCCCTAGCCCCCACCCACCCCGGGGGGAGCCACGCCGTCGAGCCGTCGAGCTCGAGCACTCGGGGTCCCGTCGCCTCGCGCGGGAGGGCCCGCCGGCAGGGTCACCGCGGGGCCCGGCCTCGTTTCCGATGTGCGCACGGCGACGAGCTCCAGCGGTCGGCCGCGGTCGGCGTAGCCGTAGCGCTCCTCGTGCGCCAGGTGGAACCGCTCCTCGAGCTCCGGCCCGAGCGTGACGTTCAGCTCGTGCGACTGGCCGACGTAGCGCAGCTCGGCCTCGCCCTCGGCCGGCAGATCTCCGACGTCGGCAAGCGGGCGCACCTCGGATCGGACCTCGTCTCGCCGCTCGTCGCAGATCGCCAGACCGAGCGCGGACAGCATCCCGGCCGCCTCGGGAACGAGAACGGTCCCCACGCCGAGCTCCTCGGCAAGCGAACACGCATGCAGCGGGCCGGCTCCGCCGAAGGCAACGAGCGCGAGGTCGGCCGGATCCACGCCCCGCTCGACCGAGACGAGGCGCAGCGCACGCAGCATCTCGGCGTCGACCACCTCGACGATGTCGGCCGGCCGAAGCTCGCCGACCGCCTCCTGCGCCGCCGCGGAATCGAGCTCGAGACCACCCGCGAGCCGCGGCGGCAGCCGGCCGAGTAACAGGTTGGCATCGGTGACGGTCGGCCGGGTCCCGCCGAGCCCGTAGCACGCAGGGCCGGGCCGGGCTCCCGCGCTCGCGGGGCCCACGCGGAGCGCGCCGCCCTCGTCACGCCATGCAATCGACCCGCCGCCCGCGCCGACGGTGTGGACGTCCACGCTCGCGAGCCGAATCGGAAGGCCCGTCACCGCGCGCTCGGTCGAACGCTCGACCTCGCCGCCGAGGATCAGGCAGACGTCCGTCGACGTGCCGCCCATGTCGAAGGAGATCGCGTCCGGAAAGCCCGCCTCCGTCGCCACCCGCGCTGCGCCGACGACACCACCCGCCGGACCCGACAACAGTGCCCACGCCGCGTGAGCCGCCACCTCGTCGACGGTTGCGACTCCGCCCGACGAGCGCATCACGAGCGGCTCCGGCAGTCCCGCGGCGCGGCAGCTCGCGGCCAGCGAATCGAGGTACCGGGCGAGCACCGGCCCGAGGTAGGCGTCGGCGACGGTGGTCGAAGCGCGCTCGTATTCCCGGAACTCGGGTGCGACCTCGTGCGAGGCAACCACGTGCGCTTCGGGCAGGCGCCGGCGCAGCTCGTCCGCGACCGCCTGCTCGTGTGCCGGGTCGCGGAACGAGAAGAGCAGGCAGACGGCCACTGCGTCGGCGTCGATCGACTCCAGCGAGTCGAGATCGAGCGGTTCGACGACTCCCTCGGGCCCGAGCCGCTCCCGGACGCCGAAGCAGCGCTCGAGCGGAACGAGCGGCTCGGCATGCTCGGCGCAGAGGCGGTAGAGGTGCGCGCGGTTCTGCCGCCGCAGGTGGAGGAGATGCTCGAAGCCCGCCGTGGCGACGAACGCCGTCCGCGCGCCCTTGCGCTCGAGGAGCGCATTCGTCGCCACCGTCGTCCCGTGCGTGAACCGCTCAACGTCCGCGGCACCGACTTCGCGAACCGCCGCGAGCACCGACTCCTCCTGACGGGTCGCCGTGGGCACCTTGGCCGTCCGCACCTCCTCGTCCGCGATCAGGACGACGTCCGTGAACGTTCCGCCGACATCGACGCCGAGCACCCGCATGCGCCGACTCTACGAGCCTCCCGACCGTGACTAGTCTCGGAGAGATGCCGACCTCGTTCGAGATCTCGCTGCGCGGGCCGGCAGGCGAGCCGGTCGACCTCTGGCGGACGATCGTCTCCCACGGCGTCGCGTCCTTGCCGCCGGCAGAGGTCGACGAGGACGCCCGGGTGATGTCGGTGACGCTGCCGGTCGCTGGCGCCAAGCCGCGCACTGTTCGGATCCGACAAGGTCGGAAAGGCAAGGCCCGCATCGACGTGCTCGGCCCGCGGTTCGGCGATCGCACGAAAGGCGGCCTCCTCGCCTCGGTCCGCACCGTGCTCAACCTCGGGGAAGACCTGTCACCGCTCTACGAGGTTGCGGCCACCGATCCCGAGCTCGAGTGGATCCGGATCGGCGCCGGGCGCATGGCCCGCGGCGCCACGGTCTTCGAGGACGTCGTCAAGACGATCTGCACGACGAACTGCACGTGGTCGGCGACGGAACGGATGGTCGGTGCGCTCGTCGCCGAGCTCGGAGAGCGCTCGGCCGGCGACCAGGGCCGGGCCTTCCCGACACCTGAAGCGATGGCCTCGGCATCCGAGCGGTTCTACCGCGACACCGCGCGAGCCGGGTATCGCGGCGCCTACCTGAAGGCCCTCGCTCGCTCGGTCGCCAAGGGATCGCTCGACCTCGAAGCCCTCGCGACCGTCTCGCCCGACGAGCTCTCCGACGACGAGCTGGAGAAGATCCTGCTCGCGCTGCCCGGCGTCGGCCCGTACGCGGCGGCGCACATCATGATGCTGATCGGCCGCCACTCCCGGCTGATCCTCGACTCGTGGACGCGGCCGAAGTACGCTCGTGTCAACGGCGGGCGAAAGGCGACCGACCGCCAGATCGAACGCCGGTTCCGCCGCTACGGCCCCTATGCGGGCCTCGCTTTCTGGCTCTACCTGACCCGAGACTGGGTGGAGGAGACCTAGCCCCGACGGAGAAAGATGACGGTTTCGCCGTTTCGTGCCGTACCATTTGTTCGGCGTGAAACGCCTGCTCGCTTTCTTGTTCATCGCCGCCGTGAGCTTGGGAGTCGCGGCGCCCGATGCCGCCCGTAAGCCGCTGGTGATCGCACCCGGTGTCACGGTCGGCGGCGTGCCCGTCGGCGGGATGATGTCCGAGTCCGCCCGAACCCGCGTGGAGGCGAGGTTCGGACGCCCGCTCCGGCTCCAGTTCCGCGACAAGGAATGGCGGATCAGCCCCCGCTACCTGGGCGCGAGCGCGGGCATCGACCAGGCGGTCGCCGTGGCGCTCCGGGCAGCTCCGCGAACGCGTGTCCAGCTCGAGGTCTCGGCGGGCGGGCAACGGATCCAGCGGTACGTCAGGCGCCTCGACCGGCTCTTCTCGTACGACCCGGTGAACACCGAGGTCACGGGCGTCGCTAAGAGTCGGCCGGTGTTCACCGACGCCAAGCCGGGGCTCGTCGTCGAGCGCGAGGCGATGGCGCAGGCCCTGACGCGCGCCCTTGAATCGAACCGGCGGCGCACGCCGATCGAGCTCATCGTCAGCGAGGTCGAGCCGAAGGTGACGCCGGCGAACTACGGGCCGGTCGTGATCATCTTCCGCGAGTCGAAGAGGCTCGCGCTCTTCGACGGTCCGAGCCAGACCCGAACCTTCGGGATCGCCACCGGAAGCGCGGAGTACCCGACGCCGCTCGGCAACTACAGCATCGCCACGAAGCAGATGAACCCCTGGTGGATCCCGCCGCCGGACTCGGAGTGGGCGAAAGGCAAGAAGCCGGTCCCGCCCGGCCCGGGGAACCCACTCGGGACACGCTGGATGGGCCTGACCGCGCCGCTCGTCGGCATCCACGGGACCCCGGACGCAGCGTCGATCGGCTACTCGGCGTCACACGGCTGCATCCGGATGCGCGTTCCGGAAGCCGAGCAGCTCTTCGGCCAGGTCGACGTCGGCACGCCGGTCATGATCGTCGCCGCCTGAGCACGGCGTCTGCGGCTCGCCTTCGCAGCATCCGAGTTTCAATTTGCACCGGGCGCACTGCCACGTTCCGTGCCGCCACTCCATCACCGCGCCGCAGCGCAGGCACGACTCCCGCTCGTTCACTCGATCGAGGCTACGAAACCATGCGGACGAGTCGCTACACTTCCGCGGCGCGGCGGCGTAGCTCAGTTGGTTAGAGCGTCGGACTCATAACCCGAAGGTCGGTGGTTCGAATCCACCCGCCGCTACCTTCCGCGTAAAGGAAGAGACGAGGACATGGCTACTGGCGTCAGAGTTGGAATTACGCTCGCCTGCACCGAGTGCCGGCGGCGGAACTATCAAACTGAGAAGTCGAAGCGGAACACTCCGGACCGCTTCGAGGCGAAGAAGTACTGCCGCTGGTGCGGCAGCCACACGATTCATCGCGAGACGAGGTAGGAGTTTTGGCCAGGAACACACGCCAGCAGCGCCGCCGCCGCAACCGGCAGCAGCAACAGCAGCAGGGCGAAGCCCAGCAGCAGGGCGTCAGCCAGCGCGCTCGCTCGCGCCAGGCGCAGGTGCGCCCGGCCGCACAGCCGCCGAAGACGCAGACGGGTCGACGCGGAGCGGGCGGTGGAAGCCGCCGCTTCATCGCCGAGTGCTGGGCCGAGCTGAAGAAGGTCGACTGGCCGGGCCAGCGCCAGGTCCTGACCGGCACAGTCGTCGTCCTCATCGCCTGCGCGATCGTCGGGACGTATCTCTGGGTAGCCGACCTGATCATCGAGCCGCTTGTCGAGCGACTCCTGCTCGGCCGCTAAGGACGTCCGCATGTTTCGCTGGTACGTGATCAACACCTACTCGGGCCACGAGAACAAGGTGAAGACGAACCTGGAGCACAGGATCGTCTCGATGAACCAGGGACCGCGCTTCCGCCGCGTCGTCGTCCCGACCGAGCAGGTGATCGAGACGAGGGACGGCCAGAAGGTGCAGGCCGAGAAGCGCGTCCTTCCGGGCTACGTCCTCGTGAACATGGACCTCGACGACGACGCCTGGGGCGTCGTGAAGAACACGCCGGGCGTCACCGGCTTCGTGGGCGCCGCCGGCAAGCCGATCCCGCTCTCACAGCCCGAGGTCGACCGGATCCTCAGGACCGGCGTCGCGACCGCCGACCGGCCGCGCGCCCAGGTCGAGTTCTCGCTCGGCGAGTCGGTGAAGGTAACCTCCGGGCCGCTCTCGGACTTCGACGGCGAGATCGTCGACGTCCAGCCGGACGCGCAGAAGCTCAAGGTGCTCGTGGACATCTTCGAGCGGCAGGTCCCGGTGGAGCTGGGCTTCGACCAGGTGAAGAAGATCGACTGATGGCCAAGAAAGTCCTGACACTCATCAAGCTCCAGATCCCGGGCGGGCAGGCGAACCCTGCGCCGCCGGTCGGCCCTGCGCTCGGCCAGCACGGGGTCAACATCATGGAGTTCTGCAAGGCGTTCAACGCGCAGACGCAGCAGGAGAACGGCCGGATCATCCCGGTCGAGATCACCGTCTACGAGGACCGCTCCTTCGACTTCATCACGAAGACGCCGCCGGCCGCCGTCCTGATCAAGGAGGCGCTGCGGATCGAGAAGGGCTCGGGCGAGCCGAACCGCGAGAAGGTCGGCCGGCTGACGCGCGAGCAGGTCCGCCAGATCGCGGAGACGAAGATGCCCGACCTGAACGCGCGCGACGTCGACGCCGCCGCCGAGATCATCGCCGGCACCGCCCGCTCGATGGGCGTGGAGGTGGCTCCGTGACCCAGCACGGCAAGAACTACCGGAACGCGCGCGCGGAGATCGATCGCGAGGAGCTCTACAGCCCGGCGCAGGCCGTCCGGATGCTGAAGGGCTGGCCCGAGCTCAAGTTCGACGAGACGGTCGAGGTGCACTTCAACCTCGGTCTCAACGTCCGGCATGCCGACCAGCAGCTCCGCGGGACGCTGATGCTCCCGAACGGCACCGGCCGCGAAACGCGTGTGGCCGTCTTCGCGGAGGGTGAGAAGGCCAAGGAGGCCGAGGACGCGGGCGCCGACGTCGTCGGCAGCGCCGACCTCGCCAAGCAGATCGAGGAGGGCTTCGACGACTTCGACGTCGCGATCGCGACGCCCGACCAGATGGGCAACGTCGGCAAGCTCGGCCGCATCCTCGGGCCTCGCGGGAAGATGCCGAACCCGAAGACGGGCACCGTCACCTTCGACATCGGCAAGGCCGTCACCGACGCGAAGGCCGGCAAGCTCGAGTACCGCACCGACCGCGGCGCCAACGTCCACGTCCCGATCGGGAAGCGCAGCTTCGACGAGAAGGCGCTGCTCGAGAACTACGCGGCGCTGATCGACGAGATCAACCGCGCGAAGCCGTCCGCCGCCAAGGGCCGCTACATTCGCCGCATCACGCTGACGAGCACGATGGGGCCGGGAATCCACATCGATCCCGCCCGTATCAGGGGCATCGTCGAAGAGTTGGAGGAGGCACAGGCAGAGCCTGTTTCGGCATAGTCTTGCGGCGCCAGACTTCAGTCTGGCTCCGCGTAACTGAAGAGACGCCCGTCGCCACAGACAGTTGGCGGCTCCCACGGGAGCAGAAGACCAGCCGAGGCGCGGCCGAGAGATTGCAGTCACCTGCCTTCGCTCGGGCCCGCCCAACGGCGGGCCTGATTCGTTCGAGGAGGTGATTCGATGCTGAGATCCGACAAGGAACGCCAGGTTGCCGAGCTGGCTGAAAAGTTCAGGACGACCGAGACGCTGATCGTCGCGGACTACCGCGGCCTGTCCGTCACGGACATCGACAAGCTCCGCACGGAGCTGCTGGAGCACGGGGCGCGCTTCCGGGTCGTGAAGAACACGCTCACCCGCCGGGCGGCGGAGGAGGCCGGAACCCAGGCGCTGCTCGCGCTGCTCGAGGGGCCGACCGCGATCGCGTTCCTCGAAGCCGACGGCGACCCGGTCGCCGTCGCCAGGGCGCTCAACAACGCCGCCCGCGAGACGAAGGTGCTCGAGATCCGCGGAGGCATCCTCGAGGGCACCGAGATCGGCGAGGCCGAGGTGAAGAACCTCGCGACCCTCCCGCCGGCCGACGTCCTCCGGGCGCAGCTCGTGAGTGCGGTCGCAGGTCCGCTGACCACCGTCGTCGGCCTGTTCACAGCGCCGCTCCGCGACCTCGTGAACGTCCTCGACGCGCGCATCAAGCAGCTCGAGGAACAGGGCGAGGCGGCACCGGAGCCCGAGCCGCAGGCCGCGGAGGAGCCGAAGGCCGAAGCAGAGCCGACGGAGGAAGCGGTCGCCGAAGAGGCACCGGCCGAGGAGCCGAAGGCCGAAGCAGAGCCGACGGAGGAACCGGCTGTCGAAGAGGCACCGGCCGAGGAGCCGAAGGCCGAAGCAGAGCCGACCGAGGAACCGGCCGCCGAGGAGGCACCTCCCGAGGAGCCGAAGGCCGAAGCAGAGCCGACGGAGGAACCGGCTGCCGAAGAGGCACCGGCCGAGGAGCCGAAGGCCGAAGCAGAGCCGGCGGAGGAAGCGGCCGCCGAAGAGGCAGCCGCCGAGGAACCGGCAGCCGAGGAGGCACCGGCCGAGGAGGTCACTCCCGAGGCGCCGGCAGCCGAGGCGTCCGAGCCAGAACCCGCAGAAGAAACCACCGAAGCAGCACAGGAGGAATAGGCATGGCCAAGGTAGACACCGACAAGGTCGTCGAGCAGCTGGGCGGGATGACCGTCCTCGAGCTCGTCGAGCTGAAGAACAAGCTGGAGGAGGAGTGGGGCGTCACCGCCGCCGCTCCCATGGCTGTGGCCCCAACCGCCGCGGCCGGCGGCGGCGACGGTGCGGCCGAGGAGGAGAAGACCGCGTTCGACGTCGTCCTCACGAACGCCGGCGGCCAGAAGATCCAGGTGATCAAGGTCGTCCGGGCGATCACGGGCCTGGGTCTGAAGGAGGCCAAGGACCTCGTCGACGGTGCGCCCAACCCCGTCAAGGAGGGCGTCCCTCAGGACGAGGCCGACACGATCAAGGGGCAGCTCGAAGAGGTCGGCGCCGAGGTCGAGGTCAAGTAGCTGGACTCAGCGGTTCGAAGGCGCGTCGTCAGCCCGGCGGCGCGCCTCGAGCTCGGCCTGGCCGCGCTCAGCGAGCTCGCGCAGTCGCCGGATCGGCGGATGGTTCTCCGCCTCCCGACGCAGTTCGTCACTCCGTTCCTTCCTGCTCCTCTTCCTCTTCACCGTTCTCCTCGAGTAACCGCCGAATATGGCGGACTTCCACGGCGATGTCCGTAAGCGTGAACATCGTAGCCACGACCTCTTCGCGTGAAATCAGCGGGTCGAGGTCGGCCATGCTCACGGGACTGATCATCGCGACACCCGCCGGTCGTCGCAAGATGGCCGAAACGGAGCCGGCTTTAGGTCGTGGAGCTGAAGGGAAACGGGGGCCGGCCGCCGGCCCCCGTTCTCTTGCCGGGCCTCAAAGGGTGCGTGAGGTCGAGCTGCCGCCGAGGCAGTCGACGAAGTGCAACACGTTCGGGGTGCCGGAGACTCCGAACGATGCGCTGGCCGCATAGCTCGTTCCGTCGTCTGCCCCGTCGGCACTGCCGGCGCATACGCCGGCGAACTGCGTGGTTCGCAGAGACGACCTCACGGTTTTTCTTCCCCTCGGATAGGTAACCAACGGCCCAAGGATTGTCGCACCTTGCGGCGAAAAACTCCAGCGTACGAGGCAGGTTTCGGCTGCTACACTTCCCTCACTGCGCCAAGGGCGGCCCGAGCCCTTGCGCAGGCTTGTCGTGTTTCGGTAAGCTGACCGGTTCCGGCCGAACCAGTCCGCCTGCTGATCCCCACATCCCCACGCCGTTTTTCAAGGGAGGCTGCATAGTTGACTAGAGGGGTTGTTGCGCCTCGCGCGCGCAAAAGTTTCTCGCGCCTAAAGCACGTTCTCGACCTCCCCAACCTGATCGACATCCAGAAGGCGTCTTTCCGGTGGTTCATGGAGGAAGGACTTCGGGAGACGATCGACGACATCTCGCCCATCGAGGACTACACCGGCACGCTCGCGGTGGAGTTCGGCGAGTACAAGTTCGGCGACCCGCAGTTCTCGATTCAGGAGTGTCGCGAGAAGGACCTGACCTATCAGGTCCCACTGTCGATGACGGTCCGTTTCGTGAACAAGGAAACGGGCGAGATCCGCGAGCAAACGGTCTTCATGGGGGACTTCCCGATGATGACCGACTCAGGCACGTTCATCATCAACGGCACCGAGCGCGTCATCGTGACGCAGCTGGTGCGGAGCCCGGGCGCCTACCTGATGGAGCCCAAGGACGCGACCAAGCAGGTCTTCACCGCGAACCTGATGCCGTCGCGTGGTTCCTGGCTCGAGCTCGAGATCGACAAGAAGGGCATCGTCTACGCCCGGATCGACCGGAAGCGCAAGCTCCCGATCACGACCCTGCTCCGGGCCCTCCCGGCTCAGGATCCGAACACCGGCTTCGAGCTCGACACGAGCACGAACGAAGCGCTGCTCAAGCTGTTCGACAACTCCATCTACATGCAGCTCACGCTCGAGAAGGACACGACGGAGAGCGAGGAGCAGGCCCTCGTCGAGGTCTTCAAGAAGCAGCGGCCGGGCGAGCCGCCCACGGTCGAGAACGCACGGAACCTCCTGAACTCGCTGTTCTTCGACCCGAAGCGGTATGACCTGACCAAGGTCGGCCGCTACAAGCTGAACCAGCGGCTCGAGGTCGAGGTGCCGGACGACACCCGCGTTCTGACGACGCAGGACATCCTCTCGCTCGTCCGCCGGCTCGTGGAGCTTCCGACCAAGCTCGGCGTCCCCGAGGACTCGAAGGACTACGCCGCCGACGCGATCACGCTCTCGCGTGAGCCGCTGCGCGGCGATCTCGACGAGTACGAGGACTTCGGCAACCGCCGGCTCCGCACCGTCGGCGAGCTGATCCAGGAGGCGTTCCGCGTCGGCCTGTACCGGATGGAGCGCGTCGTCCGCGAGCGGATGACGACTGAGGACGTCGACACGATCACCCCGCAGACGATCATCAACATCCGCCCGGTCGTGGCGGCGCTGAAGGAGTTCTTCGGCTCGTCGCAGCTGTCGCAGTTCATGGACCAGACGAACTCGCTCGCCGGGCTCACGCACCGGCGTCGACTGTCGGCGCTCGGCGCCGGCGGCCTCACGCGCGAGCGCGCGCCGATCGAGGTGCGCGACGTGCACCCGACGCACTACGGCCGCATGTGCCCGATCGAGACGCCGGAAGGCCCGAACATCGGCCTGATCGGCTCGCTGGCCTCGTTCGCAACCGTCTCCGAGTTCGGCTTCATCCAGACGCCGTACCGGAAGGTCGTGAACGGCAAGGTGACCGACGACATCGAGTACCTGGACGCCGCCGAGGAGGCGCAGTTCACGATCGCCCAGGCCTCGGAGCGGGTCGACGACAGGACGGGCAAGTTCGAGCACGACCAGGTGCTGTGCCGCTCGAAGGAGGGCGAGGCCGTCATGGCCGCGCCGAAGGACATCCAGTACATGGACGTCGCCCCGGCGCAGATCGTCTCGGTCGGGACGGCGCTGATCCCGTTCCTCGAGCACAACGACGCGAACCGCGCGCTGATGGGCGCGAACATGCAGAAGCAGGCGGTGCCGCTGATGATCACCGAGCCGCCGCTCGTCGGCACCGGGCTCGAGTACCGCGCCGCCGTCGACACGGGCGACGTCGTCGTCTCAGAGAACGCCGGGGCCGTGGTCGACGTCGACGCCGAGAAGATCGTCGTCGAGACGAAGGACGGCAAGGACGGCTACGACCTGACGAAGTTCATGCGCTCGAACCAGGGCACGCTCGTGCACCAGCGGCCGATCGTCGGCCTGGGCGAGCGGGTCAGGGCAGGCCAGGTGCTGGCCGACGGCAGCTCGACCTCCCTGGGCGAGCTCGCGCTCGGCAAGAACCTGCTCGTCGCGTTCATGCCGTTCGAGGGCTACAACTTCGAGGACGCGATCGTCATCTCGGAGCGCCTCGTCAAGGACGACGTGCTCTCCTCGATCCACATCCACGAGTACGAGATCGACGCCCGCTCGACGAAGCTGGGCGACGAGGAGATCACGCGCGACATCCCGAACCGCTCGGAGGAGTCGCTCAAGGACCTCGACGAGCGCGGCGTAGTTCGCATCGGCGCCGAGGTCGGCTCCGGCGACCTGCTGGTCGGCAAGGTCACGCCGAAGGGCGAGACCGAGCTGACGGCGGAGGAGAAGCTGATCCGCGCGATCTTCAAGGAGAAGGCGCGCGAGGTCCGCGACACCTCGCTCAAGGTCCCGCACGGCGAGGGCGGCAAGGTCATCGACGTGAAGACGTTCTCGCGCGAGGCCGGCGACGACCTGTCGCCCGGCGTGAACGAGCTCGTCCGCGTCTACGTCGCCAAGAAGCGCAAGATCGCCGAGGGCGACAAGCTCGCCGGCCGCCACGGCAACAAGGGCGTCATCGCGAAGATCGTCCCCGACGAGGACATGCCGTTCCTCGAGGACGGCACGCCGGTGGACGTGATCCTCAATCCGCTCGGCGTCCCGAGCCGGATGAACATCGGCCAGATCCTGGAGACGCACCTCGGCTGGGCGGCCCAGCACGGCGTCTTCAACGAGGACGGCGAGAGCAACGGGCCGACGCCGGTCGCCACCGCCGTCTTCAACGGTGCGTCGCCGGAGGACGTCGACGACGCGCTGATCGAGTGGACGAAGCAGAACCCGGACTCGCCGATCAAGTTCATCGTCGACGAGAAGCGCCCGGCCGGCCGCCGGTGCTCCGGGAAGCTGCGGCTCTTCAACGGGAAGAGCGGCGAGCCCTACGAGAACAAGATCACCGTCGGCTACATGTACATCCTGAAGCTGCTCCACCTCGTGGACGACAAGATCCACGCGCGGAGCACGGGCCCCTACTCGCTCGTCACCCAGCAGCCGCTGGGCGGCAAGGCGCAGTTCGGCGGTCAGCGCTTCGGCGAGATGGAGGTGTGGGCGCTCGAGGCCTACGGCGCGGCGTACACCCTCCAGGAGATGCTCACGATCAAGTCCGACGACACGGTCGGGCGGGTCAAGGCCTACGAGGCGATCGTCAAGGGCGAGAACATCGCCGAGCCGTCGATCCCCGAGTCCTTCAAGGTGCTGCTGAAGGAGATGCAGTCGCTCGCTCTCGACGTGGACGTGCTCTCCGAGGAGGGCGCCGAGGTCGAGGTGCGCGAGGAGGAGGACGAGCTGCTCCGGGCGGCCGAAGAGCTCGGCATCGACCTCTCGCCCGGGTCGCTCCGCGCCGCTGCGCGCGAGCCCGGCGCCCAGGAGGTCGAGGAGGGCCAGGAGCGCGTCGACCAGGACGGCGAGCTTGCGCTGCCCACCGACGAGGTTCTGTCGGACGTCGCCGATCCGGCGCTGTCCGCGGCCGACGCCTCCGCCGAGGAGGCCCAGGAGCAGGCCGGACCACTTGCAGAAGAAGTCGAACTAGAGGAGTAAGGAGCGCTTTGATCGACATCAACGAGTTTGACGCGATTCGGATCGGGCTTGCCTCGAGCAAGCAGATCCGTGACTGGTCCTCGGGCGAGGTCACGAAGCCCGAGACGATCAACTACCGCACGCTCAAGCCCGAGCGCGACGGCCTCTTCTGCGAGCGCATCTTCGGTCCGACGAAGGACTGGGAGTGCTACTGCGGCAAGTACAAGCGCGTCCGCTACAAGGGCATCATCTGCGAGCGCTGCGGCGTGGAGGTCACGCGCCAGAAGGTGCGGCGCGAGCGCATGGGCCACATCGACCTGGCCGCGCCGGTCTCGCACATCTGGTTCTTCAAGGGCGTTCCGAGCCGGATCGGCTACCTGCTCGACATCGCCCCGCGCGAGCTCGAGAAGGTCCTGTACTTCGCCGCGTCCATCGTCACGACCGTGGACAACGACGCGCGCCAGAAGGACCTGAACGACCTCGAGGACAAGGTCACGGCGGAGTACGAGCGGATCGACGTCGACCGTGAGGAGGCGCTCGCCGCGCTCGAGGATCGACTCAAGCGCCGCCGGGAGTACTTCACGAAGGGCAAGGAGCGCAACTTCGACGAGGACGACGAGTTCTGGGTCCGCGGCCTCTCCAACTGGGCCGAGGAGCAGGGGCTCCCGACCCTCGAGGACGCGCGCGAGCTCATCGGCTCGATGTTCGTCGACGTCGCCAACCAGATCACGACCGAGGACTCGAAGAAGATCCGCGAGCTCGTCCGTAGCTCTGCGATCCGCGACGACCGCCGGATCTCGAACCGCGAGCTCGAGCAGGTGGCGACCGCCGCGATCCAGATCGAGGAGGCGCTCAGGCCGCTCTTCAAGCAAGCCGAGAAGGCGACGGGCTCCAAGAAGGGCGCGATCACCAAGCACGTCAACAAGATCGAGGAGGCGCTGCTCACGGGCGGCGAGCTCGAGGGGGAGGACGCGGAGCTCGTCTCCGGCGTCGACCAGAAGAACCTCGAGAAGGCCCGCGACCTCGGTAGCGGACTGCTCAAGGAGCTGCTCGAGTCGGTGGCCGAGCTCGACTCCCCCGACGCGATCCGCGAGAAGGCGAACGACCTCTGCCTGCGGACGGACGGAAAGATCCAGAAGGAGGACCTCGACGCGCTCGTCCAGTGGGCGCTCAAGGTGCGTGAGATGTACCTCGACATCGAGTCGCGGCGCCAGGACGCCCGCGACGCCGCCGAGGACTCGAAGCGCCGCCTCCAGGAGACCTGGGACACGTTCCGCGAGCTGGCGCCGAAGCAGATCGTCAACGACGAGCAGATCTTCCGTGAGCTCAAGGACCGGTTCGGCTCGCCCTACGGGTTCGGCCAGTACTTCACGGGCGGCATGGGCGCCGAGGCGATCCGCGACCTGCTCAAGGACCTCGATCTCGACGCCGAGGCCGCCTCGCTCCGCGAGACGATCAAGACGTCGAAGGGCCAGAAGCAGCAGCGCGCGATCAAGCGGCTGAAGGTCGTCAACGCGTTCATCAAGTCCGACAACCGGCCCGAGTGGATGATCCTCGAGGCGGTTCCGGTGATCCCGCCGGAGCTCCGCCCGATGGTCCAGCTCGACGGCGGCCGGTTCGCGACGAGTGACCTGAACGATCTCTACCGCCGCGTCATCAACCGGAACAACCGGCTGAAGCGGCTGCTCGACCTCGGAGCGCCCGAGATCATCGTCAACAACGAGAAGCGGATGCTCCAGGAGGCCGTCGACGCCCTGTTCGACAACGGGCGACGTGGCCGCGCGGTGACCGGCCCGGGCAACCGGCCCCTGAAGTCGCTCTCCGACATGCTCAAGGGCAAGCAGGGCCGCTTCCGGCAGAACCTGCTCGGAAAGCGCGTCGACTACTCCGGCCGTTCCGTGATCGTCGCCGGGCCGTACCTCAAGCTGCACCAGTGCGGCCTGCCCAAGCTGATGGCGCTCGAGCTCTTCAAGCCGTTCATCATGAGCCGGCTCGTCGAGCGGAAGGCCGTCCAGAACATCAAGGCGGCCAAGAAGTACGTCGACTCGATGACGCCCGAGGTCTGGGACGTGCTCGAGGAGGTCATCGCCGAGCACCCGGTGCTGCTGAACCGCGCACCGACGCTCCATCGTCTCGGCATCCAGGCCTTCGAGCCCGTGCTCGTCGAGGGCAAGGCGATCCAGGTCCACCCGCTCGTTTGTCACGCGTTCAACGCGGACTTCGACGGCGACCAGATGGCCGTCCACCTTCCGCTGTCGGCGGAGGCGCAGGCCGAGGCGCGAATCCTGATGCTCTCGTCCAACAACGTGCTCTCGCCCGCGAGCGGCCGGCCGCTGGCCACGCCGACGCAGGACATGGTCCTCGGCGGCTACTTCATGACCTTCTCCGAGGAGGATCTCACCGACACGACGTCCGAGCAGCTCGCCAAGAAGCTCGGCCTCAAGGGCATCCGGCGCTACCAGTCCGAGGACGAGGTCGAGCTCGCGCTCGAGTCCGGCTCGGTCAATCTCCAGGAGCCGATCGAGTACCGGTCGGAGGGCGCCGAGGAGGTGCTGCTGACCACGCCGGGCCGCGTGATCTTCAGCCTGGAGGTCCTGCGCTCCCTCGAGGAGGCGGCCGATGGAGATGAGCTTCCCGAGTTCCGGTTCGTGAACCGGACGCTCTCCAAGAAGGAGATGGACGACTTCATCTCCGACCTCGCCGCGCGCTTCGGCCCGCACCTGATCGCCGGCGTCCTCGACAAGATCAAGTCGCTCGGCTTCAAGCACGCCACGCAGGCCGGGATCACGATCTCGAAGAACGACATCGTCATCCCGCCCGACAAGGCGAAGATCCTCGCCCTCTACGAGGAGCGGGTCAGCCTCGTCGAGCAGCAGTACGAGCGCGGCCTCATCACCGAGGAGGAGCGCAAGGAGTCGATCATCGACATCTGGACGGAGGCGACCGACGCCGTCGCCGACGCGATGGAGGCCAACCTCCACCGGCTGAACCCGATCTTCATGATGGCCAACTCGGGAGCGCGCGGATCGTTCAAGCAGATCCGCCAGCTCGCGGGCATGCGCGGCCTCATGGCGAATCCGAAGGGCGAGATCATCGAGCGCCCGATCCAGGCCAACTTCATGGAGGGCCTGTCCGTGCTCGAGTACTTCATCTCGACCCACGGCGCCCGGAAGGGTCTCGCGGACACCGCGCTCCGTACGGCGGACTCGGGCTATCTGACGCGCCGGCTCGTCGACGTCGCGCAGGACGTGATCATTCGCGAGGAGGACTGCAAGACCAAGGACGGTGTCGAGCTCCCGCTTTACAGCGAGGGTCAGCTCAACAAGGGCCTCCTCGGTCGGATGGTCCTCGAGGAGACGCACAAGCCGCTCGCCAGCGGCAAGCCCGGCAAGACCGTGCTTGCCGACAAGGGCGCGCTCGTCACGATGCCGCTCCTGCGGGAGATCGCGGAGCAGCTCGGTGACGAGCTGGCCCCGGACGCGACGCTGCCGGTGCGCTCGGTGCTCAAGTGCCGCAGCGAGTTCGGCGTGTGCCGCACCTGCTACGGGATCTTCCTGGCCACGGGCGACCTGGCCGAGATCGGCGACGCGGTCGGCATCATCGCCGCCCAGTCGATCGGCGAGCCCGGCACACAGCTGACGATGCGGACGTTCCACACCGGCGGCGTGGCCGGCGCGGACATCACGCACGGCCTCCCGCGCGTGGTCGAGATCTTCGAGGCTCGAAGCCCGAAGGGCGCGGCCAAGCTCGCCGAGGACGGCGGCCGGGTCGAGATCGAGCAGACCGAGCGGGGCCCGAAGGTGCTGATCCACACGCCCGACGGCGAGGAGCCGACCTCGTACCAGCTCCCGCGACGGACGCGGCTGCTGGTGGCCGAAGGCCAGGAGATCGAGCCGGGCGACGCCCTCCACGAGGGCTCGCGGACGCCGGCGGACCTCCTGCGGCTCAAGGGCTCGACGGCGACTGAGCTGTACCTCGTGTCCGAGGTCCAGCGCGTCTACAAGTCACAGGGCGTCGAGATCCACGACAAGCACATCGAGCTCATCGTCCGGCAGATGCTGAAGAAGGTGAAGGTCGACAGCGCCGGCGACACCGAGCTCCTGCCCGGCCAGCTCGTCGACAAGGTCGTCCTCGAGAAGGAGAACGCTCGCGTCAAGAAGGCGAAGGGCGACCAGGCGACCTGGGAGCCGCTGATCCTCGGGATCACGAAGGCCTCCCTGGCGACCGAGTCGTTCCTCTCGGCGGCCTCGTTCCAGGAGACGACGAAGGTGCTCACGGACGCCGCGATCGAGGGCAAGGTCGACCAGCTGCTCGGTCTGAAGGAGAACGTGATCATCGGGAAGCTGATCCCGGCGGCCACCGGCCTCAAGCAGTACCGGCAGGTCGACATCAAGCCGGCGGAGAAGGTGCCGCTCTCGGCCTACCGCAGGCCCGAGTCCGAGGAGCAGCTGCTCGCAGCGCTCCAGGAGATCGGAGCCGACGGCGGCGACGGCGCCTCGCTCGCCGAGCTGGGTCTCGACTTCGGCGGCACGATCGAGCCGGACGGCGACCCGGGCACGCTCGACGCCGGCGAGGCGATCGAGACGCCGGAGATCGATTCTCCGCTCGACGAAGAGTCGTAGCCGGCAACGTCCCGGAAAGCATGAAGCCACGGCCCGGCGAACGCCGGGCCGTGGTCTAGCTAGGGCCCGGGCAGGACACCTGACGGCGTCGGGCCTGGCCAGACTGGACGCGTGGCGTGAGCCATGTCCGGTGCCAGGCACCGGACACGGCCCGCGGGGCGCCGGCTGTTGGGCGCACCACGGCGATCGCGTTGTGGGTCCGACGTAGGGAGGCGGACGCCGCGGACACGTCCGGGCCACGGCCGGTGCGGACTTGCCGCCGGTGGACGGATCAGCGCGAGCTGCCGGCTGATGCTGCGCCGTCGCTCTGGTCGGCCTCGGACGAGCCGGCCGCGACGACGTCGGCCTTGCCGCTCTCCTTCGCCTGGTACAGGGCGTCGTCGGCCCGCTTGAAGAAGGAGATGCCGTCGTCCTCCGTGCGCAGGTCGGCGGCGCCGGCAGAGAGCTCCAGCTTCGCGATGTCTCCGATGGGCCTGGCGGCGACGGCCTGCTGCATCCGGCGTGAGAGCTGCTCGGCGTCGGCGAGCGTGGACTCCGGAAGGATGATCCCGAACTCGTCCCCGCCCACCCGGCAGGCGATGTCCGCCGACCGCACGACGGAGCGAACCCGCTCCGAAACCTCGGCCAGTACCGCGTCTCCGGCGAGGTGGCCGATCTGGTCGTTGATCGCCTTGAAGTCGTCGAGGTCGAAGACGACGAGCGCCAGCCGACGACCGTACCGGTGCGCGCGAGCCACCTCGCGGCCGAGCGTCTCGTGGAAGTAGCGACGGTTGTGGAGGCCGGTCAGGGCGTCGAGGTCGGCGAGTTGCTTCGCCTCGCGGAAGCGCCGGGCGTTGTCGATCGCAGGCCCCGCGCGCTCGGCGAGATCCTCGAGCGCCCGGCGATCGCCGTCGGCGAAGGCGTGCGCGGCCGACCGGCTGAAGACGGACATGACCCCGACCGCCGCGTTCTCGCCCGGAATCGGGACCGCGAGCCCGTGCCGGATCAGATCGCCGTCGTCGATCTCGGCACCGGCCGGATACTCGTAGGCGATCGTCATCGACCGCGCATCGCGACCGTCGGGCGGGCCGGCGACCGCCTGCCGCTCCGCCTCCTCCGAGGACAGGCCCATGGTGGCGAGGATCGGCTTCTCGCCCGCGGGACCGGGGAGAGTCACGAGCGCGGCGTCGACGCCGCGAAGAGCGCCCGCGGCCTCGAGCACGCGCGTCAGCACCTCGTCGAGGTCGATCGTCCCGCCGAGCTCGCCGAGGATCCTGCCCTGCCGCTCGTCCGCCGACCGGTCGACCGCGGTCTGCAGCTCCTTGGTCATGCCCTCCATGCGCGTCGTGAGCTCCTGCATCACGAGCGAGAAGCGCCGATCGGCGGCACGTCGCTCGCGCAGCAGCACGACGAGGAAGGCGAGCGCGAGCACGAAAAGGACGCCACCGAAAATGGCCCAGCCGATGGCGTCGCTCATAGGGCCACGCCCAAACCGCTCTCGATTGCTCTTCCCATCCTCTTCAGGCCGCCGCAGTCGCCTGATCCCGGCCCAACCTCACTGTAATTGCCTTTCGGCGATCACGCTATGGGCTGAAACGCAGAAATTTTCGCTCGCCGTTCGGGGTTTTCGGCCATTTCAAGCGTTTGACGACCCATGGGGCCTGAGCTACCATGCCCCGGTTTGGTTGGCAGGGGCTACGCCCCGGCCAACTTTTGTCCTGTCAGGAAGTCCTCGAAGGGATCAATGCCCACCGTCAATCAGCTTGTGCGCAAGGGTCGAGTCAAGCCGAAGTCTCGGACGAAGACCCCTGCCCTCCGCGGCGCGCCGCAGAAGCGGGGCGTGTGCACGCGCGTGTACACGACCACGCCGAAGAAGCCGAACTCGGCGCTGCGCAAGGTCGCCCGCATCCGGCTGACGAACGGGATGGAGGTCACGACCTACATCCCCGGCGAGGGCCACAACCTCCAGGAGCACTCGGTCGTCCTGATCCGCGGCGGCCGCGTGAGAGACCTTCCGGGCATCCGCTACAAGGTGATCCGCGCCGCGCTCGACACGTCCGGCGTCTCGGACCGCAAGCAGGGGCGCTCCAAGTACGGCGCCAAGAAGGGCTCGTAATGCCTCGCCGTGCCGAAGTGCCGGTCCGCCCGATCACGCCGGACCCCGTCTTTAGCTCGACTCTCGTCTCTCAGGTGATCAACAAGGTCATGAACGACGGGAAGAAGAGCATCGCCGAAAAGATCGTCTACGACGCACTGGCGATCGCCTCCGAGCGGTCCGGCAAGCCGCCGGTCGAGGTGCTCGAGCAGGCAGTGAAGTCGGTGACCCCCGTTCTCGAGACGAGATCGCGCCGGGTCGGCGGCGCCAACTACCAGGTTCCCGTCGAGGTTCCGGCCCGCCGTGCCCGCACGCTCGCGATCCGCTGGATCGTGACGTTCGCGCGCGACCGGCGCGAGAAGGGGATGGCGGCGAAGCTCGCCGGCGAGCTCGGCGACGCGCTCGAGCAGCAGGGCGGCGCCTTCAAGCGCAAGGACGACCTCTACCGGATGGCGCAGGCGAACAAGGCCTTCGCGCACTACAGGTGGTAACAACCATGGCGACGCCTGCCACCAAAGCTCCCGCCACCCTCGAGAAGGTCCGGAACATCGGGATCATGGCCCACATCGACGCGGGCAAGACGACGACGACCGAGCGGATCCTCTACTACACCGGCCGCACCCACAAGATGGGCGAGGTCCACGAGGGCGCAGCGACGATGGACTGGATGGCGCAGGAGCAGGAGCGCGGCATCACGATCACGTCCGCTGCCACGACGGCGTTTTGGCGCGATTTCCGCATCAACATCATCGATACGCCCGGGCACGTGGACTTTACGGTCGAGGTCGAGCGCAGCCTGCGCGTGCTCGACGGCGCGATCGCAGTCTTCGACGGCGTCGCCGGCGTCGAACCGCAGTCCGAGACCGTCTGGCGCCAGGCCGACCGGTACCAGGTTCCGCGCATCGCGTTCATCAACAAGATGGACCGCACCGGCGCGGACTTCTTCGCCTCCGTGCAGTCCATGGTCGACCGGCTGGGCGCCCGCCCGGTTCCGGTTCAGCTCCCGATCGGCCAGGAGGAGCACTATCGCGGCGTCGTCGACCTCGTCGAGATGCGCGCGATCACCTGGAGCGACGACCTCGGCACGAACATGGAGATCGGCGAGATTCCGGCCGAGCTCGTCGAGCAGGCCAACGAGTACCACCACCAGCTGATCGACTCGGTCGCCGACCACGACGAGGAGCTGACGGAGACGTACCTCGAGGACGAGGCGAACGTGACGCCCGAGATGCTGCGCCGCGCGCTCAGGGCGGCGACGCTCGACATCACGGTCACCCCGGTGCTCCTCGGCTCGGCCTTCAAGAACAAGGGCGTGCAGCCGCTGCTCGACGCCGTCATCGACTTTCTGCCCAGCCCGCTCGACGTCCCGCCCGTGCACGGCCTCGACCCGCGCACCGAGCACGAGCTCTCGCGCCGCCCGGCGCTGGACGAGCCCTTCTCGGCGCTCGCCTTCAAGGTCATGTCCGACCCGTACGTCGGCAAGCTGACGTACATCCGGGTCTACTCGGGCCAGGTCAACGCGGGCGACCGGGTCGTCAACACGACCAACAACAAGACCGAGCGCATCGGCCGCATCCTCCAGATGCACGCGAACCACCGGGAGGAGCGCCAGGAGATCGGCGCCGGCGAGATCGCTGCGATCGTCGGGCTGAAGCAGACGACGACCGGTGAGACGCTCGCCACCGACACCGCCCCGATCCTGCTCGAGTCGATGACCTTCCCGGATCCCGTGATCTCGGTCGCCGTCGAGCCGAGGACGAAGGGCGACCAGGACAAGCTCGCGACCGCGCTCCAGCGGCTCGCCGAGGAGGATCCGACGTTCCGCGTCCGGAGCGACGAGGAGACGGGGCAGACGCTCATCGCGGGGATGGGCGAGCTGCACCTCGAGATCATCGTCGACCGCCTGACGCGCGAGTTCAACGTCGACGCCAACGTCGGGCGTCCCCAGGTCGCCTATCGCGAGACCGTGTCGAACGCCGTCCAGAAGATCGAAGGTCGTTTCGTCCGCCAGACCGGCGGCCGCGGCCAGTTCGGTCACGCCGTCATCAACCTCGAGCCCGCCCAGCCCGGCGAGGGCTACGAGTTCCTGGACAAGATCGTCGGCGGGCGCATCCCGCGCGAGTTCATCCCCGCCGTCGACCTCGGCATCCAGGAGGCGATGGAGTCGGGGATCCTGGCCGGCTACCCGGTCGTGGACATCCGCGTGGAGCTCGTCGACGGGTCGTCCCACGACGTCGACTCGAGCGAGATTGCGTTCAAGGTCGCCGGATCCATGGCCTTCAAGGAGGCGATGAAGCGGGCGAAGCCGAAGCTGCTCGAGCCGGTGATGGCCGTCGAGGTCGTCACGCCGGAGGAGTACCTCGGCGACGTCATGGGCGACCTCAACGCACGCCGGGGCCGCATCGAGAATCTCGAGCCGAGGGGCAACGCGCAGGTCATCAAGGCCCGCGTCCCGCTTGCCGCGATGTTCGGCTACGCAACCGACCTGCGCTCGACGACGCAGGGCCGGGCCACGTTCACCATGCAGTTCGAGCGCTACGAGGACGTCCCTCAGTCGCTCGCGAGCGAGCTCGTCGACTCGCAGACCGCACCAGTAAGGAAGGAAAGGAAGGAATGGCCAAGCAGAAGTTCGAGCGCACCAAGCCGCACGTCAACGTCGGCACGATCGGTCACATCGACCACGGCAAGACCACCCTCACCGCCGCGATCACGAAGGTGCTCGCGGAGCAGGGCGGCAGCGACACGCAGGTCCGGTCGTTCGAGTCGATCGACAACGCGCCCGAGGAGCGGCAGCGCGGCATCACGATCAACACGTCGCACGTGGAGTACGAGACGGCCAACCGTCACTACGCGCACGTCGACTGCCCTGGTCACGCGGACTACATCAAGAACATGATCACGGGCGCCGCCCAGATGGACGGCGCGATCCTGGTCGTGTCCGCCGCGGACGGCCCGATGCCGCAAACGCGCGAGCACATCCTCCTCGCCCGCCAGGTCGAGGTCCCGGCAATGGTCGTCTTCCTGAACAAGGCCGACATGGTCGACGACCCCGAGCTGCTCGAGCTCGTCGAGATGGAGGTGCGCGAGCTCCTGTCCGCCTACGAGTTCCCGGGCGACGAGATTCCGGTCATCGCCGGCTCGGCGCTCAAGGCGCTCGAGGGCGACGAGGAGCACGCCAAGAAGATCATCGAGCTGATGGAGGCGGTCGACTCCTACATCCCGGAGCCGGTCCGCGACACGGACAAGCCGTTCCTGATGCCGATCGAGGACGTCTTCACGATCACCGGCCGCGGCACCGTCGTGACCGGCCGGATCGAGCAGGGCCAGATCAACTCCGGTGAGGAAGTCGAGATCATCGGGATCAAGGAAGAGGTCCAGAAGACGGTCGTCACCGGGCTCGAGATGTTCAACAAGACCCTGGACTTCGCCCAGGCCGGAGACAATGCGGGCGTCCTCCTCCGCGGGACCAAGCGCGAGGAGGTCGAGCGCGGCCAGGTCGTCGCGAAGCCCAGGTCGATCACGCCGCACACACAGTTCAAGGCGGAGGTCTACGTCCTGTCCAAGGACGAGGGCGGGCGCCACACGCCGTTCTTCAACGGCTACCGCCCGCAGTTCTACTTCCGGACAACGGACGTGACCGGCGCGATCAAGCTCCCGGAGGGCCAGGAGATGGTCATGCCGGGCGACAACACGAACATGGAGATCGACCTCGGTCAGCCCATCGCGATGGATCAGGGCCTCCGGTTCGCCATCCGCGAGGGCGGTCGCACCGTTGGTGCGGGCGTCGTCACCGAGATCATCAACTAGGAAGGGAAGCGCCGGTGCCGCAGTCGAAGATCCGAATCCGCCTGAAGGGCTATGACCATCAGGCGCTGGACCGCTCGGCGGCGTCGATCGTCGAGACGGCGACGCGCACCGGCGCGACCATCACGGGGCCCGTGCCGCTGCCGACGGAGAAGAACGTCTACACCGTGATCCGCAGCCCGTTCAAGGACAAGGACTCGCGGGAGCACTTCGAGATCCGCACGCACAAGCGGCTGATCGACATCCACAGTCCAACCCCGAAGACGGTCGACTCGCTGATGCGGCTCGATCTGCCGGCCGGGGTGGACATCGAAATCAAGTTGTAGGGAGCCGAGAACGTTGAAGGGGATCGTGGGGAGGAAGCTGGGAATGACGCAGGTCTTCGACGAGGAGACCGGCTCGGTGACGCCCGTGACCGTGATCCAGGCGGGTCCGTGCCCCGTCGTCTCGATCAAGACCGAGGACGCGGACGGCTACGACGCCGTCCAGCTCGCGTTCGACGAGGTGCCCGAGCGGAAGCTCTCGAAGCCGCGGCTCGGCGTCCTCAAGAAGGCGGGTGTGGCGCCGCACCGGCGGCTGATCGAGATTCGCGGCCCGCACGTCTTCACCGAGGGCGAGACAGTCACGGTGGAGGCCTTCGAGCCGGGCGACAAGATCAAGGTCTCCGGGATCGCGATCGGCAAGGGCTTCGCCGGGACGATCAAGCGGCACAACTTCAGCCGCGGCCCGGTCTCCCACGGCTCGCACAACGTCCGGGCGCCGGGATCCATCGGTGCCTCGGCGACGCCGTCCCGTGTCTTCAAGGGCCAGAAGATGCCCGGTCGGATGGGCGGCAAGAAGGTCACGCAGGTCGGTCTCAGCGTGCACTCGGTCGATCCCGAGGAGCACCTGCTGCTCGTCAAGGGCGCCGTGCCCGGCCCGAAGAACTCGATCGTCGAGATCCGGGAGGAGGTGCGCGGTGGCGGCTCCTAAGGCACCACTCCTCGATTCGGCGGGCAAGAAGTCGAAGGACGTCACGCTGCCGGCCGAGATCTTCGGCGCGGACGTGAAGCCGCACCTCGTCCACGAGACCGTTCGCGGCGAGCTCGCCGGCGACCGGGCGGGAACGCGGGCGTTCAAGAGCCGCGGCCTCGTTGCCGGCGGCCGTGGCAAGCCCTGGCGGCAGAAGGGGACCGGCCGCGCCCGCGCCGGGACGATCCGCGCTCCGCAATGGACCGGCGGCGGCGCCGCCTTCCAGCCGCGCACCAACTTCACCGTCAAGGTGAACCGGAAGACGCGCAAGGCCGCCTTCCGCGCGGCGCTGACGGCGCACGCCAAGGAAGGCACGCTCGCCTTCGTCGACGGGTCCGCGTTCGGCGAGCCCTCGACGAAGCAGGCGGTCGGGCTGCTCGAGGCCTGGGGCAAGCAGGCCCCCGTGCTCCTCGTTGCGACCGACGAGGAGGAGACGCTGATCAAGTCCTTCCGCAACCTCGAGCGCGTGCTGGTCATCGGCCCCGGCGAGGTCGAGGTCGCGGCGCTCGTCTGGGCGCGCGCCCTGCTCGTCAGCGAGGCGTCGCGGGAGCTGCTCGAGAAGAGGAGTTCCTCATGAGCCTCCATCCCAACGAGGTCCTGCTCTCACCGGTCGTCTCGGAGAAGAGCTACAGCCTGATCGAGGACCGCAAGTACTCGTTCCGGGTCCACGCGGACGCGCACAAGACGCAGATCCGGCAGGCCGTCGAGGAGCTCTTCGACGTGAAGGTGCAAAAGGTCAACGTCGTCCAGGTCCAGGCGAAGCCCAAGCGCCGCGGGATGGTCCGCGGGAAGAAGGCCGGCTGGAAGAAGGCGATCGTCCAGCTCCGCGAGGGCGAGACGATCGAGATCTTCGAGGGGGCTCAGGTCTAGCCCATGCCCAAGAAGTTCAAGCCAACCAGCCCGAGCCGTCGCTTCATGACGGTCTCCGATTTCGCGGAGATCACGAAGTCGGAGCCCGAGAAGACCCTTCTCGAGCCGGTGAAGAGGAAGGGCGGCCGGAACAACCAGGGCCGCATCACGACGCGTCACCAGGGCGGCGGCCACAAGCGGCGCTACCGCGTCATCGACTTCAAGCGCGTGAAGGACGACATTCCGGCCAAGGTTGCGGCGATCGAGTACGACCCCAACCGGTCGGCGAACATCGCGCTGCTCCACTACGCGGACGGCGCGAAGGCGTACATCCTGGCCCCGGCGCGGCTGCGGGTCGGCGCGACGGTCGAGTCCGGCCCGAAGGCGGACATCAAGCCCGGGAACGCCCTCCCGCTGCAGAACATCCCGACCGGCACGCTCGTCCACAACGTCGAGCTCAAGCCGGGCCAGGGCGGAAAGCTCGCCCGCGGCGCCGGCACCGGCATCCAGCTGGTCGGCAAGGACGAGGGGCACGGGATTCTTCGGCTACCCTCGGGAGAGCTTCGGCGAGTGGCGCTCACCTGCCGGGCGACGGTGGGGCAGGTCGGCAACGTCGACCACGAGAACATCACCGGCGGCAAGGCAGGACGGAGCCGGTGGCGTGGCAAGCGGCCGACGGTGCGCGGCTCGGCGATGAACCCGGTCGACCACCCGCACGGCGGCGGCGAGGGCAAGTCGAAGGGCGGCCGCCACCCGGTCACGCCCTGGGGCGTGCCGACGCTCGGCAAGCGCACCCGCTCGAAGCACAAGGAATCGGACGCACTGATCATCCGGCAGCGCCGGCGAGGCAAGGAGAAGCGTTAGGTGTCGAGATCGTCCCGTAAGGGCCCGTACGTCGAGGAGCGGCTGATGAGCCGCATCGAGACGATGAACAACTCCGGATCGAAGAACATGATCCGGACCTGGTCGCGCGCCTCGACGATCTTCCCCGAGATGGTCGGGCACACGATCGCGGTCCACGACGGCCGCAAGCACGTCCCGATCTTCATCTCCGAGCAGATGGTGGGCCACAAGCTGGGCGAGTTCGCGCCGACGCGGACGTTCCGCGGCCATTCCGGCGACCGCAAGACCGAGGTGAAGCGGTAGTGGCTCGAGCCCGCACGCAGCCTGTCGAGGAGCGGCCCGAGGTGCGCGCGTCCGCGCAGTACCTGCGGGTCACGCCCCGGAAGGCGCGCCTCGTCGTCGAGCACATTCGCGGCCGCTCGGTGCCGGAGGCCCGGACCGTGCTCGCGTTCACGCAACGCGCCGCAGCGCGTGAGATCGAGAAGGTGCTCGCCTCCGCAGTGGCAAACGCCGAGGCGAACCACGGCCTGATCGGCGAGGACCTCTACGTGTCGGCCGCCTACGTCGACGAGGGGCCGGTGATCAAGCGCTGGCGCGCGAGAGCCCGCGGAAGGGTGGCGCGAATCGAGAAGCGCACCTGCCACGTGACGCTCCGGCTGATGCCGATCGACGAGAACGGCGCCTCGACGCGGACGCGCCGAGCCCAGGCCGCGGCTCCCGCCGAGGCTCCGCCCGCCGAGGAGGAGACGCCGAAGGCAGACGAGCCCAAGGCGGAGGAGAAGCCAAAGCGCACGACGCGAAGCCGGAAGCCGGCAGCTCCGAAGGCGGAGGCCGCGGAGAAGCCGAAGCCCAGGCGCGCGCCGCGCAAGAAGAAGACCGACGAGAGCGAGGAGAGCTAGTGGGACAGAAGATCCACCCCGGCGGGATGCGCGTCGGCGTCATCCACGACTGGAAGTCCAACTGGTACACGAACGACAAGGAGTTCGCGGACGCCCTCCAGGAGGACATCAAGATTCGCCGTCACATCCTCGGCAAGCTTTCGCATGCCGGTCTGTCGGACATCCTGATCCGCAAGGACAAGCAGCGGATCACGGTCGACATCTACACGGCCCGGCCCGGGATCGTGATCGGGAAGTCGGGCGCCGAGGTGGACGCGCTCCGCCGCGACCTGCACGCGCTGACGCAGAAGAACGTCCACATCAACATCAACGAGATCAAGCGACCCGAGCTCGACGCGAAGCTCGTCGCGCAGTCGATCGCGGAGCAGCTCGAGAACCGCGTCAGCTTCCGGCGCGCGATGAAGCGCTCGCTCGCCTCCGCGATCCGCTCGGGTGCCCAGGGCGTGAAGGTGCAATGCGGTGGGCGGCTCGGCGGCGGCGAGATGAGCCGATCGGAGAGCTACTCCGAGGGCCGCGTCCCGCTCCACACGATCCGCGCGGACATCGACTACGGCTTCGCCGAGGCGAAGACGACGACCGGCCGGATCGGCGTCAAGGTCTGGATCAACAAGGGCGAGATCATGCCGGAGGGCTTCGAGACGGTCGACGGCGGGCGCCGCGACGCCCGGCTGGGCGACCAGGACACGGCCCGGCGCCGAGGCGGCAAGACCGAGGGTCTCTCCGCCTCCCGCGAGGGCGGCCGCAGAGGCGGCGCCGACCGCGAGGGACTCGGCCCGGTCCGCGATCGCCGGCCGCGACGTGGGCGTCGAGGAGGCTCGGGCGCTGCCGGCCGGGGCGCGCCGCAGGACAACGTCGAGAAGCCGCGCACCGACGAGCAGGCGACGACCGCCGAGGGCCGCGAGCTCCCCGAGGTCCAGCCCGAGGCGCCGACGACCCCCGAGGCGGTTGCCGAGGCCCCGGAGTCGACGACGCCCAAGGCCCAGCAGGAAGACCCGACGAAGCTCGACCAGTCCGGCGACGAGTCGGCCGAGAAGAGCGATAACTGATGCTGCTCCCGAAGAAGACGAAGTTCCGCAAGTACCAGCGCGGCCGGCGCCGTGGCGTGGCCAAGGGGCAGACGACGGTGCAGTACGGCGACTTCGGCATCAAGGCGCTCGAGGCCGGCTGGGTCACCAACCGTCAGATCGAGGCCGCCCGAATCGCCATGACGCGCAAGATCAAGCGCGGCGGCAAGGTCTGGATCAACGTCTTTCCGGACAAGCCCGTGACGCAGAAGCCCGCCGAGACGCGCATGGGCTCCGGCAAGGGCTCGCCCGAGCACTGGGTCTGCGTCGTCAAGCCGGGCCGGGTCATGTTCGAGCTCTCCGGCGTGCCCGAGCCGCTCGCCAAGGAGGCGCTGCGACTCGCGGGCACCAAGCTTCCCGTCAAGACGAAGTTCGTGAAGAGAGAGGCAGATCTCTTTGTCTAGAGGTTTCGCATGAAGGCCAAGCAGCTCCGTGATCTGACCGACGACGAGCTCGAGCGGGTGCTCTCCGAGCGCCGCCAGGAGCTCTTCAACCTGCGCTTCCAGTCCGCGACCGGAGCGCTCGAGAACCCGGCCCGCCTGAAGCTGGCGAAGCGGGAGATCGCGCGCATCCTGACCGTCCGCGTGGAGCGCGAGGCCGGCGTGGGAGGTGAGAGCTAGGCATGGCCGACGAGGAGAAGAACGAGGTGACCGAAGAGACTCCGGCGGAGACGCCGGAGGAGACCCCGGCTCGTCGAGGCCGAGGCGTCCGAGACGCCGGCCGAGCCCGACCCCGAGGCTCCGCCCGAGGAGCCCGGCCCGCCCGTGCCCGAGCCAGAGGCCCCCGAGCCAACGCCCGAGCCTGCTCCTGAGCCCGTTGCAGAGGCCGAGGAGGCTCCCGCTGCCGAAGCAGAGGCTGCGCCGGAAGCCGCCGCGGAGGAAGCTCCTGCGGAGGAGGCTGCTGCGGAGGAAGCTCCCGCAGAGGAAGCTCCTGCGGAGGAAGCTGCCGCGGAGAAGGCACCCGCGAAGGCCGAAGCTCCCGCAGTCCCGGCCGCGCCGACGAAGAAGCAGAAGCGAAAGCGCGTCCCGCGCTCCGAGCGGCGGCAGCGGCCGAAGCCCAAGCGCGAGCAGACCGGCGAGCACGCTACGCGTCCTAGAGTCCGGCAGCCGAAGCCCGACCACGAGCGCGGCCGGCGGCAGGAACGCCGCGGCGTCGTCGTCTCGGCGGCGATGGACAAGACGATCGTCGTCCGGGTCGAGACCGTGAAGGCGCACCCGAAGTACAAGAAGGTCGTGCGCCGCTCGCAGCGCTTCCACGCGCACGACGAGCAGAACGAGGCCAAGGCCGGCGACGTCGTCCGGATCGTGGAGAACAGGCCGCTCTCGAAGACCAAGAACTGGCGCCTGGCAGAGGTCGTCGAGGTGGCTCAGTGATCCAGCAGGAGTCGAGGCTGAGGGTGGCGGACAACACAGGAGCGAGAGAGCTTCTCTGCATCCGCGTGCTCGGCGGCTCCCACCGGCGCTACGCACGGGTCGGCGACGTCATCGTGGGCACCGTCAAGACCGCGACGCCGCAGGGCGCCGTCCGGAAGGGCGAGGTCGTCCGCGCCGTCGTCGTCCGGACGAAGAAGGCCTACGGGCGGAACGACGGGACGTCGATCGCCTTCGACGAGAACGCCGCCGTGATCATCGACGCGCAGTCGAACCCGCGCGGCACGCGCATCTTCGGCCCGGTCGCCCGCGAGCTGCGCGACAAGAACTTCATGAAGATCGTCTCGCTCGCCCCGGAGGTCCTCTGATGGCAAAGCCGATGAAGATCAGGCAGGGCGATCTCGTCCAGGTGCTCAGCGGCAAGGACCGCGGCAAGCAGGGCCGTGTCCTCGAGGCGCGCCCCAAGGAGGGCCGGGTCCTCGTCGAGAACCTGAACGTGATCAAGCGGCACACGCGGCCGCGCCCGATGAGCAGCGCCAGCCGGATGGGCTCGCAGCAGATGCAGCCCGGCGGCGTGATCGAGAAGGCCGGCCCGATCTCGGTCTCGAACGTGATGGTCATTTGCCCGGCCTGCCAGCGCCCGACGCGGGTGGGCACCGTGATCCGCGAGGTCAAGGGCCGGAAGCAGGGGTTCCGCGTCTGCCGCCGTGCCGACTGCGGCCAACAAATCGATCGCTGATGGCTACCGCAACGAAAGAGACATACGTGCCGCGCCTCAAGCAGCAGTACTTCGAGGAGGTCCGCGAGAACCTCAAGGAGCAGCTCGGCGTGAGCACGGTCATGGACGTCCCCCGCGTCCAGAAGATCACGCTCAACATGGGCGTCGGCGAGGCGAAGACCGAGGCCAAGGCGCTCGACAGCGCGATCGAGGAGCTGACCACGATCGCCGGCCAGCGCGCGCAGGTTCGCCGGGCCCGGAAGTCGATCGCCGGCTTCAAGATCAGGGACGGGATGCCGATCGGCGCGCGCGTGACGCTGCGCGGCGACCGGATGTACGAGTTCCTCGACCGGCTCGTGTCGATCGCGCTGCCGCGAATCCGCGACTTCCGGGGGCTCAGCCCGCGCTCGTTCGACGGCCGCGGGAACTTCTCGCTCGGGATCCGCGAGCAGATCATCTTCCCGGAGATCAACTACGACGACATCGGCACCGTCCGTGGTCTGGATGTTGCGATCACGACGACGGCGCGCAGCGACGAGCATGGCCTGGCCCTCCTCCGGAGCCTCGGGATGCCGTTCGCAATCGAAGAGGACAGGAGAGAGAGCTAGTGGCCAAGAAGTCGCTCGTCCACAAGCAGCAGCAGCCCCAGCGCTTCAGCGTCAGGAAGTACACGCGCTGCCGGCGCTGCGGGCGCCCGCGTTCCGTCTACAGGAAGTTCGGCCTCTGCCGGATCTGCCTGCGCGACCTCGCGCACCAGGGCCAGATCCCCGGCATGACCAAGTCCAGTTGGTGACCCGATGCTGACCGATCCGATCGCCGACATGCTCACCCGCATCCGCAATTCCAACAAGGCGCTGCACGAGACCGCGGAGATGCCGACCTCGCGGCTGAAGGAGGAGATCGCGCGCCTGCTCCAGGACGAGGGCTACATCGTCGGCTTCCAGGTCGTCAGCCCGGCCGAGCACAACAGCCGGGAGCCTGATGCGAAGAAGCACCGGTCGTACGGCACGCTCGTCGTCCAGCTCAAGTACGGGCCGGCCCGCGAGCGCATCATCACCGACCTCAAGCGCGTCTCGAAGCCCGGCCGTCGCGTCTACGCTAGAAAGGACCGGCTGCCGCGCGTCCTCGGTGGGATGGGGACGGCGATCATGTCGACCTCCAGGGGTCTGGTCACGAGCAAGACCGCCGAGCGCGAAGGCATCGGCGGCGAGGTCATTTGCTTTGTCTGGTAACGCGTCACAAGCACGCGGAGCCAGACTGAAGTCTGGCACCGCAGGATCATGAGTCGAATCGGAAAGAAGCCAATCGAGTTGCCCGCCGGCGTTTCCGTCGCGATCGACCCTGGCCGCGTCATGGTCAACGGCCCGCTCGGCGAGCTGCGCCAGGAGATCCCGCAGCGCATGACGATCGAGCAGTCCGACGGGGTGCTGACGGTCACCCGGCCGACCGACCGGGGAGACGACCGTGCGCTGCACGGGCTGACGCGCTCGCTCGTCGCGAACATGGTCGAGGGGGTCACGAAGGGCTACGAGAAGAAGCTCGAGATCCAGGGCGTCGGCTACCGAGCCGCGCTGCGCGGAACCTCGCTGGAGCTCAGCGTCGGCTTCTCGCATGCAGTCGTCGTGGATCCGCCTCAGGGAATCACGTTCGAGGTCCCGACCCCGACGGAGATCTTCGTCAAGGGCATCGACAAGCAGCAGGTCGGCCAGATCGCCGCCGAGATCCGCCGTGTCCGGCCGCCCGAGCCGTACAAGGGCAAGGGCATCCGCTACGAGGGCGAGTACGTACGCCGGAAGGTCGGCAAGCGCGCATGACGCAGCTCACGACACGCCAGCGCCGCGAGCGCCGCCACAAGCGGGTGCGGAAGGCCATCTACGGCACCGCCGAGTGCCCCCGGCTCGTCGTCTTCCGGTCGAACCGGGGCATCGCCGCCCAGCTCGTCGACGACGTCGAGGGCAAGACCCTCGCCGCCGCCAGCTGGCTGGACAAGCGCGACGCCAAGGGCGCCAAGGCCGAGCAGGCGGCGGAGGTCGGCAAGCTGCTCGCCGCCAACGCGAAGCAGGCGGGGATCCAACGTGTCGTCTTCGACCGCGGCGGCTACCTGTACCACGGGCGCGTGAAGGCGCTCGCCGATGCTGCCCGCGAAGGGGGACTGGAGTTTTGAGCGATTACCACGAGACCCGCGAGCTCAAGGAGCGCGTGGTCGAGATCAACCGCGTCGCGAAGGTCGTCAAGGGCGGCCGGCGCTTCTCGTTCACCGCGCTCGTCGTGATCGGCGACGAGGTCGACCGGGTCGGCGTCGGCTACGGCAAGGCCCGTGAGGTCCCGCTCGCCATCTCGAAGGCGGTCGAGGACGCGAAGAAGAACCTCTTCACGGTCGCGAAGCACGGGACGACGATCACGCACGAGATCACGGGCGAGTTCGGCGCCGCCCGCGTGCTGCTCCGCCCGGCGAGCGAGGGAACGGGCGTCATCGCCGGCGGCGGCGTCCGCGCCGTCCTCGAGCTCGGCGGCGTTCGCGACATCCTCGCGAAGAGCCTCGGCACCACGAACCCGGTGAACATGCTCAAGGCGACCGTGCAGGGCCTCCAGAGCCTCCGCCGGCCGGAAGAGGTCGCCAAGGCCCGCGGGAAGACGATCAGCGAGGTCTTGCCGATCCCGAAGAAGCAGCCGGAGGCGGAGGCCGCCGAGGAGGCGCCGGAGCCCGTCGCCGTCGCTGCAGCCGAGGAGACGAGCGATGGCGAGTAAGACGCTCAAGATCACGCAAACGCGTAGCCAGATCGGCCAGAGCCAGCGCCATCGCGGGACGCTGCGAGCGCTCGGTCTCGGCAAGATCGGCCGAACCGTGGAGCGGCCGGCGAGCCCGGAAGTCGCGGGTATGCTCAGGAAGGTCCGACACCTCGTCCGCGTCGAAGGCGAGTAGCCCAGACCCATGCCCGAAGAGCTCAACCTCTCGAACCTGAAGCCGGTGTCCGCGCGCAAGGGCCGCAAGCGGATCGGCCGCGGCATGGGCTCGGGGAAGGGCCGCTATTCCGGCCGCGGGATCAAGGGCCAGAAGGCGCGCTCCGGCTCGAACAAGATGCGCGCCGGCTTCGAGGGCGGCCAGATGCCCATCTACATGCGGCTCGGCAAGATGCGCGGCCCGTACTCGAAGGACGCGATGCCGATGGGGCCGCACCGGACGCATACCGTGGGCGTCAACGTCCGCGACCTCGACCGGTTCGACGACGGCGCCGAGGTGACGCCCGAGTCGCTTTCCGAGCGCGGCCTGATCCGGTCGACGCGCGTCGACGTGAAGATCCTCGGCCACGGCGAGCTGAAAAAGAAGCTGTCCGTGACGGCGCACTACTTCTCGGCGAGCGCACGCGAGAAGATCGAGAGCGCCGGAGGCTCGGCGACCGCGCTCAAGGAAGTCAAGCCGAAGCGGCGCCGCTCGAGGGCGGCCAAGCCGGCCGCGGCACCCGAGGCGCCCGCCGAGGAGACCCCTGAAGAGCAGCCGGAGGCGCCGGCCGAAGCCGAGCCCGAGGCTGAGGACTCCGCCGAGTAGATGTTCTCCTGGCTTACGAACGCGTGGCGCGTCCCCGAGCTCCGGAAGCGCGTCCTCTTCACGGCGGTGATCCTCGCCTTCTACCGCCTGGGCTCCTGGATCCCGGCGCCCGGCGTCAACGCCGAGGCAATCGAGAACTACTTCAGCGCGTCCGGCGGCGGCACCGTGCTCGCCCTGCTCAACCTCTTCTCGGGCGGCGCGCTCTCCCAGTTCGCGATCTTCGCGCTCGGGATCATGCCGTACGTCACGGCCTCGATCATCCTCCAGCTCATGACCGTGGTCGTCCCGCGGCTCGAGCAGCTCCAGAAGGAGGGCGAGGCCGGCTACGCCAAGATCAACCAGTACACGCGGTACCTGACGATCGCCCTGGCGGCGGCGCAGGCCGCGGGCTTCGCGTTCCTCTTCCAGCGCCAGGGCGCGCTCGACGCGAACTTCGGCCGCGGCGCGCTGATCGTGCTGACCCTCACAGCCGGCTGTGCGCTGCTGATGTGGATGGGCGAGTTGATCACGAAGCGCGGGATCGGCAACGGGATCTCGCTTCTGATCTTCGCCTCGATCCTCACCGGGCTGCCGCTCGGGATCAACGCCTGGGTCGAAGGCGGGATCTTCGAGCGCCTCTTCTTCCCGATCATGGCCGTCGGCGTCGTCGTCGCGGTCGTCTTCATCCAGGAGGGGCAGCGCCGGATCCCGATCCAGTACGCGAAGCGGATGGTGGGCCGGCGGATGACGACGGGCGGCTCGACCTACCTGCCGCTGCGCGTGAACATGGCCGGCGTCATCCCCGTCATCTTCGCGGCCGCGGTCATGGCGTTCCCGCCGACGATCGCGCAGTACTTCCCGCAGACGCAAACCTTCATCAACAAGTACTTCTCGTACACCGACTGGCCGTACCTGCTGCTCCAGGGCGCGATGATCGTGATCTTCACGTTCTTCTACACCGCGGTGCAGTTCAACCCGGTCGACCAGGCCGACAACCTGCGCAAGCACGGCGGCTACATCCCCGGCATCCGCCCAGGCCCGCCCACGGCGCAGTATCTCGACCGCGTCCTCACGCGACTCACGCTGCCCGGTGCGGTCTACCTGGCGATCGTGGCGACCCTCCCGAGCCTCTTCATCGCGTACGCGGACGTCTCGCAGGCGCTGGCCGGAGCGCTGGGTGGAACGTCGGTGCTGATCGCCGTCGGTGTCGCCTTGGACACGATGCGCCAGATGGAGTCGCAGATGATGATGCGCTCCTACGAGGGCTTCTTGAAGTGAACGTGCTGCTCCTCGGGCCTCAGGGGTCGGGGAAGGGCACGCAGGCGAAGCGGATCCAGGCCGAGTACGGGATCCCGCACATCGCGACGGGTGAGATCCTCCGCGACGCGATCTCAGCCGAGTCCGAGCTGGGCCGGCGGGTCAAGTCCGTCGTCGAGAGCGGTCAGCTGGTGCCCGACGACCTGATGATCGGCCTGATCCGGGAACGCCTGGCAGAAGACGACGCCGACCACGGGTTTATCCTCGACGGCTTCCCGCGTACGCTGGCCCAGGCGAACGCGCTGGACGAGATGCTCGCCGAGATCGGACGCGAGCTCTCCATCGTGTTCGGCTTCCAGCTTGCCGATGAGATCGGCATCGAGCGGATGACCAAACGAGCGCAGATCGAGAACCGGAAGGACGACACGCCCGAGGCGATCGCCCAGCGGCTTGCTCTGTACCACGAGCAGACCGAGCCGTTGATCGGCCACTACCGGGCGCAGGGCAATCTTGTCGGCATCCACGCCGACCGCTCGATCGACGAGGTCTTCGCGGAGGTCCAGGAAGCGCTCGAGCAGACGGCTGCGAGGTCGGCCTAATGATCATTCGCAAGTCCGCAGCCGAGCTCGACGTCATGCAGCGGGCCGGCGGGATCGTGGCCGACACGCATGCGCTCCTCGGCGAGCACATTCGACCAGGAATGACGACGGCCGAGCTCGACCGGCTCGCCGACGAGTACATCCGTTCCCGCGGCGGCTATCCGACGTTCCTCGGCTACCCGGGCGCGTATCCCTACCCGGCCTCGATCTGCGCGTCGATCAACGACGTGGTCGTCCACGGGATCCCGGACGACGAGCCGCTGAGCGAGGGCGACGTGCTGTCGGTGGACGTGGGCGTCACCTACGAGGGCTTCGTCGGCGACTCCGCGTACACGTACAGGGTCGGCGAGGTCGGCGACGAGGCCGAGCGGCTCCTCGAGGTCTGTGAGGCGGCGCTCTGGGCAGGCATCGAGAGGGCCCGCGCCGGCGCCCACCTCTCCGACGTCTCGCACACCATCCAGACCGTCACCGAGGAGGCCGGGTTCTCCGTCATCCGCAGTCTCGTCGGCCACGGAGTGGGGCGGAACATGCACGAGGATCCTCAGATCCCGAACTTCGGCGAGCCGGGACGAGGGCCCGTTCTGGCACCGGGAATGACGCTGGCGATCGAGCCGATGATCACGGCCGGAGGCCCCGACGTGGTCGTCCGCGACGACCGCTGGACGATCGCAACGCGGGACGGCTCGCTGGCGGCCCATTTCGAGCACACCGTCGCTGTGACCGACGGCGAGGCGAGAATCCTCACCGCGGCCCCGGTTTCTGTCTCCTAGAGGGGTTTTGCTAGCATTTCGTGCTCGGCGCAGGCCGTGCTGCGCTGTGTTCGTCGTTCGACCATGACCGCGCTCAGAGAGCGCGGTTGCCGTGTGGAGGTATGGCCCAGAAGGAAGAGAAGATCGAGGTAGAAGGCGAGGTCGTGGAGGCCCTGCCGAGCACGATGTTCCGAGTCCAGATCGACGAGGGGCATCAGGTGCTCGCGAAGATCTCCGGGAAGATGCGCAAGCACTACATCCGTATCCTTCCGGGAGATCGCGTGAAGGTCGAGCTCTCCCCGTACGACCTCTCCCGAGGCCGGATCACCTTCAGGCACAGGTAGAGAGGAAGAGAATGAAGGTTCGCCCGTCAGTCAAGCCGATGTGTGAGCGGTGCCGCGTGATCAAGCGGCACGGCCGGACCATGGTCATCTGCACGAACCCCCGGCACAAGCAGCGACAGGGGTAGAGGAGGAGCTTTGGCACGAATCGCCGGCGTCAACCTTCCGCGCGAGAAGCGGCTCGAGGTGGGCCTGACCTACATCTTCGGAGTTGGCCGCTCGACGGCGCTCCAGATCTGCACTGCGACGGGCCTCTCGCCGGCCGAGAAGGTTCGCGACCTCACCGACCCCGAGATCACGAAGCTCCGCGAGTACATCGACGGCAACCTCCAGGTCGAGGGTGATCTCCGGCGCGAGCGCCAGCAGGCGGTCAAGCGCCTCTCCGAGATCGGCGCCTACCGCGGCATGCGCCACCGGCGCGGCCTCCCGGTGAACGGTCAGCGGACGAAGACGAACGCCCGCACGCGCAAGGGCCCGAAGAAGACCGTCGGCCGCGGTAAGAGGACGGTCCAGAAAACTAGTGCCCCATCCAGCAACACATGCCGGCTTCTGGCCCGCGATCACGCTGCGCCAGAGCCCACACTCCTCCTCACCAAGGCAGCAAGCAAGCCTTGCCTCGTCGGATTGCGGACTCTTGCTTGGTGCTCACGACCCAGAAGCTCGGCGGCATTACTGGAAGGGGCCTGATGGCCCCTCCCAGGAGACAAGCGGCCCGCGGCCGCACGCGCCGCCGTGTCCGCAAGAACATCGCCATCGGCCAGGCGCACATCAAGACGTCGTTCAACAACACGATCGTGACCCTCACGGACAAGGAAGGGAACGTGATCGTCTGGGAGTCGGCCGGCTCGGCCGGGTTCAAGGGCTCCCGCAAGTCGACGCCGTTTGCCGCTCAGGTGACCGCCGACGCCTGCGCCCGCAAGGGGATGGAGCACGGCCTCCAGAAGGTCGAGGTGTTCGTGAAGGGACCGGGTTCCGGCCGCGAGACGGCGATTCGCTCGCTGCAGGCAGCCGGGCTCGAGATCCTCGGCGTCAAGGACGTGACGCCGCAGGCCCACAACGGCGTCCGGCCGAAGAAGCGGAGGCGCGTCTAGTGGCTCGCTCCATCGGACCCAAGTGCCGCGCCTGCCGCCGGGAGGGCATGAAGCTCTTCCTGAAGGGCGAGCGCTGCCTGACCGAGAAGTGCTCCGTCGAGCGCCGCAGCTACCCGCCGGGCGAGCACGGCCGCGGCCGGATCAAGCAGTCCGAGTACCTGCTCCAGCTGCGCGAGAAGCAGAAGGCGCGCCGGTACTACGGCCTGCTGGAGAAGCAGTTCCGCAACTACTACACGAAGGCCGCCAAGGGCTCGGGGATCACCGGCGAGACGCTCCTGCGCATGCTCGAGTCCCGGCTCGACAACGTCATCTACCGCCTCGGCTTCGCCGCGTCGCGCGCGCAGGCCCGCCAGCTCGTCCGCCACGGCCACTTCCACGTCAACGGCAGGCGCGTCAACATTCCGAGCTACCAGGTCAAGCCGGACGACATCGTCACGATGGCACCCGGAAGCGCGGCCGAGCAGGTGATTCGCGACGCCACCGACCTCACTGCATCAGTCGCTCCCTGGCTCCAGGCCGATCACGAGGGCATCACCGGCAAGGTGCTCAAGTGGCCGGAGCGGAGCGAGATCGACACGCCCGTCCAGGAACAGCTCATCGTCGAGCTCTACTCGAAGTAGTTACTAGGGAAGGATCGCTTTGGCAACCAGAACGTCGCTCATGGACTTCCAGATTCCCCGCATCGTCCACGAGGAAGTGGACGAGCAGCGCGGGGTCTTCGTGATCGAGCCGCTCGACCGCGGCTTCGGCCACACCTTCGGCAACTCGCTGCGCCGCGTACTGCTCTCGTCGCTCGAGGGCGCCGCAGTGACCTCGGTGAAGATCGAGGGCGTCGCGCACGAGTTCACGACCCTGCCCGGTGTCCGCGAGGACGTCGTCGACATCATCTCGTCGCTCAAGAACCTGGTGTGCCGCCTGCACGGCGAGTCGCCGGAGGTCGAGGTGCGGCTGACGAAGCGCGGCTCAGGCGCCGTCACGGCCGCCGACATCGAGGCTCCCGCCGACCTCGAGGTGCTCAACCCCGAGCTCGTGATCGCGAACCTGTCCGACAAGGGCCGGCTCGAGATGACGATGACGATCGGTCGCGGTCGCGGCTACGTCCCCGCGGAGATGAACCGCGGGCCGGAGCACACGATCGGCGTCATCCCGATCGACTCGCTCTTCTCGCCCGTGCGGCGCGTCTCGTACGACGTCGAGGCCGCCCGCGTCGGCCAGCGCACGGACTACGACAAGCTCACCCTCGACGTGACGACCGACGGCTCGGTCGATCCGCGCGAGTCGATCGGCGAGGCCGCGGACATCCTCATCCGCCAGCTCGCGATCTTCACGGACATCGAGAAGATCGAGGGCTTCGGAGAGGCCGCAGCTGCGCGTGAGGCCGCCGCCGAGGCACCGCTCGCGCACGGGATGGAGAACTTCCCGATCGAGGAGCTCGAGCTCGGCGTCCGCTCCTACAACTGCCTGAAGCGCGTCGGGATCGAGACGATCGGCGACCTCGTCACGAAGTCCGAGGGCGAGCTGGCGGCGATCCCGAACTTCGGCAAGAAGTCGATCGAAGAGGTCAAGGAGACCCTCGCCACGCACGGGCTCACGCTGCGCGGCGACGAGTCCCTGTAGGACGGCCGCGGTGCGTCACCATCGCTCGGGGAAGAAGCTCGGCCGCACCTCGGCGCACCGCAAGGCGCTGTACTCGAACCTCGCCGGCTCGCTGATCGAGCACGGCCGGATCAAGACGACGGTCGCGAAGGCCAAGGCGGTCAGGCCGATCGTCGAGAAGATGATCACGCTCGGGCGGCGTGGCGATCTCGCCGCCCGGCGGCAGGCGCTCGCCTACCTCCGGTCGAATGAGATCGTGCACATCCTGTTCGCGGAGGTTGCGCCCCGGTTCGAGGACCGGCCCGGCGGCTACACGCGCATCGTCAAGATCGGCCCACGCGCCGGCGACTCCGCCGAGATGGCGTACCTCGAGCTCGTGGACCACGTGCCGCCTACCCCGGTCGCACGCCCCGTGCGCGAGCCCGAAGAGCAGGCGCCCGCGCCGGCGGTAGCTCCCGGCTAGCCTCCTCGCAGCCGAGTCTCGAGGAACACGAACGCGGGAGAGGGAAGGTCGTCGGGGTTTGCCTCGAACCACACCTCGGCCTCGGGTGGCAGCTCCTCACGCAACGCGTCTGCCAGCTCGTTCGCGCGCTCCTCGGTCAAGGCTCCGATCTCCAAGTAACGCCAGAGCCGGTGCACGGAGTGCCCCTCGCCTTCGAGGCGCGTGGCAAGCTCAGCCGCGGCGGAGCGACTCGGCAGGTGAGCCTTGACGACCCAGTCGAACGACCCCTCGTCGATCGCCTCCTGCCGCTCCCCCTCTTCCATCCGGCGACGCTCCTCCTCGATCTCCGCCTCGGTCTGTGGGAGCGGTATCGACGCGTCCTTCCAAGCCTCCTCGACCGGGTGCCACCGGGTCAGGGCTATCTCCGCCGTGAGTCCATCCGCGGCCGCGAGGTCCCGCACGACGCGCTCGGCCTCGCGCGCGCCGGCCTCGGTCGTCGCATAGAGGAACAGGCGTGAGCCGTCACGACTGACGAACACTCGCCGCCCGAGACGCTTACGTGCGTCTTCGTCGAGATCCTGCGAGCGGAGGCGCTCGCCGAGGCCGTATCCATTTTGTTCGTCGTCCAGTTCGACCTGGACGCGCCATTCCTCGTCGTTCACGCGGCGAGATGATACGCAGAGTGCGGCTGAGGCTCACCCTCGAGTACGACGGCACCGGGTTCCACGGCTGGGCGGCGCAGCCCGGCCTGCGGACCGTCGAAGGAGAGCTGCGCGGCGCGCTCGAGCGGGTGTTTCCCAGCTGGGACGGCCTGGCGGTTGCCGGGCGCACGGACACCGGTGTGCACGCGCTGGCGAACGTGGCCTCCGTCGAGGTCGACGGCGGACCGCCGGGGGACAGGGCGGCCGAGGCGCTCAACGCACAGCTGCCCGCCGACGTCTCGGTGCTCGCCGCGGAGGATGCGGCACCGGACTTCCACGCGCGCCGCGCCGCCCGGTCACGCGCGTACCGCTATCGCGTCTTTCGCCGTCGTGAGCGCTCGCCGTTCGAGGAGCGGCGGAGCTGGTGGTACCCGAAGCCGCTCGACGAGGACGCGCTCGCCGAGTCCGCCGAACTTCTGCTCGGCGAGCACGACTTCCGGGCGTTCACGCCGAGCGAGACCCGGCACAAGGTCTTCGTCCGAGTCGTACAGCGGGCCGCCTGGCACCGGCGGGGCGAGGCCCTCGAGTTCGAGATCGAGGCGGACAGCTTCCTCCGCCACATGGTCCGGACGCTGGTCGGGACGATGGTCGAGCAATGCCCGGTGCAGCTCGAGCGGCTTCTGACCGGAGCCCACGGCCGTGCGGATGCGGGCACCACGGCACCGCCGTGGGGCCTCTACCTCGAGCGCGTGCGCTACTGAAAAAAGTGGTCCCGACGGCCTGCAGCCAGCCGCCGGGACCAGCGGGCGGGGGGAGAGGCTTTCCGCCCGCACGCAGTTTTCGACACAGACGTCACGAATCCCGCCCCGGATACGATCAGAGCGATGGCGACTCGCACGTCTCCCAAGGTCGCTGAGCGCGTCGCCGAGCTGCGCCGCCAGGTCGAGCACCATCTCCACCGCTACCACGTCCTGGACGACCCGGAGGTCGACGACGCCGCGTACGACCGCCTCTACGACGAGCTGAAGGCGCTCGAGGAGGAGCACCCGGAGCTCGACGATCCGAACTCACCGACCCACCGGGTCGGTGCTCCGCCGTCCGATCGCTTCCGGAAGACCGAGCACCTCTCGCCGATGGGGTCGCTCGAGAAGGTCACGACCGACGAGGCGCTCGTCAAGTGGGCGCAGGACGTCTGCAAGCGGCTCGACGTTTCGCCCGAGGAGGTCGCGTGGGTGATCGAACCGAAGATCGACGGGCTTGCCGTCAACCTGACCTATGAGAACGGTGTCCTCGTGCGCGGCGCCACTCGCGGTGACGGTGTCCAGGGGGAGGACGTCACCGTCAACCTCCGCACGATCGGCGCGATTCCGCTCCGGATGCTCGGCGACGATCCGCCGCCGGTAGTCGAGGTGCGGGGAGAGGTCTACCTTCCCCTGTCCGGCTTCCGCCAGCTCAACGAGCAGCTCGCCGGCACGAACCAGAAACTGGCCCCCAACCCCCGCAACGCGGCGGCCGGCTCGCTCCGGCAGAAGAACTCGGCGATCACGGCCTCGCGACCGCTCTCGCTCTGGGTCTACGGCGTGGGCGTCCGAGAAGGAGTCGGGGCGGGAACGCACTGGGAGACGCTTCAGTGGTTGCGCGAGCGCGGGTTCCGGACCAACCTGCACACGGAGCGCCTCGACTCGATCGAAGACGTCGCCCGCAGGTGCAGCGAGTGGGAAACGGCGCGGATCGACCTCGACTACGAGATCGATGGGATCGTGATCAAGGTCGACTCGCTCGAGCAACAGGCGGAGGTCGGCGCCTTGCACTCCAAGCCGCGCTGGGCCCGCGCGTACAAGTGGGCTCCGATGACGGCGACGACGCGGCTGAACAAGATCGCGATCCGCGTCGGCCGGACCGGCGCGCTGAACCCCTGGGCGATGCTCGAGCCGGTCGAGGTGGGCGGCGTAACCGTCTCTCGGGCGACCCTCCACAACGAGGAGGACATCAACCGCAAGAACATCCGCGAGGGCGACGACGTGATCGTCCAGCGGGCGGGCGACGTCATCCCGCAGATCGTCGGCCCTGCGGGCGCGCACCGGCGGGGCACGAAGCCGTTCAAGATGCCGACCCGCTGCCCGCTGTGCGACGCGGAGATCGTCAAGCCGGAGGGCGTGGCGATGCACCGCTGTCCGAATCGGGCGTGTCCTTCCCGCGGCCTGGAGACGCTGAACAACTGGGTCATGTCCGCCGCGGACATCGAGGGCGTCGGCGAGCAGCTCGTCCGGCGGCTCTGGGACCTGGGGCTCGTGCGCTCGCTCCCCGACCTCTACCGCCTGACGAAGGAGCAGCTCCTGGAGCTGGACGGCTTCCAGGAGCGCAGCGCGACCAACGTGATCGACGCGATCCAGGCGTCGCGGGAGATCCCCTTCCGCCGCGTTCTCTACGGCCTCAACATCCCGGACGTCGGGTGGGTGACCGCGCAGAGCCTGGCACGTCACTTCGGGACGGTCGACCGGCTCGCCGCCGCCGCGCAGGAGGACGTCACCGAGGTGGACGGAATCGGCCCGGAGCGGGCGGAGGCGATCGTCGAGTGGTTCTCGGACGAGGAGAATCAGCGGCTCGTCGACGAGCTGCGCGGTCTCGGGCTGCGCTTCGAGTCGGGGGAGGAGGACCGGCCCCCGGAGGGCCCGCTGACCGGCAAGACCTACGTGATCACGGGAACGCTCGAGCGCTGGACGCGCGAGCAGGCTGCGGCCGAGCTCGAGGCCCTCGGCGCCAAGATCACGAGCTCCGTCTCGAAGAAGACGACGGGGCTCATCGTCGGCGAGGAGCCCGGCGGGTCGAAGCTCACGAAGGCCCAGCGCGAGGGGGTCCCGCTCCTCGACGAAGCGGCGCTGACCGAGCTACTTAAGACGGCCTGATCAGGCCTGGGCGCCCGCTAGCACCGACGCGAACCGGTCCTGAGCCCGTCGGGCCCAGAAGTGGGAGATCGGCCGCCCGTTCTGGATGACGGCGAAGGCCCACCTGCCGCGCGCGTAGCCGGAGAGGGCGGACGACACGCGCAGCGTCCCGGTCTTGGCGAGCACCGCGCCGCGCGCCGGAGGTCGCTCCATCCGGTCCTCGAGCGTCCCGTTCACGCCGGCCACGGCCAGCGACTGGACGAACCACGGGCGGATCGCCGGATTCCGCCAGGCGACGACGAGGATCCCGATCACCGCCGCAGCCGTGAGCCGGTTCTGCGCCGAGAGGCCCGAGCCGTCGACGATCCTCACTCCGGCGAGCGGGACCGACGCCTCGTGCAGCACCCGGCGGACGGCCTGGGCGCCGGCCGCGCTCGTCCCGCGCGCCTGGTCGACTGCGCCGAGCACCTTGAGGAGGATCTCCGCGGTGAAGTTGTCGCTCTCTCGATTCATGTACGCGACGATCCGCGCGAGCGGGGGAGAAGCCGTGGTCGCCAGTTGCTCGGCGAGGGAATCCGCGACCCCGGCCTCCACCCGCCCGCGGACGCCGACGCCCGCGGCGCGCAGTGCGAGCCTGAACTGCGAGCCGGCCGAGAGCGCCGGCCGGTGCGTCACCCAACCGCGGTAGCGGGAGCGATCGACGGTCAGCGCGGAGAGCGGAGGCGACTCGTTGATGTAGTAGTGGGCCTTCCAGGCCGGCCCCGTCCGCCGGGAATCGAAGTACGACTCGTCCGCCTCGATCGCGCCGGACACCTGCCGGATCCCCGCCGCCCGGATCTGCCGGGCGAGAGCCCGGAGGTCGCCGCGCGAGAGCGTCGGGTCGCCGAAGCCCTTGAGGACGAGGTCGCCCTTCCACGTCGAGCCGATCTGCTCGCCCTCGCCGTAGACAGCCGTGTCGATGCGGTGCTCGGGGCCGAGCAGCGCCAGCGACGCGTAGGCGACAGCGAGCTTCGCGTTCGACGCGGGCACGAGCGAGAGCGTCGGGTGGCGCGCGAACACCGTCCGCCCGCTCGTAAGCTCGACAGCCGCCGCGCCGGAGCTGCCTGCTTGCACATGAGGAACCGCGAGCGCCTTCGCGAGCTTCGTTGCAAGCTGCGGCTTCGACGGCTTCGCGGGAGCCGCTGCGACGGCCGAAACGGCCGCGGCGCAGACGGCGAGGGCAGCAACGACGCGGCTCGGCACGGGCGCATTGTAGGTCCTGTGGACCAGAAAGATGGGCCGGTCGGCCTATAGGAAACGACCTGCTCGAAGCGGATAATCGAGGCGAAAGCGTCGGGAGAAAGACCATGCCGCACGAACTCGCATCCATCAGGGGCCGCCTCGAGGAACTCCTTCACGCTCTCGAGAGCGGCGTACATCCAGGTCGCGCTCGACTCGAGGAGACGCTCACGGACGGCTACGCGTGGGCGCTCAAGCTGGACGCCGAGTGCGCGCGCCTCGAGCACTCGATCGGCACGCTCGCCGCGGAGATGGACGACGAGAGCAGCGCGGAGCAGGCGCGAGAGCTCTCGAGAACCGCCCGCCGCCTGGCGCGCGCGAAGCGAGACCTCGGCAATCTCCGAGGGCTGCTCAGCTCACTGCGCGCCGAAGCCGCCGAAGCGAAAGTCGCTTAGAACGTTCGCCGCGAGACGCGGCTAGACGAGCCCCGACCGCACCGCGTACACGGCCGCCTGGATCCGGTTCTCGATCTGGAGCTTCATGAGGATGTTCGAGATGTGGTTCTTGACCGTCTTCGGGCTGATGTGGAGATCCCGCGCGATCTCGGCGTTGTCCTTGCCGTTCGCGATCAGGCGCAGCACCTCGGTCTCGCGGTCGGAGAGCTCGGGCCTGGCGCCGCCGGGGCCGGAGTCGAGGCTCGCCGCCCGGATTCTCTGGAGCACCTTCGAGGCGATGTGCGGGGAGATCAGCGACTCGCCGACCGACGCTGCGCGGATCCCCTGCATCAGGTCCTGAATGGACGAGTCCTTCATCAGGTAGCCGCAGGCGCCGGCGAGGATTGCGTCCATCACGTCGCCGTCCTGGTCGGAGATCGTGAGGACGAGGACGCGGGTGAGCGGCGCCAGGCGCGTGATCTCGCGCGTCGCCTCGATCCCGTTCATGCCGGGCATGTTCAGATCCATCACGACGACGTCCGGCGCCAGCTCGCGCACGAGCTGAAGGGCCATGTTCCCGTCGGGCGCCTCGGCGACGATGTGGACGCCCTGCTCCTCGAGCAGGTTGCGCAGCCCCGTGCGGAACAGGTCGTGGTCGTCCACGAGCATCACTCGGAGGAGCTCGGGGCTGACGGCTTCGGGGGGCTCGGCCACGTTCGTCGCCATCCTCCTATTGTCGGCGCGCTCGGCCCGCAAGTCTAATTCGGGTAGACGGTCACGGTGACGACGCGGCTGCCCCAGGCCCGCGCCTGCGCGACCGTCGGGTACCACAGGTCGATGCGGGCTCCGACGATCGAGCCGCCCGTGTCGGCCGCGACGCCCATCCCGTAGCCGGGGATCGCCAGCCGGGAGCCGAGCCGGATCACCGACGGATCGACGGCGACGACGCCCCAGCCTGCCGTCCTGCCGCTCGCCGTCCGCCCCCGCAGCGCGTAGGCCGTCGCGTGCACGGTGATCGTGTGGACACCGGCGGAAGCGGGCCCGGCCGGAAGGCTCGGGGCGAGCGGCGTCGCAACCGGCGTCTTGGGCGCGGCCTGGATCGAGGCGAGCGTTCGTGCCTGCTCGTCCAGCGTCTCGATTCGACCGGCGTTCGCGCGGCGCGTGGCTCCCAGCGACGCGATGGTCTGGAGGCGGTCGGCTCGTGCGCTCGCCAGGGACTCGGCCGCCGCGGCCTTGGCCGCGGCGAGCTGGTCGAGCTCGCGCTGCCGCTGGGCGAGCGTCCTGCTCAGGTGCGCCAGCCGATTCGTCGCGCTCCGCGCGCGGAACAGCAGGTCCTCGTCCTGCCTGGCGGCGAGATCGAGCGTCTCGACGGCGTCGAGGGCCTCCTGGAGGGATTCCGCTCCGAGGATGATCGCGAGCACGTCGGCGTGTCCTTCCTCGTAGATCCTCTGAAGGCGCGCCGCGAGCGCCGTCCGCGTGCCCCTGAGCGCGCGGCGGACGATGCGAAGGTCGGCACGGACGTCCCGGCGCTTGGCGCGGATCTCGGCGGAACGGGCACGGAAGGACGCGAGCTCGGCTCTCGCCTGCGCGAGCCGGCTCTCGATCGTGCTCAGGCTGGCGACCGCGGACTGCGATCCGGCCGCGAGCGCCTCGTTGTGCGCCCGAAGGGCATCGGCCTGAGCCTCGAGGTCATCGACCGTGTCGGCTCCGCCGCCGGCAGGCAGCAGCGCACCGATCACAACTCCGCAGAGCGCGCCGGCGCAAAGCGTTCGGAACCCCCTCCCTGGCCCGCGCACGAGCGGCGACCCTACCACAGTGTTGCCGTACCCAGTTTGCGGCCGTCCGGAACGGTTGTTAGTGTCCCGCGCTTGTGACGTTCCGGTCCCGGCGCATGCGGGGCGGGCGCCAGGAGAGAGGTGCCGGGGACGGGCGTCATGAGTGATTTTGCGTAGGTCCCAGTCAGCCGCACTCGCACTTGCTCTTGCCTTCTCCCTCGTGGGGGCGGGCAGCGCGACCGCCGAACCGGCCGGGGTTGCCTCCAAGCGCGCCCAGGCGCAGTCGGTCATGGCCCAGATCCAGTCGCTGGACGCCTCGCTCGAGCACGCCGTCGACGCCTACAACCTGGCGAACGAGCGGCTCAACGCGATCAAGGGCGATCTGAAGGAGAACAGGGCGCTGCTCCGGATCGCGGCGCAGAACCTCCAGTCCGCGCAGCGTGTCCTCGCCGCCCGGATGGTGGCCATCTACACCTCGGACCAGGCCGACTCGACGCTCGACGTGCTCGTCGGGCTCGCAGAGCCTCGAGGATCTGCTGGACGGCCTGGAGACGGTCTCGCGTGTCTCCGACCAGGACGCCAAGGTCCTCACCGACGTGACGACGTTCCGGACCGACATGCGCCGCGCTCGAGCGCGTCTCCAGAGGGCACGCGGGAGGCAGGCGGAGCTCGTCGCCGAGCGCGCCTCGCACAAGGCGTCGATCGAGGGCCAGCTCGGAGAGCGGCAGCGGCTGCTCTCGTCGATCCGCTCGGAGATCGAGGCGATGCAGGCCGCGGAGCGTCGCCGCCAGGCCGAGCTCGCGCGCCAGGCCGAGGCGCGGCTCAACGCCCCGCAGCCGCTGATTCCGGACCTCGCCGGCTCCGACAACCCGTCGTCGGAGACCACGACCTCCATTCCCTCGGCGCCACCTGCCAAGTACGGAGGCGTCGTCGGGATCGCGATGCAGTACCTCGGAGTGCCCTACGTCTGGGGTGGGGCGAGCCCATCGGGCTTCGACTGCTCCGGATTCATCATGTACGTCTACGCGCAGGTCGGCGTCTCCCTTCCGCACAACGCGGCGGCGCAGTACGGCTACGGGACGCCGGTCGACCGCAGCCAGCTACAACCCGGCGATCTCGTCTTCTTCAACGGCCTCGGCCATGCCGGGATCTACGTCGGGGGAGGGTCCATGATCCACTCGCCACACAGCGGAGACGTCGTGAAGATCTCGTCGATGAGCGGCTGGTACGCCTCCTCGTACGTCGGCGCCCGCAGGCTCTGAGCGACTAGCCCCGGCCCAGGAGCTCGCGGCAGCGCGCTTCGCAATCTCGACAAGCCTCGGCGCAGACGCGGCAGTGCTCGTGCATCTCGGCGTGGCGCTCGCATTCGTCGGCACAGCTCGCGCACGCCTGGGCGCAGGCCTCGATCAGTACGGGCAAGGTCGGCTCGTCAGAGCCGATCTGGCGCGAGAGCACGAACCCTGTCGCCGCGCAGACGTCGGCGCAGGTGAGGTTGAGGCTGATGCAGCGGGTGAGGTGGCCCACCATCTCCTCGCCGAGGCTGGCATCGGCGCAAGCGGCGCACGACTGCGCACAGTCGAAGCAGCTGTCGATACAGCGCGCGAGGGCCTCGGGGTCGTAGCGAGGCGCGTTGGGAGTCGCTGCCAGCATTGCGGCGGCGTGGGTCATGGCTTCCTCCGTTCGCAGGGATCCTGATCCCTGTGATACCGGGCAGCGAGGGAGTCGACAAGTGGTGGAGATACCCGTGGAGGGTATCTGTACACTGATGCGGTTCATGAGCCCCGAGCACGGATACGACAAGGCCGCGCTGATCGCACGCCTGCACCGGATCGAAGGGCAGGTGCGCGGGATCGAGCGGATGGTCGAGGAAGACCGCTACTGCATCGACGTCCTGACCCAGGTCGGCGCGGTGAAGACTGCGCTGGAGAGCCTTGCCTTCCAGCTGCTCACCGACCACGTCAGCCACTGCGTCGCGGGCGCGCTCGAGGCCGGCGAGCCCGACGCTGCGGGCGAGAAGAGTCGCGAGCTCCTCGCCGCCGTCCAGCGCTTCGCGAAGACCGCGTGAGCAGCCACGGAGAGCATGCCGAGCACCACGGCCACGCCGGGCACGGCGCGCATGCGGCGGAGACGTCGCTCAACCGCGTCGCGCTCTCGGCCACGCTCCACTGCCTGACGGGCTGCGCGATCGGCGAGGTGCTCGGGGTGATCATCGGGACCGCGCTCGGCTGGAGCAACCTGCCGACGATCGTCCTTGCGATCGTTCTCGCGTTCCTCTTCGGCTACACGCTGACGATGTTGCCGCTTCTACGCGCGAACATCGCACTCGGCGTCGCCGTGGGGCTCGCGCTCGCCTCCGACACCGTCTCGATCGCGGTGATGGAGTTCGTCGACAACGTGATCCTGCTCGCGATCCCGGGCGCGATGGAGGCGGGCCTCGACGAGTTCCTGTTCTGGGCCAGCCTCGCGTTCGCGCTCCTTCTCGCCGGCGTGGCCGCGTACCCCGTGAACCGGTACCTCATCGCCCGCGGCAAGGGCCATGCCGTCGTGCACGCGCACCACGGCCACTGAGTCGCGGGCCTAGCGGGCGTACAGCGCGTCGATCTCCGACGCGAAGTGCTCCTCGACGATCCGCCTGCGGAGCTTCATGGTCGGCGTGACCTCGTCCTGCTCGGCCGAGAAGTCCCGGGGCAGGACGGCGAACCGCTTCACCTGCTCGAACGAGGCCTTGTCCTCGTTGACGCCGTCCACGAGCTCCTGGACCAGGCTCTGCGGATCGCTGAGCCCCTTCGCCGCCTCGTCCAGCGTGATCAGCGCCGTCAGGTAGGGGCGGCGGTCTCCGATCACGAGCGCCTGCGAGACGTACTTGGACGCCTTCAGCTCGTTCTCGATGTTCTGGGGCGAGACGTTCTTGCCGCCGGCGGTGACGATGATGTCCTTCTTTCGGTCGGTGATCGAGAGGAATCCGTCCTCGATCGAGCCGATGTCCCCGGTGTGGAGCCAGCCCTCGTCGTCGACGGCGGCTCGGGTCGCCTCCTCGTCCTTGTAGTAGCCGGCAAACAGGTTCGGCCCCCGGACGAGAACCTCTCCGTCGCCCGCGATCCGCACCTCGATGCCGGGGATCGCGGGGCCGACCGTCCCGAAGCGGAAGCGCGTCGGCATGTTCACGTTCGAGGCCGTCGTGCACTCGGTCTGGCCGTAGCCCTCGCAGATCAGGATGTCGATCACGTGGAAGAACTCGGCGATCTCCTTCGCCAGCGGCGCGCCGCCGGAGATCGGCAGCCGGAGGCGCCCGCCGAGCTTCGCCTTCACCTTCGAGTAGACGAGCTTGTTCGCGAGCCGGTGCCGGAAGGCGAGCCAGGCCGGGATCGGCTCACCGGCCTGCTGGAGCTCGCTCACGCGCTTGCCGATCCGTAGCGCCCAGTCGATCAGGCGGCGCTTGACCCCCGTGGCCTCGTCGAAGCTCTCCTGGACCGCGGTGTGGACCTTCTCGTAGACGCGCGGAACGCTCGGGAGCACCGTCGGCTTCACCTGGGCGGCGAAGTCGCCGACCCTGATGGGATCCGGGCAGAACGCGATCGAGCAGCCGACGTACCCGGCGAGCAGGTGCAGGCAGCGGCCGAAGTTGTGGGCGAGGGGGAGGTAGAGGAGGATCAGGTCGTCGGCGCCGATGAAGCTCGGGACGTCGTCCACGCAGCCGACCATCGAGTAGTAGTTGCGGTGCGTGATCATGCAGGCTTTCGGCGGCCCGGTCGTGCCCGAGGTGTAGATGTAGGTGAAGAGGTCGTCCTCGCCGACCGCCGCCCGGGCCTGGCTCAGGGCTTCCGGATTGGCGGCCGCATACTCACGCCCCCGGGCGCGCAGGTCGTTCAGGTCGGCGAAGGAGATGACGTGGCGCAGCTTGGGCAGGTTCGCGCGCTCCGCGTCGATCTTGGCGCGCTGCTCGTCGTTCTCCACGAGCACGGCGGCCGCATCCGAATGGTCGAGCACGTACGCACAGTCCTTCGGCGGCAGCGACGGGTAGATGCCTGCGCCGATCGCGCCGATCGAGCCGAGTGCGTAGTCGGACAGGACCCACTCGAGCGTCGTCCGCGCGAGGATCCCGACCGCATCGCCCTTGCCGATTCCCAGCGCGAGGAGACCGTTGGCGATCTCGTCCACGCCCTGCCGCGCCTCGGCCCAGCTGATCTCGACCCACTCGCCGTCCCGCTCGACCAGGTAGGCGGTTCCCTCCCGGTCGGCCGCTCGGCCCCAGAGCTCCGCGATCGTCTTGGTTCCCGCGGCCCGCTCCACCTCGACTGCCATCGGGTAATCGTAGTGCGAAGGAAACCTTGTGAGCAGGGCGAAGAAACCCGGTCCCTCTACACTTCGGAGACCTCGATGCGCACGATCTGGAACGGCTCGATCAGTTTCGGCCTGGTCAACATCCCGGTCGGTCTGGCCCTGGCGACGAAGCCGGCGGCCCGCCAGTCGGACGTCAGCTTCCGCACGCTCCACCGCGAGTGTGGGACGCCGATCAAGCAAAAGCGCTGGTGCCCGGTGCACGATCGAGAGGTTCCGGCGGACGAGCTCGTCAAGGGCTGGGAGGTCTCGAAGGGCGAGTTCGTGTTCGTGGAGGACGCCGACCTCGAGGCGATCGCGCAGTACGACGACTCACGCGCAATCGAGATCCAGAGCTTCATCCCGCTCGAGCAGGTCGACCCCGTCTACTTCGATCGCACGTACTACCTGGCGCCCTCCTCGACGGCCGCGCAGCGCCGGCCCTACGTGCTGCTGCTCCGGGCGCTCCAGGAGAGCTCGACGGCCGCGGTCGGCCGCTTCGTCCTGCGCGGCCAGGAGAACTTCGCGCTCATCCGTCCCCGAGGCGATGCGCTCGCGCTCGAGACGCTCTTCATCGCCGAGGACGTCCGCTCGCAGGCGGAGATCGAGGAGGCGGTCGGCGATACCCAGGTCAAGGAGCCCGAGCTCGAGCTCGCTCGTCAGGTGATCGACAGCCTCGCCGCCGACTTCGATCCGTCGGCGCTCGAGAGCCAGTACCGGCAGGACCTGCGCGCGATGCTGGAAGCGAAGCTCGCCGGCGAGGAGATCAAGCGGCCCGAGCCCGTCGAGGACGAGGTTCCGGTCGTCGATCTCATGGAGGCGCTCCGCCAGAGCGTCGACGAGGCGCAGAAGCAGAAGAAGCCCTCGTCAGGCGCGAAGGCCAAGACCCCGCGCAAGCGCGCGGCCGCGGCCGGCCGCAAGTAGCTTCGTAGACCCCTAGGAGGGCTTGGCGAAATACTTACTGGCCGCAGGGCCGCGCTGCTCGCCCCGAGGCGGCGTCCTCGGTCGCGCCCGTATTGCACTGATACGCACGCTCCCTGCGTCCTTGCCTCGGAACGACCATCGCACCCCTGCAACGAGCAGCATTCCGCCAAACCCTCCTAGTGGTGCTGCTCGGTGGTGGCGCCGCTGCCGACGGCCTGGAGCTGGGCTGCGAAGAGGGTCTTGTCGATCTTGCCCTGGTAGATCGGGACACCCTCCTGCAGGCAGAGACGGATGACCTGCTCGCGGTCCATCCCGATCTCCTTCGACAGCTCCTCGGGCGTCAGGTGGTTCGGCATTCGATTCCTCCTCGGATCGGTTGAGGGCACAAAAAAGGCCCGCCGCCATAAGGCGTGACGGGCTCGAAAGCTCGCGTGTCGGCTGGGCGGCTCATCACTCGCTCAGCCTCCTGGTCGACACGCTCTCAGCTTACACGGGGACCGGGAGGTCGAGAAAGTCCCAGTCGAGGGAGAACCGCTCGGCCAGCTTCTGGGCCAGAGCCTTGATCCCGAACGTCTCGGTGGCGTAGTGCCCGCCGGCGAGGAAGTGGATGCCGAGCTCCCGCGCCAGGTGGTAGGTGGGCTCTGCCGGCTCGCCCGTGATGTACGCGTCGTAGCCCCCGGCCGCTGCTTCCCTGATCAGCTTCGCGCCGCCGCCGGTGATGATCGCGACCCGTTCGATCCGCTCCGGGCCGCCCTCGAAGACCTGCGGCTCGCGGCCCGTGGCCTGCCCGAGTCGGGCGCCGAGCGCGTCGAGGGAGACGGGCTCGCCGAGCCGGCCGCCGAAGCCCCACTCGAGGAAGCGCGCGGGCTGCTCGATCCCAAGCTCGCGGGCGACGATCGCGTTGTTTCCGATCTCCGGGTGGGCGTCGAGGGCCAGGTGGTACGCCGCGAGCGTGATGTCGCCGTCGAAGAGCGTCCGGAGGCGCTCTCGCATGGAGGCGTCGATGATCCGTGAATCGCCCTCCCAGAACAGTCCGTGATGGACGACCAGGAGCTGTGCACCGGCCTCTCTTGTCTGCTGGAAGGCCTCGAGCGAGCACGAGACCGTCGCAGCGATCTTGGTGACCTCCTCGGCGCCCACGACCTGGACCCCCATCGGGCCGTAGTCGTGGTAGCTGTCGAGATCGAGCAGCTCCCGCGCGAAGTCCACGATGTCGTCGCGCCGAGCCATGTGAGGAGACTAATCGGGGTGCCCAGATTTGAACTGGGGACCTCTCCGACCCGAACGGAGCGCGCTACCAGGCTGCGCCACACCCCGAGAGCGTCAAAGGTTAGCCGAGGTTCCGATGGACGACCGCGGTGCAGAGGTCCTCGACGTAGTCCAGGCCTCCTTCGGCTGCGATCCTGCGCGCCTCCTCGGAGCGGATCCCGAGCTGGAGCCAGAGCGCCTTCGCGCCGGCGTCGACGGCTTCCTGCGCATGCTGCGGCGTGTGCTCGGGGCGCCGGAAGACGTCCACGAGGTCGATCGGCTCGTCGATGTCCGCAAGCGTCGCGACGGCTGGAACACCGAGGACGTCGTGGCAGTCCAGCGGACGAACCGGGATCACGCGATAGCCCTGCGCGAGCAGGTAGCGCATCACCCCGTGGCTCGCCTTGGCCGGGTTCGGAGAGGCGCCCACCATCGCGATCGTCTTCGAGCCTCGCAGGATGTCGTCGGGCGTCCTCATGCCGCGGTTCTTACCCGTTTCGAGGCGAGTGGCGCGATCCAGAGGATCGTCGAGAGCCCGAAGCCGACCATCAGCAGCGTCGCCGGCGAGAAGCTCCCCGCGACCGCCGCGGTCAACGCGTACCCGACCGGGATCAGTGCGAAGGAGCCGAAGAAGTCGAGGCTCGTGACCCGCGCGAGCTTGGACGACGGCACCTGCTGCATCAGGAGCGTGCTCCACACGCCGATCCCGTAGCCGATGCAGACACCTCGCATGGTCACGAACGCACAGGCAAGTCCGAAGGAGTGGGTCAGCGTCATCCCGATCACGAAGATGTCGTTCGCGGCAAAGAGCAGATACATGATGATCACGCGGCGCCGGGTCGGGTTGGTCTGGCCGAAGGCGATGCTGCCGACAGCCATTCCGAGCGACTGGAGCGTGAAGAGCGCACCGTACGAGCCGACCCCGCGGTTGAACTGCTCCTCGACGAACGCGGGCAGCAGCGCCGTGTACGGCGCCATGGCGATCATCAGGATGAACGACGCGAGGAAGATCGTGATCCAGAGCCACGGGACGCCGAGCACGTAGCGGAGGCCGTCGCCGATCTCCTTGAAGGTCCCCTGCGGCTCGTCGCGCTCGAAGCCGCGGGGCCGCGCCATTCCCAGCAGCACCGCCGCGACGACGAAGCTTCCCGCGTTGACGGCGAAGACGGACGACGATCCCGCCACGCCGTAGAGCACACCGGCGAGGGCCGGCCCGACGACGAACGCGGCCTGGCGCGAGAGACCGGTCAGGGCGTTGGCCGAGGCGAGGTGGTGCTCGTCCACCACGAGCGGCACGATCCCGCCGTACGCCGGGTAGAAGAAGCCGTCGCCGGCCCCGTAAAGGACGGCGAGCGTGATGAGGCTCCAGAGCTCGAGGTTGCCGTTCAGGTCGACGGCGAAGAGGACGACCATCACGGCGCAGCGCGAGAGGTCGGAGATGATCATCAGCGTGCGGCGCGGGTACCGGTCCGCGAGCGCGCCGCCGATCAGGAGCGTCGTCAGCATCGCCGCGCCGTGTCCCATCAGGACGAGGGCGAGGGTGCTCTTCGAGCCCGTGAGCTCGAAGCTCTTCCAGCCCAGAGCGACGAGGAACGCGCCGTCGCCGACGAGGGAGATCGTCTGGCCCGTCCACAGGAGGCGGAAGTCCCTGCTCCGCAGAGCGTGAAGGGCGCGGGCGCGCCCGCGCCGGTCGACTGCTGCTTCCAAGGCCGGAGCTATCCTGCCACCCGATGTCCGGGACGCTTCGTGTCGCCTGCGTCCAGCTGACGAGCCGGGCGGACAAGGCGGCGAACATCGAGAAGGCCGAGGGACTCGTCGCCCGCGCGGCGGCGACCGGGGCCGACGTCGTCGTCCTGCCGGAGAAGTGGAACGCGATCGGGAACCCGGAGGTCCTGCACGGCGCCGCCGAGGCGCTGGAGGACGGAGAGTCGGTCGAGGCCATGGCCGGCTGGGCCAAGCAGCACGGGATCACGCTCGTGGGCGGCTCGATCACGGAGCGACGAGAAGGTCGCGAGAAGCTCTCGAACACGAGCCTCGTCTTCGAGTCCGACGGCTCGATCTCGGCCGTCTACCGCAAGATCCACATGTTCGACGTCGAGGTGGGCGGGCACGTCTACCGCGAGTCTGATGCGGAGGAGCCCGGCGACGAGCCGGTGGTGGTCGACCTCGAGGGCTGGCCGACCGGTTTGACGATCTGCTACGACGTCCGCTTCCCCGAGCTGTACCGGATCCTCGCGCTCCAGGGCGCGGAGCTCGTGACGGTTCCGGCCCACTTCACGCTCTACACCGGCAAGGATCACTGGGAGCTGCTGCTGCGCGCGCGGGCCGTCGAGAACCAGTACTACGTCGCGGCGGCCGCGCAGATCGGCGAGACGCAGCCCGGCCGGCTCAGCTACGGGCGGTCGCTGATCGCCGACCCGTGGGGAACCGTCGTCGCGCTGGCGCCGGACGAGGAGACGGTGATCTCCGCCGAGCTCGACCGGCGACGGCTCGAGGACGTGCGCGCGAAGCTTCCTTCGCTGGCCAGCAGGCAGGCAGACGCCTACCGGTGGCCAACTCCTACCTCGTAAGCGGCATGCAAATCCAGGCAGTCCTCTTCGACCTCGACTTCACGCTGGCCAAGCCCGGTCCCGACCTGGGGCCCGAGGGGTACCAGCGGCTGGGTCGGCGCTTCGGGCTCGAGCTCGATCCTGCGGCCTACAAGGAGGCGCGGGCGAAGGCGGTGGAGGGCCTGCACAAGCATCCGGACTTCCGGCACGACGAAGAGATCTGGGTCGCCTTCACGGAGCGGATCATCCGCGGGATGGGCGGTGACTCGGACCGCGCGTACGAGGCGGCAGTCGAGATGACGCGCGCCTGGGAGCGTGCGGACAACTTCGACCTCTTCGACGACGTTCCGGCGGTGCTCGACGATCTCCGGGGGCGGGGGCTCAAGCTCGGCCTCGTCTCGAACACGGGCCGCGACGTCGAGGAGTTCCTCGGGCACCACAACCTGCAGTTCGACGCTGCGCTTTCGTCACGGGTGCACGGGAAGGTGAAGCCGCACCCGACCATCTTCCAGGCCGTCCTCGACGGGCTCGGCGTCGCCGCCGACCGGGCAGCGATGGTCGGCGACTCGCCCGAGGACGATCTCGAAGGCGCCCGTGGGCTCGGGATGGCGGCATTCCTCGTCGACCGCGAGGGTCTCTATCCGGACGCGCCGGACCGGCTCGGAGATCTCTTCGAGCTTCCCGCCGCGCTCGGGCTAACAGCTCGCTGAGTCGGGACACGTCCTCAGGATCCGGACCGAGGGAGGACGCGAGCGCCCTCTCGGCCAGGCGATCCTGATCCGGACCGAGGCCGCGTTGTTCTCGTAGCGGGTCTCGTGGATCGAGAGCTGCGGGTTCGCGCGGTTGACGAGCACGTAGTCGCCCGCCCGAACTCTCGTCAGGTCGACGTTCTGACCGTCGAGTCGCGAGTGGTACCGGTCGGAGTACCCCACCGACGTGCCGCCGTCGACCTGTCCTGCCAACGGCTGGTAGCTGTTGCAGAAGCCGCGGAACACGGGCTGGACGATCCGCCCGGCGATGCGGCCCGGGGCGACGCCGTAGCGGTCGCCGATGCAGAAGCCGCTCTTGCGGTCACGGACCACGAGCGAGCCGTCGAGTCGCCGCAGCTCGTAGCGCTGGAAGTCCAAGAGGTGCCAGTGCGAGTGGTCGGGCGACGCGTTGTAGCGCCAGACGCCGATCTCCGGATAGGTGCGGAGCTTGCCGTTCGCCAGCCGCACACGCTGGCTCGCCTGCATCGGGCGGCTGCCGCTTCGCCGGCGGCCGTTGACGATGAAAGGCCCGATGCCGACGTTGTCCGCGGCCGACGTGAACCACAGCCGGAAGCCCCGGAGCCCGGGTCGCACGTCGAGCTCGGCCGGCTGCTGCTGGTCGAGGTCCGGGAGGAGCTCGACGACCCGGACGTCGGGCCGCGGATCGACTCGGCCGGCGAAGGGCGGTCCGCCGACGGGCGTGGCCGTCCCGCCGGCGAGGGGAGCTCGCCAGACCGCGTCCGCACCGGTCCGATTGCTGACGAAGAGCACGGCGCGGCCGTTCGCGCTGAAGGTGGGCGCGCCGTCGACGGCCTCGTCGGCGGTGACGACGGCGGTAGCGCGGGTGCGGACGTCGAGCAGCCGGATGTCGGAGGCGCCGGTCTCGTCGGAGGCGTACGTCAGGCGCCGACCGTCCGGTGACCACGCGGGTGCGGTCTGCGAGCCAAGGGCGGTCGTGAGCGGACGTGGTCGTCCACCGGAGGCACGGACGAGGAAGAGGTCGCCGTTCCGCTCGAACGCGATTCGCTGTCCTCCGGGGGACCAGGCCGGCTGCACACCGAGAGCGAGGACGCGCTCGCGGGAGCCGTCGGCCTTTGCGACGACGATCCTGCCGGCCCGCTCGAAGACGAGGCGCATGCCGTCGGGCGACCACCGCGGTGAGGCTTCGTCCACGCCGCTTGTCCTGGTGATCCTGCCCAGGTGGGTGCCGTCCGCGTCGGAGACGAAGACGTCGGTGGCCTCGCCGGCTCCCGCGGACACGTACGCGAGCCGTCGTCCGTCAGGCGACCAAGAGGGGTCGAACGCGCCGGGGGCGATCAGGCGTGTCCGGCCGTTTCCGACGACATAGACGTCGCCGCCCGCGATCGGAGAGCGTGAGACGGCGAGCGTGGCCCAGGGGACCGGCGGCCGGGCGGCAGCCTCGCCGGCCCGCTGCCGTGCCGTCAGCGCCAGGACGCTCGAGACGAGGGTCAGCGCCGCGAGCGCGACCGCGGTACGCCTCATCGGGATCCTCCGAAGTCGGCAGTCGCCTCGTCGAGGGTGGAGACCGGCCCGACCGAGACGTCCTCGCCGTCGAAGACCTCGAGCCAGGCAGCGAGCGTCCTGGCTCGGATTCGCTCCGCCAGCGCGTCACCGAGCTCCTGCTGGTCGGCGGGCTCGTACTGACGGTCGACGAGGTCGGAGAGGTCGAGGAGCTCGCAGAGCCGGGCAAAGAAGTGCGGTTCCAGCGCAGCGACGGTCAGGTGACGGCCGTCGGCGGTCGTGTAGATCCGGTAGCACGCAAGACCGCCGGTCAGCAGGCGCGGGATCGGCTCACCGCCGGAGCGGTGTGCGACGAGGTCGTGGGCTCCATGCGTGAGCGACACGACGATGCGCGTGCCGCGGCCGGTCTTCTCGCGCTCGAGCAGCGCGGCGAGGATCCTGGTCACCGCCGTGAGCGCTCCGCCGGCGAGGTCGGCGAGCTGCGTCGGCGGCATCGCTGGTGCCGTGTCCTCGAGCAGGCCGGCCCAGCCCTGGTAGTTGAGGTCGTGCCCTGCTCGGTCCGCGTGCGGCCCGGTCTGTCCGAAGCCGGTGAACGAGCAGTAGACGACCGATTCGGGCAGGTCGGCCGGTCCGACGCCGAGCCGCTCCACGACGCCGGGACGGAAGCTCTCCAGGATCACGTCTGCGTCCGCGCAGAGCGCCCGGCCCTGCTCCGGGTCCGCCTTCAGGTCGATGACCACGGTCTCCTTGCCGGCGTTCAGGGCCTCGTGCCAGGCCGGCGCCATCGCTTCCATCGGGTCGCCTGCGGGCGGGAGTAGGCGAGTGACGCGGGCACCGAGCTCGAGCAGCTCGCGGCTGGCGAACGGTCCGGGCAAATACCGGGTCAGATCGACGACGGAAAGACCTTCCAGGGGCCTCACGGCCGCGAGGAAGCTATCAGGGGGGTCGGGCGTTCCTCGTGAGAAGTTCGGGGCGCACGGAAAAGTGGATCGACGAGGGGCGGGACGGGTTCGTGGACGGAGTGGGGCAACCTCGTCGGCGTGCCGATCGAGCGTGGCTAGGGCCGAGGCGCTCGGTGACCCGTCCAGGGACAGTCCCTGGACGGGTCCCGCCGCGCGTCGCCGGGTCGCTGCGTCCGTGCGAGCCGTGACGGAAGAGGCACGGATGCGAGCCGAGAGGCTCGCGGCTACGTCCACGCTCGTCCCTGGCCCGTAAGGTCGCTGCGATGGCGCGCCAGCCGCGGAATCAGCTCGGAGACGGCATCTTCCACGTCACCGCCCGCGGCGTCGCGAAGTGCACGATCTTCTACGACGCCGGTGACTTTCGACTCTGCGTCTGCCTGCTCCACGACGCAGCCGAGCTCTTCGCCTGGCACCTGCACACCTGGTGCCTGATGCCGAACCACTACCACCTCGTGGTGGAGGCGCCCCAGCCCTGGCTCTCCGACGGGATGCACCGCCTGAACGGTCGCTACGCGCAGGCGTTCAACCAGCGCTACGAACGAGTCGGACACCTGTTCCAGAGCCGCTTCGGCGCCTGGCTGATCGAGAGCGAAGACCACCTTGCGAACACCTGCGAGTACGTCCTCCAGAACCCCGTACGCGCCGGCTTGGTCGATCGAGCCGATCGCTGGCCGTGGAGCGGCCCGGCCTAGGCGCCGGTCGGAACCGGGCCCGCGGCCCGGTGCACGCCCGACAGCGCCGGCGCCCACGAGCAGAGCGGCGACACGTCTCCGTCCCGCCCGTTCAGCGCCCGCCACCCGAGGGCGTGCTCGGCCTGCATCATCTTGTGCACCTGCGTCGTGCCCTCGTAGATGATCGGCGCCCGCGCGTTCCGGAAGTACCGCTCGATGCCGTACTCCGCCGAGTACCCGTACGCACCGTGTACCTGGATCGCGAGATGCGCCGCCCGAAACGCCGACTCGGTCGCATGCCACTTCGCGAGTGACGTCTCGCGCGTGTTCCGCCGGCCCTCGTTCTTCATCCACGCCGCCTGCATGACGAGCAGCTTCGACGTCTCGTACCCGAGAACCATCTCCGCGATCATGTCCTGCACGAACTGGTACTTGCCGATCGGCTGACCGAACGTCTCGCGCTCGCGCGCGTACTCGGCGGATCGCTCCAGGCACGCACGCACGACGCCGCACGCCCCGGCGGCCACCGTGAACCGGCCCTGGTCGAGCCCGTACATCGCGATCTCGAACCCCTGGCCCTCCTCGCCGACGAGGTTCTCGGCCGGCACCTCGACGTTCTCGAAGAAGAGCTCGCCGGTCGAGCCGGCCCAGATGCCGAGCTTGTTCTCCGTGTCCCGCGTCGACACGCCCTTCCAGCCGCGCTCGACGACGAACGCGGAGATCCCCTTGTGCTTCGCGGCCGGATCCGTCTTCGCGAACACGAGCTGGTGATCCGCCACGGAGGCGTACGAGATCCAGTTCTTCTGGCCGTTCAGGACGTACGTGTCGCCTTCCCGCCGTGCAGTGGTCCGCATCGAGGCGACGTCGGACCCGGCCCCCGGCTCGGTGAGCCCGAAGCATGCGAGCTTCTCGCCCCGCGCCTGCGGAACCAGGTAGCGCTGCTTCTGCTCCTCGGACGCGTAGCGGAGCAGCGCCAGCGAGTTCAGCCCGACGTGGACGGAGATCAACGTCCGGAACGCCGCCTCGCCGCGCTCGATCTCCTCGCACGACAGTGCCTCCGCCACGAAATCGAGCCCGGCGCCGCCGTACTCCTCGGGGATGACGATCCCGAGCAGGCCGAGCTCCGCCATCCCCTCGATCACGCCCAGGTCGAGCTTGTGCTCGATGTCGTTCTCGATCGCGTTCGGCAGGACGCGCTCGTCTACGAAGGTGCGAACGGTCTCCTGGATCAGCCGTTGCTCGTCGGTCAGGTCGAAATCCATGCGGGCGAGAGTGTACGGGTGGAGCAGCGAGCTACAATCTTGATTGACTAGTCAATCAGCCTTGGCGGTGCCGGACTTCAGTCCGGCTCCGCGTAACCAGAAAAGCGATGACAGCGATCCAAGAGGCACTGGCGGCCGCAACGGGCATCTCGTTCGGCCTCACCGACGAGCAGCGTGAGCTCCGGGCCCTGACGCGCGACTTCGCGGAGAAGGAGATCCGCCCGAAGGCGGCCGAGTACGACGAGCAGTCGACGCACCCGGCGGACATCATCGCCAAGGCCCACGAGGTCGGGCTGATGAACCCGCACATCCCCACGGAATACGGCGGTCTCGGCCTGCCCGCCTTCGACGGGATGCTGATCGGAGAGGAGCTCGCGTGGGGCTGTTCCGGCATCGCGGTCTCGATCGTGGCCAACACGCTCGGTGCCGCGCCCGTCATGCTCGCCGGGACGGACGACCAGAAGGCGCGCTGGCTGCCGCCGCTCGTCGAGTCGCCGATCCTCTGCTCGTTCGGCCTCACCGAGCCGAACGCGGGCTCGGACGTCTCCGGCATCCAGACGACCGCTGTGCGTCACGGCGACGACTACGTCATCAACGGCTCGAAGATGTTCATCACGAACGCCGGCCACGCTGACTGGCTCGTCGTCTTCGCCTCGACCGACAAGAGCAAGGGCCATCGCGGGCTTACGGCGTTCGTCGTCCCGACGAGCCTCGACGGCGTCGTCGTCGAGAAGCACCTCGACAAGATGGGCCAGCGCGCGACCGACACGTCCGCGCTTGCCTTCAGCGACGTCAAGGTGCCCGCCGAGAACCGGCTCGGCGAAGAGGGCGAGGGCTTCAAGGTCGCGATGAGAACGCTCGATTTCACCCGCCCGGGGACCGCAGCGGGCGCCGTCGGCGTGGCGCAGGCGGCGCTCGACTATTCCGTCGAGTACGCGAAGACCCGCGTGCAGTTCGGGCAGCCGATCGCGATGAACCAGGGCGTCAACTTCCTGGTCGCCGACATGGCCACCGAGATCGAGGCGGCCCGGCTGCTCGTCTGGCAGGCGTCGTGGCTGCTCGATCAGGGCAAGCGGGCGACGCTCCAGTCGTCTTTCGCGAAGCGATTCGCCGCCGACACCGCGATGAAGGTCACGACCGACACGGTCCAGATCTTCGGCGGCTACGGCTACATGAAGGAGTATCCGGTCGAGAAGCTCATGCGCGACGCGAAGCTGTTCCAGATCTACGAGGGCACCTCGCAGATCCAGCGCCTGGTGATCGCGAGGGAGATCTTTCTCCCGCGTGAGGGGTAGGTCGAACGGTGCCTGGCTCTAGCCTGGCACCGTGACTCTGGAAATCGACCTCTCGGGGCGCGTCGCCCTCGTCACCGGAGGATCGCGAGGCCTCGGCCGGGTCGATGCGCTGACGCTGGCGCGCGCCGGCGCCGACGTCGTCCTCGCCGACATCCTCGTCGAGTCGGACGACTCCGCGGCCGCCGACTACGGGCCGCTCGCCCAGGCCGCCGCGGCGCAGGGGCTCGTCCAGACCGAGGCGACAGCGAGCGAGATCGAGGCAGATGGGCCGCCGTGCGCTCGCCCTCAAGTGCGACGTCACGGACACGGGCCAAGTCGAAGCCGCCGTCGCGCGGACGGTCGACGAGCTCGGCTCCGTGGACATCCTCGTGAACAACGCCGGCACGCTCGACCACCTGGGCCAGCTCGAGAACCAGTCGCCGGAGCTCTGGGAGCGCGACCTCCGCGTCAACCTCACCGGCGCGTTCAACTGCTCGCGCGCGGTGTGGCCGCACATGAAGGAGCGCGGGTGGGGCCGCATCGTGAACATGGCCTCCGTCGCCGGGACGCTCGGCGGCTTCGGGCAGGCCAGCTACTCGACGACCAAGGCCGGCCTGATCGGCCTGACGAAGACGCTCGCGCTCGAGGGCGCGCGGCATGGGATCACCGCCAACGCGATCGTCCCGGGCATCATCGGGACGGAGGCGTTCCACTTCGGCAACCCCGACATGAACGAGCGGATGGTCAAGCGAACCGCCCTTCGCCGGACCGGCGATCCGCAGGACATCGCGAACGCGATCGCGTTCCTCTGCTCCGACCTCGCCGGCTACGTCACCGGGATCGAGCTCAACGTCTCGGGCGGAATCGAGCTCTTCACGTTTTGAGGCTCTGGGCGGCCACGGGAGACGCGATCGCGCGTCTGGACGAGAGGAACGGCGCGTGGGACGTCTCCGTCTCGCTCGAGGGCAGCGGCGCCCAGTGCCTCGCCGTCGACCCGGCCGACCCGGACACGGTCTTCGCCGGCCTACGCGAGCAAGGCCTCAGGCGCACGCGCGACGGGGGCGAGACCTGGGAGGACGTCGGGCTGCCGGAGCCGGGTGTCTTCTCGCTCGCAGTCTCCACCGCCGGCGGCGCGGTCTACGCCGGCTGTGAGCCGAGCCGCCTGTTCCGCAGCGACGACGGCGGCGACTCCTGGAGAGCGCTCGACGCGCTGCTCGAGCTCCCGTCGCAACCGACCTGGAGCTTCCCGCCCCGGCCGTGGACATCGCACGTCCGGTGGATCGCTCCGAGCCCGCACGACGCCGATCTCCTTCTCGTCGGGATCGAGCTCGGCGGACTGATGCGCTCGACCGACGGCGGCGAGACCTGGGAGGACCACCGGCCGGGCGCACAGCCCGACGTTCATTCGCTGGCGTGGCATCCACGCGAGCCGGGTCGCGCCTACGAGGCCGGCGGCGGAGGCTCGGCGTGGAGCGACGACGCGGGGGAGACCTGGCGTCCCGCCGACGAGGGCCGGGACCGTCACTACACGTGGTCGGTCGCGCCGGACCCGTCCGATCCCGATGTCTGGTTCGTCAGCGCGAGCACCGGGCCGTTCGCCGCGCACGGCGGCCGCGATGCGCAGGCGCGGATCTACCGGCGCGAGGGTGGCGAGCCGTGGGCCGAGGTCGCCGATCCGGGCGGCGCGATGCCGTACGCGCTCGCGTTCGCGCGCGAGGGCCGTCTCTTCGCAGCGCTTTCGAACGGTCGCATCCTCGGCGGGGACGACTGGCGCCCGCTCGAGCTCACCGGCGATCCGCTCGCCAGGCTGCACGCGCTCGCGGCCGCAGCGTGATCGCATTCCAGCCGACCGAGGAGCAGCGCGAGCTCCAGCGTCTCGCGCACGAGTTCGCCGAGCGGGAGCTGCGGCCGGTCGCGCGTGAGTGGGACGAGAAGGAAGACTTCCCGCCCGACCTGCTCGCGAAGGCCGCGCGGGCCGGGCTGACCGCCTACGCGATCCCGGTCGAGTACGGCGGCGGCGGGGTCGACGCCGTGACGAGCGCGCTGGTCGCCGAGGAGCTCTCCTGGGGCTGCGCGGGGCTCGCGGCGACGATCCAGGCGACGATGTTCCCGGTCCGGCCGCTGCTCGCCGCCGGCACCGAGGAGCAGAAGGAGCGCTACCTGCCCCGCCTTGCCTCGGAGGACGGCGTCCTCGCCGCGATCGGCTTCACCGAGCCGCATGCGGGCACGGATCTGGCGTCGATGAGGGCGACCGCGCGACGGGCCGGAGACAGCTACGTCCTGAACGGCGAGAAGTGCTACCTCACGAACGGCGGCATCGCCGAGCTGACCGTCGTCTTCGCGAAGGTCGAGGACCGGATCACGGCCTTCCTCGTCGACAGGGACGACCCGGGTGTCTCGACGGGCCGCAAGGAGGCGAAGCTCGGACTGCGGGCGTCCTACACGGGCTCGCTCGTCCTCGAGGATGCCCGGATCCCGGCCGACCGCCTCCTCGGCGAGGAGGGCGGGGGCTGGGAGCTCGCGCTCGACTTCTTCCGCTCCTCCCGGCCGCAGGTCGCCGCCGCCGCCGTCGGCCTCGCGCGGGCCGCCTTCGAGCACGCAGCCGCCTACGCGAGGGAGCGCGAGGCGTTCGGCCGGCCGCTGATCGCCCGCCAGGGCGTGTCCTTCAAGCTCGCCGAGATGGGCATGGAGATCGAGGCCGCTCGCCTCCTCGTCTGGCGCGCCTGCGAGGCGGTCGACAGGGACGAGGAGACCGGGCTCCTGGGCTCGTACGCGAAGGGGTACGCGGCCGACGTCGCCATGCGGGTCACGACGGAGGCCGTGCAGGTGCTCGGCGGCGCCGGGGTCATGCGCGACCATCCCGTCGAGAAGTGGATGCGCGACGCGAAGGTCTTCCAGATCGTCGAGGGGACCTCGGAGATCCAGAGGGAGATCGCGGCCAGGATCATCGGAGGTTTGGCCGACCAACCGTCAGGCTAGACTGAACTTCTTGTACGCCGAAGCCGGGTCGAGGGCGGTTTATCTCCGCCGGAAGCGAGCAGCCCGTAGGCGGCTCGCCGTGCAGTGGTCCCTCGTCGGGGTGCTCACGCTTGCCATCGGGACGCTCGCGCTCGGCTTCGTATACGCCGGCTCGCCGCAGAAGCTCCCAGATGGCGCAACCGTCGCCGGCATGGAGGTCGGAGGCCTGACCAACAGCGAAGCCGTTAGGCGGCTGGAGCAGCGGTATGAGAGCCTGCTGCGGGTTCCCGTCACCTTCACCGCCGGGCCGCGCGAGTTCCGCATCCGGCCGAACGAGATCATCCTCCAGGTCGACTGGCGTGCCGCGGTCGAGCGGGCACACAACCAGGGCGACGGAATCGCGCCGGTTCGCGGGATCCGCCGGCTCGGCGTGCGCTTCTTCGGCGGCGACATCACGCCGCCGTCCCGCGCCGACGACGCCCTGCTGACGCACCGGCTCGACACGCTCACCGGCAGAATCGACCGCCCGCAGCGCGAGGCCTCGATCCTGCTCAAGGGATTGAAGCCCGAGGTGGTGCGTGGCGCGACCGGACGCACGCTGCACCGGGAGGCCGCTGCGCCGCTGATCGTGAGCTCGCTCGTCGGCTTCTCACGCGCGCCGGTACCGCTCCCAGTCGAGATCTCGCAGCCCGAGGTAACCGCTGCCGACCTCGCGCCGGTTGCCGCGCAGGTCGCGACTGCCGTCTCTGGCCCTGTGCGCCTCGTGCGCGGCGAGACTCGCTGGCGCGTTCCACGCTGGCGGATCGCGCGGCTTCTCGACCTGCCGGAGAACGGCGGGACGACGCTGGCGCTCGGAGGGACCGAGGCCGACGCGTACTTCAAGCGCTTCCGGAGGCAGGTCGACCGAGCGCCGCGCGACGCCGAGTTCCTGGTCGCGCGCGACAACACCGTCAGCGTGAGGCCTGCCCTTCCCGGACTTCGCCTCGACGTCCCCGCCGCCCGCAAGGCGATCCTTGCCGCCGCGCTGTCGCCGACGGACCGCACAGCGAGGCTCGTCGTCGGCCGGGCCGCTCCCGAGCGGACGACTCGCGAGGCGCGCGCGATGGGCATCACCGGCCTTGTCGGCGGCTACACGACCTACTACGGCGGCGAGCCCAACCGGATCCACAACGTCCAGCTCGTCGCGCGCCTCGTCGACGGCGCGCTGATCGCTCCCGGCTCGACCTTCTCGTTCAACGAGACGACCGGCGAGCGAACTACCGAGCAGGGGTTCCGCGAGGCGCCGGTGATCATCAACGGCGAGCTCCAGAACGGGATCGGCGGCGGCGTCTGCCAGGTCTCGACGACCGTCTTCAACGCCGCGTTCGAGGCCGGCCTGTCGATCGAGTCGCGGACGAACCACGCGCTCTACATCGCGCACTACCCGCAGGGCCGCGACGCGACGGTCAACTACCCCGACCTCGACCTCAAGTTCAAGAACGACACGAACAAGTGGCTCCTGCTGCGGACGTTCGTCGGTTCCTCCGCCTTGACGGTGAACCTCTACGGGCGTCCCGTCGACCGCCGGGTCGAGGTCGAGACCGCGCCGCTCGTTCCGACCGGAGCGCCGGCGGTGAAGCGTACGCCCGATCCCGACATGTGGGTCGGCGAGCAGATCGTCGACGAGGGCGGGCAGCCGTCGCGCAGGACGGCAGTCACGCGGCGGGTCTATGCGGCGAACGGGAAGCTCCTCTACGACACGACGTGGTCGTCCTCCTACCGCTCGGAGCCGAAGCTCGTCCGCTACGGGACGAAGCCCGTCCCCAAGCCTCCGCCGCCCACGAAGAAGAAGAACCCGCCGCCGCCTCCTCCGCCGCCGCCTACCGAGCCGCCTCCGCCGCCTCCTCCGCTTCAGTAATCGCGGCCACCAGCCACTCCGGCACCCTCGTGGGCCGGAACGTCGTGCCGTCGACGCAGGCGTGGCCGGTCCAAGCCTCGGCGATCGGCTCGCCGTTCCGCTCGACGCGGTACTCGAAGCGGAAGCGCGCGCCGCGGAGCTCCGAGCACCGCGTGTGGATCACGAGTCGGTCGTCGAATGCCGCCGGCCGGATGTACCGGACGTAGACCTCCGACGTCGTCGCCTCGACGCCCCGGTCGCGAAGTCCCTGGTAGCCGCCGTCGAAACGCCGCAGGTATTCGATCCGGGCGGTCTCGAACCAGACGAGGTACGCGGCATGGTGCGCGATCGCCTGCGCGTCGGTCTCCGCGAAGCGGACGGTCACCTCCAGCTGGAAGCCGTAGCCCTCCACGGCGCAGACTCTACGGATGAGCGTCGAGCGCCTTGCCGAGGTCTTCCGCCGCCGCGGGCCCGCCGTCGTCCTCACAGGAGCGGGGATCTCGACGGAGAGTGGAATTCCGGACTTCAGGTCGCCGACCGGGATCTGGGCGCAGTACGACCCCGCCGAGTACGCGACGATCGACGCCTTCCGCCGCGACCCGCGCAAGGTCTGGAGCTTCTACTCGCTGCGGCTTCGCGTTCTCGTCGAGGCGGAGCCGAACGCCGGCCACGACGCTCTGGCGGAGCTCGAGCGCGAGGGCCACGTCTCCTCCGTCGTCACCCAGAACATCGACGGGCTGCACCAGCGGGCCGGGAGCGGCGACGTCGTCGAGGTGCACGGCTCGATCCGGAGCTCGACGTGTCCCGGCTGCGGCGCGCCGTACGGGCTCGACGAGCTCCTGGTCTTGCTGGAGAACGCCGACGCGCCTGCCTGCGAGCGCTGCGGCGCGATCGTGAAGCCGGACGTCGTGATGTTCGGCGAGGTCCTTCCGGCGGCGGCTATCGACCGCGCTTTCGAGCTTGCCCGATCGACTCGTCTCCTCCTCGTCGTGGGCTCGACGCTCGAGGTCTGGCCGGTGTCGATGCTCCCCGACGAGACCGTCGCGGCGGGCGGCGAGGTGGCGATCGTCAACCTCGGACCGACGTCGTTCGACGGGAGAGCCGCCGTCAAGAGCGATGGCGCCGCCGGCGAGACGCTCGCGGCGCTCGTACAGGCGTTGAGCTAGGCGGCCGCGCGGCGGATCGCGCGCTCCGAGAGCACCGTGCGGCACTCGCGGCAGACGCGCTGCTCCACCTCGTACGGCACGCCCGCCCGCTGCCTCACCACGTGAGTCGTGACCTCACTGTGGCGATGCGGTCGTGTCCTACGGAGCATGTTCACTGTCGTTCCCATTCGGCTATACCGGTGGTTCGCTTAAATCCTTCCTTCAAATGTCGATGAAGAATTTCGTGCCGTTCTATTCATTCCTTCGGACGTCATTGTTGCTCGGTTTGTTGGCTTGGGGGCTCGTCTTCACGGGATCCATACAAGCATCCGCCTCGGGCCGGACGGAGCCGAGCTGCGCTCCCGGCACGACTCGCAACCTCGTAACCTCCGCTCGCACGTACGCCGTCGACGTGCGCGGCCTCGTGCACGTGCACCGCAAGCCGCGAGGCGCGGCGTTCGCTCGCTTCGGGCCCTACAACGTCAACGGTGTCCGGACCGTCTTCGCCGCCCTGAGCTCCGTCATCGGCGCACGCTGCAGGGCGGCCTGGTACCGCGTCATGCTCCCGCTGAAGCCGAACGGCCAGACCGGCTACGTGCGAGCTCGCAGCGTCCGCCTTCGGCCGCTCCGGGCGCGCGTGGTCGTCGACCTCTCGACGCGCCGACTGACGGTCTTCGAGCGCGGCAGGTCCGTCCTGCGCGCGAAGGTCGCGATCGGCGCCAGGGGGACGCCCACGCCGGTGGGCAGCTTCTACGTCAACCAGCGCTTCCGCGACGACCCCGCCGGGCCCTACGGGTGGGCCGCGATCGGCATCTCCGCGTTCTCGGAGGTCCTGCAGGGCTGGCCGCAGGGAGGCCCGGTCGCGATCCACGGCACGAACCGGCCCTCGCTGATCGGGCTGCCGGTCTCGAACGGGTGCATCCGCGTCAGCAACGAGGTCGTGCGGCGGCTGTGGCGCCTCGCACCGACCGGTACGCCCGTCCTCGTTCAGATGTAGCGCCGAGCCGGGGTATGGTTCCGCGCATGGCGAATACGAGACAGAAAGACATCCTGACCAGGCTCGCCGACGTGGGCGAGGAGGCGTTCACCCGCGTAGCCGGCTCGCAGACGACCGCACGGGTGCTGGAGTCGGTCGCGGGCCTCCGCGAGCGGATCGACGACGTCCAGAAGCGCCTGACGGGCCTCGACGGGCTCGAGGAGCGCGTCGCGAAGCTCGAGAAGCAGGTCGCCGAGCTCAGCAAGCCGAAGACGGCCAAGGCGCGCACGACGACTCGCTCGACTGCGCGAAAGAGCCCGTCCGGCAGCGCGCCGACGCGCAAGAAGCCGGCGAGCTAAGCGGGCACTCTCAGCCGGATCGCGCCCGGAACGATCTCGAAGCGGGCGGGGGTCGTTCCCGGCTGCTCGCCGTCCAGCTGCACCGGCAGCGGCTCCTCGGAGCCGACCTCGACGAGGCGCCCCCGGAGCACCTCGGCCTTCGGGTGGGGGAGATGCTTGCCGCGGTAGATCTTCGGCAGGGCGCGTAGCACCTCGGGCTTCGAGGCGTCCTTGATCAGGAGCACGTCGAAGAGCCCGTCGTCGGGCTCGGCGTCGGGCGTGACCATCATCCCGCCCGCCTGGTACCGGCCGAGCGCGACGATCACGTCCTCCATGGGGCCGCTGCGCTTCTCTCCGTCGACGTCCACGTCGAGAGGGACGTTGCTCCAGCGGGAGAAGACGGCGCCGAGCGCGATCAGATAGGAGGTCTTCGCGCCGAGCTTCTTCGTGATCCGGTTCGCCTTCGCCGCGACGGCGCCGCTCATCCCGACGCTCCCGGCGTTCGCGAACCAGGCCGTCTCCTCGACGCCGTCCGCAAGGTAGGTCGCCCGGCCGAGGTCGAACGCGCGCGGCGTCCCCTCGAGGGCGATCCGCAGGGCGTCGTCGAGCCGCTTGGGGATCCGGTGCGTCCGGGCGAAGTCCCACCCGGTACCGCGCGGGATCACGGCCAGCTCGATCCCGTCACGGCCCGCGACGCCGTTCACGACCTCGTGCATCGTCCCGTCGCCGCCGACCACGACGAGCAGCTCGGCGCCGTCGTCGGCCGCCTCCGCGTGCGAGCTCGCCGAGCTGCCCGGGACGCTCGGAGAAGATCGCCTCGCCGCGGAGGCCTGCGTCATGCGCCGCTCGCGCGAGCTCCGGCCAGCGCTTGCCCGTCCGTCCGTTCGCGGACGCGGGGTTGACGAGAAATGCGACCTTCAGTGCGAGGGCCTCTCCAGGCGACACAAGCCGGCTTCTGGCCCGCGATCACGCGGCGCCAGAGCGCACCCTCGGCCTTGCCAAGGCTGCCAAGCCTGGGCGCGGCCGAGTGCGCACTCTGGCTTGGTGCTCACGACCCAGAAGCGGGGCAGCGTCACCTGAAGAGGCCCTACTCTGCGGTGATCGTCCGCAGCGCGAGCTCGGTCATCTGGTCGACCGCGGCCCGCATCTCCTCGTCCGAGATCCGGACGAACTCGCCCTCCACGACGACGTCGCTGACCGTGAGCAGGCAGCCGGCGGCGACCTTGCGCAGGGCGCCGATCGTGAAGAGCACCGCGGCCTCCATCTCGACCGCGAGCACGCCGCGCTCGGACCAGCGCGCGTACTGGCCGTCGTCCGGGTTGTAGAAAAGGTCGCTGGAGACGATCGGCCCGACGCGCACGTTCTTGCCCAGCTCCTTCGCGGCGTGGACGGCACCGTGGACGAGCCCGAAGTCCGCGGTCGGGACGTGCGGCTCGAAGTTGACGAGCTTGTCGGCGGTGTGGTCGGAGGCGACGGCGGTGATCCCGATCACGAGATCTCCGAGTGCCATGTCCGGCTGAAGGCCGCCGCAGGTCCCCACGCGGAGGAAGCGCTTGACGCCGAGCTGGACGAGCTCCTCCATCACGATCGCCGCGGACGGGCAGCCCATGCCCGTGGCCTGGACCGAGACCGGCTTGTCCTCGAAGGTGCCGGTGTAGCCCAGCATGCCGCGCTCCTCGTTCCGCTGAACCGGGCCGTCGAAGAACGTCTCGGCGATGTACTTCGCGCGGACGGGATCTCCCGGGAGCAGGCAGGCCTCGGCGTAGTCGCCGGGCTCGGCACGGACATGGATCGGCACGGCGCGGACCCTATTCGCTGCTGAGCTTGCGCTGCGCCGCGTAGCGACGCTGTGCCTGGCGGTCCCTGACGGTGCGCCACGCGAAGAAGCCGACGATGACCGCGATCCCTCCGCCGATGATCGCGGCGGGAAGCACGAAGTAGGCGTAGCTCAGACGGCTCCGACCGCCCGAGGGCGCGGAGCCTGCGGCCGCCGGAACGAGGTCGTAGGTGGAGATGACCGGGCCGCGGTTCCCCTGCGGCGGGATCGGCGCGAACGTCGCGACCGGGAAGATCCCGTCGACGAGCCAGCGGTTGCGGACCTTCCGGAGGTCGAGCGTGAGCGCGACGGGCCCGAGCCGCGCGCGGTTCCTCGACGGCATCACGAGCAGGTCGACGTTGAGGTGGTTCCGCTGCGAGAAGTTGATCGTCCACCCGTGGAACTTCTCGCCGAGCGCGGGGTACGGGTAGACGGGGATGTCGCCGCTCCGCCACTCGTCCCGCGTCGCCTGGCTGCGCAGGTTGGGAGACGCGAGCCCGTAGACCGCGGCCGGGTTCTGCCGCTTCACGCCCGCGTTCATGAGCATGTCGATCGTCTGGTTGACCCGCCTGCGGTCGGCTCGGTTCAGGCGGACGGTCTTCTCGTTGGCCGCCACGTTGACCGCCTGCTGTTGGCCGAAGACCTCGGGCGGATCCTCCTTCGCCTCCGGCAGCAGCAGGACGCCGGCGAGGACCAGCGCCGCGAGCGTCAGCGGGATCGCGAAGGCCCAGGCGAGCCGGCGCCGGGCACGGGGCGAGTGGAGGATCCCCGTGATCACCGGGCGACCGCCTGCGCCCGGTACCGCTTCGTCTTCGTCCGGTTGCCGCAGACCGACATCGCGCACCACCTCGACGACGAGTTGCGCGACCGGTCGTAGAAGATCCAGCCACAGACGTCGCGAGGGCAGGCCTTCAGGCGTCCCCAGGTGCCGGCGACCATGGACGAGTACACGATCGAGAGAATCCGGCCGAGCGCTCCGTCGAGCCCGGAGGCCTTGGACGAGAGCCTCGTCGATCCGTCGTGCGCGAACCGGACTGAGAGCGCGCCCGCCGAGCTCGTGCGGTCGAGCAGCTCGAGCGCCGCAGGGTCTGGAGCGAGCCCGACGTTCGCGTGCAGCAGGCTGCGGAGCGCCTCGCGGACGGCGAGCGCGCGCAGCAGGTCGGCCTGGGCGAGCGGAGGCGCGCTCGGGTCGAGGGCGCCGATCCTCGTCAGCACGCGGTGGAGCTCGTCCGGGCCCGTGAGCTCCTCGATGCCGTTCTCGACGTCGACGGTGTTGACGAATGCCTGCACCATGCGTAGTGGTTCCGGCGCAGGCTCTCTGTTCCCGGGATCGGGCAGCATGGAACAAGCGTAGCCGAGCCAAACACCAGCGTAAAGCGTTTGATGGTTGCAGACACGAAACGGCTCTTCGAGCCGAGCCTCGACCAGGCGCTCGCCTTTTGCGGCGAGGACCCGGTCGAGCGCGTGTACCTCGAGGAGACTGCGCGGAGAGGGCCGGGGCGGCTGGTCGCGGCGGGAGCGAACGATCGGCTCACGGCGCTGTGCCACCTGGGCGCGAACATCGTCCCCTCGGGCGACGGCTGCGAGGTCTTCGCCGACGTCATGGTCTCGGCGCGGCCCAAGATGATGATCGGCAACGAGGCGGCGGTCTCGGACCTCTGGGACGCGGCGCGGAGGCGCATGCCTACGCCACGCGAGGACCGGCCGGGCCAGCCGGTGTTCGCGATCTCCGAGTCGCCCGAGCCCGGGGACGCCGAGCTTCGGGCGGCGAGGCGGAACGACCTCGAGCTACTGCTGCCGGCCTGCGCGGCGACCCACGAGGGCGAGCTCGGGCTGGACCCGCTGGCGGCGGACCCGGAGGGGTTTCGGCGCCGGACGCTTCAGCAGATCGAGGACGGCCGGTCGTGGCTCTGGGTCGAGGACGGCACGATCCTGTTCAAGGCCGAGGCGTCGGCCTGGACGCCGCAGGCCGTGCAGCTCCAGCAGGTCTGGGTCGATCCCGAGGTTCGAGGGCGCGGCTACGGGCAGCGCGGGCTGCGTGACCTCATCGGGCTCCTGCTCACCGAGGTCCCGCGTGTCTGCCTGTTCGTCCGGGCGGACAACCCGGCGGCGATCCGCCTCTACGAGACGGTCGGCATGCAGCACGTCGGCAACTACCGGAGCATCCTCTTCTAGCGTGCCCCTGCAGGTAATGCTGCCCCGCTTCTGGGTCGCGAGCACCAAGCCAGAGTGCGCACTCGACCGCGCCAAGGCTTGGTTCTGGTTGCCTTGGCAAGGGCGAGGGTGTGCTCTGGCGCCGTGTGATCGCGGGCCAGAAGCCGGCGTGTATTGCCTGGAGGGGCACTAGGCGTGGAACGGGCGATCTTCGTCCGCCACGGCGAGAGCGAGTACTCCGCCAAGGCGCTCGTGAACGGCGACCCGTCCGTCGTCGTCGGGCTCACCGAGGTGGGACGTCAACAGGCGCGGTGGCTCGTCGACCGGTTCGCCAGCGAGCCGATCGACCTCTGCATCGTCACCGAGTTCGTGCGTACGCACGAGACGGCCGACCTCGCGCTCGGCGACCGGGACGTGCCCCGTGTCGTCCTGCCGGAGCTCAACGACCCGTTCTACGGCGCCTTCGAGGGGAAGGCGCTCGCCGACTACCGCAAGTGGGCCGGAACGCACGGGCCGACCGACGTCCCGCCCGGGAACGGCGAGACGCGCGCCGCGATCGCCGAGCGGTACGCCCGCGGCTTCCGCTTCATGCTGGGGCGACCGGAGGGGACGATCCTCGCCGTCTGCCACTCGCTGCCGATCGCGTTCGCGCTTGCGGCTGCCGACGGCCGCCGGCCCTCCGCGAAGATGCCGCTGGTCACGCCGGCCGAGCCGCACATCCTCTACGAGGACAGCCTGCGCGCCGCGACCGAGCGGATCGAGGACTGGGCGCTCAATCCGGTGTATCCGTGAAGCGTCTTCTTGCCGTGGGCTTGTTGCTCTGGGTTGCGCGGTGGGCGTTGCCGATGCTCGCCTCGTACCTCGAGCGCCGGCGGCCACAATAAGACGATGGAGCCCGAGGCCTTTCGCAGCCGCGTCGAGGAGCAGATCCGCCGCCACGAGCTGATTCCTGCCGGCGCGGAGGTCGTCTGCCTCGTCTCCGGCGGGGCGGACTCCGCGGCGATGTGGCACGCGCTCCGCGAGCTCGGCTACGCGGTGTCCGGGCTGCACGTGAACCATGGTCTGCGCGGCGAGGAATCGGAGGAAGACGCCCGGTTCTGCGCCCGGGAGCTCGGCGCCGATGTGGTCGACGCGCCCGGCACGACCGAAGCCGAGCTCCGCGAGCTCCGGTACTCGTTCGCGACCGACCGGCTTCGCGCGACCGGGCACACCGCGTCCGACCAGGTCGAGACCGTCCTCTACCGACTGGTCTCGAGCGGGAAGCCCGGCGGGATCAAGGCCAAGCGGGAGGACGGCGTCGTGCGCCCGCTCCTGACGGTCTGGCGCGAGGAGACGGAGGCCTACTGCCGCGCCGTCGGAATCCCGTTCCGCGTCGACTCGTCCAACCCGGAGACGAAGCGCGGCCTGATCCGCGAGCGGATCGTCCCGCTCCTCCGGGAGCTCGACCCGCGCGCCGAGACGAACCTGCTCGCGCTCGCGGAGGGCCGACCTAGCCGGCTGGACGCGCTGCTCGCCACGTCGCAAGGCTCGGCGCGCGTCGACCTGGGCGGCAATCTCCAGGCGGTGCGTGAATATGATCGCCTGTGGCTCGAGCGAGGTCCTGTCCGGCTACTCGGCGAAGTGCGCTGGGGCCCGTGGCGAATCACATCCTCGGTGCCGGGTCTTCAAGTCCGCGGTTGGCGGGCGGGGGACCGGCTCGCAGGCCGTCGCAAGAAGCTTCAGGATGTCTTCGTGGACGCGAAGGTGCCGCGGTCGGAACGGGAGGCCTGGCCGCTCGTCGTCCGCGGCGACGAGGTCGTCGCGGTGCCGGGGATCGTCGAAGCGGAGGGGGTGCACGCTGAGTACGTTCAAGACTGAGGTGGAACAGGGCGTCGCGGAGATCCTGATCGAGGAGGATGCGCTGCGGGACCGCATCGCGGAGCTCGGTGCCGAGATCTCGGTGGACTACGCCGGCAAGGACCTGCTGCTCGTCGGCGTCCTCAAGGGCGCGGTCTTCTTCATGGCGGACCTCATGCGCCACATCACCGTCCCCTGTGAGGTCGACTTCATGGCCATCTCGAGCTACGGGGCGTCGACCGATTCGTCAGGCGTCGTCCGGATCCTCAAGGATCTCGACGAGAGCATCGAGGGGCGAAACGTCCTGGTCGTCGAGGACATCATCGACTCCGGACTCACGCTCTCGTACCTCACGCGGACGCTTGGCGCCCGCCATCCCGCGTCGCTAGAGATCTGCGCCCTCCTGACGAAGCCGGAGCGGCGAGAGGTCGACGTTCCGGTTCGGTACACGGGGTTCGAGATCCCCAACCGGTTCGTCGTTGGCTACGGGCTCGACTTCGACGAGCGGTACCGGAACCTTCGCTACGTCGGAGTGCTCGGCGATGACGCTGCCGCCGAAGCCCACTGATCCTCCCCGTTCGGGGCAGGTTTTGGGGGTAAGGCCACTGCTACCCTGGTCGATATACCGCCTATGAACCGGTTCTTCCGCTCTGCCCTCTTTCCGCTGATCGTCATCGTCCTGCTCGTCTACCTGGCGAGTCAGACGCTGATGAACGACAAGCCGAAGGAGAAGGTCACCTACTCGCAGCTGCAGTCGCAGGTCAAGGACAACCCGTCGTCGATCAAGGAGATCGTCGCCAACCCGAACAAGCAGCAGCTGTCGGTGGAGTATCAGCCGACGGGCGGGGAAGAGCAGGGCCGGAAGATGAAGGTCGCCTACCCGAGCCCCGAGTCGCTCCGCGACTTCGAGAAGGTGATCATTCGGGAGGGCGTCTCGTTCGATTCGAAGAGCACGGGCGGGTCGCCCTGGTGGTCGCTCCTGACGTCGCTCCTGCCGTTCGTGATCCTGATCGCGTTCTGGATCTTCCTCATGAACCAGGTGCAGGGCGGCGGCTCGAAGGTGATGTCCTTCGGAAAGTCGCGCGCCAAGCGGATGACGCCGGACTCGCCGAAGATCGGCTTCAAGGACGTGGCCGGCGTGGACGAGGCCGTCGAGGAGCTGCACGAGATCAAGGAGTTCCTCGAGAACCCGAAGAAGTTTCAGGCGCTCGGTGCCCGGATCCCGAAGGGCGTCCTGCTCTACGGCCCTCCCGGCACCGGTAAGACGCTGCTGGCCCGCGCCGTCGCCGGTGAGGCGGGCGTCCCGTTCTTCTCGATCTCCGGCTCCGACTTCGTCGAGATGTTCGTCGGCGTCGGCGCCTCGCGCGTGCGTGACCTGTTCGAGCAGGCGAAGCAGGCGTCGCCGTGCATCGTCTTCATGGACGAGATCGACGCGGTCGGCCGCCATCGCGGCGCCGGCCTCGGCGGCGGCCACGACGAGCGCGAGCAGACGCTGAACCAGCTCCTCGTCGAGATGGACGGGTTCGAGCTGAAGGACAACATCATCCTGATCGCGGCCACGAACCGGCCGGACATCCTCGACCCGGCGCTGCTGCGTCCTGGCCGCTTCGACCGGCAGATCGTCGTCGACCGGCCCGACCGGAGCGGCCGCAAGAAGATCCTCGAGGTTCATGCGAAGGGCAAGCCGATCGATCCGGTGGTCGAGCTCGACACGCTCGCGGCCGGCACTCCGGGCTTCACGGGCGCCGACCTCGCGAACCTCGTCAACGAGGCTGCGCTGCTGTCGGCGCGCCGCGGCAAGAAGACGATCGGGCAGGAGGAGCTCGAGGAGGGCGTCATGCGCGTGATCGCCGGGCCGGAGAAGAAGACGCGCCTGCTCTCCGAGGAGGAGCGGAAGGTCACCGCCTACCACGAGATGGGCCATGCCCTCGTCGGCCACTACCTCGACCAGGACACGGACGTCCACAAGATTTCGGTGATCAGCCGCGGCCAGGCGCTCGGCTACACGATCTCCCTTCCGCGCGAGGACCGGTACCTGACCCGGAAGTCCACGCTGATGGATCAGCTCGCGGCGACGTTGGGTGGTCGAGCCGCCGAGGAGCTCGTCTTCAACGAGGTCACGACCGGCGCGGCGAACGACCTGGAGAAGGTCACGAGCACCGCCAAGCAGATGATCATGCGCTTCGGCATGAGCGAGAAGCTCGGCCCGCGCGTCCTCGGCCGGAACCACGACATGCCGTTCCTCGGCCGCGAGATGAGCGCCGAGCCCGACTACTCGGAGGAAGTCGCGCGCGAGATCGACGAGGAGATCCGCCGCGTGATCGAGGAGGCTCACGTACGCGCCAGGTCCGTGCTCATGGAGCACATGGACGAGCTGCACCGGCTCTCCGCGATCCTGATCGAGCGCGAGACGATCGACAAGGATCAGTTCATCCGGCTGCTGGAGGGCGCTTCCGAGGAAGAGGTCTTCCCGGAGGAAGAGGTCGAAGCGCCCGCCGAGGAGACGCCGAGCCGCGAGCGGAAGCCCGCGCCGAAGCCGAAGCCGTTCCCGGTGCCGGGCGCGATGATGCAGCCGCCGCCTCCGGATCCGGCGAAGAGCTAGCCGCTTCGCTTTTCGTCTGAAGGCCGGGCCGCCGGGTTCGGTCCCGCTCCGCCGTTTTTCCCGGGCGGCACTGCGGTAAAAGGGAGGCAATGCGCTTCCGTCGCGGTGCCCGTCTCGATCCCGGTCAGGTGACCGACGTGCGCGGACGCCGGATGGGGCGGGGTGGTGGGCTGGCGCTCGGCGGCGGCGGCCTCGGCGTCGCCGGCGCGGTGATCTTCCTGTTGATCGTGCTCCTGACCGGCGGCGAAGGCCTCGGCCAGCTCCAGCCGCTCGAGGACCAGCGGGTGGGTCAGGGCGACACGCCGGGCGAGGTCTCGCAGGAGTGCCGCACGGGCGAGGACGCGAACGAGCGGCAGGACTGCCGGATCGTCGGCGTCGTCAACAGCGTCCAGGCCTTCTGGGACGGCGTCTTCCAGCGGAGCGGCCGTCAGTACCCGTACGCGGACACCGTCTTCTTCACCGACCAGGTGCAGACGCAGTGCGGCTTCGCAAGCTCGCAGGTCGGCCCGTTCTACTGCCCGCGCGACCAGCAGGTCTACATCGACCTCGGCTTCTTCGACGAGCTTCAGTCGCGCTTCGGTGCGGGCGCGGCGCCGTTCGCACAGGCGTACGTCATCGCGCACGAGTACGGCCATCACGTCCAGAACCAGCTCGGCGTGCTCGACCGGATCGGCAACGACCGGCAGGGGCCCGAGAGCCGCGCCGTCCGCTCGGAGCTCCAGGCGGACTGCTACGCCGGGGTCTGGGCGGCCAACGCCGTCGAGCAGGGGCTCGTCGAGGAGCTGACCCAGGCGGACATCAACGCCGGGCTCGACGCGGCGTCCGCGATCGGCGACGACCGGATCCAGGCGCAGACGCAGGGGCAGGTCAACCCCGAGAGCTGGACGCACGGGTCGTCGGAGCAGCGGCGTCGCTGGTTCTCACGCGGGTACGAAGAGGGTCGCCCGGCCGTGTGCGACACCTTCACCGGCTCGATCTAGCCCCGCGGCCTAGGCTTGCGGCGTGTCAGGCGCACCGTCCGAGCGAGTGCCGATCGAGGAGCGTTTTCCCCGCCCGTCGGTGATGGGGATCGTCAACGTCACGCCGGACTCGTTCTCGGACGGCGGCGTCAACTTCCGCCCCGACGATGCGGTCGCGACGGCGCGGCGGATGCTCGACGAAGGCGCGGCGATCGTCGACGTCGGCGGCGAGTCGACCCGGCCGGGCGCCGAGCCGGTCTCGGCCGAGGACGAGCTGCGGCGGGTGGAGCCCGTCCTCGAGGCGCTCGCCGGCGAGGTTCCCCTCTCGATCGACACCGCCAAGGCCGCGGTCGCTCGCCGTGCACTGGGGCTCGGCGCCGAGCTGGTCAACGACGTGACAGCGCTCCGAGCCGACCCCGATCTCGCCGGAGTCGTCGCCGACGCGGACGCCTACGTCTGCCTGATGCACATGCAGGGCGAGCCGCGCACGATGCAGGCCGAGCCGCAGTACGCGGACGTCGTCTCCGAGGTGGCGTCGTTCCTCGACGAGCGACTCCGTGCAGCTGTCGAAGCCGGCATCCGCGAGGACCGGATCTGCGTCGACCCCGGGATCGGGTTCGGCAAGACCGTCGAGCACAACTTCGAGCTGATCCGACGACTGGACGAGATCGCGGCGCTCGGCCGCCCGGTCGTCGTCGGCTTCTCGCGCAAGAGCTCGCTCGGGAAGATCCTGGGCGACCCCGAGGCGAAGACGGGGCCGCTCTCCGCGAGCATCGCCGCAGCCGTCGCCGCCTACGAGCGTGGTGCGACGATCCTCCGGGTGCACGACGTGAAGGAGCATGTCGAGGCGCTCACCGCGGCCCGGGCGGTCGCAGGGTGATCATCGAGCTCGTCGGGCTCCAGGTCTTCGGCAGGCACGGTGTCGACGACGACGAGCGCGAGCACGGCCGCACCTACCTCTACGACGTCGCGCTCGAGGTCGCCGAGCCGATCGCGGACAGGCTCGAGGCGACCGTCGACTACCGCGCCGTTGCCGCCTGCGTGCGCGAGGTCTCCGACGAGGAGAAGTACCTGCTGATCGAGACCCTGGCGGCCGCGGTGGCGGACGAGCTGGCCACGCGGTTCCGAGCAAAGCGGGTGCAGGTCCGCGTCCGTAAGCGGGGGATCGCTCCCGCGGATCTGGCGGTCGAGTACTCCGCGGCTACGGCAGTGCGCGAGAGCTGATCGCGAGCGTGTACTGCGCCGAGCGGACTCCGCGCGCCGGGAAGACGTCGAGGTACGCGTAGAACCCGCTCCGCCGCTCGTTCTCGATCCGGACGACCTCGGGACGGCCCCCGGGCCGCGTGCTGACTGCGATCAGGTCGCGGCGCCGAGCCGCGCCTCGCTCGAACACGCTCCGCGTACCCCTCCGCCAGGCCGCGACCGACACGTTCGCAGTCGGTGAGACCCTCGCCGTCACCACGCGCCTGGCCGGGACCCAGAAGCGATAGACGTCGTCCGGGTCCTCCCTGCGGTGCAGTCGGGCGCGGAGCGAGGCCTTCCTGCGGCCGGGCGAGGTGAGCGGCCTGGCCGCCGAGCGGAAGATGCCGTGCGCCTTGATGTGGTCGACGTCGTCGTTCGGCTCCATGGGGTCGATCGGAGGCAATGGACGCGTCAGCGCCCGCGGGATGTCCAGCAGCCCCCAGCCGGTCCGGTTGTCGAAGCCGCGCGGCGCGATGTCCCGAGCCGAGTAGCGCATGAGGTCGAAGAGCTGCGTCTTCTCGATCCCCGGCCGGGCGGTCCACACCCACGCGGTCGCTGCGGCGACGATCGGCGACGAAAAGCTCGTCCCGCTCGCGAAGCTGTAGATCCCCGGATCCGTCGGGTGCTGCCAGGGAATCTGCTCCCCCGGAGCGGCCAGGTCGAGCGCCGGGTTCGTGCTCGAGAACTCGGACGGCCGGTCGGTCATGCCCGTCGAGCCGACCGTGAGGACGTGGGGGAAACCGGCGGGAAAGATCGGCGGGTCCCCGTTGAGGCGCTCGTTCCCCGCGGCGGCCACGATGATCGTGCCTCGGCCGAAGGCGCTGATCGTCGCCTCGTACATCGCCCGCGACGGCTCGTCGCCGCCGAGGCTGAGGTTGATCACTCCGACGCCGGAAGCCGTGGCCCGGCTGATCCCCTGGACGATCAGGGACTCGGACAGGAACCAGAGATCGAACGCGCGGAGCACTGCCTGCGGGTAGATGCCGACGGTTCCCTGCGCATCGGTCGGCGCGGCCGCCGTCGACGCCACGATCGTTCCGTGGTACTCGTCGCCGGGCTGGACCTGCTGATCGTTCAGGACAACCGTGTTCGGGCGGGCCCGAAACTCCATGTGGCTCGTGTCGAGGCCCGAGTCGATCACGGTGAGCGGGACTCCCGGGCCGGGCGGCTCCGCCCTGTCCGCGCCAACCCGGTACAGGTGCCAGCCGATGTGCGGTGCGGCGAGCGGGTCGCTCAGGTGGCTGTGCCCGGGAACAGGCCGGTCGGGCTCGGCGTAGCGCAGGGCGCCGAGTGCCCGGAGCCGTGGGATGAGCCGCTGCGCCGTCCCGCTCGGAAGTCGCCAGATGTGGAGCTCGGGCGCGACGATCGTGCCGCCGTTCCTCGCGAGCAGGCGCTCGGCCCGCGCGTCGGCGCGGACCCCGACCATCGTGTGTGCCCAGCCGCCGAGCGCCTCGACGTCGTTCGTGGTCGGCAGGCGGGCAGCCGGAGTCGCCTGCGCGGGACTTGGCGCAGCAACGAGGAGCAACGCCAAGCAGACCCCTAATCGGCGCACAGACGACACCATAGCGACGGGATGCGGGTTTTCCACATCGGGCTGGGCGCAAACCTCGGAGACCGTGAAGGGACGATCCGGGCTGCCGTGGAGCGGCTCGGCGCCGACCCCGAGATCGAAGTCCTCGCCGTTTCGTCCCTCCGGGAGACCGATCCCGTCGGCTACGAGGACCAGCCCCGCTTCCTCAACGGCGCGGCGGCCCTCCGGTCCGGGCTCACACCGCGGCAGCTCCTCGATCGGATGCTCGAGGTCGAGCGCGAGCTCGGACGCGTGCGTGACGGCCCCCGGTACGGCCCCAGGACGATCGATCTCGATCTCCTGCTCCACGGTGACGCCGTCGTCGACGAGCCGGGGCTCCAGATCCCGCATCCCAGGCTGGCCGAGCGGGCGTTCGTCCTGGAGCCGCTGGTGGAGCTGGATCCGCTGCTGGAGGTGCCCGGAAGGGGCTCGGTGCAGGCCCTTCTCGCGGCACTACAATGATTCGCATGTCGCACCTCGACGAGCTCGACGAGTTCGAGGCAGAGCTAGAGCTCCAGCTGAAGAAGGAGTACACGGCCGTCTTCGGCCTGTTCCGCTACTGCGTGCTCACGCAGGACGCGACCTACCTCTGCAACACGCTCGATCTGCGCTACGTCCCGCAGCCGAGCTACCCGTTCTTCCACCTGCGCATGGAGGACGTCTGGGTCTGGGACAAGAACCGTCCGACCCGGATGATCCCGCGGGCCGAGGTCTACACCTCGAGCGACGTCACGGTGGAGGAGCTCCGCGGCGAGGGCGAGGAGCCGAAGCTCACCGCCGAGGCTCTCGCGGAGAAGCTCGGCGAGCCGCTGCGCGACGACGACTGACCTTTGCTCCTAGCGGTCGACGCGGGGAACACCCAGACCGTCTACGGCCTGTTCGAGGACGGCCGGCTGGGCGAGCACTGGCGCGTCGCCACCGAGCGGGAGCGGACCGGAGACGAGCTCGGCGTCCTCCTCACGGGCCTCCTCGACCTCGACGTGGTCGACGGCATCAGCCTCTCGTCGTCGGTTCCCTCGCTCGTCCACTCGTACGAGGACTTCGCCCAACGTTGGGCGAGCGCGCCGATCCTCTCCGTCGGCCCCGGAACCCGCTCGGGAATCCCCATCCGGTACGACGACCCGAGAGAGGTCGGCCCCGACCGGATCGCGAATGCGGTCGCCGTCCTGGAGCGGTACGGCGCGCCGTCGATCGTCGTCGACTTCGGGACGTCCACGAACTTCGACGTCGTCTCGGCGGAAGGCGAGTACGTCGGCGGTGTGCTCGCGCCCGGGATCGAGATCTCGATGGACGCGCTGTTCGCTCGGGCGGCGCGGCTCTTCCGGATCGACTTCTCGGCGCCGGATGCGGTCATCGGGAAGACCACCGCGTCGGGGCTCCAGTCGGGCCTCGTCTACGGCTTCACGGGCCAGGTGGACGAGATCGTCACCCGGATCCGCGGCGAGCTCGGCGCCGAGGCGCCGGCCATTGCGACCGGCGGGCTCGCCGACCTGATCGCGCCGCACGCCAAGACGATCGAGAAGGTCGATCCGTTCCTCACCCTCGAGGGTCTGCGGATTCTCTGGGAGAGAAACCAGTAGGGGCGGCTCGCGCCGCCCCCACTGAGGCTAGACGCGCCCGTCGACCCGCTCGTCCGCGCGCACCGTCTCGGTCCGCGTGTTCGCAATGGTCGTGTCGGCGCGGCGGTGGTAGCGCTCGCCCCAGAAGCCGCCGATGATCGCGCCGAGGAACATGGCGAGGATTGCGCCGATTCCGCTGGCGACCGCAGCCAGGGTCAGGGCGTCGCTGTCGAACCACTGCGGCAGCTCGACGTTCTCGAACACGTCGTACTCCGCTCCCGCCCAGGCGCCGAGCACCGCGAGGATCGCGCCGAAGACGAGCGTCCAGATGCCGGCCGCGAAGCCGTTCCTGGCGCCGTCGTAGCGTGCCATGCGGCCGGCCGCCCAGCCGCCGATCAGGTAGGCGACGAAGAGGATCGCGACGCCGCCGATCAGGCTGCCGATCGACAGGTCTTGCGCGTCCTCCTCCAGGCCGGTCTGGTAGCCGACGACGCCGAACGCGGCGCCGACGAGGCCGGCGAGGATCAGCACCGTCGAGAGCGCCGTCAGCATGCCGACGAGGCTCGCGGGGATGTCCACACCGCCGAACCGCTCGCGCGCCGCGTGGATGCCGGCGTACGGATCCGCGGCGACCTGCTCGTGCGTGCGGCTCTCTACCGGTCTTGCCGTATCGACCTTCTCGTCGACTCGACGCTCGTCGCGAGTTTCCTCGTCGACTCGACGCTGTTCTCGTGTTTCGGTTGCCATCACGTGACCCCCTTGTTCTCTAGGGACGCGATGCCTTGTTCCCGGCCGGGCCTCTCGTGAACCCTAGGAGAGCGGAATCGCCTCGGAATCCCGGTTTTCGCGGTGCAGGACGGCCTACTCGAGAGCGACCAGTCGCACTAGCCACCGCCGTAGATCGAGATCGGCAGGTCGAGCTCGACCTCGTCGAGCTGCGGATGCTCCTGCTCCAGCCGGGTGAGGACGAACTTCGCCCCGGGGGCGGCCGCGAGCAGGCGCTCCTCGACCTCGGCGAGCGTCTTCAGCTCCACGAGCTCCTGCTTGAACGGTCTCGGGAACCGGCCCCGGCCGAGGTACCAGCCGTAGAACTTCTTCAGGAACCCCGTCGCCCGGTGCTCTCCCAGCTCGCGGACCGTCTCGCGGACGAAGAGGAGCAGCTCGGCGACGACCTCCTCGCGGGAGGGCTCGGTATCCGAGTCGCCGACGATCTCGCGGATCGCCCACGGGTTCCCCTGCGCCGCGCGGCCGACCATCACGGCGGCGGCGCCGGTCGTCGCCAGAACGGCCTGGGCGCGGGCGCGGGAGGTGACGTCGCCGGACGCGATCACCGGGACGTCGACGCGCTCCACGAGCTCCGCGGTCAGCGAATGGTCGGCCTCGCCGGTGTACATCTGCTTGGCCGATCTCGGATGGAGCGTGAGTGTGGCGGCGCCGGCGTCCACGAGTCGCGGCCCGACGTCGAGGCAGGTTCGGGAGCCGTTCTCCAGACCTCGGCGCATCTTCACGGACACGGGCACCGAGACCGCCTCCGCGACGGCGGACACGATCGCCGCGGCGCGGTCGGGCTCACCAAGGCATGTCGCGCCGGCGCCCGTCTTCGTCACCTTCTTGACCGGGCAGCCGAAGTTGATGTCCACGAGATCGGCGCCCGCCGCCTCGACCATCCGCGCCGCCTCGGCCATCGTTCCCGGCTCCGAGCCGAAGATCTGGACCGCGAGGGGATGCTCGTCCGCAGCGATCCTCAGGTACCCGAGAGTGCGCTCGTTGCGGTGCTCGAGCCCCGCGCAGCTGACCATCTCGGAGCAGACGAGCCCGGCCCCGAACCGGCGTCCCTGGCGGCGAAATGCCTGCACGCTCACGCCTGCCATCGGCGCCAGCACGACGCGCGTGGGGATCTCAACCGGCCCGATGCGCCAGGGTGTACGCAGATCTACCTGCATAGAGCGGGAAAATGTAGCTCACGGGGTTTGACGTCGTCAGAGAGCCCCGCTACCATGCCCGCCTTCGGCGACGGCCCCTCTGGGCCGCGCTTTTTTTGGGTCAAGGAGGCCATTGACGTGAAGGAAGTGATCCTCACTCCGGAGGGTTACAAGAAGCTGAAGTCCGAGATCGAGTATCTCTCGACCGACAAGCGGCGTGAGGTCGCGGACCGCATCCGCATCGCACGCGAGTTCGGCGACATCAGCGAGAACGCGGAGTACGACCACGCGAAGAACGAGCAGGCGATGCTCGAGCACCGGATCGCCCAGCTCGAGGAGCGTCTGGTGGCGGCACGCGTGATCGACAAGAAGGAGATCTCGAAGGACGTCGTCAGCGTCGGCTCGAAGGTGCGTCTGCGCGACGTCGCGGCGAAGGAGACGGTCGAGTACCACATCGTCGGCTCCGCGGAGGCCAACCCCTCCGAGCAGAAGCTCTCCAACGAGTCACCTGTCGGTCGGGCGATCCTGGGGAAGAAGAAGGGCGAGACCGTCGAGGTGGCGACTCCTCGCGGCAAGCCCCTCAAGTACAAGATCCTCGAGATCAAAGCGGCTTAGCCCTTTGTCTCGCTGAAAGTCTCGCGACCTTCAGCGGCGGTATCGACCCCGAGCGGCGCGGCGCGGCGCGGCCCAGCAGCGGGCGGCACGCGGCCGTGGCGACCTGTCCCGCCGGGCCACTTCGGTGCCAGGCACACGGACAGGTCCGAGGCGGCCGAGGGGCTAGCCCGTCCCCCTGGCTCACTACTCTCCTAGCGTGTTCGAGCGGTTCACCGAGTCCGCGCGGCAGGTGATCGTCCTCGCACAGGAGGAGGCGCGGGAGCTCAGGCACGGCTACATCGGAACCGAGCATCTGCTGCTCGGTCTGATGCGCGAGAACGGCCGCGCGGCGACGACGCTCGGCGCGCACGGCGTCACACTCGAGCCCCTTCGCGCATGGGTCGCCGAGAGGGTCGGCCGAGGCGACGAGGAGCCGCCTCCGGGACAGCTTCCTTTCACCCCACGGATGAAGAGGATCCTGGAGATGGCGGTCGAGGACACCGAGGCCCTAAGTCACCACGCCATCGGCACGCAGCACCTGCTCATCGCCCTGCTGCACGAGGGCCAAGGCGTCGCCCTGCATGCGCTCCGAGAGCTCGGCGCGCCGCCGGAAGACGTCTGGATCTCTGCGTTTCGCCAGCTCGGCGTCGACGCGCCGCCATACGTGCCCTCAGGGCTCCCGAGCAGGGCACCCTCCGCAGGCCCACAACGGGAGCTCCCGGCGCTGGCTGCGCTCGTCGCCTGCGGCACGTTCCTCGTCGGGCTCTTCGTCGGCTGGGTGATCTGGGGCTGAGCCGACCCCCGCACTAGACTCGGCCGCCATGAGCGGCTTGCCGAAGCGGTTTCCCGACCGCGTCGAGATCGCCTCGGTGCGGTCCGAAGCCGAGCCGCTCGAGGCCGGGCAGGAGGCGGACGAGACCCGGCGGATCGCCGGCCGGGTCATGGCTCGGAGGGACATGGGGAAGCTCGTCTTCCTCGACCTCGTCGACCGCTCGGGCCGGATCCAGCTGCTCTGCGCGGAGGAGCGGGCCGGGGCAGTCGACCTCGACCTGGGCGACATCGTCGGCGCCGAGGGTCGCCCGGCGAAGACGCGGCGCGGGGAGCCCTCGCTCGCCGTCGACGAGCTGACGCTGCTCGCGAAGATCAAGCGGCCGCTGCCCGACACCTTCCACGGCGTCCAGGACACCGAGACCAGGTACCGCCAGCGCTACCTCGACCTGCTGATGAACGAGGAGTCGCGCCGGGACACGGAAGTCCGCACGCGGATGGTCACCGGCGATCCGCCGCCGGCTCGACGAGGCGGGGTTCGTCGAGGTGGAGACGCCGATCCTCCAGCCCCGGTACGGAGGCGGCTTCGCGGAGCCGTTCGTCACCCACTACAACCACCTCGACCGGGACTACTTCCTCCGGATCGCCGACGAGCTCTACCTCAAGCGCCTGATCGTCGGAGGCCTCGACAAGGTCTACGAGATCAGCAAGGACTTCCGCAACGAGGGGATCTCGTACAAGCACAACCCCGAGTTCACGATGCTCGAGTGGTACGAGGCCTATGCGGACTACCGCGACACGATGGAGCGGATCGAGCAGCTCGTGCCGGCCGTCGCCGACGAGGTGCTCGGAACGACTCGCGTCTCGTTCCGCGGCCACGACGTCGACCTCGCCGCCCCCTGGCAGCGCGTCAAGCTCGTCGACGCACTCGACGCCGAGGGACTCTGGACTCGGGACGAGGAGGAGCTTCGCGCCCGCCTGAACGAGCGCAATGTCGACACGGCAGCCGACAAGAGCTGGGCGCAGCTCGCCGACCACGCGCTGAGCTCGTTCATCGAGCCGGCGCTGACCGAGCCGACGATCCTCCACGACTATCCCGTCGAGCTCTCTCCGTTCGCGCGGGCGACGGACGACGACCCGTCGATCGTCGAGCGGTTCGAGTACTTCGTCGGCGGGATGGAGCTCGGAAACGCCTTCAGCGAGATCAACGACCCGGACGACCAGGCCGAGCGCTTCGCGCAGCAGGCCGGCGAGGCCGGGGGCGAGCAGGGCGATCCGGACTACGTCGAGGCGCTCGCCTACGGGATGCCGCCGACGGGCGGCCTCGGCCTCGGCATCGATCGGCTGGCGATGGTGCTCACCGGGAAGGACACGATCCGGGACGTGATCCTCTTCCCGGCGCTCAGGGAACGCGCCTGACCGCCGATTACCATTCGCTGGAGTGGTTGGCACGGATCCGGAGCGGGTCGCAGCTTCGCTCGCTGCGGTTGGAATCGCCGTGGGCCTGGCCGTTGCGGCCGTGCAGGCGATCGCCCACCTGACGAACGTCTTCGTGCTCGACGGCGACGTCGACGCGCTCAGCGCGGACGTGGACGGCAACGGCTTCGCGTGGGCCAGCGCCATGGCGACGCTTGCCGCCGGGCTCGTCGCGCTGGCCCTCGCACTGTTCGACCGGGCACGGGCCCGCCGCCATGTCGCGCTCGCCGCGATCCTCGTCTTCTTCTCGGCCGACGACGTCGCCGCGCTCCACGAGCGGCTCGGGACCGCGGTGCGGGACGATGTGCTCGGCCTCCCCTCCGGATTCGGTCGCCTGGTCTGGCCGGCGCTCTTCTTCCCGCTCCTCGCCGCCGCGCTCCTGCTCCTGCGCGAGTGGAGGCGAGGAGCTCCCGGGGCGTCCGTCCGGTCGCTGCACCTCGGACTGGCCTGCCTCGTCGTCGCGGTGCTGGCCGAGATCGCTTCCACCGCCTGGTACACGACCGGCGGCACCGGCGAGTCCGTCGGGGGCGCGCTCGAGATCGTGGTCGAAGAGGGGCTCGAGGTGTTCGCCTGGACGGCGATCGCCGCGGCTCTCGCCGGTACGGCGTACGCGACGCTCGTCAGGCTCCAGCGCGGAGTGGCGGCGCATGGCTGAGGGCGCACTCGCCGCCGTGCCTCCGGCGTCCCGGCGCTCGGCGACCTTCGCTTCCGCCGACGCGGACCGGCTGTTCGGCTATGTCATTCCGTTCGCCGCCGGGGCTGTCGCGCTCCAGGGCCTGGTCCACTTCGGGAACGCCGTGGCACTCGACAGCCGAATCTCGAGCCTCGACGCCGACCACGAGGGCAACCTGATCGCCTGGGCGGGGTCGTCGGCGATCTTCGCGGCCGCCTGTGCCGCCGGAGTTCTGGCTTTGACCCGCGCGAGAGAGCGTCTCCTGCTCGGACTGCTCGCGCTGGCCGTGGCGTTCCTCTCGTTCGACGAGACCGCGGCGGTCCACGAGCGCGTGGGGCAGGCGGGCGTGCGCGTCCTCGGGCTCGGAGACGACGACTACGGGCGCATCATCTGGCCCGTCGTCCTGCTCCCGCTCCTCGTCGGCCTCGTCTACGGCCTCTGGCGCCTGTCGGAGAGAGCCAGGCCGGCTCCCAGGCAGGCGATCCGGGTGGGCCTTGCGCTCCTCGCCGCCGCCGTCGTTGCCGAGCTCGCCTGGGCGGCGTTCCCCATCAGCGGCGGAGAGGTCGGGAGCTGGCCGGACGCACTCGCGGTCAGCCTGGAGGAAGGCCTCGAGCTCGGCGGCTGGCTGCTCGTTGCGGCGGGCTTGGCCGCCATCGCTCTCGGAGAGGTGCTCGACCTCGCTGCGCGAGCCGAGGAGCGGGCTGCGTGAAGGCGGTGATCCTGGCCGGCGGCTTCGGCACGCGCATCAGCGAGGAGAGCATCGTGCGCCCGAAGCCGATGGTCGAGATCGGCGGCATGCCGATCATCTGGCACATCATGAAGATCTACGCCGCGCACGGCGTCGACGACTTCGTGATCTGCGCGGGCTACAAGGGCCACATGCTCAAGGACTACTTCGCGAGCTACTTCCTGCACCGGTCCGACGTCACCTTCGACCTGCGCGAGAACTCGATGACGACGCACTCGAGCGACGTCGAGCCCTGGCGGGTCACGGTCCTGGACACCGGCGAGGGGACGATGACTGGCGGCCGAATGCTGCGCGCGCGGGAGCACATCGGCGACGAGACGTTCTTCATGACGTACGGAGACTGCGTCGCAGCGCTCGACGCGACGGCGCTGCTCGAGTTCCACCGCCGCGAGGGCGCCACCGCCACGCTGACCGCGATCCAGCCGCCGGGCCGGTTCGGCGCCCTCGTCCTCGACTCGACCCACGACCGGATCGAGCGGTTCCACGAGAAGCCGGACGGCGACGGCGGCTGGGTGAACGGCGGCTTCTTCGTCCTCGAACCGGATGCGCTGGACTACATCGAAGGCGATGACACGCTCTGGGAGCGCGAGCCGCTCGAGCGCCTGGCGCGCGAGGGCAAGCTCGCCGCCTACCGCCACCGCGCGTACTGGCAGAACATGGACAGCCTGCGGGACAAGATGGTGCTCGAGGAGCAGTGGGCGTCCGGGTCGCCCGGCTGGAAGCTCTGGTGAGCCAGACGCCTTGTCGCCTGTGCGGAGCGCCGCTTCGCGTCACCTTCGCGGACCTCGGCCTCTCGCCGATCGCGAACGAGTACGTGAAGGACGTCGATGCGGAGGAGCGCTTCTACCCGCTGCACGCCTTCGTCTGCGAGTCGTGCCTGATGGTCCAGCTGGGGACGATCGTCGACGCGGAAGTGATCTTCCCGCCGGAGTACGCGTACTTCTCGTCCTACTCCGACAGCTGGGTCGAGCATGCCCGCCGCTACGTCGAGATGATGAGCGAGCGGTTCGGCTACGGGGCCGGCCACAAGGTGATCGAGGTCGCCTCCAACGACGGCTACCTGCTCCAGTTCTTCGTCGAGCGAGGCGTGCCGGTCCTCGGCGTCGAGCCGACCGCGAGCACGGCGGCGTCGGCCGAGGAGCGCGGTGTACCGAGCCTCGTCGAGTTCTTCGGCAGCGAGCTGGCCACGCGGCTCGTCGACGAGGGCCACTCGGCCGACCTCGTGATCGGCAACAACGTCCTGGCCCACGTTCCGCCCGTCCATGACTTCGTCGAGGGCCTACGGATCGTCCTCAAGCCCGGAGGCGTCGTGACCATGGAGTTCCCGCATCTCCTGCGACTGATCGAGGAGCGGGAGTTCGACACGATCTACCACGAGCACTACTCGTACTGGTCGCTGCTCGTCGTCGAGCGCCTGTTCTCCGAGCACGGCCTTGCGCTCTTCGACGTCGAGGAGCTTCGCTCGCACGGCGGCTCGCTGCGGATCTTCGCGCGCCATGCCGGCGAGGGCGCCGGCGGCGAAGCGGTCGAGGAGCTGAAGCAGCGCGAGCGGGCGGCGGGCCTCGACCGGATCGAGACGTACCAGGCGTTCGGCGAGTCCGTGCGGGCCGCCAAGCGCGACCTGCTCGAGTTCCTGCTCCAGGCGAAGCGGGAGGGGAAGTCGGTCGCCGCCTACGGCGCCGCCGCCAAGGGGACGACGCTCCTGAACTACTGCGGCATCCGCTCCGACTTCGTCGACTACGTCGTCGACCGCAACCCGCACAAGCAGGGCACCTACCTGCCCGGCGTCAGGCTCCCGATCCATGCGCCCGACCACGTCGCCGAGACGAAGCCCGACTACCTGCTGATCCTGCCCTGGAACCTGGCGGAGGAGATCTCCGGCCAGATGGCGCACATCCGGGAGTGGGGCGGTCGCTTCGTCGTTCCCATCCCGCAGGTTCGACTCCTCGACTGATGCAAGGCGCCGAGATGATCGAGCTGATGCGGGAGCTCTATCCGATCCCTCGCAGCCTGACCGGCGACGGCGTGCGCCGGACGCTCGCCCGCCTCTCGCAGGAGGTTCCGCTCGAGATCACGGAGGTGCCTTCCGGGACGCAGGTCTTCGACTGGACGGTGCCGAGGGAATGGAACGTCGACGAGGCGTGGATCGCGGACGCCGACGGCAAGCGGGTCGTGGACTTCGCGGACTCGAGCCTGCACCTGCTCGGCTACAGCGTCCCCGTGCGCGAGCGGATGTCTCTGGCGGCGCTGAAGGAGAGGATCTTCACCCATCCCGACAACCCGGACTGGATCCCGTACCGCACCTCCTACTACAACGAGAACTGGGCGTTCTGCCTCAGCCGGCGCCAGCTGGACTCGATGCCCGACGGCGAGTACGAGGTCTGCGTCGGGACGCGGCTCGAGGACGGCCATGTCACGTACGGCGAGGCGCTGATCCCGGGCCGGACCGGCGACGAGTTCCTGCTCTCCACCTACATCTGCCATCCGGCGCTCTGCAACGACAACCTGACCGGGCCGGCGCTGCTCGCGGCGCTCGGGAGGCGGCTGGGGGAGATGGAGCTCCGCTACTCCTACCGGCTGCTCTTCAGCCCGGCGACGATCGGGCCGCTCTGCTGGCTCTCTCGTAACCAGGACGGTGTCGCGCGCGTCAAGCACGGGCTCGTGGCCTCGTGCCTCGGCGATCCGGGCGACATGACCTACAAGCGGAGCCGGCAGGGAGACGCCGAGATCGACCGCGCCGTCGAGGTGGTGCTGCGGGATTCCGGTCGTGAGCACACGGTTCTCGACTGGTTCCCGTGGGGCGGCGACGAGCGCCAGTTCAACTCGCCCGGGTTCGACCTCCCGGTCGGGACGCTCTCACGGAGCCCCGCCGACAAGTTCCCCGGCTACCACTCCTCCGGGGACGACTTCGATCTCGTCGGCGCCGAGTGGCTCGACGACTCGCTGGCGGCCTACCTGGCCGTGATCGACGTGGTCGAGAGGAACGGCACCTTCGTGAACCAGAGCCCGTACGGAGAGCCGCAGCTCGGCAAGCGCGGTCTCTACCGGTCGGTCGGCGGCGGCTCGCCGCAGGAGGCGGCGCTCCTCTGGACGCTCAACCTCACGGACGGCTCCCACGACCTGATCGGGATCGCAGAGCGCTCCGGGCTCCCGTTCACCGCCATCCGCGAGGCCGCGGACCGCCTGCTCGAGCACGACCTCCTGGCGCCGGCGTGAGCCCGGTCGCGCTCGTGACCGGCGCGAGCCGCGGCGTGGGGCAGGAGCTCGCGCGCGCGCTGGCGGCGGAGGGGTACGACGTCGCGCTCGGCGCGCGCTCCGATCTCACAGCGACCGTGGAGCTCGTGCAGGCCGCCGGGCGTCGGGCGCTTCCGCTCGGCCTCGACGTGACCGACCAGGGTGGCGTGGACGCAGGCGTGGAGCGCGCCGAAGGCGAGCTCGGCCCGCTCGACCTCGTCGTGAACAACGCCGGAACCGACCGCGCGCTGGGGCCGCTCTGGGAGCTCGATCCGGACGAGTTCTGGGCCGACATGGACGTCCACGTGCGCGGCACGTTCCTCGTCTGCCGCGCGGTCCTGCCCGGGATGATCGAGCGCGGCGCCGGGAGGATCGTGAACGTGTCCTCCAACGCGGCATTCAGGCCGTCGCCCTACAACCCCGCCTACGGCGCCGCCAAGGCCGCGATCGTCAACCTGACCACGTCGCTGGCCGAGTCGCTCGCCGGAACCGGCGTCGCGGTCTTCGCGATCTCGCCCGGCTACGTCAAGACGGAGATGACCGAGCGCCTGCTCGAGGCGCAGGCCGAGCGCGGCTGGTTTCCCCACCTCGAGGGGCGCGACACCCTCGACCCTGCGCTCGCCGGACGGCTCGTCGTCTCGCTGGCGTCGGGCAAGGCCGACCGGCTCAGCGGGCGGTACTTCCACGCCCTCGACGACCTGGACGAGCTCCTCGCGTCTACGGCCTGAAGTCGGGCCAGGATCTGTCCTTGTCGGACATGACCAGCTCGTCCGCCGGCGGCCAGTCGATCGCGAAGGCCGGGTCGTCCCAGCGCACGCCGGACGCCGCCTCCGGCGCGTGGGTCTCGGAGATCGCGTAGAAGACCTCGGTGTCGTCCTGGAGCGTCTGGTAGCCGTGCGCCAGGCCCTCCGGGATGTACAGCCACAGGCGGTTGTCGGCCGTCAGCTCACCCGCGACCCAGCGTTTGAAGGTCGGGGAGCCCGGCCGGAGATCGACGAGCACGTCGTAGAGCGCGCCGCGCGTGCAACGGACGAGCTTGGCTTCCGCGTGCGGGTCGGTCTGGAAGTGCATCCCGCGGAGCGTCCCAGCCCGCGCGTTGACCGAGATGCTCCATTGCTCGAAGGTCGTGCCCAGGCCGTGCAGCGCGAACTCGTCGTTGTCGAACACGCGGGCGAAGAAGCCACGGTCGTCCTCCATCGCCACCGGCTCGACGATGAACGCGCCCGGGATCTCGAGCTCGCGGAAGATCATCGGCGCCGCAGCTCCGCGTCGAGCTCACCGCGCGACCGCAGCTCCCGCAGGTGCTTCAGCCGTGTGAAGCGGTGGCCGTCGAAGTCCTCGTACGTCATCCCGGCTGCACGGTAGGCGTCGACGAGCTCGCGGGCCCCCGCCTCGGCGGTCCAGGTCAGCTGGGCGGCGGGGAACGCCTCCCGGAACTTCGAGAAGTCGACGCGGTAGCTGCGCGGGTCGGGATCGCCGGAGCCCCCGAACTCGACCTTGCAGTCACCGACCGCTCTCCGGGCGAGCTCGGCGAGATCCCGGACCTGGTAGTTCTCGTCGTCTCGGCCGATGTTGAATGCCCGGCCTCGGACGACGTCCTCGGGTGCCTCGAGCACGGCCACCGTGGCCCGGGCGATGTCCTCGACGTGGACGACCGGGCGCCAGGGCGTCCCGTCGCTCAGGATCCGGACCGCGCCGGTCGTGAGCGCCCAGCCCACGAGGTTGTTCAGGACGATGTCCAGGCGCAGGCGCGGAGAGGCTCCGTAGGCGGTCGCGTTCCGCATCGAGACCGGGGCGAAGTCGGCGGTGGCGAGGTCGGCAAGCGCCTCTTCCGAGCGCACCTTGGACTCCGCGTAGGCGGTCAGCGGCTTGAGCGGCGCCGACTCGTCGACCGGGTCCCCCGAATCCGACGCGCCGTACATCGAGCACGAGGAGGCGAAGACGAAGCGCCGCACCCCGGCTTCCTTGGCCGCACGAGCAACGCCGAGCGTTGCCTCGTAGTTGATCGCGATCGTCAGCCCGCGGTCGAGGTCGCCCAGCGGGTCGTTCGAGAGCGCGGCGAGGTGGACGACGGCGTCGAAGCCCTCGAGGTGCTCGGGCTGGACGTCCCGGATGTCCACCTCGAGCGCCGCAGGTGGCCCGTCGGCGGCGATAGAGGTCGCAGCCCTCGTAGAGCAGCGAGTCCAGGCCGGTGACTTCGTGGCCGGCCGCCTCCAGCACAGGCACCGTGATCGATCCGATGTAGCCGTGGTGGCCGGTGACGACAACCTTCATGCCCATGCCTCCGCGCGGGCGAGCGCCTCCGGCGTCCCGATGTCGAGCCAGGAGTCGGACAGGTGAATCCCCCGGACGGTGCCGGTCTTCGCGAGCTCGCCGAGGAGTCGGCCCGGCTCGGGGTGGTCGGCGAGCCCGTCGAGGGCCCGGCGCCGGACGGCCGCGCAGCCCCAGATCAGATCCGACGAGGGCGCCTCCGGCTTGACCTCGATCGAGTGCACGACCTCATCGTCCACGATCACGACGTCCGAGCGGGTGAGGTCGGGGGTCCGGAACAGTCCGAGTGCCGCCTCGCACGCCTCGAGCGCCTCGACCAGGCGGGGGAAGCCCTCGACCGGCTCCCAGAGCGTGTCGGGAAAGCCGATCAGGACGACGTCGTCCGGCTCGGTGCCTTCGAGGCCGAGCACGATCGACTCGCCGACCGAACCGGGATGTCCCTGGACGACCCGGGCGCCGAGGTCGATCGCATGCTCGACGACGTCCACCTTCTCCGGCCGGGTCACGACCGTGATCTGATCGGGGTCCGCAGCGCGCATCCGCTCGACGAGATAGTCCATGACCGGCCGGCCACCCACCTCGAGCAACTCCTTCGAGCAGGGAAGCGGCCCCAGCCTCTCCGCCAGCCCGGCGGCGGGGACGACGCCGACGATCCTGCTCAAGCGCGTTTCAGATAGAGCACGACGGGCGTCCCGACCGGCGGTGTCATCGTCAGATGACCGCCGCCCGCGACCTGGCCGAACCAGCGCCGGCCGCTCGAGGGCTCGAACCACTCCACTCGGAATCTGCGGTCGGAGCCGCGCAGGTCGACCGAGAAGGCCCCGGAGCCGGGCTGGTAGACGAGGTACTCGGAGCCCGGAACGGCCAGGCAGAAACGCGTGGAGCAGAGATCCGGCCGCGGCAGGCTCGCCGCGAGGTTCATCCGCTTCGCATAGTGGAGCGTGTGGCCCATCGCCCACCGGACGGCCTCTCGGTTGGCGTCGCCGTCCATCGGGTCCATGAAGATCGGGTTGTGCCCGCGAGTGAGCGCCTTCCACGGGAAGTGGAGATCGCCGCAGATCCCGCAGTGATGATCCGTGTCCGAGAGGCTGACCCGCTTGCCGTCGGCGACCGGCGGGTCCTGGAGGAACGCCTCGCCGCCGGCCGGCGAGACCCAGCCCGCGGGGCTTGCATAGAGCGTGTCGTTCTGCCCGTGCGCGTTCTGATAGGTCATGCCGACCGGATGCCGCTTCTTCTTTCGCGCCTCATGCCGCTGGACGACCCTGATCATGTGGTACTGCCACTCGGTCGAGAACGCCCCGCTCTCGTTCGCGATCTCGTAGAGAACGTTGTCGAGGTCGTTGACGGCGTCGACGACCCGGCGGACGTAGCGCTCCTGGATCGCCAGGATGCGGCGATCGCCGATCGTGTGCACCTCGGTGCCGAGCCCGTCGCCGTTCGAGTCGGCCTCGATCCCGTTGACGTTGTTCGCGCCGTTGAACGGGTGACTGCGCCACCGCCAGTCGGGCTGCGCGAACTGCTGGCTCCAGCCCTCGAAGAGCATCACCGAGACGTAGATCTTGCGCCGTTGCGCCTGGAGGACGCGCTGGCGCAGCCGCGAGAAGTACGCGGGGTTGAGCTTGTTCAGGTCGAATCTCGGCAGGCCGTCCGCCGCGGGTCCCGGACCGGTGCGGAGCCACGGTTGGGGCGCCACGGACACGTCTTTTCCGTCGCACTCCCGCCACTTCGTGAGCTCGAACGTCCAGAGGCGGAAGAAGTTGTGGTTGTAGCGCCTGAGGCGGTTCAGGTAGCGCGAGTAGTCGAACGCCTGCGGAGAGATGGGAAGGCATGCGGCGCGCCACGTCCGGCCGCCGAGGAGGTTCCACCAGACGTGCGATCCGGTCAGGTAGACGGCCCGGCCGCTGCCGTCGGTGAAGTAGCGCGGGTTGGACGTGAGCACGCGCAGCGGGCCGAGCCGTGGCTTCGCCTTCGCCGGCGGCGTCTTCGCGGGCGTCGTCTGCGGCGGGGACTGAGCCGAGTCGCCGCCGCTACAGGCAGTCGCGCAGCCCACGCCGAACGCCGCCAGCGCGAGGACCACGACCGCGAAGAGCTTTCGACCCACCCTCGGGAGAGGGTAGTCGAACGGTGAAGGTGCTCCACGTTGCCCAGCCGACCCACGGCGGGCTCGTCTCGTGCGTCGGGGATCCGGTCGCGGATCAGGTCCGCCGCGGCTGGGACGTCTCGGTCGCCTGCCCGCCCGAGGGTGATCTTCCGGACGTCGTCGCCGCCGCCGGAGCGTCGTTTCGGCCCTGGCCGGCCGGGCGCTCGCCCGGTCCCGGCTCGGCCCGCGAGACGCTGCGGCTCCGGGACATCGTCCGCGACGTCGAGCCCGAGCTCGTCCACCTCCACTCCTCGAAGGCCGGGCTCTGCGGGCGTCTCGCGTTACACGGCGGGCGGCCGACCGTGTTCCAGCCGCAGGCGTGGTCGTTCCATGCGGTCGGTGGCGTCCAGGGCTGGTCGGCGATCGCCTGGGAGCGCCTCGGTGCTCGGTGGGCGCATGCGCTCGTCTGCGCCAGCGAGGCCGAGCGGGAACAGGGCGAGCGGGCCGGAATCCGGGCCCGTTGGCGCGTGATCTACAACGGCGTCGACGTCGAGCGGCTCCCCGAGGCCGGCGAGGAGGAGCGGCGTGCGGCCCGCGGCCGGCTCGGCCTCGACGACAACCCCCTGGCGCTCTGCGTCGGACGCCTGTCGCGACAGAAAGGACAGGACGTGCTCCTCGACGCCTGGCCCGCGGTCACCCGGTCGGTTCCCGGGGCTGCGCTCGTCCTCGTCGGAAGCGGCGAGGACCGCGCGGCGCTGGAGGCGCGCGGCGTGCCGGGAGTCACGTTTGCCGGTGAGCGGGACGACGTCTCGGACTGGCTCGCCGCTGCGGACCTGGTCGTGAACTCCTCGCGGTGGGAGGGAATGTCGCTCGCGATCCTCGAGGCGATGGCGCGCGGCCGCAGCATCGTCGCCACCGACGTCGCCGGTAGCCGGGAGGCTCTCGGCGGCGATGCGGGCGCGATCGTCCCGCCCGAGGACGCCGAAGCGCTCGCCGCGGAGATCGCGAAGCGGCTCGGCGACCCGGCGATCCGGGAGGCCGAGGGACGAGCGGCCCGCGCCAGGGCGGTGCAGGCGCACGACGTGCGGCGGACGACCGCGCAGGTGGCCGATCTCTACGGCGAGCTGCTGGGAGAGGCGACGACGAACGCTCGCGTGCCCGGCGCGTGAGTCGGGTCGTCGCGGACTTCCCGGACGTGGAGGCCGGCCTCGGCGAAGAGCTCCCGTAGGCGGTCGGGCCGGAGCGCCGTCCCCCGGAAGGACGGGTCGCTGACGAGCGGGTCCCGGCGGAGGGCCCGCTTGACCAGACGGACGGCGGCGTCCGGCACGAGTCGCGCGGCAGCTGCGCGCAGCCGGCCGCCTTCCGGCTCCGTCTTGACGTGGAGCAGCGCCAGCCCGTCCGGCCGGAGGATTCGAGCGACCTCGCGGAGGTTCGAGCGGATCACGTCCTCGTCGGGCATGTGCTGGAAGACCTCGTACGACCAGACGAAGTCGTGCGCGCCGTCGCCGGACGGAAGCGTCACGCCGTCGCCCGCGGCGAAGCGGAGGTTCGGGGAGTCCGGGTTCGCCTCGCGCGCTTGCTTGACCATCTCGGCCGAGACGTCGATCCCGAGCACCTCTCGGAACCGGCTCGCGAACGCGCGGCTGAAGCGCCCGACGCCGCAGCCGAGGTCGACGGCGGAGCTCTCGGGGGCAGGCCTTGCGAGCCTGGCGAGGACTGGGTCGACGAGCTCGCGCGTACGCTCCTCGCCGAGGGCGAAGAACGCCTCGACGTCGCCGTCCCAGTGCGCCGTCTCGACGTAGTAGAAGGCGTCTCGCCGCGCCCGACGGTCCCAGCTCTCCCGCATTCGGTCGCTGACGCTCATGCGGAGACCGCCTCCCGGCCGGCGATCAGCTCGGCGGGCCGCCGCTCGGTCAGATCCTGGAGAGCTGCCGTACCGAGCCGCTCCGCGATCAGCTCCGCCGCGCGCGCCAGGTGCCGCGCCGGGCGGCGGGGGCCGTGGGCGTCGCTTGCGACGAGATCCACGCGATCGGCCTCGAGCAGGTCCCACGCGTTCGCGCCGACCTCCGGGCCCCAGAAACCCACGATCCCGGGCGCCAGCACCTGCACGAGCGCGCCCCGGGCGCGGGCGTCGTCGAGGATCTCCGGATGGCGCTCCAACGAGCGGGCGAGCTCGGGGTGCGCGAAGACCGGGAGCAGGTTCGCCTCCGCCAGCCGGTCGACGACGGTCCCCACGAACGGCGCCGGCGTGTCCGCGTACACCTCCACGATCACGTAGCGGCCGACGCTCCTCTCCGCCAGGTCCTCGAGTGAGGCGGTGACGGCGAAGGCCGTGCCCACCTCGGCGGCGACGGTCGTCTCGAGCTCGATCCCGGTCTCGTCGAGCGCTCGCCGCAGCTCGGCGTGCGCGTTGAGGGCGGCCTCGTGCGGCGTGGGCCACGCACGGGTGTAGTGCGGGGTGCAGAGGACGGAGCTGACGCCGACAGACGTGAGCTCACGCGCCAGCTCGAGCGCGTGGCGGACCCTGCGCGGGCCGTCGTCGAGGCCCGGGAGGAGGTGGCAGTGGGTGTCGATCATCGGGTCCGGAGGCTAGCGCCGACCTCGCCGAGCAGTCGGCAGACCGCCCGGGCGGTGTCGTCCCAGGAGTACCGGCCGACCGTCGCCCGTCCGCGCTCGCGGAGTTCGGCTCGGAGGCTCTCGTCGGCGGTCACGCGCTCCAGTGCCCGCGCCCATGCGTCCTCGTCCAGCGGGACGAGGAGCGCGCCGTCGCCCGAGACCTCCCGCAGCGCCGGGATGTCGCTGGCGACGACCGGGCAGTCGCGGCTCATCGCCTCGAGCGGCGTGAAGCCGAACCCCTCGTAGACCGAAGGGAGCACGAGCGCCGTCGCGGAGCGGTAGAGGCTCTCCACCTCGGTGTCCGACGCATCCGTGCGCAGCTCCACGTCCGAGCGTCTCGGGTTGGCTTCGAGCTCGGACTCGAGCTCGGAGAACCCTTCGCCGGGACGGCCGGCGAGGACGAGCCTGGCCGGCGTGGAGGAGGCGCCGAACGCGCGGACGAGGAACGGCAGGTTCTTGTTCGCCGCCAGGTTCCCCACGTAGAGGAGGAACGGTCCCTCAGCTTCGTCCGGCGCCGGCGGAGCCGTGCCGTCGACCGAGGAAAGGCCGGGCCCGGAATGGATCACGTGGATCCGCTCGGGGTCGGCGCCGAAGTGCCGTACGACCTCGTCCCGGGCGAATCCGGAGACGGCGACGACGGCCCGCGCACGCTTCAGGGCCCAGGGGTACAGGCGAAGCTTGTAGCCGCCGCGCGCCGGGTTGAAGCCGTGGGCGACGGTCGCGTCGTGCGCGGTGGCGACGAACGGCCGGGACCGGGCGAGGACGGGTCCGCTCGTGTCGAAGAAGTAGAGGAGATCGCCGCGGGCGCGCCGCGCGAGCACGTGCTCGACCGCCAGGCGGAGCGGCCCGCGCGAGGCGCGCCGGCCTCCGAAGCCCACGACGCGCGTCTCGATCCGCTCGAGCTTCGTGGAGCCGACGCCGGTCGGGTTCGTCAGGTACGTGAGATCGAGCCCCGGAAACTCGCCGGCGACCCGGTCGAGGCCGGCGGCGAGGGTGCTCGTGTAGCGGGCGACGCCGGACGACCCGCCGGCGACGAGCCCGACGAGGCAGACCGAGAGCGGGCCGGTCATACGGCCGGTCGGAGCTCGTCCTTCTCTTCGAGCTCTTTGCGCTCGGCGGCGGCGGCTGCGAGCGCGACGCCGACGAGCAGCAGGCCGACGAACGCCGTGGGAAAGCCCTGGAAGGACGAGCGCGTGACGGCGTCGAGCATCAGCACTGCGAGGAGCCCGATCGCAACCCGGCCCGAGGCGAGCCCGAGCCTGGCAGCGCCCCAGGCCGCTGCGAGCAGCCGGAAGAGGAGCACGAGGAGGATTCCCAGCCCGACGAAGCCCACGTCGGCGATCGTGGCGAAGTAGCCGGAGTCGACGGCCTCGACGCGCGATTTCCGTGCCTCTTCGCCCGTTCTGCTGAGCTCGAACGTCGCGCGCTCAGCGGCCGTCCCGACCTCGCCGACGCCCAGGCCGAACGGCCAGTCGATCGGATTGCCGAGAGCGACCTGCCAGGCGTCGGTCCGGCCGTTGAGCGTCAGGTACATGTTTCCGGACTGGACGGTTCTGGACTCGGTCCCCGACGTGGACGAGACGAAGATGACGATGGTGCCGAGGATCGCCGCCGCGAGGACGAAGATGGCCGGCGCCGGAAGGCGCTTCGTCACGAGCCAGAGACCGAACAGGGCGACGACGATCAGCGCGGAGGTCCGGACGAGGCCGCAGGCGATACCGATGGTGAGAATGCCGCCCGCGAGCAGGGCAAGGGCTCCGCGGCGCATCCAGAACAGGACCGCGCAGAGGCCGAACGACAGGAAGGCCGCGTAGAGGAACGGGTCGTCGAGCGTCCCGAAACTCCGGAGCTGGGTTCCGATCACCTGGATCTGGACGTCCCACGTGTAGCCGAGGGCGGCGAGGCCGGACGGCCCGATCACCTGCTGTGCGATCCCGTAGAGCGCCACGCCGACCGAGGTCGCCACGAGCGACGCCATCGACCACTGGAAGACCTTTCGCGGGTTCTGGATGCTGAGCCCCACGAGCAGCAGCAGCAGGGGCTCGGCGATGAGCCGCACGCCGTGGAACCACGCGATCTCGTACGACTCGCGCTTGAAGCCCCCGCCGATGTTGACGACATAGAGCACGAACAGCGCGAAGACGCACGCGGTCACGACGAGGTCGATCGGCGCCGTATCTCGCATCCTGTGCCGCTCGATCGTCAGGAGCGCGACAGCGGCGAACGCCGCGACCGCCACGACCTCCTTGAGCGGGCCGGCGGTCGGGATCCACAGGGTCTTCACCATCGGCAGGAGCGCGAAGATCGGGATCAGGCCCGCGATCGCGATGTGCGGGATCGCGACGAACGCGATCACGACCAGGATGAACGCGGTGAGCGCGAAGAGCCCGCCGACCGGCAGGGTCGGCCCCATCGTCACCGTCGCCTGAACGAGGACGAGCGTCAGCAGCGCGCCCGTCGCTACGAGGATCGCGTCCCCGGCGAGCGGGAGCGACGTCAGGCGGTGCACTAGCTCGCGCGGTAGTAGTACGAGTGACGCTCCTCGGTGGGAGCGTCCGTGAGGACTGCACCGGCGATCTTCGCGCGCCAGGACTGGGTCTGCCTCGCGAGGGCCCGCAGGCTTCGCCGGGACACGCGACCCTGCCGGACGACGACGATCACCTGGTCGACGTTCCGCGAGAGCTCGGCCATCTCCACGGTCACGAGCGCCGGCGGCGTGTCGATCATGACCACGTCGGCCCCGGCCCTCGCGCCGAGCTCGGCGAGCACGCCCGCGATCCGGGGCGATTGCGCGATCGATCCGGACCGGATCAGCGCCCCGGCCGGGACTACCCGCAGCGACCCGTCCATCCCGCGGTCGGCGTCCGCGCCGTTCCGGCCGAACGTCGCGACCTCGGGCGTCCGTCCGTTCAGGGAGACGTTCCAGAGCACGTCCGGAACGGCTGCCTCACCGGAGACGAGCTGCGCCACTCCCGGGGAGCCGTTCGGGATCCGGAACACCTCGGCGACCGAGGGCTTCCGCACGTCGAAATCTGCGAGGACGACGTTGGCGCCGCGCCGGGCGAGGGCGACGGCGAGGTTGGCCACCGTCGTCGTCTTGCCCTCGTTCGCGATCGCGCTCGTCACGGCGATCAGCCGGGGACCGTCGGTGCTTCTCTCGCTCGAGACGAGGTTGGCGGCGAGCAGGCCGTAGGCGTCGCCGAAGAGCTCCTCGTTCCGGCCGAACATGACGAGACGCGTGCGCCGCGGGAGGCTCTGGACCGTCGCGAGCACCGGCGTGTCGAGCAGCTCCTCGACATCCTCTTCCGAGCGGATCTTCGTGTCCAGCGCCTCGCGGATGCCGACGAGGAGCAGCGCCAGCATCAGCCCGATGATGGCGCCGAGCAGCGTGTCCCGAACAGGCGCGGGGCTGGTCTTGGCCGCACCCGTCGCCCGCTCGACGATGACGGCGTTCGGGCTCGGAACGTTGGCCAGGATCTCGAGCTCGTTCAGGCGCTGCTGGAGGTCGCGCCGGCTCTGAGACCCGGCCGGCTCGCGGGCGACGCGCTGGCGGAGCGCCCGGACCGCCCGCTGCACCTGCTCGCCGGCGATCTCGGAGCGCCAGCGGAGATACTCGCTCGAGACGGCATTCACGATCTGGCGCGACCGCGTGGGCTCGGACGTCGAGGTCGCGAACGCGATGACGTTCTCCTCCTCGTCGCTCACCGACGTCGCCTCCTGGAGCTCGCTCGCCGTGCCGAGCCTGCCCCTGGTGCGCTGCTCCACGCGCTCGTAGAGCGCAGGCGCCTTCGCGAGCGCGACGGCCGTGTCCCGGACCTCCTCCGGATCGACGAACACCGGCTGTGTGCCGGTCAGGAGCGCCGTGGCCTCCGTCGACGTCAGGAGGACGCGCGCGTTCGCCTCGTACTGCGCCCCGCGCAGCTGAGTGAAGACGTTCATCGCGATCGCGCCGAGCAGGACGAGCCCGACGATCAGGGGCAGCGACCGCCGTAGTGCGGCCTTGATGGCTTCGGCGCCTCCGCGCGTCACCGACGCTCTCCTCTCATCGAGCGGCTTCTGTCAAGCGCTGGGCAGGGCAAAACGGTCACCGCACTGATGTTCCACACCTTAGCGCGGGTGCCTTCCGACGCTTGGCCCGAAGGGCGGCCAACGCTTGCGAATCACCCGTTTGAGTCACTCGGACGAGGGGTGACCCGCCTCCCGGCGATTCCGATGGATCGGGAGACGATGGGGGTCCTCGGGTTTCAAGGTCGCCGTGCCGCCGGCTTTCTCACGCTGTGCGTGGCAATCGCGCTCGCGACAACGGCCGCGGTCTCGGCCGAGGCTGCGCGCCACCCCGGCCGCGCAGCCGCGAAGCCGGCGTCCAAGGTCAACTCGCTGCGTGGGTACACCGTCAGGCGGCTCCGAGACCGCACCAAGCGCCCCACCCGTCCGCGGCCGCCCCGGCCTCGGCCACCGCAGCCGTCTCCGCAACCTTCGCCGCAGCCTTCGCCGCAGCCTCCGGCCTCCGGCTCGGGAGGCTTCGGCGTCTCCTTCGACAACCCCGAGTACCTCGACGCCGAGACGCGCAACCGCGAGCTCGACGCGATGACCGCCATGGGCGCCAGGTGGGTGCGCATCGACATCAAGTGGAGCGACGTCCAGTGGCACGGCCCCTCCTCCTTCAACTGGGGGAAGTACGACCCGCTCGTCGACGCGGCTCGCGCCCGTGGGCTCACCGTCCTCGCCAACCTCGCCTACTCGCCGACCTGGGCTCGGCCGGGAGGGACCTCCGACAAGTTCGGCCCCGACAACGCCGATCGGCGAGAGGCCTTCGGCGCCTTCGCCGTGGCCGCCGCCCGGCACTTCGCCGGCCGCGTCTCGCACTGGGAGCTCTGGAACGAGCCGAACGTCCCGATGTTCTGGGCCCCGAAGCCGAATGCCGCCCACTACACCGCCTTGATCCGAGAGGCCTACGGCCGCATGAAGGCGGCGGAGCCGGGAAGCTACGTCCTCGCAGGAGCGACGTCGCCGGCCTCGAGCGACGGCACCTCGATCGACGAGGTGAGCTTCCTCTCGGCCGTCTACGCGAACGGCGGGCGCGGCCACTTCGACGGCTGGAGCCACCACCCGTACACGGTCGACCCGTCCTTCGCGCACCAGGACAACGCGTGGTGGCAGCTCGCGGGCACGACTCCCAGCATCCGCAGCCTCATGGCCGGGAACGGCGACGGCGCGAAGCAGATCTGGGGAACGGAGTTCGGGCCGCCGACCTCCGGCGCACCGCACGCGATGTCCGAGTCCGGCCAGGCGGCCCAGATCACCGAGGCCTACGAGACCTGGAACGGGTACGCGTGGGCCGGGCCGCTCTTCGTCTACACGCAGCGCGACAAGCGTCCGTACGGCGCGTCCGACAACTCGTTCAACTACTACGGGATGCTCCGGCACGACTTCACGCGGAAGCCCGCGTGGAACGCCTACCGCTCGCTCGCCACCTGAGCCAGCACCCGCTCGAGCTCGGCGACGTGCGTCGCCCACAGGAACTCCTCACGTCGCTCGACGAGACGCCGGCTGCGCTCGGCGAGCAGCGCCGGGGTCTCGACCAGGCGGCGGACGGCGTCGGCGAGCGAGCGGGGGTCGCGCGCCGCGAAGACCTCGGCTTCGGCGGTCTCCGGCAGCCCCCCACGGTCGCTCACGACCGCCGGTAGACCGCGCACGGCGGCCTCCACGGCCACGAGCGGCGCGTTCTCCTCCCACTCGCTCGGGATCACCAACACGTCGACGGCGGAGAAGAACGACTCCTTCCCGGCTCCGTCGACCCGGCCGTCGAACCTGATGCGCGTGTCCCGGGCGGCCCGTTCGCGTACCAGCGGCTCGAGATCGCCGGCCCCGGCGATCGTGAGCCTCCAGTCCGGCGGCGCCGAGGCGAACGCATCCAGCAGGGTTGCGACGCCCTTGATCCGCGAGAGCGTCCCGATATAGCCGAGCCTCGGCGACTGCAGATCGCCGACGGGGCGAGGGAGAGCCGGCGCCGGGTCGGTCCCCTGACGGATCGTGCGCGCGTGCCCGGGGGGAACGACCGCGGCCTCGACGTGCCGGTTTCGGACGTGATCCGACGGGGCGATCAGCAGGTCGAGCCGGGAGGCTGCGGCGCGAGCCCGGACGATCCGCTGGACGCGGCAGGTGAGGCACCTGCCGCCGCAGAACTCGCCGTTCCGCGTCATGGTCACGCGGGCGCAGAGGAGCCCCAGATCGTGCGCGGTGTGGACGTGGCGCGCGCCGAGGCTCCGGATCGCCGTGAAGACGGCCGCCGAGAGACCCTGCACGGCGTGCGTGTGCACGAGGTCAGGCCGGAACTCCTCCAGAGCTCGCCGGGTCGCGCGGTGGACGCCCGGGAGCCACTGGTCACGCGCGTGCCAGGCCGCCTTCCGGGCGGGGTTCGCCGAGTGCGGGAGCTGCGGAAGTCCGGGGAGCCGACGGGTCTGGACGCTTTCGAGCGTCGACTGAGCGCCGGTGAGGACGAGCACGTCGTGCCGCTCGGCGAGCTCCCGCGCCAGAGCGGCGACGTAGGCCTCGGCGCCGCCGCCACCCTCCGGGGGAAGCGTGTTCGTGACGAGCGCGAGGCGCACTCAGCTACGGCCGAAGCCGCGCACGAAGTCGGCCAGCTTCGACCCGAAGGTCCGGAACTGACCCCGCCCGACCATCCGAGCCGCGCGCGCGAACTTGCCGCGCCAGTAGTCCCAGAAGAGCGGCGTGAAGAACCGGGCGCCGTGCTCGCGTGTCATCTTCCGTCCCTGGCTCCAGAACGCGTACTTGTGGACGTCCGAGCGCTGCCCGGTGCTGACCCGGAACGCCGCCCACCAGTCGTCCACGTAGACGATCGGGAACTCCTTGCTGATCCGGATCCAGAGGTCCCAGTCCTGGACGAGCGGGTAGCGGGTGTTCACCGCGCCGACCCGCTCCAGCGCCTCGCGGCGGAAGAACGCCGTCTGGTGCGGCACGAAGTTGCGCTCCTCGATCAGCTCCCGGAACCCGGCCTGCTTGCTGCGCTCCCGCTCGATCTCGACACTGCGCTCGTCGACATGAAGGTAGTTGCAGTAGACGAGCCCTGCGTCCGGATGCTCCCGGAGCGCGGCCACGGCTTTGGTGACCGCGCCGGGGAGGTAGTAGTCGTCCGCGTTGATCCAGGCGAGGATCTCGCCCTCGGCGAGCGTGAACCCGTGGTTGACCTTCTCCGTGATCCCGCCGGGGGCCGGCGAGATCAGGCGCACGGACGGATACCGAGCGAGGATCCCGGGCGTCTCGTCCGTCGAGCCCGAGTCGAGGACGATGTGCTCGAGCCGCGCGTAGTCCTGATCCTGGACGCTCTTGAGCGTCTCCTCGATGAAGCGCCCCGTGTTGTAGGAGGGCGTCACGACGGTGACGAGAGGAGTGGGCGGTAGCGGCCTCACGGGACCGTCTTTCCGATGCGGCGATCCTGCTCCTTGCGCCGCACTTCGACGACGCCGCGCTCTCGTGCTCGGCGCTGCTGGAGCTGCCGGCGCCGATCGACGTGATCACGGTGTTCGCGGGTGCACCCGACCCCCCGGTCGCCGGCTACTGGGACGAGCTCTGCGGCTTCGCGGACTCCGCGCAGGGGATCGAGACCCGGCGCGCCGAGGAGACCGCCGCGCTCTCGGCGGGCGGTCACCGGCTCGCGTTCCTGAAGCTCCTCGAAGAGCAGTACGGGGGCGGCCGAGGCCGGGACGAGCGGGCGGCGATCGGCGCGGCCGTCTCGGCGTGGGCGGCCGAGCATCCAGCCGGGCTCGTTGCGCTGCCGGCCGGAGCGGGCTGGAGCGCACCACGTCCGGTCCGGGCGCTCCTCCGGGCGATCGGCCGGGCGCGCGTCAGGCCGCACCCGGACCACCTGTTCGTGCGCGACGCCGCACTGGACGGCCTCGCGAAGGATGCAAGCTGGACGCCGCTGCTGTACGAGGAGCACCCCTACGACCTCGGCGGCGGAGCCGGGGGAGAGGCGTCGCGAACCGCCTCCCGTCTCGGGCGCCGAGCCGCCGAGCTCGTCCTGCCCGTGGATCGCGAGGTGAAGGCACGCCGGATCGCGCACTACGCGAGCCAGGTCGCGCTGATCTCCCCACCGGGCGGGCGTCTGGACGACCCGTCGTCCCTGCCGGCGATCGAGCGGTACTGGCTGCTCGAGCGCTAGTCGAAATCATCGGGCTCGAACGATACGGTCAGAGCGCGAACACACGGTGCCTGATGCTTCCGCGCAGGCGGCCCAGCTCCCAGCCGAGCATCCACGCGAACCGGGCGCGGCCCCCCTTTCGCACGATTCCGGGCAGCGCCTTGAGCAGGGCCGGCACGTTCTTCACCGGCCACGTCCAGCGTCTCGGACGTTCCGCATCCGGCGTCCGGTACATGCGCTGCACCCGCGCGTTCTGCTCGGAGTACCAGTACGCCTGCCGGAAGATCGCGCCGATGGCGTCCTTGAATCGGTAGTGGTAGACGGCGCCGTTGACGTGGCCGAGCTCGACGCCTCGAAGCTGGAGTCGGAAGCAGTAGTCGTTGTCCTCGCACGAGCTGAAGGACTCGTCGAAGCCGCCGATCGCCTCGTGCAGCTCACGCCGCACACCCATCCCGCCGGTGCCGGTGTGGGGCAGGTAGGGCGGGTACCAGTTCCGGTGGAGCCCGTCGGGTGTCGGCGGGTCGCGGCTCTCGCGCACCCAGCGCTCGTTCAGCCGTTCGTGATCTCTCGGCGTGGCGACGGCGCCGTATCGCTCCAGGCCCGATGCGATCGCCGAGAGCCAGCCGGGACTCACCTGGTCGTCGGCGTCGCAGAACGCGATCAGCCGGCCGCGCGCGACCTCGACCCCCCGGTTGCGCGCGTACGGGATCCGGCTGCGCTCGTTGGCGGAGACGACGCGAAGGTGGGGGAGGCGGTCGGTGAACCGCTCGACGACGGCGACGGTGTCGTCGGTCGAGCCGTTGTCGACGACGATGACCTCCCACGATCCCGTCCAGTCCTGCTCGGCGAGCGACTCGAGCTGGTCGCCGATCGTGCTCGCTGCGTTCAGCGCCGGGATGACCACGCTGAGGTCGACCTCGCCGGCAGGTCGGTGTACGGGCGGCGGCGGAGGGGCTTCCACTTGCTCAGCGGCTGCGGGTTCGTCGCGAAGCTCGCGCCTCACCTGTCCCAGCCCCTCGCGGACCGTGCCGGGGAGCACGAGCAGGACGAGCACGTACGCGCCGACCGCCGCGATGGCGGCGAGCCCCCAGGGCCCGGGAAGGAAGAGCGCCACGGACACCATTGCCAGCGTCGCCAGCCCGATCACCCACGCATAGCGGACGCTCGGGAGGAACCCGACCCGGCGGCGGAGGACGATCGCCGACGCCGTGATCGACACGATCTCGGAGACGACGGCGGTCACGGCGGCCGCCCGGAACCCGTAGGGCGGCAGGAGCGCGATGTTCAGAGCGATGTTCAGCGTCAGCACGGAGGCCGCGATCTTCAGGAGCACCCGGTCGTGCTGGGCGGCGATGAGGACGCGCCACATCAGCGCGTTCACGAAGAACAGCACGGGGTAGGGCGCGAGCAGGCGAAGGGCATCGGCGCCCGCCGCGAACTCTTCCCCGGACGACACGACGACCAGCTGCTCGGCGAAGAGCAGGAACACGAGTGAGACGGCCGTCGCCGCGGCCAGGAGGATGTCGAACGTGCGCTGGACGAGCGGTCGGAAGTTCGGGTTCCCGGTCGCGACGTAGTGGGTGAGCATCGGGAAGACCGAGAGCGCGATCGCCGCGACGATCAGGTCTGCGACCTCGAGGAACTTGTAGGCCGCGCCGTAGAAGCCGACCTCCTCCGCCGGCCGCACGAGGGCGAGGATGACGCCGTCGACCTTGAAGAAGACCTGGCCGAGGCCGATCGCCAGTCCGATCACGATCGAGCTCCGGACGAGCGTGCGCCAGTACGGGACGTCGACGATCGGTCGCAGCGGGACGAGCCGGCCGACCACGGCCAGGTCGACGAGGAAGGTGACGACGACGCCGATCACCTGCGCCCACACCACGCCCGTGAAGCCGAGATCGGCCTCGAGGGCGCCGAGGGTCAGCACGAGCGAGACCGTCCGGCCGATGACGTTCGCGACGACCGCCCAGTGCATCCGCAGCTGCGCCTGGAGCACGGGCAGCACGGCGACGTTCATGAGCGTCGCCCAGGCGCCGACCGACCAGATCAGGATCGCGACCTTCGTCTGCTCGCCGAAGGGGATGACGAGGCCGAACAGCACCATCACCGCCACGGCGACTGCCGACAGGCCCGCGCGCAGCGGGACCGAGCGGCGCATGACCGCCTCCGTGCTCTCGGGCCGGGCCGAGATGTCTCGCAGCACGGTCGTGGCCAGGCCGAGGTCCGAGAGGACGATCGGCAGGAACAGGAAGCTCGTCGCTGCGACGTAGTCGCCGTAGGCGTCGGGGCCGAGCCCGCGCGTCATCGCGACGAACGTGAAGAACGAGATCGCGGCAGCGAGGGCGCTGCCCCCGATCTGGACGATCGAGTTGGTGGCGAGGCGGACCGCGAGTCTCTCGCCGCCGGCGGGCCCGGTGCTCTCGCTCATCCCGCCGTCAGTCCGTCGATGTGAGCGAAACGTAAGGGTTTTCTTCGGGATGGAAGATCTCGGCGTCCGATCTCGTCAAGAGATCGTCTAACGCGTAGACCCTCCTTGCCGTACCCAGTAACGGCTCGGCCCCCTGCGACCCTTTGGAGTCCTCCCCGCCCGTGATCATCGTGTTTGCCGCCACCGAGCCCAGGGTAGTTGGTCATGCCGTCGGCACCGCTCGGGTGCTACGACTTCAAAGAGATATGCGTATGGGTGTCCAGCGACCTTGAATAGAAGTCACATCGGAGCCAAGATGAGTCGGGACGACCCTAGGGGGTGTGCCACGCGGCCAAAGGAGGGCTTGATGTCGGGTTACCGACGGCTGGCAGCCGTCGGCGTGATTGCAGCGATGAGCTTTGGAGGGACGGGCTCGGCGTTTGCGGCGGCGCCACAGAGGATCTATCGAGACCTGGTCGACAACGGTCGGCTTGACGGCAACTACTCGCGCGCCGAGATCGAGCGCGCGTTCGACCTGCCGCCGGTGGTCGGAACCGACACGCTTCAGCCGACACCGCGCAAGCCGATCGCCGTTCCGGCAGAAGGCGCGCAGATTCAGCGCGCAGCCGAGCGGTCCGACCGGCGCGTGCCCTTCTCCGTGCTCGACGTCGCCCTGCTGGTTGCGGGCGGCGGACCTCTGCTCCTGATCGGAGCAGGCCTGCGGCGACGCCTCGCCGAGACTCCGCGGCAAGCCTCGGCGGCGAACGGTTGATCGAACCGACGATCACGACAGCGCCGACCAGGGCGCTCCGCGCCACACGTGCGCTCACGCGTCGTGAGCAGCTCGCGTCGCGATTCCGACTGCGAACGGAGTCGGCGTGGGCTCTTGCCCGGTTCTCGCTCGACTCGACGATGCTGGTCGTCGCTGCGCTCGCCTCGTCCGTCGGCTCGCAGGCTGCCGGCGTGGACGCCGCACCGGCCGGCTGGCTCGCCGTCTTCTCCGTTCTCGTGATCGCCATCTTCGCGGCCCGCGGGATGTACAGGCCGCGCCTCCGGCACGAGATCCTCGAGGACATCCGCGGCGTGATCGCTGTCACCGCGCTCGCGGCCATGGCGGTGCTGACTGCACGCGAGCTCTTCGGCACGCCGGTCGACCTCTCGGAGCAGACCATCCGTCCCTGGGCGTTCGCAACCGTCTACCTCGTCGCGGGCCGGGTCGCGATCCACTGGTCGCGGAACCAGGCGCGACGCCACGGGGAAGCGCTCCGCCCGACGCTGATCGTCGGCGCCGGCCGAATCGGCCGGCTTACCGCGAAGCGACTGACCGAGCAGCCGGAGCTCGGGCTGAAGCCGATCGGCTTCATCGACAAGGAGCCGCTCGACGCGGAGGCGGACGGCGTCCGGTTGCCGGTCCTCGGGTCGAGCTGGGACCTCGACCGCATCGTCGCCGAGCACGGCGTCGAGCAGGTGATCGTCACCTTCTCCACGGCCCCGAACGAGGTCTTGCTCCGGATGATGCGGCGCTGCGAGGAGCTCGGCGTCGGCGTCGCCTTCATCCCGCGGCTCTTCGAGCGGGTGACGGGCCGGCTCACCGTCGACTACCTCGGCGGGATCCCGCTCGTCGCTGCGCGCGCACCGAACCCGAAGGGCATCCAGTTCGCGGTCAAGTACGCGGCCGACCGCGCGCTCGCTGCGTTCCTCGTGCTGCTCGTCTCGCCGATCCTGATCGGCGCGACGCTCGCCGTCTGGCTCTCGCTCGGCCGTCCGATCCTGTTCCGCCAGCGCCGGGTAGGGCTCGACGGCCGGGAGTTCGGGATGCTCAAGTTCCGCACGATGCGCGGGAGTCCCGAGGATCGCGGCGAGGCCGACGCGGACTGGGCGCGACAGCAGCTCTCCAGCGGCGACGGCGAGGGCGCGAAGGTCGTGCCCTTGCCGACACAGGCAGGCGACAGCCGGACACGCGTGGGCCGGATCCTCCGGGGGCTCTCGATCGACGAGCTCCCGCAGCTGCTGAACGTGCTCGCAGGGCAGATGTCGATCGTCGGCCCGCGCCCCGAGCGGAGCCACTACGTCAGCCTCTTCGAGGAGAGCGTCTACCGGTACGGCGACCGCCACCGCGTGAAGGCCGGCATCACCGGCTGGGCCCAGGTGAACGGCCTCCGCGGCAAGACCTCGCTCGCCGACCGGGTCGAGTGGGACAACTACTACATCGAGAACTGGTCGCTCTGGCTCGACTTCAAGATCCTGCTGCTGACCGTCGTCTCGATCCTTCGGTCCTCGAGAACCGTCGAGTAAGCGGGACTTTTCGTCCTAGTCGCAGGCCCGACGCAAGCTGGTCCGCTAAACCATCCGGAGGGCTCGGCCGAAAGGCTTTACGAAGATGCCGTTACACCTCCGTAAAGACTTTCCGCACCGTCCGCCGCGCCCGACGTGGGTTCCGATCACTGAGCTAGCATGGGCGGACCTTCGACCTGCGGTCGGCCGTCCTGGTCCCGCAGAGCCAACGTCGCGGAAGGGGGATTCGAAGGTTGTTTGAACGGTTCACCGAACGGGCTCGTCAGGTCGTCGTTCTGGCCCAGGACGAAGCGCGCGCGCTGAAGCACAACTACATCGGCACCGAGCACATCCTGCTCGGCCTGCTGCGCGAGGAGGAGGGGCTCGCGGCCCGCGTCCTCGAGTCGCTCGACATCACCGTCGAGGAGGTCCGCGCGCAGGTCGCCCGCATCGTCGGGCAGGGCGACGAGGTCACGACCGGCCAGATCCCGTTCACCCCGCGCGCGAAGAAGGTTCTCGAGCTCGCGCTGCGCGAGGCGCTCTCCCTCGGTCACAACTACATCGGCACCGAGCACATCCTGCTCGGGCTCGTCCGCGAGAACGAGGGCGTCGCCGCCCGCATCCTGCTCGACTTCGACGCCGACGCCGAGAAGATCCGCAACGAGATCATCCGCATGCTCTCCGGCCCCGGCCGGCGCCAGCAGGGCGGGGGCGCAGCCGGCGAGAAGGCGAAGAGCTCGAAGCTCCTCGACCAGTTCGGCCGCAACCTGACGAAGCTCGCCGCCGAGGCGAAGCTCGACCCCGTCGTCGGCCGTCAGACCGAGATCGAGCGCGTGATGCAGATCCTGTCGCGCCGGACGAAGAACAACCCGGTCCTGATCGGCGAGCCGGGCGTCGGCAAGACGGCCGTCGTCGAGGGTCTCGCCGCCCGCATCTCCGGGAACCAGGTGCCCGAGCTCCTGAAGGGCAAGCAGATCTACACCCTCGACCTCGCGGCGCTCGTCGCCGGGTCGAAGTACCGAGGTGAGTTCGAGGAGCGCCTGAAGAAGGTGATGAAGGAGATCACCCAGCGCGGCGACATCATCCTGTTCATCGACGAGCTCCACAACCTCGTCGGCGCCGGCGCCGCCGAGGGCGCGATCGACGCAGCGTCGATCCTCAAGCCCGCGCTCGCCCGCGGCGAGCTCCAGACGATCGGCGCCACGACGCTGGACGAGTACCGGAAGTACCTGGAGCGCGACGCCGCGCTCGAGCGCCGCTTCCAGCAGATCCGGGTCGACGAGCCGTCCGTGGACGACACGGTCGAGATCCTGCGCGGCCTGCGCGACCGGTACGAGGCGCACCACCGCTGCACGATCTCGGACGAGGCCCTTCGCGCGTCCGCGATCCTGGCCGACCGCTACATCCAGGACCGCCACCTGCCGGACAAGGCGATCGACCTCATCGACGAGGCCGCCTCGCGCATGCGCATCAAGACGATGAGCGCGCCGCCGCGGCACCGCGAGCTCGAGGAGGAGATCGACAAGGTTCGCACCGAGAAGGAAGCGTCGATCGAGGCGCAGGAGTTCGAGAAGGCCGCGTCCCTCCGCGACAAGGAGCGCAAGCTCACGCAGAAGAAGCGCGAGCTCGAGGAGAACTGGCGGAACGAGGAGACCGCCGAGAAGCCGCTGATCGGCGAGGACGAGATCGCGGACATCGTCTCGATGTGGACGGGCATCCCGGTCTTCAAGCTCACCGAGGCCGAGACCCAGAAGCTGATCCGCATGGAGGACGAGCTCCACAAGCGCGTGATCGGCCAGGAGGAGGCCATCGTCGCCGTCTCCAAGTCGATCCGCCGCGCGCGCGCCGGCATCAAGGACCCGAAGCGCCCGACCGGCTCGTTCATCTTCCTGGGCCCGTCAGGCGTCGGCAAGACCGAGCTGGCGCGCACCCTCGCCGAGTTCCTGTTCGGCGACGAGGACGCGATGATCCAGGTCGACATGTCGGAGTACATGGAGAAGCACTCCGTGTCCCGGCTCGTCGGCTCGCCCCCGGGCTACATCGGCTACGACGAAGGCGGCCAGCTCACAGAAGCCGTGCGCCGCAAGCCGTACTCGGTCGTCCTGCTCGACGAGATCGAGAAGGCGCACCCGGACGTCTTCAACATCCTGCTTCAGATCCTCGAGGACGGGAAGCTGACCGACGCCCAGGGGCGCAAGGTCGACTTCCGGAACACGATCGTGATCATGACGTCGAACATCGGCGCCGCCACGATCTCGAAGAACCAGACGCTCGGGTTCACCCTCGGCGACGACACCGGCCTCTCCTACGAGGAGATGAAGGACAGGATCATGGGCGAGCTGAAGAAGATCTTCCGGCCCGAGCTCCTGAACCGGATCGACGAGGTCATCGTCTTCCACAAGCTGGCGCGCGACGAGATCCTCAGCATCGTCGACCTGCAGATGCACCGGCTCGAGAAGCAGATGGGCGAGCACGGCGCCGAGATCAAGCTCACCGACGAGGCGAAGGAGGTGCTCGTCGAGAAGGGCTACGACCCGACGATGGGCGCCCGCCCGCTGCGCCGCGCGATCCAGCGGTTCATCGAGGATCCGCTCGCCGACTTCGTCCTCGGCCGGAACATCGAGCCCGGCTCGACCATCCTCGTCAACCGCAAGCCGGACACCGACGACGAGGTCGAAATCACGGTCATCCCGGGCGCGCCGCCCGCGGAGCCGGAGAAGGTCACCGTCCCGGCCGACGAGCCCAAGGCCGAGGGCGGCGACGAGCCGGACGAGACCTCGAGCGAGTAGTCCCTAGCCGGCCCGAGTGACGTGACTCCGGCCGAGGTCGGCCGGTGAAGGGCACCCGAGGAGCGCCAGCACTAGCGCGAGCTCGGCGCGGAGGAGCTCGAAGACGTGCCGGACGCCTTCCTCGCCGTTGGCCGCGAGGCCCCAGATGACCGGTCGCCCGACCATGACGGCCTTTGCGCCGAGGGCGAGCGCGATCGCCACGTCCTCGCCGCGCCTGACTCCGCCGTCCATCAGCACCTCCGCGCGGTCCCCGACCGCCTCGACGATCTCCGGGAGCGCGTCGAGCGTGGCGACGGCTCGGTCGAGCTGGCGGCCGCCGTGGTTTGACACGACGACCGCGTCGCAGCCGTGGGTCGCCGCGAGCTCGGCGTCCTCGGCGGTGAGGATCCCCTTGGCGATGACGGGCAGCTTCGCCGTCTCCCTGAGCCATTCCAGGTCGCGCCAGGTGAGCCGCGGATCGATCAGCTCGGCTGCGACGGCCGGCGTGAGGGCGCCGAGATCGGCCTCGGCCGAGCCGTAGACGCCCATCCGGTAGTCCGACTGAAGCTTGAATCCCGTCCGGATGTCGCGCTCGCGCCGTCCGAGCCGAGGCAGGTCGACCGTGAAGACGATGGCCGAGAAGCCGGCCTCGCGGGCCTGGTCGACGATCGACCGCGTGATCTCGCGATCGGGGTGCCAGTAGAGCTGGTACCAGCGGCGGACACCGGGCGCGGCGGCTGCGATCTCCGCCGGAGCGGCCATCGTGAAGGTCGAGACGCTCAGCACGGTGCCGGCCGCCTCGGCCGCCCGCGCCACGGCGAGCTCTCCGTCCGGGTGGGCCGCCCGCTGATGCGCGACAGGTGAGGCGAGGACGGGCAGCGAGACCTCCTCGCCGAGAACGGTCGTCTCGGTCGTCACCGAGCTGACGTCCACGAGCACCCGCGGTCGGAGCCGCCAGCGGTCGAAGGCCTCCCGGTTGTGCCGGACCGTGTGCTCGTCGCCCGCCCCGCCGGCGAAGTAGCCGAACGACCCCGCGTCGAGCTTCTCCTCGGCGAGGCGCTCGTAGTCGGCGACGTTGATCGGCCGGTCCGCGCGTTCCACGGCGGGAAGCTTGGCAGCCTGCGCCTCCAGGAAGTGGGCTCTGGCGCCGCGTGATCGCGGGCCAGGGGCCGGCGTGTATTGCCTGGAGGGGCAGGGAGTAGCTTTTGGCGGTGCCGACTCGCGTCTTCGGCCGACCCGTGCCGGCGGCGCTCGTCGGTGCCGTGGCGATCGCGTTCTCGGCGATCCTCTACCGCCTGGCCGACGTCTCGCCCTCCACGGGCGCCTTCTTCCGCTGCGCGTACGCCGTGCCGCCGCTCCTCCTGCTCGCCTGGTGGGAGGATCGTCGCGTCGGGCCTCGACCGTGGCGGACCCGCAGCTGGGCCTGGCTCGCCGGCGCCTTCCTGGCCGTCGACCTCGTCATCTGGCACCAGTCGATCGAGTACGTCGGCGCCGGGCTCGCGACAGTGCTCGGCAACACGCAAGTGCTCCTCGTCGGTCTCGCCGCCTGGCTGCTCTACCGTGAGCGTCCTTCGCGGGCGGTGACCGCCGCGATCCCGGTCGCCATGGGCGGCGTCGTCCTCATCTCGGGCGTCCTGGAGGAGGGGGCGTACGGCGACGATCCCGAGCTCGGCGTCCTCTTCGGGCTCATGACCGGGGTCGCCTACACCGGTTTCCTGCTCGCGCTGCGCCACGGGTCGAGCGACCTCCGCAGGGTGGCCGGGCCGCTCTGCGACGCGACGCTCGCCTGCGCGCTGCTCGTCATCCCGATTGGGCTGGCGCTGGGCGAGCTCGACTTCACGCCGCCGCTCTCGGCCCACCTGTGGCTGCTCGTGCTGGCGCTCTCCTCACAGGCGTTCGGCTGGCTCCTGATCACGATCTCGCTCCCGCGGCTGCCGGCGGCGGTCACCTCGGTCCTCCTGACCCTTCAGCCGGTCTGCGCGGTGCTCTTCGCGGCCGTCCTGCTCGGCGAGAACCCCTCGGCGCTCCAGCTGGCGGGCGTCGCCATGATCCTCGGCGGCCTGCTGCTCGCCTCGTTCCGGCGACCGACCTCGGGGGCTGAGCCAGCCGGTTGAAATCGGCACAGAGTCGGCACGAAGACCGTCCGTTTCGCGCCGTAGAGTGGCCGGCGGGATGGCACAACCGGCCTTCAAGTACGCCTGCAGCGAGTGCGGTCGGTCGACCGGGCGCTGGCTCGGCCGCTGCCCCGGCTGCGGGAGCTTCGGAACGCTCGTCGAGGAGGCGCCTCCGGCGGCGTCCCGGGCGAAGGGCGCCACGCCCCGCCCGGTGCTCCGCCTAGTCGACGTCCAGGTCGAGGAGGCGGAGCGGATCCCGACGGGCGTCGCCGAGCTCGACCGCGTCCTGGGCGGAGGGCTCGTCCCGGCGTCGCTGGTGCTGGTCGGCGGCGAGCCCGGGGTGGGGAAGTCGACGCTGCTGCTCATGTCCCTGGCGGCGATCTCGCGCGAGCGGCGCGCGCTGCTCGTGACCGGCGAGGAGTCGCCGGCGCAGGTCAAGCTCCGAGCCGCTCGGCTGGGCGGCGCCGAGGGCGTCGAGATCCTCGCCGAGACCGATCTCGATGCGATCTGCGCGACTCTCGAGAGCGAGCGGCCGGCCGTTTGCGTCATCGACTCCGTGCAGACGCTCTACTCGCCGGACATCGGCTCGGCGCCTGGCTCCGTCTCTCAGGTGCGGGAGGCTTCGGCTCGGTTGCTGCGGGTGGCCAAGGAGGCGGGGGTCGCGCTCTTCCTGGTCGGACATGTGACCAAGGACGGCGCGGTGGCCGGGCCGCGCGTGCTCGAGCACCTGGTCGACTGCGTGCTCCAGTTCGAGGGCGATCGGTATCACGCGCATCGGGTGCTCCGAGCGGCGAAGAACCGGTTCGGCTCGACGAACGAGCTCGGGATCTTCGAGATGACCGGGGCCGGGCTCGTGGGCGTCCCGGATCCGTCGCAGGTCTTCGGCGGCGCCCGCGAGGAGGAGGTCGGCTCGGCGGTCGCGTGCGCGCTCGAGGGGACCCGGCCGCTCCTGCTCGAGATCCAGGCGCTCGTCTCCCCGACCGACCTGGCCATGCCCCGAAGGGTCGCGACAGGCGTCGATCCGAAGCGTCTGGCCATGATCGTCGCCGTCCTCTCCCGTCACGCGGGCGTCGTTCTCGGGCAGGCGGACGTGTTCGTGAACGTCGCCGGCGGGGTTCGCATCGACGAGCCCGGGGCCGACCTCGGCATCGCGCTCGCTATCGCGTCGGCCGCCCGGGGATCAGCCGTGCCCGCCGGCGTGGCCGCCTTCGGCGAGATCGGCCTGACCGGTCGGCTGCGGCCTGCGTCCCAGGCGGAGCGCCGGCTGGAGGAGTGCGCGAAGCTCGGGCTCGGGACGGTGATCGTGCCGTCCGGCACGAAGGGCCGACGTGGCCTCGACGCGAGGGCCGTCGATTCGCTCAGGCGTGCCATCGGCGCCGGGCTGGCGGCGAAGGAGGCCGCGACGGAACCTGCCCGCTAGCAGGGCTTTTGCGGTCCGGGGCATAAAATCCCTGGAAAATCTGGCTTTTTCGCGATTCCTCCGGTATACTTGACCGCTCTTGCCGGCGGTTTGGTCTCCCGCCGGCGCTTTGTCGTAATCGTTCCGGACACGGGAGGTCGGGTTGTACAAGGTCGGCGACAAGGTGGTGTATCCGCACCACGGAGCAGGCACCGTTGTGAAGAAAGAGGCCCGCGAAGTACTGGGCGAGAAGCGCGAATACCTGACGATTCAGATCCTTCACAACGACATGACGGTCAACGTGCCTGCGGAGAACGCCGAGGCTGTCGGCCTCCGGAAGGTGATCAACGAGGACACGGTCAAGGAAGTCGTCAAGGCGCTGACCGGCAACGGAACGACGATGCCGAAGAACTGGAACCGTCGCTTCAAGCACAACCGCGACAAGATGAAGACCGGCGACATCTTCGAGCTCGCCGAGGTCGTGCGGAACCTGTCCCTGCGGGACCGCGACAAGGGTCTCTCGACGGGCGAGAAGCAGATGTTCGTCAAGGCGAAGAAGATCCTGATCAGCGAGCTCATGTACGCCAAGGGCATGGACGAAGAGGAGACGGCCGAGTGGCTCGACGCCGTCCTCGTCTCCGACACCGGAACGAAGAAGACGCGCGCCAAGGCCGGCGCGGCCGCGTAGCCTCGGCCCGGCGAAGGTGAGCGTCTGGGCCGTCGTCGTCGCGGCGGGCCGCGGCGAGCGACTCGGGCTGGACCGGCCCAAGGCCTTCGCGAACCTGCGCGACCGCCCGCTGCTCGCCGAGAGCCTCGAGCGACTCGAGGCCTCGGACTGGATCGACGCGATCGTCGTCGCCGCGCCGGCCGGCTGGGAGGAGCCCGTCATCCTCCTGGCCGAGGAGCTCGGCTGCGGCAAGGTGGTCGAGTCGGTGACCGGCGGCGAGACGCGTGCGGCTTCCGTCCGGGCGGCGCTCGCGACGGTCTCCCAAGAGGCGGCCGTGATCCTCGTCCACGATGCGGCGCGCCCGCTGGTCCCCGAGGAGGTGATCGAGCGGCTGCTGACCGCGCTCAACGAGGGCTGGGACGGCGCGGTCCCTGTCCTCGCGCTCCAGGACACCGTGAAGCGCGTCGACGGAGACCAGATCCTGGAGACGCTCGACCGGGACGGCATCGTCGTGGCACAGACGCCGCAGGCCTTCGTCGCCACCGCATTGCGCGATGCCGCGGGCGCCGGCTCGGAGGCGACCGACTGCTCCGCGCTCGTCGAGGCCCGTGGGGGGCGAATCAAGGCGGTTCCCGGCGACGCGCGACTCGTGAAGGTCACGGAGCGGGCGGATCTCGAGCTCGTCGAGCGCCTGCTGGCCGACGCGTGATCGTCGACTACCACATGCACCTTCGGGCGCCGGACGAGTCGCTCGACCACAGCGTCGAGGGCGTCGAGCGCTTCGCCGAGCACGCGCTCGAGCGCGGTCTGGACGAGATCGGGTTCACCGAGCACGTCTACTACTTCACGCAGACGCAGGTGCTCTGGTCGGCCCCGTACCACCTCGAGCGCTGCCGCCACGACCTCGACCGATACGTCGATGCGATCGTCGAGGCGAAGCGCCGGGGGCTGCCCGTCAAGCTCGGTCTCGAGGTGGATTACGTCCCGGGTCGAGAGGACGAGACTCGAGAGTTGCTCTCGCCATACCCCTGGGACTACCTCCTCGGGTCCATCCACTTCCTCGACGGGCACGGGATCGACGGGCGACCAACCCTCATCGACGAGGTCGGTGTCGAGGAGGCCTGGCGCCGCTATTACGAGGCGCTCGGCGCCGCCGCGACCAGTGGGCTCTTCGACAGCCTCGCGCACCCCGATGTCGTGCGGATGTACGGGCCCGAGCTCGAGTGGGACTGGGACGGCGTTGCCGCTTCCCTGGACGGCGTCTGCATCGAGGTGTCGACCTCGGGTCTTCACAAACCGCACGAGAAGCTCTACCCGACAAGGGAGCTGCTCGTGGCTGCCCGACGGCGCGGAGTGGGTATCACCCTCGCTTCGGACGCTCACATCCCGGAGAACGTTGGTCGCGACCTCGATCAGGCGATCGAGCACGCGCGGGACGCCGGCTACGACACGGTCACCGTCTTCGAAAGGCGCACGGCGCGCCAGGAGCCGCTCGGATGAGGGTCGGGCTCGGCATCGACGCGCACGCGTTCGATCCGGGCGCGCAGCTCGTCCTGGGCGGCGTCGAGTTCCCCGGCCAGCCAGGGCTCGCGGGCCATTCTGACGGTGACGTCGTCACCCACTCACTGATCGACGCCCTGCTCGGCGCGGCGAACCTCGGCGACATCGGCACGCTCTTTCCCTCGAGCGAGGAGGAGTTCGAGGGCATCTCGTCGCTGCTGCTACTCCGCCGTGCGTACGGGCAGGTTCGAGAAGCCGGCTTCGAGCTCGTCAACGCCGACTGCGTGCTGATCGGCGAGCGTCCGCGGATCGCAGAGCGCCGCGGGGAGATGAGTGCGCGCCTCGCGGAGGCGATGCGTGTCGAGCCGGAGCGCATCAGCGTGCGAGCGACGACGACGGACCGCCTCGGCTTCACCGGCCGCGGCGAGGGCCTGGCCGCCCATGCCATGGCCCTCTTGAGCCGAGCCTCCGAGCCCAAGTAACAACTTGTCACTTGCTCCCAAGTTGGAGCGCCTCCGTCACGAAAGCGTCACATCTCCGCGGGCACGATGCCTCGGGTGCGATTCCACGCGCCGCCACTCTCGAGCGAGCTGCTCAGCGCGCTCGACTCGGCCGACAACGGACGGGTCTCGATCGCGGAGATCAATCGAAGAGTCGGAGCAGCTGCCGAAGGGCTTGGAAAGGTGCGTCCGAGCTACGAGCTCGTTCGGCAGACCGTCCAGGAACGGCGGCTACGGCAGAGCGAGACCGGCCTGCTCCAGGTTGCGCTCGACGTCGCCTTCCGCGTCCGGCCGCCGGAGGCGATCGCTGACTACCTCTACGGAACTCTCCCCGACCTACCCCCGCGGTGATCCAAGTGACAACTTGTCACTTGCTCGATCGGCCCACCACCGCGCTCGGGAGTCGGACGACTCCGGCGTCCACGTCGACCAGGCCGTCGCGCTCCAGAGACGCCACGACCCGCGGATCGAGACCGGCGGTCTCGCCTGCCGCGACACGCCACAGGGTCTCCGCCCGGCGCTGCCGGAACGAGCCCTCGAAGCGCGACTGCTTCCGCAGCGGCTCGTAGCGGCGACCGCGCGAAGGACATCCGCCCGCGAGCGGACAGACCCCGCACCGCGGGACGCGGGCAAGGCAGATCTCGCGCCCGAGATCCATCAGCGCCTCGGCCGCAGCCGGGCTGAACCCTGAGCCGGTCCGCTCGATGACCCGCAGCACGTTCGTCTCGAGCGGCAGCACGTCCTCGCCGAACGCGAACCGGCGGATCGCCTGGGCTGTGTAGCGGCCAACGCCGGGCAGCTCCGTCAAGTCGTCCGGCCAACCCCGCTCGACCACAAGACGCGCTGCCCGATGCAGGCTGACGGCCCGCCGGTTGTAGCCGAGCCCCTGCCACGCGCGAATCACGTCGTCCAGACCGGCCGCCGCGAGCGCCTCGACCGACGGCCACCGCTCCATCCAGGCCTCGAACCGCGGGACCACGCGAGCCACCTGCGTCTGCTGGAGCATCACCTCGGAGACGAGCACCGCGTACGGATCGCGGCGGCGCCTCCAGGGAAGGTCGGCGCGATGTGCTTCGTGCCAGGCGAGAAGCTCGGTTTCCACTGGCAAGCAAGGGTAATCTCGAACCGATGCCGGACGATCTCAATGCGATCTTCGACCGGCTCCAACCCCTCCTCGCTGAGCACGCGCCGCCGTTCGTGGAGCGCGAGGGCGGCATTCAGGGCAAGCGCGACTACCAGCTGTGGTCCGAGCGCGACGTCGTCATCGAGGGCAAGCCGAGGAACGAGGTCTACTTCGCCGGCCTGATCGTCCAGAAGAGCTTCGTCGGCTTCTACTACATGCCCGTCTACGCCGAGCCCGAGCGGAAAAAGCTGTTCGCGCCGGAGCTCCTGAAGCTGCTGAAGGGCAAGTCCTGCTTCCACGTGAAGCGGCTCGACGAAGAACTCGTCGGCCAGATGCGCGACGCGCTCGCCGAGGGGCGTCGCCTCTACGTGTCGCGCGGTTGGGTGTAGCCGAAGACCTGCGCGACCGCAGCGGTCCTCGTCGAGACCCCGAGTTTCGCGTAAACGTTCTCCAGGTGCTTGCGCACTGTGCTCGGCGCGAGCCAGAGGAGCTCCGCGATCTCAGAGTTCGTCTTTCCCTGCGCGACCAAGGCGAGGACTTCCTGCTCGCGCGGAGTCAGCTCGTGGGAACGGACGACGAGCGGCGCACTGGCCCGTTCGAGCTCCTCGAGAGCAGCGGCGAGCCGACGGCGCAACCGAGCTGTCGCTGCGTGTCTGGCCAGATGCGGCTCGAGCGCGTCCAGGACCGCCCGGTCGCGTTCGGTGAAGTCGCGTCCTTCGGCTCTGTCGAAATGGAACGTGTGCGTGCGGTTCGGCTTCGAGCGGACGGTGAGGTCGAGCGAGTGTTCGCACGCGGTCAATCGCATCCACTCGTTGTAGAAGCGCGATCGTCTGAGCACGCGCCTGCCGCCGAAGTCCGAGACCCGTAGCGCGCCGACATAGCCTTTCAGTGCCGCCCGGCGAATCGGGTGGATCTCGGCGAACTCCGTCCAGAAGAGGGCCTCCATGCTCTGGTCGACCGCGGGATCGAGCTCATTGCCCGGGCGCTCGGCGGCGAACGCGAGGCTTTGCAGCTGCCAGTCGAGCTCCGAGTAGCCGACCCAGTCGGCGCGCACGAGTGTGCCGAGCTCGGCCAGCAGCTCCGGCGTGCACGGCTGATCGCCGGTGGAGGTCTCAGCCCCGGCGATGAACCGAAGCAGCCGCTCAGCGTCTCCGGTGGCGAGGGGGGACATCAGGACGCTTCGGCGTCGATCAGGCCGAGAAAGCGGCTGACGGCGCCAGTCCGCGTGCTCACGCCGAGCTTGGCGTAGACGTTCTCGAGGTGCTTGCGCACGGTGCTCGGAGCCAACCAGAGCAGTTCGGCGATCTGGGGATTCGTCTTCCCTCGAGCTACCCAGGTCAGCACCTCTCGCTCCCTCGCGGTGAGCTCGACGCCGCTGTGCTCCTCCTCGAGCAAGAGCGCTTCGCCGGTCCGTCGGACGGTGATGCGACCGGTTTTCGTACTCCGGACGAGCGGCTCGGCCGTCTCAGATTCGAGCCAGTCGACGAGCGGTGTTGGCAGCTGTCCGCCGGTGGCCGGTGGAAGGAACGCACCGAGGAGCCGACGGGCCGGCGCCGAGGCGAAGTCCACCTCATGACGGGGACCAAGGAGGACGACTCCGCGCGACTCCGTTTCCGGGGCCCACTCCAGCGCCTCCAATGTGGAGGCGAGCAGGCGACGGGCTCTTGCGGCCTGCCACAGTCGGCTTAGGTGTGGCGTCAGGAGCTCGAGGACGAGTCGGTCGCGCTGCGTGAAGTCTCGGCCGACCGTCCGGTTGAACATGAACGTCTGGGCATGCCAGGGCGGGGAAGACGGGAGCCGAACCTTCAGCTCGTACTTGATGCCCCACGGCCTGAAGAAGTGGTCGTAGAAGCGGTTCTGGCGCAAGTCGCGCTGCGTGATCACATCCGACATCCGCAGGGCGCGGGATCTCCCATCCTTTCTCCACTGCCGGCACACGGGGTGCTCGTTCATCAATACCCAGTCGTGGTCGTCGAAATCTCCGCTCTCGTCGTCCTCGTCGCCGGGGCGCGGCACGTACATCAGCGAGAGCCGGTGGACGTGGTCGACCTCGGTGTACGTGACCCAGTCGGCTTCGATGAGGCGGCCAAGCTCAACGAGCACGTCGCCGGTGAACGGCTGGTCGCCGCCGATCCCTTCCGCCTCGGAAACGAAGCGGAGCAGGCGCTCTGCGTCGGTGCTCGCTAGTGCCGACACGGTCTCCAAAGATACGACGAATGACGAATGGACTCCAACTCCCCGTCCGAACAGCCTTGTGGAAACGAAACGGGAGGTTCGATTCAGATGCTCAGAAATGCGGTAGCCGCTGCCTTCGTCGGCCTGGCGGCGCTCATTGCTCCGGTGGTGGCGTCGGCAGACACGGTCACGCAGTGGAACCAGAACGCAGCGAACGCCCTCTACGTGACCGCTGCGCAGCCGCCGAACGTGTCCGTGCTGCACATGGCGATGGTGCAGGGTGCGGTCTACGACGCGGTGAACGCGATCGACGGCCGCCGCGAGGGCTACCTGCTCACCTCGCGCGTCGCGACGCCGACGGACTCGAAGGACGCTGCGGCCGCGACCGCGGCGTACAAGGTGCTCCTCAGCATCGTCCCGGTTCAGCAGCCCGTGCTCGGGGCGCTCTACGACGCCACGCTCGCCGGGATTACGAACGGACAGGCCAAGACACGCGGCATCGCCGTGGGCGAGGCCGCTGCGTCCGCGATGATCGCCGCGCGGACTGCTGACGGACGCTTCGGGATGCCGGGGTTCCTGACAGGGACGGCGCCAGGCGTCTGGAGGCCTCCACTGCCGCCCTTCGCAAACGATCCGAACGCGTGGGTCAAGGACGTGAAGCCGTTCCTGATCAGGCGGGCGTCACAGTTCCGTTCGAGCGGCCCGTACGAGCTGACAAGCCGCAAGTACGCGCGCGAGTTCGAGGAGGTCAAGACGCTCGGCACGGCCTCCATGACCGGGCCTCGAACGACTGACCAGACGACCGCGGCCCTCTACTGGATGGAGAACCCGCCGCGGACGTGGAACCGGATCTTCAACACGCTCTCCGCTGCGAAGGGCCTGTCGCTCGTCGACAATGCGCGCTTCTTCGGCGAGCTGTATCTAACCGCTGCGGATGCCTTCATCGCCGTCTGGGACGAGAAGGCCCACTATTCGTTCTGGCGGCCGATCACCGCGATCCGAGAGGCGCACATGGACGACAATCCCAGGACGGAACGCGATGAGAACTGGCTGCCGCTCGTCGCCAACCCGCCGTACCCGGAGCACCCGTCGGGCCACCTGGGCTTTAGCGGCTCGATCGGCAAGACCCTCCAGCAGTTCTTCCACACGGACAGGCTCGCCTGGAGCGACACGAACGTCGCGGGGAGGACGCGTAGCTTCACGCGCGTCTCCGACGCCGTCGAAGAGATCCTCGGCGCACGGATCTGGTCCGGCATCCACTTCCGGAACGCCGACGAGGACGGCGCGCGCATCGGGCAGCAGATCGCGAGGTACCGCGACAGGCACTACTTCGACAAGGTCGGCCGGCACGACCACGACGACTGACGACCAAGTAACAGTCTGTTACGAAGTCCGAGAGGCGGCGTTCGCCGCCTCTCGGACTTGAAGCCGCGGGCGCCCGAAGGTCTAGTAACAGAGTGTTACAAGGCAAGATCTGGCGATGAAGCGCGTCCGCTTCGCTCCCAGCCCCACCGGCTCGCTCCACGTCGGCAACGTGCTCAGCGCGGTGATCAACCGGCGCGAGGGCGACTGGATGCTGCTTCGGATCGACGACACCGACGCCGCCCGCAATGTCGAGGCCGGGGAGGAGGAGATCCTCGGCGACCTGGAATGGCTCGGAATCGGCTGGGACGAGGGCCCCGTGCGCCAGAGCCAGCGGCAGGAGCTCTACCGCGCGGCGGCCGAGCGGCTCGGCGGAGACCGCTTCGGCCGCACGACGCTCCTCCGCGAGGACGGAACGGCCACGTACCACCTGGCCAGCGTGGTCGACGACGCCGAGTTCGGGATCACCCACGTCTACCGCGGGAACGACCACCGCCCCAACGAGGCTCTCCACCGGCAGCTTCACGAGGCGCTCGGCACGAAGCCGCCGGAGTACGTCCACCACGGGCTGATCCTGGGCGAGGACGGCAAGAAGCTCTCCAAGCGGGCCGAGGGAGCGACGGTCGCTTCGCTGAGGGAGCTGGGCATCCCCGCGGAGGCCGTCAGGCGCTACCTCGAGGAGCTCGAGATTCCGCGGCACGACGTCCACTACGACCTCCCGCGCCTGCGACGCCTCTCGGTCGAGGCAATCGAGGCGATGAGCGACGCAGAGCTCGCCGAGCGCGCCGCGATTCCCGCCGACGCCGTCCCCGTCGCTCGCGGAGCCCGCGATCTCCGCGAGGCCCACGACTACGCCCAGCACGTGCTGGACGAGCCGGCGGCGACCGCGACCGAAGCGCCCGAGACGCTCGAGCGGTTCAAGGAGCTCGTGGACGAGGAGCCCCGAACGATCGTCCGCGAGCTGAAGGCGGTAGGCGGAAACCTGCGCGCTCTCCGCCTCGCCCTCACGGGCCGCGACAGGGGCCCCGAGCTAGCGGCGATACTGGCCGCGCTCCCGAGGGAAGAGGCGCTGCGCCGTGTCGATCAGGCTCTACAACACACTCACTCGTAGGCTCGATCCGCTTCCGGATCCGCCGGGCCCGGTGCGCATGTACTTCTGCGGCCCGACCGTCTACGACCGGGCCCACGTCGGGAACGCCCGCCCGTTCGTCGTCGGCGTCTGGCTCCGGGACTGGCTGCGTGAGCGCGGGTACGAGGCCACGCTCGTCCACAACATCACGGACATCAACGACAAGATCTACGAGGCCGCGCCCGGGGCGAGCGCCCAGCGGGCAGAAGACGCGACGGAGTGGTATCTGCAGGACACGGGCGACCTGGGCCTGGGGATGCCCGACCACCTGCCGAAGGCGACCGAGGTCGTGCCGGAGATCGTCGCCTTCATCGAGCAGCTGATCGAGCGCGACTACGCATACGCCGTCGACGGAGACGTCTACTTCCGAGTCGCGAAGGATCCCGAATACGGCCGCCTCTCGGGGCAGCGCCCCGACCAGGTCGAGGAGCAGGAGCCGAACCCGTTGAAGGAGGACCCGCGCGACTTCGCACTCTGGAAGGCGAACAAGCCTGACGAGGACACATCGTGGGACTCACCGTGGGGTCGTGGCCGGCCGGGCTGGCACATCGAGTGCTCCGTGATGGCCGAAGAGCTCCTCGGGCCGGTGTTCGAGATCCACGGCGGGGGCCTGGACCTCGTCTTCCCGCACCACGAGAACGAGCTCGCCCAGTCGAAGGCGCTCGGCCACGACTTCGCGCGGATCTGGACGCACAACGGGATGCTCGAGGCCACCGGCGAGAAGATGGCGAAGTCGGTCGGCAACATCGTCACGCTGCGCGCCGCCATCGACGAGTACGGCGCGGAGACGATCCTGCTGGCGTTCCTTGGTGCGCACTGGCGAAAGCCGATGGACTTCTCCGAGAAGACCCGGCGACAAGCCGGTGCCAGGGGCGATCGGTTCCGCGAGGTCTTCCGCAACCCCTCGGAGCCCGCGCCGGCCGATGCCTGGGATCGCTTCCAGAGTGCGCTCGACGACGACTTCAACACGCCGGAGGCACTGGCGATCATGCACGAGTGGCGTGACCACGACCTGCTGCGTCGCGCGCTCGGGATCTTCGGTCTGGAGTCGCTCGCGGCCAGCGAGCAGGCGCCGGCCGAGATCGTCGAGCTCGCCGAGCAGCGGCGGGCGGCGCGTGCGGACGGCGACTTCGAGGAGGCCGACAGGCTGCGCCGGGAGATCGACACCGCCGGCTGGGTGGTCCGCGACGACGCGGACGGGTTCCGGCTCGTCCCCAAGTGATCGCGGAGCAGGTCTACGGGCGGAACGCCGTGCGCGAGGCGCTGCGGGGGCCGCGCGAGGTCCTCGAGCTCTGGGCGACCGACCGCGCACTCACCGCCGAGCCCTGGCTTCGCGAGACGGACGGCGTGCGCGTGCAGGTCAAGCCCGAGCGCGAGCTCACCGAGGTTCTCGGGAATCGGGATCACCAGGGAGTCCTCGCCCGCTGCCGGCCATACCGCTACGCGGACGCGCACGAGCTCGCCGGCTCGGATAGCCCGCTGCTCGTCTGCCTCGACCAGGTCACCGACCCGCACAACCTCGGCGCCGTCATCCGGAGCGCGGAGGGCGCGGGCGCCACCGGCGTCGTCGTGCCCGCGCACGGCGCCGCGCGGGTGACGCCCGCCGTCTGTCGCGCCTCGGCCGGCGCGGTCGAGCACTTGCCCGTGGCGGTCGTCCCGAACCTCGCTCGGTACCTGAACGAGGTGAAGGGGCCCGATCTCTGGGTCTGGGGCGCGGCGGCCGACGGGGAGGTGGGCCTCTGGGACGCGGACTTCGGCGAGGGCGGCGCCGCATTCGTCCTCGGCGCGGAGGGAAAGGGCCTGCGCCCGCTCGTGCGACGCGCGTGCGACCAGATCGTGTCGATTCCGCTGCTCGGCAAGGTCGGCTCGCTCAACGTCAGCGTCGCCGCCGCACTGCTCGTGTACGAGGCGAGGAGGAGGCGAAGTGCCTGAACCGACCCTGTACCTCTTCGACGGCTACAACGTCCTCCGAGCGGCCGGGTTCGAGGAGCGGCAGGAGCTCGTCGACGTCCTGGCGAGCTTCGTCGCCGTCCGCGGTGCGCGCGGAGTCGTCGTCTTCGACGGCGTCGGTGGCGACCAGCGGTACGGCGCGCTCGAGGTCCGTTTCGCGCCACACGCGGACGCGCTCCTCGAGCGGCTGGCGGCCGAGAACCGCGATCGGGAGCGTGTGTGCCTCGTCTCGTCGGACGCGGCGATCAGGGGCACCTCGGGTCAGCAGGTCGCGAAGATCAGCTCGCGGGAGTTCGCCTCGACGATCGAGGCCGTCGAGCACCGGGAGGACCGGCCGTCGCGAGTCGGCGACCAGGTCGATCCGGAGACCCGAGAAGCCCTCGAGCGTCTCCGCCGCGCCGACAGCTGATCTCGGACCGGTTGTTTCGGGTCCAGCGCAAGGGTCCGGGTGGACCAGGACCAGTGCAAGATCCTTGTATTGTCCGTAAGACCGTGCTACTTTCCTGGTCAAGTTGAGGGTGAGACTGGTTCGGCACTAGCAAGCCGACCTCGGATCACCCGATCCGAACGACATGGCCGCCAGACCAGTCACCCGAACGTACTCGGCCCAGCGAGCGGAGCGGGAGCTTGCCGACCTGCAGCTCGTGATCCGGGCCCGGAACGGCGACACGGGCGCGATGGACACCCTGATCCGGCGGTACACCGGCTTCGTCCGGCTGAAGGCGAGCTCCTACTTCCTCGCCGGCGGCGATTCGGAAGACCTGATCCAGGAGGGCCTGATCGGGCTCTACAAGGCCGTTCGGGACTTCCGCTCGGACAAGGAGACGTCGTTCCGGAGCTTCGCCGAGCTCTGCATCACGCGCCAGATCATCACGGCGATCAAGACCGCGACGCGCTTCAAGCACGCGCCGCTGAACACGTACGTCTCGTTCTCGCAGACGCCGGCGGGCCAGGAGTCGGAGGGCGACTGCACCCTCGGCGACGCCCTCCCCGGCCCGGGCGTCGACGAGCCGTCGGTCTGCGTGATCTCGACCGAGGAGCTCCAGAGCCTCGTCTTCTGCCTCGGAACCGGGCTCTCGCAGCTCGAGTCGGACGCCCTGCGCCTCTACCTCGAGGGCTCGTCCTACGAGGAGATGGCCGACCGGCTCGAGGTGGACACGAAGACGATCGACAACGCCCTCCAGCGGGTCAAGCGCAAGATCCTCCAGCACCAGGAATCGCGCCAGGTTCTGCAGTAGCGGCAGGAGGGCTTGACGAGACAGCGGCTGTGCCGCCAAGCGCCGTTCCGCCAAACTTTCCTAGACGCTCAGGGCCGCGCTGACGGGATCGGCGTCGAGCGTCCCGATTCCGGCCACTCCTCCACGTGCGCCGGCGCCCGCAAGCGCGACCTTCGTCTTGCGCCCGAGCGTCGCCAGCGGCTCGACCAGCGGCGTGAGTCGTCGCTTCGTCGTCGCGGTGACGACGACGAGCTCGGGCGAGAGGCGCTCAGCGGTGTCGACGATGCTCTCGACGGGGGTGTCGGGGCCGAGATAGGTGATCCGCCAGCCCCGGCGGTGCAGGACGAGGGCAAAGGCGATCAACCCGAGGTCGTGCAGCTCGCCGGGCGCGCATGCGAGGACCGCTCGAGGGCCCTCGCCGGCGTCCCAGCCGCGTCCGATCCCAAGCAGCCGGCCGCGGATCACGTTGCTGGCGAAATGCTCCTGCGCGACGGTCGCCTCGCCGGTCGACCAGCGCTCGCCGAGATCGACGAGGTAGGGGAGGATGACCGCGTCGAGGACTGTCTCGACGGTGAAGGAGGCGAACAGGTCGTCCAGCGCCGCCTGCGCCTCCGCCTCCTCGAACCCGTCCAGGGCTGCGCGTAGCCGCTCCGCGCCGGCGCCGAGCTCGGGCCGGCCGTCGGGCGCGACCTCGGCTGCCCGCTCGCCGCCACCCTCGATCGCGAGCCGAGCAGCCTCGGCCGCGGCGAGCCCGCTCCGCAGATGGGCGCGCATGAGCGCGACGCGCTGCTCGTCCGCGTCCGAGTAGAGCCTGAAGCCGCCTTCCGACCGCGCGGGCCGGATGAGCCCGTACCGGCGCTCCCACGCTCGCAGCAGCTCCGGCGCGACGCCCGTGCGGCGGCTCAGCTCCCCGATGCGGAGATACCCCTCCGTGGTTGTCATGTTGCGCATTGTACGAAAATTGTACAGACGCTTGACAACTTTCGGCCCACTCTGTACATTCCTTGGACAGAAGTAGGACACCAAGGAAGGGAGGAAGACATGAAGGCACTCGACTTTCTGACCGGGCTCCTCGTGGTCGTCGGAGGCCTCAACTGGGGGCTCGTCGCGATCGCGGAGTTCGACCTCGTCGCCGAGATCGTCGGCGAGGAGTTCGGCACGACGAACGCGGTGAGCCGGATCATCTACGGGCTCGTGGGGCTCTCGGCGGTCTACCAGGCCACGAGGCTTCCGGCCCTCGTCTCGCGCGAGCGGCACGACACCCGGACGGCGGCGGCGTAGGGCCATGAGGACGACCGTCGCACTCGGGCTCGTCGGACTCGCAGCAATGATCTCGTTCGCTCTCTCGGTCAGCCTGTGGTTCACCGGGAACGAGCAGGAGGCGATCTTCGTCGGCCTCTGGGTGCCGTCGCTCCTCGCGCTCGGCTTGCTCGCCAGCCCGGGGACGGCGGAACGATGACCGTTCTCGTACTCGGGTTCGGCGTCCTGGTGACGCTGCTCGTTCTCGGCGCCCTCGGCCTCCTGGTCTATGGCGCCATCCTCGACGGCCGGCCCGCGGAGCCCTCGCTCCGCGCCGCGCCGGCCGTCGTCAACCTCGATCGCAAAGGAGATGCAGCATGAACAATCGTCGTATCCGCATCGGCATCGCAGCGCTCGGCGCTGCTGCCCTCGCCTCGGTGGCCGCCGTCGGCGGCGCCTCGGCGACGGCCGAGCAGGCCGCGCCGCAGAAGAACATCGTCCAGACCGCGTCCGCCGCCGGTCAGTTCAACACCTTGATCGCGCTGGCCAAGCGGGCCGGCCTCGCGGGGGCCCTCTCGGGCTCCGGGAAGCTGACAGTCTTCGCGCCGACCGACAAGGCCTTCGCGAAGGTGCCGAAGGCGACGCTCCGGAAGCTCCAGCGCAACCGCGCCCAGCTCCGCGCCGTCCTCCTCTACCACGTGGTGAAGGGCGACGTGAAGGCGGCGCAGGTCGTGAAGCTCCGGCGCGCCAAGACGCTGAACGGCGCGTCGGTCCGGATCGGCGTCAAGGGCAGCCGCGTCTACCTCAACCGTAAGACCCGCGTCGTGAAGACGGACATCAGCGCCACGAACGGCACGATCCACGTCATCGACGGCGTGCTCATCCCGCCGGCTCGCTAGCCGGCGCCTCCGGAGGCGCTCGGCCGGCTGATCCCGCGGCCGGCCGGGCGCCCTTCCTGTGCTCTACCATGTGCCGAGCGCCGGAGTAGCTCAGTTGGTAGAGCGCTGATTTGTAATCAGCGGTGGTCGTCGGTTCGAGTCCGACCTCCGGCTCTAGCAGGCGTGCGCTAGGTGGGGACGGCCACGCCCGGCACGCGCACGTACCCCTGCTCGACGATGCGGTCGCTCATCTCGTCGTAGATCTGCGGGTCGGTCGGCGTCCAGGTCGCGAGCCCGTCGACGTAGCGGTTGTACATGCAGAACGCCGCGGCGATGAGGACGGTGTCGTGGATCTCGACGTCGGTCGCGCCTTCCTGTCGCGCCGCCTCGACGTCCTCGGAGGACACCGTGCGCCCGTCGGCCTGCACCTTCGCCGCGATCCTGAGGAGCGCTCGCAGCTTGTCGCTGATCGGCGCGCTCTCGGGGTCGAGCTTCACCTGGTCGACGAGCTCCATCCCTTTGTCGAGCTGCTTCGCCGCGAACCAGCTGTGCGAGGTCTGGCAGAAGGTGCACTCGTTCAGGTTCGAGACGTAGGCGGCGATCAGCTCGCGCTCGCCGCGGCTGAGCGTGTTGTCGCCGCGGAGCAGCACCTCGGCGAGCTGGCTGAGCGGCGCGGCCGTCTCCGGCCGGAACATCATCGCGCTCCGGATGCCAGGGACATTTTCGGGCAGATCGATGTGGGGCACGGCTCCCTCCCTTCGGTCGTGACAACCATAGGATCGCTGCCGCCCCAGGTCTAGCATGAACGCGATGGGCGCTTCGGCCGTCGTCGACGCAGGCAAGCCGGTGGTCCGGATCCGAGGCACCGCGTACCCGCTGATCCTCCCGACGGTGCGCGATCCGCGGCTGCACCTGGCCGCAGTGATCATCTCGCTCCAGGTCCTCGGGCAGACGTCGTTCGACTTCAGCCTGTCGATCGCCCAGATCCTGATCTCGGTCCTCACGTGTGCCGTCCTCGAGGTCGTCATCACTTTCCGCACGCAGCGCGTGCTGATGTGGCCGGCGAGCGCCCTCCTGACCGGAAACGGGGTCGCCTTCATCCTTCGCGTGCCGGGGACGGAGCACGGCGACTGGTGGAGCATGAACGGCTGGTGGATCTTCGCGGGCACCGCGGCGATCTCGCTGCTCTCGAAGTACGTCATCAAGTTCCAGGGGTCGCATGTCTTCAACCCGTCGAACTTCGGGCTCGTCCTCTGCTTCCTGTTGCTCGGCCCCGAGCGCGCGGACCCGCTCGACTTCTGGTGGGGCCCGATGTCCGCGGCGCTGGCGGTCGCCCTCGTGATCATCACCGTCGGCGGGCTCTCGATCCTCTCGCGGCTCAAGCTGCTGGAGATCGCCGTCTGCTTCTGGCTCGCATTCGCCGGCGGCCTTGCGGTGTTGGCGGCGAGCGGCCACGAGATGACGGCGCGCTGGCATCTCGGCCCGATCACCGGCTCGGAGTTCTGGCGGGCGCTCGTCTTCTCGCCGGAGATCCTCGTCTTCCTCTTCTTCATGATCACCGACCCGCGGACGATCCCTCGCACGGGCCCGGGACGGCGGCTCTACGCGGTCGGGATCGGATTGCTCGCCGTCGTCCTGATCGCGCCGCAGACGGAGGAGTTCTGGGCGAAGGTCGCCGTGCTCGGTGCGCTCTTCATCGTGTGTGCGCTCCGGCCCTTGCTCGTCACCCTGGGCGTGCAGTTGCGCTATCCGGCGAGCCCGGCGCGGCTCGGGACCTTCGCGGCCGGCGGCGTGGTCGGCTTTGTCGTGCTCGTCGTGCTGGCCGGAACCCCCGCGCGGCCCGACGAGGCGTCCGCGAGCGTCGTCGGGGCCCGCTCGCTCCCCGCTGTCACCGTCCTGCCTTCCGAGGGAGTGGCAACGCAGCTCGACGACCGCACCGCCGAGCAGATCGCACGTGACGTGGTGGCGAACCTCGGGAACGAGGCCGATTCCGTGCTACGCCGCGATCACGACCTTGCGAAAGTGGGGGCGAGCGGGGCACGGCTGGCCTCCGTCTGGGGCCGAATCGACGCCGGCGGCGCGACGGTCCCCGTCCCCGAGTACGACCTCGAGCGCATGACCGTGAGGCTCGAGCGGGACGAAGGGCAGGGCCCGCCGCTCGTCGTGGCCGACCTCGAGGGAACGGTCGAGCTCGTCACGTACCGCGGAACGACCGTGCAGGCCCGCGGCGGGCCCGCGCGGTACCGGCAGACGCTCGAGCTCGTCCTCGACGACGGCCGGTATCTCATCGTCGGCTCGCGCGGGCCGACACCGGCGGCGCTCGCCACCCCGGCCGGTGAGCCCGCGCCGGCGCCCGCGACCGGCCTGCGGCTCGAGAACGTCGCTGTGGAGTCGGGGCTGCGCTTCCGCCACGGCGCCTTCCGCTTCAAGACCTCCAACGACCCGGTCGCCTACATGGGCGGCGGTCTCTGCTGGCTCGACTACGACAACGACGGTTGGCTCGACCTGTACGCCGTGAACTCGTACTCGATCGAGGTCGACGTGGCGCGGTGGCGGGAGCGCGGAGGCACGCCGCGCGCCGCGCTCTTCCGCAACGAGCGGGGGAAGTTCGTGGACGTCAGTCGGGGCTCGGGCTCGAACGTCTCGCTGCGCGGGAACGGCTGCGTCGCCGCCGACCTGAACGGCGACGGGCACACCGACCTCTACGTCACGGCCGCCGGCTACGACGCGCTGCTCTGGAACCGCGGCGACGGGACCTTCGTCGAGGGAGCGCGCGCGGCCGGGATCACGACCTTCGGCTGGCACAGCGGCGCAGCGGTCGGCGACGTCAACGGCGACGGCCGGCCCGACCTCTACGTGGCGGGGTACGCCGACCTGAACAACCAGGTACCGGGCTCGGCTGGAGGCTTCCCGAGCAACTACTTGCCCGTCCGCGACCGGCTCTACGTCAACCTCGGCCCAGACGCCAACGGGCGCTCGCGCTTCCGCGAAGTCGCGGCGCAGGCGGGCGTCGAGTCGAGGCAGGTCGACCACGGGCTCGGCGTGGTCTTCACGGACTACAACGGCGACGGGCGGCTCGACGCCTACGTCGCGAATGACACCGACGCCGAATCGCCTGCTCGAGAACGTCCCGGCCGCGACGCCGCTTGGGTTCCGGCTGGAGGAGCGCGCGGCCAACGCGGTCGTCGCCGATCGCCAGGCGGGAATGGGCGTCGCGTCCGCCGACTTCAACCACGACTCGCGCCCGGACCTCTTCGTGACGAACTCACACCGGCAGCTGCACGGAGTCTTCGCGGGCCGCCCGGGAGGGTTCACCGACGCACGGCGGACCTTCGCGCCTGCGTTCGATACGCGGTTCGCCGGATGGGGCGTGTCGTGGTCCGACCTCGACCTCGACGGCGACCTGGACGTGGTGCTGGCGAACGGCGCGATCCCGGTCCGGAACCTGGCCCAGGACGCCGAGCCAGTCCAGGTGCTCGAGAGCCGCGGCTCGAGGGTTCTGGACGTCAGCAGCGGCGTGCTCGGCGGGGTCCGGGTCAACGGCCGGGGTCTTGCCACCGCGGACTACGACAACGACGGAGACGTCGATGTCGCTGTCAGCGCGATCGCCGGCCGGCTGACGCTGCTCCGGAACTCGGGCTCCCGTGGCAATTGGCTTGCCGTCAGCTTCGAGCGCTTCTCGCCGGGCGCGCGGGTGACCCTCGAGCTCGCCGACGGGAGACGCCTGGTGCGAGAGATGCAGGCCGGGAGCAGCTACCTCTCGTCGGAGGACCCGCGTCTGCACTTCGGGCTCGGCCGGGCCGCGAGGGTCGAGTCGCTCGTCGCCCGGCTGCCCGGCGGCCGTACGGTCCGCCGCCGCAACGTCGCAGCGAACCAGGTCGTGACGATTCCGGGCTAGCCGAGTGCCTGCTCGAGGTCGGCCCAGATCTCGTCGACGATCCTCGAGACCGACGCTGAGCCGGACGAGGTTCTCCGGCACTCGGTCGCCCTCCCAGCGGGCGCGGGTCTCCATGACCGATCGCACGCCGCCCAGGCTCGTGGCGTTCTTGACCATTCGGACCGAGGTTTCGACTCGGCGTGCGGCTTCCCCGCCGCCGGCGACGTCGAAGGACATCAGCCCGCCGAAGCCTGGATAGCGGACGCGCTCGACTGCCGGGTGCTCGCCGAGCCGCCGCGCGATCTCGGTCGCATTCGTGGTGTGGCGCTCCATCCGGACTTCGAGCGTCTCGAGGCTGCGGCTGAGCAGCCAGGCGGCGTCCGGCGCCGCCACGATCCCCGAGCGATTCCGGAACTCCTTGAGGCGCTCGCGGTCGTCGGCCGAGCGGCATACGACAGCGCCGAGCAGCACGTCGTTGTGCCCGCCGAGGAACTTCGTCGCGCTGTGCAGCGAGAAGTCGGCGCCAAGGTCGAGCGGGCGCAGGTAGATCGGTGTCGACGCGGTCGCATCGACGACGACCGGAGCCGGGTAGGCCACGGCGGCGTCCAGATCGGGGAGAGTCAGGAGAGGATTCGACGGTGACTCGACCCAGACGAGGTCGGCGCCCTCGGGGGCGGTCCGGTCTGGTCGAACTCGACGAACCGAAGACCCCAGGGCTCGAGAGCGCGCATGAGCGTCGGCGTGCCGTAGTAGGCGTCCTGCGCGATCGCGACCGTCTTGCCCGGGGCGAGGAAGGTGAGCAGCAGCGCGGTCGTCGCGCCCGAGCCGGATGGGAAGAGCAGCGCGTGGCCGCCCTCGAGCTCGCCGAGCTTGCGCTCAGCCTCGGCGCCGGCCGGGTGTGCGTAGCGCTGGTAGTAGAACTCGCCGGGCTCGCCGTCCACGTAGGGCCAGATCGTCGAGCGGTCGAGCATGAGCCCGATGCTAGTTAGGCTCACACACGTGGCGGCGACGGACGATCGCACCGAGTCGACGGAAGGGAAGCTCGAGCAGCTCCGCGAGCTGCGCGAAGAGGCTGCGCACCAAGCAACCGAGCGCGCCGTCGAGAAGCACAAAAGCCAGGGCAAGCTCCTCGCGCACGAGCGGATCGAGAAGCTGGTCGACCCCGGCTCCTTCGTCGAGCTCGACCGCTACGTCCGCCATCGGAACCCCTACTTCGGGATGATGGATCGGCGGCCCTACGGCGACGCCGTCGTCACCGGGCACGGGACGATCTTCGGTCGCAAGGTCTTCGTCTTCTCGCAGGACTTCACGATTTTCGGCGGCTCGCTGTCCGAGGCCTTCGCGGAGAAGATCTGCAAGGTCATGGACATGGCCGCGAAATTCGGCTGCCCGGTGATCGGCATCAACGACTCGGGCGGCGCGCGGATCCAGGAGGGCGTCGTCTCGCTCGCCGGCTACGCGGAGATCTTCTGGCGCAACGTGCAGGCGTCCGGCGTGATCCCGCAGATCTCGCTGGTCATGGGCCCGACGGCGGGCGGCGCCGTCTACTCGCCGGCGATGACGGACTTCGTCCTCATGGTCGAGGACAGCTCGTACATGTTCATCACGGGCCCCGACGTGGTGAAGACGGTGACCGGGGAGGAAGTCACGTTCGAGGAGCTCGGCGGCGCGGCGACGCACGCGTCCAAGTCCGGCGTCGCGCACTTCACGGCCGCCGACGAGGAGAGCTGCCTCGAGGACGCGCGTTACCTGCTCTCCTTCCTGCCGCAGAACAACGTCGACCAGCCTCCGTACTTCCCGCCGACGGATCCGGCCGACCGGGAGGACGCGGAGCTCGACACGCTGATTCCGAACGAGCCCACGAAGCCGTACGACATGAAGGACGTCGTGCGGCGCGTGGTCGACGACGGCGAGTTCCTCGAGGTTCACGCGCGTTTCGCGGAGAACATCGTCTGCGGGTTCGCGCGGCTCGGCGGCTATCCGGTGGGCGTCGTCGGCAACCAGCCGCACTCGATCGCCGGCGTGCTCGACATCGACTCCTCCGTGAAGGCGGCGCGCTTCGTCCGCACCTGCGACGCGTTCAACGTCCCGCTCGTCACCTTCGTGGACGTCCCGGGCTTCCTGCCGGGAACCGATCAGGAGTGGCGCGGGATCATCCGCCACGGCGCGAAGCTGCTCTACGCCTACTGCGAGGCGACGGTTCCGAAGCTGACGGTGATCACGCGCAAGGCCTACGGCGGGGCGTACGACGTCATGAGCTCGAAGCACATCCGGGCCGACTTCAACTTCGCCTGGCCCACGGCGGAAGTGGCCGTGATGGGGCCGGAGGGCGCCGTCAACATCGTCTTCCGCAAGGAGCTCGAGGAGTCAGACGACCCCGATGGGCGGCGCAAGGAGCTGATCGCGGACTATCGCGACCAGTTCGCGAACCCGTACGTCGCCGCCGAGCGGGGCTACGTCGACGACGTGATCGAGCCGCGGCGGACGCGTCCGGTGCTCATCGACGCGCTCGAGACGTCGCTTACGAAGCGCGAGCCGCGCCCGCGGCGCAAGCACGGGAACATTCCGCTCTAGGACTCTGCCCGTACGCAAGCTGCTCGGCGGCGTGGACGCGCACGACACGCCTCCCCGAGCCCTGTCGAAACGGCGGTGTCGGACACCGATTTTCGTCAAGGGTGAAGTAGTGACGATTCTGGAACAAATGATCCACAGGCCCAGGACGACCCTGTTGGGCGAGTAACCCAGTCGTCGTCGTGATGACGGATCTAGCTCGCGGCGGCGGCGATCGCGGGTGCGCGGTCTCCGAGCTCGCGCGCGAAGGCTTCGACGATCTCGGGGTCGAACTGGGTGCCTGCGCAGCGCTCGAGCTCCTCGACTGCCTCGCGCGGCGTCAGCCGCCCGCGGTAGGCGCGGTCGGACGTCATGGCGTCGTAGGCGTCGGCGACGAAGACGATCCGTGCGCCGAGCGGAATGTCCTCGCCGCGGAGCCGGTCCGGGTAACCGGTGCCGTCCCAGCGCTCATGGTGGTGAAGCACCCAGTCGGCAACGGGGTCGACGCCGAGGCTCTCGAGCAGACGGTGTCCGATCTGAGGATGGCGTTCGAGGACGAGGCGCTCGGGCGGCGTGAGCGGGCCCGGCTTGCGCAGGATCTCCTCGGGGATCGCGAGCTTTCCAAGATCGTGGAGGCTGCCCGCGAGCCGCGTGAGCTCGATCAGCTCCTGGTCGAGCCCGAGGCGCGACGCAATCCAGGCGGCGAGCTCGGCAACACGCACCGAGTGGCTTCCCGTGTAGGTGTCCCGCGCGTCCACGGCCTTCGCGAGGCTGGCGGCGGCGCGGAAGCGGGCGGCGCGGTCGGGGCCGTGGGCGAGGCGGCGGAGCTCGGCCAGCTCGACGACGTCCGGGCGGTAGACGTGCACGCGGTTCTTGCCGTGCTCCTTGGCCCAGTAGAGAGCGGAGTCGGCGAGCCGGATCAGCTCGTCGCGGTCGAAGGCCTGGAGCGGGAAGCCGGCGACGCCCGCGCTGGCGGTCACGGAGCCGACCTCGTCGAGCTCCATGATTCCGATCCGTGTGAGCACGGAGGACGCTGTGGACAGGGCTTCGTCGGCCGTGAGACCGGGGAGAAGCAGGGCGAACTCGTCGCCGCCGAGCCGGAACGCCTCACCGTTCTGCCGGAGCCTGCCGCCGACGAGCGCCAGGACCCGATCTCCCACCGGGTGGCCGTACAGGTCGTTGATCCGCTTGAAGTCGTCGATGTCGAGCAGGCAGAGCGTGAAAGGCTCCGACTCGGCCTCGGCCTGGAGAAGCTCCCGGTGGAGCCGCTCCTGGAAGCTCCGATGGTTGCCGAGGCCCGTGAGCGGGTCGGTCTCCGCGAGGCGCATGGCACGCAAGGCCTGGTACGCCGTTCGCTGGTAGAGCGCGATCGCGAGCAGCGGACCGACCAGTGCCGCGGACAGGATCGGCGAGCGCTGCCACAGCACGACGAGCATCAGCGCGGCGGAGGCCTGGAGCGCGAAGGGAATCGCAGTCGCCCTGGCAGACGAAACTGCGAGCTCGGCGAACGGGCGGCGCGCCGCCGAGGCGACGGCCCCCGAGACGAGCAGGAGATTGATCACGTACTGGGTGGTCGCCGAGATGACGACCTGAGCGACGACGACGGCTGTACCCGAGCCGTCGACTAGGGCGACGAGAACCGCGGCTGCGCCTGCGGCGACGGCGAAAACCGAGGCGTTATATGCGACTCGCTCGAGCGGCCTGTGCTCGAGCAGCTGAACGATGGCGGGCGCGGCGAGCGCGATCAGCACACCGGCGTCCCACCCGAAGAGGATGATCCCGCTCGTGCCGAACACGAACGAGAGCGTGACCCCGCCGCTCTCCGCGCCTTCGATCGGCACCGGGTAGCGGCTGGCGAGCGTCGAGGCGAGCAGGAAGGCGAGCGGGCCGGCGATATCCGCGAGGTCGTGCGGCTTCGACGCGAACGACACGGCCGCCGCGATCGCCAGGGCAGACCCGGCGACCCAGACGGGCACGATCAGAAGGAGGACGCGCGGCGGCAGACGTCGCATGGCCGGCGGCCGTTACCAGTTCCAGTTGTATCCGCTGAAGAATTCGCCGACCGCAGGGACGAATACGACCAGCAAGGTCAGCAGGCGTGCCTTCCACTCGAGCATCCAGCTCCCCTTTCGCATTCCGTAGAACGGGCTCGATTCTTCCTTGCCGGAAGGCCGCTGCCATCACCCGATCGGGTTATTCGCCCTGTGCGGGCCTTTCTAGCCTTTCGGCTAGGTCAGGCCGGCTTCTGCGAGCGGGCGGCGGCCCCAGGCGAACCGCTCCGCGAACCACCCGTCCACCTGGACGAGTGCGACCCCGTATCGGGAGGAGTGGATCATCCAGCCGCTGCCGGCGTAGATGCCCATGTGGTCGACCCTCGCAGCCTTCGCGCGGCGTCCACCCGGGCCGAAGAAGAGCAGGTCGCCGGGCTGGAGGTTGGCGAAGGCGATCCGCCGCGCCTTCGGGACCTCGCCTGCCATCTGCGCAGCGGTGCGTCCCCGCAGCGTGGCGTTCAGCGTTCCTCCGCCGGGATAGGCCTGGAGCTTGTACACGCGCCAGGCGAAGCCGGAGCAGTCGAAGCCGCCGCGCGAGGAGACGCCGAAGAGCGACTGAGCACCGCTGGACGTTCCGCCCCACACGTACGGATAGCCGATCAGGTTGTAGGCGGTCTGGAGAATCCTCCGCTGCCACGGCGTGTAGACCGGGAGCTGGAACTCGGCGGCCGCTTCCTCCACGAACTCGACCTCCGAGCCGGAGAAGCGCAGGATCTGCGCAGCCGAGTACGCGGCCTCCGCTCTGGTCGCGACGTCCTCGGGTCGGAGCTCCAGGGCGTCGTTCGGCGCCTCGTGGTTCTTGCGCAATCCGATCAGCCGGGCGACGACCTCGCTGCCGAAGCGCGCGGGCGGTTTCGCGCCGGTGGCGCGGGCACCGAGGTAGAAGAGGCGGGCGTCGTCGGAGAGCTCGAGGCCGCGGACGAGCGTCTGGTCGAGCTGGGCCAGCGTCGCGTGGGTCGCGGGGTTCGGCGGCGGCGCTGACGGCGTCTCGGTGAGTCCGCCGACGAGATCGCTGAGCGCGCGCTTCGTCAGCGGCGCATCCGGTCGGAAGCGGGCGGCGTCGCCGCCCATCAGGCCTGCGGCCGTCACGAGCTTGATCTCGGGCTGCGCCCACGAGCGCTTCGCCGCGAGCACGGCGGTGGGAGCGCCCAGAGCAAGGCACGCGCATACGGTGGCCGCAATCAGTCGACGCACGCAATTCGTATCGTCGGTCGGGCCGAATCGCTTTAGGCTGAGGGGCGTGACCTGGAGCGTTCAACCCGAGCCGGCGAACGAGACCGAGCGGCAGGCGCTGCTTGCGGCGCTCGAACAGGCGCTGGCCGAGGACGAGCTGGCGGGCGAGGGCTACACGAGCGCCTGGTGGCGGGCGGGTCTCGACGACCTAGGCGGGGGCCCGGCTGCGCAGGAGCCTTGGCGCGACGCGGGCGTAGTCGAGCCCTGAGACCCAGGTCACGACGAGAGCGACGATCAGGGCCCACCACGCGATCGAGTCGTCGATCGAGCCTCCCGCCGCGAAGCCGCCGAGGATCGCTGCAACGGACTGCGTCCACGTTTTCAGCTTTCCGAGGTCGCGGGCCTCGAGGACGACGCCTCGCTCGAGCGCCGCGAGCCTGAGTCCGGAGACGAGGAACTCGCGCGCGACGATCGCCGCGACGACCCAGCCGGCGAAGACGCCCTCGCCGACCAGGACGATCAGCACCGCGAGGACGAGGATCTTGTCGGCGACCGGATCGAGCAGCGAGCCCATGGCCGACGAGCTTCCGCTGCGGCGAGCGATCCAGCCGTCGAACCAGTCGGTGGCCATAGCGACCGCGAAGAGTGCGGTCGCCCAGTACTCGTGGCCTGCGAAGTCGATCGCAAAGAGCGCGACGATGATCGGCGCCGCTGCCATGCGGGCGACCGTCAGCTGGTCGGCCGGGCCCATACCGACAGAATATGCGCGTCGTGGCCGGCTTCTCGAAAGTGCTCGTCGCCAACCGTGGCGAGATCGCGATTCGGATCTTCCGCACCTTGCGGGAGCTCGGGATCTCGCCGGTCGCCGTCTACTCGGAGGCGGACCGCGCGTCTCTGCACGTCCGGGTCGCGGACGAGGCCTATCTGCTCGGCCCGGGACCGCCCGGCGAGAGCTACCTCGTCCAGGGGCGTGTGATCGACGCGGCGCGCCGTTCCGGCGCCGAGGCGATCCATCCCGGGTACGGGTTCCTGGCCGAGAACGCGACCTTTGCGCGCGCCGTGGAGGACGCGGGGCTCGTCTGGATCGGTCCACCACCCGAGGCCATCGAGCTGATGGGCTCCAAGGTCGCGGCTCGCGAGCGGATGGAGGCGGCGGGCGTCCCGATCATCCCCGGCACGACCGAGCCGGTCTCGACCGCCGACGAGGTGCGCGCGCTCGGGAACGAGCTCGGCTGGCCGATCGCCATCAAGGCGTCTGCCGGAGGAGGCGGCAAGGGCCTCAAGGTGGTCAGTTCGCCAGACGAGGTCGAGCGGGCGTTCGAGTCGGCCCGCCGCGAGGGCGAGGCCTACTTCTCCGACCCGGCTGTGTACGTCGAGCGCTACCTCGAGGATCCGCGCCACGTCGAGGTCCAGGTGCTCGCCGACGCCCACGGCAACGTCATCCACCTCGGCGAGCGGGACTGCACGATCCAGCGGCGGCATCAGAAGCTGGTCGAGGAGACGCCGTCGCCCGCCGTCTCGGAGGAGCTCCGCGAGCGAATCGGCGGGATCGCCGTCGACGCCGCCCGGGCCGTGGGCTACCGCTCCGCAGGGACGATCGAGGGCCTCCTCTCCCGTGAGGGCGAGTACTTCTTCCTCGAGATGAACACGCGGATCCAGGTGGAGCACACGGTGACCGAGCTCGTGACGGGACTCGACCTCGTTCGCGAGCAGGTCTTGGTCGCGGCGGGAAAGCCGCTATGGCTGCGCCAGGAAGACGTCCGCCTGCACGGGCACGCGATCGAGTGCCGGATCAACGCGGAGGATCCGTCCAACGGCTTCCTGCCGGCACCCGGGAGGGTCGCGGGCTACCGGGAGCCGGCGGGGCCGGGCGTCCGTGTCGACTCGGGCGTCGAGGCCGGGAGCGAGATCGTCGGTCTCTACGATCCGCTGATCGCGAAGCTCTGCGTCCACGGCGTCGACCGCGAGCACGCACGTCGACGGATGCTCCGCGCGCTCGAGGAGTACCGGATCGAGGGTGTCAGCTCGCTGCTCGGCTTCCACCGAGCGCTTCTGGAACACCCCTGCTTCGCGCAGGGGGAGACGTGCCACGGCATCGTGGAGTCGGAGGAGCTTGCCGAACGAGCGGATGAGTTGTCGCATTTGGCAACTACGGTAGCCGGCGGCTCGGACGGCCTCCCCGCAACACGCGAGCGGCGCGTGCAGGCCGAGCTCGACGGCCGCCGGTACGAGCTGAAGCTCCACCTCCCGGAGCCTCCGCACGCGGAGCTGGTCCGCCGCCGCCGTGAACGGGTCGCCGAGCGCGGCCACCACGGAGCCGCCCGCGATGCCGTCGTGAGCCCGATGCAGGGCACGGTTCTCGCCGTCGAGGTCGCCGAGGGCGACGAGGTGCAGGCGGGCCAGGTTCTCTGCGTCGTCGAGGCCATGAAGATGGAGAACGAGATCACGGCGCATCGAGCGGGACGGGTGACGGAGCTGTCGGTCGAGGCGGGCCAGGCGGTGGGGACCGGTCAGGTGATCTGCGTCGTGCAGAGTGAGTAACGGACGCCCAACGCGGCCGTTCTGCTCGGAGATCTCGCGCGAGAACGACGAGCCGCTGGGCGCGACGGCCAGCCGGATCGACCACTGGCTCCTCGTCGAGTACCGGGGGCTCTGGAGCCACGATGCGCTGGCTGGAAGCGGCCTGTCCGACCAGGTGAAGGCCCGCCTCGGCGAGCTCACGGCCGCGCGGCCGAGAACCCGTCTGCTCCTGATCCGGCGGCCCGACCGGCGTCGCCACGAGACCTTCGCGGTCTACGTCGCGGACTCACGCGAGGGCAGCGAGCGTCTCGGGCGACTCGAAATCCGCGAGCACGACGAGCTGCGCAGGCTCGACCCGTTCGAGAGCGCCGAGCCGGTCGACGAATCGCTCTTCCTCGTCTGCACCCACGGAAAGCACGATCGTTGCTGTGCGCGCTACGGCCGCCCGCTCTGGGACGCCCTGAGCGAGGAGCTGGACGCGAGCTCCGCCTGGCAGTGCACGCACGTCGGCGGCGACAGGTTCGCCGGGAATCTCGTCGTGCTTCCGCTCGGCGTCTACTACGGACGGGTCGACCGGGACGACGTCGCCGACGTGCTCGACCATCACTTCTCAGGGCGCATCGTCTTGGAGCACTACCGCGGCCGATCGTGCTGGCCGTTCCCGGTACAGGCCGCAGAGAGACGTATTCGCGCCGAGGAGGGACTGACCGGCCTCGCCGACCTCTCCCTCAGCAGCGTCCACCGCGCGGGTGACGACCGCTGGACGGTCGCTTTCACCACGCACGACGGTCCGCGAACGGTCGAGATTGCCGCCGAGCTGGGCGACCTCACTCAGCTCACCTGCAGCGCAGACGCGGCCCGAAGGCCGAGGCGCTTCGTCGCTATGCCGCGCTGATCCGGAGCAGACCCTCGCGCACGAGACGCCGGACGAGCACGAGCCGGCCGTCCTCGTCGAGCGTTCCCGGCAGCTCCGAGGCCGCAAAGGGCTCGTCGAGCTCGAGCGCGCCGCGAATCTCCTGAGCGGCGTGCGCGGGAAAGACGAGCTCCTTGCCCTCGAAGGCCAGCACCACCGAGCCGTTCCGGTCCACGGTCCTGACCAACGCCGTCGCGCGGCGCTCGAGCTCGGTGTCCGTCTCCAGCTCGTCGAGCGCGCGGAGCTGTGAGAGCTGACCGTCGCGGATGGGGCGCCGCGTCCGCGCGAGCTTCTCCGCCGCTCGACGCTCGACGTCGGCTCGCCCGAGCCGGCTCCGCAGCTGCTCCACCAGCCCGTCCGCATCGCCCGTCTCGATCGAACGCCTGAAGCCCACCTCGTCGCCGCACTCCTCGAGAGCCGCCTTGAACGCATCGAGCCAGGTGACGACGTTGACGCCGACCGTCAGGTGCAGCGAGTCGCTGTCCGAGGTCAGCGCCTCGTGGAGCCAGCCCCGCGGCAGGTAGAGCATGTCGCCCGGCCGGAGGACGAGGTCGTGAACCGTCGGACCGGGCTCGCCCAGGTCCGGCGAGTACTTCTGGTTGCGGAGCGGCAGCTCCAGCCTCGGCTCGTAGACGAGCCAGCGCTTCTCCCCGGAGACCTGGAGCACGAACACGTCGTGGGTGTCGTGGTGGACGGGCAGCCCCTGCGCCGAGCGGGGCGTGTAGTAGGCGTTCACCTGAGCCGGATGGCCGAGTGCGCGCTCGAGCGCCCGGCAGAACGCCCCGAGCTCCGGGCGGCTGAGGTGGAGCCCCTGGAGGACGATCGTGGCGCCGCGCTCCCACTCGGCGAGCACTCGGTCGACCTCGACGGCACCCGAGAACCCGGTCGGGCGCCAGGGAATGTCCGTCGTGTACTCGCGAACGGACAGCTGCTCGCCGGCCTTTACCAGCCGGAAACCGGGAAAACGGAGGCCGCCCGAGCAGACGATGCGCTCGACCTCTTCCTCGGACAGGAGGTCGTCGTAGCGGCCCGGCTCGTTCCGCTCGACGACAAGCGGCTTGCGCTCCCAGTACTCGGCGAGGAACTGCTCCTCACCGAGCGGCTCGACGCAGCGCGCGAGAGCGCTGCGGACTGCGGTGCTAGCTGTCGGTGCCGTCGGAGTCCGGGTCGGTGTCGTCGGAGTCGGTGTCGGCGGAGTCCGAGTCGTCAGAGTCGGTGTCGGCGGTGTCGACGTCGTCCATGTCGGCGTCCGCGGTCTGCTGCCGGATGTCCCCGGCGACCGTCGTCCGGATCTCCTCGTCGGTGAGCGTGGTGCGGTTCTCGTCCATGTCTCCTCCAGAGCTCGACGGCTGTCGCCGCGAGTTTAGTGCCCACCAGGGCAATGCAAGCCTGCCCCCTGGCCCGCGATCACACGGCGCCAGAGCCCACCCTCGCCCTTGCCAAGGCTGGCAAGCCTTGCCTGCGGACGAGTGCGGCCTCTGGCTTGGTGCTCGCGACCCAGGAAGCGCGCAGCATCACCCTGGAGGGCACTAGAGCCGCACAGCGTGATCCGTGACCCAGAGAACGTCGATCGCTTCGCGGCTCCGACCTCCGACCCGCGAGAAGGGGCCGAAGAGCACGCGGACGACCGATCCCGAGCGCAGCACGACCGTGCCGGAGAGTACGGCCGACCAGGAAGCGCCCGGGCCGAGGACGGGCGGCGGCTCCGGTGCCACGACGTCGGGTGGAATCGACGGCGGCGGCCGCTCGAGACCGTCGGTGAGCTCGCGAAGCTCTCTGCGCGACATCGTCTCGAGCAGGACGAGCGCGACGCTCTTCCTCCCGAGCCGGTAGGGGCTCGGCGACTCGTTCGTCACGGACATCGAGAGCCGCCAGCCTTCCTCGGTTAGGACGAGGCGTTCGACCTCGAAGACAAAGCTCGCCGCGCGGAACCTCTCGACCCACCCGAGCTCGATCGTCCGCGGCTCTGCCGGCGGCGCCAGCACCGGTTCGTCGGAATCCGACCCGCAGCCGGCGAGGAGCGCTACGAGAACGATCCACGGATAGACTCGCGCACCGCGCATGGATCTCTACGAGTACCAGGGCAAGGAGCTGTTCAAGCGCTTCGGCATCCCAGTCTCCGAGGGGCGTCTCGCCGTCACGCCGGAGGAGGCGCGCGACGCCGCCAAGGAGCTCGGCGGGCAGGTCGTGGTCAAGGCCCAGGTTCTCACGGGCGGCCGCGGCAAGGCCGGTGGAATCAAGCTCGCGGACGGGCCCGAGGAGGCCGAGGAGCACGCACGCGCCATCCTGGGGATGGACATCAACGGCCACGTCGTCCGGAAGCTCTGGATCGAGTCGGCGTCGGACATCGAGCGGGAGTACTACCTCTCCCTGACCTTCGACCGCGGGGAGAAGAAGGCGCTCTACATCTTCACGAAGGAGGGCGGCATCGACATCGAGGAGGTTGCGGCGGAGCGGCCGGAGGCGCTGGCGCGACTCCACGTCGATCCCCTCGAGGGCTTCCAGCCCTACCAGGCGCGGCGCCTGATCTACGGCGCCGGGATCGAGGACGAGAGCGAGCAGAAGCAGATCGCGAAGATCGCGGAGCGTCTGTACGCCACCTTCATCGAGTGCGACGCGATGCTCTGCGAGATCAACCCGCTGATCGTGACTCCGGACGGAGAGGTCAAGGCACTCGACTCCAAGTTCACGGTTGACGAGAACGCCCTCCACAAGCACCCGGACATCGCCGCGATGCGCGACCTCGAGGCCTACCCGCCCGAGGAGCGGAAGGCGCGCGAGAAGGACGTCACCTACGTGAAGCTCGACGGCGAGGTCGGCGTGCTCGGCAACGGCGCCGGGCTGGTCATGTCCACGTTGGACGTCGTGGCGCTCGCAGGCGGGCGGCCCGCGAACTTCTGCGACCTGGGCGGCGGCGGCGACGCGCAGGGCGTCGTGGATGCGCTCGAGATCATCAGCGCCGACCCGCAGGTCAGGTCGATTCTCTTCAACATCTTCGGCGGGATCACCCGCTGCGACGAGGTCGCGCGGGGCATCCTCCTGGCGCTCGAGCAGATGACGATCGAGGATCCGATCGTCGTTCGACTCGACGGGACGAACGCGGAGGAGGGACGGGAGCTCCTGACCGAGGCTTCCGTCTCGAATCTCCACGTCGAGCCGACGATGCTCGACGCCGCCAAGCGCGCCGTGGAGCTGGCGGCGTGAGCTGGAGTGAGCGGGCGGAGCTGTACCGCGAGAGCGAGGCGCATCGCGAGGGCGAGGATCTCGACCTCGTCGTCGAGTGGTCGGAGGGCGCGCGGACGGCGCTCGACGTCGCGACCGGCGGGGGCCACGTGGCGCGGCGGCTGCGCGAGGAGGGAATCGAGGTGGTGACAGTCGATTCCGCTCCCGGCATGCAGCCAGACGTCGTCAGCCGCGGCGAGGACCTGCCCTTCGCCGATGCCAGCTTCGACGTCGTCGCCTGCCGCGTTGCGGCACACCACTTCGACGACCTCGCGAAGGCCGTGTCCGAGATGGCCCGGGTGAGTCGCGACCGCGTGATCGTCGTCGACAACCTCTTCCTGGACGACGCGGCGGAGGAGGCGGATCGCGTCCGCGACCCGTCGCACGTGCGGAATTGGTCGGAGGGCGAGTGGCGCGGCTTCTTCGCGTCCGCCGGCCTGCAGGTGGACGAGGTGCGCCGCCTGGACAAGCCGATCGAGGTCGAGCCCTGGCTCGAGCGCGCCGGGACCGGTGAGGAGGACGCCCAGCGCGTGCGCGAGCTGCTCGGCGACAGGATCGTCGACGGCTGGATCACGCTCGACCGCATCGCTATCAGGGGTCGCAAGTAATGGCGATCATCGTCGACAACGACACGCGGCTCGTCGTCCAGGGGCTGACGGGGCGCGAGGGCTCGTTCCACGGCGTCCGGAATCGCGACTACGGGACGCAGGTGGTCGCCGGGGTCACGCCGGGCAAGGGCGGCCAGGAGGTCGAGGGCATCCCCGTCTTCGACACGGTCGCCGAGGCGGTGGACGAGGCGGGGGCGAACACGGCGATGGTCTTCGTCCCGGCGAGGTTCGCGACCGACGCCGTCTACGAGGCGGTCGACGCGGGCGTCGAGACGGTGATCTGCATCGCCGAGGGGCTACCGGCCCACGAGATGCTGCGCGTCTACAACTACATCCGGCCGAAGGGGATCACGATGCTCGGCCCCAACTGCCCGGGCGCGCTCTCGCCGGGCAAGGCGAACGTCGGGATCATCCCTGCGGAGATCTTCCGGGAGGGCCGGATCGGGCTCGTCAGCCGCTCCGGCACGCTCACGTACCAGATCGGGCACGAGATCACGCAGCTCGGCCTCGGCAACTCGACGATCGTCGGGATCGGCGGCGACCCGGTCGTCGGGTCCGGTTTCATCGACGTGCTGACGAAGTTCGAGGCCGACGAGGAGACCGAGATCGTCGTCATGGTCGGCGAGATCGGCGGCGCCGAGGAGGAGAAGGCGGCTGCGTTCATCCAGGCCGAGATGTCGAAGCCGGTCGTCGCGTACATCGCCGGCTTCACCGCGCCGCCCGGCAAGACGATGGGCCACGCCGGCGCGATCATCTCGGGCACCTCGGGCACGGCCCAGGCCAAGAAGGAAGCGCTGGAGGCGTGCGGCGTCCGGGTCGGCACGACGCCGACGGAGGTCGCGCAGCTCGCCGCCGAGGTCGTTGCGGTGACCTGACCGCTTCCGCGCGATCTCGTCGAGACGATGGCGGATGTCCCCGGCGGGCCGGAGTGGCTCGCCGAGCTCCCTCGTCTCGTCGAGGAGTGCGTCGAGCAGTGGTCGCTCTCGCCCGGGGAGCCGGTAGACGCGGGCCATTCGCTCGTCGTGCCGGCCGGCGACGCGTTTCTCAAGATCAACCTGCCGGACGAGGAGTCCGAGCACGAGGCCGAGGCGCTCCTCCGGTGGGACGGGCGGGGCGCCGCGCGGCTGCTGGCACGCGACGACGGGCGGCGCGCGTTGCTCGTCGAGCGGCTCCGGCCCGGGACGCAGCTGTGGTCGGTCCCCGACGAGGAGGCGACGGAGATCGCAGCAGGCGTCCTCGAGCTGCTTTGGATCGGGGCCGGCGAGCCGTTCCGGCGGCTCGAGGATGCGGCAGCTGAGTGGGTGGAGCTCCTCCCGCGGCACTGGGAATCGCTCGGGCGGCCGTACGAGCGCCGGCTGCTCGACGAGGCGGTCGACTTCCTTCGCGAGGCGGGCCCGACGCAACGTGAGTCGGTGCTCATGCACCAGGACCTCCACGGCGGCAACGTCCTCCTCTCCGAGCGCGGCTGGCTCGCGATCGACGCCAAGCCGCTCGTCGGGGAGCGCGAGTTCGACGTCGCTTCGTTGATTCGCGACCGCAGGCCCACCAGCCGCCGGGCGATGCTCCGGCGCCTCGACTATCTCGTCGAGCGGCTCGACCTCGATCGAGAGCGGGCCAGGGGATGGGGCCTCGCCCATGCGCTCGCCTGGAACGGCTCGGTCGAGATGGTCGAAGCGGCCCGGTTCCTCAGCGCCTCGAAGGCCTTGTAACACAGTGTTACTTGGCAAAGGAGGCGCTGAGTCGTCACAGACTCGTGCGCCTCGAGTGGCCAGAGTTTGGCTCGATGCCGACCATTGCTCCCCGCATCTCGCCGCGTCTCCTCGAGGCACTCGTCCGCTTGGATAGCACCGACGTCCCGATCGCGGAAACCTGCCGGCAAGTGGGACGCGAAGCTGAGCGACTCGGCTTGCCCAGGCCGAGCTACGAGCGCGTCCGTGTGCTCGTCCATGCGGTACGTGTGATTCGGCGCGGCCCGTCTACGGCGACCGTCCTGGCCGAGATTGCCTTCCGCGTCCGGCCTCCCGAAGCCCTCCTCGACCACCTCTCGGGTGTCGGTGTGCCGGTCCTTCGCCGCTAGGGCCGGAAGGCCAAGTAACAGAGTGTTACTTGGCCCCAAGCGCCCGGCTCGGACCTGGCTTGCGGCCCGTGGCCCGTGGCATCCGACACGGTTCCTAGAGTCGCGACATGGAGACGATCTCGCTCGCGCGCGGGGTTCCGGCGCCCGAGTGCATCCCGGTCGAGGAGCTTGCGGAGTGCGCCCGTGCGGCGCTGAAGGACGATGGGCCGACGATCCTCTCCTATGGCGCGGCCGGCGGCTACGGGCCGCTCCGACGCTGGATCGCGGAGCAGCACGGCGTCGCGCAGGAGCGTGTCGTGCTCACCAACGGATCGCTGCAGGGCTTCGCGCTGCTCGCGGAGGTTCTCGCCGCAGGCGGCCAGCGCGTTCTCGTCGAGGCGCCGACCTACGACCGGCCGCTGAGGATCCTCGGGTCGCTCGGCGCCGAGGTCGTCCCGGTCGCATGTGACGCCGAAGGCATCGACGTCGACGCGCTCGAGACGGAGCTCCGTCGCGACGGCAGGCCGGCGTTCCTCTACGTGATCCCGACATTCCAGAACCCGACCGGTCGGACGCTCTCGGCAGAGCGGCGGCGCAGGCTCGTCGAGCTGGCGACTCAGCACGACCTGCTGATCCTGGAGGACGATCCGTACGGCGCGGTCCGCTTCGAGGGCGAGGCGCCGCCGACGCTGTTCGAGCTGGACGCCGGCGCGCGCATCGCGTACTCGTCCTCGTTCTCGAAGACCGTTGCACCCGGCATTCGGGTGGGCTACCTGGTGCTTCCCGAGCTGCTTGCACGCGCGGTCGAGTCCACCGCGGCCTCGACGTACATCACGCCGGCGCTCCTGTCTCAGGCGACGGTCCACGAGTTTCTGCGCCGCGGGCATCTCGAGCGGAATCTCCACCTGGTGCGCTCGCTTCTCCACACCCGGCGCGATGCGCTGGTCGGCGCCCTCGAAGAGCGGCTCGCCGACACGGGCGCACGGTGGAACCGACCGGAGGGCGGTTACTTCCTCTGGCTCGATCTCCCGCAGGGGAGCAACGCACGGGCCCTTCTCCACGCTGCCGAGCAGGTCGGCGTCTCGTTCGTCGCCGGGCCGGATTTCTACCCGTGGGCCGGCGGCGGCCGAAGCGCGGCGCGGCTCGCCTACAGCTTCGCCTCTCCCGAGCAGCTACGGGAGGCGGTCAGACGGCTCGCCGGACTCATTCCCGCGGCGCCTTCGGTAGAGCTGCGACAGCAGCACGCCGCCTAGGACGCCGATGCCAACCATCAGCACCATCGCCCAGATCAGCGAGACCGTCGCCGTGAAGAAGACGAACTCGATCTGGATCTGCTTGTCGTTCATGACGATGAACGCGAGCAGGTAGAGCAGTATCGCGGACAGACCGACGATGATCAGCCAGAGGCGAGGCTGCCACTCGTTGAGCTCGTCGCCCGAGCGCCGGAGGAAACCCATCGGTCGAGTCTAGGCCGCTATATCGTCAGGCGGCGGCGGGGCTAAGTGCGTCCTCAGGACGCGGCACGAGCCGAGGCTGCTGCGGCGGCCGCAGGGTTCGAGGCTTTGCTGGTCGGAACGTTGGACAGGGGGAGTCCAGGGGGAGGGCGCAAAGCCCGGCCCTACGGAAGTAACAGTCGTCGCAGCTTGCCTCGGCTCGTTTGCTCATCGCCGCGTTTACTCCTGATAGAAAGGGTGCCGCTCTGGGCGGGCATCTTGAGGCGTTCGAGCCCGCTCTGCAAGGGGGTCGTTCACAAAAAATCAGCAATTTCCGGACACGGCGAAAATGGCCGAAATCCGGGCGTTTTACGTTTTCGGCGGCAGCGTTGCCAGCGCTCGCAACGCCTGTTGAAAGCTGTCCACAGGCACGATGCGGAGCCCTTTCGCATGTCGGCGGGCCTCGGCCGCGTTTTCCCCAGGGACGAGGAACAGATCCATGCCGGAACGCCTCGCGCCGATGGTTTTCTGCTTGACGCCGCCCACTCGGGCAATCGAGCCGTCGAGGAAGATTTCCCCGGTCGCGGCGAGGCGGTAGCCGCGGTCGACTCCCTGACCCAGCTCCTCCATGAGGTCGAGCGCGAACGCGAGGCCCGCCGAGGGGCCTCCGACCTGCCCGAGATCGATCTTCACGTCCACCGGGAGCTTCACGACGTCGTACACGTCCGCGACGGAGATGCCGACGAACGCGCGCCCGGGGCGGCGGGGATCGGCAGCGGCGCGGAGCACGATGTTCCGGCGCTTGCCCTCCCGCTCGATCGTGAACCTGACGACGTCGTTCGGCTCCTTCCGGGCGAGCGCGCCCGTCACGCCCGCGGATCGCCGAACGGGCTTGCCGTCGACGGCGAGGATCTCGTCGCAGCCGCGGAGCTTGCCCGACGCCGGGTACCCCGGGAACGTCCCCTCGACCTGAACACCGAGCCGCTTCGTCGGGACGCGGTAGTCCAGCGCCCGGAGCGCCACGACCGTGGCGTACTCCTGGCTTCGGGCCATCGCCGAGAGCTCGCACCGGCGGTGAGCGCCCTCGTCCTCGCCCTCGGACAGCACGTTGGTGACGGGCTCGAGCGTCGCTCCCTCGTACAGCCCGGGGAACATCTTCTCGATCAGCGAGGCCTTGCGGACGTCCACCGCGACGTAGTGGATCCCCCCGCCGTTCGCATCGTCCTTCTCGCCCTCGACGTGCACCCGCGGCTCGAGCGGCTGCGCGTCGTCCGGCAGGAAGATGTAGCGGTCGGACGGCGCCAGGTAGAGAACGGCGGCGACGGCGAGGAGAGCGATCCCGGCGCCGATCAGCCAGGCCGGCCACGGAAGGCGCCTCACTGGAGGCTCCGGACCAGGCCGCCGTCGACCGGGATCACGGTGCCCGTGACGTACGACGCCGCATCCGACGCCAGGAAGCACACGGTTGCCGCGATCTCGTCCGGACGGCCCAGCCGGCGCAGGGGAATCGCCTTGAGGTCGTCCTCCGTCGGCCCGTCCGGATAGACCTCGGCGAGGCGCTCGGTGTCGATCCGGCCCGGGGCGATCGTGTTGACGGTGATCCCCTCGGGGCCGATCTCACGCGACAGCGTCTTCGCCCAGCCGACCACTCCCGGCCGGACCGCGTTCGAGAGAGCGAGGTTGTCGGCGGGCTCCTTGACCGTGCTCGACGTGATGTTGATGACCCGGCCGGCCGGGCTTCGCCGGAGATGCGGGAGGCAGAGGTTCGTCAGCCGGACGGCGGAGAGGAGCAGCAGCGCCACAGCCGCCTCAAGCGACTCGTCGTCGACCTCGAGCGCGGCGGTGCGAGGCGGGCCGCCGCTGTTGTTGACGAGGACGTCGACCCCGCCGAACACGTCCACCGCCCGCTGGACGAGCCGCTCGCAGTCCTGCGGGTTCGTGACGTCGCCCTGAACGGCGAGCGCGCCGAGCCGCTCCGCCTCGCCCTCGAGCACCTTCCGCCGCCGGGCGAACATCGCGACGTTCATCCCCTCCCGGGCGAACGCCTCGGCGATCGCGAGCCCCATGCCCTGCGAGGCGCCGCAAACGATCGCCGTCCGACCGCTCAGCCCCAGATCCATCCCACCACGATGATCGCTGCCGGGATCGAGGCCAGGAGGGCGCTAAGACCGATCACCCAGGCCCTGCTGAGCCCCAGGAACCCCTCGAGGAGCGGTTTGGATCCTTGTTGCCGCCGGACCCAGAACTGCCGCCCGCCCTTGCTGCCCCAGCAATCGGCGCACACGCCCTGCACGGTCTTCGTCGTGCGGCCGCACGACGGGCAGGGCGACGACGGTGCGAGGACGAGCCGGACCGTGCTCTTCGACGCCAGGCCCGGCCTGCCGGGGCCGGTGCGAGGGCGTACCCCTCGGGACCTGCCCGGCGGGCGCCGTCTTCTGGAAGAAAGGTGTGCCAATGCTGTCGCGCGACGTTCGCGCGTCCGCATTGTTCCTGTCTTTCAGCTGGTCAGGACGCTGACAACGTCTCGTACGGCCTCCGCCGAGGCGTGGAGTTGCCCCTGTTCCTCGTCGGAGAGCTCGAGCACGATGATCTCCTCGATGCCCTCTGCGCCGAGCTTCACCGGCACGCCCATGTAGAGATCCTCGATCCCGTACTCGCCCTCGAGGTACGCGGTGCAGGGAAGAACGCGCTTCTCGTCGAGCATGATCGAGTCCACCATCTGGGCGGCCGCCGCCCCGGGCGCATACCAGGCCGAGGTGCCGAGCAGCCCGACGAGCTCCCCGCCGCCCTTCGCGGTTCGCCCGACCATCTGCTCGATCTCCGTCTCGGGCGCGAGCTTCCGGAGCGGGACGCCGCCGACCGTCGTCGCAGAGACGACCGAGACCATCTGGTCGCCGTGACCTCCGAGGACCATCGCGGTCACGTCCTTGACCGAGGCGCCCGTGGCCCACGAGATGAAGGTCGCGAACCGAGAGGTGTCGAGGATGCCGGCCATGCCGAAGACCCGGCTCTTCGGCCAGCCTGAGACGTTCTTCGCGACATGGCACATGGCGTCGAGGGGATTGGAGACGACGATCAGGATCGCGTCCGGTGACTGCCCGATCACGGCCTGCGTGACCGAGCCGACGATCTTCTCGTTCGTCGCGACCAGGTCGTCGCGGCTCATGTCGCCCGTTCTCGGGACGCCGGCAGTGATGACGACGACGTCGGACCCCGCCGTGATGTCGTACTCCGTCGAGCCGGTCACCTGCGGCTCGTACCCGAGCACCGCGCCCGCCTGGTTGATGTCGAGCGCCTTGCCCTCGGCAAGCCCCTCCTTGATGTCGACGAGCGCCACGTCGCAGTAGTCGCCGCGCGCGAGCTCCTGCGCGCAGGTGGCGCCGACGTTGCCGGCTCCGACCACCGTGACCTTGCGCCGGCCCTTCACGGGCGTGAACTCGTGGCGCCCGGTCTCCATCAGACGCGGACTCCGAGCTTCTCGATGATCGCGTCCGCGACGTCGCTCGTCCCGACCGCAGTCGGGTCGTCCCGCGTCGGCTTCATGTCGTACGTGACGCTGCGGCCCTCGCGGATCACGTCGGCGATCGCGTCCTCGACGCGCTCGGCCGCATCGTCCTCCTCGAGGTAGCGGAGCATCATCACGCCGGAGAGCATCTGCGCCATCGGGTTGACCTTGTTCTGGCCCGCATACTTGGGCGCCGAGCCGTGGGTGGGCTCGAAGATCGCGGCGCTCTCGCCGAAGTTTCCGCCGGGAGCCATCCCCAGGCCGCCGATCATCCCGGCGCAGAGGTCGGAGACGATGTCGCCGTAGAGATTCGGGCAGACGAGGACGTCGTACTCCTCCGGCCGCTGCACGAGCTGCATGCACATGTTGTCCACGATCCGGTCGTCGAACTCGATGTCGGTGTTCTCCTCGGCGACCTCGCGCGCCACGCGCAGGTAGAGGCCGTCGGTGAACTTCATGATGTTGGCCTTGTGCACGGCGGTGACCTTGCGCCGGCCGTTCCGCCGCGCATGGTCGAAGGCGAACTGGACGATCCGGCGTGTCCCGGTGACGGACAGCGGCTTGATCGAGATGCCCGCGTCGGCGTGGCGCAGCTTCCCGCCGTGCGCCTCGATCCAGGCGATCAGGTCGTCGGCCTCAGAGGTGCCCTGCTCGTACTCGATGCCGGCGTAGAGGTCCTCGGTGTTCTCGCGGATGACGACGAGGTCGACGTCGTCGAAGCGCGAGCGGACGCCCTCGTAGCTCTTGCACGGCCGCACCTGCCCGTAGAGGTCGAGCACCTTCCTGAGCGTGACGTTGACCGAGCGAAAGCCGCCGCCGACCGGCGTCGTGATCGGGCCCTTGAGCGCGATGCCGTTCTCGCGGATGGAGTCGAGGACGTGCTCGGGAAGCGGGTTCCCGCCGTGCTCGTCCATCACGTCGGCTCCGGCGTACTGGACGTCCCAGTCGAACTCGACGCCGCTTGCCTCGAGGACCCGGCGGGTCGCCTCCGTCAGCTCGGGGCCGATGCCGTCGCCGGGGATCAAGGTGACGCGGTGCGCCATGCGGCGGCGACTCTACCGATTCGGCAGTTGCGCTTCGGGGTACATTCTCCGGCCGATGGACGATTTCAAGCCAGGTCTCGAAGGGGTCGTCGCGGTCGAGACCGCGATCGCCGCGCCCGACAGGGAAGGCGGCGCGCTCCGGTACCGCGGCTACGACATCGAGGAGCTCGTCGGCCGCTACCCGTACGAGAACATCTGGGGACTCCTCGTCGACGGCGACATCGAGTCGAGGATGCCCGATCCCGAGCCGTACGAGCCGACGAATCTCACCGGGAACGCGCCCGCCGACCTCCAGGCGGAGGTGGCGCACATGAGCGCGGTCTGGGGGCTGAGGAAGCTGGTCGACATCGATGACGACCAGGCCCGCGAGGATCTCGGCCGGATCTCCGCACAGATGATGGGGATCGTCGCGCGTTCGGCCGCCGTCGCCGAGGGACGTGAGCCCGCGTCGGACGAGGTCGTCGAGCAGGGCGAGACCGCGGCCGAGAAGTTCCTCCTCCGGTGGCGCGGGGAGACCAACCCCGACCACGCCAAGGCGATCGACACGTACTGGATCTGCACTGCCGAGCACGGGCTGAACGCGTCAACCTTCACGGCGCGCGTCGTCGCCTCGACCGGCGCCGATTGCGGCGCCGCGATGTCGGCGGCGGTCGGTGCGCTGAGCGGGCCGCTGCACGGGGGCGCTCCCGCGCGGGTGCTGCCGATGCTGGACGAGGTGGGCCGCACCGGAGATCCCGAGGGCTACGTGAAGAGCGTCCTCGATACGCATGGCAGGCTCATGGGCTTCGGACACCGGATCTACCGGGCCGAGGACCCGAGGTCGCGGATCCTCAAGCGGGTGGCGCAGGAGGTCGGCTCGCCGCGGATGGAGGTTGCGGAGGCGCTCGAGGAGGCCGCGCTGGCGGAGCTCCACAAGCGGAAGCCGGACTACGTGATCGCGACGAACGTCGAGTTCTACTCGGCGGTCCTGCTCGACGCGGCCGACGTCCCGCCCGACCTGACGCCGGCGATGTTCGCGTGCTCACGGGTCGCGGGTTGGTCCGCGCACATCCTGGAACAGAAGAAGACCGGCCGCCTTTTCCGGCCCGCGGATCGCTATGTGGGCCCAGAGCCCCGGTCACTGAGCGCTGTCTGACCTCGCGTCAGCCGCAAGTGAGGCTGCGGCGCTCGCCGAGCAGAACGCCGAGCGCGAGCTCGCCGAGCTTCGGTCCAAGTGGGGCGAGGACATCGAGGCGGCCGCACGTAGCCAGGACTTCCGCGAGCGCGCTCTCGCCTACCGCTCCGTCGGTCAGTTCCGGTTCCGTCAGAAGCTCGAGCTGCTCCGGCGGGGGCTCGAGGACGAGAGCCCGGCCAGCCGCGGGTCGGCGCTGCTCTCGCTCGAGCTCCTTTCCCGGGATCACCCGGGCGACGTCAACGCCGACCGCTCGCTCCTGCACTCACTGGCGGCGCACGACGGAAACGCCGCCGTCCGTCGGCTCGCGATGCTCGTGCTGAAGAACGGCTCGCCGCACCGCGACACGATCGTGATGCTGGAGGGGATCGCAGACGACGACGAGCTCGACCGCGAGCTTCGTGAAACGGCCAGGCGTGCGGCCGGGGCGCTGACGAAGAAGAGCCGGCGCTAACGCGCAGGAGGGTTTGGCGGAACGTCGCTCGCTGCAGGGGCGTGATGGTCGTTCCGAGGCAAGGACGCAGGGAGCGTGCGTATCAGTGCAATACGGGCGCGACTGAGGACGCCGCCTCGGGGCGAGCAGCGCGGCCCTGCGGCACCGCCGTCGTTTCGTCAAGCCTTCCTACGACGCGCAGGTGCAGACTGGGCGGCTGAGCGGCTTGCCGCAGCCGGCGCAGATTCGCTCGTTCCTGCGCCACTCGAGCATCTTCTTCTCGATGCCTGCCCTCATCATCAGGACGCCCACGGTTGTGCTCGAGGCGAGGAGGAGGGCTGTTTCGTTTGTGAACTCGATCATTTCGTCTTTCGTCGGGCGTGTGGGTGTGCCTGGAAGTACATTTCCCGGCGACGCCGATCCGTAACGTGGGTGTACAGCTCGGTGGTAGCCAGATCGGCATGTCCGAGCATTTCCTGAACGCTTCGTAGGTCGGCGCCTCCCTCGAGTAGGTGTGTAGCGAACGAGTGGCGGAGGAGATGCGGGTGGACTCGTTCGGGCTCCAGGCCGGCCTTCTCGGCGAGCTTGCGGAGGATCAGGAAGGCTCCGGCGCGCGTCAGCGGCCCGCCCTGGGCGTTGAGGAAGAGCTCCGGGCGGTGGCGGCGGTCGAGGTGGGGCCGTCCCCGCGCCAGGTAACGGCGGAGGGCGTCGACGGCCTGGCGGCCGACGGGGACGACTCGCTCCTTCCCTCCCTTGCCGATCGTCCGGACGAGCCGCTGGTCGAGGTCGACGCCGCCCTTGTCGAGTCCGACCGCCTCGCTGACGCGCAGTCCGGCTCCGTACATGAGCTCGACGAGCGCCTGATCGCGGAGCGAGCGCGGCGCGGTTCCGGCCGCGGCATCGATCAGCCGCTCGGCCTCCGAGGGCGAGAGCGCTCGGGGGAGGCGGCGAGTCCTGCGCGGAAGCTCGAGCTCGGCGGCCGGGTTGGCGTCGACGGCGCCGATCAGGACGAGGTGGCGGAAGAACGAGCGGAGCGAGGCGATCCGGCGTGCGATCGTCGCGCCCGAGAGCCCGGCGGCGCGCAGCTCGGCGAGGTAGCGCTCGAGCTCCTCGGTCGTGACGGACGCCGGCCCGCGTCCGAGCCAGTCGGCGAGCGCCAGGAGGTCTCGCCGGTAGGCCTCGACGGTCCGCGGCGCGAGCCGAGCCGCCGAGAGGGCGAGAAAGCCCTCGAGCTCAGGATCTGGGGTGCGATCGGTCATAGACGCGACGGAGGCGCTTGGCGTCGACGTGGCTGTAGACCTGCGTCGTGGAGAGCGAGCTGTGGCCGAGGAGCTCCTGGATCGTCCTCAGGTCGGCGCCGCCCTCGAGGAGGTGGGTGGCGAAGGCGTGCCTGAGGCGGTGCGGGTGCGGAAGGAGCCTTCTGAGTGTGCTCGTGTCCAGGCGGTTCCCGCGGGCGGACAGGAACAGGGCGTTTTGGGCGCCTCGGGCGAAGTGGGGGCGCTCCTCGAGCCAGCGCTTGACCCAGTAGTGCGCCTCCTCGCCGAGCGGGACGACGCGCTCCTTCCCGCCCTTGCCGCGCACCCGCAGCGCTTCCTGGTCGAACTCGACGTCGGCGAGATCGAGATCGACCGCTTCCCGGCTGCGCAGGCCGGCGGAGTAGACGACCTCGATCAGGGCACGGTTCCGGACCGTGAGCGGATCGTCCGCGGCGAACCGCTCGAGCTCCGCGTCGACTTCCTCCGGCTTGGGGGCATCCGGTAGGCGGCGAGGACGCCGGGGTGCGAGCCGGGCGTCCGGCACCCGGGCGGGCCCGAGCGTGAAACGGAGGAATGCGCGGACCGCGGCCAGCTTCCGCCCGATCGTCGCCGGCGCAAGGCGCCGGGGTGTGCGGCCCGACCGCGAGGCCCCGAGCTCGGCGGCGTAGGCGGCGAGCAGCCGCGCGTCGACGTCGTCGACCGACGCGCCCTGCGCGTCCAGCCAGGAGCCGAACTCGGCCAGGTCGAACCCGTACGCGCGCCGGGTCGAGTCCGAGAGCGCGGGGCTCGCCAGGAAACGGTCGATCGCCGCCGTCGTGTCCATGCAGGCAGGATTCGCGCCCGTGAAGGTCGCGTCCTGCCTCGCCGTCCTGCTCGCCGTCGGTGTGACCGCCGCCGCCGGCGCGTCGCAGGCCGTGCGCGTACCGCCCGGATTCCGGGTCGAGACGTACGTTCGCGGCCTCGACAAGCCGACGGCGATGGCGTACGGGCCAGGTCGCGTCCTCTACATCACGCAGGAGGGCGGCACGGTCGTTCGCGTCGATCCGAGGACTCGGCGTGGGCGGGTCATCCTCCGCGGGTTCAGGACGCCGCTGGGCCTCGCCTGGCACCGCGGCGTCCTCTTCGTCTCCGCGCAGGGCTCGCTGTGGCGCGTCAACCGCGGGCAGCGGCGCGCGATCCTCGCGAACCTCCCGTACGGGCGCCACCAGCAGGACAACGTCGTCGTCCGGCGGGGCCGCCTGTACCTCGGCAGCGGCTCGACCTGCGACGTCTGCACGGAGCGGAGCCGGCTGAGCGCGGCGATCCTTTCCGTCAACCCCGACGGATCGGGGCTGCGGGTCCTCGCCCGTGGCCTCCGGAATCCGTACGGGCTCGCGGTCGAGCCGCGGAGCGGGCGGCTCTACGCATCCGTCAACGAGCGCGACGAGCTCGGTGACAGCGAGCCGGCGGAGACGATCGTCGAGGTCCGACAGGGGCGCGACTTCGGCTGGCCGCGCTGCTGGCCGAGCCACCGGCTGAAGCGGCTCCGCGGCAGCTGCCGTGGCGTCACGCCGCCGGTCGCCTACCTCGAGCCGCACTCGGCGCCCGGCGGCATGGCGTTCTGGAACGGCGCGCTCTACGTCGCCGAGTGGGGCGAGTACCTCGAGCGCAACCACGGGAGGAAGCTCACGCGCGTCACTCTGCGCTCCGGCCGTCGTGCGGCGGTCTCGACGTTCGCGAGCGGCTTCGTCCACCCGCTCGCAGTCGCAGTCGACCCGCGCGGAGCCCTCCTCGTCGCCGACCACGGGCGGGGCGTGGTCTATCGAATCCGGCCGAGCCGCTGAAGCCCTTCACCCAGGCGCAAATCGCCACCGCTCCGTAGAAGCCGAGTCGGGGTCGCATCGAGCCACACCCCGGACAACTGCAGGCCGCGGCGGCGTTCAGCTCATCGGCGTAGACCCGAGGCACCCATCTGGGGCCGCCCCAGCGAAGGTCGAAGGCGAACGACCTGACGACGTGCGCCCAGATCAGCCAGGCGGTCCACCGGGCGACGCCGTAGAAGAAGGACGCCCGGTAGAGCGCGACAAGCGTCGTCTCGGACAGGTATCGCCCCGCCCAGCGCCAGAACGGATCCGCCGCCATGACCGTCGTGCGGAAATAGCCGCGCGTGAGCACACGCCAGCTGAGGATCCCCCACACGACGAAGACTCCATCCCAGACGAAGCCGAGCCCACTGAAGTACGCCCCCGCATCGACGTAACGCCCCGTCTGTCCGGCGTAGGCCCACGCGCCGACCGCGAAAAGGTGGTCGGTGAATGGGAACAGCAGCATCGTGCCCACGGTGTCTCCGGTATCGGTGATGGCGTGAGCCCACTGGCCGATGACGAAGCTGTATGCGACGACCTTGTTGCGCCAGATCGCGTAGAGGAGGAGGCCGACCACGACGCCGAAGACGAGCGAGTGCGTGAAGCCAACCCCGGGCCAGCCGCGATGGAACTGGGCCGGATTGTCAGCCTTGAGGTCGACGCCGAAGGGCGTGATGCCGTAGACGAACCATTTCGAAGCCATGTCCGGCGCGTATGAGCCGAGGAGCAGCGGGACGAAGGCGACTCGCTTGCCCAGCTCCTTTTGGATCACATAGGGCTCGAGGTCGTGCGCGGCCCAGCTCACGCGCCGGTCTCCCGCCGTCGTCGAATGCGGGCGACGATCGTTGGGACGATGACGACGAAGACGAGGAGGTAGGCGAGCGCGACGATCCAGGTGAAGAGGAACTCTGGGAAGGCGACGCCTATGGCGATATACGAGGTTCCCGCCGCGAGATAGAGCGCGAGCTCACGCCGGCCGGCGGCCAGGGCATCGGGTAGCCGGGACGGCGAGCCATCCTTCCGCATGCGCGCGAGTATGCCCGCGCGACGGGTTCCGGTTCCCGGTCCTACCCGTCGCGCGCCCGGGCGGCCGAACGGCCGTTGCCATACGATAAGCAGCCCCGTTTGAGGCCGGTTGCGAGCCGGGAAACTCAAGGAGACCAATGGCGATCATCGAGGACGTTCGCGGCGAAGTCGATCTGAGCGAGCACGGCATCGAGCCGCTCGGGACCGTCCACTACAACCCGACGGTCGCGCTTCTCTACAGCCAAACGCTTCGCCGGAACGAGGGCCGGCTGGCCGAGGGCGGCCCGCTCGTGGTCGACACCGGCGAGCACACCGGGCGCTCCCCGAACGACAAGTACCTGGTTCGTGAGCCGGATTCCGAGGCACGCATCTGGTGGGGGAAGGTCAACGAGGACCTGGGCGAGAGTCAGTTCGAGGGCCTGCGCGAGAAGGTCACCTCCTACCTCGCCGACCAGGAGCTCTACGTCGTCGACGCCTTCGCCGGCGCCGATCCTGCGCACCGGCTGCCGCTTCGCGTGATCACGCACAGCCCCTGGCACGCGCTCTTCGCGAAGACGCTGTTCATCGACCCGACGGAAGAGGAGCTGGCGGAGCACGAGCCGGAGGCGGTCGTCCTCCACGCGCCCGGCGTCGAGGCGGATCCTGAGGAGGACGGCACCCGGAGCGGGACCTTCGTCGTGCTGCACCCGAGCCGCCTCGAGGTGCTGATCGGCGGCACGTTCTACGCCGGCGAGATCAAGAAGTCCATCTTCACGGTGATGAACGACCGGCTCGTACTCGACGGCGTGATGCCGATGCACTGCTCGGCGAACGTCGACGACGAGGGCCGCGTGGCCGTCTTCTTCGGGCTCTCCGGCACCGGCAAGACGACGCTTTCGGCCGATCCCGAGCGCCACCTGATCGGCGACGACGAGCACGGCTGGGGCGAGGAGGGGATCTTCAACATCGAGGGCGGCTGCTACGCGAAGGTCATCCGCCTCTCACCGGAGGCCGAGCCGCAGATCTACAAGACGACACGCAGCTGGGGCACGGTGCTCGAGAACGTCGTCGTCGACGAGCGGGGGGTCCTCGACCTCGACGACGACTCGAAGACGGAGAACACGCGCGGCGCCTACAAGCTCGAGCAGATCTCGAACGCGCTGCCGGCCAAGCGGGCCGGCCATCCGAGCGCCGTCGTCTTCCTGACCGCGGACGCCTTCGGAATCCTGCCGCCGATCGCGCGCCTGAACCGCGAGCAGGCGATGTTCTACTTCCTGTCCGGGTTCACGGCCAAGCTCGCCGGCACCGAGATCGGCGTGACCGAGCCGCAGCCGACGTTCTCCGCGTGCTTCGGCGCGCCGTTCCTGCCGCAGCCCCCGTCCGTGTACGCGCACATGCTCGGAGAGAAGCTCGAGCAACACCCGCATGTCGCGGTCTGGCTCGTGAACACCGGCTGGACGGGCGGGCCCTTCGGCGAGGGCGAGCGGATGCCGATCAAGGCGACCCGCGCGCTGCTGAAGGCCGCGCTGTCGGGCGAGCTCGACGGCGTGGAGTACCGGACGGACGAGCTGTTCGGCTTCGATGTCCCGACAGCGGTCCCGGGTGTCGACGCCAGCCTGCTCGACCCGCGCTCGACCTGGGCCGATCCTGACGCGTACGACCGCAAGGCGCATGACCTGGCGCGCATGTTCCGCGACAACTTCGAACAGTTCGCGGAGGACGCCGGCGACGCGGTCGCGCGGGCGGGACCGCACGTTTAGGTTCCTCGCCGCCGGCGCGCTTCTCGTCCTGCTCGTCGCTGCCGGAGCCGGCGCCCAGACGCCTGTTGCGCAGTGCCTCGGCGAGAACGCGACGATCGTGGGCACCGAAGGGCCCGATACGTTGATGGGCACCGACGACGACGACGTGATCGTGGGGCTCGGCGGCGACGACGTGATCAACGGCGGCGGCGAGGGCCTCGCGACGGACACGATCTGCGGGGGCGAGGGGAACGACGTCATCAACGCGGGCGGCGGACTGATCGCCGGCCTGTCGGGCGACGGAGGCGACGATCGCTACGAGCCCGGCACCGTCGCGATCGCGTTCGTCGTGTACCTCGAATCACCGACCCCGGTCAGCGTCGACCTCGGCGCCGGGACCGCGACCGGGTGGGGCACGGACACGCTGACCGGGATCATCGCCGTCATCGGCTCCAACTTCGACGATGTCATCGCGGGGAACGCCGGAGGGAATCTCCTCGACGGACGCGCCGGGAACGACCGGGTGACGGGCCTCGGCGGCGCCGACGTCCTGGACGGCGACGCCGGCAACGACGTCCTCGATGGTGGAGCCGGCGTCGACTTCGGGCTCTTCGGAGCTCCGCGGGCCGTGCGCGTCGATCTCGGGCGTGGCACCGCGACCGGCTGGGGAAGCGACCGGCTGGTCTCGATCGAGTCCGTGGAAGGCTCGCGCTTTGCGGACGTCCTTCGCGGCTCGAACGGGGCCAACGTCCTCGACGGCGCCTCGGGCAACGATGCCCTCAGCGGCCTCGGCGGCAACGACCGGATCAGCGGCCAGGCGGGCAACGACCGCCTCGCCGGCGCCGCCGGCACCGACCGGCTCATGGGCCACGCGGGCAACGACCGGCTCGATGGAGGCGCGGGCGGTGACCGCCTGGACGGTGGGGCCGGTCGCGATCAGGGCGACGGCGGAACCGGTCGCGACCGCTGCGTCGCCGTCGAGCGCAAGAAGCGCTGCCCGTAAGGGCGTTCCGCGCCGGCTCGGGGTCGACCGAGCGCCTGAGCTAGCCCGCGAAGCCCGCGGGCGGAACCGCGCCGACATCGCGGCCTTCGAGCCTGGCGTAGAGCTCCGCCAGCAGCATCGTCTCCTCGGGGCGCTCGGCGGAGCCCTGACGCTCGAACCACGCGGCGGACTCCTCGGCCGTCAGGGGCCAGAACTCGATGTTCGCGGCGCAGCGGCCGGGCCGGGCGACCGCCGGATGCAGCGTCTTGATCGGCTCGTTCGTCGTCACGAGGACGAGGACGCGGAGGCCCTGGCCGATCAGCCCGTCGACCACGTTCAGGAAGCGGGACAGCCCCTGTCCGATCACCGATTTCGCATCGGGAGTGAGGAGCTCGCCCGTGTCCTCGAGCACGAGTAGCCGCCACGCCTTGCTGCCCTCGGCCTCCTCCTCGGCGCCGCCGCCGTCTCCCATGGCGACGAAGCCGCCCGACATCGCCGCGAAGCGCATCATCCGCGGGTCGGGCATCTCGGCGTAGCCGGGCTGCGTGAGCACGCTCATGAGGTAGTCGGCGTGCTCGCCGAAGAACGAGTCGGGATCGACGATGTAGTGGAACTCGCACCAGTCGCGCCATTCCCAGGCGAGCGCCCGGAGCGCGAAGGTCTTGCCGCTGCCGGCCTCGCCGTGCCAGAGGATCAGCTGACCGCCGTGGGCCGGGCGGAAGTCGCGCATGAGCTGCGCGAGGCCGACGCGGGTCTGGGCCGTGTAGTTCGCCTCGAGGTCGGCCCATTCGGGCACGGAGATCTCGCGCCACGACGGGATCGGCCCATGCGGACCATAGGTCCAGAATTGGACGTTCACCTTGTGAGTCGAGCTCGGGTCGGGCGGCGGGAACAGCTCCTTGAGCTCGGCCAGTGTTGCCCCGACCTGCTCGGCGTCGTTCCCGGCCACCTGGGCGTTCACCCAGCCCGAGTAGAGGCCCAGGTACATGAGCGTCCCGTCCCGCTCGGCCAGCGCATGCTCGGCCCCTTCACCGGAGGCTCGGTGGAAGGGCTCCCGAACGGGATCGAGCGAGCGGGACGCGGTCGGCCAGCTCGCCGAGGACATGTGTTCGAGGCCGCGCTCGATGACGCGCGCGATGAAGAGCCCGTTGGGCATTCCTCCGTGACTGAGCTCGTGGCTCAGATCGACCCTGTCGTGGAAGCTCGGCACGGCCCAGATCATGCCCGTTGTTACGAGGCCGTAGCCCACGCTCATCCGATAGCGTCCGGAACTAGTGGAAGCGACGCACGACGTGCTCGTCGTTGGCGCCGGTTGCGCCGGGATGCGCGCGGCGATCGAGGCCTTCGACCATGGCGCCGACGTGGCGCTCCTCTCGAAGATCCACCCGGTGCGCAGCCACTCCGGCGCGGCAGAGGGCGGGATCAACGCGGCGCTCGGCAATGCGTCCGAGGACGACCCCGAGAAGCACGCCTTCGACACGGTCAAGGGTGCGGACTACCTCGGCGACCAGGACGCGATCGAGGTGCTCTGCGACGAGGCTCCAGACGACGTCTACCAGCTCGAGAACTGGGGCGCGGTCTTCTCGCGCACCGACGACGGCCGGATCGCGCAGCGCCCGTTCGGCGCCGCGGGCGAGCCGCGCACCGCGTACGCCGCGGACATCACGGGCCACGTCCTCGTCCATGTCCTCTACGAGCAGGTGATGAAGCGCGACATCCCGACCTACGAGGAGTTCTTCGCCTGGAAGCTCGTCATCGACGACGACCGCTGCCAGGGCGTGATCGCGTGGGATCTCCTGGACGGCGGCCTGAAGACGATCGGCGCGAAGACGGTCATCCTCGCCACCGGGGGCGCAGGCCGGCTCTACACGGGGACGACGAACGCCTATGCCTGCACCGGCGACGCGATGTCGATGGCGCTCCGCGTCGGCGTCCCGCTCAAGGACATGGAGATGATGCAGTTCCACCCGACGACGCTGGCGCCGACGGGGATCCTGATCACCGAGGGGTGCCGGGGCGAGGGCGCGTACCTGCTGAACTCGGAGGGAGACCGGTTCCTGAAGCGGTACGCGCCGAACGCGATGGAGCTCGCGAGCCGGGACGTCATCTCCCGCGCCGAGCAGACCGAGATCGACGAAGGGCGAGGGATCGACGGCAACGTCCTCCTGGATCTTCGCCATCTCGGCGCCGAGAGGATCAACGAGCGGCTCCACGGGACTCGCGAGCTGTCGCTGACCTACGCCGCGGTCGATCCGATCTACGAGCCGATCCCGGTTCGGCCCGGTGCTCACTACCACATGGGCGGGGTCGACACGGATCTCGACGGGCTCACCTCGGTCACCGGCCTCTACGCCGCCGGAGAGTGCGCGTGCGTCTCGGTGCACGGGGCCAACCGGCTCGGCGGAAACGCGCTGATGGAGACGATCACGTTCGGGAAGCGGTCGGGGCGGGCAGCGGCCGAGTGGGCGCTCGCGAACACCACCATCAGCGTTCCGCCCTCGGTCGAGGCGGACTCGCAGCGCGAGCTGAAGGAGCTCCTCGCCCGCAGCGACGGCGAGCGGCCGTGGTCGATCCGGGACGAGCTCGCCACGACGATGCACGAGAACTTCGGCGTCTTCCGGCGGGAGGAGCAGATGCTCGAGCAGGGCCGGATCGTCGAGCGGCTCGCCGAGCGCTACGAGCGCGTCGTCGTCGACGACAAGGGCGACATCTTCAACAACGACCTGACGCAGGCGCTCGAGCTCGGCTTCATGCTCGAGCTCGCCCAGTGCATGGTCGTCGCGGGCCTCGCGCGGAGGGAAAGCCGGGGCGCGCACGCAAGGCCGCACGACTACCCCGACCGGGACGACGAGAACTTCCTCAAGCACACGATGACGACGCTCGACGCCGAAGGGAACGTTCAGCTCGACTGGAAACCGGTCACGATGACGAAGTGGCAGCCCGAGGAGCGAACCTACTAGTGCCCCGTCCAGCAATACATGCCGGCTTCTGGCCCGCGATCACGCGGCGCCAGAGCACACCCTGCTCCTCACCAAGGCTGTCTAGCCTTGCCTCGTCGCAGTGCGCACTCTGGCTTGGTGCTCACGACCCAGAAACTCGGCGGCATTACTGGAAGGGGCACCGATGACGGAAACGGAATCCCTCGTCCGCAGCGAGTACGCGACCATGACGGTCGCGCTCAAGATCTGGCGCTTCGACGCCTCGACCGGCGAGCGCGAGCTGCGCGCCCTACGAGATCGAGGCGCCCGAGTGGGCGTGCCTCCTCGACGTCCTCGACCTGATCAAGGACAAGGTCGACGGCACGCTCGCCTACCGCAAGAGCTGCCGGATGATGATCTGCGGCTCCTGCGGGATGCGCATGGACGGCGCGGCCGTCCTGGCCTGCAAGGAGCGGATGAAGCCGATCGTCGACCGCGGGCATGTCCCGGTGATCTCGGCGATGGGGAACCTGCCGATCGTCCGCGACCTCGTCGTGGACATGGGGCCGTTCTGGAACAAGATTCGCGCCGTCAAGCCGTGGCTCGATCCCGGCTACGACGAAGTCGCGGAGAAGGAGCGGATCGTCTCGCAGCAGCAGATGAACGTCATCCACAAGGAGGCGCTCTGCATCATGTGCGGCTGCTGCGTCTCCGAGTGCAACTCGATGGAGTCCGACCCGGACTTCCTCGGCCCGGCGGCGCTCGCGAAGGGCTTCCGGTTCGTCGGCGACCCGCGCGACCAGGACGACGTCACTCGGCTGAACGACCTGAACGAGGAGCACGGGATCTGGGACTGCACGCGGTGCTACTTCTGCAACGAGCGCTGCCCGAAGGGGGTCGACCCGCGCGACGCGATCGCCAAGCTCGGCGCCGAGTCGATCAAGCAGGGGATCGACCACGACATGGGCGCGAAGCACGCGAAGTGGTTCGTCACCTCGGCCAAGACGACCGGATGGCTGCGGGAGACGGAGCTCGTGCCGAAGACGCAGGGCGTCGTCGAGGCGATCAAGCAGACGAAGTTCGCGCTCAAGCTCTTCCGGCACGGGAAGGTGCCGATCCCGATCCCGCCTCATGTCACCGAGGCCGTGGAGGAATCTCGCGCTTTGTACGACATCGTGCGGACCGGCGGGCGTCGCGGCGCGCTCGGCATCGTCCAGGGCGAGCGTGCGCTGGCCAAGATCTCCGAGGAGCACCCCGAAGGGAGCGGCGGCGGCTGGGGCAGCCGTCCGGGAGCGAAATGACGAAGGTCGCCTATTACAAGGGCTGTCTCGCGGCGCTGTCGGCGAAGGAGCTCGACAGCTCGACGAAGGCCCTTGCCCCGCGGGTGGGGATCGAGCTGGAGGAGCTCGAGTCGGTCACCTGCTGCGGCGCCGGCGACATCCACGAGGCGGAGCCCGACTACTACCTCCACCTGAACGCGCGGATCCTGGCGTACGGCGAGGCGACCGGTTCGGACACGCTGATGACGGTCTGCAACGTCTGCACGCTGAACCTGCGGCAGGCGAACCTCACGCTCCAGAAGGACGACGAGCTGCGCGAGCGCGTCAACAAGAATCTCGAGGCGGTCGGCGTGCCGCCGTACTCGGGCGGCATCGAGGTCAAGCACCTCCTCTGGATGATCGCCGAGGGTGAGGGCTACGAGCGGCTCCAGCAGTCGGCGCACAAGGGGCTGAAGGGACTCCGGATCGCGCCGTTCTACGGCTGCCAGATCCTCCGTCCCTCGAAGCTGCTGGGGTTCGAGGATCCCGATCGTCCGTGGTCGCTCGAAGCGATCATCCAGGCCTGCGGCGGCGAGCCGGTCGACTACCCGGCGAAGATCAAGTGCTGCGGCTTCCCGATCATCCAGGCGCGGGAGGAGACCGCGTTGGGCGAGCTGATCCAGCCGATCGAGCAGGCGATGGAGGCCGGCGCCGACGCGATGGTGACGCCGTGCCCGCTCTGCCACCTCTCGCTTGACGCCTGGCAGCAGAAGCTCGAGGCCTCCACCGGCCGGACGTTCCAGATGCCGATCCTCCACCTGTCGCAGCTGATCGGTGTCGCGGCGGGCCTGGAGGACTCGGAGCTCAAGTTCAAGCGTCACGTCGTCCCGGTGACGCCCGTGCTCGAGAAGCTCGAAGCCTGATCGCGGCCGCGCCGCTGGCGGTTCTCGGCGCCGGGGCCGCAGCCGCTGCGTGGGGGTGGTTCGAGGCCGGCTGGGTGCGGCTCGAGACCGTGCGGGTTCCTCTGCGCCGCCTGCCGCCGGAGCTGGACGGCCTGCGGATCGCGCACCTGTCGGACTTCCATCTCGGGATGCCCTCTCGCGGGACGCGTTCGGTGGAGCGGGCCGTGGAGTGGGTCGAGGAGCGGAAGCCCGACGTGACGGTGATCACCGGCGATCTCCTGTCTCGGCCGCGGGGCGAGCGCCGGCTCCGCGCGCTGCTGGAGCGGCTGCCCGGCGCGTACGCGGTGCTCGGGAACCACGACTTCGCGGCCTCGAAGGATCCGTTCTCGCGCCCCGCCAAGCTGGACGATCTCTCTCCGGTCCGGCTGCTCGCCGACGAGGCGGAGACGATCGAGCTCCGCGGCCGGGGCGTCCAGGTGGTCGGTGTCGATCCGCGGTCGTATCGCCTGGGGCGCGCGAGGCCCGAGCGCTTCGCGGAGCCGGCGGCCGACCTCCGGATCCTGCTCTGCCACTTCCCGCAGGTGATCGACCGGATCGAGCCCGGCGTCTTCGACCTCGTCCTTTCAGGCCATCTCCACGCCGGTCAGATCACGCTGCCGTACCCGGGCGGCCGCGTTCGGCTCGCGCATCTGCGGTGGACCTACGTCGAAGGGCTCTACGAGCGGCCCGGCGGCGTGTTGCACCTTTCGGCCGGTCTGGGGACGACGTTCGTCCCGTTCCGGTTCTTCGCTCGACCTGCCGCCTATGAGCTGGTCCTAGAATCCATGAAGTGACCACGCGGCTTCAGGGTCTAACCGGCGCAACGCTCAAGAGCGCCCCGACCGTCTGCCACGAGTGCGTCTTCTGGCAGTCGCGGCCCGGCCGGCAGGCGTCGAAGGCGAAGTGGATCGAGCGCGCCGAGGACGAGTTCGGCGCCTGGGGAACGCTGTACATGGACGACGACGGCCGCGTGCTCGGCTCCATGCAGTACGGGCCTTCGGAGCTCTTCCCCAAGGCCGAGGCGCTGCCGGCGGGGCCGCCCTCGGAGGACGCGGTGCTCGTCACGTGCGCCTATCTCCTGGAGGGCTCGGCGCAGTGGGTCATGCAGTCGCTCTTCCTCGCGGCGATCGCGGACGTTCGCGAGCGTGGTGGCCGGGCGCTCGAGACGTTCGGGTACCGCTATGTCGAGGGCGAGTCGACGGAGGAGCGGTTCCTCGTGCACCGGACGGTGTTCCCGAGCGACTTCCTGGCCGACTTCGGGTTCCGGACCGTGCGCCGGCTCGGTCGCGTCGAGCTGGCGCGCCTCGAGCTCGGCGGTCTCGAGTTCGCGCGGGAGGGGAAGCGGGCGAAGCTCTTCCGCCTCGTCAAGGAGACGCTCGAGCCGGAGCCATCGCCCGTTCCGCGCCGTCCCTGACCCTTCCGGCCGTGTCGAGGTGCCTGGCACCAACGACGTGGCCCGGTGGGCCAGCCAACGGCCTTTCAAGCCGGATCTCCCGCCGTTTCTGGCCTGTTCGGCCGCGTCCAGGTGCCTGGCACCACGGACCTGCCCGCAGCGGCCGTGGCCTGGGGAAAGCGGCTAGGCCGAGACGGGCTCGCGGGCGAGGATCAGCTCCGCGATCTGCACCGCGTTGAGCGCCGCGCCCTTCCGGAGGTTGTCGTTCACTGCCCAGAGAGTGAGGCCGTTCGGCTCCGTTGCGTCCCGGCGGATTCGGCCCACGAGCACCTCGTCGCGGCCCGCCGCCGTGCCCGGCGTCGCGTAGTCCTCGAGCGCCACGTGCGGCGCCGAGCCGAGGATCGACCGTGCCTGGTCCGGCGAGAGCGGCTCCTCGGTCTCGACCCAGATCGCCTGCCCGTGGCCGACGAGCACCGGGATCCGGATGCAATTCGCCTGGATCGGCAGGTCGGGGAGCCCCAGGATCTTCCGCGTCTCGGCCCGCAGCTTCGACTCCTCGTCGAACTCGTCGCCCTCGAGCGGCCAGTCCATTGCCAGGTCTGCCTGCATCGGCTCCACCGCCCGCAGCCGCTCGACTCCCGCATCGCCGGCACCCGACATCGACTGGTACGTAGAGAGCCGCACCCGCCGGAGCCCTACGGCGTCGTGGAGCGGCTTCAGGACGCAGGCGAGCTGGATCGCGGAGCAGTTCGGGTTCGCGACGATCCGGCCGCCGTCGAGCGCGTCGTCGTTCACGCCGGCGACGATCAGCGGGACGCCGTCCGTCAGGCGGAACGCGTCCGACTTGTCGATGCAGGTCGTGCCGGCCTCGGCCAACGGGGGGACGAGCTCAGAGCTCGGCCCGGTTCCGACGGAGAAGAAGCAGAGGTCGAGCTCGGCGCCTGCCAGTGCGTCCGGCGTCGCCTCGGCAACCGCCAGCGACCCCCCACCGAACGCCACTTCCCGCCCGGCCGAGCGGGCGGACGCGAACGCGCGAACATCCGAGAACCCGCGCTCGGCGAGCAGCTCGAGCGCGACGGTTCCCACGACGCCCGTCGCGCCGACGACGCCGACCCTAGTCGTGCGCACGAGCGGCCTCCTCGGTGTCGAGCTCGAACGCGGCATGGAGCGCCCGCACGGCGTCCTCGACACGTTCGAGGTCGACGAAGCAGGCGATCATGATCGGCGAGGTACACACGATCTCGGGATCGATCCCGAGTTCCCCGAGAGTCGAGAACGTCCTGCCGGCGACGCCGGGGTGCGACCTCATCCCGGCGCCGACGACGCTGACCCGTCCCAGGTCGCCGCGCGACGACCACGAGACGCCGAGCCGGTCGAGCGCGGCCGAGATGTCCCGTGCTTCCGAGTTCGGCCCCGAGAAGACGATCTCCGGCCCGGTCTGGAGGATCGTGTCGACGCTGACTCCGGCATCGGAAAGCGACTCGAACAGCTGCGCCGGCGTGACGCCCTCGACGCGGTACACCGTCTCCTCGACCGTGTGCGTGACGCCGGAGATGATCGCCTTCTCGAGCATCCGTTCGTCCTCCTCCCGGATCCAGGTGCCTGCCGCGTCGCTGAAGCTCGAGCGTACGTGGAGCTTGACGCCGTGGTTGCGCGCGAACTCGACCGAGCGTAGCTGGAGCACCTTGGCGCCTGATGCCGCCATCTCGAGCATCTCCTCGTAGCTGACCGCGTGGAGCTTGCGCGCCGTCGGAACGACCCGCGGATCGGCGGTGAAGACGCCCTCGACGTCCGTGTACATCTCGCAGCCGTCCGCGCCGAGCGCCGCCGCGAGCGCGACCGCGGTCAGGTTGGAGCCGCCGCGGCCGAGCGTCGTCACGTCGAAGGCGGTCGAGACGCCCTGGAAGCCCGCCACGAGGACGATCCGGTCCTCGTCCAGCGCCTCGTGGATGCGGCGCGCGCGGACGTCGACGATCTTCGCGCGGCCGTGCATCGTGTCGGTGACGATTCCCGCCTGGGACCCGGTCAGCGAAATCGCCTCGTGGCCCAGATCGTGGATCGCCATCGCGCAGAGCGCGCACGAGACCCTCTCCCCGACGGAGATGAGCATGTCGACCTCGCGCGGGGCGGGCGCGGAGGAGACCTCGTGCGCCAGGCGCAGGAGGTCGTCGGTCGTGTCGCCCATCGCCGAGAGCACGGCGACGACACGGTTTCCCTCCTCGCGGGCCGCGACCAGCCGCCGCGCGACCGCCTTGAGCCGCTCCGTGTCGGCCACGGACGTTCCGCCGAACTTCATCACGACGGTGCCGGGCGGGCCGGGAACGTCGCCGGCGAGCTCCGGCAGGCCCTCGTACTGCGTGGTCGTCACGGGGAAGAGTCTAGGGACGGCCCCGGCGAGGTGGCGATCGGCGATCGAACCTGTTAAGAGGCCCGGGTGGACGAGCATCGGCACATGGCCAGGCTGCTGGTGTCCTGCCGGGACCGGCACGGGATCGTGGCGGCGGTCTCCGGCTTCCTGACCGAGAGCGGCGCCAACATCACGAGCTCGGATCAGCACTCGACCGACCCCGAGGGCGGAACCTTCTTCATGCGCATGGAGTTCCGGCTGGAAGGTCTGCAGGATCGGCGTCACGAGCTCGAGCAGTCCTTCGCCGGATCCGTGGCGGAGCCTTTCGAGATGGACTGGCGGCTCGCCTATCTCAGCGACCGCAAGCGCCTGGCCCTGCTGGCATCGCGGGACGAGCATTGCCTTCTCGACCTGCTCTGGCGCTGGCGGCGGGGCGAGCTGCCCGGCACCGTCGTCGCCGTCGTCTCGAACCACGACGACCACGCAGAGGACGTCCGCAGCTTCGGCGTGCCGTACCACCATGTCCCGACGACGCCGTCCTCGAAGAGCGAGGCGGAGGAGCAGATGCTCGGCCTGCTCTCCGGGGAGGCCGATCTGGTGGTGCTGGCCCGCTACATGCAGATCCTCTCGGCCGATTTCCTCGAGCGGCTCGGGGCTCCCGTGATCAACATCCACCACTCGTTTCTGCCGGCGTTCGTCGGCGCCGATCCCTACCGAAAGGCACGGGACCGGGGCGTCAAGCTGATGGGCGCAACGGCGCACTACGTGACCGAGGAGCTCGACGCCGGGCCGATCATCGAGCAGGACGTCTTCCGCGTCACGCACCGCCACAGCGTCGAGGAGCTGGAGCGGATCGGGCGGGACCTAGAGCGACTCGTGCTCGCGCGGGCCGTCGAGTGGCACCTCGACGATCGCGTCTTGGTTCACGAGAACCGGACGATCGTCTTCTAGACCTCTCGGCGGCCCGAAAGCGCCCGGCCCAGAGTGACCTCGTCCGCGTACTCGAGGTCGCCGCCGACGGGCAGGCCGCTCGCCAGGCGGGTCACGCGCACCCGGCCGCGCAGGCGGTCGGCGATGAAGGACGCCGTCGCCTCTCCGGTCGTGTTCGGATTCGTGGCGAGCACGACCTCGGCCACCCCGTCCGAATCGACCCGTCGCAGCAGCTCGTCGATGCGGAGATCCTCCGGGTCGACGCCGTCGAGCGGCGAGAGCGCACCGCCGAGGACGTGGTAGAGGCCGCGGAACTCGTGCGTGCGCTCGAGGGACATCACGTCCGCCGGCTGCTCGACGACGCAGATGACCGCCCGGTCGCGGCGGGCGTCGAGGCAGATCTCGCAGGTCTCATCCTCGGTCCAGTTGCCGCACTCGGAGCAGAAGCGGACGCGCTCCTTCGCCTCCTGGAGGGCGCCGGCGAGCGCGAGCGCCTCGTCCCGCGGCGTCCGGAGGAGGTGGAAGGCAAGCCGGTGCGCAGTCCGGGTGCCGACACCCGGAAGCCGCGTCAGCTGCGCGACGAGGTTCTCGATCGCCGGGCTGAGCACGCGGCCATTGTGCCTGTCCGGATCGGACCCGATGGCGTGCCGATCGTTTGTCGGCTCCGCTGCCGGGGTACGGTCCCCGTACTGGGAGGCCTGACGCTGCAACGTCATGGCCAGCCGCGAGGAAGACAACGACCCCAAGCCGTCGCCGTCGCCGTCGGGCTCCGAGCAGGCTCGCGCTCTGATCTACCTGCCGTGCCCCGCCTGCGGGCGGGCGGTGCAGCTCTCCGACGAGAATCGGGTCTTCGGTGAGCCCGACACGTACGTGTGCCCCAGCTGCGACAACCGATTCGTGCTCGCCGACTCCGAACGCTAGGCGGTGGCCGTTGCGGTGATCAGCGTCGGCGCGCCGTTCGCGGCCCGTCCGTCGAGCAGGCCGTGGACCTGGGCCCAGCGACTCGCCTCGGTGCGGTTCGCGACGTCGAGCTTCCTGTAGATGTTCGACAGGTGGAACTTGACCGTCTGCTCGGTGACCCACAGCATCCGGCCGAGCTGGGCGTTCGAATGCCCCTCGGCCACGAGCCGCAGGATCTCGAGCTCGCGGCGGGTGAGACCCGGCTCGTCCTCGACCTGAGCCGCCACCTCGACCGGAGCCGGAGCCAGGTTCCGCCGGCCGGCGAGGTAGACCGAGTGCGAGAACGCCTGCCTGACGGCCGACGCGAGATCCTCGGGATGCGCCGTCTTGACGACGTACGCCGACGCGCCCGCGACGAGCGCCGCGTCGATCATCTGCGCGTCCTGGTGCATCGAGAGGACGATCGGGCGGACAGAGGGGACCGCTGTACGGGAGCGCTCGATCAGCGCGAGCCCGCTCAGCTCGCCGCCGGCGCCCTCGAGCTCCGTGATCAGGAGCTCAGGCCGATGCTCCTCGACCATCGCGAGCGCCTCGGACGTCGAGGTCGTCTTGCCTACTACGCGGATCGAGATCCGCCGAAGAACCTGCTCGACCGCGTCGAGCCACATTGGGTGGGAATCGCAGATGACTCCCAGCTGCTCCGAAGTGCCATTCATCCGAAAGGGCCGCCTTTCGTCTTGTGGATAACCCGTCCAAAGGGTGATAACGCACTTCGAGTAGTTTGGGAAGGGTTTTGGCCTACCGATTGGTCTAGTTTTCACCGATACCAGCAGGATTTTGACATTCTGCGCGGTGTCGGTCTTCCCCAATTCCGGGGAATCAGGCTGTTGAAAGCCTGGGGAAAGTCCACCGGATGGCCTTGCGCGGTCCTTCGCCCGTCTAGCTCGGGGGCCAGGTCGCAAACTCTGTTCGCCGACTCGACTTTCGTCGCATGGGATACGGAGTCGCCGCGGGTTACGCTCGCCTTCGCGCTGCGGGCTGGCCGCGGCTCGCAACGCGAGGGGCGAGCCCACAGTCTCGCTCCTGGGTAGGCGGGCGCCCCGGAGACCAAGCGGGGATGCCCGCTTACCCGAATCCTTCCCCCTTTCGAGGGATGTCTGGATCGGCGGTGTCCGGCCTACGATCTGACCAGGCGGCCTCTGGTTGGTCGAGAGGCTCGCTCTTGTAGACGGGGACAGGATTCATCCTGTCTCCGTGTGCTTAGGAAGAGGGCGCCTTCGTGCGCCCTCTTCTTCAGTCGGAGGAGCCGATTCGCAGCAGCGCCGTGGCCGTGGCAACCAGGCCGACGGCGGTGGCGGCCAGGAACGCGACGCCGATCCTGAAGAGCGGCTCGCCCGGCACCACGGCGTAGAGGCCGACGAAGAGCACCGCCGAGCTGCTCCAGGCAATCGCGGCCCTGCCGGCCGCTCCGAGGGCGAGGAGCGCCTGCGAGAAGGTCGCCGCACCCAGATAGAAGGCCACGCCGCCGGCCAGGAGGACGAGCTCGAGCCGCCCGGCCGTGAAGTCGTCGCCGTACAGGATCCGCATGCCCTCGGGGCCGACGAGCGCCGCGCCGGCCACGATCACGACGCCGCCGGCGAGCAGCAGGCCAACCGTCTGCTGCACCGCCCGCCGGAAGCGGATCGATCCGCCCACGGCGTGCAGGCGCGTGAGATTCGGCAGCAGCGACGCCGCGAGCCCCTGGAACAGGTAGACCGGAACGCGAACGAGCATCGTCGCGGCGAAGACGACCCCGGCCGCCTTGCTCGCGCCCGCCCCGCCGCCGAGCATCACGAGCAGTGGGCCGCCGTTGACCAGCACCTGGTCGGCTCCGGCGACGATTCCGGCCGGCATCGCGAAGCCGAGGGCGGAGCCGAGGCGGAACGACGAGTGGTCCGACCCCGCCAGAGACTTCCGCAGCCGCCGGCGCCCCACGACGAGCGGCACGACGAGGCCCCCGAGGCCGGCGGCGGCGATCGCGGCCGCTGCGAGATCCTGCGAAGCGAGGACGACGAGCGGTGCGGCAACGAGCAGACGCACGACGGAGTCCGCGACCAGCCCGAGCCCGTAGCCGGGGAACCATCGCGTGCCGGCGAGCAGTCCACGCGCGACGTAGGCGCCGCCGTAGAAGACGATTCCGGCCAGCAGCATCGCCGTCATGGCGTCGTTCCCGAGGAACAGCCGGTCGGTGACGAACGTCCAGGCGAGCGCCAACCCGAGGCCGAGGGCGAGCAGCAGGCCCACGGCGAGGCGGCTCACGGCCTTGACGACGGTCCCGGCCTCCTCGCCCCGGGCGAGCCGGTTCGCGGTCTCGCGCGAGGTCGTCTGCTCGAGAGGCCGGAAGAGCACGATCACGGTCAGGAACAGCGCGGCCCAGAGCACGGCGATCTGGCCGTAGGCCTCCGGCCCGAGCGTTCGCGCGGCCAGGACGTGGAACCCGTAGATCAGTACGCCCGCGCACAGCGTCGCCGCGGAGACCAGGCCGGCGCCCGCGAGAGCCTGGCGGCGCGCTTTGAGCGCAGGCGCGGCGACGGCGGCTTCGGCTGCAACGGCCACGCCACCATCTTGGGCGCCCGTCCGCGCCGCGTGAATCCCCGAGACGGTCAGCGTGCGTTCAGGATTCGCACTCGCAAGCAGGGGTTACCTCCCCGTTAGGCCAGGCACAGGACACCCGGTGAGTCTTTGCTTTCTGGCCTTGGAAGCGGACTTGCGCCTTGCAACGCTCTTCATCAAGAGCGGCTCGTGGGGAGCCGTGGAGTGGGAGAGAAGCAGGGGGAGCTGGGAGCACGATGAGTTCGTTTGCGGCCACCGCGGAGGCACTTCGCGAAGAGCGGCGCACGTACGGCGCGCCGCGGATCACCGACGCGGTACCCAACCTCTTCGTCGTGCCGGCGTTCAACGAGGAGGCGAATCTGCCGCGCCTCTTCGCCGATCTCGAGAGCCGCCCGGCACTCTTCCCACCCGGCAGTCGCCTGCTGGTCGTCGACGACGGCTCGCAGGACGAGACTGCCGCGATCGTCGAGCGCTATCGAGGGCCACTCCCGGCCGAGGTAATTCGACTCGGACGGAATCAGGGGCCCGGAGCGGCGTTCCGTGCCGGCTTCGTTGCGGCGCTCGAAAGGTGCAGGGGGGAGGCACTCATCGTCACCCTCGAGGCGGACACGACCAGCGACCTGGACGCGCTGCCGGAGATGATCAGGCGCGCCTACACGGGCGCGGAGCTCGTGCTCGCCTCCTGGGTGATGGTGAACGTCAGCCGCATGCGCCGGATCCTCAGCGAGGGAGCGGCCGTCGTCATCAACCGCATCCTCGGAGTGGACGCCAGGACCGTCTCCTCCTTCTACCGCGTCTATCGCGCGTCGACGCTGCGGGCTGCTTCGGCGCGCTACGGCGACGGGCTGATCCGCGAGCCGGGCTTCGCGTGCAAGGCGGAGCTCCTGTCGAAGCTGACCTCGCTCGGCGTGCGCATCGAGGAGGTCGACGTCGGCCTGGACACCTCCAAGCGCGTCGGCGACAGCAAGATGCCGATCTTTCGCACGATCTTCCACTACTGGCGCCTCATGGCCCGCCAGCGCTTCGCCCGCGACCCGATAGCCGCATGACCCGGCCGACAGTCGGGATCGTCGGGGGCGGGATCCTGGGAATGACGGCGGCTCTCCGGCTCGCCGAAGCGGGCGTGCACGTCTCTCTCTACGAGCGGGCTCCGGACCTCGGAGGGCTCGTCGGCTCCTTCGACTTCGAGGGTCGGCCGGTCGACCGCTTCTACCACGTCAACCTGCCGACCGACGACCGGGTCCTCGGCCTCGCCGAGGAGCTCGGGTTGCGGGACAAGTTCCGCTTCCGGCCGACTAAGGTCGGCTTCTACGGCGACGGCGGGCTCTTCTCGATGACCTCGCCGAAGGAGTTCCTGACCTTTCCGCTGCTCAAGCCGTTCGAGCGCGCGCGCCTGGCGGCGTTCGTGGCCCGCTGCCAGCTGATCAAGGATTCGACGCAGCTCGACCAGACGCCGCTCCTCGAGTGGCTCCAGCGGCTCTGCGGCCGCGGCGTCGTCGAGAAGCTCTGGAAGCCGCTCCTCGACTCGAAGTTCGACGGTCATTACGACGACCTCCCGGCGACGTACATCTGGGCGCGCACGAAGCGGATGTCCAAGACGCGCGACAAGAGCGGCGCCGAGATCATGGGCTGGCTCGAGGGCGGCTACACGACGCTGATCGACGCCATCGAGCGCCGCCTACGGGAGCTGGGCGCGGAGATCCACGTCGCCACCCAGGTCGATCAGGTCGCCGAGGCGGGGGGCGCTGCGACAGGGCTCGTCGTCGAGGGTCGCTACCGGCAGTTCGACCTCGTGCTCTGCACGCTCGCTCCGCCGCAGGCCGCCTCGGCGCTCGCTCCGGCGCTGAAGGCGCACGCGCACGCCGAGCGGTTCCGGTACCTCGGCGTCGTGTGCCTTCTGCTCCGGACGGCGAGGAACATCAGCCCCTACTACCACCTGAACATCACCGACCGGCGTGTGCCGCTGACCACGGTGGTCGAGACGACGCACGTCGTCGACCCGGAGTACGTCGGCGGGCACCTGCTCTACATCACGCGGTACATGGAGCCGGGCCATCCCGACCAGGAACGTCCGGTCGACGAGCTCGAGGCCGAGTACCTCGCCCACGCCCGGACGATCTTCCCGGAGCTGACGGACGACGTGATCCTCCACCGCAAGCTCCAGCGCGCGAGGGTCACGGAGCCGGTGCACCTCCTCGGCGGTGCCGCGAACCTGCCGGAGATGTTCCCGGCGCCGGGCCTTGCTCTGGCGTCGCTCGCGCACGTCTACCCCGAGATCTCGAGCGGCCAGGCGACGATGGGGGTCACGAATCGCGTCGTGCCGGGGATCCTCGAGCGGCTGCGCGCGTCCGGACACGAGGCGGTGGCGGCGTGACCGCTGCGGCCATCGCGATCCGCGCGCGGGCCGAGCGTCTGAGCGTCGTCGTCTCGCACGACGTCCTCGCGCTCGGCTCTCTCGGCGCGCTCGGGCTCGGCCTGCTGGCGATCACGTGGGGCACCTGGGGCGACCTGGACTCGGACAGCGGCTACGACGTCGTCGCCGGGATGCGCCTCGCGGACGGCGACCTGCCCTATCGCGACTTCACATACTTCTACGGCCCGCTGTCGGCCGGCGTCTCCGCGGTCGGAGCGCTGGTCGGCGGTGACGGCTTCGGCCCGGCCGTAGCGATCGGGCTCCTCCTGACGGCGGCGATCGTCTCGGCGACGTATGCGCTGGGACGATCGTTGCTGTCGCCGCTCGGGGCGTTCCTCGCGGCCGCGATCACGCTGGCGGTCGCCTTCATCCCGAACAACTACAGCTACGTGCTCCCGCACACGCACGCCGCGACGCTCGGGACGCTGCTGCTCCTCGTCTTCCTGATCGGGATCGTGCGGTACGCGCAGGTGTCCTCAGCGTGGATCCTGCTCGCGTCGGGCGCCGCTCTCGGCCTCGCGACGCTCACGAAGCCGGAGGTGACGATCGCGGCGCTGGCGACTGGTGGGCTCTGGATCGTCCTGCGGGCGGTCGCGCGGATGCCGTGGCGGCGGGAAGCGGTGTTACTCGCCGTACCGGCCGCCGTGATCCCGGCGCTCGTCTACGGCGGCCTGCTCACGGTCATGTCGTTCGACCGCCTCGTCTTCGAGAACCTCTATCCGGTCGACGAGCTCCGCGCCGGCGGCGACGTGATGCTCGGCGGCCGGATGCCGAACTCGTTCCACGACCTCTCCGTGATCGTGCGGGACGCGGCGATGTACGCGGCCGGCGCTGCGTTCATCGTCGGGCTCGGCCTCGCGCTCGCGCGGGGCGGCCGGTTGCGGCGGGTCGCGCTCGGCGTCGTCGGGATCGGCGGCGCGCTGGCGGTCTTCGGCGCCGTTCGCGAACCCGGAGGCGCTGCGGCACGGGCTCTACTACGTCTACGGCGGGATCCCGGTCCTCGCGGCGATCGCGCTGGCGCTGCTCGTCCGGCGGTTCCTCAAGCGCCAGGGCGCGTGGACGGCGGAGCAGCAGGCGCTGCTCGTCTGCGCGACGGCGCTCACGGTGGTGGCGTTCACGGCCGGGAACGGCTTCTTCCTGCACGCGCCGCGCCCGCAGATGGCGGTCTACTACGCGCCGCTGATCGCGATCTTCCTCGCCCGGCTGCACCTCGTCGCGCTGGCCCGCCGCCCGGAGATCCGCACGCTCGGCGTCGCGTGGCTCGCCTTTCTGGCCTGCGCCGGCGTCGGGCTGACGATCATGGACGCGCGCGCCGAGACGGTCACGGTGAGCGGGCCGGGCGGCACGCTGGCTGAGTCTCCCGGCGAGGGCGCGCTCTACCAGCAGGCTCTCGGCTGGATCGAGCGGACGACCGAGCCCGGCGACCCGATCTTCGTCTCCCCGATCATGACCGGGCTGAACGTCCTCTCCGGACGGCCCAGCCCGCTTCCCGAGATCTCCATGCTCCCGGGAGCACTACCCACTCCACAGGACGAGCTCGCGGCGGTCTCGCGGCTCGACCAAGCCGGAGTCCGGCTCGCCGTGACGGACCGGCGAGAGTGGCCCGGCTACGGACACACACATTTCGGCGGCTCGTTCCAGCGCATCGTCAGAGGCTGGCTCGAGCGGAACTTCACCCATGCGGCGACGTTGCGAGCTCGTGGCGCGAAAGGCGAACGAACGCTCGACGTCTGGACAAGGAGGATCCCATGAAGAAAGTCGGCGTGACGGGCGCCGCAGGCTTCATCGGCTCCCATCTGTGCGAGCGGCTGCTCGCGGAAGGAGTCGAGGTCGTCGGTGTCGACGACCTCTCATACGGATCGATCGCGAACATCGCGTCGTTCCTGGACGACCCGGGCTTCCGGTTCGAGGTCCTGGACTGCACCAACCGGCGTGAGCTGAAGACGGCCTTCGACGGCTGTGACGCGATCGCGCACCTCGCGGCCAAGAAGATCCCGCGCTTCGGCGGGGTGCTCTCGACGCTCGAGGTGAACGTCGGCGGCATGAGCGCGGCCTGCGCTGTCGCCATGGCGCTCGACGCCGACCTCGTCTTCACGTCCACATCGGACGTCTACGGGAACGGCACGCCGCCGTACTCGGAGGACGGCGAGATCGTCCTCGGGCCGCCGACCACGAAGCGGTGGGCCTACGCGGCGTCCAAGCTCTACGACGAGCACCACGCGCTCGCGCTCGCAGACGAGCGTGGGCTCAAGGTGACGATTCTCCGGCTCTTCAACGCCTACGGGCCGCGCAACCACATCAGCTGGTGGGGCGGCCCGATGGTGACCTTCGTCGAGGCGCTGCTGGACGGCGAGACGATGGAGATCCACGGTGACGGCCAGCAGACCCGAACCTTCACGTACGTCAGCGACACCGTCGACGGGCTCGTTCGCGCGCTCCGGACGCCGGCGTCGCGCGGCGAGGTGATCAACATCGGCGGGATCGAGACCATGACGATCCTCGAGCTCGCGAGCCGGATCCAGCGGACGATGCACATCCCGCAACCGCTGCGGGCGACCTTCGTCCCCTACGAGACGCTTCCGGGCAAGTACCAGGACGTCCGGCACCGGGTTCCCGACACCGAGAAGGCGCGGGCAATGCTCGGCTTCGAGGCTCAGGTCGGCGTCGAGGAGGGCATCGAGCGGACGATCGCCTGGCACGAGCTCAGGCGGTCCGAGAGGACGGCAGTGCGGGCATGAGACCCGGACCGGCGCGGCGCAGATGCGCCGCGCCGGTCTCTCTCAAGGACACTGACGGGGTGACCGAGTCCAACGCCTCCGGCGACCCGCTGGCGCGGCTTCTCCAGGCCGAGCGGTCGGTCCCGATCGCCGGCGCCGATCCGGCTGACGAGCCTGTCTGGCTGCGGTCCGGCGACTGGCGGCTCTTCGCGCGGCCGGGCCGGGTGGACGGCCACGGGCGTCGAGCTGGAGCGCTTCGAGCTCGAGGACGGGTCGTCGCTCGCTGCGCGCTGGGACGGAGGGAAGCTCAGCCTCCCGTTCACCCCCGGCGAGGCCTACGGGAACTACGTAAGCGAGCGCTGGCAGTCCGACGACGGCGCCGGGCTGAGCTCGCGCCAGCTCGGGCTCTACTACGCGGTGAAGCGCTTCATCCCGCGCTCGGTGCAGCTCGCGGCGCGGCGTCGGCTGATCCGGTCACGGCCGCTGCCCGAGTTCCCGTCCTGGCCGTACGAGCACGGGGTCGAGCGGCTGCTCCGCTTCTACGCGCGCTGCCTCCTGCTCGCCCTCGGGGAGACGGAGCTGCGGTTCCGCTGGTTCTGGCCGGGCTCGCACCGGGCGGCCCTCGCCCTCACGCACGACGTCGAGTCGGAGGAGGGGCTTCGGCTGGCGGTCGAGCTCGCCGACCTGGAGGAGGAACGCGGCTTGCGGTCGTCGTTCAACATCGTCGCCCGCTGGTACCCGATCGACTGGGGGATCGTCCGCGAGCTGGGCGAGCGCGGGTTCGAGCTCGGCGTCCACGGCGTCTACCACGACCGCTCGATGTTCTCCTCGCGGGAGGCGTTCGACGAGCAGCTGCCCGTGGTACGGGAGACGGCGGCGAAGCTGGGCGCCGTCGGCTTCCGTTCGCCGGCGACGCACCGCGTGCACGACTGGCTCGGCGACCTACCCGTCGCCTACGACTGCTCGGTGCCGCATTCGGATCCGTACGAGCCCCAGCCGGGCGGGTGCTGCAGCCCGTGGCCGTTCTTCGTCGGCGACGTCGTCGAGCTGCCGTGGACGATGGCGCAGGACCACACGCTCTTCACGCTCCTGGGGCACGAGTCGATCGACCTCTGGGTCCGCCAGCTGGAGCGCCTCGAGGCAGCCTACGGTCTCGTGCAGCTGCTCACGCACCCGGATCCCGGCTACCTCGGCGACGCAAAGAAGCGCACCTTTTACAGGGAGTTTCTCGACGTCGTCGCCGATCGCCCGGGGCTGTGGCGCGCGCTGCCGCGCGAGGTCGCCGAGTGGTGGCGCGGTCGCGACTCGGGCGAGGACGGCCGGATCACGCAAGGGACGATCCGGCTCGGAGACAAGGCCGAGCACGCATCGATCGAGCCTCCGGCCGCCTAGGAACGTCGACGCGGTTACGTCTCGTGCCGGCTCGGGCGCTTCGCCCTTGTGGATCATTCGTTACAGAGTTGACACGAATTAGCCCTTGACGGAAATCGGTGTCCGACACCGCCGTTTCGACACCTCTCAGGGAGACGAGGCCGTTCTTGCGGGCCCTGGGCTTCCGTTCCTCGAGCCGGCGCCGACGATTGAGTTCGAGACGACGTAGGGAGCTCTAGGCCGCGTAGCGGTAGAACGCTTCGCCGACGGCTCGGCAGACCACCGTCGTCGGCGAGCGCCGGATCGCGAGCCCGGCGAGGCTGAGTGCCCGACCGGAGGAGGTTCCGAGGCCGACGCCCGAGTAGACGAGCGGCTCCTCGGTCGCTCCCCACGAGGACTTGAAGGCCCGCAGCCCCTCGTTCTCCCAGTCCGTGCGACCGAAGTCGAGCGTCCGCCGGCCCTGCTCGGATGCCCGCCGGATCGCGTGCCAGAAGATCAGGTTGTTGGGCCGGAGCGCCTGGTAGCTCGGGTTCGAGGCGCCGTACTTGTAGATCACCGTGCCGTTCCAGTCGAGGAAGATCGCGCCGGCGACCGGCTTGCCCTTCACGTACGCCAGGAGGCCGTAGCCGAGTCCGGGCTCGAGAAGTCGCTGCCAGAGCAGGCGGAAGAAGCGACGCGGCTGCACAGGCGTTCCCTGCCGCTTGCGGGTCTGGACGTGGAGCTCGTAGTAGCGCTCGGCGATGTCCGACTCGGACGCGGCCTCGCGGATCTCGACGCCCTCGCGCTCCGCCTTCCGGATGCTCCGACGGACGGAGCTGCGGAATCCGGCCTGGACCCGCTCGGGATCCGGGTCGAGCTCGAGCCGGTGGATGACGGCCTCCGCTCTTCGCGTCATCGCAGGCGTTTCGAGCGGCGAGCGGATCTCCAGCTGCGCCACGTCCTCCGCGGCGCTCGCCTGCACGATCGCCGACGCCAGTCCCGGGAGCTCGTCCGCCTCCGCGAGCGGCGAGCAGTGGTCGGTGAACGGCAGGGAGACCCACCGCCGGCCGCCGAGCAGTCCGCGGACCTCCATCAACGGCAGTCCCCTCCGAACGCCGTCGGCGCCGACGAGGGCGAGCGCGAACGGCCTGTACCCGTAGCACTCCGCGAGCAGGGACGCCCAGGCGGGATGGTGGAACGGATTCGCGTCCTGCCGCTCGGAGACGAACCGCATCCACTCCTCGGAGTCGACGTCCAGGATCCTCATGCCGGCTCCCGTGCCGGCTGGAGGACTGCGCGCCGCTCGAGCAGCCGCTCCCCGGCGAACGCGAGGCCGTAGGCGGCCATCGGGACGAAGACGAGCTCGACGCGGAAGGCGCTGAACGCCGGGATCGAGACCGTGTAGAGGAGCGCGACGACGGCGGCCGCCTTCAGAACGGTGGTCAACGTCTCCTTCGAGCGCCACCCGAGAGCGAACAGCAGGATCACGCCGCCCACGAGATAGGCCCCCGTGAACCAGGCGCCCTGCCGGATGAAGCCGAGGTTGCCGCGGACGTGCTCGATCAGCGCGTCCGGGTAGTTCGCGGCGATCGACGACCACGAGGCGTCCGGAGCCGGATCGTGGCCGAACACGTTGAACGCCACGAGCTCGCGGAGCGGCACGCTGAAGAGCAGGAGCGCCGGCAGCGAGGCAGCGATCCCGGTCGCCGCCAGGGTCACAGCCGGCCGCGTCCGGAACCTGAACGCGCACCACACGGTCGCGAGCACCGGGATCCACGTGCTGTCCCGCGTGAACGAGAGGACGAGCACGGCGGCCGCGAATGCCGGGAGCCAGCGCAGGCTCCGGTCCAGGGTGAGGACGGCGGCGCCGAGCGCGGCCGTCTCGAGCGCGAGCCCCCAGCTGTCCGTGAGCGGATAGGCGGAGTGGGAGGTGAGCGCCGGGAGCAGCGCCGTCGCCAGCCCCACCGCGAAGGCGATCGCGAGCCGGAACCGCAGCAGCAGGAGCAGGAAGACGGCCACGACGGCCGCGACGTAGCCCGCGAGCGAGATGTAGAGGAGCGAGCGCTCGCCCGCGAGCGGCTGGAGCGCCGCGCCGGCCAGAGGAAGCACCTGGCGGCGCTCGTAGAACTGCTCGTTGTAGGCGACCCAGGCCGGGTCGCCGACGTTGTCCGGGTCGATTGCGCGCGCCCGCGCCGCGAGCGGGCCCTGGAACACGTCCCTGATCGCCGAGTCGTGGTCGGCCCCGCGAAGCTCGAGCACGCGTGCCTGGTAGAAGAGCCCGTCCGGCGTCCAGCGAACCGGCTCGCGCGCCTCCGACCAGACGGCGCCCACGGAGACGGCCACCAGAGCGACCACACACGCGGCCGGCAGCGCCAGGCGTCTCACACGGCACCTCCTGAGGCAGGCTCGGGCACGCTACGCCGCCGCCGCAGCCCGCCGAGCACCTCACGCTGGAGCTCGGGCTCGCGCCACGCGCACAGCGGGACGTAGGCGAGCAGACCGACCCCCACGAGGATCGCGAGCCGGGCTCCGTCGGCCATGCCGTCCGGCAAGATGGCCCGCGTCGCGAGCACGGCGACGAACATCAGCGCGCCGGCCTGGAAGACGCCGATCAGGTTGCGGACGGCGTCCCACAGCGAGAGCCCGAGCACACGCGCGGTCACCCAGGTGTAGTACGGCTCGACGAGCGTGCTCGAGATCGCATACGCGACGGCGACGCCCTCGATTCCCCAGCTGATTCCGCCGACGAAGGCGATGAGGCTCGCGGTCAGCGCGACGAACGAGTACCGGAGGAGGACGCTCGTGCGGTCGCGGGCGAGGAGGATCGCGGAGTTCTGTCCCTGAAGGGACTGGAGCAGGCCCACCCAGGCCAGGGTCTGGATCACCGGGACCGCCGTCTCCCAGCGGCTGCCGAAGAGGACGGAGACGAACTCCGGCGCCACCGCGATGATGCCGAGCATCGCGGGGATGGTGACCGCGCCGACGAGGCGGGTGACCCGCAGCCAGACGACTCCGAGACGCCGCCGGTCGTCCTGCATCCGTGAGAACGCCGGGAAGAGGACCTCGACGAGCGGTGCGGTGAAGCGGCTGAGCGGGGCGAGCATGACGTTGTAGGCCAGCGCGTAGACGCCCAGCGATGCGGCGCCGAGGAACTTCCCGATCAGCAGGTTGTCCGCGTTGCGGTTGAGGTAGAAGAGGATGCGGGTGCCGAAGACGTTGCCGCTGAAGCCGCCGAGGCTGCGCAGGCTCGCGAGCGAGTACGTCAGGCTGGGCCGCCAGGGTGAGAAGCTCCAGAGCAGGATCGTCGAGACGAAGGCGATCGCGAGCTGCTGGAGGATGATCGCCCAGGCGCCGTAGCCCTGGACGGCGACGGTGATGCCGACGACGGCTCCCACAACCGTCCCCGCCATGTGCCGCAGCTCGAGGCTCTTGAAGTCCATGTCCCGGGTGAGGAGCGCGGTCTGGGTCGTCCCGATCGCCGTGACGAGGAAGCTGAGCGAGAGAGCCGCGAAGAGCGGCTGGACCTCCGGCTCGCCGTAGAAGCTCGCGAGCGGCCACGAGAGCGCGATGCCGAGCAGGGTGAAGACCACCCCTGCGGCGGCGCTCGTCCAGAAGATGGTCGAGCGGTCGCGGTCCGTGAGCTGCCGGCGCTGGATCAGCGCAGCCCCGAGCGCGAGGTCGGAGAAGATGATGACGAGGCTCGAGAAGACGAGCACCATCGCCGCGAGCCCGTAGTCGTCCGGGCTCAGCAGCCTCGCCAGGATCACGACCACGACGATCCGGGAGCTCTGCTGGAAGAGCTGCGAGATGACCTTCCACGCGAGCCCGCGCATCACGCGCTTGCGCATGGACGGATCGAAGCCGTCGGTGCTCACTCGGGCGTCGGGCGGTTGACGACCGCGTACACCGCGCTGCCTGCCCCGTCGGCGGCCACCGCCCGGTTCGCCCGCCTGCGAAGCAGCGACGGGAGGTCGTGGAGCGTGACTTCGATCTCGGCGGCCGCGCGCTCGCCTGCGAGCCCGTCCCACAGCGGCGGGACCGCGCTCGGCCTGCGCTCGGTCAGCTTGCGCGGAATCTCGTCGATCCGGCGCGGATCGAGGCCCAGCAGCGTGTTCGTCCCGTGGGTGACCGTGATCGGGCGCTCGGTGTTGTCCCGCAGCGTGAAGCACGGGACGCCGAGCGCGGTCGTCTCCTCCTGGACGCCGCCGGAGTCCGTGACGACCGCGGCGGCCTCCGCCTCCAGCGACAGGAAGCGGCCGTACGGCTGCGGATCGGTGAGCAGGAGCCGGTTCGAGGGCTGGATCCCGAGCTCGGCGATCCTCGCGCGGGTGCGCGGATGCACGGGGAAGACGACGGGAAGCGTCCGGGCGACGCGCTCGAGCGCCGCGACCGTCTCGGCCAGGAGCTCCGGCGAGTCGACGAGCGCGGGCCGGTGCAGCGTCGCCAGCACGTAGCCGCGCGGCGTGACGCCGTACTCGCCCCAGGCCTCGAGGTCCCGCGCCGCGTGGACGTTCTCGAGCAGCGTGTCGATCATCGTGTTGCCCACGAGCGCCACGTGGTCGGCCGAGATGCCTTCCGCCTCGAGGTTGTCGTTGCCGTCCTGCGAATGGGTCAGCAGGAGCGTCGAGACGTGGTCGGTGAGACGCCGGTTGTGCTCCTCCGGCATCGTCCAGTCGAAGCTGCGGAGACCGGCCTCGAGGTGGCAGACCGGGATGCCGAGCTTGACGGCCGCCAGGGCACCGGCGAGCGTCGAGTTGACGTCTCCCGGCACGACGACCATCGCCGGCCGCAGCTCCTGGAAGACGCCCTCGAGCCGCTCAAGCGCCCTGGCGGTCTGCGCGCCGTGCGACCCGGAGCCGACCTCGAGCTTCACGTGCGGCTCCGGCAGCGGAAGCTCCGCGAAGAAGACGTCGCTGACGTTGGCGTCGTAGTGCTGGCCCGTGTGGATGAGCCGTCTGCTCGAAGACGCCGCGCCGCTCGAGCGCGGAGTAGAGCGGCGCGACTTTCATGTAGTTCGGGCGGGCGCCGACGACGTGGACGATCGGGCCGCGCGCGCTCATCGGGCCCTCGCGGCTGTCGGCGGGAAGAGGAGACGGGCAGTCCGGCGGCCGATGGCGACCCAGTCCAGGCCCTTGGCGCGGGCGAGCGCGGCTCGACCCTTGGCGTTCCGCTCGGCGGCCCCGGCCTGCGCTGCGCGCTCGAGCGCCGCGGCGAGCGACTCCGTGCTCTCGGGCTCGAAGAGCCAGCCCGCGATCTCTCCGTACAGCAGCTCGTGGTAGACCGGCCGATCGGCTGCCACGACCGGCCGGCCCATCGACAGCGCGAGGATCAGCGATCCCGACGTCCCTCCGTCGCTCCGCGCCAGGACTGCGATGTCGGCCGCCTCGTAGAGCTCCGCGATCCGGTCGTCCGGGACGAAGCCGAGCAGCGCGCGGATGCGGTCGTCCGTTTCGGCCGCTTCGAGGATCGCGTGCTCGCTCGCGGCGTCGACCGGCTTGCCTGCCACGACGAGCGCAGCGTCGGCGAGATCAGCGGCGCGGAAGGCGTCGAGAAGCCGCTCGACGTCCTTGTAGGCCCGGATGTCCCCGAGATGCAGGAAGACCAGCTGGTCGTCACGGATGCCCAGCTCGCGGCGGATATCCGCGCGAGGCCGGCCGGCCGGATACACGCCGATGTACGAGCCGTGCTCGACGATGCTGACGCGCGCCGCTGCCTCTCCGAGCTCCGCCCGGGCGGCGGACGCCGTGGCGCGATCGTGCGCGATGAGCACGTGCGAGCAGCGGGCGAGCGCGAGCGACCCGACCCGGTCGATCCGGCCCGCTTCCTCGCTCGTGCGGATCGACCTGGTGGATCGTCCACACGATCCGGAACCCGAGGAGCCTGGCGACGCGGAGCCGGAGCATGAAGAGGAGGAGGTACGCGGCCTCGACGGCCCTGCCCTTGACGCCTCGGCGCCGCTGCGGCCGCCAGTAGCCCTGAGGCCAGTGGAAGTGCAAGAGGTCGATCCGGCGGCGGTTTCGTCACCAGCCAGCGGATCCGGAACTCGGCCCGCTCGGCGACCTCGATCCCGTGGGCCGCGAGCTGCTCGTAGAGGAGCCGCTGGTACGGGTTCGTCCCGAGCACCGGAGGGAAGCAGGCGATGCGGCGCGCCGCCTTGGACCGTGCGAGAACACCCTTCCGGGACAGCGTCGCAGTGGTCTCCAAGGCGGGAGACGCCATCACTCGTCACGCTAGGCGGCACGTGACTGAGTGCCTACGGTCGGAAAGCTAGATCGACCTAGCCGCGCGGCTAGGGTCTGAAAAGCAACGCTGTCCCATCGTTGCGTAGGCGCGCGGCGGCTTGGTTCCTAGGATCGAAGGCGTGTCCGAAGCAGTGGTCGCGCACGACGAGCGCCCCGACTCCGAGCCCCTGGCGACCCTGTCGCCGCGCGAGCTGGAAGTCCTCGAGATGGCCGCCCGCGGCCTGACGAACGCGCAGATCGCGAACGGCCTCTACGTGACGGTCCATGCGGTGAAGTTCCACCTCGCCGGTATCTACCGGAAGCTCGGGGTGGGGAACAGGACCGAGGCGGCCGTCGTGTACCTGCGCGCCGGCGGGCCGATCGTCCAACCTGCGCCCGAGCAGCTCTTCTAGCCCGTGGATCTCGCCCTCTTCGCCCGGGTCGTCTGGCGCTTCAGGGTGCTCGTCACGGCGGGGCTCACGCTGGCGCTCGCGCTGTCGTTCCTCTCCCTGGTGCGCGTCGACGTCGGCGCCGGCTTCAAGGTGACCTACCGCGAGAACGAGCAGTGGGAGAGCCTGTCCACGCTGTTCATCTCCACGCCCGGCTTCCGCTGGGGCAGCGTCTCGTCGGGCGGGTCGGCGCGCGACCCGGAGGCTGCACAGGCCGCCCAGGGGCGGGTCCTCGCACTGACGGCGCTCTACATGCAGGCTGCGACGACGGACAGTGTGCTCGCGCTGATGGCGCGGGAGGGGCCGATCATCGGCGCCGTTCAGACATACCCGGTCACGGCGAGCGCCGACGGGAGCGGCGACCTGCTGCCGATGATCACGTTCTCGGCGCTCGCGCCGTCCCCCGTGCAGGCGCAGCAGCTGGCGAGGCGGCACATCCGGGCCTTCCTCGAGTTTCTGCGCCGCGACCAGAGCGGCGTCCCGGCCGGCGAGCGTGTCTCCGTCGACGTCGTCCGGCAGCCCCAGGCGCCCGTGCTCCTTCAGCCCCGCAAGAAGACGCGGCCGATCATCGTCTTCCTGACGGTGATGATCGCCACGTTCGGACTGGCCTTCATCCTCGAGAACCTCCGGCCGCGTGTCCGGGTGGTTCAGGAGGACACGAGCATTCCGGCCAGGCGCCCGCGCCGCCGCCGGCGAACCGCCTAGCTCGCAGCCATGCGCGCCATCCTGGGGGCAGACGAGCGCGGGCCGGTCGTCTCGGCCGGGATCGTCCTGGGCGCGCTCGGCGTCCTCACGCTGACCGTCGTCTCGGGCGTCGGGGTCACGCAGATCGCGCCGGTCGTGGCGCTGTCCGTCGTCCTCGCGGTCGCCTACCGGACGATGATGACGTGGCAGGCGCTGATCGTCGGCCTCGTCCTCGTCATCCTCTTCATCCCCATCAAGCGCTACTCGATGGGGGGAAGCCTGCCCTTCGAGCTTGAGCCATACCGGCTCTACGTCGCGCTCGTGGCCGTGATGTGGCTTGCCGCATTGCTGGCCGATCCACGGGTCCGGGCGAGAGCGAGCGGGCTCGAGGCACCGCTCTTCCTGTTCGTCTCCGCGGCGCTCGGATCGGTGATCTTCAACGGCGACCGGATCACCGAGCTCGCCGTCGATGCCGAGGTCACGAAGGCGCTGACGTTCTTCGCGAGCTTCGTTCTCGTCTTCTACCTGATCGTGAGCGTCCTGAAGACGTTCGCCCAGGTCGAGCGACTGGTCTCCGTGCTCGTCGCAGGCGCCGCGCTCGTCGCGGTCTCTTCGATCTACGAGTCGCGATCCGGATACAACGTCTTCGACCACCTCTCGAGCGTCCTGCCGATGCTGCAGTCGGAGACCAACGTCCCCGGCGTCGAGGACATCACGCGGGGAGGCAACAAGCGGGTGTTCGGCTCCTCCCAGGGGCCGATCGCGCTCGGCGCTGCCTTTGCGCTGCTCCTGCCGCTCGGCGTCTACCTGGGCGTGCGCTTCCGGCAGGTGCGCTGGTGGATCGCGACCGCCCTCCTGGGGCTGGGCGCGCTCGCCACGCTCTCGCGCACGAGCATCCTCATGCTGATGGTGATCGTGCTCGTGTTCCTGTGGCTCCGGCCCCGGCAGACCAAGCGTTTCTGGCCCGTTCTGCTGCCGGCGGTCGTCGTGATCCACTTCATGCTTCCCGGCACGATCGGGACGATCCGCGCGTCGTTCTTCCCCTCCGAGGGCCTGATCGCGCAGCAATCCAATAACGCCGGCGGTCGCGGCAGCGGCCGAATCGCCGATCTCGGCCCCGCGCTCGACGAGTTCTCCCAGACTCCGATCTTCGGTCAGGGCTACGGCACGCGGCTCACCGGGCGGGACCGCGCCAACGCCCACATCCTCGACGACCAGTGGCTGAAGACGCTCCTCGAGACGGGGCTGGTCGGGTTCGCCGCGTGGCTCTGGCTGTTCGTTCGCTCGGTCCGCCGGCTCGCCCGCGCGGCGAAGGAGGATCAGTCCGATCGAGGCTTCCTCTTCGTGGCGCTCGCGGCCGCCGTGGCCGCGTTCGCCGTCGGGATGTTCCTGTACGACGCGTTCTCGTTCATCCAGGTCACGTTCCTGCTCTTCATCGTGCTCGCGCTCGGCAGCGTCGCGCTGAACGCGCGGGACAGGGCTGCCCGCGCCTAGCTCAGCTCTCGCTCCGCCCGAGGGTGGCGCGGAGCGCGCGCCAGTGGCCGGCGCGCTTCTCGCGTCCGCCGCGGCCGACTGCGGCGTGTGTGAGCTCGTTGAGCGCGACGCCGGCGACCTCGAGCGTCGCCGTGACGCGGCCCCAGTGCTTCCTCGCGTACGCGACGCGGCTGCGCGCGAGGACGGGGAGCAGGCCGGCGCGCGGAGCCGATTCCCCTCCGTGATGCTGAGCGGTGGCGCCGGGCTCGTAGCGGATGTCGTAGCCGGCTGCCCGGATGCGCCGGCACAGGTCCTTGTCCTCGCAGTAGAGGAAGAACCGCTCGTCGAAGCCGCCGATCTGCTCGAAGACCGAGCGTCGGACGAGCATCGCCGCGCCCGAGACCCACTCCGGCGATCCCGCGGTCTCGTACGCCGACGGATCGCGCACGAGCTCGTCCGTCCAGCGGGCGTGGCGGAACAGGCGGTGCAGGAAGAGCGCCCGCGCGTACGTCGAGCGCAGGCGCGGGAAGCGCCGTTGCGAGAACGCCGGCGAGCCGTCGGACTCGAGGATCCGCGGCGCGGCGAGCCCGACGCCGGCGTCCCGGTCGAGGACGGCCGCCAGAGCCCGCAGCGAGCCGTCGTCGATCGTGGCGTCCGGGTTCAGGAACAGGAGGTAGGGGGCCGCGCCCTTCGCCGCGCCTGCGTTGCACCCGGCTCCGAAGCCGCGGTTCTCGGCGAGCGCGAGGACCGCGACCGGCAGGTCGGCGATCGTCGAGAGCACGCCGTCCGTCGAGGCGTTGTCGACGACGACCGCCTGGACGCCCTCGAGACGCGAGAGGGGCTCGACCGCGGTCCGGAGGTGTCTCCGGCTGTTGTACGAGACGACGACGGCGTCTACCTGCAAGAAAACGAGCGTAACAAGCGCTTTCCTGCTCCCTTGTCCAGGTTAAGGACAGTCTCGGCGCGTGGCCGATACCGAGGCAGTGACCGGCAGTAAGCTCAGCGCCATGCGGCTCGGATGGCTCGCGGCAACCGCCGCTCTGGTCCTTCCGCTCTTCGCGTCAGCCTCTGCAGCGCCGGCGCCGCCGCGACCGGCTGTGAAGCTCTGGGTCTCGACCTCCGGCAACGACAGCAGCTGCCGCCGCCTCGACCGGCGCCGCCCCTGTGCCAGCTTCGACCGGGCGTATCGCCTTGCTCGGCCGGGCGACCACGTCGAGGTCGCGGCCGGCACCTACCCGTCGCAGACGATCCGCGTCGACCGGTCGAAGACGTCGAGCGTCGACGTGGTCTTCAAGCCGGCGCCGAGAGCGCGCGTCACGCTGCGCTGCGACGACGACCTGAGCGACTGCCTCGCCGTCGAGGGGAAGCACGTGACCGTGCGGAGCATGCGGATGGCCGACTTCCCGCCGCTCAACGGAATGCCGCGCCAGGGAGGCGTGTGCATCTGCCGCGGCTCGGACGACGTGACGTTCGTGAACCTCGACGCGGGCTACTTCTACAACGCCGGCGACAACGCGAGGATCATCGGCGGCGACTACGGGCCGATCGTCGACGAGGTCTCCAAGCTCGAGTTCGGCGAGGGGCGGACGACCCGCAACATCCTGATCGACGGCGTCTTCCTCCACGACCACCGCGGGTACAGGCAGCATCCGGAGTGTCTGGCGTTCTACGCGGGCGACCGGGTGACGATCCGCAACTCGCGCTTCAACAACTGCCAGACGTTCGGGATCTTCATCTCCGGTGACGACGTCCCGATCGCCGACACGCTGATCGAGAACAACTTCTTCTCGAACACGGGCGACGTCTCCATGTCGGCGCACATCAAGACGCGGAGCAACGGGCGCTGCTCGAACATGCTGTTCCGCTTCAACACGTTCGTGGACGACAACATCATCTCCGAGTGCCCCGGCCCGAACATCCGCTGGCACTCGAACATCTTCACGCACGGCGGCTGCGAGCCGGTCGGGACGCTTCGACTACAACGTCAGCCTGCGCGGCAGGTGCGGCCCGCACGACGTCGTCGTCCGGAACCTGGGGCTCGTCAACCAGCGCGGGCTCGACTTCCACCTCCGCCCGGGCTCGCCCGCCCGCGGCAAAGGCCACCCGACGAACGTCCCGCGGACGGACATCGACCGCCAGCGCCGCTCGCGCCCTCGCGGCACTCGCCCGGACGCGGGCGCGGACGAACGAGCCTAGACGGCGCTTCCGCGGGCGAGGCGCCGGACGAGCGTCGCGGCGAGCATCGGCACCTCGACCAGGCCCGGCACAGGGTCGTCCTTCGCGAAGATCGCCGACTCGCGCGGCCCCCGCAGCGAGCCGAGGTACTCGCGCACGGACATGCGACGGCGCCGGATCTCCTTGAGCACCGTCGGCAGGTCGGTCGTCATCCGCATCCAGCCGACGCCCGGGCGCGAGCGCACCGCAGGCACCGGCTCGCCGCGGACGGACCGCCAGAGGAGGTACGGGAAGTCGACGCCGACGCGGCCGCAGAGCGTGTGCCAGCCCCAGACCCGCGGGTTGATGTCGAGGAGCTTGTACGCACCGTCGCGCGAGTCGCGCTTGAACTCCACCTCGACGAGCCCGGTCCAGCGGAGATCTGCCAGCAGCCGCTCGGCCCGGTCGACGACCTCGGGATCCTCGATCGTCTCGACGTAGGTGCTCGCCCGCCCGAAGTCCATCGGGTACTGGCGGGTGCGGCGCGCAACGACGGACGCGAGGCTCCGGCCGTCCTCGCAGAGCGCGGCGTAGGAGAGCTGGCTGACCCCGTTGCCCGGCACGAGCTCCTGCACCATGAGCACGCTCGGATCGACGAGCGAGCACGCCTCGTCGTAGCGCTCGAGCAGCGACTCCGGGGAGTCGACCCGCCACGCCTTCGCCGCGGTGAGGGGGTTGAAGTCCTCCTTGATCGCCGGCTTGATGATCGCGGGGAACTCGACCGGGAGCGTCGCCGATCTCGTCGCGGCTCCTGGGTACGCGGTCACCGGGTGCTCGACGCCGACCCGGTTCGCGAGCTCGTGCGTGAGCCGCTTGTCGTACGCCCAGCGCATGACCTCCCAGCTCGGCGTGGTCAGCGTGTAGCGCTCTCCGAGAGCGTCTGCGTTTCGCGCGACCATCGCGGCCGACTCGTCGGCGCTCGGGATGAGCGCCCAGCCCCAGAGGCTCTCTCGGGAGGCGAGCCGGAGCAGGAAGTCGACCTGGGGCTGCGGGCCGCCTGCGGGCAGCTCCACTGCGCGACGCGCGTACTTCGAGCGGGCGGCGAGCCGGTCGTCCCCGTGGCTCACCACGACCACCGGGATGCCGCGGCGGCCCAGGCTGCGGACGACGCCGAGGGCCCGGTAGTCCGATCCGAGCACCACGGCGCCCTCGGGACGAGGCCTGGCCGAACGGCTAGGTTCGGCGCCGGGCACTAGACGTTCCTCCCCAGAGCCTCGCCGACTCGCTGCCGCAGGTTCCGAAGGCGCTGCTGCTCGCGCAGGTACGCGCGGGCCTCGGCGTCCGCGCACTGCGGACGGCGCCTGAGCGCCGCTTCGAGGTATCCCCAGACCATCGCCAGCGCCGCCGGGTTGCGTCGCGCCCGGTAGAGCGCGCGGACGAGCAGGTAGCCGAAGCGGTAGCCCATGTAGTGGGAGAGGCGTCCCTCCGTCGCCCACGCAACACGGGTGGCGCCGTCGCGCTCTCCGACGCGCCGGTGGTGGCGGAACGGCAGGTCCTGGATCGTCCCCGTCCTCCAGCCGCGGACGTTGGCCTTGAGCTCGTCGATGCCGTCCCAGCCCATGGACTCCTCGAGCGGCGAGACGGCCTCGAGACACTCGCGGCGGTACGCGCGCGCCGCGCCCCGTGCGCTCGTGCGGGTCGTGAAATGCTGGCGCCAGGCGCCGTTCTCGAGCTCCCAGCAGCTGCCGCTGCAGATCCCGAGCGTCGGATCGGCCGCGAACTCGGCCAGCAGGCGCTCGAAGTGGTCGGGGTCGAACGAGATGTCCGCGTCGAGCTTGACGACCACGTCCGGGAGCTCGACGAGCTCATCGAGGCCGGCGTTGAAGGCCCGGATCACTGGGGCTCCACGGACGGCGATCGACTCGCCGTCCGTGGAGATGACGCGAATCCAGTTGTGCGTGCGCGACAGCTCCTCCGCGAGCTCACGCGTCCCGTCGGTCGAGCCGTTGTCGACGACGATCCACGTCCGCGGCCGCGCCGTCTGCGCCACGAGGCAGTCGGCGAGCCGGACGAGGTTCTCGGCCTCGTCCCGGGCCGGGGTGATCACGGCAAACTCGAGCTGCGAAGGGCCGCGCATCGCACGACGAACGCTAATCAGCGGCTGGGCGTGCCTCGACCCCCGTTTGGCTGGACCCGCGGCGTGCCCCGGCCGCTGCCTCGATCCGCTCGAGCATCGCGTCCCGGAGCTCGTCGAGGAGCTGCGGATTCGACGCCAGGACGGGCTGCCGAGAGCCCTTGCGCAGGGTCAGCTCGCCGAAGTCCTCCGGCGACGTGATGAAGCGAAGCCTTCCGAGCGACTCCAGGTGCCTGTCGACGCCGCCCGCGGCGTTGCGGAGGATGCTGTAGGCCGGGACGCCGAGGTACGCCGCCTCCCGCACCATCGTCCCGCCGGACGAGATCACGACGTCGACCGCCTTCAGCAGGGACAGGAACGGGATCGCACGGTCGAGCACGACCGGCGGGTTCGCCCACTCGAAGGCGTCGAGGTAGGCGGCCTGCCTCGCGTAGCGCGGGGAGAGGACGAGCACGGCCTCCTCACGCCGGGACAGATGCTCGAGGAGCGCGAGCGAGACCTCACCGGACTCAGGGCTGTAGTAGTGGCTCTCCTCCGCCGGCGGCCGGAAGAGCACTCTCACCAGCTCGTCCGGGGCATCGAGCGCGAACGGGGGCGCCGCCTCGACGTCCACGCCCGCGAAGGTGATGTCCTCCTTCAGCCCCGCGTACGAGAGCAGCCGGTCGGGCCGGATGCCGCACTCGCGGAACGACGCCGCGTCGATCACGTCCGGGAAGACGATGTAGGAGCGAGTCAGCCGGCCGACGCTGTGGTTCGTGTGCTCGTAGTCGGTCAGGACGAACGCAGGGATCCGCAGGCGCCGGGCGACGACGGCCGAGGCCCGTCCCGCCGTGATGAGCGCGTCGGGCCGGCCCAGGCGACGGAAGAGCCGCGAGAGCGAGTGGGCCCGGCGGGCGAGCCCGAACGCCTTGCGCCACCGCTCCCGGCCGAAAGCCGTTCCGACCGGGTGGAAGTCCACACCCTCGTTCGCCAGGAGCTCGTACGTGATCCCGTAGTCGCGCGCGGTGATCACGACCTCCGCGCCGGCCCGCTCGAACGCGTCCCGGAAGGGCAGCAGGTACTGCACCTGGGGCGGGTTTTCGATGTCGATCCAGATCCGCATGGCTAGACCACCGGGTGGTGGCCGGTCCCGCACTTCAGCTTAAGCTGACTCTCATCCGATGCAATCCGCAAAAGGCCAGGTCGAGATCACGACGGCGCGCGCCGTCGAGGAGCTGGAGGAGCTTCGTCCGGTGCTCGGCGAGCTGCCGGGTGAGCGCGTCGATGCCGATCCCGACTTCTTCCTGCAGGTGCTCTCGACGCGGGACAGCGCACGTCCGCACGTCGTTGCCGTCACGCGCGGAGACGAGCGGGCCGTCTTCGTCGGGCGGATCGAGCGAACCGAGCTCCGGACGACGGTCGGCTACCGGACCGTCCTGAAGCCGTCGGTCCGGGCCTTGACCCTCGCCCACGGCGGCTTCGTGGACACGACCGGGGGCGAGCTCGCCGGCGTGGTCTTCGGCGAGCTGATGGCTGCGCTCCGTCGAGGCGAGGCCGACGTGCTCCAGCTCCCGGCGCTTCGCGTCGGATCGCCGCTCCACTCGGCGGCCTCCACCGCTTCACGCCTTCAGCGACAGCCGTTCGCGCCGGTCCGTGTACACCGCCGCCTCGAGCTGCCCGCGTCGTACGAGGAGTTCCTGAAGTCGCGCTCGCGAAGCACGCGGGAGAGCGTGAAGCGCTACACGAACCGGCTTCTCCGCGACCACGGCGACGAGCTCGAGATCAAGCTCCTCCGTGAGCCGGCGGATCTCGACCGGATCGTCCGGGATCTCGACGACGTCGCGTCGAAGACGTATCAGCGCGGCCTCGGCGTCGCGTACGACGCGAACGAGCGTGAGCGGACGGCGCTCGGGCTCGAGCGCGGCTGGTTCCGAGTCTGGGTTCTGTACCGGCAGGGGCAGCCGATCGCCTTCTGGCCCGGCTGGGTGTACGGAGGCACGCTCTTCATCGGCACGCCGGGCTACGACCCGGCCTACGGCGACTACCGCGTCGGGCAGTACCTGCAGATGCGGATGACCGAGGACCTCTGCGCCGACCCGGAGGTCGAGGCGGTGGACTACGGCTTCGGCGACGCCGAGTACAAGCGCCGCTTCGGCACCGAGTCGTGGGAGGAGCAGGACGTCGTGATCTTCAGGCGCTCCCCGCGAGGTCTTGCGCTCAATGCCGCACGGGCCGGGATCACCGGTGCCGTGAACGCGGCGAAGCGGGTGCTCGGGGGAGAGCGAGTCGGGCGGCTGAAGCGGGCCTGGCGCCGCCGGCTCAGCTCCGGCTAGTCCCTTCTCGACCCGACCACGCCTCGAGCAGCCAGCCGAGCTCGTACGGCCTGCACGTCCGATTCAGCTCGAGCAGGCGGCCGGCCCGGTCACGCCCGAGGCCGGCGAGGGCCGCCGCGGTCCGGCCGTAGACGGCGAGCCGGTCGAACGGCCGCCGGCGGCGGATCGACCGCAGGATGATTCCCTCGGCCTCGTCCACCATGTCCGCGCCCAGCTCGTTGCGGCCGTGGATCCAGGCGAGGCCGTGGCGCGCGGCCTCCACGTACTGGTCTCCTCCGCCTGCTTCGTGGAGCTCGAGCAGCGCCATCGGCGCCATCGCGTGCTGGTGCACCGAGTAGACCTCGTAGCGCTCGACGACACGGCCCCGGTCGGCGTCGTAGAGCCACGGCCAGCCGCCGTCCGGCAGCTGGAGTGCGAGCAGCCGGTCGGCGATCCTGCGAGCGGCGGGCAGGGCGCGGTCGTCGACGCCCAGCCGGGCGGCGGTCGCGAGGGCCAGGGTCCCGTACGCCTGGGTGGCGAAGTTCGGGAAGCGACTCCGCCGGCCGCCGCCGCTGTGCCGCAGCAGGCCGCTCTCCGCCTGGTTGGCGAGCAGCTGCTCCAGCGCCCGGTGCGCCGAAGGCGCCTGCTGTTGGGTGGTGCCGAGCAGGACCCAGGCGAGCTCCTGTCCCTCCAGCGCCGCCAGATCTGTCCTCTCGACACGGCCGAGCACGTCGCCGGCGCCCTCGAGTCCGCCGCGGGCCGCGGCCCAGAGGTAGAGACCGAGGTCGCCGGCCTGGAGCTCGGGGGACGAGCGGTCGGCGCTGAGGGTGTCGGCGATCCTGCCGAGATCGAACCCGTGCGCGAGGCCCGCCTGCTCCGCTCTGAGCAGTCCGAGGTAGGTCATCAGCGTGTAGCGGAGTGACCGGCCCTTCGGGACAGGTTCGCCCTGGACGAAGTCGAGGCAGAAGCTGCCGTCCTCGAGCTGCATGCGCCGGAGGCCCTTGACCGCAAGTGCCTGGAGCGTCTCTGTCCGCGCGGAATCGTCCATGGGCAAGGTGTCGGAACGTAGCGTGGCCGGGCGCTCGGCTGTACTAGTCCCGCGGCTAGTAGTCGGGCTCCAGGGCCGTTGCTATAACCGAAACATGGGTGGTCATGCGGCCCAGCCTGCCTCGACGCGCGACTCGATCGCGATCGTCGTGCTCACCTACAACCGGCTTCACCTGCTCCGGCAGTGCGTCGAGAACGTGCTGCTCCGGACGTCCGGGCTGACGCGGGAGATCGTCATCTGGAACAACGACTCGAACGACGGGACGCGGGAGTACCTCGACGCGATCGACGATCCGCGGTTCACCGTCGTCCACCATCCGGAGAACATCGGCCTGAACGCGTATCGACTCGCGTGCGCGATGACCTCCTCGAGCCACATCCTGGAGCTCGACGACGACATCACCGACGCGCCCGACGAGTGGGACGCACAGCTGCTCGCGGCCTTCAAGAAGCTGCCCGAGATCGGCTACCTCCAGGCGAAGCTCGCCGACGACGGCCACAGCCCCGGCGCGCACTACTTCTACCGCGAGCGGGCGCACCTCTACCGGCTGAAGGAGCTCAACGGCGTCCGTGTGTGGTGCGACGGGCCTGTCGGCGGCGGCTGCACGATCACGTCCAGGGAGCTGTACGACCGCGTCGGAGGCTTCCGCCAGCACAAGAAGCTCGTCTTCTGGCGCGAGGACGAGGCGTACATCGAGGACATCCGCAGGCTGGGCTACACGACCGGGATCCTCGACGAGGTGACCGTGTTCCATTCGGGCGGGCCGCACTACTCGGAGATCGTCGGCGAGAAGCGCGAGTTCTACGACCGGCGGAAGCGGGCGATCGCAAGGAAGACGGCGATCAAGCGGCTGCTCCTCCGGCTCCCGCTCGTTCCCCGGCTCAACGCCCGGTTCGGGTGGTTCAGACCGCCGGAGGCGTGCGCCTAGAATCTCGCGCTTTGCGCCGGGTTCTCTTCCTCGCGTACTACTTTCCGCCGCTCGGCGGCGGCGGCGTGCAGCGGTCGCTGAAGTTCGTCCAGTACCTGCCCGACCACGGCTACGAGCCGGTGGTCGTGACGGGTCCGGGACGGCAGAAGACCGAGGCGCCCGTCGACGAGTCGCTCGGCCTGCCGCCGAGTCTCGAGGTGCGTCGTGTGGCCGGCACGGAGCCCGGCGAGAGCCGGCTCCGCCACTGGGCCGGCCGGCTCCTCGGCGTCCCATTTCCGTTCTCGCGCTGGTGGCCGGAGGCAGCGTACGACGCCGGCAAGGGGGCCGACGTCGACCTGATCTTCGCGACGATGTCGCCGTTCGAGTCGGGCACGGCGGCGGCGCGGCTCGCGGCCGAGTCCGGCAAGCCGTGGGTCGCCGACCTGCGCGATCCCTGGGCCCTGGACGAGTGGCGTACCTACCCGACCGGCCTCCATCGCCGGCTGGAGCTCCGGAAGATGGAGCGGACGCTGGCCTCGGCGGCCGCGATCGTGATGAACACGCCGGAGGCCGCGTCGGCGCTCCGGGCAGCGCTTCCAGGGCTGGCCGGCGTACCGGTCGTCTCGATCCCGAACGGATTCGACGCCGACGACTTCGCCGGTCCGGCGCCGAGCGGGACCGGGGCCTTCCGCATCGTCCACGCCGGCTGGAGCCACGTCGAGGGAGGCCGGAAGCACCGCCGGACGGCTGCGGTCTACTCGGCCCTCGGTGGGTCGGTGCGGGGGCTGGACATCCTCCCGCGGTCGCACCTGTACCTCCTCGAGGCGCTCGAGCGGCTCGGGCTGCCCGGCGTGGAGCTCCATCTTGTCGGTCAGGCGTCGAACGAGACGGGCTCGCCGCTCGTCCGTGCGCGCGGATACATGCCGCACTCCGAGGCCGTCGACCTGATCCGCGGCGCCGATCTCCTCTTCCTGCCGATGCACGACCTGCCGCCCGGCACGAGGTCGCGGATCGTCCCCGGCAAGACGTACGAGTACCTCGCGTCCGGCCGGCCGATCCTGGCCGCAGTTCCCGACGGCGACGCTCGCGACCTGCTCGAGAAAGCCGGGACGGCGTTCCTGACCCGGCCGCGCGACGTGGAGTCGATGATGGCCGTCGTCGGCGATCTCGTCGAGCGCAAGCGACGGGGCGAGCCGGCCCCGGAGCTCCGCGAGGACGCGGTCGCCCCCTACGAGCGCCGGCAGCTCACGCGCCGGCTCGCAGAGCTCTTCGACGAGCTCCTGCCTAGCTAGGACGAAGCGGCCGGGCTGGGGAGCCCGCGACCGTCTCTCCCGGAGCGACGTCGCGCGTGACCACGGCGCCGGCGCCGACGAGCGCGCCCTCGCCGATTCGGATCCCGCCCAGGATCACCGCCCCGGAGCCGAGCGACGCGCCCCGCTCGACGACCGTCCGCTGGAGCTCCCAGTCGTCGTCCGTCTGGAGCGCGCCGGAGTCCGTCGTCGCGCGCGGGCTCTTGTCGTTGATGAACATCACGCCGTGCCCGACGAAGACCTCGTCGCCGATCTCGACTCCGTCGCAGACGAACGTGTGGCTCTGCACCTTGCAGTTCGCGCCGATCGACGCTCCGCGCTGCACCTCGACGAAGGTGCCGATGCGGGTGTTGTCGCCGATCCGGCAGCCGTAGAGGTTCGTGAACGAGAACACGACGACGTTGTCGCCGAACTCGACGTCGTTGATCAGCCGGTGAGGCGCGTCGTTGGCCGGTTCAGCCGGCACTGGTGAAGTAGTCCTGGATCGCCGCGACGACCGAGTCGACCTGCGTCTCCGTCATCCCGGGGAAGATCGGGAGCGAGAGGCAGGTGGCGCCGAGATCCTCCGAGACCGGGAACTCGCCCCGCCGGTGGCCGAGCCACGCGTACGCCGGCGAGAGGTGAACCGGATCCGGATAGTGGCGGCCGGTGCCGATCCCGCGCTCGCGCAGGAAGACGGCGAGCCCCTCGGGATCTCCGGTGCGGACGACGTAGAGGTGCCAGACCGGCTCGCTCCCGTCCGGAACCGGCGGGAGCCGGAGGTCGCCGACACCGGCGAGCCGCTCCGAGTACGCCCGGGCGGCGGCGCGTCGGTCTTCGTTCCAGCCGTCGAGGTACGGCAGCTTCCGCAGCAGGACGAGCGCCTGGATCGTGTCCAGACGGGCCGTGTAGCCCTCGACGTCGTGCACGTACTTGCGCCGCTGTCCGTGCTCCCGCAGCGCGCGCATCCGCTCGCCGATCGACTCGTCGGAGGTGACGAGCGCGCCGGCGTCGCCGAAGGCGCCGAGGTTCTTGCCGGGGTAGAAGCTGAAGGCGCCGGCGAGCCCGGCCGTGCCGGCGGCGATCCCGTCCCGCGACGCGCCGTGAGCCTGGCAGGCGTCCTCGATCGACCGTCAGGCACCGGCGCTCGACGAGCCGGCGGATCGACCGCATGTCCGCGAGCTGGCCGTAGAGGTGCGTCGGCATCAGGAACCGCGTGCGCGGCGTGAGCGCGGCCTCGACCGCGTCGACGTCGATGTTGAGATCCTCCTCCGAGGCGTCGACGACGACGGGCCGCCCGCCCGCCTGCGTGATGGCCTCGAGCGTGGCGACGAACGTGTTCGCCTGGACGACGACCTCGTCACCCGGCTGGATGTCCGCCGCGATCAGGGCCAGTCTCAGCGCATCGAGCCCGCTGGCGACGCCGACGCAGTCCCGCGAGCCGCAGTAGGCGGCGAACGCCGCCTCGAACTCGCGCACCTGCGGCCCGTTCGTGAACGCGCCGGTCTCGATCAGCTCGTCGATCTCCTCGAGGATGTCCGCCTTCAAAGGACGGTGGATGAGCCCCAGATCGAGGAAAGGGACGGGCGCAGCGGTTTCGAGCACCTGATCGCGCATCCGTCTGAGCGTACAGGGCTGCGAGTCGCCTGAAACTACCCGGAAAGTCAGTTGTGGCGGGGGGTTGCGGACTCGACAATTCAGCTGTGCTCGGGGAGAGGACACGCCGGTTTCGCATCCGCCTTTTCGGCGTCGGCGTGCTCGCGATCGTTTCCGTCGGGCTCCTCGCGGGCGAGGCCGGCGCCGCCGACAGCAAGCGCCCGGTCAAGCCGAGCGGGCTGGCGCGGACGGATGCGACCGAGACGACGCTGAGGGTCGCCTGGAGGGCGTCCTCGGACAACGTCGGGGTGAAGGAGTACCGGCTCTGGCGGAACGGCACCCTCGCAGGGACGACGACCGGGGTCTCCTACACGTTCAACGGGCTCGCCTGCGGCACGAGCTACATCATCATGGTCTCGGCCATTGACGCCGCCGGCAACAAGTCGTTGCCTGCTGCGATCTTCGCCAAGACGGCGGCGTGCGGGTCCGATGCTCCTGTCTGCGCGACCCCGGCGACCGTGCTCGGCCTCCTGTCCGAACACAGGACGCTCGAGTACGGCTGCGGCTGGCCCCAGGGCCACTACGCGAGGTTCCTGGTCGACTCCATCCGCGGCTACATGGGCCTGCGGCGCGGGAAGCTCGACACCTGGCGCGCGAGGAAGTGGCACGACGTCGCGATGGCGGAGCTCCAGGCGGCGGTCAACATGCCCGGGGCGTGGGCTTCCACCGGCGCGCTGCAGCCGAACGCCGCCGGCATGGCGGCCCTCGGGAAGATCTACCGCGTGATCCGGGTCCTCCACTACAACAACCCGGAGCTCTTCGAGGTCTCCAAGTCGGAGAAGTGGGCGCTGACGGCCGTGACCTGGTACGTCGCCGCCAGCCGGTACAACATCGCCGCGGCCACGGTCGGCTTCAACCCGACGGTCCTGGCCGGTGCCAAGGCTGATCTGAGGCGGGGCGACTCCGACTTCTTCTCCTCGAACTGCTACGGCGCCGCCGGCCGGTACGTCAATGCGGTCAAGAAGCTGACCGGCCTCGCGTAGGCGCCGCTCCATCGCCTTCCGATCGAGCTTTCCCTCCGTCCTGCCCGGCCGGTTAGGGCGAACCTCGACTTCCGTCCGTTGTCGCGGCATACGCGCCGCGAGATAACTCTTGAGGTGAGCCGGGGGGCTTTTGATTGGACCCTGCGGCGGGCGGCGCTCCTTTGCCTTCCCGTCGTTGCGGCGCTTGCCCTGGTAGGGCCGGCGACCGCGGCCGTGGCGCCGGGCTTCCAGGACGAGGTGGTCCTCACCGGCCTCGTCAACCCGACGGCATTCCGCTTCGCTCCCGACGGGCGCCTCTACGTGGCGGAGAAGAGCGGCCAGGTCAAGATGTACGACAGCCTGTCGGACCCCTCGCCCACGATCGCCGTGGACGTCAGCACTCAGGTGCACAACTTCTGGGACCGCGGGCTCCTCGGGATGGCGATCGATCCCGGCTACCCGACGCGGCCGTACATCTACCTCCTGTACACGCGTGACGCGGACATCGGCGGGCTCGCGCCGAAGTGGGGGACGCCCGGCGTCCTCTCCGATGCCTGCCCGACTCCGCCGGGCGCGACCGGGGACGGCTGCGTCGTCAGCGGGCGGCTCTCGCGCGTGCCGCTCGAGAGCGCGACCGGCCTGGCGAACGGGCCGGAGCAGCCGCTCGTCGACGGCTGGTGCCAGCAGTACCCGAGCCACTCGATGGGCACGATCGGCTTCGGCGCCGACGGGGCGCTGTACGCGAGCGCCGGCGACGGAGCGAGCTTCACGTTCGCCGACTGGGGTCAGGACGGGAACCCGCTCAATCCGTGCGGCGACCCACCGACCGCGCCCGGAGTCCTGCTCAGCCCGCCCACGGCGGAGGGCGGCGCGCTCAGGGCACAGGACCTCCGCACGTCCAGCGACCCCGCCGGGCTCAACGGCTCGATGATCCGCGTGAACCCGGACACGGGCGCCGCGATGCCGGACAACCCGCGGGCCTTCAGCTCCGACCCGAACGAGCGGCGCATCGTCGCCCATGGGTTCCGCAATCCCTTCCGCTTCACCGTCCGCCCGGGGACGAACGACCTCTGGATCGGCGACGTCGGCTGGAACGAGGCCGAGGAGATCGACCACCTGCCTCCCTCGGCCGGGACGACCACCGTCAGGAACTACGGCTGGCCCTGCTACGAGGGGCCCGACCGCCAGGACGGCTACGACGGCGCCAACCTCAACCTCTGCGAGAACCTCTATGCCGCCGGTCCCTCGGCCGTGACGGCGCCGCACTACCCGATGGACCACAACGACGAGGTCGGTACCTGTGCGGGGAACGAGAGCGGCGACTCGATCTCCGGCTTCGCGTTCTACGACGGTGGGAACTACCCGGCCAGCTTCGTCGGCTCGCTGGTCTTCACGGACTATTCGCGGGAGTGCGTCTGGGCGATGCATCCGGGCGCCAACGGCCTGCCCGATCCGAACAACATCACGACGCTCGTCAGCGGGACGCCGGGCGGCCCCGTCGACCTCCAGACCGGCCCGAACGGCGACATCTTCTACCTCGACTTCGACAACGGCGCCCTCAACCGGATCCGCCACCTCGGCGCGAACCAGGCGCCGACGGCCGTCATCCAGGCGAACCCGTCGAGCGGCGCGGCGCCGCTCACCGTGAACTTCGACGGCTCCGGCTCCTCCGACCCCGAGGGACAGCCGCTCACGTACTCGTGGGACCTCGACGGGGACGGCACCTTTGCCGACTCCACGTTCGTCGCGCCGTCACGGACGTACACGCACGGGCGGTACACGGTCCGTCTCAGGGTCACGGACGCGGGCGGCGCCACGCACACGGCCTCGAGGGTGATCGACTCGACCGCCAGCACGCCGCCGTCGGCGACGATCCTCGGCCCGACCGCGTCGACGACGTGGAAGGTCGGCGACACGATCACCTTCAGCGGCACGGCGACCGACGCGGAAGACGGCACCCTGCCTCCCTCGGCGCTCTCGTGGTCGCTGCTGCTGCACCACTGCACGGTGCCGACGAACTGCCACGTCCATCCGGTGCAGGACTTCGTCGGCGTGTCCGGCGGAACGTTCGTCGCCCCGGACCACGAGTATCCGTCGTTCCTCGAGCTCAAGCTGACGGCGACCGACTCCACCACGGTCACAGACGTCGAGTCGGTGCAGCTCCAGCCGGAAACGGTGGACCTCACGTTCGCGTCGAACCCGGCCGGCCTGCAGGTGGTCGTAGGCCCGGACAGCACAGCGACGCCGTTCACGCGCACCGTGATCGTGGGCTCGAACAACTCGGTCAGCGCGCCCACCCCGCAGATCCTCGCCGGTCAGGGCTACGTGTTCACCTCGTGGTCGGACGGCGGAGCGTCGAGCCACAACATCGTTGCGCCGGCCACGGCAACGACCCTGACGGCCACGTACACGGCGGCCGGCGGCGCGGCGCCCGGTCTGGTCGGTGCCTACGCGTTCAACGAGGGCTCCGGCGCTGCGGCCGGTGACGTCTCGGGCCACCTCAACAACGGAACGCTCCAGAACGGCACCCAGTGGACGACCGGCGGGAAGTTCGGCGGAGCGCTCTCGTTCGACGGCGTCAACGACGCCGTGCAGGTGCCGGACGACGACTCCCTCGACCTGGCGAACGGCATGACGATCGAGGCGTGGGTCCGGCCGGGCGCGGCGAACGGCTGGAGGACGGCGATCTTCAAGCCTCAGCCCTCCGGTCTCGTCTACGCGCTCTACGGCAACACCTCGGGGAACGTCCCCATGGCGGAGGCCTGGATCGACGGGGGCGCCCGGAAGGCGAGCGGGTCGACTCAGCTCCCGGTCGACGCCTGGTCCCACCTGGCGGCGACCTACGACGGCACCGTTGTCCGGATGTACGTGAACGGCACGCCGTTGGGAACCGCGTCGCGGACCGGTGGAATCCTCACCTCGGCGGAGCCGCTCTGGATCGGTGCGAACCCGGTCTGGCCGGAGCCGTTCATCGGGCAGATCGACGAGGTCCGCATCTACGACCGAGCTCTCACGGCCGAGCAGGTCCAGGCGGACATGAACACCCCCATCGACACCGGCCCGCCCGACACGGTGTCGCCGACCTCGCCCGGCACGCTCACCGCGAACGGCGGGCTCGGCTCGGCAAGCCTGAGCTGGGGGCCGGCGACCGACGAGCGCGGGGTGACCGGCTACAACGTCTACCGGAGCACCGTCGCCTCGTTCGTCCCGAGCCCGGTCAACCGGATCGCGGAGGTGACGGGCCTGTCGTACACGGACGTGGCTCCGGCCGGCGTCTACTTCTACAAGGTGGACGCCGAGGACGCGGCCGGCAACCTCGGGCCGGCGTCGAACGAGGCCGTTGCGAACGTCACCGCGGACACGAGCGCTCCTACTGCGCCCACGGGTCTCCAGGCGAACGTGTCCGGGACCTCGGCGGCGCTGACCTGGACGGCTGCGGGCGACAACGTCGGGGTCACGCTCTACAACGTCCACCGTGGCACGAGCTCCGGCTTCGTCCCGTCGGGCGCGAACCGGATCGCACAACAGCCCGGGACGACGTACACGGACGCCGGGCTCGCCGTCGGGACGCACTTCTACGTCGTCACGGCGCAGGATGCCGCGCTCAACGTCGGTCCGGCCTCCAACCAGGCGACCGCGACTGTCTCCTCGCTACCGCCCCCGCCGTCGGGTCTCGTCGCCGCCTACGGCTTCGACGAGGGCACCGGGACGTCGGTCACCGACGCCTCCGGCGCCGGTAACAACGGCGTCATCTCGGGCGCAGCGTTCACGCCGGCCGGCAAGTACGGCGGCGCGCTCGACTTCGACGGTGTCGACGACTGGGTCACGATCGCCGACTCCAACTCCCTCGACCTGACGACCGGCGTGACGATGAGCGCCTGGGTGCGCCCGGACGTGCTCGCGGGTCGCTACCGCCAGGTCATCCTCAAGGAGCAGCCGGGCGGCCTCGAGTACTCGCTCTACGCGCACACGAACCGCGGCTTCCCGAGCACCTCGATCTACATCGACAACAGGCTCCGCTCGTACGACGCGCTGTCCACGATTCCGCTCGGCGCCTGGTCGCACCTTGCCATGACCTACGACGGCGTCACCGGAAACGTGCGCCTGTACGCCAACGGCACGGTGATCGGAAGCGCTGCTCGACGCGGCACGCTCGGCGTCTCGACCTCGCCGTTGCGCATCGGCGGAAACTCGGTCCACCCCGAGTGGTTCGACGGGATGATCGACAACGTCCGCGTCTACAACCGCGCGCTGGACCTGACCGAGATCCAGGCGGACATGGCGACGCCGATCACGCCGCCCACGCCGCCCGACACCGAGCCGCCCACCGTGCCGACCCATCTGGCTGCGACGGGCGGCATCAGCTCGGTCAGCCTGGACTGGGACGCGTCGACCGACAACGTCGGCGTCGACCACTACAACGTCTACCGGAGCACCGTCGCGGCGTTCGTTCCGAGCGCCGGGAACCGCATCGCGCAGGTGACCTCGGGGACGGTGTACACGGACAACGCCGCTCCCGGCACCTACTTCTACAAGGTCGACGCACAAGACGAGGCCAACAACATGAGTGCCGCCTCGAACGAGGCGAGCGCGACGATCACCGGCGACACGCTCGCCCCCGACGCCCCAACGGGGCTCGCGGCGAACGTCACCGGGAGCTCGGCCGCCCTGACATGGGCCGCCTCGAGCGACAACGTCGGGGTCACGCGCTACAACGTCCACCGCGGCGCAAGCCCGGGGTTCGTGCCGACCGTTGCCAACCGAATCGCCCAGCCGCTTGGCACGAGTCACACGGACGCCGGGCTCGCCGCGGGGACCCACTACTACGTCGTCACCGCCGAGGACGCAGCGCTCAACGTCAGCGCGCCGTCCAACGAGGCGAGCGCGACCGTCACGGACGGGATCCCGCCGACCGCGCCCACCGGGCTCGCGGCCAACGTCTCGGGAACCACGGCCACGCTGACGTGGAACGCCGCGACCGACAACGTGGGGGTCGTTCTCTACAACGTTCACCGCAGCACGACTACGGGCTTCACGCCGACCGTTGCCAACCGCATCGCACAACCGACCGGCACGACGTTCACCGACAACGGGCTCTCGACCGGAACGTACTTCTACGTCGTCACCGCCAGGGACGCCGCGCTGAATGTCGGTCCGCCATCCAATCAGGCCGCCGCCGTCGTGCCCGACACGACTCCGCCGACCGCGCCCACCAACCTGGCGGCGTCCGGCGGTTTCGGGAGCGTCACGCTCTCCTGGACGGCCTCGTCCGACGACCTTGGCGTCGAGCACTACAACGTCTACAGGAGCACCGTTGCCGCCTTCGTCCCCGGGCCGGCAAACAAGATCGCCGAGACCTTGACGCCCGGCTATTCGAACACCGGGCTTGCTCCGGGCACCTACTTCTACAAGGTCGATGCCGAGGACGTGGCCGGAAATCTCAGCGCTGCGTCCAACGAGGCCAGCGGGACGGCGACAGCCGACACGACGGCCCCGACGCCGCCGGGCAGCCTGACCGCAAACGCGAGCGGGACATCCGCTGCACTCGGCTGGACGGCGTCGACCGACAACGTCGGCGTGCTGCGCTACAACGTCCACCGGAGCACGACGTCGGGCTTCACGCCGAGCGCGGCCAACCGGATCGCACAGCCCACCGGCACGACCCACACCGACTCCGGCCTCGCCCCGGGCACCTACCACTATCGCGTGATCGCCGAGGACGCCGCGGGCAACTTCAGCACCGCGTCCAACCAGGCGAGCGCGACGATCGCGCCTGCGCCGCCGGATCTCGTCGCCGCCTACGGCTTCGACGAGGAGAGCGGCACCTCCGTGGGCGACTCGTCCGGCAGCGGGAACAACGGGACGATCTCCGGGGCGACGAGGACGACGGCCGGCCGGTTCTTCGGCGCGCTCTCGTTCGACGGCGTCAACGACTGGGTCACCGTCCCCGACGCAACGTCGCTCGATCTGACGACGGCCATGACGCTCGAGGCGTGGGTACGCCCGACGGCGATCAACTCCTGGCGCACGGTCATCTTCAAGGAGCAGGCCGGCAATCTCGTCTACGGCATCTACGGGAACACCAACACGAACACACCGGCGGCCGAGGTGCATACGGGCTCGATCGGGCGCGCGAACGGCACGGCGCAGCTACCGGTGAACCAGTGGACGCACCTGGCGGCGACCTACGACAACACGGCTCTGCGGCTCTACGTCAACGGAAGCCTCGGTCACGACGCTCAACCGGACCGGCGCGATCACCGCCTCGACCGGCGTGCTCCACATCGGCGGCAACGCCGTCTGGCCGGAGTGGTTCACGGGGCTCATCGACGAGGTCCGGATCTACAAGCGGGCACTGAACCAGTCCGAGATCCAGACGGACATGGCGACGAGCGTCGGCGTGCCGGACACCGAGCCGCCGACGGCGCCGACGAACCTGGTGGCGACGGGCGGCGTCGCCACCGCCTCGCTCACCTGGACTGCGGCGACGGACAACGTCGGCGTCCACCGCTACAACGTCCACCGCTCGACGACGCCGGGCTTCGTCCCGAACGACGGGAACCGCGTCGCGCAGCAGGCCACGACGGGCTACACGGACACGGGGCTAGCCGGCGGGACGTACTACTACGTCGTCGTCGCCGAGGACGGCGCGGGTAACCGTGGGCCAGGGTCGAACGAGGCCAGCGCGGTCGTCACGTCCGACACGGCATCGCCGAGCGCGCCCGGCACGCTGAACGCGACCGGTCTCCCCGGCGCCGCGAACCTCACGTGGGGAGCCGCGACCGACAACGTCGGCGTGAAGCACTACAACGTGCACCGCTCGACGACGAGCGGTTTCACGCCGAGCATCGCCAACCGGATCGCGCAGGTGACCGGGACGAGCCATTCCGACGGCGGCCTCCAGGCCGGCACGTTCCACTACCGGGTGACCGCGGAGGACGCCGCGGGCAACATCGGGCCGGTCTCGAACCAGGCGACGGCGACCGTCACGGCCCCGTCCGTCCAGGGTCTCGTGGCGGCCTACGGCTTCGACGAGGCGAGCGGGACGCAGGCCGTCGACTCGTCCGGCACGGGCAACCACGGCACGCTCGGCGGGCCGGTCCGGGTGCCGATCGGACGCTTCGGCCACGCCCTGCGCTTCGACGGCGCGAACGACTGGGTCACGGTTCCGGACTCGAACTCGCTCGACCTGACCACGGGAATGACGCTCGAGGCGTGGGTGCAGCCGGCCGTCATCGTCGGCTGGCGCACCGCCATCTTCAAGGAGCAGACCGGGAACCTCGTCTACGGCATCTACACGAACACGAACACGAACCTGCCGGCGGCCGAGGTCCATACGGGCTCGATCGGGCGCGCGAACGGGACGGCCCAGATACCGGCGAACCAGTGGACGCACGTTGCGGCGACCTACGACACGACGGCCCTGCGCTTCTACGTCAACGGAAGCCTCGTCGCGACGCTCAATCGCACCGGCGCGATCACGGCGTCGAACGGCGTGCTCCACATCGGCGGCAACCAGGTGTGGGCGGAGTGGTTCAACGGGCTGATCGACGAGGTGCGCGTCTACAACAGGGCGCTCAACGCTTCCGAGATCCAGTCCGACATGGGCCGCGGCGCGTCGAACGACACGACTGCTCCGAATGCGATCGCGAACACGCCCGCCAACGGCGCGCAGGACTTCAACGCGTTCGACCCGGCGACGGCCACCTTCGACGAGGCGATGGACCCGGCGACGCTCACGAGCTCGGCCTTCGAGCTGCGTGACGATCTCGGCGCGCTCGTTCCGGCCTCGGTGTCCTACAACCCGAACACCAGCGTGGCGACGCTCCAGCCGAACGCCCGGCTGACGTACGAGAAGACGTACACCGCGCGCGTCAGGGGCGGCCCGACCGGCGCCAAGGACTTCGCCGGGAACTCGCTCGCGGCCGACCGGACGTGGTCGTTCACGACGGCGAGCGCTCCGCCGCCCATCCTCGTCCTGGGCGCGGCGACCGACGGCTTCAGCACCTACGCTGCGGAGATCCTTCGCGCAGAGGGCCTGAACCTCTTCGACACCAAGAATCTCTCGGCGACGACGGTCGAGATGCTCACGGAGTACGACGTCGTGCTTCTCGGCAACATCGCGCTCACCGGCGCTCAGGTCACGATGCTGACGAACTGGGTGAACGCCGGCGGGAACCTGATCGCGTTCCGGCCGGACAAGCAGCTCGCCGGCCTGATGGGGCTCACGGACGCGGGCACGACGCTCGTGAACCAGTACTTCCGGGTCGACACGACGGCCGGCAAGCCGGGCGCGGGGATCGTCGGCGACACGATCCAGTTCCACGGCACCGCGGACCGCTACACGCTGAACGGCGCGACGACGCTCGCCACGCTCTACTCGAGTCCGACGACGGCGACGGCCAACCCCGCGGTGACGCAGCGAGCGGTGGGATCGAACGGCGGCCTGGCCGCGGCGTTCACGTTCGACGTCGCCCGCTCGATCGTCCAAACGCGCCAGGGCAACCCGGCCTGGGTCGGCCAGGACCGCGACGGAGTCTCCCCGACCCGGCCGAACGACCTCTTCTTCGGAAATGCCGCCGGCAACCCCCAGCCCGACTGGGTGAACGTCGCGAAGATCGGGATCCCGCAGGCCGACGAGCTCCAGCGCTTCCTCGTGAACCTCGTGCTGGACGCCGAGCGCGATAAGAAGCCGCTCCCGCGGTTCTGGTACTTCCCGCGCGGTGAGAAGGCGGTCGTGGTGATGACCGGGCGACGACCACGCCGACGGCGGCACGGCCGGGCGCTTCGAGCAGCACAAGTCACAGAGCCCGCCCGGCTGCTCGGTCGCGCTGTGGGAATGCGTCCGGACGACCTCGTACATCTACCCCGGCAGCCCGCTGACGAACGCGCAGGCGGCCGGCTACGTCGCGGACGGGTTCGAGGTCGCGCTCCACATCAACATCAGCGGCGGCTGCAGCAACTGGACGCCCGCCACGCTCGCGTCGAGGTTCGCGACCATGCTGACCGAGTTCGCAGCCGACTACCCGAGCGTGCCGGCTCCGACGACCCACCGGCTCCACTGCGTCTCGTGGAGCGACTGGGCGACGATGCCGAAGACCGAGCTCGCCAACGGCATGCGCCTCGACACGAACTACTACCACTTCCCCGATTTCTGGATCGGCGCGAGTCCCGGCTTCATGACGGGCTCGGGAATGCCGATGCGCTTCGCCGACTCCGACGGGACCCAGATCGACGTCTTCATGGGACACACGCACATGAACGACGAGGCGAACCAGGTCTACCCGTTCACGATGGACTCGCTGCTGAACGGGGCACTCGGCGCGAACGGCTACTACGGCTGGTTCCTCGCCAACATGCACACCGACGACGCCCAGTCCGACGGCGCCGACGCCATCGTCGCCTCGGCGCAGACCCGCGGCGTCCCGATCGTCAGCGCGAAGCAGATGCTCGACTGGGTCGACGGGCGGGACCGCTCGTCCTTCGCGTCGCTCGTCTGGAGCGGGAACACGCTGACGTTCAAGGTGGCGCCGCAGAGCGCGGCGAACGGGCTCGAGGTGCTGCTGCCGGTCCAGTCGCGCGGCGGCGCGCTCGCGTCGATGACGCGCAACGGGAGCCTCGCCACGTTCACGACGCAGACCGTGAAGGGCGTCCAGTACGCGGTCTTCCCGGCGGTCGCCGGGACCTACGTCGCAACGTACGGGCCTTAAAGACACCACCCGATCGGCTAGGTGCTCGTCGCCCGGAGGGTCTTTCGTTTTCTGGTCTAGGAGCGCGGTTTCGACCCTTCTAGGCTCAGGTTCAGGCGGTTGAGATGAGGGGGATTCGGGAGTGAACTCGGTGGCAGGGGCGGCTCCGACTGCGGTCGGCGGCCGCACGCTGGAGATCCTGGCGCGGCGGCGCTCGTCGCCGTTCAAGCGCCGCGGGCGGCTCGTCCGCGCGGCGCTGCTGATCGCCGATCTCACCGGGCTCGCGCTCGCCTTCACGATCACGGAGGTCGTCTTCGGCAACGTCGGGCCCAACGACACGGTCAGCGTCGGCACGGAGACGTTCCTCTTCCTCCTGAGCCTGCCGCTCTGGGCGATCGTCGCAAAGCTCTACCGCCTCTACGACCACGACGACGAGCGCACCGACCACACGACGCTCGAGGACCTCGTCGGCGTCTTCCACCTCGTCACCGTCGGAACCTGGCTCGTCGTGGGCGGTGGCTGGCTGCTCGGGCTCGCCGATCCGAAGATGGACAAGCTGCTGGCCTTCTGGGCGCTCGCGATCGTGCTCGTCACCGGCGGCCGCGGCGTGGCGAGGGCGATCTGCCGCCGTCAGCTCGCGTTCCTCCAGAACACGGTCATCGTCGGCGCGGGGGATGTCGGCCAGCTCGTCGCCCGCAAGCTGCTCCAGCACCCCGAGTACGGGATCAACCTGGTCGGCTTCGTCGACTCCAATCCGCGGGCTCTCCGTTCCGATCTCGGTGACCTGCCCGTGCTCGGCTCGGTCGAGCGGCTCCCGGAGCTCGTCGACCAGCTGGACGTCGAGCGCGTCGTCGTCGCCTTCTCGAGCGACCCGCCGGCGCGCACCGTCGAGCTCGTCCGCTCCGTGCGCGACCGGGACATCCAGGTCGACATCGTCCCGCGCCTCTACGAGCTCGTCGGCCCGCACGTGAAGGTGCACTCGGTCGAGAGCCTGCCGCTCGTCGGCCTGCCGACCGCCAAGCGTTTCCCCTTCTCGAGGACGATCAAGCGCGCGGGCGACGTCGTCGGCGCGCTGGCCGGCCTCGTCCTCGCTGCGCCGTTCTTCGCGTACGCAGCGTGGCGGATCCGGCGGGAGTCGCCGGGGCCCGTGATCTTCCGCCAGGAGCGCCTCGGCAAGAGCATGCGCCCGTTCACCGTCTTCAAGTTCCGGACGATGCGTGTCGACACCGACGACTCCGCCCACCGCGAGTTCATCAAGCAGACGATGGACGCGTCGGCGGCGCCGACCGAGAACGGGCTCTTCAAGCTCAACCGGGACGACGCCGTCACGCCGTTCGGTCGCTTCCTCCGCAAGACGAGCCTCGACGAGCTCCCGAACCTCGTGAACGTCCTTCGCGGCGAGATGTCGCTCGTCGGCCCCCGCCCGTGCCTCGAGTACGAGACGGAGCACTTCGCTCCGCACCACTTCGAGCGGTTCGCGGTCCCGCAGGGCATCACCGGCCTCTGGCAGGTGACGGCGAGGGCGCACGCCACCTTCGGCGAGGCGCTCGACATGGACGTCTCCTACGCACGGAGCTGGTCGCTCGGTCTCGATCTCTGGCTGCTGCTCCGCACGCCGATGCACGTGCTGCGCCGGAAGGGGACGGTCTGATGGTCGGCGTCGCCGTCGTCGGCCTCGGCTACTGGGGCCCGAACCTCGTCCGCAACCTCCACGAGACGGACGGCGCGTACGCCGAGATGGTCTGCGACCTCCGGCCGGAGGCGCTCGAGGGGATCTCACGGCGCTACCCGGCCGTTCGCACGACGACGCGCTTCGAGGACGTGCTCGCGGACTCGAGCGTCGATGCGGTCGCAATCGCCACGCCGGTCTCGTCGCACTTCGAGCTCGCGGCTCGCGCACTCGAGGCGGGCAAGCACGTCTTCGTCGAGAAGCCGCTGACGGCCTCGTCCGACGAGGCGCTCGAGCTGATCGAGCTCGCCGACGAGAACGGGCTCGTCCTCATGCCGGGGCACACGTTCCTCTACAGCCCGCCGGTGAACATGATCCGCTCGCTGATCGAGGCGGGGGAGCTGGGCGACGTCTACTTCGTCTCCACCAGCCGCGTGAACCTCGGCCTCCACCAGTCGGACGTCAGCGTCGCCTGGGACCTCGGTCCGCACGACTTCTCGATCCTCCGCTACTGGCTCGACGAGAGCCCGTCTCACGCGAGCGCGCTCAGCCGCGGCTGCGTGATCCCGGAGATCCCGGACGTCGCGTTCATCGACCTCGAGTTCCCGTCGGGCACCGTGGCCCACGTCGAGCTGTCGTGGCTGGCGCCGAGCAAGCTCCGCCGGACGACCATCGTCGGCTCGCGCAAGATGATCGTCTACGACGACACGAGCAACGAGCCGGTGCGCGTCTTCGACTCCGGCGTCATGCTCCGCGACCCGACGACCTTCGGCGAGTACAACCTCACGTACCGGACCGGCGACATCGTCTCGCCGCATCTGGAGGTGGCCGAGCCGCTCCGGCTCGAGCTGGAGGACTTCGCCCGCGCGATCCAGACGCAGTCGACGCCGCGCTCGTCCCGCGAGCTCGGGCTCGAGGTCGTCCGGATGATCGAGGCAGTCGATGCGTCGCTCGAGCAGAGCGGTGCCCGCGTCGAGGTGGGTGCCGAGCGGAGCCTGGCGTGATCGCCGCGGTTGCGCGGAGCCGGTCTCGGCCGGATCTGCGCGCCGTTCCGATGCCGGGGATCGAGGCCGAGGGCCTCGTGCAGCTGTTCCGGCGCACACGCGCCCTGGACGGCGTCTCGCTGACCGTCGAGTCGGGTGAGATCCATGCGCTGCTCGGGCCGAACGGCGCCGGGAAGACGACCCTCGTCCGGATTCTCTCGGGCCTCGTCGAGCCGACGGAGGGCACCGTGGACGTGGCCGGCCTGGACGCGGCGCGGAACCCCAGAGAGCTTCGGACGCTGATCGGCACCGTCCCCTCGGGCGACCGGTCGTTCTACCTCCGCGTCTCGGGGCTCGAGAACCTCGTCTTCTTCGCCCGGATGCACGGGATGCGGCGCAAGGCCGCCGCGGCGCGGGCGCAGGAGATGCTCGAGCACGTCGGCCTCTCGGACGCGGCGCGGCAGCGCGTCGGCGAGTACTCGCACGGCATGCAGAAGCGGCTCTCGGTCGCCCGGGCGCTGCTCTCCGATCCGCGTGTGCTCCTCGTCGACGAGGCGACGCACGACCTCGACCCGGAGGGGTCGCGGCGCGTCCAGGCGCTCGTGTCCGAGGCGGCTGGACGGGGGTGCGCCGTCCTGTGGGCGACCCAGCGACTCGACGAGATCCGCGGCTTCGCGCCGACCGTCACGCTGCTCGACCGGGGCCAGGTTCGGTTCCAGGGCTCGGTCCCGCGCCTCCTCGAGCACTCGATTCCCCGGCGCTACGTGGTTCGGCTGCGGAACGGACGTCCGGGCCCCGTCGTCGTCGAGTCGGCCCAGCGCGCGCTGGGCTCGAGCGCGGCGATCTCCCTCCCCGTAGAGGCCGGCTCGGAGCAGCACGTGCTCGAGCTCGCGGACGGCGCCGTGCTCGGCGATGCGGTCGCAGCGCTCGCGGAGGTGCGGATCCAGGTGCTCGCCTGCCGCCAGGAGCGCTCGGAGATCGAGGAGGCGTTCCTCGCGCTCACGGAGGGTGAGCGATGACGACGATCGCGGCCGAAGCGCTGAAGATCCCGGCGTTCGTGCGGCGGGACTTCATCGTCGCGTGGAGCTACCGCATGTCGTTCGTCTCCGACCTGGTCGGGATCGTCGGCCAGGCGCTCGTCTTCTACTTCGTCAGCCAGCTCGTCGACCCGAGCAAGCTGCCCACCTTCCAGGGGACGGAGGTGACGTACCTCGAGTTCGCGACCGTCGGCCTGCTGCTCGGCGGCTTCATCCACTTCGGGATGCAGAACGTCGCGACCGCGGTTCGCACCGAGCAGCTGATGGGGACGCTGGAGTCGCTCCTCGTCACGCCGACGGCGCCCTACACGGTGCAGCTCGGCTCCGTCGCCTTCCTCTTCCTCTACATCCCGATCCGGATCGCCCTGCTCGTCGGCGTGCTCGCGCTCGCCTTCGGACTCGACTTCCACGCGTCGGGGATCCTGCCGGCGGCCGCGCTCCTCCTGGTGTTCATGCCGTTCGTGTGGGGGATCGGCGTTGCCAGCGCGGCCGTGATCGTGACCTTCAAGCGCGGTGCCGGGCTCGTCGGGATCGGCACGCTCGTCCTCGCCTTCGTCTCCGGGCTCTACTTCCCGATCGAGCTCCTGCCCGGCTGGCTCACCGCGATCGCCGAGCACAACCCGATCGCGATCGCCGTCGACGGGATGCGGGACGCGCTCCTCGGCGGTGCCGGCTTCGCCGAGCTCGTCCCGTCGATGCTGCTGCTGGCGCCGTTCGCGCTCGGGACGCTCTTCGCCGGCCTGCTCGCCTTCGAGCTCGCGCTTGCGCGCGAGCGCCGCCTGGGACCGTGGCCTGTACTAGTGCCCCTCCAGGCAACACACGCCGACTTCTGGCCCGCGATCACGCGGCGCCAGAGCCCACCCTCCTCCTCACCAAGGCGGTCTAGCCTTCCCTCGTCGGAGTGCGGACTCTGGCTTGGTGCTCGCGACCCAGAAGCTGGGCAGCGCCACCTGGAGGGGCACTAATGGCCAGCTGGGCGCACAACGAGCCGCGTGCCAGGAGCGTCGCCTCGGCCGTTGTGTCCCGTCCGCTGCTGTGGGAGTCGGTGGACGAGCTCGTCGACCGCGCCACGCGCCTCGCCGACCTCAGGTTCCACCGCCTGCACCTCGTCGCCGCCCGGCGCTACCCCGAGACCGGGAAGCTCGTCCCGCGCGATCTGCGCGAGGCGGAGCGGCTGGCGGCGATCCTGACGCTCGTCGCGCCCATCGTGCTCCAGAAGGCGCGCGAGGCCTACGACCGGACGATCGTCCTGATGAAGGGGCCTGAGATCGCCTGCAGGTACCCGCAGCCCGAGCTTCGTCCGTTCCGCGACCTCGACCTCCTCGTCCCGGACGCCGCCGAGGCGCAGCGCGCGCTGCTCGCCGCAGGCTTCGTCGAGGCCGGCTTGCCGGAGCTCTACGTCGACATTCACCACCTCAGGCCACTGCGGCTGCCCGACAACCCGCTGCTCGTCGAGCTTCACGACCGGCCGAAGTGGATCGAGGGCCTGCCGGCGCCGAGCCGGGCGAAGCTGCTCGCCTCCGCCGTCCCCGGCTCCACCGGCGTCGCGGGCGTCCTTGCGCTCTCGCCCGAGCACCACGCGATGGCGGTCGCCGCGCACGCGTGGGCGCACGCTCCGCTCAATCGCCTCGGCCATCTCGTCGACGTCGCAGCCGTCTCCGAGGGACTCGACCGGGGCGAGCTCGACCGTGTCGCCAAGGAGCTCGGGATGCGCCGCGTCTGGAGGACGACGATCGCGGCGACGGACTCGCTCTTCGCCGGCACTCCTCGAACGCGGCCGCTCCGGCTCTGGGCGCGCAACCTCGAGGCGGTGCGCGAGCCCACCGTGCTCGAGGCGCACCTCGGCCGCTGGCTGACGCCGTGGTGGGCGCTGCGGCCGGGCGGGGCGCTCCGCGCGAACAGGCTCATGCTCTCGCGCGAGCTCAGTCCGCTAGGAAACGAGCCCTGGAGCACCAAGCTTCGGCGCACTCAGCGGGCCTTCCGCAACGCGACGCGCCGACTTTCGGACCACCAGAGAACCCTGGGGGAGGGACCATGACGCTGAAACTCCGCAACGACCGCGTCAGCTGGCGCGGGATCGACGACGACGTCGTCGCCGTCGACACCGATCGCTCGACCTACCTGAGCACGAACGCGAGCGGCGCGCTGCTCTGGCTCGAGCTCGCGGCCGGAACCACGCGCGAGCGGCTCGTCGAGCGGCTCGCACAGGCGTATCTGATCGACTCCGACCGGGCTGCGGCGGACGTCGACAGCTTCCTGTCGGATCTCAGCGGCCAGGGGCTGCTGGAAGACGCGTGAGGCGAAGGCTCGACCCGGCGTCGCTCCGCGGCGCTCTCTGGGCGTTCCTGGCCCTGCGAAGGACACGGCGCGCGCTCCGGCGCGAGCGTTTCTCGGACGTCTCCGTCGCGCCCCCGCCGCGGCTCCCCGGCCGTGCAAGACGCGGCGTGGACGCGGTCCTTCGGCGCTGGGATCCGACCTGTCTGGAGCGCGCGCTCGTCCTGCAGGCCTGGGAGCGCGAACACGGCGGGTCGCGGGACGTCGTGATCGGCGTCCGAGGCTCCGGCCAGACTCTCACGGCGCACGCATGGCTCGACGGCGAGAGCGATCTGGGCTCCTACGAGGAGCTCATTCGGGTACCGGCCCGATGAGCGCCACCGAGCTGACCCCGCTGGAGCTCGCGTCGAGCCTCGTCTTCGGCTTCACGGCGCCGGAGTCGCTCCCGATGAACGGCGAGCCGTGCTCACCGGTCGAAGCCCTCGAGCGCGCCATCCTGCCGGCGCTCCTGCGGCCGCCCTGCGTGATCAGCTTCTCCGGCGGCCGCGACTCCTCGACGATCCTCGCTGTCGCCGTCCGGCTGGCGCGCCGGGAGGGGCTCGAGCTTCCGCTGCCGGCGACGAACCGCTTCCCCGGGGCGCAGGGCAGCGACGAGTCGGAGTGGCAGGAGCGTGTCGTCGTCCACCTCGGCCTGACCGAGTGGATCCGGTTCGAGTTCGGCGGCGAGCTCGACGTCGTCGGGCCGATCGCGATGCGGGTGCTCCGCGGACACGGGGTGATGGCGCCGTTCAACGTGCACTTCCACGCTCCGCTCCTCGACGAGGCGTTCGGCGGCTCCCTGATCACGGGTGTCGGGGGCGACGAGGCGCTGGGTGTCGAGCGCTGGGCCCGCGCCACGTCGGTCCTCTCCGGGAAGGCGCGGCCCAGGCCGCGCGACGTTCTCGCCGTCGGGCTGGCGGCCTCGCCGCTCGTCGTCCGGCAGGCGGTGCTCGCCAGGCGCGATCCGAGGACCCTTCCGTGGCTCCGGCCGCAGGCGCAGCAGGAGGTCTCGCGCCGCTGGGTCGCGACCGTCGCCTCCCAGCCGCTGCGCTGGCAGCAGCGGTTCGCGTGGTACCGGCGCCTGCGCTACATCCGGGCGGGCATCGAGAACCTCGGCCGGCTGGCGGTGGACTACCGCGTCGAGGCGCACCACCCGTTCGTCGACGCGCGGTTCGCCGCAGCAGTTGCGGCGCTGCCCCGTCCGAAGCGCTTCGTCGGGCGCACCGCGGCCATGCGCGAGCTGTTCGGCGACCTGCTGCCGCCCGAGCTCGTCACCAGGCGGACGAAGTCCCAGTTCGACTCCGCCTTCTGGAACGAGCACAGCCGGGCATTCGCCTCCGCGTGGAACGGACAGGGGCTCGACGAGGAGCTGGTCGACGTCGAGGAGCTGCGACGGCAATGGTCGTCACCGCAACCCGATGCTCGCTCCTTCCTCCTCTTCCAGACCGTCGCCCTCGCGCAGGATTCGTTTTCATCCGCCGGCCAGCCGGTGCAGGCAGTCGGCAGTCTCGCCTAGCGACTCCCAGGCGCGAGGGCGGCGCACCTCCCACGACGGAAGCGACGCGAGCTCGAGCAGGACCTCGGGCGCCAGGGAGGGGAGACCGCCGGGACGCTGGGCCAGGAGCCGCGCCACCCGCTCGCCGCCCTCGAGCCGCACCGCCTCCACGCGCTCGCCCCACGCGAGGTGAACCCAGCCCCGGATCTCGAGGTCGCCGGTCGCAGGGCCGAGCTGGAGCCGCCAGCGCTCTCTCGCGCCCGCGACGCCGATCGACGCGCCGACGCCGAGCCGCGCCGCCGGCTCCTCGCGGAGATCGATCGCACGCGGGCCGGCGAACACGGATCGACGCTCGAGGATCAGCAGGTCGTCTGAGACGACGGCGACGCCGTCGAGCGCAAGTCGCGCCAGCGTGGAGCTCTTTCCGCTCTCGCGATCTCCGACCACGCCCCAGACGCCGTCGGACCCGACGAACCCGCCCGCATGCAGGCTCTCCCGCCCGTGCCAGTGAGCCATCACGGCGGCAACGGGCACGAGATACGGGTGGACGAGCTCCTGCGAGCTCACCGGGCGCGAGACGACGAGCTCAGCCGTTCCGGCCTTCCGGTCGAGCTCGAGGCGGCCACCCGTCTGAAGCCGAAGCGACGCGCCGGTCGGCCCTACCTCGTGGCGCTCGGAAGAGTCCTCGCCGAGGCGCCAGGAGAGCCGCACGCGGGGCCACTCGGGCGCCGCATCGACGAGCAAGTCCTCGACGCCGTCGATGCCCTCCAGACGCAGCCCGTAGGCGCCTAGAAGCCTCTGTTCAAGCGGCATTCGCGAGGGGAAGAATTAGCCGCATGGCTAGTTGTGGCCCGGTCGCCACGCTTGTACCTTTTGTACATGGTCACCGACAAGCGCACCCAAGGTACCCAGACGTACGAGCCGCCCGTTCTCAGGGTCGTCGGAACCGTTCACGAGCTGACGCTGAACTGCAAGGACTTCAGCGGCTCTGACGGGATGTTCCTGCTGAACCCGTCGAACACGCTCGGCAGCTGCTAGCCCGCTAGAGCCCCGGTAGCCCCAGCCCTCCGGCGAGACCGCCGAGACGCGACTGCGCCAGGTTGTTCGCCGAGCGGAGGGCCTCGTTCACGGCGCCCACGATCATGTCCGCGAGGAGCTCCGGGTCGTCGGGGTCGATCGCCTCGGCGGCGATCTCGATCTTCTCGATCTCGCCGGCGCCGTTCGCGGTCACCTTGACGGCGCCGCCGCCGGCCGAAGCCTCGACGGTCTCCGTCGCCAGCTCTTCCTGGACGCGGGCCATCTCTGCCTGCATCTGCTGAACCTGCTGCATCATCTTGTTGATGTCCATGCCGCCGGGGCCGCTCACTCTGGCGTCACCTCCCGCGCGTCGAATGTCTGCTTGATCTCCTCCACGAGCTCCTCTTCGCTCAGCTGCCGTTCCTGCTCGACCTCAGGTTCCCCGTTCTCGCCGACCTCGAACGCGAGCGAGAACTTGCGGCCCGTGACCTCGTACAGCGCGTCCACGAGGAGCGTGGCGTTCTTCGGCTCCTCGGCGAGCTGCCGGTGGAACGACGCGGCCGCCGGGAACTCGACTGTCAGCGTGTCGCCGGCGAGGTCGGCCGGGTGCGCCTCCCGGAGGACGGACGCGGTCGGCAGCGAGCGCTCCTCCACGGCCGGGATGACGGAGCGCTGCCAGGCCGCCTTGAGCTGGTCGAGCTCGAGCGGCGGCGGCTCGGGCGCCGCGGCCGTGACGTCCGGAGCGGCCACGGGTGCGGTCTCCACGTCGTCCTGAGCGACGTTCGCGGGCGGCGCCGGCGTGTGGCCGCGTTGCTCCAGCTGCTCGATCCGGAAGGCGAGCGACTCGCGGTCGAGGTCGGCTCCGGGTCGGGTGACCTTGATCAGCGCGAGCTCGAGCGGGAGGCGCGGGTCGCCGCCCTGGCGCATGTCGTCGACGGCCACGGCGAGCAGGTCGCAGAGTCGGATCACCGTCGGCCCCGGAAGCTGGTTCGCCTGGGCGCGCAGCCGCTCGCGCGTCTCCTCGGTGACCGGCAGCGAGTCGGGCACCTCACCGATGTGCTGGACGAGGAGCAGGTGGCGCAGGTGCTCGAGCAGGTCGGTGACGAGTCGCCCCAGATCCTGCCCCTGTTCGGCGAGGTCCTCGAGGAACTGCAGCGCCCCGGCCGTGTCCCGGTCGACCACGAGGTCGCAGAGCCGGAAGAGCGCCTCCTCCTCGACCGCGCCCAGGAGGTCGAGCACCGCCTGGACCGTCACCTGGTTGCCCGTCGCGGCGGCGAGCTGGTCGAGCGTCGACTCGGCGTCGCGGTACGCGCCGCGGGCGCCGCGCGCGATCAGGGCGAGCGCGGCGTCGGGGGCTTCGATGCCCTCGGAGTCGGCGATCCGCCGCAGCTTCCGGACCAGGTCGGGCAGCCGGGGGCGGGAGAAGACGAAGGTCTGGCACCGCGACCTGACGGTCGGGAGCATCTTCGAGATGTCGGTCGTGCAGAAGACGAAGAGAAGGTGAGGCGGGGGCTCCTCGATCAGCTTCAGCAGCGCGTTGAAGGCTGCATCCGTGAGCTGGTGCGCCTCGTCGAGGATGTAGACCTTGTAGCGACCCTCGACCGGCTGGAGCACGACGCGCTCCCGGATCTCGCGGATGTCGTCGATCCCCCGCTGCGACGCGGCATCCATCTCGATCACGTCGAGGGACGTCCCGTTCGCGATCGCGACGCAGGAGTGGCAGGTGCGGTCCGGGCTCGTCGTCGGGCCCTGCTCGCAGTTGAGCGCCTTCGCGAGGATCCGTGCAAGCGAGGTCTTGCCGGTCCCGCGCGGGCCGGCGAAGAGGTACGCCTGCCGCACCTGGCCGGACTCGATCGCGTTTCGGAGAGTCCGAACGACGGCCTCCTGGCCGACGACCTCGTCGAAGTCCTGAGGACGATATTTGCGGTAAAGGGCGGTCACAGCCGGAACCCTCCGATTAGATCAGACAACGCGCGGGAGGGCGTGGAGCGCCGCTCGAAAGCCCGGCCGCGCACCCGCCGTCGAGGGCTCGTTCGGGCCGGTGCAGAGGGTGCACGCTCGAGCCAGGCAGATCCGCGGCACCTGAGAGGCACTCCTTAGCGCTGCTTCCTCCCGGATCTGACGCGGTTCGGAGACTCCCAGTGCGCGGGACCTGGCCGTCAACACTTGCACCCGGAGCCCGTGTCCCGGACGCGACCCCCTCGGGAGGGGATTCAGCCCCGCTAGAGCGGATTGCGGGTTCAGGGAACCGCTAGCTCCCCACCTAGCGCGGCCGGGCGTCCTGGCATCGCTAGCTACGCAGGAACGGTGTTGGACTCCTCGGGCTCGTGCGGCAGGAGCCCGTTGAGCTGCGCCCAGCGGCTCGCCTCCGTCCGGTTGGAGACGCCGAGCTTGCGGTAGATGTTCGAGAGGTGGAACTTCACCGTCTGCTCGGTCACCCAGAGCATCTTGGCGAGCTGGGCGTTCGAGTGGCCCTCGGCGACGAGACGGAGGATCTCGAGCTCGCGGCGCGTGAGGCCGCCGGGCGTCTCCGTCGGTGACCCCTCGGCCCCCGTGGTCACCGGCCGGGGCGCGCCGGCCAGGTAGACGGAGTGTTCGAACGCCTGTCGTACCGCCGAGGCGACGTCGTCGGGATGCGCGGTCTTGACGACGTATGCGGCGGCCCCGGCTGCGAGCGCCGCGTCGATGTGCGCGGTGTCGTGGTGTGCGGACAGCACGATCGCGCGGATGTCCGGCGCCACCGCTCGGGCACGCCTGATGACCTCGAAGCCGTCCGGCTCGCCCGGCGCGCCGTCGAGCTCGAGCGTCAGCAACCCGGGCTGGCTGCGCTCGATCGTGGCCAGCGCCTCGCTCCCCGAGGACGTCTTGAAGACGACGGTTGCGCCGATCCGCCCGAGCACCATCTCGACGGCGTCGAGCCAGATCGGGTGCGGATCGAGCACGACAGCGTCGAGAGAACTGATGTTTTCCTCCATGTCCATGGCCGCAGTAGGACTGTGGAAAGCTATAGGTCAGGTTTCGCCTTTTTTCAAGGGGTCCGGCGTCACCATGTGGACAACTCGAGTGGCGTTTCCACAGTGTTTTCGCCTTGACTTCCGGCTAGGCGACCCTCATAAGCTGGACTAGGAATGAGATTGGTACTCGCTTAAGGTCGGTTCAATGCCCTCTTCGCCCCCACCCGGGAGGGCCGTTCGGGTCCTTCTCGCGGACGACCACAGGCTCTTCGCCGAGTCGCTGATGACCGTGCTCAGCGAGGACGAGCGCGTCGATGTCGTCGGGATCGCAGGGAACGGGCAGGAGGCGGTCGAGCTGGCCGCCGAGCTCCAGCCGGACGTGATCCTGATGGACCTGAAGATGCCGGTCATGGACGGGCTCGAGGCGACGCGGAGGATCCGGGACAGCGGCCTGCCCGCGCAGATCATTCTTCTCACCGGGACTGAGACGCCCGTCGCAGCCGAGGATGCGGCCGCCGCCGGCGCGACGGCTTTCATGCGCAAGGAGCGCAGCGTCGATGAGCTGCGGCAGGTCTTCGTCGAGGTCGCCTCGCTCGCGGCCGTGCTCGGCCCGGCCCACTAGCAGCTAGGCCGGGATCGTCAGCTCGGCGGTTCCGGACGGAATGGCCGACGGGCGTCCGTTCACGACGAGGTCGACGTTCTCCGGAGCGCCGAGCCGCAGCCAGAGCCTCGGCCGGTTGAACCGCAGCGAGCTCCCCGTCGTCAGGGTGCCTGCGTAGAGCGGCCGGCCCGTCGCCGAGTCCGCGCGCGCCTCGACCCAGCACTCGCCGCGGGCCGCGGTGAGGACGAGAGTCGTTCGGGCGGGCCCAGCGTTTCCACTTGGCGAGCTCCTGAGGTCGATCTGCTCCTCGCGGAGACGATTCGCGCGCTGGGCGAGATCGGGCCCTGGAGCTGACGCGGGTTCGGCGGGGGCAGCCTCGGCCGGCATTGCGCGCTGCTCGTCGACGAGGGCGCCGGAGAACGCCAGCACGTTGAACGCCAGCAGCGCGAGTGCCAGCAGCAGGAGCAGGCCGAGACCGAGTTGCCGAAGCACTGGAGTACTCACATTGTTCGCCGTCCTCACCCGAGTTCAAGGCAAGAAACGACTCCCCTGCGGCCGTTACATCGCGTGGGGGCGGCGCACGAACCTGATCACGTAGAGGAGGAGCGCGAGCGCGGACAGGCCGAGCAGGGCGAAGGCGCCGGCGCCGATGATCCAGGAGGGCGACGGGGACGAGGCCGGCGTCACGAGCTCCGGGAAGGCCTCGGGGACGTTGAGCCGGTCCCGGATCGCGGGGAGGACGCCCGAGTCGGGCTCCTTGCCGGTGGGCGCCGGCTCGGCGGGCGGGCCTTCAGGGTTACTCGCAGGCGGCGAGTCAGCCGGCGGGCCGGAAAACGTCTCGAGCAGCGAGGCGAAGGGCTCGGCGCGGCGGTCCGCGGAGGTGCCGCACGCGAACGACCGCCGCGGCGCGGTCGGCTCGATCTCAACGACGACGGGCCTGGCGGCGGCCCCGGCCCGCGTCCTCGCGGTCAGCCGGTAGGCGCCGGGGCGCAGCGTGCGCCGTCCGACGCGGCCGGTGAAACGCACGCGGTTCGTCCCCCGCCGTCCTCGGACGCTGAAGCGGCCGACGACCCCGCACGAGGGCGCCGGCCCGCGGACGACGAACACGACCCGCGTCGGTGCGCTCAGCGTGAAGGTGATGCGTGCCGCCCGTCTTCGTTGGCCGCGCGCCCGGGTCACGCGTCGCCGCTCGGCCCGGACGCCCGTCACGCGAGCCCGACGGGTCCGCGAAGAGGGCCGGCGGGGCCGAGGCCCAGGCCGTTCCGCGTTCGTCGTCGAGTAGGTCTCCGGACTCGAGCTCGAGCCGCCGTTCGCCGGCGTGGAGGAGGAGGGGAGGGGCGCCGGCGACGGCGGGCTCGAGGGGGTGGTCGAGGCAGGAGGCGGGGGCGTCGGAATGCTCACTGTCACGGGAAGTGGGATCGGCAAAGCCGGTGGGGGAGGCGGAGGAGGTGGCGGCGGCGGGGGTGTCGGCTGCGGTGCCGGCGGAGGCGGCGGCGGCAGCGGGAGAGGAAGGGAGATCGTCGGCACGGTCACCGTGATCGGGAGGCTGACCTGGCCGAGGCCGTTCGCCGAGAGCACGCCCGAGAACACCCCTCCGAGCGCGAGCGCAACCACCGCAACCACAGTTCTGACGTTCCTAGCCATCTTCCCCACCAGGAAAGACGCCGCTCAGGGCGCAATCTTGTGGTCTCGCGGTATCGTGGACGCGAGGGGCGTGTAGCTCAGCGGGAGAGCGCCCGCTTCACACGCGGGAGGTCACTGGTTCGATCCCAGTCACGCCCACTCGATCCATGCCGTGGGGCCGTTCGGTAGGTTCCGCCCGTGCTTCTCGGGCTGACGACGGATCAGAAGCTCGGGCTGGCCGGGACCGCGGCCGTCTTCATCGTCTTCGCGCTCGTCTGTGCGCTCTGGATCCCGCGCTACAAGCCTGACTTCCCGGGCCCCAAGGGTCTCGGGCTCTTCATCGTCCTGACCGCGATCCTGACCGTCGCGATGCTCGGCGCCGTCGAGGTCTGGGCCATCGAGGAGGAAGAGCACGCGGCCGAGACGACGACCGAGCCTGCCGAGACCGAAACGACCGACACCGAAACGACTGAGACCGAGACCACCGAGACCGAGACCACCGAGACCGAGACGACGCCGGGGACCACGACACAGGAGGAGGAGCCGGCAGGCGATCCCGCGGTCGGCGAGTCGGCGTTCGCGTCGGCCGGTTGCGGCAGCTGCCACACGTTCGCGGCGGCCGGCACGACCGGGACGGTCGGCCCGAACCTCGACGAGTCACTCCAGGGAAAGGACGCGGAGTACGTCCGCCAGGCGATCGTCGAGCCCGATGCCGAGGTCGCCGAGGGCTACCAGCCCGGGATCATGCCGTCGTTCGACCAGCTCTCGGAGGAGCAGGTCAACGGCCTCGTCGCATTCCTGACCGCGTCCTAGTCGACCCAGGACGCGTCGGCCCAGGACACGTCTGCCCAGGACGCATCTGCCCAGGACGCATCGGCCCAGGAGGCGTCTGTCCAAGACACGTCCGACCACGAGGCGTCGGCCCAGGACGCATCTGCCCACGACGCGGAGTCCCAGGAGACGTCGGACTTCGCGGCGCTGTCCCAGCTGGCGGAGTCGAACACCGGGTGCGCCCCGCCCGACGGATCGGTGATCAGGAAGCGGTTCAGCGCCCGGTTGGGGTTCGGCGGGCGCGAGACGCGCTGCGCCGCGCGCGCGTCGAGCGAGCCGACGCCGAGCGAGCCGTCGACCGCCTTGTCCGCCCGGCGGGCGGAGACCATCAGCGCGCCCTTCACCTGGTCCGGCGTCCAGTCCGGGTGCTCAGCGAGGACGTAGGCCGCGGCGGCGGAGACGATCGGGGCCGCGAAGGACGTGCCCGAGAGCTGCATGTAGCCGCGCCGGACGCCGCGGTCCGGACGCTCCTGGAGCAGTGTCGAGGACGCCGGCACGGGGCCGACGAGGCGCCTTCCCGGTGCGCCGAGCTCGGGCTTCTGGAAGCCGTCGTGCGTGCGGCCGTGGGCCGACCAGGGCGCGTTGAAGTCGTCCTCCGACCGGGTCGTCTTGCCGAGGTCGAGCGCGCCCACCGTGATGACGAACGGATCGTTGGCCGGCGCGAACGGGATGCCGCTCGCCTCACCGTCCTTCGCGTAGTTCCCCGCCGAGGTGACGACCACGACCCCCGAGAACCACAGCCGCTCGACCGCACGATCCAGCGGGTCGGTCCGGAAGCTGGAGGGACGGGAGGAGTGGAGCGAGAAGTTCGCGACGCGGATCCGGTAGCGCTCCTTGTTCTGGAGGATCCAGTCCGCGGCGGCGATGACGTCGCTCGTCATCGCCTTGCCCTGGTCGTCCATGACGTCCAGGGACAGGATCCGCGCGCTCGGCGCCGCGCCGTCCTTGCCCGCCGCGAGGCCCGCGACGAACGTGCCGTGACCGCGCCCGTCGCCGGACGCGTTCGGCTGGAGCCGCGTGAGTGAGATCTGCCCGACGACCCGGTTGCCGAAGTCGCTGCGGGCGGCGTCGATCCCGGAGTCGACGATCGCGATCGTCGGCAGGCGTCCCCGGGTGCGCTCGCGCGCATCGTCGAGCTTCGTGGCGTCGAGCCAGGACTGCACCCTGCCCGCGTCGCGGCCGCGAGGCCTGTCGGCGGCGACCATCGGGACGTCGCGAGTGATCGCGTGGATGTCGCCGTCCTCGGCCAGATCGAGGATCTGATCGCCGGTCAGCTTCGCCGCGACTCCTGTGACCGACTGGAAGCGTCCGGTCAGCTGGTCGGCAGACGTCTCGTTGTCGTCGAGCCGCTTGGTGACCTCGTCCGCGACGTCGCCGGTCGAGGCGCCGTCGCTCGCCTCGACGATGACGGGGAAGACGCCGTCGGGCCGGTCCTCCGCGGCCTCGAGAAGCGTCGCCGAGACGTACGCGTCGGAGCTCTGGTGGTCGGCGATCGCCACGAGCGGAGCGGCAAGCGCAAGCACGCCCACGAGGAGCGCCAGGCCGCTTTTCAGTCGAATTCTCGCCATGATTTTCCGCGCAGGCGGCGCGGGCCGCATTGGTTTCCCGACTCACGGTAGGCCTGTGCCGCTTTAGGAGCGTCCCCCGCTCGGGGGAGTGCTGTCGACCGTGATCTGCGGCACGGCAAACGCCCCTTTCGGGGCGCTTGCCGAGAGGCGGAGAGGGCGGGATTTGAACCCGCGACGGACCTTTCAGCCCGTACGCGATTTCCAGTCGCGCTCCTTAGACCGCTCGGACACCTCTCCGGGCCCGGACAGCCTAGCCCGCTCCTTACGCATCTCTCGTTGCCGTTCTCCAGGCGCCGACGCCGAGCGGCACGGCCGCCCAGACGATGACGACCACGATCGCCGCCGCGAGGGACATCGAGACGGCAGGCTCGGTGACCGCAAGCTCCGCCGGCCGGAGCCGCTCGGTCGCGGCTGACATGAGGCCCTCGCGCAGCGAGCCGAGCGTGCCCAGGAACTGGAGGAGCGGCATCGCCACGAGCCACCAGGCCAGCAGGACGCCGATGGAGGTCCCGCGGGAGCCGAGGAGCGAAGACACGCCCAACGCCACCAGGAGGGCCACCGTGGTCGTCAGCCCGAGCCAGCCGGCCGTCTCGAGCAGGAGGCTCGCACTCGGGGCGCTGAAGTCCTGGACGCCTTCCGAGCCGGGGCGCGAGGCGCCTGTGAAGATGCTCGACCCTGCCGCGATGATCGCGTAGGCGGTTCCGACGATCGGGACGAGCAGCGCCAGGCCGGCCGGAACGCGGGCCGCGAAGAGGGCGATCCGGGAACGGCCGGTCACCACCAGCTCACGGAACACGCCGGCACCGAGGTCGCCGGTTCCCAGCGTGGACCCGACGAGGATCGCCGCGACGATGCTGAGCATGCTCAGGACTTCGAGAGAGCCTGTGAAGTTCTCCATCCCGCCCGCGGGCGCGTGCTTGGCCGGATCGCTCGCATGCAGGCTGACGAGAACCGTGAACGCGACGACGATCGGCAGGACGGTCAGGGCCGACACCGCGATCACGAGGCCGCGGCGCTTTCGCAGTTTCAGGAACTCTGCGTTGACGAGTCTCAGGGTCATGCTGCTTCCTCCAATCGGCTCGTGATCTCCAGGAACCGCTGCTCGAGCGAGACGCGGCTCGGCTCGAAGCGGTGAATGGCGGCGCCGCCGAGCACGAGGCGCCGGCTGATGTCGCCGAAGGCAGGCTTGGCCTGGACGTCGCAGTGGAGCGTGATCCGGAAGTGGCCGTTCTCCGGGACGATCGAATCGATCGCCTGGTGCTCGGCCAGGATCCGGCGCGCCCCCTCGTTGTCGCTCGTTGCGACGACGATCGTCTGCTTGCCCTCTGCTGCGAGCTCGGCGATCGAGCCCTGCACGACGACACGGCCGCGGTCGACGATCGCGACCTGGTCGCAGATCTTCTCCACCTCGTCCAGGAGGTGCGACGAGAGCAGGACGGTGCGACCCTCGGCCACGAAGCCGCGGATCATGTGGCGGAACTCCTGGATCCCGGCCGGGTCGAGGCCGTTCGTCGGCTCGTCCAGGATCAGGAGCTCGGGGTCGGCCAGCAGGCTCCGTGCGACTCCCAGGCGCTGGCGCATGCCGAGCGAGTAGCGCTTGACGCGGTCGTCGGCCCGCTCGGCGAGCCCGACGCGGGCGAGCGCACCGTCGATCCGTCCGTGTGCCTCGGGCTCCCGCGCGGCCGCGATCACTTGCAGGTTCTCCCGGCCGGTCAGGTGGCCGTGGAAACGAGGTTCCTCGACGATCGCGCCGACTCGCGCGAGAGCCTCCTTTCGCTCGGCCGGCACGGGCCGCCCGAGCAGCCGCATCTCGCCGCTCGTCGCTTGGGTCAGGCCGAGGAGCATGCGGATCAGCGTCGTTTTGCCGGCGCCGTTCGGCCCGAGATATCCGAAGGCCGAGCCGGCCGGAACGCGCAGGTCGACCTCGTTGACGGCCACCCGGCTTCCGAAGCGTTTCGTCAGACCTGAGGTCTCGACGACGTTCATGGGTCCTCCTTTCGTTGCCATGCATCGAGGCTAGGAGGCTGCGACCCGCTTGCCATCGGGCGGAGGATCGATTTCTCGTCCTGCGGGCGGACGGTCTTTCGGCGCTCGGATCCTCCTCGAGGAGGAGACTTTCAACCAGTGGGGCTGCACGAACCCGGCCGAAATACGACCCGGAGGGGCCGCCAGAAAGCCCCTCCGGGTCCTGCGAACGGACTGCGGCCTACGCCGCCTAGCGGGCCTGCTGCGTCCGTCGCCTCGAGGCCTGCGTGAACACCTGCTGGTGCACGCTCCTCTGATCCGCCCGCTGCTTCGCCCGCTGAAGTGCCCTCACTTCCGGGCCGGTGAGATCGTCGGGCATCGCCTGCGCGGTAGGTGCACCGATCGCCGCCACCGCGAAACCGAGAACTACGAGCCTGAGTGTGAACCGCTTCCTGCGCCTCATCGCCGCTCCTTCCCGTCTATGCGCCATGAGTCACGGTAGGACGCTGCGGCCCGCGTGTCGTTCGCGCCCGCGACGCCCCGAGTGTCAAGCTCGTGACAGAGGGGATGCTCTTGCGCGGTGCGAGGTGGCCCAGCGGAGGGGGAGGGATTTGAACCCTCGAGAGGCTTGCACCTCTAACGGTTTTCGAGACCGCCCCGTTCGACCGCTCCGGCACCCCTCCTAGCGGAGAAGGAGGGATTCGAACCCTCGAGGCAGGGATTTCCCCACCTAACGCCTTAGCAGGGCGCCGCCTTCAGCCACTCGGCCACTTCTCCGTACGGCGCAGGATAGCCGCCTTCCTCGACGATTCGACCCCTAGAAACGCGGAAACCCGCCTCGAGGGGTCGAAAGCGGGCTGCCGCAAGTGCCGGGGTTTGTGAGGGGGGAGCCGGCGATCTAGGTATTGCAGGACCGTTCCGCACGGGCATGCCCCGGAAGGGTGAAATACGCGTATGGCGTCGCCGTTCGTGGAGCTCGACGTGGAGGGGAGGACCGTCAAGGTCACGAACCCCGACAAGGTCTTCTACCGGAAGCTGAAGGCGACGAAGCTCGACCACGTCCAGTACTACCTCTCGGTCGCGGAGGGGATCGTCCGGGCGTTGTACGAGCGGCCGACGCAGCTGAAGCGCCACCCGGACGGGGCCGAGGGCGAGGCGATCTACCAGAAGCGCGTGCCGGAGAAGCGCCCGGACTGGATCGAGACCGCGCGGGTCACGTTCCCCTCGGGCCGGCACGCGGACGAGCTCTGCGTGACGGAGGTCGCGCAGGTCGCGTGGGCGGCGAACCTCGCCACGATCGACTTCCATCCGTGGCCTTCGCGGCGGGCTCACGTCGACAATCCGGACGAGTTGCGGATCGACGTCGATCCCCAGCCGGGCACGACGTTCAAGGACGCGAAGCGGGTGGCGGCCCTGGTGAGGGAGGTGCTCGACGAGCTCGGCTTCACGGGCTGGCCGAAGACCTCCGGCAACCGCGGGATCCACATCGCCTGCCGGATCGAGCCGGAGTGGACCTTCCCGGAGGTGCGGCGCTGCGCGCTCGCCTTCGCGCGGGAGGTCGAGCGCCGGCTGCCGAAGAAGGTCACGACCGCGTGGTGGAAGGAGGAGCGCGGCCGGCGCGTCTTCATCGACTACAACCAGAACGCGCGCGACCGGACGATCGCGTCTGCCTACTCGGTGCGCGCGCGGCCGGACGCGACCGTCTCCGCGCCGGTGACGTGGGACGAGCTGCCGGACGTCGAGACCGAGGACTTCACGCTCCGGACGATGCCGAAGCGGTTCGCGAAGCTCGGCGACGTCCAGGCGGCGATCGACGACTCCGTCTGCGACCTGCGGAAGCTCCTCGAGTGGGTCGAGCGGGACGAGAAGGAGGGCATCGGCGAAGCGGCCTACCCGCCGCAGTTCCCGAAGATGCCGGGCGAGCCGAAGCGCGTGCAGCCGTCTCGGGCGAGGCCTGAGGAGCCGGAGGCGGCAGGCGCGAAGCCGCGGCGGCGGTCGCGCCCCAAGCACTAGAAAGGCGCAGCGGGAGCCTTTCCGAGCCAGGAAAGCGCCGGGCAGGCCGGTGGGGTCAGACCCCACTACGACTTACGCGACGGTTTGTCCCCAATCCATGTCCGCATCGGGCCTGCTGCTCTTCGGATTCCGGGTTCCTCCGCGACTGCTCGTCACAGTCTCGGCACAGAGTCGTATGCCTCTCGAGGCGGGGTCTGACCCCACACGGCCCGCGGCTGCGCTACCGGACTCGATGTAAAGGACGCTTGACATCGAGCCAGTGTCAAGCTAGCTTGACATCGTGCGGAACGAGATCAGGGAGCTCCGGAAATCGCGTGGTCTCTCCCAGGCGGAGCTGGCGCAGGCGATGGACGTCTCGCGTCAGACGATCAACGCGATCGAGACCGAGCGCTACACACCGTCGCTGCCCCTCGCACTCGCGCTCGCACGGTTCTTTGCCACGACTGTCGAGGAGGTCTTCCATGACAACAGCGATTCATAGGACGAAGTGGTTCATCCCGGGCTTCTCGATCCTGATCGGCCTCATCTTCTTCGCCGGCTTCTGGATCGGCGACGACCGCCCGGGGGCGATCTGGTCGCTCGGCGTGATGAGCGTCGTCGGCCTCCTGATCCTGGCCGGCGGGCGCTTCGATCTCGTCCGCGGGCTGCGCGGCGACGGCCGGGACGAGTACTGGGCCAGGATCGACGTCCACGCAACCGCGCTGGCCGGCAGCTTCGCGATCGGCTTGATCCTCGTGATGTGCGTCTGGGAGTGGGCGCACGGCCGCGACGGGACGCCGTACGTGCAGCTGGGCGCCCTGACCGGCGTCGCCTACGTCGCCTCGGTCGCGTTCCTGCGGTGGCGGTCATGAACCGCTGGGTGCCGGCGCTCGTCGCGGCCCTCGCGATCCCGACGTTCGTGGCGTTCTGGATCGGCGGCGACCCGCGGGCCGGGCTCATCTGGGGAAGCCTCTCCGTCCTCTTTGCGCTCGTCCTCGCGGTGGGCGGTCGAAGCGACACGATTCGCCTGCTGCGCGGCGAGGACGACGACGAGCGGAGCCTCGCGCTGGAGACGCGCGCGACGATGCTGACCGCGGTCGTCCTCATCGTCGCCCTCGCGGTGCTGTTCCTCGTCACGGCGGCGAGGGGCAACGATCCTCTCGTCTACGGCCTGCTGCTCCTCCTCGCCGAGGTCACGCACCTCGCCGCTCTCGCGACGCTCAACCGGAGAAGCTGAGCAGACTCTCGAACGTCGGGTCGTTCGGGCTGCGCGGCGGTCGCAGCTCGCCCCAGGTGCAGTCCTTCGGAGCCTTGTCGTCACGGAAGCGGAGGAAGCGCGTGCCGTGGCGGAAGCGGTTGCCCTGCACCTTGTCGTAGCGCACCTCGGCCACGAGCTTCGGCTTCACGGCCTGCTCCTCGAGGTCGCCGGTGCCCCAGCGGTTCGGCTCCGAGAAGCGTCGATCCGACTTGGAGTCGATCAGCGGCACCACCTGCTCCGCGATCTGGTCGTGTTTCGAGGCAGCGACCGCCGCCGACCCGACGTAGTCGAGCCCGCCGTCGTCGCGGTAGAGACCGAGGAGGAGCGTCGCGATCTTCTCCGGCTTGTTCTTCCAGCGAAGCCCGACGATGACCGCATCGGCGGTCTTGTACGGCTTCACCTTCACGACCGCCTCGCGCGAGCCGGGACGGTACGGCTCGTCGAGCCGCTTCGCGATCACGCCGTCCAGCCCCGCCGCCTCGAAGGTGTCGAGCCACTCCCGAGCCGGCTCGGCGTCGAGCGTGTACGGGGAGAGCCGGACGCCCTTCGCAAGGCGCTCGAGCTCCTTCCGCCGCTTCTTGAGCGGCAGCTCGTGGATCGGCTTTCCCTTCCAGAGGAGGACGTCGAAGGCGATGAACTCGGCCGGGATCTCCTTCGACAGCCGCTGCACCCGGCTCTCCGCCGGATGGAGCCGCATCTGCATCGAGTCGAAGTCGAGGACGCCGTCGCGGGCGATCACGATCTCGCCGTCGAGCGCGGAGTGGGGAGGCAGGCGCTCACCCACCTCGCGCAGCTCAGGGAAGTACCGAAGCAGCGGCCGCTCCTTCCGGGACCAGAGCGCGAGCTCGCCGCCGTCGTTCTCGAAGATGCCGCGAAAGCCGTCCCACTTGGGCTCGTACTGCCAGCCGTCGCCTTCGGGGAGCTCCGAGACGAGCTCGGCCTCCATCGGCGGGAACGGGACGTTCGGGCCGGGCATCCCCGGAAGGCTAGTCCGGCGGGCCCGACCTCACGAGTAGAGGCGGTCGAAGAACCACCAGGTGAACTCGAACGACGCGATCAGCACGGCGACAACCCAGAGGCACGCCGCCAGCTCGTTGCCCGGAGGCCCGTCCTGCCCGTCCGTGCCCGCCCGCGCGCTCACGACGCCGTCGCCAGCACCGGGGCTCCGGCCTCGGATCGTTCGATTCGCACGGTCAGCACCGGAACCGGGCTGTGCGCGACGACGGCGCGGCTGACACTGCCGAGGACGACGGCGCCCAGAGGCCCGAGGCCGCGCGATCCCATGACGACGAGGTCGTGCCGGCCGCACTCGGCCCGGTTCACGATCGCCTGCGGAGCCGGGCCTCGACCCACGAACGTCGAGACCGGGACTTCGTCGGGCACCAGCTCCTCAGCCTCGTCGAGGATCTCGTCGGCCTGCCGCTCGAGCTCCGTGTCGGTCCAGAGAGGAGTCGCGAACGGCCCGAACGGGACCGGCCAGCGAGGCAGTGTGGCGACGCTCATCAAGGTCAGCCGCGCTCCTTGGGCCCGGGCGATGCCGACCGCCTCCGCCAGCGCCTTCATCGACGCCGGTGAGCCGTCGACCGCCACGAGGATGCTGCGGAACATCGCTCCTCCTTGTCGAGAGCATATACGAAACCAAACGTTTCCGTAAAGGAGGGTATTCCGCTACTGCTAAGTTCCGCAAATGGAGACGCTGGAGCGTCCACGGCCGCGCGGCCGGCCCCGCCGGGCCGGCGCACGGAAGGAGATCGTCGACGCGACGCTCGAGCTGCTCGCTGAGCGCGGCTTCCAGGCGACGACCATGGACGCGATCGCCGATCGGGCGGGCGTCGGGAAGAACACGATCTACCGGCGCTGGGACTCCAAGGAGGACCTGGTCGCCGACACGCTCCGTGAGCTCACCGCCGAGCCCGACCTCGAGGGCGAGGACCTGCACGCGCTCCTGCTCGAGCACGTCCGCGACTTCGTCCGCATCTTCGCCGACCCGGTGATCGGCCGGATCCTGCCCGGGCTTCTCGGCGAGCTGCATCGCAACCCGGAGTTCGCCGAGGCGTGGACCGATCGGGTCGTCCGCCCGCGGCGCGATTCGCTCGTCGACCTGCTCAGCGGAGCCGTCGAGCGCGGAGAGCTCCGAGCGGGCACCGATCCGGAGCTGATCGCGGATCTGCTGGTCAGCCCGCCGTTCGTGCGGCTCACCTTTCCGTTCGGCCTCCCGGCGGTCGCGGAGGGGTACGCCGAGGAGCTCCTCGAGACGATCTGGCGGGGCATCGCCCCGGACTAAGCTGCGGCGATGCGCCGCGTCGTGATCACCGGGATGGGAGCGGTCTCACCGCTCGGCAACGATCTGCCGTCGACCTGGCGCGCGGCCATCGCCGGCGAGAGCGGGATCGACTTCATCCGCTCCTTCGACGCGAGCGGCTTCCCGGTGCGCGTCGCCGCCGAGGTGAAGGACTTCGAAGCGCCCGACGCCGTCTCGCCGAAGGAGGCACGCCGGCTCGACCGGAACGTCCTGCTCGCGGTCGCTGCGGGCCAGGAGGCGCTGGAGGACGCAGGGCTCGACTCGCACTACGAGCCGAACCGGATGGGCATCGCGTTCGGCTCGGCGATCGGCGGGTTCCTCGGGATCATGCAGCAGAACGAGATCATGAGAGAGCGCGGCCCGGATCGCGTCTCCCCGTACTTCCTTCCCAGCGTGCTCGTGGATTCTGCAAGCGGACAGCTCGCGATCTCCCTCGGCCTGCGCGGCCCCAACTACGCGCCGGTGTCCGCCTGTGCGACGGGCTCGCACGCCGTCGGCGAGGGCGCCGAGATCATCCGGCGCGGCGACGCCGACGCAATGCTTGCGGGCGGCACCGAGGCCTGCATGCACCCGCTGATCCTCGCCGGGTTCTGCGCCATGCGCGGGCTCGCCGCCGAAGAGGAGCATCCGCCGCGCGCCTCGCGCCCGTTCGACGCCACCCGCGCCGGGTTCGTCATCGGCGAAGGTGCGGGCGCGCTCGTCCTCGAGGAGCTCGACGCTGCGCGTGCCCGGGGAGCGACGATCTACGCCGAGGTGCTTTCGTACGGCACCTCGAACGACGGCTACCACATGGCCGCGCCCGAGCCCGAGGCGATCGGGGTCGCCGACATGATGCGCGCCGCCATCGACCGCGCCGGGATCGAGCCCGAGCGCGTCGGCTACGTCAACGCGCACGGAACCTCGACGCCCCTGGGCGACGCCGCCGAGACGAAGGCGATCAAGGACGTCTTCGGCGACCACGCATACAAGCTCGCCGTGTCGTCGACGAAGTCGATGATGGGCCACTGCTTCGGCGCCGCCGGGGCGATCGAGGCGCAGATGGCCACGCTCGCCGTCCACCACGGCAAGCTGCCGCCGACGATCAACTACGAACACCCCGACCCCGTCTGCGACCTGGACTACGTCCCGAACGAGGCGCGGGACGCCGACGTCGAGGTCGCGCTCTCCAACGCGATGGGCCTCGGGGGACACAACGCCTGCGTCCTGATCGGGAGGGTCGAATGAGCTTCATCGTCAACGAGGACGTCGAGCGCTACGCGCACGAGCGCTCCACGCCCGACCCCGAGTTCTTCCGGCGGCTCGAGGAGGAGACCCGGGCGACGACGACCGCGCCGCAGATGATGGTCGGGCCGCTCGAGGGGCAGTTCCTCGGCTGGCTCGTCCGGCTCTCCGGCGCCCAGCGTGTGCTCGAGATCGGCACCTTCACCGGCTACTCCTCGGTCTCGATGGCGCTCGCGCTGCGCGACGGCGGCCGGATCGTCAGCCTCGACGTGAACGAGGAGACGACCGCGGTGGCTCGCCGCTACGCCGAGGAAGCGGGCGTCGCCGACCGGATCGACTACCGAGTCGGCCCGGCGCTGCACGAGCTCGAGCAGCTCGACGGCCCCTTCGACCTCGTCTTCATCGACGCGGACAAGCCGAACTACGTCAACTACTACGAGGCGGTGCTGCCCAAGCTCTCCGACGAGGGCTTCATGGTCGCCGACAACGTCCTCTGGTCGGGCCGCGTCGTCGAGGACGGCGGCGACGAGAGCACGCGGGCGATCAAGGCCTTCAACGAGCACGTCGCGGCGGACGAGCGGGTCGAGTGCCTGATGCTCACCGTCAGGGACGGGATGACGCTGATTCGACCGCGTCGGGCCTGAGCTCGGCCAGCGAGTCCAGCCGGACGTCCGCGAGCGCCAGCGCCTCCTCGCTCGGCGGGAAGTGGCGGTTCGGAATCGTCACGACCCGCATCCCCGCCGCCTTCGCCGAGCGGATGCCGCTCTCCGAGTCCTCCACTGCGGCCGCTCGCTCCGGAGGGACGCCCAGGCGACGCGCGGCCTCGAGGTAGACGTCGGGTGCGGGCTTGCCGCGGGCGACTTCCTCCGAGGACACGGTCGCCCTGAAGAGCTCGGCGACGCCCATCTCCTCGAGTGCGAGGTCGATCAGCGGCCGGTTGGACGACGAGGCCAGCCCGAGCGGCCAGCGCGCTCCGATCCGCCGAACGGCCTCGACCGCGCCGTCGATCAGCGGAAGCCCTTCGCGGTACCGCTCCTCCATCCGCTCGACGACGAGGCGGTTGATCTCCTCCGGCGACTCGGAGAGGCCGAGCTCCTCGTGCATGTACCGGGACCACTCGATCGAGCTCATGCCCATCATGTCCGCCTGCGCCCGGTCGTGCCACCGGCCGCCTCGCTCGCGGACGAGGGCCTCGCGCACCTCGTCCCAGACCTGCTCGGTGTCGAGCAGCAGGCCGTCGAGGTCGAACACGACCGCGTCGATCACAGGTCGACGTAGGTCTGGCTGAAGTAGGCAAGTGGCCGGTCGGTCGGGCCAGGTGCCGCGCTTTCGACCTCCCCGACGAAGAACGTGTGCGAGCCCGCGGGATGCTCGGCGAGCAGCTTCCCGCGCAGCCAGCCGACGGCGCCGGCGAGGAGCGGGGGCCCCTCCTCGTCCAGGACGTCGATCCCCGCCCAGAGGCCGATCGGGGGGACGCCGCGGGCGAAGTGCTGCGCGATCCGCTCCTGGCCCGCTGCGAGGAGGCTGATGCCGAACTCCTCGCCCCGTCGCAGCAGCTCGTGGAGCGCCGCGTCCTTCCTGACCGCGAAGCCGACGAGGGGCGGGTCGAGCGAGAGCGAGACGAGGGTCGCGAGGGTCAGGCCAACGCGTTCACCGTCGAGGTCGACGGTGATGACGGAGACGCCGGCCGGAAACCGCCGCATGACGCCGCGGAGGTCGTCGGCGCTGGACACGCGGTCGATCTTGGGCGCTGGAGGGCTGCCGGAGCGTCGCTCGTTGCAGGGGTGCGATGGTCGTTCCGAGGCAAGGACGCAGGGAGCGTGCGTATCGGTGTCATACGTGCGCGACTGGACGCCGTCTCGGCGAGCAGCGCGGCCCTGCGGCACAGTCGATGCTTCGGCAGGCCCTCCTAGTGCTTCCGGCAGAGACGGTCGCGGAACGAGTCCAGCTTCGCGTTCATCGCCCGCTCGTGGGCGACATGGCTGGCTGCGCGCGGATTGAACCGCGGGAGGCCCTTGCCTTCCCACTTCACGTCGGGGGTGACACCGGGGCCCTCGACGATCATGCGGTAGGCCTGGCCGTTCCCGGGGCCTCGCGCTCCGCCGCGGTAGCCCGGCGGGTGCGCGTAGCCACCCGTGAGCGGGTTGCGCGCGCGGAACGTGTAGCAGAAGACCCCCGTCGGCCTGTGCGTCACGAACGAGTTCTCGCGGCGCCACCCCGGCCCGTGCCTCGAGCCGAACGTGTCGAGGTAGACGGCTCGTCCGTACTTGTCGAGGCGAGAGCCGTACCTCGTCGTCTTGAAGCCGTGAACCGGCCGGCCGAGATACGTCAGCCGGCCGAAGATGTGGTGGAAGCGGCCGCTCCACGACCAGTCGGTGTAGCCCTCGAGCACGGCGAGCGGGCCCTTCCAGTGCGAGAGATGCAGCGCCCAGACACGCTGGTCCCGCCGCCACGGGGTGAAGCCGAGGTTCGGGAGCGTGCGACGCCACTTCTGCACGGCCCAGTACGAGCCGTCCGGCGCCTTGCAGGCGGTGACGACATGGACGAGCGGCGGTCCGTCGTACGGCCGGCAGGCGTTCCTGAACCGGAGCTTCCTGCCGAACGTGCCCCAGCCGCCGGCGCGGTCGAGCCTGAACTGCAACTGCTTTCGGACGACGGTCGGATGGCGCGCGTTGATCGCACCCCAGGCGAGGACGTCCCAGTGTCGACCCCGCGCCCGGTAGGAGAGCATCGCCTTTCCGCCCTGCGACACCTTCAGCCGAATGCCGGCCGCATTCCGGTCGATCAGCTGCGACGCCGAGGCCGGCGGTGCGAGAACTGCGGCGATGAGAGCGACGAAGATGAGTCGGCGCACGGGACCCCCCGCGCGCCGACTCTAGCGACTTTGACGGCTAGTGGTGGCTACAGAGCCGGTCGTTCAGCGTGTCGAGATGAGCGTTCATCGTGTCCTCGTGCGCCACGTGGATCGGGTTCGAGGGGTCGAAGTTCACGAGCCCGCGACCCTGCCACTTGACGTCGGGCGTCACGCCAGGCCCTTCGACGATCATCCGGTACGCCAGACCGGTGCCCGGACCGCGGAGGCCGCCCCGGTAGCCCGGCGGGTGGGCATAGCCTCCGACCAGCGGGTTGCGCGCGCGGAAGTTGTAACAGAAGACACCAGTGCCCTTGTGCGTGACGAACGAGTTCTCGCGGCGCCAGCCAGGCCCGTGCTTCGACCCGAACGTGTCGAGGTAGACGAGGCGTCCGTACTTGTCCTTCCGGGCGCCGAACTGGTTCGTCTTCCAGCCGTGAACCGGCCGACCGAGGTAGGTCAGGCGGCCGAAGATGTGGTGATACCGCCCGCTCCACGACCAGTCCGTCCAGCCCTCGAGCACGGCCAGGGGGCCGGTCCAGTGGGAAAGGTGGAGGGCCCAGGCGCGCTGTTCCGGAAGCCACGGGGCCAAACCGAGGTTGGGCAGGGCGCGCTGCCAGCGCTGGACGGCCCAGTAGGAGCCGTCCGGCGCCTTGCAGGCCTTCACGAGATGGACCAGGGGAGGCCCGTCGTAGGGACGGCAGGCGTTGACGAACTCGAGCTTCCTGCCGAACGTGCCCCAGCCGCCGGCCCGGTCGAGCCGGAACTGCGTCTGCCTGCGCACCTTGCTCGGATGGAGTGCGTTGACGGCGCCCCACGCGAGGACGTCCCACCGGCGGCCGCGAGCCTTGTACGTGAGCATCGCCTTCCCGTCGCGCGAGACCTTGAGCTTGATGTTCGTGGCGTTCCTGTCGATCAGCTGCGACGCCGAGGCCGAACCGGCGAGCGCGAGCGAGCTGACGATGACGATCGTGACCGCAACCAGACGGCGCACCGATCCCTCCTTCATGAGAACCGCAGTAACCCCATCAATCGGCACGGCGCCGCCGGAGTTGACCCCGGACGAGGGATCCTCAGTCGGTCAGCTCGTCGGCGAGGACGGCCGCCGCGAGCGCGCGCCAGGCGCGATCCGGATCGCCGAGGAGGCCGTCGAGGGCCGCCGACGCGCCAGGCAGACCGTCCGTCAGGCCTCGGAGCTCCTTCAGCGCTGCCTCGAGCTCGCTTCGCCGTTTCGGGTCGTCGATGTCGCCCGCGAGGCCGGTGACCGCCGGCTCGTCGAGCGTGAGGTCGCGGTGGAGATCGCCGCCGGAGGCGAGCACGAGCAGCGCGCGGCGCACCGCCGCGGCGAGCTCGTCGTCGGCCGAATCCGACCCGCTCGACCGCCACGAGCGCGATCATCGCGGCGCCTTCGTCGGGCGAGGCGTCCAGCAGGTACGGCTCGAGGTGCTCGAGGATCTGCCGGTCGGCGTCCACGCACCGCAGAGTACGAGGGTGGCCGCCTCAGAGAGACGGCCACCGCTCGGGGGACTTACGGCGTCGGAGTCGGCGTCGTCGTGGTGGTGGTGCGGTCTGCCGCCGGCTCCGCCCGGCTCACGAACCAGCTCGCAAGCAAGCCGATCGCGAGGGCGATGTGCAGGAGGTCACCCGCATTGTTGATCGGAACGAAGTTCGCGTCGCTGTCCGAGCCGACGAAGAGGCCGTACAGGGACAGCACGACGTAGATCACGCCTGAGCCCAGCAGGTAGGTGCGGGCGCTCTCCAGCGATCGAGACAACGCGACGCCTGCGATGCCGAAGAGCAGGTGGACGATGTTGTGCAGGATGCTGACCTGGATGATCCCGAGGAGCTCCGCCGGCGAGTCGTTCCCGGCGAACTCGATGTCGCCGAGGTTCGTCGTGATCCCCGGAATGAAGCCGAGAACACCGGCGCCGAGGAAGGCCAGTCCGAAGACGAGCGCCAGCGTCTGAGCGAGACTGCGGTCTCTCATTGTTCCTCCGTGTTCGATGTCGCTCGGGATTCGGAGCGGCAGTCCGATTGGTTCGGCGGTGTCATTCGTGCTCCTGCTCACATGAGCAGGCCGAAGCTGACGATCGCAGCGACGAGCACTGCGACGCCCGCCAGCGCGATCGTTCCGCGGTGGTGCACGAGCGCCGCTCCCGCGAATGACGTCCGCATCGGCTGCGGCATCGCGGCGACGGCCAGGAGCAGGACTGCCAGCGCGGCGAGCGCGTAGAGCGCCGCCGGGACGGCCTCGGCGGCGGATCGGAGGGTCCCGAGCGAGATGTCGAGCGGTCGCTCGGGCGTGTCGGTGCTCGCAGGGGTTGCGGCGGCGACCGGAGTCGCGCGCCGGGCCGGTTGCGTATCGCGTTCGTCGGTTCCGCTCAGCCAGGTTCGCGTGGGGCGGGCATTCATGATCGTGGCGAGCCTGCTCGAGGCGCCGAACCCAGGTCTTGTCGAGGTCGTGCTCGGGGTCTCCGGCCGCGGAGGCGCCTGGGCGGGCTGCGGTGTCGGCACGGCGGCCGCCGGGAGATCGACCGGCGGGGCCGGGATCTCGACCGGGAGGGTCGGGGTCGAGGGGGCGGGCGTGGGAGGAGCCGGTGGGACCGGCGAGGGAAGCGTCGGCGTCGTCACCGTCGGGAGCGGCAGGGGCGGGGGAGCCGGCGGCAGCGGGACGGACGGCAGCGATCCGGTCGGCAGGCTCACGGTCGGCGTCGGCGGCAGCTGGCCCATGCTCGTTCCCGCCCAGGCTCCGAGCAGGCCGAGGCCGAGCAGGGTCGGAAGGAGGCGCCGCATCTGTGCCTCTAACGCTCATGGCCGCCGCGTGGTTTCGGTCACCCCCGAGGCGCGGAACAACGAGGACGTGGAGCGCGACCTCTACGACGTGCTCGGCGTCCGCCGCGATGCCGATGCCGAGACGATCCGGCAGGCGTTCCGCGCGCTGGCCCGAGAGCTCCATCCCGACGTCGCGCCCAGCGACGGCGAGCGCTTCCGCGAGGTGACCGAGGCGTACGGCGTCCTCTCGGACGAGCAGTCGCGGCGCCTCTACGACCGCCTGGGCTGGCGAGGCCGCGGCAAGGGGATCGCGCCGCGCCGCGGAGCCGGCCGCGTGTACGCCTCCAACCCGCGCGAGTTCCTCGAGGATCTCGAGAGCGTGATCGCGACGGCGCTGGGCCGGCGTCCTGAGAAGGAGCCCACGCGCGTCGTGGGCGAGGTGCAGGTCGACCCGTACGAGGCTCGCCTCGGAGCGATCGGAAAAGTCGCCGGCTCGGAGACGTCGAGCGTCACCGTCCCGCCCAGGGCCCGTGACCTCGACCGGGTCCACGTCGGGCCGGAGGAGGTTGCGATCGTGCGGATCGTCCCGCCGCGCGAGAAGGTCGTGATCCGGCTCGCGGCGACTCTCGCTCTGGCGGCCGCGATCGGCTTCCTCCTGTTTCTCCTGGCGCTCTAGTCGACCCTCAACGGCTCGCGCTCGAGCGCACGCTCGTACCCCGCCCGGTCGTGCACCGGCTCTCCGTGCGACACGATCACGTGCTCGAACGGCAGGTCCAGCAACTCTCGCAGCGCGGGCAGGACGCGCTTCTCGTGCCACGGCGTCCACCACACGCGCAACTCGCCGCCCGGAGCCGTCAGACCGTCGGCGAACACGATCGCGCGCTGCTCCGGCAGCCACATCGGCGTCTCGTTCCGGCCGCGGCCGTCGTAGAGCGCAACGAGCCCGCCCGGAAGCTCGCTGCCCTCGCCGATCCAGTCGAGCTCGGTCTCGGGAGCGTCGCCGCGGTAGAACACGTCCGGACCGAACGCCCGCGCGCCGTAGCGGCGCACGAAGAGGTCGACGTCCCGGACGTGGTCGGGCTTGAGCACGACGGCCACGGTGGGCAGGCTTCGCGTCGAGCCGCTCCCAGATCTCTGCGGCGTCCTCCGGCGGCGCGAGCGCGTCGAGCACGGCCACCTCGCCGCCGGACTCGACGCAGGTCGAAGTGACGAGTGGCTCCCACCCGCGCCCTTCGTCCCAGTCGGGATGGGGCACGCGCCAGACCCAGAGGCCGGGCGCTACGTCGTGGATCTCAGCCGCGATGCGCGCTCCGCGTCTCGTTCGCCCATCCGTGCGAGCTGCATTGGGCAGCGAAGTATGAAGGAGCTCGTCAGCGGTCGAACTGCTCGAGCGCGGCGTCGACGTCGTAGCCGAGGGCGAGCGCGAGCTTCGGGGCGCACTGGACGACTCGCGCGGTTCCAGTGACCGGGGTCACGGCCGCGAGGGTGGCGACGATCTCGTCGTTCGTTGCTCCCGCTGTCAGGGCAAGCGTCACCGCGTGCTGGAACGAGGTAGGCGCTGCATCGGCGGCAATCGTTGCGGCGACGCGTACTAGCGCCGCAGTCCTCTGATCGAGCGCTGATTCGGCGGTTTCCTCGGAGAGGGTCGCCTCGATCAGCGCATCATCGTGCAATGCGAGCCGACGCAACTGCTCCTTGTACTCGTCCATCTCGGTCGGATACATCCGACCTGTAGCCGACTCCGTTCGCGTCACCCATCCAGGGTGAGATTCGCTCGCGGCGGTAAGACCGAGGGTTCTAGGAGCCCGAATTCGACGGCACGGTCGATCGCCTCGCTGCGCGAGGAAGCGCTCAGCTTGCGGTAGATCGCGACTGCTTCGGTCTTCACGGTGTTGCGTGAGATGAACAGCCTGGTCTCCGATCTCCGGAAACGTGAAATGGGTGGCGAGATACGGCAGGAGCCGGAGTTCGGCAGCCGTGAGGCTCATCGCCCAGGCGCCGGCCGGCCCCGACGGCCGCCGCAACGTGCTCCTTCAGCTCCCGCGCATCGTCGACGAGGGAGCCCATGTCCGGGCGGAGCTCGAGCACGCGCTCCGTCTCGGTGAGGATCGTGCGGGCGGCACCCGCGTCGCCGAGCGCGAGATGCACGCGCGTCAACGCGAGCCCCACCTGGATGGTGACCCAGGGGATCGCGTGGTCGAGCTGTGGTCGCAGGCGGTGCGCCTGTGTCAGCGCCGCGCGTGCGTCCTCGTGTCTCCCCTCGTGGAGTGCAACACGTGCTGTCGCCGCGCTCGCCAGCGCGCTCGACGAGTAGTCCCCGACGCCGGCCTCTTCGACGATCGCCTGTGCCGCCTGGGCGAGTCTTGCTGCCTCACCCCAAGCTCCTCGTTCGGCCGCGACCAGCGCGAGCTGTGCGTGTGCCAGGTAGGCCTCCTCGACGGCGCCCAATGCCGGGGCCCGCTCGATCACTGCGGTGAGGTCGTCCGTCGCACGATCCGTTGCGCCGAGCAACGCGTGCGCAACCCCTCGCGCCAGGAGCGTGACGGGGATCCAGATACTCTCGGTCGGAAGCTGGTCCAGTGCCACGATCGGCGACGGTGAGCGCCTGCTCGACACCGTCCTTCATCATGTGCGCACGCAGCGTGGCGACCCACGGCTCGATCGTGGCGCAGCCGTCTGAAAGCGGGATGGCCGAGGTGGCCCCGTCGGCCAGAGCGAGCCAGCGCTCGGCCTCTTCCGGCCGGCCCGTCAGCGCACGTACCCAGGCCCCGTAGACGGCGAGCGCGGGGTACCGCGCCAGCTCGTCGTCGCTGAACCACCCGAGCCACTCGTCCAACGTCTCCATGCGGCCGTCGTAGTGGAGCGGCAGCGCTAAGGCGTCGAGCAATCCTGCAACGGTCGTCCGTTCGCCGGCTGCGTGACCGAAGACGATCGCCTCCTCCGTCATGTCGTGCGCGATACACCAGGCCATCGCACGAGCGTTGAGTGCGGGAACGACATCCGGCTCGGTGCGTTCGAGCTCGTCCCGGAGCAGTTCGCCGAACAGGTGGTGGTAGCGATACCACTCGCCGCGCCGGTCGAGGGGGACGACGAAGCGGTTCGTGTGCTCGAGCGTCTCGAGCGCTTGTGCCGATCCCGTCGTCTGGAGCACGGCGTCGCAGAGGCTGCCGGACATGCGATCCAGGACCGAGGTGTACGTCAGGAACTGCGCCTCTGCCTTTGGCAGCCGGGAGAGGAGCTCGAGTCGGAAGTAATCGGAGACAAATCGGTCGTCGCCCCCAAAGCCCTCGATCCCCGCTGAGTCTGTCGCCCCGGCGTGCAGTGACAGCACCGCGAGGTACAAGCCGGCAGGCCAGCCTTCTGTCCGCTCGGTGAGCTCGGAGATCTCGCTCGCGTCGAGCTCGACGCCCGCACCCTCCAACAGCAGCGCTGCCTCCAGCTCGTCCAGCCGAAGATCCGCCACGCCGATCTCGTGCACCGCTCCCTGCGCCCGCCAGCGTGCAAGCGGCAATCCCGGCTCTTCCCTACTCGCGACCGCGATCTGGGAGCCGGCCGGGACGTATTCGAAGAGCCCCGCGAGCACGTCCAGACACGACTGGTTGGCGACAGCATGCAGATCGTCGAGCACCAGCACGAGCGGTCGCTCCATTCGCGCCAGCGCACTCCCCAGTCGGGGAACGCGTTTCGACCAGGTGGATCCCCCTGGGCCGGACAACGCGTCGAACACGTCGGGTGGGACCGGCTCGACCTGGTGAATCGCTGCTGCGACGTACCGCATGAACATCACCGCGTCGTCGTCGTTTCGCCCGTCGAGCGCGACCCACGCGAACTGACGCGGATCGGCCTCAGCCCACCGCGCAAGGAGCGTCGTCTTGCCGTATCCAGCGGGCGCGACGATGGTCGCGAAGGGCACGGTCGCGGCGCACAGCTGTGCGATCAGATCCGCTTTCGCGACGGTGCCGGGACGAACGGCCGGGGCGGCGAGCTTGGCCTCCGCGAGCTCGAAGGGAACAACTGCGGTCGCCATCGCTAGAACGATGCTAGGACGGAGGCCCGAGTCGGACAACATCCAAAACGGGTGACGGATTGCCCCCGTTACTGATGTCTTTCATACCGTCGGTATGACGAGCGCGGGGGTGCCCAGGCCTACGCTCGACCTGCGATTTCCTCACCGAGAACCGGGCGATCGCACTCTGGAACCGCAGACAACAGGAGACGGCGCAATGAGCGCGACTAGCAGACACGTTGGCTTCGATCACGACGCCGAACACGGTGGAGACCAGACTCGGGACGCTCGAGTTCGCCGACGGCGCACCGACGCCGGAAACGGCCGAGACTGCTCTACGACCACCTCGACTTCGTGCACGGCGTCGAGCGTCGTATCTCGAACAGCCTTCCGGGTGCGTCGACGTACGCGATCCGGAAGGGCTTCCTCGAGCGTCGGCGTCGAGGACAACCAGGTCCTCATCTTCCCCGAGCTGATGGACTCGGCGTCGCTGTTCCTGACCGCGAACTGCCGACACCGTCTACTTCTCGAGCTTCGTCGACCTCACGTCAGGGTCCGATGGTCGTCGACGTTCCGGCACCGCCGAGCAGGATCCTCGGGGTGATCGACGACATGTGGTTGCGGTGGGTCACGACTTCGGCCTGCCCGGCCCCGATCGCGGCGAGGGCGGCCGTTTCCTGCTCGTCGCCGCCCGGCTACGACGGCCCGCTGCCCGACAGCGGCTTCCACGTCGGCCACGTCGCGCACGACCGCGCGCACTCCTGATCGGCCGGTCGTTCCTGATCGACAACGACCCGGCGCCGACCGTCGAGACGATCAAGAGCAGGCTCAAGATCTACCCGTACGCGCAGGGCGGCCGCGGCACCAGCGTCGCGACGCTGCTCGAGGGCGGCACGGGCGCCCGCTCGCCGGCGCGGCTGAGGTCCGGCGAGACGATGTTCGTCGAGGCCGAGCGGCAAGGCGTTCAACACGGTGCCGCCGAACGACTTCGGCTTCTTCGAGACTGATCGAACGAGGCTGGTCCAGGAGGAGCCGGCCGGCAGCAGCGATCGCCGAGCTCCTGGGTCAGCTGGCCGCGATCGGGATCGTCAAGGGCGAGCCGTTCGAGCCCGACGAGCGGATGCGGCGAGATCCTCGAGGACGCCGCTGCCGTCGGCAACGCCACCTCGCGGACGCTGTTCATCGCGCCGCGCGAGCATCGGAGGGGTTCGACGTACTACCACGGGCTCGGCGTGGTTCAACATGCTGTGGGTCGGTGGCTACACGTTCGATGACGCCGCCGCCGTGAGATCACCGCCGAGGGGATCAAGCCGAGCCCGAGCGACGGCGTGCGGAAGCTGCACGCGCGCACCATCGTTCTTCTACGCGGCTACACGGGGATCACGCCGGCGATGTGCATGCGGCTCACCGGCATCGGCTCGCAGTACCTGATGGCCGTCAGGGACGCCGACGGCGAGTCGTCTCGACGGCGCGCAGGACCTACCGGGTCACGCTGCCCGCCGACATTCCCGAGCGCCGCTTCTGGTCGATCACCGCTCTACGACACGAGACGCGCTCGATGCTCCAGACACCGACAGCGCTTCCCGCGCGTCGGGCAGCCAGTCCTACCCGACCCCGGCGGCGACCGCGAACGCCGACGGCTCGACGACCATCACGTTCGGCCCGGAGCGACCGGCAGGACACCCGGAGGGCAACTGGATCCAGACCACCGAGGCAAGGGCTGGTTCCCGATCCTGCGCCTCTACAGCCCGCTCGAGCCGTTCTTCGACAAGAGCTGGCGTCCGAGCGAGATCGAGGCCGTCTAGGCAACCCGTTGCAACGAACGTCGACCGAAAGGAGCACCATGCCCGAAACCACCACCGAGACTCCGGTTCGCGACCTGCTCGCGAGCATGACCGCGGAGTCCCTGGCGGCGTCGGATCTCGATCCGGAGACACTGATGCTCGTTCGCATCGCGGCGCTTGTCGCGGTCGATGCGCCGCCTGTCTCGTACATGCTGAACCTCGAGGCGGCGCGCCGTGTCGGTATCGACGCTGAGCAGGTCCGCAGCGTCCTTGCCGCGATCGCTCCGATCGTCGGCACCGCGCGGGTCGCGTCGGCGACCGGCAGCATCCTCAAGGCGCTCGCGATCGAGATCGAGCTCGCCGAGCAGGAGGCGCAGGACGAGCAGGACGCGCAGTAAGCGAGTCGGTCGTCTGCCGCTCCTCTTCGCGAGGGGCGGCAGGCTCGGCCGCTGCCAATCGGTTCGAGTCCCCCAACCCGGAGGTAGGAAATGCTCTGGTTCATCCTGTTCGCAGTCATCTGGATCGCGATCGCGTTCTGGCCGGCCCGCGTCGCCGCACGGAAGGGGCACAGCTTCTTCCTCTACTTCCTCTTCAGCCTGGTGTTCTTCCCCCTGGCGCTGCTCGTCGCCTACATGGTTGACGACCGGAGCCTCGCTCCAGCCTGACGAGCGACGGATCGAGGGAGCCGGATCTAGCGGTTCCCTCGATCCCGCCCGCGACGGGCAACGCGCCAGATGAGACGAGCGAGATGACCTGGGCCAGGCGGTTCCGTCTGCGCGAAAGCCTGCTCGAGAGCCTCTGGGTCATCCCCTGGCGGGAGCCGTGCTCGGTGGGATTCTCGGCATCGTCGTCTCGTTCGCCGACGAGCACATCGGGGCGCCGTCTCTGTGGCAGTACTCGCCGTCGACCGCGAGCACGGTCCTGTCCTCGATCATCGGCGCGACGGCTGCGCTCACCGGCTTCGTCGTCACCGTGACCGTTCTCGTCGTGCAGATGGCGACCGGGACGTTCTCGGCCCGCATCCTGCGCCTCTGGTACCGCGACCGCCTGCTGAAGGCGACGCTCGCGGTTCTCGTCGGCACCCTCACGTTCTCGTTCTCGGTGCTCCGGCGGATCGACGACGACTTCGTCCCGGACCTCGGCGTGACCCTGTCCGGATTCTTCGTCTCCCTGTGCCTGCTGGTCTTCATCGTCTTCTTCGATCGATCCCTCCGTCGGCTGAGACCGGTGGCCGTCGCCGCGGATGTCGCAGCGCGGCTCGCTCGACCTTCGAGCAGACCGTGCGCTTCGCCGATCGGACGGACATCCGGTGGGAGTACGGGACGACGCGCGCGGATCCGACACTCGTCGTGCGAGCCAGCCGCGGCGGCGCGATCCAGGCCGTCGATCCCGACGGTCTCGTCGAGTGGGCTCGCGCGCGTGGCGCCGAGCTCGTCCTGCCGCACCCGGTCGGCGACTTCGTGCAGACGGGTGGAGTGCTGGTGCGCGTCTACGGAGGCGAGCTCGGCGATCGTGCCGCGGAGGAGCTCGAGGGAATGATCGCGCTCGGCGACGAGCGCACCTTCGAGCAGGACCCAGCGTTCGCGATCCGGATCATGGTCGACATGGCCAACAGAGCGCTCTCACCCGCGGTGAACGATCCCACGACCGCCGTGCAGGTCCTCGACCACATCGGAGAGGTTCTCGGCCTCATCGGGAGGACTGATCTCGAGGAGCGTACGAAGCCGGCGAGCGCCGACACGCCGGCCGCGGTCGTCATGGCTGCTCGTCGCTGGGAGGACTTCGTGACGCTCGGACTCACCGAGATCCGTGAGTTCGGCGCAACGTCGGTGCAGATCATGCGACGACTCCGAGCACTGCTCGAGGAGCTTCTCGAGACGGTACGGCCCGAGCACCGAGCAGCGCTCGAGGAAGAGCTCCGCCGCCTGGATGCCACCGTCGCCGACGCCTGGCGCGACTCGGTCGACCTCGATCGCGCGAGCGCGGCCGACGGCCAGGGGATCGGTGCTCCGGCGCACGGCTCGACGAGCACGTGACGCGCGTCCGTCACCCTAGGTGAACGGCGAAAGGGCCGCAACCGCGGCCCACTTTCGCCTTGTTCGGAGATCGAGCGTGCTACAGGTCGCAGTCGGGGGCCGCCGTCTTGACTGCCTCCCAGGATGCGCCTACGGCTGCGACTGAGTTACCGAGGGCCTGCGCCGACTCGGCAGTGACGTCGCCGGCTGCACGCGCTGCGTCGACGTCCGCGGACAGCTCGTTGAGCGAGCCCTCGAGATCCGCGATCGGTTCCGAGAGCTCCGCTTCGGCGTCCGCCTTCACGGCTTCGAGATCGGATTGGATCGTGTCGAAGGACTCCTCGATCTCAGCCACTGTTTCTTCGTCGGCCTCTACGTCGATGTCCCGCAGCGCGGTCGACATCGTCCCTCAGTGTCTCGAGGCTCCCGCACACGGCGGGCGCGTCGCTGCCACCGCAGCCCGCGACTGCCAGGGCGGCGACGACGAGCATGAGCAGTCCCACGAATCTCAGCCGTGGCGAGTGCGCCGCGTTGTACTTCCGTGTCGGCGTCATGGTCTAGCGTCCTCCGCGCCGGCTACAGACGCTTTGAATCCCTGCCAGCGTGCCGTCAGCGCGTAGAGCACGAGGAAGTTCAACGTGACGATCAGGATGTTCCAGAGGGGATATGCCTGCGGGTAGTTCGCCAGGAACGCGACCTGCTGGATCGCATTGACGGCCACGCCGATGATGGCGAGCCAGCGGGCCCAACCTGAGCCGGCAAGCAGGCCAAGCCCGGCGAGGAGCAGCAAGCCGCCCCACAGGAGCGTGATCCAGCCCCAAGCCGTCACGTCGACGATCGCGAGGCCCTTCGTCGTCGCGACGACGTATTCGTCTTCGAGGATTCCGAAGAACCCCTGGAGCATGTCCATCACGCCGACGATCAACAGCACGAATCCGGCGAAGACGATCCACCCACTCCATGAGTCTGATGCCATGTTCATCGCTCCTTTCGGTAGAGCCTTTTCAGGGGTAGGTCCTTCACGCAGGTGAGGCCGGGCTTGTCGCCCCTTCGCGCTCAGGCTCGTTGCGATTGCGGAGCTCGTCGTGCAGCGAGCTGTTGAGGACGGGCGCGATGACGACGAGGAGCGACGTCATGTACATGAAGAAGAGGAACGTCGTCGTGGCGCCGAGATCGCCGTACAGCGAGGTCGACTTCTCGAGCTTCGGCACGAGGAACCTGCCGACGAGCTCGTGGAGCACCTGAAATCCGATCGCGACGACCAGCGCTCCAGGCAGCAGCGCCTGCCAGGGAGCATCCCTGTGTGGAAGGTGGAGAGAGACCAACAGCCACAGGGCCGCAAGGGGTGCGAGTGTGAGCACAGGGGCGAAGAGGCCCGGCCAGTCGTCACGGACCCACCAGGTGAGTCCGACCGCGGCGAGAAAGGCGCACACGCCGCCGGTGAAGGCGAGCGACGCGAGGAGTGGCCTGGGCTTCGGAGGGGGCTCGTCCCAGACAAGCGAATGGATGAGCTGAACTGCCTTTGCGCCCCCGAATCCTGCCCAGAGGAGGAGCGGAACGCCGACCGCGAAGAGCCACCACGAATCCGACTGTGCGGAACGCGAAGCGTCGCCGATCGCATTGGTGACCGCTCCCGGAAGGCCTCCGCCCTCAACCGCGTCCTCGGTACTGTCCGCGTTCGAGAGGCCGAGCCCGCCGCCGAGGATCAAGCCAAACGGCAGCAGCCAAAGGAACAGCTTGTAGGCGAGCCCGCCGGCGAGCACGGTGGCTGCGACCCGCCGGTTTCGTTCCGCCGCCCGAAGTGGGACCGCGACCGCGATGTGACGGTCGTCCGCACTCTTCGCGCTCGTCGTAGCGCCCATCAGCCCGTTCCCTCTGTCGTGAGCTTTCGCGCGGCGGTCGCCATGTCACTCGAGCGCCTTTCGGACGCTCGGCTCGGCTCGGTCGGCCACCAGCCTGAAGAACCCTCGTTCCCGAAGCCGGCCGACGGCGTTGCCGCCGATCACGGTGAAGGGCACGGCCAGGATGAGGCCGACGATGCCGAAGAGGAAGCCGCCCAGCGCCGTGACGACGAGCACCATCAGCGGGTGGATGTCGAGGGTTCGGCCCATCACCCTCGGCTCGACGAAGTTCTCCAGCAACAGGTTCGAGGCGAGGACGACCACGAGCATGACGGCAGCGACACCGATCCCGCCTTCGCCCCAGGCAACGAACACCGCGAGCCCGCCACCGAGGAAGGCGCCGATGTAGGGGATGTAGCCGCCGATGAAGTTCGCCACCACGATGGTGAACACGAGCGGAAGCCCGAGCAGGAGAGCGGCGAGGCCGACGACCACCGCGACGATGGCGGACATGACGGTGCGGCCCCGCCCGTAGTCGCGGAGGATGCGGCACGCGTCCGTGATGAAGCTGTCGACCTCGTCCCGGATCGAGGGGCTGACCTTGGCCACCAGCGCGCGGCGGAGGCTCGTGCCGTCTTTGAGGAGGTAGTACATGATCAGCGCGCCGAGGATCAGGCCGCCGGCCAGGCCGACCAGCGCCTCGACGCCGTCGACGATCTTGGTGACGAAGCCCTCGGCGACCGCCGGAGACGTCTCCTCGGCGGCCGCACGCGCCTCGTCCAATGTGGCCTGATCGACGTTGAGATCATCGCTGGCGTTCTCCATCGCAGCGTCGACCGAGGCGCCGATCTCGTCCCTCTGCGCGACGATGCCTTGCGCGGTCGCAACGACAACGACGGTCATCAAGGCGAGCAGCCCAAGTACGACGACGCCGGCCGCAAGGGTCGGCTTGAGCCCTCGGCGTTCGAGCTTCCGAACCAGAGGCTTGAAGACGACGGCAAGAACGGCCGCGAACACCAGTGGGAGCACGATCTCGCTGACGGCGCCCAATGCGGTGACGACGATGATCGTCGCCAGCACGAACCCGACGAAGCTCCAGGCCCAGACTCCGATCTTCGGCGCGGACTTCACGTCACTCACCACGACGCCTCGGTTATCCCGGCTGAGCAGGAGCTTCCAGCGCCGCGTGGGCCGCCGCGACCTTGGCCCTGCGAGCCTTCGTCATCTCCTGGACGAAGATCTGGATCGTCGCTGCGAGTGGAACTGCGGTCAGCGCGCCGAGGACTCCGAGCAGCGCGCCGAAGAGCGTGACGGCGACGATGATGAAGAACCCGGAGAGGTTGACGGCCACGCCCTGGATCTTCGGCGTCAGAACGTTGTTCTCGACCTGCTGGTAGACGAGCAGGACGACGAGCATGATGATGGCCGCGGTCAGCCCTTCCTCAGCCCAGAGCACCGGAACGAGGACGACCCCGGCGAGGGTGGCGCCAAGGTTCGGGATCATGTCGAGCAGTCCGGCAATGACCCCCAACGCGAGGGCATAGCTCGACCCGAGGAGCCAGGCCGTCAGCCCTTGCGTCGTTCCCGCGATCGTGGCGATCACGACGACGCCGATTGCCCAGCGCGAGATCGAGGTGGTCACACGCTCCCAGACTCCGATCCAGCGCTCGTCCTCGCCCGGCATCAGAACGCTCCCCAGCGCCCGCTTCAGGTTCGCGATGTCGCTGAGCAGGAACATGCAGATGAAGATGATCGTGAAGGCAATGAGGAAGCCGGACAAGAAGTCGCCGGCGATGCCGAGCACGCCTGTGATCGCGTCTGGCACCGCCGACGAGATCTTTTCGGATCCCGTCTGAACGTTCTCGGCAGCGCCACTGTCGCCCAGCCAGGACAGCTCGTCGGACTCGCGCAGCTGCTCGACGATCGCCGGAAGGTCCTGGAGGAAGTCTCGGATCCCGCCGACGATCGGCACCAGGAACAGCAGCGCGATCAAGGTCACCGCGAGGGCCGTGCCGAGCACTGTCACGGCCGCCGCGACGCCGCGGGACATCTTCGTCTTCGACATCAGATACCGCACGGGGTACTCGAACACGAGCGCCAGGAAGATTCCGACGAACACGATCAGGAACGTCTCGCCGATCACCGCGAACGCCGCGAGCACACCCAGCGTCGCAGCAACCAGCAGCACCGTTCGCATCGGCAGCAGCAGCTCGACACGCTGCGCCGCACCTATTTTCAGCGGACGACCGTCCGCCGGGGCGTCAGTCTGGGCGGTGACATTCATCGCTGAGGAACCTTGGTGCGACCGGCGCCGGCTTTCCTCATACCGTTCGTATGATTCGAGCGCTACGGGCGGCGAGTTAGAGCGGCCTCGATCCGTTCCAGCCGCTCGGAGAGCTCGCGGAGCTGCTCCTCCGTCGCGTCGGCGCTCAGCTGCTCGATGCGCGACCGCGTGACGAACGTGGTCGTAATCGCCGCCGTGATGACGGTCAGGATGCCGATCCCGAACAGCATGACCACGGCCGCTACGAGGCGACCGGCGACGGTCGTCGGAACGTTGTCGCCGTACCCCACCGTCGTGGTCGTCTGGATGGCCCACCAGAGCCCCGAGCCGATCGTCGGATAGTTCTCGCGGTCGACGACCGTCATTACCAGCCCTGCCGCGACAGTGACCGTGAGCGCTGCAACGGAGATCACGATCGCGGCACCGCGGGGCGTCGTAGCCCGGGCGACCGCGGCGTCTAGTCGACGTTCGAGCCTGGTCTCGTAAGGCATCTCAGGTGCCTTCCCGTTCGCCGGCTTCACCGTCGCCTCCGATGCTCAGTCGAGCGCGTCGATCGTGAAAGCAACAGCGAACCCTCCACTGGACAAGGGTGCCCATTTCGCAAATGCCGGGCGTCATACGGACGGGGTGATTCTCGGGGCTTACGCTAGGCGGGATGCTTCAGATGCCAGATCCAAAGGCCGGCCGCGACGTGGTGCAGCTCGGGCGAGATCGGCCCCTTCGTCAGCTGCGAGCGGCAGAGCGTCTTCCGCCTCGGTGGAATACCTGGTGGAACGCGACGCCGAAGGCCATCAGCGGGAAGAAATAGATCGGCCAGACAACCAGCAGAAGAAAGATCCCGTACCCAGCCATCGCATCACCGGCATCACCAGGCGCCGGGGCCAACGCTATCCCGACTGCCGTCGTCGACGCTGCGGGAATCCAACCGAGCCAGAGTGCGTCCTTCAACTCGCCCAGGTAGCCCGTGACGACGACGCTGACTGCCGAGAGACCCAGTGCCGCCGCGAAGACGTAGTAGTCAAAGCCGCTGCGGCCCAGCTCGTCGAGCGCGAACCAGGTCACCCACAAAGCGGTAACGACGAGGAAAAGCACGACGCCGGGCCGCTTGAGCCAGCTCCTCGCGGTCGAAGGAGAAGGCAGCGTTTCGGCCACTGGAGGCGCGGTCATCAGGCCTGTCAAGTATCACATGTCACCAGCCGTTGTCCATGCGACCGGGTGAGCGGCGGGGGTGGGATTCGAACCCACGGGCCGCCTCTCAGCGGCCAGCGATTTTCAAGACCGCCCCGTTCGTCCGCTCCGGCACCCCGCCTGAATGCAGCGTACCGCCCGCCCCAAGCCGCCCGACGCCGGTTGACACGGATTTCGGCGGAACTTAGGTTGGTGGCACGGACGAGCGGCCCGTCCGGCGAGAACCCAACCCACGGAGGAGGGAATGTCGTGACAAGACTTGACCCGGGGTCGTGGAGGAGGGCGCCGAGACTTCTGGGGATCCTCCTCGGATTGGTCGCGGTGCTCGCACTGATCGGCGCCGGATGCGGCGGCGACGACGAGGGCGGCGGCGACGGCGCCATCTGGGTGCTGCTGCCTGACAGCGCCACCTCACCGCGGTGGGAATCCGACGATCGGCGCTTCTTCGAGCAGGCCTTCGAGGAGGCAGACGTCGAGTTCAACATCGTGAATGCCGAAGGCGACGCGGCACAGCAGCAGTCGCAGGCCGAGCAGGCGATCGCCGACGACGCGAGCGTCATCCTGCTCGTGAGCATCGACACGGGCTCGGGAGCGACGATCATCGACAACGCCAAGGACGCTGACGTCGACGTCGTCGAGTACGACCGCTTCAACACCGGAGGCTCGGGCGGCGCCGCGTACGTGAGCTTCGACAACGTCGAGGTCGGACGCGCGATGGGGCGCGAGCTGGAGCCGGTGATCGACGCGCTGGACGCGGAGACGCCGCGGGTCGTGATGCTCAACGGCGGTGAGGAGGACAACAACTCCTTCCTCTTCCGGCGCGGCTATGCCGAGACGGTGGAGAGCAAGGTCGAGGCGGGCGAGTGGGAGCAGGTCGCCGACCGCCACGTCCCGGGCTGGGACAACCAGCAGGCCCAGACGATCATGGAGCAGATCCTCACGAGCGCGAACAACCGTGTCGACGCGGTCTTCGCCGCGAACGACGGGCTCGCGAACTCCGCGATCAACGCCATGGAGGCGGCGGGCATCGAGAAGGCGCCGGTGAGCGGCCAGGACGCGACGGCCGCGGGGATCCAGAACATCCTCCTCGGCAAGCAGACGATGACGGTCTACAAGCCGATCCAGGCCGAGGCCGAGCTCGCCGCCGCGGTCGCCCTCGCGCTACGGAACGGCGACGACGTCGAGAGCGTCGAGTACCCCGACGCCGAGTTCAACCTCATCGGCATCACCGCCGAGGACGGCAACCCGGCCGAAGAGCCCGAGGGTGACGGCGTCGTGCCGTACTTCGCGCTCACCCCGATCGGCGTAACGGCGGAGAACATCCAGGAAACCGTGATCGAGGACGGGTTCCGGACGGTCCAGGAGGTCTGCCAGGGCGACACCGCGCAGACGGACTTCTGCCAGCAGCAGAGCTGACGAACTGACCGCCGGGAGGGGCGCCCACAGCGTCCCTCCCGGCCCGATCTTGACGGGAGAGCAAGTGGCCGACACCCCGCTCCTGGAGGTCAAAAACGCCTCGAAGGCGTTCGGCGCCGTGCAGGCGCTCTACCGCGTGGACTTCGAGATGCGTCCCGGCGAAGTCATGGCCCTCGTCGGCGACAACGGCGCCGGCAAGTCGACGCTCATCAAGGGCATCGCCGGCATCTATCCGTTCGACGAGGGCGAGGTCCAGGTCGACGGCAAGCGCGTCGTGATCCACGGGCCGCGTGATGCCGCGAAGCTCGGGATCGAGGTCGTCTACCAGGATCTCGCGCTCGCCGACAACCTCGACGTCGTCGCGAACATGTACCTCGGGCGGGAGCGGACTCGGGCGGCCGTCGTCCTCGACGAGTCGTCGATGGAACGGTCGGCGCGCGAGACGCTCGACGGGCTGTCCGTCACGACGCTGGCGTCGGTCCGCCAGGCGGTCGCCGGCCTCTCGGGCGGACAGCGACAGTCGGTCGCCGTGGCAAAGGCCGTGATGTGGAACTCCCGCATCGTCATCCTCGACGAGCCGACGGCCGCGCTCGGCGTCGCCCAGACCCGCCAGGTCCTGAACCTGGTCAGGCGTCTGGCGGAGAAGGATCTCGCGGTGGCGATCATCACGCACAATCTCCACGACGTGTTCGAGGTCGCCGATCGGATCACCGTCCTTCGGCTCGGTCAGCGCGTGGCGCTCTTCGAGCGTGAGAAGACAGACCAGCAGGAGGTCGTCCACGCCATCACCGCCGGGAAGCTCGACCACGTGCCGGGCATGGAGGCGGGCGCCGCGGTCGATGAGCCTGTCGAGGCGGGCGCCGAGGTCGAAGCATGAGCGCGGACCCCACCGCGGCACCCGTCGGGCGGGTCCCGGGAGTGCCGCCGGTCGACGAGCGTCACGAGTCGGAGACGCTTTCCGGCTACCTGCGTTTGTGGTGGCAGGGCGTGAAGGCAGGAGAGCTCGGGACGTTGCCGATCATCATCGGCCTCGTCTTGATCCTCCTGACGTTCGGGGTTCTCGAGGAGAACTTCCTCACGGAGCGGAACCTGACGAACCTGCTCCTGCAGACGGCCGCCTACGCGGCGATCGCGATCGGGGTCGTGTTCGTCCTCCTGATCGGGGAGATCGACCTCTCCGTTGCCTACGTGAGCGCTGTGGGGGCCGTCGTCATGACACTCCTCCTGCGGCCCGACGATCCGGGCTGGCCGTGGTGGGTGGCCATCCCGATCGCGCTCCTCTGCACGAGCGTGATCGGGCTGCTGCACGCGATCGTCATCACGAAGGCGGGCGTCCCCTCGTTCGTCGTCACGCTCGCAGGCTTCCTGATCTGGTCCGGCGTCGTGCTCATCCTGACGACTCAGTACTCCACGGCCGGGACGATCCGGATCCAGGACGACACCGTGGTCGGGATCGCGAACGATTTCCTGAGCGAGGTCTGGGGGTGGATCCTCGCCGTGGTCGTCGTGGTGGCCTACGCAGCGCTCCAGCTGCGGACGGCGCTCTCGCGCCGGGCCGGGGGCCTCGCGGGGAAGCCCATGTCGCTGATCGTGCTCCAGACAGTTGGTCTCGCGGCTGTGACCTTCGCCGCAGTCTGGTACCTCAACGAGGACCGTGGCGTCCCGAAGGTCATGGTCATCCTCGGGATCTTTCTCCTCATCTGGTCGTTCGTCGCGAGCCGGACGCGGTTCGGGCGGCACGTGTACGCCGTCGGCGGCAGCGCGGAGGCCGCGCGACGGGCTGGGATCGCGGTGGACCGCGTCAGGATCGCCGTCTTCATGATCAGCGGCTTCATGGCGGGCGTCGGCGGGATCATCCTCGCCTCCCGTCTGCGCTCCGTGGCAACGAACACCGGTGGCGGGAATCTCCTCTTGCTCGTCATCGCCGCGGCGGTGGTCGGCGGCGTGAGCCTCTTCGGAGGGACGGGACGCGTGATCGCCGCGCTCCTCGGCGCGCTCGTCATCGCCTCGATCCAGAACGGGATGGACCTAATGGGGCTCGCCTCGGGTACGAAGTTCGTCATCACGGGACTCGTCCTGCTCGGCGCCGTCCTCGTCGACGCATTCGCGAAGCGGCGGCGCGCGGCGGCCGGAGGCGTCTGACGGCGTGAGCTCGATCGGCGTAGCCATGCTCGGCTACGCGTTCATGGGCCAGGCACACTCGCGTGCCCTGCACGCGCTCGAGCTGCTCGATGTGCCGCTGCGGCCTCAGCGCGTCTCCATCTCGGGGCGGAACCGCGACGCGGTCGAGGAGGCCCGCGAGCGCTGGGGCTGGGCAGAGGCGGTGACCGACTGGCGTGAGCAGGTCGCCGACGACCGAGTGCACCTCTTCGACAACGGCGGGCCGAACGCGGTCCACGCGGAGCCGTGCATCGAGGCGGCCCGGAACGGCAAGCACGTCCTCTGCGAGAAGCCGCTCGGTCTCTCGGCGGAGGAGTCCCACCGGATGTGGCGCGCCGCCGAGGAGGCGGGCGTCCTGCACATGTGCGGCTTCAACTACCGCTTCGTGCCGGCCGTGCGCCTCGTTCGCGAACTGCTGGAGGCCGGCGAGCTCGGCGAGGTCGTCCACTTTCGCGCGCGCTACCTCCAGTCTTGGGGCTGGGACGCCGACGAGAGCACGTGGCGCTTCGACCCCGCCCAGGCCGGGAACGGCGCGCTCGGCGACCTCGGCACGCACATCATCGACCTGGCCCGCTATCTCGTCGGAGAGATCGCGTCGGTGTCCGCGCTTGTCCGCACAGTCGTCCCCGGCCGGCAGGTCGACGACCACTTCGTGGCCACGGTCGAGTTCGAGAACGGCGTCGCGGGGACGCTCGAAGCCTCGCGGCTGGCGCGCGGCCGCATCAACTCGAACGCGTTCGAGGTCAACGGGACGAAGGGCTCGGCGGCATTCGACGTCGAGCGGCTGAACGAGCTCGAGGTCGGTGACGGGAACGGGTTCCGGCGGGTGCTGGTCACCGAGCCCGAGCATCCGTACCTGCGCTTCTGGTGGCCGCCGGGCCACATCGTCGGCTGGGGCGACACGTTCGTCCACGAGCTCGCGCACTTGCTCGAGGCGATCGCGGGCGAGCACGGGGTGGCGCCGCACGGGGCGACGTTCGAGGACGGCTACCGCTGCGACGAGGTCGTCGAGGCGATCCTGCGCTCGTCGGAGAGCGGCCGGCGCGAGGAGGTGCGGTCCCGGTGAAGACGAGTCTCGGGATCTGGGCGCTCGGGCCGATGGTCACCCGCTTCGTGCCGGGCGGCTACCAGCCGGAACGGGCCGGCGAGACGACCGTCGACCGCGTGCGGCGGGCGGTCGACGGGCTCGGTGACCTGATCGACGGCTACGAGTTCCACTATCCCGGAGAGCTGGACGAGGGGAACCTCGAGGAGATCCGCGACGCGCTCGGCGGCCACGACATCTATGCGTTGGCCAGCGGCCTCCACCTCGACGCACGGTTCGGCCGCGGCGGGCTGACCTCGCCGGATCCGGAGACCCGTGCCGAGGCCCGCCGTCGTACGGTCGCCGCCGCCGACCTGGCCGGCTCGATCGGCGCGCACTTCATCGTCTGGCCGGGGATCGAGGGCTACAACTACCCGTTCCAGACGCCCTATGCGGAGAGCTGGCGGTGGCTGATCGAGGGCGTGGGGGAGGCGGCGCAGCGCTGCGCCGACCACGGCGTCCTGCTCTTCCTCGAGCACAAGAACTCCGAGCCCGCGATGAAGATCCTCATGCGGAACATCGGCATGACGCTGCACGTGATTCACACGCTGCGCGCCGAAGGGCTTACGAACGTCAAGGTCAACATGGACTGGCAGCACCTGCTGATGAACGGCGAGAGCCTCGGTGAGTACGCCGCCATGCTCGCCGCCGAGGGTCTCCTCGGTCACCAGCACGCGAATTCCGGCTGGGGGACGTTCGACGACGACAACATGGTCGGCGCGACCGCGTTCATGGAGACGCTGGAGCTGGCGCTCGAGCTTCGCCGGGCCGGCTACGGCGAGCAGGGCGAGCGGCTCGGCTTCGACCTCTACCCGTACACAGAGGACGCGATCGAGGCGGTGCGGCGCAGCGTGCTCCAGTGGCGGTTCATCGACGAGGTCGCTGCGCGGATCGACGACGAGGCGTTGCGCGAGGCGCAGCTGCGGAAGGACGCCGTGCGCGCGTACGAGCTTGTGTACGCGGCCCTGGGAGCGACATGAGGCTGGAGCAGGCGCAGGCGATCGTCGAGTCAGTCGTGCGTCAGGCGCCGGGGCCGGTCTCGGTCTTCGTGGCCGACGACCACGGTGAGCTCGTCGCAGCGGCGACGATGGACGGCGCTGCCCACGACACGCGGCTGAACGCGCAGCGGAAGGCGTACACGGCGGCGCGCAGTGACATGACCTCGACCGGCGCGCTGGCTGAGAAGGTTCGCGACGATCCGGCCGAGCTCGCGAGCTTCGATCCGTTCTTCACGTTCTTCCGCGGCGGCGTCGCGGCGTTCGAGGACGGGCGCCGCGTCGGGGCCGTCGGCGTCAGCGGCCTGCCCGGCGACCAGGACGAGGCTCTGGCCCGTTCAGGCGCTCGAGGCGGCGGGGCTCGCCGCTTCGTGACCTCGCTCGTCGGCCTCGACATCGGGACGACGGGCGTCAAGGCGCTCTCCCTCTCCCCGGACGGGGCGGTCGTCGGCCGCGCCGAGGAGGAGTACCCGCTCTCGATCCCGCAGCCGGGCTGGGCCGAGCAGGATCCGGAGGACTGGGTGCGCGGGGCCGAGGCGGCGCTCGGACGGCTCGGTGCGGAGGGCGATCGCGTCGGGCTTTCGGGGCAGATGCACGGGTTGGTCGCGCTCGACTCGCATCAACGCGTGCTGAGGCCGGCGATCCTCTGGAACGACCAGCGGACGGCCGCTGAATGTGTCGAGATCGAGGAGCGGGTCGGACTCGAGCGGCTGATCGAGCTGACCGGGAACCGTGCGCTGCCCGGCTTCACGGCGCCGAAGCTGCTCTGGCTCAGACGACACGAGCCGGAGGTGTACGGCCGGATCGCGCACGTGCTCCTGCCGAAGGACTACGTCCGCCTGCGGCTCTTCGGCGAGCTGGCGACCGACGCCGCCGACGCGTCCGGGACGCTGCTCTTCGACGTCGCCAACCGGCGCTGGAGCGAGCAGGTCTGCGCCGCGCTGGATGTCCCGGTCGAGTGGCTTCCTCCGGTGCGGGAGTCCACGGAGGCGGCCGGGGCGGGCGACCAGGCGGCGGGCGCGCTCGGCGTCGGCGTCGTCGCGCCGGGGCCGGTCTCGGTCGTGCTGGGGACCTCAGGTGTGGTGTTCGCGGCGCTCGAGGGTTTCGCGCCGGATCCGGAAGGTCGTGCGCACGTGTTCTGCCACGTGGTGCCCGGCACCTGGCACGCGATGGGCGTGATGCTCTCGGCGGGAGGCGCCTTGCGGTGGTTCCGCGGCGCCCTCGCGTCAGACTCCGTCTACGACCGGCTCGACGGAGAGGCCGAGGCCTGGGCGCCGGCCGTCGAGGGTCTGCTCTTCGCGCCCTACCTTGCCGGGGAGCGGACGCCCCACGCCGACCCCGACGCGCGCGGCGCGTTCGTCGGGCTCTCGCTGCACCACGACCGCGGCGCCTTGGTGAGGGCAATCCTCGAGGGTGTCGCGTACGGGCTGCGCGACTCGCTCGAGCTCCTGCGCGGCCTCGGTTGTACGGTCGAGGTCGGCCGAGTTTCCGGCGGCGGCGCGCGGAGCCGGCTCTGGGTCAAGATCCTCGCCTCCGTGCTCGGCGTCCCGCTCCAGCGAACCACAGTCGACGAAGGCGCGGCGTACGGCGCGGCGCTGCTGGCCGGTGTGGCGACGGGTGTCTTCGGCGGTGTGCGCGAGGCCGTCGACGCCTGTGTCCGGGTCCGCGACGAGACCGAGCCGGATCCCGACTGGGTGCAGCGGTACGACGAGGGGTATGAGCGTTTCGGATCCCTCTATCCAGCCCTACGACCACTGGAGGAGCAATGAGCTCGCTGGAAGGCAAGGTCGCGCACGTGACGGATTTCCGGATGCTGGACACCGCGTTCCGGCCCGTGACGGAGATGTCGTGGGGATGAGCGTGCGTCTCGGGATCCTCTCTACTGCCAGGATCAACCGGCTCGTCCTGCCACCGGCGCGCGAGTCCGATCGCGTCGACGTCGTGGCCGTCGCGAGCCGGGAGCTCGCCCGCGCGGAGGCGTATGCGCGCGAGCATGGGATCGACCGCGCCTACGGGAGCTACGAGGAGCTCTTGGGGGACTCGGAGCTGGACGCGGTTTACATCCCGCTGCCGAACTCGCAGCACGTCGAGTGGTCGGTCCGCGCGCTCGAGGCGGGAAAGCACGTGCTCTGCGAGAAGCCGCTGAGCCGGCGCCCGGAGGACGTCGAGCGCGCGTTCGACGCTGCCGATCGCGCCGGGCTCGTGCTGACCGAGGCGTTCATGTTCCGGCACAACCCGCAGACCGTGCGGCTCAAGGAGCTCGTCGACGGCGGTGCGATCGGGGCGCTGCGTGTGATCCGGGCATCGTTCAGCTTCTCGATCGGCGACGAAACGAACATCCGGCTCGCGGCCGACCTCGACGGCGGCGCGCTCATGGACGTCGGCTGCTACTGCATCAGCGGGTCGCGCCTGCTCGCGGGGGAGCCCGAGCAGGTCTACGGGGTGAGCCTCGAGGAGGCGGGCGTGGACACGGTCTTCGCGGCCGTGCTGTCCTTTCCCGGCAGCGTGTTCGCCCACTTCGACTGCGGCTTCAGGCTCCCGATGCGCGACGAGCTCGAGGTGGTCGGGACGGAGGGCTCGCTCTTCCTGGACGATCCGTGGCATTGCCGGCGGCCGGTGATCGAGCTCCGGCGCGAGGGCGGGGTCGAGGAGATCGCGCTCGAGCCCGTGGACTCGTACCGGCTCGAGCTCGAGAACTTCGCCGACGCGATCCGCGGCGAGGCGGAGCCGTTGCTCGGCCGGGATGACGCGGTCGGCCAGGCGCGCGCGATCGACGCCCTGTACCGATCGGCCGAGTCCGGCGAGGCCGTATCCGTCTAGCGTGGGCCCGCGCCTGGCCAGGTCCGAATCGAGCATCGCCGGGACACGTCCCAGTGACAGTCACTGGGACGTGTCTCCGTGCGCATCATTTCGCCGCTTGATTCCAGGCAAGAACCACGCAGGAGGCGTCCGGTGCCGACACGTCCGAGTGACTGTCACTCGGACGTGGCCACAAACCGACTCGGGCCCGGCGCGCAAAGCCCACCCGGTGCCAGGCACCGGACGCGTCCGAATCAGGCGTCCGCGCGAATCTGTTCCGGCGCGCCGAACTCGCGTAGAACCTCCGGCACCTCGCCCTGGAAGTTCTCGAGGATCGCCAGCGCCCAGCGGTCAGTCACTGCGGTGCCATTCAGCGTGTGGACGAATTCGGTCCCGCCGTCGGTGCGGTAGCGGATGCCGAGGCGTCGCGCCTGGTAGTCCGTCGTGTTCGACGCCGACGTGATCTCGCGATAGCGCTCCTGCGAAGGGAACCACGCCTCGATGTCGATCCGCTTCGCAGCCGCGGCACTGAGCTCGTCCGCCGCGATGTTGACCACCCGGTATGGAAGGCCGAGCTCCTGGACGAGCGCCTCCTCGATCCCGACGAGCCGCTCGAACTCGTTCCAGGACTCCGGCAGGAGTGTGTACGCGAACATCTCGACCTTGTTGAACTGGTGGACGCGGAACATCCCGCGCGTATCGCGGCCGGCCGCACCCGCCTCGCGCCGGAAGTTGGCCGAGAAGGCCGTGTACTCGAGGGGCAGGTCCTGCGGCTCGAGGATCTCGCCCATGTGCAGACCGGCCAGGGCCACCTCCGACGTGCCGGTGAGGTACAGGCCCTCGTCCACGACCTCGTAGATCTCGAACCGCTCCGCGGGGAAGAACCCGGTCCCGTACATCGCCTCCTCGCGCACGAGGACAGGCGGGATCACCGGTGTGAAGCCCTCGGCAACCAGGCGGTCGAGCGCCCAGCGGTAGAGCGCGAGCGAGAGCCGCGCGGCATCGCCGACGATGTAGCCGAACCGTGAGCCCGACAGCCGCGCGCCGCGCTCCATGTCGTACCGGCCGAGCGCGAGATGATCCTTCGCCTCCACGAGCGCCGGCGGCTCGCCGACGCGCCGCACGATCTCGCCCTCGGCGTCCTCGACATGCTCGTCGGGAACCGACTCGTGCGCCGGGTTCGGCACCTTCTCGAGCAGGTCGTTCCGCCGCTCCTCCGCCGACGCGAGCTGGCCCTCGAGCGCCCGAAGCTCCTCCTTCACCTGCTTGAGCTCCTCGACCTGCTCTGGTGTCGGCTTGCCCTTCAGCTTCTGGCGGCCGCGGAGCTCGTCGACCCGCGGGACGAGGCCACGCCACTGTTCGTCCGCCTCGAGCAGCTCGTCGAACGCATCGCCGCCGCCCTTGCGCGCGATCCCGGCCCGGAAGCGATCGGGGTCGCTGCGCGCAGCCCGGAGGTCGATCATGGGACTACGACTGCGTCAGGAACGCGACGAGGTCGGCCAGTTCCTGGTCCTCGAGGTCGGCCGTGGGCATCAGGCCCTCCGGGTAGCCCTCCTCGACGTAGGCGTCCGGATTCTCGATCGACTCTCGCGTGAACTCCGCGAGATCCTCGCCGGCGTTCTCCGCGAGCATGGGAAGCTGGTCGAGGTCGGGTCCCGTCGTCCCGCTCGAGCCTGCGGGCCCGAACTTGTGGCAGCTTCCGCACCCGTTCTGGGTGAAGACCTGCTCGCCGGCAGCGGGGTCACCCTCGGCCGCGGGCTCGGTTTGCGTCTGCGTCTGCCCGCCCTCGACGGTCTCGGCCGTCGGGGCCGTCGTCTCGTCGCCGCCGCACCCTGCAAGAAGCGCTCCGAGGACGACGATGAGGGCGGCACGGCGCACGCGGCGAGTCTACCCGGCTCAGGCGTCAAACTAACGGGCGAATGACCGCCGCCGTCTCCCGTTTGATCGCGCCGCGGCGCGAGATCCTGCTTGCCGGCGGGCTGGCCTGCGCCGGGGCTGCGCTGCTCGTCGCCCTGGCGCCGCCGACCGGCGACGCGCCCGCCCACCTCTACCGGACGCTGCTCGTCCGGGAGGGCGTGTTCGTCTGGGACAACCTCTGGTACGGCGGTCACTACCCGCTCGCGTCGTACAGCCTCCTCTACTACCTGCCCGCGGCGCTCGTGGGGAACCTGCCCCTGGTCTTCGCGGCCGTCGTGCTCTCCGCCGTCCTCTTCGCCTCGATCGTGGAGCGGGAGTGGGGCGCCGCAGGTGTCTGGCCGGCGCGGGCGTTCGCCGTTCTCGCAGCGGGCCCGATCTTCGTCGGCACCTACAGCTACGCGCTCGGCCTGGCGGCGGGACTCGGCGCACTCCGCTCCCTCCAGGGCGGCAACCGCTGGCTGGCCGCCGGCGCCGCAGCGCTGACGCTCGGCTTCAGCCCGCTCGCGTTCGTGTTCCTCTGCCTCGTCCTGCTCGCGCTCGTCCTCGTCCGGCGGATGGGGACGCACACGCTCGCGTTCGGCGCCGCCATCGCCGGGATCGCGGCGATCCAGCTTGCCGCGCTCGTGTTCTTCCCGAGCAGCGGGCCTTACCCATTCCGCGCGCTCGAGCTCGCCGCCGTCCTGACCGTGAGCCTGCTCGGCGCTGAGCTGGCGCGCCGCGCTCGCCACGGCGCGTTCCTCGGTGCCTTCTTCCTCGTCTGGGGAGCGTCGAGCATCGCCATGTTCGCGATCTCGACGCCGGTCGGAGAGAACCTGACGCGACTGCGGTCGGTCGTCTTCCCCGTGATGCTGCTGACCGCGTTTCTCGCGAGATTCAGGCCGCGCTGGCTGACGGCGCTCGCGCTCTCGGCAGCGCTTGTCTACAACGTCGCGCCTTACGCCGGAGCCGCGCTCGACCGGACGGACGTGCGGGCGGCGGACCGCAGCTTCTGGGCGCCGGCCGTCACCTTCCTCGCCGAGCACTCGACGCCGAACTACCGCGTCGAGGTCGTCCCGACGTTCGACCACTGGGAGGCCTACTGGCTCCCGCGCGCCGGCATCCCGCTCGCCCGCGGGTGGTACCGGCAGATCGACATCGCGCGCAACGAGCTGTTCTACGAGAAGCCGCTCGCACCGTCCACCTACCGCGAGTGGCTGCGCGGGATGGGCGTCCGCTTCGTCGTCCTGCCGAGCACGAGGCTCGGCCAGAAGGGCGAGGAGCGGGAGGCTGCGCTGCTCCGCTCCGGCCGCTCGGGTCTTCGGACCGCCTTCCGGAGCCCGCAGCTGACGATCTTCGAGGTCCCGCGGCCCGAGCCGATCCTCACCGGGCCGGGGTCGCCTGTGGTGACGCGGCTCGACCACACCGGGCTCGAGGGCCGGCTCACTGCGCCTGGCTCGTACCGGCTGAAGATCCGCTATACGCCGTACTGGCGTGTGCGCGCGGGCGCCGTCTGCTTCGAGCGCGCGCCCGCGGGGATGACCCTGCTCAGGGCGACGCGGCCTGGGCGCTTCGCGATCGCCGTGCCCAGGGGGCCTGGAGCACTCGTCCGGTCGCTGGTCGGGCGAGCCCCGGCGCACTGCTGAGCACGAGGTAGCAGGCCAGGCCGCCGACGACGACGTCGTTCGGGGAGTCGTTCACGAGCAGCGAGACGCCCAGTCCCGCGAGGAGCGAGAGCAGCAGCGGGCGGCGCTCGCGCAGGGCGAGGACGACGAACGCCGCGATCCCGCCGAAGACGAGGAGTGCCACGCCGACGCCCGCGGTCGCCCGTTCGAGTGACAGCTGGAGGCGGCGTCCCAGATCCTCCGCGAGGCCCACGGGCCCGTCGGACAGCGCATCGGTCACGTGGCTCGAGCCTCCGACGGCGAGGGCGAGGACGAGGACCGCTGCCACGACCCCCGCACCGATCGCAAGTCGTCGGGTGAGCCCGTGCTCGAGCGCCGCGAGCACGGCGAAGGCGACGAGGAGGACGATCGCGCCGCCGCCGTCAGCGCCGAACGAGCTCCCGGCGACGGTCACCAGCGCGAGCGCCGCGACGCCGAGGAAGCCCCAGATCCCGAACCTGCGACCGAGGAGGACGGCGCCGGCGAGGGCGGGGACGAGCAGCAGTGTCGCGAGCAGGTTCGAGAGCCCGTAGAAGCGGGCGTTCTGGGTCGGGCCCAGCGGTGAGAGCGCGACCCAGCGCTCATCGATCGCCATCGCGACGAGGTAGGCGCCGAGGACGCCCGTCATGAGCAGTCCGTGCGTCAACGGGCCCGCCCGGGCCAGGAAGAGCGAGACGCCGACCGCGAGCACGACGACGAGGACGTCCAGCCAGACCTCGGTCGAGCCGACCGCGCCCAGGGCGAGATTCGCGAGCAGGATCGCGGCGAACGCGGGCAGGATGGCGGCGGGCAGGAACGCCGCGACGGCGACGATGGCGGCGAGCGAGATCAGCAGCACGGCCGCCTTGGCGTCCCGGTTCGCCTCGATCCGCTCGTCGAGCTCCGCGAGTGTCCCGAGCGGATCGTCGTCGGCCTCCGATCCGAGCGCGCCGTCCTCGCCTTGCGCGGTCGGCGCGACGTCGACGATCGAGACGAGCCCCGGGATCCGGGTCGAGTCGGACGTCAGCACTCCGCTGTAGTCGTCGCCGAGGACGGCGATCGGGTACCGCCGGTCGTTCGGCTGCTCGCCTCCGCTCGGCAGGCCGAGCACGATCGCGGGGCCGCCCGGAATCGTCGCCGAGGTCTGGACGTCGACCACGGTCTCCCCTTCCGGGAGCCCGCCGAGGATCGAGTTCCGGACCGCCCCGCGCTCCAGCGCCGCCCGGGCGCGCGGGCCGCTCGTCTCGGGGCCGGCGTCGGGTACGAGGAGCCCGATCGCGCCGCGGTCCGAGAGCGCGGCGAGGTCGCCCGTCTCCAGTCCCGGAACGACGACGACGCGGAGTTCCTGAGCGTCGGCGGCGGCCGGCAGTGCCGCGGTAGCCAGAAGGCCCAGCACTACAATCGAGAGCATGCAGCGCAGGGCGTACGGACGGGATTTCGGGCTCTCAGCCCGCATGGTGATCACGATGTTCCTTCTGGGGGCGCTCTACGTCGCCTTCTTCGTCGCGCTGCTGCAGTTCACCAACATCGGGATCGGCTTCCTGATCGTGATCATGGGCGGGCTCGCGTTCTTCCAGTACTACACGTCCGACAAGATCGCGCTCGCGGCCTCGCGCGCGAAGATCGTCGACCGCGACGAGGCGCCCGAGCTGCACGACATGGTCGAGCGGCTGTGCGCGATGGCCGACCTGCCGAAGCCTCGAGTCGCCGTCATTCCGACGGACATCCCGAACGCCTTCGCCACCGGGCGGAACCCGAAGAACTCCGTCGTCGCAGTCACCGAGGGCCTCTGGTACCGGCTGAGCAAGCCGGAGGTCGAGGGGGTTCTGGCGCACGAGCTCTCGCACATCGGGAACCGGGATGTCGCGATCATGACCGTCTCGAGCTTCTTCGCCATGGTCGCTGCCTTGCTGATGCGGATCGGCCTCTTCGGCGGGATGTTCGGCGGCGGCCGGGATCGGGGCGGCGGCACGCCGGTCTGGCTGATCATGTTCCTCGTGGCGATGCTGACCTACGTGATCAGCTACGTGCTGATCCTGATGATCTCGCGCTACCGCGAGTACGCGGCCGATCGCGGCGCCGCGCTGATCACGGGGGCGCCCGAGAACCTGATGTCGGCGCTCCAGAAGATCGCCGGCCAGATCCAGCAGATCCCGCAGCGCGACCTCCGCGAGGTGCAGGGGATGAACGCGTTCTTCATCGTCCCGACGAACGTGAAGGCCTCGTTCGCGGAGCTGTTCATGACCCATCCGCCGATGGAGAAGCGGCTCGCCCGGCTCGCCGCGATCGCACGCGAGATGGGCCGGCCCGTAGAGCCCTAGGCTCGACGTGGGGATCCGCGACGTCCTCTTCGGGCGGAGGAGCCTGAAGCAGGCGAAGCGCGAAGCGCTCTTCGCGCTTCCGTCGGCGGCGGTGACGATGGAGGTCGACCTGGGCCTCCGCCCGGCCGGCGTCGGGGCGGTCGTCTTCAAGCCGCTGTCGGCGGGCGAGTTCGTCCGGGCCGAGAACGAGATGCAGGAGCTGCTCGAGGTGGCGGCGCGCGAGTCGTCCTCGAAGCTCGAGCGGCGGAGTGACGACTACGGCTTCGAGTGGATCGTCATCCACGACGAGCACTTCGAGGATCTCGTGACGACCGTCCATCTGGTCGGCTCGGAGCTGGCCGAGCGGGGCTTCGGCGAGCAGCTCCTCGCCGCGGTCTTTCGCATGGACGGCGGGAAGGCGCCCGTCTACTGGATCTACGGCTACAAGCGCGGCGCGTTCTGGCCGTTCGTGCCGACCGGCGAGCGCGAGCGGGACAATGCCGAGGAGCTGGAGCTGCAGGCGAAGCTCGAGAAGGAGCTGCCCATCGAGCCCGACATCTCGATGTGGTTCGCCCTTTTCGGCCTGCCCATCTGAGCCAAGGCCCGGTGCCTGGCACGCGGCCGTGTCCGGTGCCTGGCACCGGACACGTCTCCGGGGGAAAAGCGGCGCCAACTGGCGCGCCGCCCGGGCGGCCGAACGAAACGGACGTCGTCGAAGGGGACCGTGGCTGCCCGAGCCGGGCGGTGCCAGGCACCGGACACGGCTCCTGTTAACCGGGCGGCTCTCCGCTAGCCCGCGCTCTGCTCTACCGCGAGGGCAGGTCCGGGACCAAACCGTCGTCGGAGAACAGCCGCCGCGTCTCCTCGAGCGTCAGGTCGCTCGGCGGGATCACGAGGTCGGACGCGGACAGATCGTCGTCCGCAAGCCGCTCTCCGCGGTCCCGCACGACCCGCCACATCTCGTCGAGAAGCTCGTCGAGCGCCGGCTCGTCGTTCTGCTCGAGCGTGGCCACGGCCCGATCGTCGAGCTCGTTCAGCTGGTCGCGGATGCCGTCGTCGACCTGGTACTGGCCCTCTCCCATCAGCCGGACGATCATTGCTCGATCTCCTTCTTCGGCGTGCCCGCGCCGACCTCTGCCTTGAGTGCCTCGAGCTCCGCGTCGACCTGCCGGTCCTGTGAGATCTCGGCGAGCTCGCGGTCGAGCTGGGTCTGGTCGCCCGCCGTGAAGTCCTCGAGCGTGCCGGCCGCGATCAGCTCCTCGACCGCGCCTGCGCGCGCCTGCATCTGCTCGGTCTTGTCGCGCGCCCGCTCGATCGCGAGCCCGGTGTCGGCCATCTGCTCGCCGATCCCGGTCGCAGCCTCCCCGATCCGCACCTGCGCCTCGGCGGCGGAGTACTGCGCCTTGATGACCTCCTTCTGCGACCGGAACGCCTCGATCTTCGCGGCCAGCTGCTTCTCGGAGGCCGAGAGCTTCTCCTGCTGGGCGTCGAGCTGCGCGATCTGACCGTCGAGATCCTGGAGCTGCTGCTGCGCGAGCGCCTTCCGCTCGAGCGCGGCGCGCGCAAGATCCTCGCGGCCGGCGGCGACCGCGTCCCGCGCCTGCGAGTCCAGCTTCACGAGGCTCTGCTCCAGCTTGTCGGTCTGAAGCTGGAGACGCTTCTTCGAGGTCGCGACGTCCGCGATCCCGCGCTTGACGTTCTGGAGCAGCACGCGCTGCTGCTCGTAGGAGTAATCCAGCGTCTCGGCCGGGTCCTCCGCCCGGTCGAGCAGCTTGTTCAACTTCGATTTGATCACCAGCGACATGCGCTCCATCAGCCCAGCCACGAAATCCTCCTCCTCGGTTTCGACGTAGCCTACGCACGGATGCTCATCGAGCGCAGCATGCATTCGGGCTGGCTGTCGAACGCCTACCTCCTCGCCGACGAGGAGGGCGGCGCGGCCGTGTTCGTGGACAGCGGCGCTCCGATGGAGCCGCTCCTCGAGGCGGCAGAGCGCTGGAACGTCCGACCGAGCCACGTCCTTCGCACCCACGCCGACCAGGACCACATCGAGCACGAGGGAGAGCTCGGTCTCCCGGTCGTCACCGGCCCGCTCGAGGTCGGCGGGCTCCGGATCGAGGCCCTCGAGACCCCCGGCCACAAGGACGACCATCTGGCGTTCGTCGTCGGCGACGTCTGCTTCTCGGGCGACGTGCTCTTCAAGGACGCGGTCGGCGGCGGCGACCCCGACCAGGTACAGGCGTCCGTGCTGCAGCTGATGGAGCTGCCGCCGGAGACGCGCGTCCTCCCGGGGCACACGGACGAGACGACGATCGGGCGGGAGTGGGAGGAGAACCCGTTCGTCCGGGTCTGGCGCGGCGTCGAGCCCGAGGGAACCGAGCGCTGCCGCGTGGGCGACAAGGAAGGCACGATCGCCGTCTGGTCGCCGGACTACGACGGCAAGGGGAAGGCCTGGGTCAAGTTCGACGACGGCACGGGCCGGATCCTGGGCGCCTCCCGCATCGAACGCCTGTGAGGATCGGGCTCCTCTACCCCGGCGAGATGGGAGCCGCGGTGGGGAGCGCCGCCAAGGGCGAGGTGATCTGGGCGAGCGAGGGCCGGAGCGTGGCCACCGCCGGGCGCGCGGCCGGCTTCACGGACGTCGGGTCGGTCGCCGCACTCGTCGAGGCCAGCGACATCGTCCTCTCGATCTGCCCGCCGGCGATCGCCGAGGAGACGGCGGATGAGGTGTACCGGCTCGGCTTCGACGGGATCTACGTCGAGGCGAACGCCATCTCTCCGGAGCGGATGCGCCGCATCGCCGAGCTGGGCCCGCGGATCGTCGACGGCTCGATCATCGCCGCGTCGGGGATCAACCTCTACCTCGCAGGCGACGACGCGGTCGAGGTCGCGCAGCTCTTCTACGGCTCCGACGTGAGGGCGATCGCCCTGGAGGGGAGGAGGCCCGGCGCCGCCTCGGCGCTCAAGATGGCCTTCGGCGGCTGGAACAAGATCGGGATTGCGCTCACGGCGCAGGCCCACGCGATCGCGAAGGCGTACGACGTCGACGACATGCTCGAGGCCGAAGGCGTGCCCGCCGACCGGCTCCAGTGGGTCGCCGACAGGGCCTGGCGCTGGGCTCCGGAGATGGAGGAGATCGCGGAGGTCTGCGCAGAGCTCGATCTCGACGACGGGATCCCCCGCGGCGCCGCGAGCTTCTACGAGACGCTCAGTCGAGTAACTCCACGGTCGTAAAGCGGACCGTCGTGACCCCGACGTTCTTGAGATCGTGCACCACCAGGTCGTCCGGCCCGATCTCGTGGAAGTGGACCTCGTCGGGAGGGCTGTCGTACTCCGTCTCCTCGCCGTCCGGGGTTCGCACGCGGAGCCGGCCTCCGGACTCGCAGCGGTAGAAGTAGCTCGTCCGGTGCCGGTGGAACGGAAGCCGCTCGCCGGGCTCGAGCGTCAGGTCCCAGACCCGGATCCGCTCGTTCTCGAAGAGCAGCTCCGTGCCGACGACGACGTTGTCGGTCATGCGAGCACGCTGCGGAGCTGGTCGAGGGTGATGTTGCCGCCGCTCGCGATCAGCGCGATCCGGCGGCCGGCGAGACGCTCACGGAGGCGGAGGGCGGCGGCCAGCGGCGCGGCGCCGGCCGGCTCGACGAGATTCCGCGTTCCTTCGATCATCTGCCGCGTCGCCGTCCTGATCTCGTCCTCGCTGACGAGGACGAAATCGTCGAGGAGCTCCCACATGATCCGCTGCGGAAGCTCGAACGGGACGCGCGTCGCCAGCCCCTCTGCGACGGTCGCCATCTCGTCACCGACGAGATCGTGCGTCTTCCAGGCGCGGTACGCGGCGGGCGCCGCCTCGGACTGGACGCCGATCACCTCGACCTCGGGCCTGATTCCCCGCGCGGCGATGCACGCACCCGCTACCCCGCTGCCCCCGCCGACGGGGACGATGACGGCGTCGATCTCCGGACGTGCCTCGAGGATCTCGAGGGTCTGGGTCGCGACCCCCGCGATCAGGTGCGGCTCGTCGCCCGAGTGGACGTAGCGGTGGCCGTGCTCGGCGGCGAGCCGTTCGCAGTTCTCCCGCGCCTCGTCGAAGTCGCGGCCTTCCTCGACGATCTCGGCGCCGAGCGCGCGGATCGAGCCGACCTTGAGCGGATTGGCGCCCTCCGGCACGCACACGATCACGCGGACGCCCTGGATCCGGCCGCCGAACGCGATCGACTGGCCGTGGTTGCCGGTGGAGGCCGTGATCAGCCCGCGCTGCCGCTCGTCCTCGGATAGCTGCGCGGCGAGGTTGACGCCGCCGCGCACCTTGAAGGCGCCGATCGGCTGGTGGTTCTCGTGCTTGACCCAGATCTCGGTTCCGACGAGCTCCTCGAGTGCGGGCCACCGGTAGAGCGCGGTCGGCCTGAGGTGCGGCGCGATCCGCTCGCGCGCGTCGAGCACGTCCTGGAACGTCGGCGGCTTCATTCGAGGAACGCCGCCAGCCGGCGACCCTCGTCCTCGAGCTCCCTGCGCACGGTGCGGGGGAGAGGCGCGAACGGCTCGAGCTTGACCTTCCCGTCCTCGTGCCGCCAGAGGCCGGCGACGACGCCGTCGACGAGGAACGTGGGCAGGACGTCGCCGTTCTTCTGGATCACCGCCGGCCGGTACTCGGCAGGAAGCATCCGCGACCGATCCAGGAGCCCGAGGATGAAGTGGTCCCACATCGGGAGGAACCGGACCGGCGCCGGCGTGTCCGGTGCGGGGCGCGGCGCCCGGCGCAGGTCGTAGAGCACGCGGCCGTCCTCGGACTCGAATCGGAGGAGCTGCGGCTCGAGCGCTTCGAAGCCGGGCTGCACGTCCCCGACGCGGAGCGCCGCGAAGCGGAGCAGGTCCTCGCGGGAGGCGGGGCCGAAGGCGCCCAGGTAGCGCTTGACGACGAAGCTCGCACCCTCGGCCTGGGTTGGCGGCGGGATGCCGAGCCAACGCTCGGCGGTGGTCGCTGTGACTCCCACGGTCCCCCAGGTCCCGGCGGGCGGAACGTGAACGAGTGGCGTCAAGCAGCGGACCCGCCAGCGGTAGCGCTCGGGAAGCTCGGGCGTGATGGCATTCGCCTTCGCCATGGTGAAGGGGCCGTCCTCGGCAAGCTCGTGGATCCGCGCGGCGAGCTCGTCACGCGGGATGCCCCAGTTCGCGAACTCGTCTTTCCACCGGTTCACCATCACCGCCGAGAACCCGGGATGGTCACGGCCCGAGACGAGCTGGACGGTCACGCGGAAGAGCGTCCCGCGAACGACCTGCCTCCGCTCGTACGCCCGCGTCAGCTTGTCCCTGCCGAAGCCTTCCAGCCGGCTCCAGAGGCCGATGTACGGCGCCTTCGGGTCCTGCGCCTGCATGGCGCAGAGCCGCTCGACCGCCTTGGGGACCGACAGCCGAGCCCGCTGAAGGAGGAGCTGACGGGCGAGCGTCGCCCGGTTGAGCTCGCGGTTCGTGAGCGTCCTAGGAATGGAAGGCGGCAAGTCGCTTCGCTTCGTCCTCGAGCGCGCGGCGCTCCTTGCGCGGGATCGAGTCGAAGGCATCGAGCTCGATCTTCCCACCCTCGTAACGCCAGGTTCCCGCCACCTGGCCGTCGATCAGAAACGTGTTCACCGAGTGGGGCGTCTTCGTGTTGAAGACCCTCGGCCGGTAGTCCTCCGGGAGGATCTGCGTGCGGCGGGCGTGAACGAGCAGCGTGGCGTCCCAGACGGGCAGGAAGCGCGGCGGTGCCGGCGTGTCCGGAGCGGGTAGCGGCGCCCGCGGCAGATCGAGGAGTTCCTTTCCGCTCTCGTCGCGGAAGCGGCGCAGCTGGATCCGGTCGAGGACGGGTTTCACGAGCGCCGATCGCAACGCCGCAGAAGTCCGCGATGTCCGTGCGGTAGGCGGGTCCGAAGCCGCCGAGGTAGCGGCGGACGAGCAGCTCGACTCCGTCGTCCGGATCCGCGCTGTCCGGCCCGACCCAGTCCTCGGCCAGGCCGTAGAGGTCGGCTCGGCGCTGGTCCCAGGTCCCCGACGGCGGCACGCGCACCAGGTCGACGTAGGCGCCGACGCCGAGCGCCAGGTCACGGCCGAGGTGCTCCTCGACTTCCTTGCGGCGGCGCGGCCCGTCGGCGAGGAACGTCCGGAGCTTCGACGCCGCCGCCTTCATCCGCCTCGGGTCGGCCTTGGGGTGCACGCGCTCCCACCACGCCGTCCGCGGAGCGCGGATCCCGGCGGTGAAGGGCCAGTAGTCCGCCTTCGAGACGAGGTGGATCGTCGCGCGCATCATCGTGCCCTGGACGACCGACCTTCGCTCGAGCGCGCGGGTCAGCGCTGCCCGCTCGAGGCCCTCGAGGCGCGACCAGAGCCCGACGTACATCGCCGGCGCGTACTGCGCCTGGATCCCGCCGATCCGCTCGAGCGCCTTCGGGATCGGCGTGCGCGCCCGTTCGAGAAGGAGCTGCCGCGCGAGGAGAGCGCGGTTCAGCTCGCGCTGGGTCAGGACCCGTTCGCTCACAGGTCGGCCAGGAACGCCATCATCGTCTCGCCGACGGCGTCGAGGCTGCGGGGCGAGACGGCCGAGAGGTTGTCGCAGGGCCGGTGCCAAGCACGCGAAGTCGAAGTCGATCAGGTCGATCGCGGGAATCCTGCGGCGGACGAACGGGATGTGGTCGTCGAGAACCGCTCCCTGCGTGCGGGCGGGGAAATGGCGGCCGTGGCCCGTGCGACCGGCGGCCGCACGCAGCTTGCGCCAGAGCGGCCGGTTCGAGTTCTGCTCGCGCGGGATGACGAGGCTGCTTGTCGCCGACGAAGTCGAGCACGATCGCCGACTCGGCCGTGCGGAACGCCCGCGCGGCGACCTTGCTTCCGCGCAGGCCGTAGCGCTCGAACTGCGCCTCCGGCTGCCCGCGCGGCACCTCCTCGCCGTCGAAGAAGACGAAGATCAGCGTCGGGCGGAACTGCCGCGGGCGGATCGTCCGCGCAAGCTGCCGGACGACGGCGGTGCCGGAGGCGCCGTCGTTGGCCCCGACGAAGCTGGGCAGATCCTTCGTGTCGTAGTGGGCGCCGACGACGACCGTGCGGCGCGGGTTTCGGCCGGGGATCGTCCCCACGACGTTGCGCAAGCCGTCCGGCACGGCCTGGTACCGGCCGCGGGGGATCGAGCCGCTGAAGCATCGCGGCGAGGCGGCGCGAAGCGGGCGAGCCGGCGGGCCTGGGCCCGAGCGCGACCTGCCGCTTGAGGAACGCCCACGCCGCGGGGCCGTCGAAGCGGTCCGGGCGGGTGGCCGGCTCGGCTGCGCCCGGTAAGCCTACGAGCAGGGCCGCGAGCGGGATCAGGAAGAGCGTGCGCAAGGACGCATCGTGCCAGCGAAGTCCGCGCCGAGCCCGTAGGCGCGATTCGTTACACGCGGAGCTCGAGGGACCGCACGCCGCGCAGGTCGGCCCAGATCCGCTCGCCGTCGGTCACGATCTTCATCAGCACGCTGTCGCACTGCGGGCAGCGAAGGACGGTACCCGGCGGCCACGTAGACCGAGACGGCGCCGACCGCGTCGACGGCGCCGCAGCCGTCGCAGGTGCCCGAGGCGGTAGTGATCTCGACGGCGAAGATCTCCTGGAGGATCCCCGCGGCGGCGTTTCCGTCCAGCTTCAAAGCTCGTCCATCGTCAGCCTCCTGTCGGTCCGAAGCGTTCGGTGCGAATGCTTGCCGCGGTTCGTGTCCGAGCTCGACGAGCGCATTGGCGACCGCCTCGACGAACGGCGTCGGCCCGCAGACGTAGACATGGGGTCCGTCGGCCGCGCGAGGGCCCACCTCCGCGAGCATCGGTGCGTCCACTCTGCGGTCGTAGCCCGTCCATCCGTTCGGCCGCGAGCGAGTGAGGGTGTGCACTACACGGATGCCGCCGCCGTTCAGCTGCTCGAGCTCGTCGCGGTAGATGACGTCGTCCCAGCCACGCGACGAGAAGAGCAGCGTCGCTGCAACGCTCGCGCCCTCGTTGACGAGGTGGCGCAGCATCGCCCTGAACGGGACGACGCCCGAACCGCCGGCGACTAGGAACACTGGGCCGCCGCGCGAGGCCTCCCAGACGAAGTAGCCGCCGATCGGGCCACGGAGCTCGAATCGGTCGCCCGGTTGCAGCTCGTCGGTCAGGTATGGGGAGACCTCGCCGTCGTCGAGCCGCTCGACGGTCAGCTCGAGCTCCGGCGCGCCGGGCGCCGAGGCGATCGAGTAGCTGCGCTGCGCCTGGTACCCGTCCTCGGCGGTCAGGCGAACGTCGACGTGCTGCCCGGGAAGGTGGCCGGGCCAGTCCTCGACGTTCAGGCGCAGGGTCTTCACGCGGGCGGTCTCCGGCACGACCTCCACGACCTCCGCGGCCGTCCAGTTAAGAGGCTTCAACATGGTGTGCTTCGTTGCCGGGGTGCGATGGGCGGTGCGAGCCAAGGACGCAGGGAGCGTCCATATGCAGTGTTATATGGATGCGACTGAGGACGCAGGCTCGCGCCGTCCAGCGCGGCCCGGCGGCACAAGGCTCATCGTGTTGGAGCCTCTTTAGTCGCCCCAGTACCGCTGCTCCCGCCACGGGTCTCCGTAGATGTGGTAGCCGTTCACCTCCCAGAAGCCCGGCTCGTCCGTTGCAGTCAGCCGGAGACCGCGCACCCACTTGGCGCTCTTCCAGAAGTAGAGGTGCGGCACGAGCAGGCGCGCGGGCCCGCCGTGCTCGGGGTCGAGCGGCTCGCCGCCGTAGTTGTAGGCGACCCACGCCTTGCCGCCCGTCAGATCCTCGAGCGGGACGTTCGTCGTGTAGCCGCCGTCGCAGAAGGCGACCGCGTACTCGGCCGCCGTGTCCACGCCTTCGAGCAGCGTGTCGACCGAGACGCCCTCCCAGACCGTGTCGAGCTTCGACCACTTCGTGACGCAGTGGATGTCGACGGTGACCTCGTCGCTGGGGAGCGCGCGGAGCTCGTCCCAGGTCCAGCGCTTCAGCTCGTCGACCTCGCCGACGATCGTGAAGTCCCACTCCTCGAGCGAGACGCGCGGCGTCGGTCCAGCGGAGAGGACGGGGAAGTCGTCGGTGACGTACTGGCCCGGTGGGACGCGGTCGGGCGGGCCGTCGTCACGCCGCCGGCCCCGGAACCCGCGCGAGATGATCGGGCTCAACCCGTCCTCCAGGATCGGAGCCGCGTCGCCGTCTCCACGCGCCGACTGTAACGGAGCGCGCCACTCCTGAGACAGGCCTCCCATGAAGGCGATTCGTCGATCTCCCGAGACGCTGAGCGAGGTCGGCGTCCTGCTCGAGCCGACCAAGGTCGCCGAGAAGGGCGTCCTACTCCCTCTTGGAAGCGTCGGACCAGGAGGCGTCCGACCAGGACGCGTCTGACCACGAGGCGTCCGACCAGGACGCGTCCGACCAGGAGACGTCCGACCAAGAGACGTCCGACCAGGAAGCGTCCGACCAGGAGACATCCGACCAAGAGACGTCTGACCAGGACACGTCCGACCACGAGGCGTCCGACCACGACACGGAGTGCCAGTTCGGATCCGAGGCGGCGACGGACGCCCAGCGCTCGGTGTCGAAGTACCGTCCGCCCGGCACCCGCGAGTCCCTCCGCACGAAGCGGGCGAGCGCCTCGTTCGGGTTGGGCGGGTTCCTGAGCAAGGCCGCGGCCGCGACGTCGACCTGGCCCAGCTCCGACCGATCCGGGGTCCGCCAGCGGCAGGTCGCGGGCCGTCGCCATCAGTGCGCCCTTGACCTGATCCGGCGTGAGTGAAGGGTTGATCGCGAGGAGCTGCGCGGCCGCGCCGGAGACGACCGGCGCCGCGAACGACGTGCCCGACATCCACATGTAGCCGGGCGCAACGACTCGGCTCGGGAACATGTGGACGAACTGCGAGGTGCGCGCGATCGGGCCGGGCATGTAGCGCCCCGGGGCCGCAAGCTCCGGCTTCGCGAAGCCTTCCCCCGTGTAGCCGTGGGAGGACCACGGCGCGTTGGTGTCGTCGCCCGTCCTGACGGTCCCGGCGAGATCCGTCGCGCCGACGGTGATCACGAACGGCTCGCTGGCCGGCGCATCGAGCAGCCGACCGGCGCCGTCGTTTCCGGCGGAGGCCACGACGACCGTCCCGGTCAGCCAGAGTCGGCGGACTGCCGCGTTGAGCGGATCGAGGAACCCGTAGCTCGCGTAGGGCGAGTTCAGCGAGAAGTTCGCCACGCGGATGTTGTGGGACTTGCGGTTCTCGTAGAGCCAGTCGGCGGCGGCGATGACGTCGCTCGTGACCGCCTTCCCCTCGCCGTTCGTGACGCGGAGCGAGACGATGTCCGCCTTCGGCGCGGTGCCGGGGAACGAGGTCGAGGCGCCGGCGGCAATGCCCGCGACGAGCGTCCCGTGGCCGGAGTAGTCGGCGTTGGAGTCGCTCGGGTCCGGCTTGAGCGACGAGAAGTTGACGGTTGCGACGACGCGGCCGCCGAAGTCCTTCGTCCGATCCTTGTCGACGCCGGTGTCGATGACTGCGATCGCCGGCCGCTTCCCGAACACCGGGAACGACCAGAGCCGATCAGCGCCGATCGCCTGCGGCCACACGTGCACCGGACGGAATGCGCTCGCGCGGACGGCACCGTCCGGTGTGATCGACCGGACGCCCTTCCGCTTGGCGAGCTGCACGAGCTCCGTGCCGGTCAGGTCCGCGGCGACGCCCTCGAGGACGTACTTGAACTCACGCCGGACCCGTCCGTACTGGTTGCCCCGGTTGTCCTTCATGATCTCGTTCTTCAGGTCGCCCGCGCTCACACCGGGGTTGGCGACCACGATTACGTGCACAGTCTGCTTCGGGTGGGCCTTGGCACCGCTCGAGGAGCCCGGCCGGGACGAACGACCCGGCACAGGCCGAGCAGGGGGCGATCAGCATCAAGGCGAGGGACGCCGTGGCGGCGACACCGGCGCGGCGGCGGCCCGAGGGGCCTTCGCCTCCCCGGTCGCCCTTTCCCCACAGCGCGCTCAGCCGGCTTTCGCCAGAGGCGGCGCAATGTCGACTCACCTTCTTGACCCTCCTTCTCCCGCACCCGCGGGCCGCAGTGCCTCTCCCAGACTCGCCTAGACGAGCCATCTCCATCCTGGATCGCCCAGCGGCCCCACTCGACCCCCTTTTAGGGGACGGCCCCGAAAGATCACTCGTTCGAGGGAGCTAGCGGCGAATAAGGATCGCGCGGGCGGGCGCGCCGTCGGCGCCGACTACGCGGAGGGGAAGGCAGACGAGCTCGTACGGCCCGGGCTCGACGCCGCGCAGGTCCAGTCCCTCGACGGGCACGACCCCTGCCTCGAGCAGTGCAAGGTGCGCCTCCTCGTCGCCGACGGAGAGGTAGTCGACGCCCACGAGCCGGACGCCGCGCTCGACGAGCAGCCGGGCCGCGTCGCCGTCGAGCAGGGCGAAGTCCGCCGCGAACTCGTCGCTCGCCCAGAGCTCGGAGTTCGGCGTCTTGAAGAGCACGCGCTCGATGCCCTCCGGCGACTTCGCAACCGAGTCGCGCGTCAGATCGGGGACCTCGACGACCTCGCATGGCCCGACGAGCACGTCGAGCCGGAGCGAGTCCGCTCCGTCCGCACCGTCGATGAAGTGGACGGGTGCGTCGACGTGCGTGCCCGAGTGGAGGCCGAAGTCGATCCGCGTCAGGTTGACCGGAGAGCCGTCCGCGATCGACGCCGCACGCTCCAGCCTGACGACGGGATCGCCGGGGTAGGTCACCATCCCTTCCCGGATCGGCACGCTGACGTCGAGGATCTCCACGGCGTTAGATGTAACACCAGAATCGGTACCGAGACTCTCAGGAGGACACGAGCTCGAGGAGGTTCCATGTCGGACTACGACCTGATCGTGATCGGCGCCGGCTCGGCTGCGCGCTCCGGAGCGGAGAAGGCCGCCAAGGAGCACGGCGCCCGGGTGGCGATGATCGAGAGCACGCGGTGGGGCGGGAGCTGCCCGAACGTCGCCTGCCGGCCGACCAAGGCCTACCTCGTCGCCGCTGAGCTTGCCCACGACGTCAACACGCTCGCCGCGACCCTCGGGATCGAGGTCGGGCCCGCGAAGGCCGACCTGGCGCGGATCAAGGCCCGCAAGGACGCGATCCTGTCCCCGCAGGAGCAGTGGCGCGAACGACTGACGAAGGCCGGCTACGACATCGTCGACGGCGTGGCCTCGTTCGAGGATGCCCGGACGGTACGGGTCGGGGACCGCCGGCTCTCCGCGGAGAGGATCCTGATCGCGACCGGTTCCCGCACGGCCGTGCCGCCGGTCGAGGGAATCGACGACATCGACTGGCTCGACCACGTGTCCGCGCTGGAGCTCACGAAGCTGCCTGAATCGCTGCTCGTCGTCGGAGGCGGCCCGGTGGGGCTCGAGTTCGGCCAGGCGTTCGCCCGCTTCGGCTCGACGGTCACGATCGTCGACGCCGTCGACCGGATCGCGTTTCGCGACGATCGCGACGCGGCGGCCGAGGTGGCGGCGGCGTTGGAGGACGAGGGCATCGAGATCGTCCTCAACACGTTCGTCAAGTCGGTACGGCAGGACGGCGACGAGGTCGTCGCGGTGCTCGCGCCGCGCGACGGCGGTGCGGAGCGCGAGCTGCGGGTTTCCCGTGTCCTGCTCGCAGCCGGGCGGGCGCCGAACGTCGAGGAGCTCGAGCTCGAGCGGGCCGGGGTCAAGTACTCGAAGACGGGCATCGAGGTGGACGGCCGCCTGCGCACGTCGGTCGACGGGATCTGGGCGGCGGGTGACGTCACCGGCCTCGCCCAGTTCACACCGATCGCCCAGTACCAGGCGCGGCTCGCCGTCGAGGACATGTACACGGAGAGCGCGCCCGAGGCGGACTACTCGATCCTTCCGACGGCCATCTTCACCGACCCGGAGCTGGCCGGAGCCGGCAAGACGGAGGACGAGGCGCGGGAGGCCGGGCTCGACTTCGACGTCGTCACGCACCCGATCGGGAGCGTCACGCGCGCGCAGTACACCGACTCCAAGCACGGCCTCTACAAGCTCGTCTTCGAGCCCGCGTCACGCCGCGTGCTCGGCATCCACGTCGTCAACCGCAACGCGAGCGACATCGTCCAGGCGCTGGCCGTTGCGCTGAAGATGGGGGTGACGATCGACGAGCTCGCGGAGGTGCACCACACCTACCCGAGCCTCGGCGAGGGCATCAAGGCCGCCGCGGAGAAGGCGCAGGTGGCGGTTGCCGCGTAGGCCCGATCTGCCGATCCAGCCGAGCCCTCCAGCATGATCGGCCCGTGAACCTTCCACCGGTTCCGCCGAATCTCGATCGGGCCGCGAGCTGGGCGTGGCGGCTGATCGTCTGTGCCATCGTCCTGCTGGCCGTCCTTGCGCTGCTCCGTTACCTCAGCGTCATCGTGCTGCCGACGATGATCGCTCTCACGATCGCACCGGCTCTTGCGCCGGTCGCCGGCCTGGTTCGACGCCGCCTCGAGCGGCCCGCAGCCGCTGTCGCTCTCATCTTCGGGCTCGCAGTCGTCGCAGGCCTCATCGCAATCGTGACGACGTCGGTGCTCGCCCAGATCGACGAGCTCGAGGACGCCGTCTCGAGGGCGGTGAACGACATCACGGACCGGCTCGAGGGAGAGCCGTTCAACCTCTCGCTGGACCGCACGGACGATCTTCAGTCGTCGCTCGCCGAATCCTGGCAGGAGGCGTCGGGCTACGCCGCGACGGGGGTGCAGGCGGGCATCGCCCTCGTCACCGGACTGGTGCTCGCCGTCGCGGTCCTCTACTTCGTCCTGCGCGACGGCGCCGCGTTCTGGGCCTGGATCCTCCGGCGCTTCAGGCCGGAGGCCCGGCCGGTGATCGACCGGGCGGGGCAGCGAGCGTGGGCCGCCCTGGGCGGCTTCATCCGCGGAACCGCGCTGATCGCGGCTGTCGACGCGACGCTGATCGGGATCGGGCTCTGGCTGCTGGGCGTGCCGCTCGCGTTCGCACTCGCCGTCCTGGTCTTCTTGGGCGCGTTCGTCCCGTTCGTCGGTGCGTTCGTCTCCGGGCTCATCGCGGTCCTCGTCGCTTTTGCGGACGAGGGCTGGGAGATCGGGCTCGCGGCGTTGGCGCTCGTGATCGCCGTCCAGTTCATCGAGGGGAACTTCCTCCAGCCGATCATCCAGAGTCGCACGGTCGATCTCCATCCAGTGGTGATCCTGCTCTCGGTCGCGGCCGGCGCGTCGCTCTTCGGAATCCTCGGCGCGTACCTCGCGGTTCCCGTGACTGCGGTCGTCTTTGCCTTCGTCGGCTCGATTCGGTCGGACGCCGAATCGTCGGACGTCGTTCTGTAGCCGGTTAGGCCCGCAGCTTTCGCGGGTAGAGGCTGCCCGTACTCAGTCCGCACAAGGGGGATGAGCGATGAAGAGCTTCAAGCTCAAAGCTGCGGCTGCGGTGTTCATCTTGGCGCTCGGCGCGCTGGCCGCCGGTGGTGTGGTAGCCGCGACACAGTCGAGCGACGAGCAGGCGCTCCAACCGACGCGAGAGCCTGCCGACCGAAGAATCGAGACGCGGGTGAACCACCTGCTCTCGAAGATGACGCTCGAGGAGAAGCTGGAGCAGATCCAGCTGTTGCCTGACTTCCTGGTCACCGAGGCGGAAGTCCGCAACGGTCTGGGCTCCGTCCTCAGCGTCACCGATGCGGCGAGGATCAGGGAGCTCCAGACGATTGCCGTCGAGCAATCGCGGCTGAAGATCCCGATGCTCTTCGCCTTCGACACGATCCACGGCTTCCGGACGGTCTTCCCGATTCCGCTCGCCGTGGGTGCGAGCTTCGATCCGCAGGTCGCTTTCGACGACCACCTCTACGGTGCGCGCGAGTCGGCCGCCGTCGGTCTCAAGCAGACCTACGCGCCGATGGTCGACGTCTCGCACGAGGCGCGCTGGGGACGGATCGCCGAGGCCGCGGGCGAGGATCCGTACCTGAACTCCGTGCTCGGGGCCGCGCGAGTCAAGGCGATCCAGGGACGCGACTACAGCGCGCCCGACAAGCTGGTCGCCAGTCCCAAGCACTTTGCGGCGTACGGCCAGCCGGAGGCGGGCCGTGACTACAACACGACGGACATGTCCTTGCAGCGGCTGTGGAACCTCTACCTGCCGCCGTTCAAGGCCGCGATCGACGCAGGCGCCGACACGGCGATGTGCTCGTTCAACGCGATCAACGGCGTGCCGGGCTGCGGGAACGACTACCTGATGAACGAGATCCTCAAGGGTGAGTGGGACTTCGACGGGTTCGTCGAGGGCGACTGGACGGCCGTCGCCGAGATGCGTGCCTGTCCGCCGGTCCTGCCCAACTCGGGCGAATGCGGGCACGGCGTCGCGGCCGACGGTCCCGGCGCCGCGGAGCTCGCGCTCGAGTCGGGCGTGGACTCCGAGATGACCAGCACGCTCATCCGCGACTTCGGCGAGCAGCTGCTCGACGACCGCCGCATCTCGATGAAGCGGATCGACGACGCGGTGCGCCGGATCCTGCGCGTGAAGTTCCGCGCCGGGCTGTTCGAGAACCCGTACGCACCGTTCACGCCCGCCGAGGCCGAGGCGCAGATGCTCCGGCCGGACGCGGTGGCGGCGGCACGCAACGCCGCGAGCCGCTCGATGGTGCTGCTCAAGAACGAGGGCGGGATCCTGGACCTCGATCCGGGCAAGAGGACGGCCGTGATCGGCCCGCTCGCTGACAACCAGCACGACATGCTCGGGCCCTGGTGGGGCGCAGGCCGTGACTCGGACGTCGTGACCGTGCTCGACGGGATCAGGGAGCAGAGCCCGGGCGCGACCTACGCCGAGGGCTGCAAGCTCTCGAACACCGAGCCCCCGCACACCGATCCGGAGGGCTGCGGCCCCGAGGCCGACTTCACCGAGGCCAAGGCGGTCGCGGGGGCGGCCGAGCAGGTCGTTCTCGCCCTGGGCGAGACGCGTGAGATGAGCGGCGAGGCCGCCGCGCGCAGCACGCTCGATCTCCCGGGCAGGCAGGAGGAGCTGATCAAGGCGGTCAAGGAGACCGGGACGCCCTACGTCGTCGTGCTGTTCACCGGCCGCCCGCTCGCGCTCGAGGACGTGGTCGGCGACACGCCGGCGCTGCTCCAGGCGTGGTTCCCGGGCGTCCAGGCCGGTCACGCGGTCGCCGACGTCGTGTTCGGCAAGGTGAACCCGGGCGGCAAGCTGCCCGTCTCGTTCCCGCGCCGGCTCGGCCAGGTGCCGATCTACTACAACCACGAACGGACGGGGCGGCCGTGCAACCCGGACGTGAAGTGGAACTCGCGTCACCGCGACATCCCGAGCTGCTCGCCGCTCTTCGAGTTCGGCTACGGGCTCAGCTACACCACGTTCGAGGTCTCGAACCTGCAACTGAGCTCCTCGAGCGTGTCACGGAAGGGCAGCCTCAAGGCCTCGGTGAGCGTGAAGAACACGGGTAGCCGCCAGGGCGACGAGGTCGTGCAGCTCTACATCCACGACCCGGTGGCGAGCATCTCGCAGCCGGTCCGCCGCCTGCGGGGGTTCGAGCGCGTGACGCTGAGCCCAGGTCAGACGCGGACGGTCACGTTCACGCTCGACAAGAGCGACTTCGGCTTCTACGACAACCGCGGCGAGTTCGTCGTGGAGCCCGGCCAGATCGACGTCTACGCCGGCTCGAGCTCGGCGGCGACGATGAAGAAGACGTTCACGGTGCGGCACTAGCGCCGCGCTGGACTAGCCGTGCGAGGCGCCCGACGTCACGGGCGCCTCGCTTCGGCGCGAGAGGCCGCGGCTCTTCCGGGCTCGACTCGCCTCGGCGTCGGCCCACTGGAGCCACTCGATGAACGCCTGCTCGTGGCGAATGCCCCAGTCGAGGACGATCAGGTTGAAGCGCTCGCGGAAGAGCTTGGTGTCGGCGAGCTGCTCCTTCCACGCCTCGTACCGCTCGAGCACCCGACGGTGATGCTCGGTCTCCTCGCGGAAGAGCTCGGCGCACTCCTCGTCGTCGAGGAGGAAGAAGAAGAACAGCCGCATGAGGCCCTCGTTCCTGGAGGCGCGATTCGGCGTGGTCTCCTTGAGCCAGCGCACGAGCTCCTCCAGCCCGGCTTCGGTGATCGCGTAGGTCTTGCTGCCGCGCGCGCCGCGGGAGACCTCCGAGATCAGCCCGTCCTCGACGAGCCGGGCGAGCTCGGGGTAGATCTGGCTCGTCTCCGCGAACCACGCGTCGCCGAGCTCGATCGAGAACCGCTTCTTGAGCGCGTAGCCCGTTCCCTGTGAGCCGGCGAGGAGTCCCAGGAGCGCGTACCGCAACGCTCCTTGTCCCTTACCCATCGAACCCCCCGGTTCGGGATGCCACGCGGGGACTGTAAACGAGACCCTGGCCGCGGAGGCACGCGGCTACACTGACCGGCGCGCGGGGCTATAGCTCAGCTGGGAGAGCGCCTGGATCGCACCCAGGAGGTCGCCGGTTCGAGTCCGGCTAGCTCCATCTCGTGAAACCACTCCTGGTCTGGCGGTTTACCGCCGCCTAAGGCGCTAGACGGGCTGCGGCTCCCGTGAGTCATTAGGGAGTGCTGCGTCGAGCTGGGTGCGCGAGGTGATTGCGAGCTTGGTGAACACCTTGTGCAGGTGGTACTCGACGGTGCGCGGGCTGATGAAGAGCTGGGCGCCGATCTCGGGGTTCGAGTAGCCCTCGCGCGCGAGCTGCGCGATCTGCGCTTCCTGGGCGGTTAGGTCTCCCCGTGTATCCGGTCTGCGCTTGCGTGCTTTCTCGCCGGTTGCCAGCAGCTCGCGCGCCGCGCGTTCAGCGAACCCGTCGGCCCCCATCCTGCTGAACATCTCGTGCGCCGAGCGCAGTTGCTCGCGCGCATCGACGCGGCGGTTCTCGCGGCGTAGCCATTCGCCGTAGAGGAGGTGGGCGCGGGCGACTTCCACGCGCATTCGGGTACGGCCGAGCCGTTCGATGGCCTCGCGGTAAAGGCCCTCCGCCGTTGCACCCTCGCTCAGCAGCGCGCGGGAGCGGGCCTCTAGACCGAGAGCGAACTCGGTCCCGGCCGCGCGAGTCCGCTCCGAGAGGCGCTCGAGTGCGTCGGCAGCGACCTGGGGCCGGCCGGAGCGAACGGCCGCCTCGACCAGTTCCGGCAACGACAACGAGGAGGCGCCGAGCTCGTCCTGCGCGCTCGCCTGCTGCGCCGCGGCAAGCGCCTTCTCGTAGTGGCCGAGACTGTTTTGGAGCAGCGCGCGCGATGCCTCGCCGGCGGTCAGGACGGCGCCGTCACCGCGCGCGGGTGCCTCCCGCTCGAGTGCCTCGATGAGGATCGACGCCTGGGCCTCGTCACCACGACACGCGGCCAGCGCGAGCCTGGCCACGACCGTGGGTGCGTTGCCGGTCGCGGCGGCGATCGCGTCGGCCTCGTCGAGCAACGCCGCCGCAGCAGCCAGCTTGCCTTCGGCAATCCGCAGCCCCGTCAGATAGTTGAGGGTGGCGGGGAGCACGCTGAGCGTGCCGGTCTCGCGCGCGATCTGAACATGGCGTGTGGCGAGCAGGTCCCACGTTTCGTCGTCGAACAGCTCCACTGCCACGCGAGCTGCCATCCACGACCGGAGCATGTCCCGCTCATCGCGGCCCGCTTCGTCACGGAACGTGCTCAACGCTTGCTTGAGGATCGGCGCGCTTGCGGCGTAGCCCTCCGTGAACCGAACAGCCAGACCGTCGACGAGCAGGTCGGTCACACGCGGCGGGTCTGGTGCGGGCGGCGCGGCGCGAGCGGCTGCGGCCGCCTCTAGGACGCCACCGCCGAGGCGGCCGGCGACGCTCGCCGCCCAGAGCGCCTCCAGGTGCGTCTCGCGTGCGAGGGCAGGATCGAGCGGTTCGAGCCGCCTGGCCGCGTCGAGGAGCAGGGGTGCGGCTTCGCCGCCGCGGCTGAGGTCCAGGGCGATCTGACCCCGGAGCCGCTGCACCAGGGCGCCGCCGAGCTCGTCTAGAGGCTCTGTCGCTGCGGTCGTGAGCAGCGCCGATGCGGCCTCAGGCAGACCGGCCAACCGCTTGGCGCGCGCCGCGTCCAGAGCACGCCGAGCTCGCCGGCCGGGCTCCGGTGTCAGCGCGGCTGCGCGTTCCAGGAGGGCAGCCTCGGCGGCGAGGCCGCCACACGCCTGGGCACGGCTGCCCGACAGCTCGAGCTCGGCGGCGATGTCCTCGTCTGGTGCGAGCGCGGCCTGCGCGCGATGCCACGCGCGACGATCGGGGTCGACCTCGGGGTCGGTGGCCGCAGCCAGCGCCCCGTGCGCGTCCCGTCGCTCCTCGGGAGTCGCCGCACGGTAGATCGCCGAACGCAGCAGTGGGTGGCGGAAGTTGACCCGAGTGCCGACCACCATCAGGTCGTCCGCCTCTGCGGGAGCCGCTGCCTCCATCGGGATGCCGAGCTCGGCGGCCGCGCGCCGGAGCAGCTCTGGATCGCCGATCGGCTCGGCGGCGGCCGCAAGCATCAACCGTTGCGTCTCCGTGGGCAGCTGCTCCACCTGCCGACGGAAGCTCGCCTCGATCCGACTCGGCAATGGCAGGGCGAAACCGCCTGCGAGGCTCGCCGCCGACAACTCGCGTGGCAGCTCGAGCAACGCGAGCGGGTTGCCGCGTGCCTCCGCAATGATCCGGTCGCGGATCCGTTCGTCCAGCGGGCCGATGTTCGCCGAGGCCAATAGCTCGCGTGCGTCCGCCTCCGGCAGTCCCTGCGGCCGCAGTTCCGGCAGCCCCGCCAGCTCGTCGAGCTCGTCCTGGTCACGCTCCGCGAACAGCAGGAGGATCGACTCCGCCTGAAGACGCCGTGCGACGAACGAGAGCACCTGTGCCGAGGATCGATCGAGCCACTGGGCATCGTCCACGAGGCAGATGAGCGGCTGGACCTCGGCGGCGTCGGACAGCAGGCTCAGCACCGCGAGGCCGACGAGAAAGCGATCGGGCCGAGCCCCTGAGTGCAGGCCGAAGGCCGTGTCCAGCGCGTTACGTTGCGGCGGCGGCAGCCGCTCGAGGCCGTCGAGTAGGGGAGCACAGAGTTGATGGAGCGCCGCAAAGGGAAGCTCCATCTCCGACTCGACGCCGAGCGCGCGGAGGACGCGATCACCCTCGCTGCGCGCGGCGAGCGTAGTCCAGGAGCGCTGTCTTGCCGATGCCGGTCTCTCCGCGGACCACCAGCGCTGCGCTCTGGCCCGCGCGCTACCGCGGTCAGCAGCTGCTCGAGCCTCGCACGCTCCGTCGCGCGGCCGCTCAGCGCCGGGAGCCGTTGAACGACCATCGCCGACCAGGATAGAGCCCGAACCCTCTGCTGCGGGGCGGCCGGACCAGGCACGCGACTGGGCATCCGACTGGGGACTGACGGACGCGAACGCAGCGGTCCAGGCGCATGCTGGTCGTCATGACCATCACACACGAATCCACCCGGTTTACTGAGCTTCCTGACGACGAGACGCTCGCGGCGACCGTCGTTGCGCTCGAAGAGCACGGAGTCAGCGTCGAAGTCGTCGACGACCTCGACGGTGCGCGCGAAGCCGTCCTCGCCCTCATCCCCGAAGGCGCCTCCGTGATGACGAACACCTCGGTGACGCTCGAGGAGACCGGCATCGCTGAGGCGATCAACAACGGCGGACCGTACGACTCGGCGCGCAACAAGATGATGGCGCTCGACTACGCGACGCAGCTGCCGGAGATGAAGGCGGTCGCAGCCCAGGCCGACTACGCCCTCGGCAGCGTCCACGCAGTCACTCGCGACGGAGCCCTCGTCATCGCCTCGGCCTCCGGCAGCCAATTCGCCGCCTACGCCTGGGGCGCCGCCAACGTCATCTTCGTCGTCGGCGCGCAGAAGCTCGTCCCCGACCTGGAAGCGGCACACGAGCGGATCGTCGAGCACAGCCTGCCACTCGAGGACGCCCGCGCCTATGCGGCGTACGGGCAGAACAGCCGCATCGGGAAGGTCCTCGAGATCCACCAGGAGGATCCCGGCCGGATCCACGTCGTCCTCATCCGACAATCGGTCGGGTTCTGATTGGAGCTCGGTGATGAGCGAGCTGCTCAAGACCGTGATCGAGGCCCACGGCGGCCTGGAACGCTGGAACCAGCTCGACGAGGTCTCGGCGCGGCTGGCGCAGGGTGGCGCGCTCTGGGTGCTCAAGGGTCAGGCGGGAGTCCTCGACGACGTCGTCGTCACGGCGAGCCTGCACCAGGAGCGCGTGTCGCACGGGCCATTCGGCGCGGCCGACCGACGCAGCTTGTTCACCCCCGAGCGCATCGCGATCGTGAGCGACGATGGAGCCGTCCTCGAGGCCCTCGACCAGCCGCGCGACTCGTTTGCCGAGCACACGCCCGAGACTCCGTGGAACACCCTCCAGCTCGCGTACTTCGTGGGCACGGCGATGTGGACCTACCTGACGCAGCCGTTCACGTTCACGATGCCCGGATTCCGGACGAGTGAGCTGGAGCCGTGGGCTGAGGCCGGGCAGCACTGGCGGAGGCTGCGCGTTTCGTGGCCGAGCTACCTCGCCACCCACAGCACCGAACAGACGCTGTACTTCGACGACGACGGCCTCCTTGCACGTCACGACTACGACGTCGAGATCAGCGGCGGCACGAGCGTCGCGCACTACGTCTCCGACTACGACCACGACGCCGGCATCAGGCTCCCCACCAAGCACAGAATCTTCCTCCGCACCCCCGACGGCCAGGCGCTCGCGGAGCCCCTCGTCGTCTCGATCGATCTCGGCGAGATCGAGTTGCGATCACAAATCGACCAATACCCGACGCTGTTCGCAGATCAGGCGGACGTGTTGGCTCGAAAGGAGCAGTCATGACAGAACAACTTGAAGCGACAGGACGCGCCGCCGTCCTCGTGGAGGATGCGGCGTTGATCCGGATGATGGGGTTTCCCGTCCTGGAGGCCCTTCCTTCACGATCGATCCCGTACGAGCAGGTCGATCCGTTCATCCTCGTCCACGAAGGCCGCCTCCGGCTGTCGGACATGCAGGGCGTGGATACGAAGCATCCCCACCGAGGGTTCGACAACCTCTGGTACGTCATCGAGGGGTCGGCCAGCACGGGCCACAGCACCGGGCCGGACGGCGCCATGGAGCGGGCTCGACTGTCCGAGGGCGATCTCCTGGCTCTCAGGACCGGGCGAGGTGCATGGCACGCGGAGTCGATTGGGGCGGATGAGCTCGAGGAGGGCCAAGCCGACGCCGAGTTCCGAGGCGTGCTGTTCTGGGTGAACCTGGCCCGGAAGGACAAGCAGGCGGAGCCGAGCGCACTCGTGCTGCAACGGGAGCAGATCCCCGTGCGGCAGGAAGGGGACGCGACGGTTCGGGTGCTGGTGGGCGAGGGCTCTCCCGTTCGTCTCGGAACCCCCGCGCTCATCCTCGACGTCGAGCTGCCGACAGGCGGGGAGGTCACAACAGCCGTTCCGTCCGAGTTCCAGGGCTTCGCCTACCTGCTGGAAGGCGAGGCGGAGTTCGGTGTCAATCGGCGCGCGGCGAAGCCGCCGCAGTTGGTCCTCCTCGGTCGCGGTGATGAGTTCCGGGTCACCGACGCTTCCCCCGGCACTCGGTTTCTGCTCATGGCGGGGAAGCCGTACGGAGAGGTACCCGTGTTCAACGGGCCGTACGTGGACTAGGCGACGGCCGGCACTGCCAGAGGTGATCCGATGTTCGGTCTCGACGAGAGAATCGCGACGTTCTCCGACGGCGCTTCGATCTGGATCGTTCTCGCTGTCGCGGTTCTTCTCGGACTCCGCCACGCGACCGATCCGGATCACCTCGTTGCGGTAACGACGCTCGTTGCGGGCGGACGGGAGCGCGCCGCTCGTCGGGCCGGGGAGCTCGGGCTTGCCTGGGGCCTCGGCCATGCGGCGACGCTGTTCGCCTTCGGGCTTCCGGTCCTCGTCTTCGACCGCTTTCTGCCGCAGCGGGTTCAGCAGGCGGCGGAGACGGCGATCGGCTTCGTCATCGTCTACCTCGCCCTCCGCCTCCTCGTCCGCTGGCGCCGCGGTGAGCTCCGCTTCCATGCGCACCCGCACGCGCACGGTGCGCGGACGCGCCGGGGAGCGTTCGCGGTCGGACTCTTGCACGGAGTGGGGGGAAGCGCGGGCGTCGGCGTGCTCGTCCTCGCGTCGGTTGGCTCGACGGGCCTCGCGGTCATCTCGCTCGTCCTCCTCGCCGCCTTCACGGCCGTCTCCATGAGTCTTTTGTCGAGCGGGTTCGGCTCGATGCTCGTCTCACGTCCCGCGCGCGCGGCGGTCGGCGGCGTGGCGCCCGCTTTGGGCGGGGCAAGCGTTGCTTTCGGAGTCTGGTACGCCACGGCGGCCTGGAGCCTTGCTCCGTACCCGTTCTAGACACGTGTGCTTCACGAGAAATCGAACCGCATGACCAAGGAGGTTGAGGACGTGAAACCAGAGCAGCTCGCGACAGATCGAACGAGGACGATTGGGATCGTCGGCGCCGGCAACATCGGCCAGGCGCTGGCTCGCACAGCGCTGCGGGCCGGCCGGGAGGTGGCGATTGCGAACAGCCGCGGCCCGGAATCCCTGGCGCCGGTGGTGGACGAGCTCGGCGTAGGGGTGTCAGCAGCCACGGTCCCTGAAGCGGCGGCAGCCGGCATCGTCGCGATCGCGGTGCCGTGGACGAGCGTCCCTGCGGCGGTCGCGGGGCTGAAATGGGACGGCCAGCCCGTCATCGACGCGACCAACGCCTGGAACGCCGATCTCGACGGCCGCACCTCCAGCGAGATCGTCGCCGACCTCGTTCCAGGCGCGCGGCTCGTCAAGGCCGCCAACACGCTGGCGGCTCAGGTCCTCGGCTCAGATCCGCATGAGGCGGGCGGCCGTCGGGTGATCTTCTTGTCCGGCGACGACGCGGAGGCCAAAGCGGCGGTCGCCGAACTGTTCGACGCCGCCGGCTTCTTCGCCATCGACCTGGGCGATCTGGTGACGGGTGGGCGCATGCAGCAGCTGGGCAGCCCGCTACCGTCGCACAACCTCGTGAGGCTCCCCCCGGTCGAGTAGGGGGAAACTCGAGGGTCGATGTCCGTGGTATATCGGTTGGCCAGCGGGCTGCTCGTAGGCCCGAGGCGACGACCGGGGAGGAGTGATGGACGATTCTCAGATCCATGGGACGATCGACCGCCTCGTCGCGGAGGAACATGAGCTCTGGGCCCGCGAGGCGGGCGGGGACGCGAGCGAGAGCGATCGGGCACGCCTGCGCGAGCTGAAGGTCTCGCTCGACCAGTGCTGGGATCTGCTGCGGCAGCGCCGTGCGCTGCGCGAGGCTGGTGGCGATCCGGACGCGGCCGACGTCAGGCGGCCGGAGGTCGTGGAGGGTTACGAGCAGTAGCGCCGATCCGAACGCCGGGCCGTCGCCGTTCACAGGACGGACGGCATGGGCGCGGAACCTGCAGACGCCGCTGCGCGAGTTCCTACGGACTGAGACCGGCGGTGCGGCCGTCCTGCTGGCGGCGGCCGTCGCTGCACTCGTCTGGGTGAACGTCCACGCCTCGTCCTACGACTCGTTTTGGGGGACGACGCTGTCGATCGACCTCGGCGGCGCAGGGATCGCGCTGGATCTTCGCCACTGGGTGAACAGCGGCCTGATGGCGTTCTTCTTCTTCGTCCTCGGGCTCGAGGCGCGGCGGGAGTTCGACCTCGGCGAGTTGCGGGAGCGGCGGCGGTTCGCGTTGCCGCTGCTGGCCGGCATCGGCGGCATGGCCGTGGCTGTCGCCATCTACCTCGCCTTCAACGCCGGCCGCTCGTCCGCGAGTGGCTGGGGGATCGCGATGTCGACTGACACCGCCTTCGCGCTCGGCCTGCTCGCGCTCGTCGGGCCGCGCTTTCCCGATCGCCTGCGGGCGTTCATGCTCACGGTCGTCGTCGTCGACGACATCGTCGCCCTCGTCGTCATCGCCACCGTCTACACGGAGACGCTCGAGGTCGTGCCACTCCTGGCGGCCGTCGGCTTGTTCGGGGCCGTCCTCGTGGCGCGGGAGCTTGGCATCCGCGCAGGGCTGTTCTACCTCGCGCTTGGAGCAACGATCTGGGTCGCGCTGCTCGAGTCGGGTGTCGAGCCCGTGGTCGTCGGCCTCGCGATGGGCCTGCTGGGCTACGCCTCCCCGGCTACCCGGTCAAGCCTCGAACGCGCGACGGAGCGGTTCCGAGAGTTCCGCGAGCAACCCACAGCAGAACTGGCACGGGTGGCCGGAGTGGAGCTCAGGTCGGCAACGCCGGCCAACGAACGGCTGCAGCAGCTGTTTCACCCCTGGTCGAGCTACGTGATCGTGCCGCTGTTCGCGCTCGCGAACGCGGGGATCGCGATCGACGGCGACTTCCTTGCGCGAGGCTTCACGTCGCCGATCACGCTCGGGATCCTGTTCGGCTACGTCGTCGGCAAACCGGTGGGCATCCTGGGCAGCTCGTGGCTCCTCACCCGGCTGAGCGGCTACCGGCTGCGGCCGCCGGTCGGCTGGGTGGCGGTCGCCGGCGGCGGCACGATCGCCGGGATTGGCTTCACGATCGCGTTGCTCGTCGCCACACTCGCCTTCGACGGGCGGCAGCTCGAGGAGGCCAAGCTCGGCATCCTCATCGCCGCCATCGGCGCGGCGCTCATCACCTGGCTGCTGTTCCGCGCCACGGCTTTCCTGCCTCGACGGATGCGGATCCGCGCCCTGCTAGGAGCTGCGGAGCCGCTCGTCGACCTCTACATCGACGTCGACCCCGAGCGCGACCACATTCGGGGGCCGGTCGACGCGCCGGTCACGGTCGTCGAATACGGCGACTTCGAATGCCCGTACTGCGGGCGCGCGGAACCGGTCGTCCGCGAGCTTCTGCGCGACTTCGCCGATGTTCGCTACGTCTGGCGGCACCTGCCGCTCAACGACGTCCACGTCAACGCCCAGCTCGCCGCGGAAGCGGCGGAGGCCGCGGCCGAGCAGGGCGCCTTCTGGGAGCTGCACGACCTTCTGCTCACCCACCAGGGCGCCCTTCGCCCGGAAGATCTGATGGGCTACGCCCAGCAGCTGGGCCTCGACGTCGACCGCTTCACGGACGACTTGCGCGAGCACGTCGGCGCCATTCGTGTGGCCGAGGATGTCGACAGCGCCGACCTCAGCGGCGTCTCGGGCACGCCCACGTTCTTCATCAACGGCCGACGCCACTACGGCGCCTACGACATCGTCACCCTCTCGGCGGCTGTGCGCGCGGCCGGCGCGCGGGCCTCGCTGGCGACGGCGTGACCGGCTGAGCCGTGGAAGTCGCTCTCGCTCCCGCCGCGGCGGCCCTCGTCCTCGCCGGGCTCGGGGTCGAGCTGCGTCTGTTCTCGCGGGGCCGGGAGCCCCGGCGTTTGGAGGCGATTGCCTGGAGCGTCGGCTGGCTGCTGCTCGCCGTTGCCGTTGCGGCGGCAATCGCCCTGAGCGGCGGCCCGGCAGGCGAGTGGACGACGGTCTACCTGATCGAGCGGTCGCTTTCGCTGGACAACGTGTTTCTGTTCTCGCTCCTGCTCGCGTACTTCCTTGTTCCGCCCGAGCTGCGCGGCCGCGTGATCGTGATCGGTATCGCCGGTGCACTCCTGCTCCGCGCCATTGCAATCGCCGCGGGAGTGGCGCTGATCGAGAGCGTGGAAGCAGTCGTCTACGTGTTCGGCGTGCTGCTCCTCTATGTCGCCTATCGCGCCTTCCGTGGCGCTCCCGAGCAGTCCGACCCGTCCGCGAACCGCGTGCTGCGGCTCGTGCGGCGCACACTTTCGATCACGGACGACTTCCGCGGCCGCCGGCTGTTCGTCCGCGAAGGTGGACGTCTCTCAGCCACCCCGCTGTTGCTCGTCGTCGTTGCGATCATCATTGCCGACATCGCCTTCGCGGTCGATTCGATCCCCGCGGCCTTCGCGGTGACCCGCGACCCGGTCGTGATCTGGACCGCGAACGCGTTCGCGCTCCTCGGGCTCGGCTCCCTGCTTGTGATCGTCGAGCTCCTCGTACGTCGCCTCCGCTACCTGGACGAGACGATTGCGGTCATCCTCGGCTTCGTGGGGATCAAGATCCTCGCCGCCGACCTCGTCCACATCAGCGACCTCGGGTCGCTTGCGATCATCGCCGCCCTCCTCGCAGGCGGTACCGTCGCGTCGCTCGTGGCTGATCGTCTCGACCCGCCCCGTCCGGTGGAGGAGGCCACGCGACGTCCGCCCCGCTGCCCGAGGGAACTCACGCCTTCGGCACCTGCTGCGGGCAGTCGACAAGCGAAGGAGGCCGCCGGTAAGACGTGACGGTTCTCGCGCTTCCGCGACGAATGATGGCTCTAGCCCGGTTCAGCGTGCCGCTGCACGGCTTTCGGGACGACGTAAAGTCAGAGTGTTCGCGCGGAGGAGGTTTGTTGATGTCGACTGCAATTGACGACCAGCGGGCAGCACCGCTCCCACCTGGAACGGAGGCGCCTAACTTCGAGCTCCGCTCGACTCCCGACCAGACGGTCTCCCTCGCCGAGATCAGGGGTAACCCCGTGATCCTCGCCTTCTATCCCGAGGACTGGAGCCCGGTCTGCTCCGATCAGCTGGCCCTCTACCAGGAGCTGCTCCCTGAGTTCCAGCGGTTCGGCGCAGTGCTTGTGGGCATCTCCGTCGACGGCATCTGGTGCCATCTCGCGTTCGCCAAGGACCGGAATCTGCACTTCCCGCTGCTCGCCGACTTCGAGCCGAAAGGCGAGGTGTCTCGCAGATATGGGGTCTACCGGGCCAGCGACGGCACGAGCGAACGGGCTCTCTATGTGATCGATGCGGACGGCGCCGTGCAGTGGAGCTACGTGTCTCCGGTGGGTGTGAACCCCGGCGCCGACGGAATTCTTCGCGCTCTCGAGAGCCTTGAAGAGGAGGGCGGCACATGAGCACAACCCAGTGGGACGCCGCACTTACCACGCCGGTCGCCGAAGACCGAGACCACATCCAGGGACCGGCGGAGGCCGGGGTGACGCTCGTCGAGTACGGCGACTACGAGTGTCCATACTGCGGCGCCGCGTATCCGATCATCAAGCAGGTGCAGGCCCGGATGGGCGAGAGGCTCCGGTTCGTGTTTCGCAACTTCCCGATCACGACCTCGCACCCACATGCCGAACAGGCCGCAGAGGCAGCCGAAGCTGCGGGGGCCCAGGACAGGTTCTGGAAGATGCACGACCTTCTCTACGAAAACCAGAAACGTCTGCGCGGCGAGGACCTGCATGGCTACGCCGAGAAGCTCGAGCTAGACGTCGAGGCCTTCAGCAAGGAGCTCGCCGAGCACGTCCATGCGGCGCGGGTCCGGGAGGACTTCATGAGCGGCGTTCGGAGCGGCGTGAACGGGACGCCGACCTTCTATGTCAACGGCGTCAGGCACGACGACTCGTACGACCTCGAGACCTTGCTTGCCGCCCTCGAGCGCGCCACGGCCTGACCTCGGCGTTCGCGAGTTGGGGCTTCGTTGTCTTGCGCCGACGATCTACCGTCGGTGCTACCGAACGGAGCGAATCTCAGCTGACTGCACCGCGCCGGGCATGGCTGAGCAGCGCCGAATGTGCCTCAGATGATGTGCTTCCGTCGTTATCGCACCCAGGAGGTCGCCGGTTCGAGTCCGGCTAGCTCCATCTCGTGAAATCCGCTGCTCCTCGGCGGTTTTTGGTTGGAACTTGTGCGCCGTCGAGTCAGCGCCCGTTGCACCAAACTCACGACTTCAGGTCTGACACGACCGAGGTCGAGGGTTCGAGTTCGGCAGAGAGCCGGACGGAGCCGGGCATTCCCGCACCCGTGGGTGCCGGCCGAACGGGCAAGAGTTCGGCTCGCGGCCTGCACCTGGATGCGCGGTTTGCATGAGGTTCCGAGCTCCCTGCAATCGTCCCTTCGAGCCGCCGTGCCGGGTATAGGGCGTGACACCAGCGACCTGGACTACTCCGAGCGGACATGCGCACCAGTCGACGAGCGTGATCGCTGGTGCCCACTTGAAGCGTCGCGCCCGATGCTGTAGAAGGGCTGCGAACCGCTCACTGCCCAGGAGCGACGGCGTGGCTGAGGCTCGGACACGCTGCGGCGCGGCGCGATCCCTCAGCGGGTCACGGTTAACCGTCCCCGCACGCCGGAGCGCCATCGGGTGACCCGGTGAAGATCGGAAAGCTCGTCCGCGATCCGGCGCTACTTCCGCCGCTTCCAAAGAAGGCCACCTTCGTCCAGGAGGCCGCCCACAAGGGCCGAAGCGAGTTCCTGCTGCAGCGGGCGCGCGCGGCACTCACCGCCAATCCCAGCTGGAGAGGCGTCGACCCGGACGAAGTTAAGGCCGCGAATGAGACGGCCCTGAAGACGCTGCTCACGACCGAAGTCGGCGCCGCCGCGACCAAGGTCGCCACCCTACGAACGGCGATGGCTGATCCCACGCAGACGGAGCGGGTCGGCATCGACACCGCAAGCATCGATCCGCCGCGGGCGGCGGCGGGCAAGAAGGCGCGGTTCGCCGAGGTGTACGCATGGCTCATCGGGCGGGGCCCCCAGCAACTCCGCGTGACCGGGATCCTTGCCGCGGCCTGGCTGCACCTCGCGGAGGATCCCTCCATAAGCGACGCCGATCTGCACACGCTCGTCAGCCGTCGCCTGATGGTGGCGGAGCGGATGCTGTGGTACGTCGGCGCGGTCGGCAGCGATCGTCCGTGGGGGAAGACGGCGGCGAACAAGTGGAACGGCACCGACGGGTGGAAGCGGATGTTCGAGTATCCCCGCCTCCCGGTGACGAGGCCGCTGATCGCGACCTGCAACCTCACGGGTAGCAGCACCACGTGCGATGCCAACGGAGGGCTGAAGGACTGGACGAAGGAAACGCGGTACACGCACAACTACAAGGTCACCGACGGCGCCACGACGCTCTGGAACCAGCAGTCCATGAGATACGCCTTCTTCTACAACGACACGCCGGCGAACGACCCGATCGTTGCGATCGAAACACTGTTTGCCGAACAGGACGACTTCCGCAAGCGGAACCTCTTGATGTGCGACCACGTCATCCACTGCCTCCTCCTCGAATCCCTGGTTCGCGTGAAGTCGAAGCGCGACGGCAACCGGACGTGGCTCAAGCCGATCGTCAGCGCTGCCCCCGCAGGTTGGTTGCGTATCTACGCGTCGGGCGCGGAGGACGGCAACCCATTCGGCCCACGCTATCTCGCGAGCGACAAAGAGCCGCGGTTCTTCAGCGTGAACCAGATGGACGTTTCGCAGCTGCTGATCGGCGACCACGTCATCGTCTTCAACCATCCCGCCTACGACATGGCGAAGGACCAAGACGACGTGTGGCGACTCGAGAATGCGGTCGTCGTCGCCCACTCGCCCCGCCTGCTGCTCCAGGGCCACGGAACCCTTCCGATTCCGTTCACGAGCAGGCAAAAGCCGCCGGTGAAGGGTGAGAAGAACGTTCTCGAGCCGAGCATGCGCAAGAACATGCTCGGCCTCTTCAACAACAAACTCGAACGCCTGCGCACGCTCGCCAAGAACGAGAATGCGCAGGCCGCTCCGCGCCTGGTGATCTCGGGCCTCGGCTCCGCGGGGGTGCTCGTACAGCGGACCACCCCGGGCCCGTACTCGGGTTACGACGACACCGACTTCACGCCCGCGGCGGAGGAGCTCGCGCGCTGGTGGATCCGATGGGACCACGACACCGGTAAGGGCGAGCACACGATCGCCGCCGACCCGGCGTGGGCGAAGTCGGTCTGGGACCACCAGCGCGTTGAGCTGGTTGCGAGCTACGGCTACTTCCCGCTTTGGCTGCCAAAGCTCGAGAGGGGCCAGCCGGTCCGCAAGAACGGAAAGATCGCGTTGATGGGAAAGGTTTGGGTCTCGCAGTCGATGGCCCCCGGCTGGAACTGGTACTACGAGAAGAACGAGACTCCCGCGACCGCCCATCGGGCCAGCGTGCGCCGTCCGAAGGTGAGCTGAGACGCCCGAGGAAGGGACTCTCGAGCTTGCAGCTCGCGTCGGCTCCGGCGTGCTGCTGCCCCTGAACGAGGCGCTCGAGGATCCCGGGACGCTGCAGGAGTTCCTCGCCGAGCTCGGCTGGGAGGTCCCGGCGACTGTCTCGGCGATCGGCATCGACCCCGGCCATATCGCAGACGTCGCCAACGCGCTCATCGACGTCATCGACATGTGGGACGCCGCCGTGCCGCCGGACGACACGACGATCGTGACGACGTACGGGGCGCTAATCGCGGCGCTTGCCGTCCTTGCGCAGGACGTCTACGACCTGCGCAACACGATCGGGCCGAACGTGGGGACTGCGTTCGCCAACGCATCGAGCATCGCGCAGCAGCTGCCGAAGCGGCTGTTCGACTACCTCGTCATCGAGTACCTCCTCGACCGTGCGGAGCCCGTCTGCAGAGCTTTCATGGCGCTCGGCGTGTTCGAGCTGACCGAGATGGCGCGGGATCAGCCGACCTTCAGGTCGGAGCACGTTCGGCGGACGATCAGACTCGACCGCCTCAAGAAGCTCGTCACTGATCCGGCCGGGCTCTTCGTGGAGGTGTACGGCTGGGGCACGCCCGCTGCTGACCTGAACCTCCTGCTCGCCCGGCTGTACGACTTCGGCGACTCGATCGGTCTCCCGGTGGCGCTGAGCGACCCGCCGCTCGAGAAGGAAAAGGCGGTGAGCCCGCCCGGCACCGTCCTCGAGGAGGGCGAGTCGCAGCAGCACGCGCTCGACCTGACGCTGTTCCAGACCAGCGTCGGCGGCGCGAGCGCCGAGCTCGGCCTGTCGCTCTTCCCCATCCCTCCGGAGGCATCCGGGGGCGCACCGGGCCTGGCGCTCGGCCCGTTCGCGAACGGATCCCTCACCGAGTGGTTCACGCTCGACCGCTACGCGCTCTGGTTGCTGAAGCTGTCGGCGACGCTCGATGTCGACATCGGCATCGAGGTGATCGCTCGCCCGGGCAAGCCGCCCACCATCCTGTTCGACCCCTTCGGCGCGGCGACACAGGTGTCCGGGTCGGTGATCGCCGAGATCCGCCGCGACGCTCCGCCGAACGAGGAGATCGTCATCCTCGGCACCGCCGATGGGAGCGGCATCCGCGCGAAGGGCGTCATGGCGCGCGTCGGCGTCGACGTCCACTCCGGGCAGCCGGAGCTGATCGCGGAGATCGGCGCCGAGCAGGGACGCGCCGGTGTGAGTCTCGCCGGCAGCGACTCGTTCCTCGCGAAGATTCTCCCGGAGAAGCTGCCTGACATCGTCTTCGACCTGGGCGCTTCCTGGTCGTCGAAGGACGGCGTTCGCTTCCGGGGCGGCGCGGGCCTGGAGTTCGTGATCGGCGCGGGCGCCGAGCTCGGCCCGATCAAGCTCGAGAAGATCTACGTCGCGGTCGGGCTCCAGCAGACCGGTCTCGAGCTCTCAGTCGCACTCGCCGCGAGCGCTGCGCTCGGTCCGATCGCAGCGAGCGTCGACCAGGTCGGCATCCGCTTCGTGGTCACGCAGAAGCAGAACGGGAACCTCGGCCCCTTCGATGCCAGTGTCCAGTTCAAGCCGCCGAAGGGTGTCGGCTTCGTCGTCGACGCGTCGGTCGTCAAAGGCGGCGGCTACGTCTACCTCGACTTCGAGAAGGGCGAGTACGCCGGTGTCCTCGAGCTTTCGATCAAGGACACCATCCAGATCAAGGCGATCGGGCTGCTGACGACGCGCCTGCCCGGTGGCCAACCCGGCTTCTCCTTGCTCCTCATCCTCACTGCCCAGTTCTCAGGCATCCAGCTCGGCTACGGCTTCGTCCTCACGGGTATCGGCGGGCTGATCGGGATCAACCGGACGATGGTCACCGACGTCCTGCGTTCCGGAATTCGCAACCGGACGGTCGACTCGATCATGTTCCCGCCGGATCCGGTCAAGAACGCGAACAAGATCATCAGCGACCTGAAGGCGATCTTCCCGCCGGTCGAAGGACGATTCGTCTTCGGCCCGATGCTCGAGCTCGGCTGGGGAACGCCGGTGCAGCTCATCAAGGCGCGCCTCGGGGTCTTCATCGAGCTGCCTCCGCCGATCCGGCTCGCCATCCTCGGCCAGCTCAAAGCCGTTCTGCCAACCGAGGACGCAGCGGTCGTGAAGCTGAATCTCGACGTGATCGGCATCATCGAGTTCGAGAAGAAGAGCATCTCGCTCGACGCGACGATCTACGACTCGATGATCGCCGCGTTCGCGGTCTCGGGCGACATGGCGCTCCGCCTCAACTGGGGCGACCAGCCCAACTTCGCGCTCTCGGTCGGGGGACTGAACCCGCGCTTCGAGCCGCCGCCCGGCTTCCCGACCCTCCGCCGGTTGACGCTCTCGATGGGCGTCGGCGAGAACCCGCGGCTCAGTCTCGAGACGTACATGGCGCTGACGTCGAACTCGGCGCAGTTCGGCGCGCGCCTCCAGCTGAGGGCGGAAGCCGGCGGGTTCGCGGTTCAAGGCCACCTCGCGTTCGACGCGCTCTTCATCTTCACTCCGTTCTCGTTCGTCACCGAAATCTCGGCCGGTGTCGACCTTCTCCGGGGCAACTCGGTGCTCATGAGCATCCGGCTGGACTTCACGCTCAGCGGCCCGACGCCGTGGCATGCGAACGGAAAGGCGACGCTGAAGGTCCTCTTCTTCAGCGTGTCCGTCCGCTTCGACGCGAAGTGGGGCGAGGAGACGCAGGTCGCGCTTCCGTCTGCCGATGCAAAGGATCCGCTGCTCCAGGCGCTCCGCGAGCCCAACAGCTGGAGCGCCGCACTCCCGCAGCAGACCGAGCTCGGCGTCTCCTTCGCCGAGACGAAGCCGAGTGCGAACGCCGTCCTCGTCCACCCGCTCGGCCGCCTCACGGTGAAGCAGAGCGTCGTCCCGCTCAACCAGACGATCACGAAGTTCGGCAACGCCGCGCCCTCGGGGGCGAATCACTTCACGATCTCGAAGGTCGCCTTCAACGGCTCGATGCGGACGCACGACAACGTCGAGGACTTCTTCGCCCCGGCGCAGTTCAAGGAGATGAGCGATGCGGAAGCGTTGACGTCGGCCTCGTTCAAGCTCATGGACGCTGGCGCAGCGGTCGGCGCACGGGGCGCTGCCGGCGGCACCGCCTCGACGGTGCAAGTCCTCTACAGCACGCAGATCATCGACAACCCCCTGCTGCCGTCGGCGCGGCTCGGCGTCTACCGGCCGACCGAGCTCGCGTACTTCGCCCAGCTACGGCAGAGCGCGGCCGAGCTCTCACCGGTGCGACGAAGCGGCGAAGCGAAGTTCGCCGTCCCCGGCGGAACGAGCGCCGTCGACGTGTCCGAGGTCGACTACGTGATCGCCAGCACAGACGACCTCACGATTCGGGACGACCTGAGCGATGCGAACGGCGCCCGCGAGATGGCCGTTCGCGACCAGCTCGAGCAATACCTCGCCGAGAATCCACACGAGCGGGCGAGCCTTCAGGTCGTCCCTCGCCACGAGGCGGTGAACGCGTGAGCGCGCAGCCGATCGCCAGCTACGCGTTCCTGCCCTGGCTGCGGCGAGGCATCTCCGCCGAGCTGGGTGGGACGGACCCGTTGACCGGAGCGTTGCCCCGCCGCGCGAGCCTCTCGGCAGCGCTCACCGTCGATTCGACCGGCGGCGACACACCCTCGACGGACACCATTCCTCGTCAGGTCGAGCTCTACGGGCCGGGGGACGTCGTCGGGATCGACCCGCGGCACATCGTCCGCACCGACCCACCGAACCAGACGCAGAACTTCGAGCCGAATTTTCTCGCGGCCGTCGAGTTCGAGGATCCCGGCCTGCCCTGGGCATACACGCCCGCCGCACCGACGCCGTCCACGCAGACGCCACGCGACCGGCTACGTCCGTGGCTCGCGCTAATCGTCCTGGAGGACGCGGAGTTCACTCGCCCCGACCGGCCGCCCGATCCGTTGCCGGCGATCACCGTCAAGAGCGGCGCGAGCCTCCCAAACCTCGACGACTCGTGGGCCTGGGCTCACGTGCAGATTGGCGGCGGCCTCGCCGGCGCCGACCTCGCGGGCCTGATCCTCACGCAACCGGGCCGAGTGACCTCGCGACTGCTGTGTCCGCGGCAGCTCCGGCCGACGACGCACTACAACGCGTTCCTGGTGCCGGTGTTCGACGTCGGCGTCGCGACGGGGCTCGGTGACGATCCGCCGGCGGGCACGCAGGCCGAACCCGCGTGGGATTCGAGCGCTCAGAACCTCGAGCTGCCGGTGTACTACAGCTTCGAGTTCCACACGAGCACCCTCGGCGACTTCGAGTCACTCGTGCGGAAGCTGAAGCCACGCCGGCTGCCGCAAGAGGTCGGCATCAGGCCGATGGACGTCAGTGCGCCGAGCTGGGGCATGCCCTCTGCCGGCCCGCCACTCGGGCTGAGCGGCGCTCTTCGCTCGCTCGAGACACAGGACACCGTCTGGGCCGACCCGCAGCGAGAGGCGTTCAGGGCGAAGCTCGAGCAGTCGCTCAACAAGGGGACAGTGGTGGCCGACGGCGCAGCCGACCCCGTCGTCGTTCCTCCGATCTACGGCCGCTGGCATGCAGCCGTGACGTCGGTGGACCGAACGAAGGGCGGCTGGGTCAACGAGCTGAATCTCGACCCGCGCCCCCGCGGCCTGGCCGGCCTCGGTACACGAGTCGTGGTCTCGCAGCGCGACCAGCTGCTCTCGGCCGCATGGCAACAGGTCGATCGAGTGCTCGAGGCGAACCGCCTGCTCCGCAACGGTCAGCTCGCGCGCGAGGTTTCCTCGCTCGTCCACGCCAAGCGTCTCGAGGCGGCGTCACCGGATGCGGCGCTCGCGCTCACCTCGACGCTGCACACGCGGTTGCTCGCGAGCCCGCTCACGGTGCACGCGACGATCGCCTCGAGCCGGCTGCCTGTGAGCGCGGTTGCGCCGGCCTTCCGCCGGACGACGCGCGCGTTCGGCCCGATTGGACGCCGCGGCGCCGCGGCCGGCTTCGGCTCCAACGGCGTGGTCGCGCAACTAAATCGAGGAGACCTCACTCCGTTCCCGCCTCCAGGCCGCGTGATTTCCCTCGAAGACGTCGCTGACAGCTTCTACCCGAGCTGGATCCCGCTCTGGCTACGGCCCTACCTTCGGCACGCGTTCTGGATCCTGCTCGCCCTCGCGCTCCTGATCGCGGCGCTGATCCTCATCCTCGGGGCCGTGCTGGGCTGGTGGCCGGCGGCGGCGATCCTCGCCGTGGTCGTCGGCGGTGCGCTCCTCGCCCTCGCCGGCGTCACACGCGCGTACCGACCCACCTTCGAGACGGCCGAGCGGCTACGCCTCAACGCACTGACGCCGGACGCAGTGGCTGCCGCTCCGCCGGCGCCCGATTTCAGGGCTGCCGAGCCCGGCGGCACGCCGCCGTCGACCGTGCCGGGCACGCCCGGTGTCGATTCGGCCGAGGCTGCCCGTTTCAGAGCCGCGAGCAGAGAGGCAACACGCGTCCTCCAGGCGACGCCAGTCGACCCGCCGCAGCTCGAGGCACTCGATCTCGGTGACCTCGCGACCGGCATCGTCGGCCGACTCGACCCCGAGACGACGGTTCCGGCCCGGATCGGCGGGCGCGTGAGCGTCGAGGTCGGTGACATCGTCGATTGGGACAACCGCGGCGATCCTCTCGACCAGATCATGGGCGCGCCCGAGTTCCCGCAGCCGATGTACGAGCCGCTCCGCGATCTTTCCCAGGACTTCCTGCTCCCGGGGCTGGAGAACGTTCCGCCCGAGACGCTCGGGCTGACGGAGGAGAACCACGCGTTCATAGAGGCCTACATGGTCGGCCTGAACCACACGTTCGCGCAGCACCTGCTCTTCGACAACTACCCCACCGACCAGCGGGGGAGCTACTTCCGCCAGTTCTGGGACGTTCGCGGATATGTCCCGACGGCGAACGATCCAACGGATCCCGAGCAGCTTCGCGAGCGACTGAAAGATATTCCGCGCATCCATGAATGGCCGCGGACCCGGGCGCTCGGCTTCAACGAGAACCGGCCGGCGCCGGTTCCCAACAACCTCGTCCTCCTCGTTCGCGGGGAACTGCTGCTCCGGTACCCGAACGCCGTCATCTACGCGGCCGAAGCCGTGCTTCAAAACGGCAAGCGAGCGCTGGGCGCCAAGGAGCTCCATCCGCTATTCAAGGCGACGCTTTCGCCCGACGTCACGCTGATCGGCTTCGACCTCGATGCCGCCACGGCGCGCGGCTCGGCCCAGTCGGGCCGGCCACAGGGGTGGTTCTTCGTCTTCCAGCAGAACCCGGGCGAGCCCCGCTTCGGGCTCGAGCCGTCGCCCGACCCCTATGCCGTCCCGGCCGTCGACCAGTGGAACGAGCTCAGCTGGGCCAACTTCGCACCGAGCTCGAACGCCCTCGACCAGCTCACGTTCCTGCCCGCGGCGACGCCGCCCCAGAACGTCACGATCGTGGAGGGATCCGACAACCCCGGCGACGCTCAGAACGGATGGAACCGAGATGCGGCTCAGACGGCCTTCGTGCTGCTCAACCGCCCGGCTCGGATCGCGATCCACGCAGAGCTGATGCTGCCGGTAATGTCGCCCCAGGTTCCCACCGACGGGTTCTCTTCGTTCGTGCTCGGGCGGAGCGGGCCGCTCACAGGCAAGCCGACGCTGACCGCCCAGGTCCCGGCGGTTCTCCTACCGGTTCGGCTGGAGGCGCGGTTGCGCAAAGACGGAGACGCATTGACCCTCCTGCTCCGTGTGTATCCCGATCAGTTCCACGTGCACTCCCACGAGGCGGAGCTCACGGCAGACGAGCGCGCCGCCGGAATCGAACACTGGGACGCCCTGTGGCGGCTCGGCGCCAACGCGAGCGTAGAGGACACGAAGCAGCCCTGGCGCCTCCTGGCGACACGGTTCGGCGCTGAGCGCGCGGCGTGGATCGCGAAGCGGCTCGAGCCGACGAACCTCGCCACGATGCCGGCGGCGCCGACGCCGGAGGACACACAGCCCTCGCCCGCGCCCACCTACCCGTCCACGCCGTCGCGCAGCAGCTCTTGGGAGCAGCCGCCTCTCGCAGCCTGCCTCCCCGAGCGCTGGGCCGTCTACCTCTACCGAAACCACGGGCGGCGGCAGGACGTCGCACTCGGGAAGCCCATTCGCCGGCCCCTGCAAGTAGGTCCGAACCCAGACCCGAACGCTCCGACGCCGACCGATTCCAAGGAGCTTCAGGTCGACGACGGAACGCGGTGGATGATCGACTTCGAAGAAGCCGTCGAGGCGGGAATGGCGCTGCGGATTCCCATCACGGACTTCACGCTGAGCGGCGGGATCGACGAGGTCGTCGTCATCGGGCTGAGCCGTCATGGGCCCGTCGCGGGGGCACTTCGCCTCATGGAGCTCTTCGACGCTCACCACTACACGGACGGGCTCGCCTTCGTGCGCCAGGGCACGCCGACGAACAACACACCCGGCGTGCCTTCGGGCTACAGCGACCGTGACCCCGGCTTCGACCGGAGCTTCCGCGTCGAGCGCGAGCAGACGCTCAACCTCGTCGACGGGCGCGAGGCCGCGGAAGCGCTCGGCATCTTCGAAACGACGTTCGAGCACGTCGAGCACGCCGACGGAACCGACCAGCTCAACGCTCAGGCGATGGCGAGCGCAGTCTGGCCCGCAACGCTCGGCTACACCTCGTCCAACCGGAGCCCGTATCGGAGACGCAGCCGCTCGCCGCCACGTTCGCCAGACCGGACGGGACGCAGGGCAACTACATCAACTGGATCCGCGGCGCGACCATCGCGCAGCTCCGAGACGACGGCGAGAGCTACCCGGGGGGTACCGCACCGACCTCCCTGCTCTACAAGGTTCTGCGGCAAGGGGCACTTCTAACCTATGTCGAGCTCGCGGGGCAACTGAGCATCGCGGCCGAGGTCGTCCTGCCGGCGGAGCTCCGGGAAGCGGAGCTCGTCGATGTTCGCGACGGTGAGCCGACGATGACGGCCTACCGGCTTCTGGAGACCCATGTTCCCGGCTACGGCGGCCGGGGGCAGGCAATCGGGGAGTACCTCGAAGGCTTGTCCGAGCCTTCCGACGAGCTCGTTCAGCTGGCCGAGTTCCGCGCCGCGCTCGACTGGCTGGCGACCCTCCCGAGCGCCGAGCTCGAGCGCCTCTTCACGGAGACGCTCGATGCCTGTAGCCACCGGTACGACGCGTGGGCGACCTCGATCGCCACGCACCTACTGGCTCGCCGACGAGATCCGGACGGGGGTTCCCGCTACGGCTGCCACGTCGGCGGATTCGGGGTGCTCCTCAACGTTCGCCCGGAAACCGAGCAGTCCGTGGTCGCCGGCACGGAGAAGATCGCCGTCGATGAGGTCGATGAGATGCGGCGCGTTCGGGTGCCGGAGGCCCCGGCGCCTCCGCCCGTGCTCGATCCCGGTCCAGGCGGCGGCGGCTTCATCCACGCGCCTTCGCTCGCACAGGCGCGGGTTGCCGCGGTGCTGCGCAACGGTCACCTCGCGCGCCGCGGCTCCACCACGAGTTTTCGATCGACCTCTCGTCGCGTCGCGTCCGGCGTGCTCTGTGGTGCCTCGACGGCGTCCGTGCCGGGCAACCGCTCGGTGCGCTGCTCGGTTATCGCTTCGAGTCCGCCCTCCGCCGACAAGGCCGTGCCGAGTTCATCGGGCCCTTCCGCAACCGGTATCCGCTCGTCGCCGAGAAGCTGACGAAGACGAACGCGCGCCCGGATCTCGTCGCTGCACCCAATGTGCTCGACGGGCTCTCCACCCTTACCCAATTAACCCAAAACCACCTATACCTCCCTTATGCCCTCGGGCTTCCGGCGCAAACCACGGAGGTGGAGATCGTGTTCGCTCGGCAGCCCGGCTGGGCCGAGGACGAGTACGGCTTCCCCGAGCTCCTCGCGATCGCACGGTCGGCGCGAGACCTCGTCGGCGGCGTCGAGCGCTTGGCCCCCAGGATCTGAGCGAGCCCCAGCTCGATGCCGCCCGCCACGGCGGCTCGACCGACACCACGGAGCTCGAGACTCGCGCCGACAACGCGTTCGACGGGCTAGACACCGTCCGCGGCGACCTCGCTTCTGCGGCAGCCGCCGCGACGACCGCCACGATCGACGACCTGCGGACACACTTGCTGACCGCGAGCCTCTACGGCGTACCGGGCGCCATTCCGCGAACCCGGCGAAGCAATGCGGCGGCCGTGACGGAGCTCAAGGCGCAAGCCGCCGACGTGATCAAGGAGATCGACCGTCGCTATGCCGCAGCCCAGGCATTCGACGCGACGGTCAACCGCGCCGAGGCCTCACCTGGAGCCCTTCGCGACCACCTCCTCGAGCTCTTGGAGATGCTCGGCCCCGGCTTCGTCGCGCTGCCCCGCTTTACGCCCCCGACGGTCACGATCTGGAAGCGCCGGGCTGACGCAGGTCCTCGCTGCATCATCGAGCCTCGTTCCCGCCGGAGAGGAACATGCTGTCGCCCGGTGGTTCCAGCGTCTGACTCACGTCCGAGCGGGGATTGCCAGGACGGGCGCACTCAACGACCTACGCCGTCTGATCGGTCGGCGGCAGCCAGCCGACACGACGCTCGGGCAGCTTCCCTACAAGGCTTCCGACCGCTGGGTGGGCTCGAGACACCGGCCGGCGCCAAGCCGGAGCCGGGCCGCGTCGCCTTCGCGGCTCGAGCTGGGCACGCCGTACAGCGCTTCGGCGCCGCACAGCGGCCTGCTGCTCGACGAGTGGCCCGAACGTATTCCGATCGCAACGCAGACCACCGGGCTCGCCTTCAACTACGACCAGCCGAATCGCGATGGCCCCCCAGACGCTGCTGCTCGCCGTCTGCCCCGACGGCCGCGAGAACTGGGACGAAGACCTGCTCGCCTCGGTCGTGTACGAGACGCTCGACTTCGTCAAGCAGCGTTCGCACGACTACGCGACGTACTCCCAGTTCCAATACATCCCAGAAAGCATCCCGCTCTCGATCGGTATTTCCCGTCTGGGCAGCTCCTTCCAGCGTTGTACTTCGCCTTCAACCCGAGCCGCGACGCAGTCTCGGCCGAGTTCATAGACATCAACTGATGCCCTCGATCACGTTCTGGCACCGGCTCGAGCCGCTTCCGCAGGAGACAAAGCTCCGACGAGAACCGAAGCAAATTCCACCCGACCCCCTGCTCGGCGGTCTCCAGGCCCGCATTCGCGACCCCATGTGGCTCCTCGCTCGTCAGTACGACCTCGGCGAGCTGACCGCGTCGAACGGCGGCTCTCCGGTGAGTGCCACGATTGCGTTCGAGTCGGCGCCTGTGAACGGCTATCGACCGTCGTCCAGCGGCCCGGCTACGTCGCTACCCGTCGGACGTCCACTCGAGGCGCATGTCGAGCCCGAGGAGGTTGCACTGGGGCTTCGGGGCGCCGTGCAGCTGGGCCTGAGATTCGAGACGCTCCTCGACGGCTTACGGACGACGCTCGGTGACGCTGCGGTCGACCAGCTCACGCTCGACTTCCGTGCCGCGTATCCGGTCGACAACACCGCCGTAGGCGACGAGCCCCGCGATCCAGCCGCGGCCGAGCTTCGCATCGCCGCGGCTGGGCGTGTGGTCGACGGCAACAAGCTCTATGACGCGGCAAAGGACGCTCCCAACAACGTCCCTGCGCGGCCGTCGAGCGCGGGGCAAGCTTCCGCGGCCCTAACGGCGTTCGTCGCGTACCGACGAGGCACCTACGTCGAGCCGGAACAGAGCTCGCCGTGGGTTCCAGACGAGCTCCACTACACGTTCTCGTTGTCGTCCGGAGACTTGGCTCTCCATGCGCCCGAGTTCCTGGGAGACGCGATCGAGTGGCACTCGTTCACGCACGGCGCGGATCCGTTGCTCTCGGCGCCCGCGCCCGCAGCCCAGGCCGACGAGTGGACGTTCCTGCCGCAGAACGTGACCTTCCGCGGCATGCCGAACCCCCGCTGGTGGAACTTCGAGCTCGGCACGACCGACTTCGGGGAGCTCGATACCGAGCACGTCGACCTGGCGAAGCTCGCAGTGATCGACTTCGCGCTCGTGTACGGCAACGACTGGTTCGAGTTGCCGCTGCCGCTCGAGATTGGCTCGATCTCCCGCGTGCGCGCGCTCGTCGTGACTGACACCTTCGGCGTTCGCACACTGATCCGCCCGACCGAGCAGGTCGCCCCCCAGGGCGAGGAGCGCTGGTCGATGTTCAAGATCGCGAGCGCGGAGGGGATGGTGGGGGACTTTCTCTTCCTTCCCCCGTCCCTTGGCCCGGTCATGGACGGGCCCGAGGTCGAAGACGTGCTCTTCGTCCGCGACGAGATGGCCGCGATGGGCTGGGGCATCGAGCGGACGATCCAGGGCCCGCTCGACACTCCGCTGGACGGATACGAGCCGTACTTCCAGAGGCTCGCGGAGCTTCAGGCCGCAACGCCGCCGTCTCCGGAGCCCGCGCCTGACGCACCTAAGATCGAGTACATCCTCGGGAACTCGGTGCCCGACAACTGGATCCCACTCGTCCCGATAGGGACCTCGGCGAGCGACTTCGTGTTCCGGCGCGGAAAGATGGAGATCACAGCTTCGGCCTTATCGGCGCGCATGCCCATGGCCGGATCCTCGAGCCCTGGCATCCGTTCTACGTCGACGATCAGGCAATTCCGCGGGAGGGCGTTCGCGTCGTCCGCTACTTCCGCCGCGCACGCTGGTTCGATGGCTCGACGTGGACCTGGGTGGCTCGGCGCGTCTATCCGGGCGCAGGACCCGGTGCGTGGGGCTGGCTTTCGATCTCGTCGAGCCGGTGGGTCTGCCGGGCCCAGGACCGTCGTGATTTCTTCGTGGTCATCAAGCTGCTGGCGGAAGACGACGCCCGCTCCGCGCGTCACGCTCCAGACCACCGATTTCGCCGGGTTAGTGACGCGCACGGAGGCCTGGCGCGGCCCGCGCCGTTCTACCGTCGGTGCTACCTAACTGATCGAACTTCGCGTGACTTAAGCGCAGCCGGCGTGGCTCGGGAGGGCCGAATTCTGCTTCACCTGGCGGCGTTCCGCCGTTATCGCACCCAGGAGGTCGCCGGTTCGAGTCCGGCTAGCTCCATCTCTCAACCATGCGGTTTGAGCACGAAAGAGGCCCCGTCTCCGGGGCCTCGATCAGTGTGTGGTCGGATTTTGGTCGGGAGGGTCAGACGCCCGTCAAATGCGGTCCGGGCAACGCTGACGAAGTAGCGGCCGGCTCTTCCGTCTGCGGTGAACGCGGTAGGACGCAGGGGTTCGACGCGTAGTCGCGCGCTTCGTCGAAGATGCGGCGCAAGCAAGCGTCGACCAGGCGCACGTCGGTATCGAATCTCCGGAAGCGGGGGACGATGCTCATCACGATCCAACGCCAGCGGTCGTCGAAGCAGGTGATCCTCGGCCACGCTCGCGCACGCAGATGCGAGATCCCTCGTGGGAGCGAGGAGAGGTAGAACGACGTGAAGTACGACACCTCCTGACGCACTCCACGCACCTCGAAGCTCAGGGCCGAGCCGATGGAGAAGAGCCTGGCGAACGAGCGCGAGAGGCGATCGAAGTTGGGTTGCACCAAGGCGCGCTGCTCGTGCTCCAGGAGCTGGACGTTGCCCTCCCAGATGAGATTCTCGGCCGTCCGTCGAGCCTCCGCGGGCGCCGTCCCGTCCTCCAGGAGACGGCGTCCTCGGTCGATCGCCTCGAAGCCAGAGAGGACGGGAGCGTAGTGACGCTCCGCTCCCAGGAGAGCGCGTAGACGTTCGATCCCGTCTTCGGCGGTGCCGTACGCGAGGTGCACCCAGAAGATGTCGTCGAAGATGGCGTTGTTCGTCGCGCGGATCGTGTTCACGTCTTCCAACAGCAGCGCTCTCCGGCGACCCAGGCTGTGCGGGATGTCCACGTAGCCGGTGCGATTGGCGTCCAGCCTGAAGGGAAAGAAGGCGAGCCGGACGTGGTGCGACGCGAACGCCGCCATCCCGGCCCACTTGAAGCAGGCGGGCAGGAGCTTGTAGATCCAGGCGTAGCGTGACGAGATCTCCAGGTTGCGGTGGAAGACGCAGGACTGGTTGGTCAGGAGACCGTTGGCCAGCGCCTTCCAGCCGGCGATCGTGTCCGGCGCCCCGTTCCGGAGGACGAGCTCGTGTGGTTGAGGGACGAGCAGGTCGGGGGTGATGAGGTCGACCATCCGGCCCCTCCTCTTGAGGACGTGCTTCGTCCACTGGGGCAACAGGTGGCGGGATGACGGCTCCTTACGGGTCTCCTCGAGGCTCGGGGAACTCATTCGAGCGTCGTTCTCAGAGCGCGTGGGTTGGTTTGGTGGTGTTTGCGGGTGATGTCGGCGGCGAAGCCTTGGGCTTCTTCGTCGACGTGGTTTCCGAGGAAGTAGCCGAGGAAGCTGAGTCGGGCCAATAGTTCGAGGACGGGGGCGAGGTGGACTTGCACGGTGCAGGCGAAGCCCGAGGCTGTGCCGGCCATCCGTGTCGCTTCAAGCGTCCATTTCACGCCGGCGGCGACGGGGACGAGGTGGAAGAGGTACACCCGGCTTGCGGGCGAGTACATCTCTACCAACGACCGGTCAGCGTGGACGGACCGGTAGTGCTGGACGATCAGGTTGCCGCCGATCGACTCGACGTTGATCATGCCGCGCCCCTGCTCGTCGTCGAACACGCCCGCACCGTGGTGGCCTCTGGCGCAGGCCTGGTACTCGGGATCAGAGAGCCCGAAGAGCCAGGCTTCGAGGTCGATCTCGTCGCTCGGTGCGTTCAGCGTCACGTGGGAGGTACGGCTGATCGGGCATCGATCTCTCGTCTCAGGCGGCTACTCGGTCGTGACCGAGAGAACCTGCCCCTCGCGGTCGAGCATCACCTCGGTGACAGGCAGGCCGAACCGCTCGCGTACCTTCTTGCTGAACCGTCGTTCGCGCCAGTTGGCGTCGTCGGCGGCATGCACGCCGAGGATCAGCGCATCCGCCGGGAACGTCACGAGAGCGTCGGCTACGGCCTGGAGGGGGTCTTCGTCTCCGACTCGGCCGCTGACGGCCGGGCCCGAATCGGCGATGCCGGTCACGAGCATCCGCATTCGGTCGTCCGCTTCGCGGTACTCGGCGTCGATGTCGGAGACCCACGTGTGCAGCCTGCTCGTCAGCGCCGGGGCGATTACACGTACGGCCTCGGCGTCGCGCACCTGTTGCTGAATCACTTCGGGGACTTCGGCGGGATTCGCAACAAACTCGTTCGTGATGATCAAGACTCGTTTCGCAGCCATTTCTCCTCCCATCTCGTCGCTCGAATCACGCGGGGACAGGCGCGCCGACGAACTCGAGCAGTGCCTTGTTGACCTCGTCCGGGTGCGTCCACGCGATGTTATGGGGCCCTCCCTCGATCGTCACGAGCTCGACGTCGTCCATCAGCGCAGGCAGCCGCGCCGCGGTCGACTCGTACGGGAGGATCCTGTCCTCGGTGCCGTGGACGACCAGCACCGGGACGTCGATCTTCGGCAGGTCGCGTCGGAAGTCGGTCAGCCAGGCGTCGACGCACGCGTACGTCGCTAACGGTGAGCTGCCGGCGGCGACATCGAAGCTCGCCTGCCAGGCGGGCTCGCTGATGCGGTCCGCCATGAGCTTGTCGACGTTGTAGAAGTTGTCCAGGAAGTCCTTGAGGTACGCGTAGCGGTCCTTGACGATCGCCGCCTTGATGTCGTCGAACACCTGCCTGTCGACGCCTTCGGGGTTGTCGTCGGTCCTCAGCAGGAACGGGGGGATCGCGGCGAGCAGCGCGGCCTTCCGTACCCGACTTGAGCCGTACGTCCCGAGGTAGCGCGTCACCTCGCCCGTCCCCATCGAGAACCCGACGAGGACGACGCCGCCGAGGTCGAGATGCTCGAGCAGGTCGTTCAGGTCGGCCGCGAAGGTGTTGTAGTCGTAGCCGGTGGTGGGTTGGCTGGAACGGCCGAATCCTCGGCGGTCGTAGGTGATCACGCGGAAGCCTCGTGCCAGCAGCTCCCGTTCCTGGCGCTCCCACGAGTTCCCGTTCAGCGGATACCCGTGCACCATCACGACGGGATCTCCGCTGCCGTGGTCCTCGTAGTGGATCTCGATCGGAGCACTGTTCTCCGTTCCGACTGTGATCCGCGGCATCTCACTCTCCTTTCTCGAGCTCTTGCGACGTCCGCGAAGCTAGGTCTCTGTCGCCACGAGTCGCGTACGTCGAATGACGGTGTTACGTGCGTCGAGCCGTTCGGTGGCTCGAGAGGACTAGCTCAGGATTGGCTCGGCGACGGCCTCTTCGAGGCCGGCTTCAGCTTGGACGGCAAGCGCGCGGGCGACTTCTTGCGAATCCTCGAAGACGTCGAGTGCGGCGATCTTGCCCCAGCGCAGGGTGATCACGTGAATGGCGTGTTGGAAGTACCCGCCGCCGTTCAGCAGCGTGGCGGTCCCGTCCCACTGCACGAACACCATGGTGTGCCACGGCGGGCCTTTCACCCAGATGTTGTTGATCTCGAGCCGCAGATTGGGCAAGACGCGCGCCAGGCGCTCGAACCACAGTCGCAGAGTCTCGCTGTCGTGGCGCTCACCACCAATCGCATGGACGCCGCCGAAGCGGTGATGGACTCTTGGGGCGATCGAGCTCATCAGCTCGTCCCAGCGACGGTTGTTCACGTCGTCGAAGGCCTGGCGGATTCTCTTCTTGACGATCGAGCCGTAGAGCATGAGATCTCCCTCCGGATTGCAAGAACGGACTCGAAGCTAGCCCTCCGTCCGCACGGTCGCGTACGTCAAATGACGGTGGTGCGCTACGAGACGTGCTGTGGCTCGAGCGCGTCACGGAGTTGTGTGCGCGACGTGATGCCGAGCTTCGGAAAGAGTCGGTGCAGGTGTGTGCTGACGGTTCGGTGCGAGAGATAGAGCCGCTCGCCGATCTCGCGGTTCGAGAGGCCCTCGGCCGCCAGCTGCGCGATCTGAAGCTCCTGGGGGCTCAGCTCGGTCCACGCCTCGGGAACGCGACGGCGCGCACGCTCGCCGGAGGCACGCAGCTCGCGCCGCGCGCGCTCGGCGAAGCACCGCAGGCCGAGGGCGTCGAAGGCCCGGGCGGCCTCGCGGAGTGGTGTACGCGAATCCCCGCCCCGTCGCTGTCGGCGCAGCCACCCTCCGTACGCGAGCTGCGTGCGGGCCGCGTAGAACGGCCAACCCCCGCCCGAGCTCATCGCGACCTGGAAACGCTGCTCGGCGGTCGCGCCCTCGGCAAGGAGCGCAGCCGCGTAGGCCAGCTGAACCTCGAGATGCGGCGCACCTGTGTCCGTCGCGAGCTCCTCCCACTCGCTCAGGAAGCCGCGAACGAGGTCGAGGTCGCCGTCGCCGCGCACGGCCGCATCGACGAGATCGGCGAGCGCCCAGCCGCAGACGTAGGGCTCGTAGGCAGCGTCGGCGCGATCGAACATGCGCGCAAGATCGTGATACGCCTCGCCTGGGCGCTCAGCTGCGAGAGCCGCTCGGCCGCGCGCAAACGCGACCAGCGAGAGCTGAGGGTTGGCGCCCATCGGCACCAGCGCCGCCTCGGCCTCGGCAATCAGATGATCGGCCGTTTCCTCCTCGCCCCGCTCGGCGGCAGCGATGGCATGAGCAAGCTTCGCGGCGAACACGTAATGGAGCTGGCGCGTTTCCTCGGCAAGCCTTGCCGCCTCCGCCGCACCGGTGATCGCACTGCGAACCGCGCCGCAGTTGATGTCGGTCCAGGCTTCGAACATGAGGCACTGGGCAAGCCGCGCCAGCCGGCCGTCGGACCGGAATCCCGCCACCGCGGAGCGAAGGAACGGAACCGCGAGGTTGTCGGCCCAGACAGCCATCGCGGCCCGACCGACGGCCATCGACTGCTCGGGACCGGGCACGTCAACCGGAGACATCTGCTCGACCCGAGCGATGACCTCCCGGCCCCGATGGACCGCATCGATGAGCCCGAGCGCCGCCAGGCGCTGCGGATCGTCGGCCGGCACGGCGAGCCGGTCGACGATCGCCGACACGTGTTGCCTCGTACTGTCGTCCAGCTGGTCCCAGTAGGCGCGCGCCGACACCGTATTGAGGGCTTCGAGGACGCCCCGGTCGTCGCCGCGGTCTGCGAGTTCTTCGGCGACGTGCGCGAAGCGCCGGATCGTGGCTGCGCCGGACCAGGCTTTGGTGAGTGTCTCGAGATCGAACGACGCCCTCGCGGCCTCGTGAGCAGGAAGCCGCCCGAGTTGGAGCGCTGCGCGAAGGAGCCGCACCGCCTCCTCCGAGCGGCCGAGCTGGTACGCGAGGTCGCCCGCCCGCAGAAGCCGCAGCGCGCGCAGCCGCGGATCTGCGCTTAGCTCGGCAGCCCGCTCCAGCGCCACGAACGCAACGTCGAGGCCACCGCGAAACCTCGCCCGATCTGCTGCAGCATCGAGAGCCGAAGCGACCCCCTCTTCAGGCCCTTGCGCGGCCGCCGCCTGGTGCCAGACAGCCCGGTCCGGATCGCCCGCCAGCGTTCGTGCGAGCGCAGCATGCGCCAGCCGGCGTTGCTCGCCCGTTGCAGCCTGATGGACAGCCGACCTGATCAACGGGTGCCGGAACCGAAATCCGCCGGCGTCGAGCGTTCCAAGGCCGGACGCGACGGCCATCCTCCAATCGTCGACGTCGACCGGCGTTCCGAGGAGCGCTTCGGCCGCGCGACTCAGCTCGGCGAGCTCGCCGTCATCGACCGCCGCGAGCAGCAGCAGCGCTCGCACGTCGTCGTCGAGAGCGATGAGCCTCGTCGCAAACGCCGCCTCGAGCCGAGCCGTCAGCGGCAGTGGCTCCAGGGCGCTGGTCAGCTCGAGATTCGCCGTTGCAGCCGGGAGCTCGATCAGGGCAAGCGGATTTCCGGCCGCCTCCGCGAGGATCCGCCCCTTTAGCTCGTCGGACAGGCGGGGCCCGCTCACCTCGAGGAGCGTGCGCGACGCGTCTTCGTCCAGTCCGGCAAGTGCGAGGTCGGGGAGGCCGGCCTCGTCGAGATCACTTGGCACGCCGTCGCGAACCGCGAAGAGCAGGATCACCGGCTCCATCTCGAGCCGCCGCGCAACGAACGCCAGCACCTCGGCCGACGACCGATCGAGCCAGTGCGCATCCTCGACCACGAGCAGCAGCGGTGTCTCCGCCTCGCGCTCGGTGACCACGCCGAGCGTTGCGAGGCCGATCAGGAAGACGTCAGGCGGGTCGCCCTCGGTGACGCCGAAGGCGATGTCGAGCGCCCTCCGCTGCGGATCCGGAAGCTGATCGAGGCGGTCGACGAGCGGAAGCAGTAGCTGATGGAGCCCTCCGAAGGCCAACTGCGCCTCCGACTGCGTTCCCGTCGTCGTCACCACCGTCGCGCCTTGCTCCTGCGCCCGCTCCCCGACGGCCCTCAGCAGCGCCGACTTCCCGATTCCCGCCTCGCCACGGACGACGAGGGCGCCTCCGCGCCTCCGGATCTGGTCGATCATCTCGTCGAGGTGCTCCAGCTCCTGATCGCGCCCCAGGAGCAACCGCCGGGCGAGCCCTCCGGCCTTCGGATCAGCTTCGGCAGTACCCACGCTCAGCCTCCCGCTCTCGGCGCCGACGCCCGCTGCGCCGCGAACGCTTCCGCCCAACAGGGATTGTTGCGCGATCGCAGCCGGCGCGAGCGGAGCACTTGCGGGTATGGCAACCCGGATTCCCTTTGATAAGAATCGCCGCCGTGACGACATCGGCAGGCACTCGCCACGGAGACCGAACGCTTGTCGACCACAGCCTCGGCGTGAAGGTAAAGCTCGCGGGCCTGTGGACGGCGATGATGCTGCTCTACGTCTACGCGGACATCCTGTCGCTGTTCCGTCCGGGCGAGATCGCCGACATCGAGAGCGGCAAGCTGGGCCCGTTCGACGTCTCGCAGTCCTCGCTCGTGATCGCTTCTCTGATCGTCATCGTGCCGACGCTGATGATCGCCCTGTCGCTGACCCTGCGCGCATCCCTCAACCGCCCCGTCAATCTCGTGCTCGGCCTGCTGTTCACGCTCGTCAACGTGAGCAACCTCATCGGCGAGGACTGGGTCTACTACTTCCTGTTCGGCCTCATCGAGATCGCGCTGACGCTGACGATCGTCGCGACCGCCTGGAAGTGGCCCCGGCACGAGCCGTCAGCCGCAGCCGCGTAGACAGGGGTCGTCAGTCCTCCGCCGCCTCGGCCATCGACCGCGGCGCGGGCACGTTCTCGAAGCGGACGTTGCCCGCGGGAACCATCCAGGTCATCACCTCGACCGCGAGCCGGCCCGCCCGCACCGCCGGGTCCTCGTTGCTGAGCCGGCGCGCCGTCTCGGGGTCGCACCTCATGATCGAGATGCCGCGCAGGCGCTCGTCGTCCTGGTCGACGAGCGGCCCTCCGCCGATGAGGTAGCCGCGGTCGCGCAGATCGGCTCGGAAGGCGAGATGCCGATCCTGGAGCTCGGCCGCCTCCTCGTCCGTGAGCTCCGGTGCATCGGGCGGACGCACGAGCAGCACCAGCGTGTGCCGGTCGAACTGCATGCGGCGAATTAGATCAGGCTCTCGTCAGGCTCCTTTCACGCCCACGGTTCGTTGTTGCTCAGCCGTGGAGCGGCTGAGCCAGTCCTCGAAGCGGGTCGGAGCGATGCGCGGGTTGGTGCCGGGGGTCAGGGAGTGGTCGTCGAGCTCCGCGCCGAAGTAGCGTGCGCGGACGTCGGCCGTCACCCGGCGTGGGTCGTTGTTCGCGCTGAGGACGCGTCGGGCGAGCTCGTCGAGACGGAACCGTTCGGGGCCCGCCAGCTCGACGATGCCGTTCACGGGTGGGCTCACTGCGACCTCTGCCAGTGCTGCGGCGACGTCATCGGCCGCCTCGGGCTGAACGAGAACGGGCGGCAGACGAACCGTCTCGCCGTCCGTGTTCGAATCGGCGATGCGGCCGATGAACTCGAAGAACTGCGTCGCGCGGAGGATCGTGTAAGGGACAGTTGCGCCCTTCACCGCCTCCTCCTGGGCGAGCTTCGCGCGGTAGTACCCGCTGTCGTGTAGCCGGTCGGTGCCGACGATCGAGAGGACGACGTGGTGGGTTACGCCGGCGGCAGCCCCTGCGGCGAGAAGGTTGCGCGACGAGGTCTGGAAGAACTCCAGCGCCGCCGCGTCGTCCAAGACGGGCGCATTCGACACGTCGACGACAACCTGGGCGCCCGCGAGCGCTTCCGGAAGTCCCTCGCCGGTCAGCGTGTCGACGCCCGAGTCCGGCGACGCCGGCACCGCCTGGTGGCCCTGCTCCCGGAGCTTGTCGACGAGCTTTGAGCCGATGAGCCCGCTTCCCCCGATGACGACGATCTTCATGGCGGTCCTTTCAGTTTGTTCGAGCCTCTCGGAGGGCAGCCGATCACCGCTTCGCCAGGATCTCCCGTGCGGCGGCCAGGTCCTCCGACCGGACGATGACCTCCTGAGGCCCGCCCACCGCCAGGCCGTCGCCCGCGCCGGCGCCGTAGTTCGAGACGCGATAGCTAGAAGGGATCCCTTCGTTCTGGAGCAGGGAGGACAGCAGCTCGGCCTCGCCTTGGGTGCCGACGACTTCCACAACGACCAGCTCGTCCACGACTAGCCGAACGTGAACGCGTAGGCCTCGGCGCCGGGAGCGTCGAAGGTGATCTCGAAGGTCCGGTCGCGGATCGCCCCCGGCTGGCGGATCAGCTGGTAGAGCCGCGGCTCGACGAGCGTTCCGTGCCCCTCTTCGTCCACGTCCAGCCCATGGGCGGACCGAGGAGGCTCTCCGTCCAGGAGCACGCGGAACGGCACAGGGTCGCGCGCCCGCAGAACGAGGTGGACGTCGCGTGCGTGGAAGCGGAACCGGATCCGCCCGCCGGCGGCGTTCAGCACGCTCGCGCCCGCTTCCACGGTCCAGTCGCCGGACAGGGCCCACTGGTTCAGCTCGAGCTCATCAGCCCCATCCGCGAGATTGTGGCCCTGCTCGTCGCCGAGGTAGGTCTCGGGGGTCTGCAAGGTCGTCCAGTCCGCTTGCGCCTCGATACCGTCGCCCGCGACGGAGACCAGGTCGTCACCGACGCCGTCCCGGCCGGCGTCGCGCAGGAGCTGCTGGATCGTCCGCTCGCACTCGTCGTATCCGCCCTCGCCGAACTGGTGGTGACGGATTCGCCCTTCGGCGTCGGCGATGTAGACGGCCGGCCAGTACCTGTTGCTGAACGCGCGCCAGATCGCGTAGTCGCTGTCGATGGCGATCGGGAACTCCACGGCCAGGTCCTTCGCGGCCCGGCGGACGTTGTCGACGTCGTGCTCGAACGGGAACTCCGGCGTGTGGACGCCGACCAGCACGAACCCCTGATCCGCGTACTTCTCGGCCCAGGCGCGGACATAGCCGAGCGTGCGAAGCCAGTTGATGCAGGTGTACGTCCAGAAGTCGACGAGGACGACCTTCCCGCGAAGATCCGCCTCGGTGAGCGGCTCCGAGTTGAGCCAGCCGGTCGCCCCGTCGAAGGCCGGCAGGCGGCCTTCGACGGGTATCCCAGCCGTTCCGGTGTCGCGTCGTGTGCTGAACAGGCTCATCGCTCCACCACCTTTCTTTCAAGCCCTAACGAAGCGGCCTGAACGCGGCCCGGAGCTCGCTCGAGAAGAGCTGTGGCTCCTCCCAGGCGGCGAAGTGGCCGCCCTTGTCGACCTCGTTGAAGTACGCGAGGTCCGGGTAGACGATCTCGACCCAGCTGCGCGGGGCGGCCCCATAGATCTCGCCGGGGAACGACGTGAAGCCGACCGGCACGGTGACCGCCGGAGGAGGCTGGCCGCTCGCAAGCGCTGCGGCCAGCGCTCGTGCATCCTCCCAGTACGACCGGGCTGCCGACGCTGCGGTGCCCGTCAGCCAGTACAGCGTGATGTTGTCGACGATGGTCTCCCGGGTGAGATTGCCCACGGGCTCCCCGTCGACGAACGCGCGGGAGATCTTGTAGTAGCTGTCCGTGTCGTGATCGAGCAACCAGGCCGCCAGTCCGACGGGTGAATCCAGCAGGGAGTAGCCGATCGTCTGCGGCCGCGTTGCCATCTCGAGGAAGTAGCCGAAGCCGTCCTCCTTGACCGTCGCGAGCGCTTCGGCCGCTGCGCGTTCCTGTTCGGATTCCCTGGGCAGTTGATCGCCGATTGCGAGCACCGCCGTGAGCAGGTTCAGGTGGTAGCCGACCAAGCCCTCGACTGCCTGGCGACCCATCAGGTCCGTGACGAGGGCACCCACGTCGCCACCCTGGGCGACGTAGCGGTCATAGCCGAGGCGGTGCATCAGCTCCGCCCACGCGCGTCCGGTGCGGGCGGCGTCCCAGCCGAGCTCGGCCGGCTCACTGGAGAACCCGTAACCGGGCAGGGACGGCAGCACCAGGTGAAACGCGTCGCCGGCCTGCCCGCCGTGCGCGGTCGGGTCGGTCAGCGGGCCGATGGTCTCGAGCAGCTCGATGACCGAGCCGGGCCAGCCGTGCGTCATGATCAGCGGCAGCGCGTCCTCGTGCTGCGACCGGACGTGGATGAAGTGGATGTCCACTCCGTCGATCTCGGTCGTGAACTGCGGGAGCGCGTTGAGCCGCGCCTCGACGCGCCCGAGGTCGTACTCGTTCGCCCAGTAGTCGGCGAGCGCCCGGGTCGTCGCGAGCTGGACGCCCTGCGACCGATCCTCGACGAGCTCCTTGCTGGGCCAGCGCGTCGCCTCGATGCGCCGGCGCAAGTCGTCGATCTGCTCCTGTGGAATGTCGAGCTGGAAGGGACGGATTTCGGTGGCCGTCTCGACGGTGGTGCTCATGAGGAACTCCTTTCTCGGAGCGACCGGAACGCCGCTCGCAGCTCGTGTGAGAAGAGCTCCGGCTCTTCCCAGGCGGCGAAGTGGCCGCCCCTGTCGACTTCGTTGAAGTAGATGAGGTTGGGGTACGCCCGCTCCGCCCAGCTCCGCGGCGCCTGATACTGCTCCCCGGGAAAAACGGTGACGGCAACGGGGATGGAGACGCCCTTGGCGTTGAAGAAGCCGCCCTTGTATTCCCAGTAGAGACGGGACGCAGAGACGCCTGTGTTCGTCAGCCAGTAGAGCGTGATGTTGTCGAGGATCTCGTCACGCGTCAGTTCGCCCGTGGCGCTCGTGGTCCGTTCAAGGGCCGAGACCACGGCCGCGGCCGGCTGGCCGTCAGCATCGTTGTGGTCGAGAAGCCAGGCGGCGAGGCCGACGGGTGAATCCGCGATGCCGTAGAGGGTTTGCGGGCGCGCCGCCATCATCCTGGCGTACTCGACCTGCGCGTACGTCCTGATCAATTGCTCGTAGGCGCGTCGTTCCTCGGCTGACAGACCGGATGGCGGCGGGTCGCCGGCCAAGGAAGCCTTGTCGACGTCAGCCGGAACCGTGGCGGGCATGTTGGTGTGGATCGCGAGCAATCCCTCAGGTGCCTGCAAACCCATCTGGTCGACGACGAACGCACCCCAGTCGCCGCCCTGGGCGACGTACCGTCTGTAGCCGAGGCGCTCCATCAGCTTCGCCCAGGCTCGCCCCATGCGCTCCGGGCCCCAACCGGTGCCCGTCGGCTTCCCCGAGAACCCGTAGCCGGGCATCGACGGAATCACGAGATGGAACGCGTCCTCTGCGCTTCCGCCGTGGACCGTGGGATCGGTCAGTCGATCGACGATCTTCAGCTGCTCGATGATCGACCCCGGCCAGCCGTGATTGACGACGAGGGGCAGCGCGTCTTCGTGCTGCGAACGGACGTGGATGAAGTGGATGTCCAAGCCGTCGATCTCGGTAATGAACTGCGGTAGAGCGTTCAGCTCCGCCTCGACCGCGCGCCAGTCGTAATCCGTCGCCCAGTAGCGCGCGAGCTTCTGGATCATGGCGAGCGGCACGCCCTGTGAGTGATCGGCGACTGTCTCCTTCTCAGGCCAGCTCGTGGCAGCAACGCGGCGGCGAAGGTCCTCCAGAGCCTCGTCCGGAATGTCGACGTGGAATGGTCGGATCCCGGTGGCGGTTTCGACGGTGCTACTCATCGAGAGCAGAATCACGCGGCGGCCGCCCCGTCGCGCCAGTGAGAGTCCCTGGTCTGTCCCTGGCCGACGCGGCACGTTTGTGGCACGTACCGCAGCCGCCCGACCGCATCAGCGCTCGCGTATGCCCGCGCCGAAGATCTCGGCTCCGGCAAGTGCGACCATGGCAAGCGTCGAACCCTCGAAGGCGATCAACCCGTAGATCCCGAGCGCGAGCCCCCCGAAGATGAAGACCCACGTGAGAAGGGCATCGTTCACGCGGCGCATGTGCCTTAGCCTTCTGAGCAGTACCGATGGCAGGATCGAGAAGACGAGTCCGACCGGAATCGCAGCAGCGATGGCGAGCAGAAGGCTCCACCACTCGCCGCCCCACCACTCGTTGAAGACGTAAGCCCAGACGGCGACCGCGGCAAGACCGAAGACGAGCGCGAGACGATGGAAGCCAGACTCCAACACCCGGGCGATCTTGGACGGGCCCGCGCGTCGACGTCAAGCGCCCAGGGCCCGGCGTAGCTCCCAGGTGATGACCAGTGGCTTCCACGGGCGCGACGGATCCCCGGCGGAGCGAGAGTTCGATCCGCATCCACCTGACCGAAAGCACGCGAGAGGAGAGCGCGATGGCTAGCGAAGCACTCAGCCGCCCGAGCGACGGCGGCGAGACGAAACGCAAACGGACGATGGACGGGAACTTCACGATCGGCCGCTTCGGCGGCGTCGAGGTCCGGCTTCACTGGAGCCTGCTGGCGGTCTTCGCCCTGATCGTCTGGTCGCTGGCGGACGGAGTCCTCCCCTCGGAGAACCCCGGCCTGTCCGACGGCACCTACCTCGGGATCGCCGTCGTCGCGGCGCTGCTGTTCCTGGCGTCGATCCTGCTCCACGAGCTCGGGCACTCGTGGGTGGCCGGCCGCGAGGGGATCGAGGTCGACTCGATCACGCTCTGGATATTCGGCGGCGTGGCGGAGTTCAAAGATCGGTTCGAGAGCGCCGGCGCCGAGTTCCGAGTTGCCGTCTCCGGGCCGCTCGTCTCGATCGGACTGGGCGTCGTATTCGTGTTGATCGCGCTTGCGAACCCGCCGGCCGAGGTCGAGGCCGGCGCGGCCTGGCTCGGCTACATCAACCTCATCCTGGCCGCCTTCAACCTCCTTCCCGCGTCCCCGCTGGACGGCGGCCGCGTGTTGCACGCCGCGCTCTGGCGAGCCAAGGGCGATTACGCCTGGGCGACCCGCGTTGCGTCCGAGATCGGACAGGGCTTCGGCTACCTGTTCATCGCGCTCGGCCTCGTGATGTTCGTCTTCCAGGGGTCGTTCAGCGGCGCCTGGCTCGCGTTCATCGGCTGGTACCTGCTTCAGGGCGCGAAGGCGGAGGCTCGCTACGTTGCGACAGAGCAAGCGCTGGGCGGACTGCGCGTTCGCGACCTGATGGTGCGGGACCCCATTACCGTCGACGCCGACGTCACGATCGGGCGGTTCATGGACGACGTCGCCCGGTCGCACCGATTCACCACGTACCCCGTCCTCGATGGGGGCCGCCCGGTCGGCCTCCTCGCCTTCGCCTCGGTCTCCGCGGTACCCCGCTCGGAGTGGGATACACGGCGCGTGCGAGACACGATGATCCCGCTCGACGAGGTTCCGCTGCTTACCGAGGACGAGAAGGCCGTCGACGCGTTGGTGGAGCTTTCCGTGCCGAACGCAAATCGTGGGCTCGTGGTCGACGACGGACACCTCGCCGGGCTTCTCTCGATCACCGACCTCGCGCGAGCGCTCGAAGTTGGCCGGAGACCGGCGCAGGCACAAGCCTGATCGGCGTGTTCCGTACGCTCGCGGGCTCTGCCAGTGAGCTCTCATGCCTCGCCGCTGCCCACCGGCACCGAGGCGCCGACGGGATCGTGCGCTGGAGCTAGGAGACGCTGCTCGACGTGCTCGAGCGCGCTTCAGAATGGTTGACGCGCATGTCTGTCACCGCTTCGCCGACGTTGTCCACGTTTCCGCGCCGTCCAGTGCGTTGATCTCCTGTGCCATCTGGTCCTCCAATGAGAGAGGGGCGGCGCGCCCGCTGCGCGCCGCCCCTCTCGTTCGAGCTACGCCGCTGCCTCCTCCCGAAGCGGTCGAAACGTCGCTCGGACCTCTTCGGAGAACAGCTGAGGCTCCTCCCAGGCGGCGAAGTGGCCGCCCCTGTCGGGCTCGTTGAAGTAGGCGACGCCGGGGAAGACCACCTCGACCCAGCTGCGCGGGGCAGGGAAGACCTCGCCGGGGAAGTTCGTGTAGCCGACCGGAACCGCGACCGGCGGCGGAGCCTGGCCGGCCGCACCGGCTGCGGCCTGGGCCCGTCCGAACTCCCAGTACCACCGGGCGGCCGACGCTCCGGTTCCCGTCAGCCAGTACAGCGTGATGTCGTCGACGATGTTGTCCCGGGTGAGATTGCCCACGGGCTCGCCGTCGACGAACGCGCGGGAGATCTTGTAGTAGCTGTCCGTGTCGTGGTCGAGCATCCAGGCCGCCAGTCCGACGGGTGAATCCAGCAGGGAGTAGCCGATCGTCTGCGGCCGGGTGGACTGCTCCAGGACGATGGCGAAGCCGTCCGTCAAGAACGTGGTGAGCGCGTCGTGCGCCGCGCGTTCCTGCTCGGACTGCGCCGGCAGCTGGTCCTTGAGAGCGACCGCCGCGGTGAGCACGTTGAGGTGGATGCCGAGCAGCCCCTCGGGCGCTTGGCGGCCCATCGCGTCGGTGACGTAGGCGCCCACGTCGCCTCCCTGGGCGACGTAGCGCGTGTAGCCGAGGCGGTCCATGAGCACCGCCCACGCGCGTGCGATGCGGTCGGCGTCCCAGCCGAGCTCGGTCGGCTCGCCCGAGAAGCCGTAGCCGGGCAAGGACGGCAGCACCAGGTGGAATGCGTCCTCGGCAGTGCCTCCGTGCGAGGTCGGGTCCGTCAGGGGACCGACGGTGTCGAGCAGCTCGATCACCGAGCCGGGCCAGCCGTGCGTCATGATCAGCGGCATCGCGTCCTCGTGCGGTGAGCGCACGTGGATGAAGTGGATGTCGACCCCGTCGATCTCGGTCGTGAACTGCGGGAGCGCGTTCAGCCTCGCCTCGAGCCGGCCGAAGTCGTACTCGGTCGTCCAGTAGCGTGCGAGCTCCTGAATCGTCGCGAGCTGCACGCCCTGCGACCGATCCTCGACCAGCTCCTTGCTGGGCAAGCGCGTCGCGGCGATGCGTCGGCGTAAGTCGTCGATCTGCTCCTGTGGAATCTCGAGCTGGAAGGGACGGATTTCGGTGGCGGTTTCGACGGTGGTGCTCATGCACGAACTCCCTTCTCGGAGTGTTGGCGCGACTCTTCGCGCAAGGACGCCTCCAGAATCACGCGGCGGCCGCCCCGTCGCGCCAGTGAGAGTCCCTGGTCTGTCCCTGGCCCACGACTCTGCCTGTGCAGGCCGAAGGTTTATCCTGGTTCGTAGATGGCCGTCCAGGTCCCTACGGCTCGGGGGGGACCGACGCTCTACGGGCGTGGGAGCGAGTGCGCCGGGCTCGACGAGCTGCTGGACGCCGTGCGCAGCGGCCGGAGCGGCACGCTGGTCCTGCGCGGCGAGCCCGGGTGCGGCAAGACCGCCCTCCTCGACTACGTTGCCGCGCGGAGCGCCGGATGTCGTCTGGACCGCGCCGTAGGGGTGGAGTCGGAGATGGAGCTCCCCTTCGCGACGCTCCACCAGCTCTGCCTGCCGTTCGTCGAGCGCGTGGAGCGGCTACCGGCCCCGCAGGGCGAGGCGCTGCAGACGGCATTCGGCGTGAGCGCGGGCCGTCGTCCCGATCCGTTCCTCGTCGGCCTCGCGGTGCTGACGCTCTTGTCCGACGTCGCGGAGGCGCAGCCACTCGTCTGCCTCGTGGACGACGCCCACTGGCTCGACCACGCCTCGGCGCTCGTCCTTGCGTTCGTCGCGCGCCGGCTAGGCGCGGAATCGATCCTGCTCGTCTTCGCAGAGCGCGACGACCGGGCGCTCGACGAGCTGGACGGACTGCCGGAGCTGCGGCTCGGGGGGCTGTCGCCGGAAGACGCACGCGAGCTGCTCGCCTCGTCGAGCCTCGGGCCGCTGGACGAGCGCGTCCTCGAGCGGATCATCGCGGAGAGCCGCGGCAACCCGCTCGCGCTGCTCGAGCTGCCTCGCGGCGTCTCCTTTGCGAGCCATGCAGGCGGTTTCGCCGTGCCGGATCCGCTGCCGCTCGCGAGGCGCATCGAAGAGAGCTTTCGCGCCAGGGTCGACCGGCTACCAGAGGAGACACAACGGCTGCTGCTCGTCGGTGCCGCTGAGCCCGTGGGTGATCCGATGCTGCTCTGGCGGGCGGCCGCGAGCCTCGGCATACCCGTCGAGGCGGCCGCTCCGGCAGAAGAGGCCGACCTGATCGAGGTCGACGTGCGAATCACCTTCCGCCATCCACTCCTCCGGTCGGCCGTCTACCGTGCGGCCTCGCCGGACGAGCGGCGGCGCGCGCATGGCGAGCTTGCCGCAGCCACCGATCCCGAGGTCGATCCCGACCGCCGCGCCTGGCATCGGGCCCACGCCGCGCTTGCGCCCGACGAGGACGTTGCGGCGGAGCTGGAGCTCTCGGCGAGCCGGGCGCAGGAGCGTGGAGGTCTCGCCGCCGCAGCCGCCTTCCTCTCCCGTGCGTCGGACCTGACGCCCGAGCCGCACCGCCGGGCGCAGCGCGCGCTTGCTGCGGCGGGTGCGAAGCGGCTGGCCGGGATGCACGACGATGCCGCTCTTCTGGTCGCGACAGCCACGCAGGGACCGCTGGATGCGCTCGACGGTGCCGCGGCGCAGCGCCTGCGCGGGCAGATTGCGGCGGACGTCAACCGTGACGCAGACGCCGTACCGCTTCTCCTCGACGCGGCACGGCGCTTCGAGGCGCTCGATGTTCCGCGTGCGCGCGACACCTACCTGGAGGCGCTGTGGGCGGCGTCCACCGCTGGTCGCTTCGGCGGCGGAGTCGTAGTCGCGGCCGAGGCGGCGCGTGCCGCGCCGCCCGGGCCGCAGCCGCCCAGCGGAACCGACCTCCTCGTCGACGGCCTCGCGGTGCTGTTCACGGACGGGTTTTCGGCCGGCGCGCCGATCCTGAAGCGTGCGGTGGCCATGTTTCGCGACACGAGTCACGTGGACCCGGACGAGAGCGAGCTGCGCGGCACGCGCATCGCCGCCCGGATCTCGGCCGAGCTGCTCGACGAGGAGACCTGGAACGTCCTCGCGACCCGCCACGTCGGGTTCGCACGAGAGAACGGCCTCTTCGGAGTGCTGCCGATCTCGCTCGGCTACCTCGCAGCCATGCGGATCCACGAGGGCAACCTGGAAGCCGCGGAGTTGTTGCTCGCGAATCCGACGCGGTCATCGCGAAAACCGGCAACCCGACGTATCTCACGAGGGTGATGCTCGCGGCATGCCGGGGCGACGAAGCAGAGTTGTCGATGCTCATCAAGGCGATCGAGCCGGAGGCAACCGCGCGCGGGCACGGCCTGATCCAGGCCGTCTGCCACTACGCGACCGGTCTGCTGTACAACGGGCTCGGCCACTACGAGCGGGCGTTCGAAGCGGCACGGCAGGCGGGCGTGGGCGATGAGCTCAACCTCTGGTCGTGGTCGCTGCCGGAGCTCATCGAGGCCGCCGTGAGGTCGGGCGACCACCCTGCGGCGGTCGCCGCACACGAGCGCTTCGCGGAGCGAGTGCGCGCGACGGGGACCGATCTGGCTCGCGGATTCGAGGCCCGTTCGCGAGCTCTGATCGGCGACGACCGAACGGCGGAGGCCGCATACGTCGAAGCGATCGAGCTACTCGGAGGGACGCGAGTGCGGCTGTCCTTCGCCCGCGCGCGTCTTCTCTACGGGGAATGGCTGCGGCGCGAAGGCAGGCGGGTGGACGCGCGCGAGGAGCTCCGCGCCGCCTACGAGATGTTGACCGACTTCGGGGCGAACGGGTTCGCCGAGCGGGCTCGCCGCGAACTGGCGGCCACCGGCGAGACGGTGCGCAAGCGCACCGACGGGACCCGCGGCCAGCTCACCCCGCAGGAGCAGCAGATCGCGCGACTGGCCGCCTCCGGTCATACGAACCCCGAGATCGGCGCACAGCTGTTCCTCAGCCCGCGCACGGTCGAATGGCATCTGCGGAAGGTGTTCATGAAGCTCGGCATCCACTCGCGCAGAGAGCTCCGCGAGGCACTCCCAAGTGCCGCGGCCGCGGCGTAGCTCGGTCCGGGACAGACCAGTTGCTTCCACGGGCGCGACGGATCCTCAACGGAGCGAAAGTTCCGTTCACATGACCGAAAGCACGCGAGAGGAGGCCGCGATGGCTAGCGAAGCAGTCAGCCGCGCAAGCGAAGGCGGCGGGACGAGACGCAAACAACGGACGATGGACGGGAACTTCACGATCGGCCGCTTCGGCGGCGTCGAGGTCCGGCTTCACTGGAGCCTGCTGGCGGTCTTCGCCCTGATCGTCTGGTCGCTGGCGGATGGAGTCCTCCCCTCGGAGAACCCCGGCCTGTCCGACGGCACCTATCTCGGGATAGCCGTCGTCGCGGCGCTGCTGTTCCTGGCGTCGATCCTGCTTCACGAGCTCGGGCACTCGTGGGTGGCCGGCCGCGAGGGGATCGAGGTCGACTCGATCACGCTCTGGATCTTCGGCGGCGTGGCGGAGTTCAAAGATCGGTTCGAGAGCGCCGGCGCCGAGTTCCGAGTTGCCGTCTCCGGGCCGCTCGTCTCGATCGGCCTGGGCGTCGTATTCGTGTTGATCGCGCTTGCGAACCCGCCGGCCGAGGTCGAGGCCGGCGCGGCCTGGCTCGGCTACATCAACCTCATCCTGGCCGCCTTCAACCTCCTTCCCGCGTCCCCGCTGGACGGCGGCCGCGTGTTGCACGCCGCGCTCTGGCGAGCCAAGGGCGATTACGCCTGGGCGACCCGCGTCGCGTCCGAGATCGGACAGGGCTTCGGCTACCTGTTCATCGCGCTCGGCCTCGTGATGTTCGTCTTCCAGGGGTCGTTCAGCGGCGCCTGGCTCGCGTTCATCGGCTGGTACCTGCTTCAGGGCGCGAAGGCGGAGGCTCGCTACGTCGCGACAGAGCAAGCGCTGGGCGGACTGCGCGTTCGCGACCTGATGGTGCGGGACCCCATTACCGTCGACGCCGACGCCACGATCGGGCGGTTCATGGACGACGTCGCCCGGTCGCACCGATTCACCACGTACCCCGTCCTCGACGGGGGCCGCCCGGTCGGCCTCCTCGCCTTCGCCTCGGTCTCCGCGGTACCCCGCTCGGAGTGGGATACACGGCGCGTGCGAGACACGATGATCCCGCTCGACGAGGTTCCGCTGCTCACCGAGGACGAGAAGGCCGTCGACGCGTTGGTGGAGCTTTCCGTGCCGAACGCAAATCGTGGGCTCGTGGTCGACGACGGACACCTCGCCGGGCTTCTCTCGATCACCGACCTCGCGCGAGCGCTCGAAGTTGGCCGGAGACCGGCCCAGGCACGGGCTAGGAGGGCTTGGCGAAATGCGGCTGAGCCGCAGGGCCGCGCTGCTCGCCTCGGCCTCGGCCTGCTCGCGCTCGTCGGGCCGCGGTTTCCCGACCGGCTTCGCGCGTTCATGCTCACGATCGTCATCGTCGACGACCTCGTCGCTCTGCTCGTCATCGCGACCGTCTACACGGAGACACTTCGCATGCCGCCGCTGATCGTGGCGATTGCCCTCTACGTGGCCGCTGTTTTCGCCCGCAGGTTCAGCGTTCGGCCCGGTCTGGCGTGTTTGTTCCTCGGGGTTGCCGCCTGGATCGCGCTGCTGAAGTCGGGGGTGGAGCCGTTGGTCATCGGTCTTGCGATGGGCCTGCTGGCGTACGCGTCGCCGCCGCCTCGGTCGAGTCTCGAACGTGCCACGGAGCGCTTCCGCGAGTTTCGCGAGCAGCCGACAGCCGAGCTGGCACGCGTGGCGGGAAAGGAGCTCAGGTCGGCGACTCCGGCCAACGAGCGGCTTCAACGGCTCTTCCACCCCTGGACGAGTTATGTGATCGTCCCGCTGTTTGCGCTCGCGAATGCGGGCATCGTGGTCAACGGAGATCTGCTGGCGCGTGCGTTCAGCTCGTCCATCACCCTCGCGATTGTGGCCGGCTACGTCGTGGGCAAGCCCGTGGGGGTTCTCGGCAGCACGTACTTACTGACCCGGCTGAGCCGGAATCGGCTCCAGCCGCCCGTGGGTTGGGTGGCCGTCGGCGCCGCCGGCACGATCTCCGGCATTGGATTCACGGTCTCGTTGCTCATCGCCACGCTCGCGTTCGACGGCGCGGCCCTGGAGGAGGCGAAGGTCGGCATCGTGACCGCTGCCCTCGGGGCGGCGATTCTCAGCTGGCTGCTGTTCCGGGCGACCGCGCTCCTCCCTCGGCGTACCCGCATCACGGCGTTGCTGGGAACCAGCGAGCCGCTCGTCGATCTCTACGTCGACGTCGACCCAGAGCGCGACCACGTGCGGGGGCCGACCCGGGCGCCGGTCACCGTCGTCGAGTACGGGGACTTCGAGTGTCCCTACTGCGGCCGAGCTGAGCCGGTCGTCCGCGAGCTGCTCCAGGAGTTCGGCGACGTCGCCTACGTCTGGCGGCACCTGCCCCTCACCGACGTCCATCCGAATGCGCAGGTTGCCGCCGAGGCAGCGGAAGCGGCCGCCGAGCAGGGGGCGTTCTGGGAGATGCACGACATGCTCTTCGCGCACCAGGACGCACTTGGTCCCGAGGACGTTCTCGGCTACGCCGAGCAGCTCGGTCTCGATCTCGAGCGCTTCGCAGCGGCCATCATGGATCACACCGGCATCGCTCGGGTCGCGGGCGACGTCGACAGCGCCGACCTGAGCGGCGTTTCTGGTACGCCGACGTTCTTCATCAATGGTCGTCGCCACTACGGCGCCTACGACATCGCAACCCTCTCCGCCGCGGTGCGGGCAGCGGGAGCACGCGCGACACTCGCGGCGGGCGCCGCTGAGTGAGATCCCGTCCGGACTAGCAGCTGCTCCTACGTCGTGGAGCGCGCCGCCGCAGCGAGCTCTCCGGCCATTGTCGCCTGGGCTCGCGTGACGCCGGCGGCCGCATAGGCGTCGTCCTCGTCCAGCGTCTCGTGCTCGAGCAGTGCATCTCGCGAGCGCGTCGAGCCGCGCCCGATTCTCCGTCAGGAGGGTGACGACCTCTTCGTGCGCCTGGGCGACGATGCGCCGCACCTCGTCGTCGAGGAGCCTCTGGGTCTCCGGTGACACCTCGGCGCCGCCCGGGAGGAACGGCCTCGACCCGTCGCGGGGGATCACGGAGATCGGCCCGATCGCGTCGCTCATGCCCCAGCGTCCGACCATCTGCCGGGCGAGCGCGGTCAGCTGCTCGAGGTCGGACTCGGCGCCCGTGCTGATCTCTCCGAAGACGATCTCCTCCGCAGCGCGACCACCGAGGGCACTTCTGATCTTCGCGAGTATCTCCGGCTCCAGGTAGTTGAAGCGATCGGCGTCGGGGGCTGAGAACGTCACTCCCAGCGACATCCCGCGGGGGATGATCGAGATCTTGCGCACAGGATCCGCGCCGGGCGTCAGCATCCCGACGATCGCATGCCCGCCCTCGTGGTAGGCCGTCCGCCGACGATCCTCGTGGCCCAGCAGCACCTTGCGCTCCGCGCCGAGCACGATCCGCTCGAGCGCATCGGTGAAGTCGGCTTCCTCGACCACGTCGTGCTCGCGTCGCGCTGCAGTGAGCGCGGCCTCGTTCACCAGGTTGGCGAGGTCGGCTCCCACCATCCCCGGCGTCGTCGCGGCGATGCGTGCGAGGTCGACGTCGGGGCCGAGCGGGACGCCGCGGGTGTGCACTCGGAGGATCGCCTCGCGCCCGTTACGGTCCGGCGGCTGGACTGCGACCCGGCGGTCGAACCGTCCCGGCCGGAGGAGTGCCTGGTCGAGCACGTCGGGGCGGTTCGTGGCCCCGAGGACGATCACGCTCGTCGCCGAGTCGAACCCGTCCATCTCGGTCAGGATCTGGTTGAGCGTCTGCTCGCGCTCGTCGTTGCCGCCGCTGAAGCCGGCCACGCCGCTCGTGCGTGAGCGGCCGATTGCATCAAGCTCGTCGATGAAGACGATCGCCGGCGCGTTCTCCTTGGCCTCCTTGAAGAGGTCACGGACACGGGCGGCTCCAACCCCCACGATCGCCTCGACGAACTCGGACGCTGCCAGCGAGAAGAACGGAACGCTCGCCTCTCCGGCCACCGCGCGTGCGAGCAGCGTCTTGCCCGTCCCGGGCGGCCCGGAGAGCAGGACGCCGTGCGGGATCCGACCGCCCAGCTTGCGGTACTTGTCCGGGGTGCGCAGGAAGTCGACCACCTCGGTGAGCTCATCCTTTGCCTCGTCGATCCCGGCGACGTCCGCGAAGGTCACCTTGTCTCCTGTGGCCTCGTAGCGGCGCGCACGCGACCGTCCGAACGCGCCGAGGGCGTTCTGCACGTTCCCGGCCCGGCGGAACAGGAAGAAGAGGAGGGCCACGAACAGGATCGTCGGCGCGAAGCCGACCAGCAGCGTCTGCCACCACGGCGAGCCCGTGTCGAGCGGCTCGGCGTTGACGGTGACGTCGTTCTCCCGGAGCAGCTGGGAGAGCTCGTCGGTATTGGCGAACGCCGGGAATCTCCGTTCGGAACCGTGTCGTCGGCTCGGCGTCCCCGAACTTCACCCTTCGCGCGAAGGTGCCCTGGATGTCGGTGCCCTTCGACCGGATCTCCTCGACGTTGCTCGTCCTCACCTGCTGTAGGAAGAACGGGCTGTACGGGACGCGCACCCGGGATTCGGGTTCCATCGCCCGGGTGCTGATGAACAGGTTGAGTGCCAGCACCGCGAGGAAGAAGACGATCCAGCGGGGAGAGAGCCGGAACCCGGGACGCTGAGGCGGCGACGGCGACGATCCTCCCGCCCCGCGCGGCGGCGTCTCGGCTGAGCGGTCACCGGTCTGCTGGGCCATCGCCTTAGGCTACTCCGCTCTCGCTACGCGAGCGGCTTGTGGCTACCGCTCGAGCCGGGCCTGCTCTTCGGTGGTTCGTTCGGCGGTCGGGTGCGCTTCGAGCCGGTCGTCGGCGATCGGCTCGCCGCTTTCGATCGACAAGCCGTACGTTCCCCGTGCCAGACGTTCCTCGGCGCGCTCGACGTCGGCGAGCTCAGCGGCGAGTTGGTCCCGAAGACCGGCGGCAAGCTCGTCGTCGTGGAGCTCGGTCCCCTGGTCGCCCAGGTGTTGGTCGCGCGTGGTCAGCTCGGTGTCGGGTGCGTGGGCCTCGCCGGCCAGCGCTCTTTCGATCCGCTCGCGCTCGCGGCGAAGGAGCTCGCGTGCTCTGTCGCTATCCATCGCCGCCCACTTTAGGGGCTAGTGGGTTGGCTCGGCCCTCACGTCGCCCCACCCGTCTTACACTCGCGTCATCCAGGGACGCGGGATGAGTGCAACTCAGTTAGCGGCATCCGCATTGCTCAGCATCGTGGTGCTGACAGCGGCGCCCGCGGCCGAGCCTGCGGCGAGCAAGACGATCCGCGTGCGGAACGACAAGCAGTTCCAGGCCGCGGTTTCCAAGCTCAGGAGCTCGGGTGGCACGATCCGGCTGCAGCCAAACCACTACCGCAGGCTCGTAGTGCCGCCGCGCTCCGGGCGCCGGCTTCGCATCATCGGGAGGCCGGGTGTGCGGATCGAGCGGGTGCTGTTCGACCGCACGAAGCGCGTGTCGCTGTCCCGGGTCAGCATCTCTCCGCGGGCGGAGCATGCGGTCGTCGAGGTCAACCACTCCAAGGACATCGACCTGGACCGGCTGACCGTCAGCGCGTGGGGAACGCGCCTCTCGGCGTCGGTGACCGCATGGGCTTCGCGGAACGTGAGGATCCGCCGTAGCAACTTCACGCACTGCGGCGATCGCTCGGTCGAGTGGTCGAACTGCCTCATGCTCTTCCGGCGGACGCAGCACATCACCGTCGAGGACAACTGGTTCCACGACTGTCTTGGGTGCGACTTCATCCACGGGCGCTTCGGCTCGAACCTGACGATCCGGCGGAACCGCTTCGAGCGGGCCCTCCCGTGCAATTTCCGCGTCCTCGGCCGCGTGCGCTGCGGCCACCAGGATCTCATCCAGCTGTTCGCGGGCAAGTTGCTGCGCGTGGAGAGCAACCACTTCGGCGTCTACAAGTACGGCGGCGCCCAGCTGTCCCTTACGGGCCCGGTCGACAACGTCTCGATCGCCAACAACGTGTTTGTCGGGACCGACCCCCGAGTCCGGGGATATCGGTCGCGGATGGCGCTCATCGTCGGCGCGAAAAGCTCCGATCGACTGCCGCGCTTCGTCGAGGTCGTCAACAACACGATCCTGACCGGCTTCAGGCGAATCGACGGTTATGAGGGCTCGCTTCGCATCAGCCGCGCCTACCGATACGGCGGCTACTCCCGACGCGAGCGGCCGCTGATCGCCAACAACGTCATCAGCGTCCTGCGGACCTGGGGCCGCGTCTGCTTCGGCGCGCGCGGATCGATCTCCAACGTGGTCGTCCGCGGCCACAGGTGCTCCCGTTCAGACAAGGGGGGTCGCGTCTACCTCGACCGGCGAGGTCGCCCAACGGTGCGGTCGCAGCTCCTGATCGACAGGGCGAATCGCAGCCACGCCCCGAGCCATGACAGGACCGGACGTCGCCGCCGCGGTGCTCCCGACATCGGCGCCTACGAATACGGCGCCAACTGACGCCCGGCTACGCGGGAGGCCGACGCAGCCAGGCAGTGTTACGAGCAAGTTTCCGAAGAACAGGAGGGAGCCGCGATGACGGATCACAGGATCGGCAGTCGCGAGGAATGGCAGGCGGCTCGCGAGGAGCTGTTGCAACGCGAGAAGGAGCACACACGCATGGGCGACGAGCTCGCGCGCCGGCGCCGCGAGCTGCCCTGGGTTCCGGTCGAAAAGGAGTACCGGCTCGAGACCGAGGAGGGCACGCGGACGCTACCGGAGCTCTTCGAAGGTCGCTCGCAGCTCCTCGTCTACCACTTCATGTTCGGCCCGAGCTACGAGGTCGGTTGCCCGACGTGCTCGTCGATGGCAGACACCGTCGACGGCGCACTCCCACACCTGCACGCGCGCGACGTGACCATGATGTACGTCTCGCAGGCGCCGCTCGAGAAGCTGAAGGCCTACAAGCGGCGGATGGGCTGGAGCATGCCCTGGGTCTCGTCGGCGGGCAGCGACTTCAACCTCGACCTCGGCTACTCACACACCGAGGAGCAGACGCGCGAGGCGATCGTCCCGATGCTCGAGGCGGGAGCGCCGCCGATCGTCGACCACAACGCAAGGTCGACGGGAACCGATGTCACGGGCTACCTCACCCAGGTTTTTGGCTTCAGCGCATTCGTCCTCGACGACGGCACCGTGTACCAGACTTACGCGACCACAGGCCGCGGCGTCGAGTTCCTGATGGGCTACTACGGGATCCTCGACCGCGCGCCGCAGGGGCGTGACGAAGGCGACGACTGGCAGGTGTGGATCCGTCGACACGACGAGTACGGCCAGAACTGATAGACGCGGCCGGACTGCGATCGAGAGAGGCCGCAGTTGCCCCGCCCGAACTAAGGCCCGCCGGAGGCCGCAGCTCCGGATACGGTTCGGGCCTGGTGGCAGAGGAGCGCCGGCTCGACGTCGCGGGACGCCGCATCACGGTTACGAGCCCGGACAAGGTCTTCTTCCGGGAGCGGGGGGAGACGAAGCTCGACGTCGTCCAGTACTACCTGGCCGTCGCCGAGCCGCTCCTGCGCGTTGCCGGCGGGCGGCCGACGCTGATGCAGCGCTTCCCGCACGGCGCGGAAGGCAGCTCGTTCTTCCAGAAGCGCGTTCCCGAGAGTGCGCCCGACTGGCTCGACACGACGATCGTCACGACGCCGAACGGAACGACCTCCCGCGCGCTCGTCCTCACGGACATGGCTCACGTGGTCTGGGCGGTCAACCTCGCCTGCCTCGGCTTTCACGTCTGGCCCTATCTGGCGGACCGGCCCGACGTCGCGGACGAGCTGCGCCTCGACCTCGATCCGCAGCCCGGAGTCGACTTCGACGACGTTCGCGCCGCATCGGTCGAGGTGCGCCGCCTGCTGGACGAGCTCGGGATCGTCGGATACCCGAAGACGACGGGGAACCGCGGACTCCACGTCTACGTCCGGCTCGAGCCGCGCTGGGACTCGTACCAGGTGAGGGCTGCAGCGGTCGCCGCCGCCCGCGAGCTGGAGCGCCGCCGCCCCGAGCTGATCACCGCGGCGTGGTGGAAGGAGGAGCGCGGCCGCCGCGTCTTCATCGACTACAACCAGAACGCGCCGCACAAGACCGTCTTCGGCGCGTGGTCGGTACGCGCCCGGCCCGGCGCCCAGGTGTCGGCGCCTCTGACCTGGGACGAGATCAACGCGCTTCACCCGGACGAGTTGACCGTCGAGAGCGTGCCCAAGCGGCTCGCAGCCCAGGGTGATCCGTGGGAGGCGATCAACGACGAGGAGCAGTCGCTCGAGCCCTTGCTCGAGCTCCACGAGCGCGACCGTGCCTCCGGTCTGATGGACGCTCCGTGGCCGCCCGTCTACCCCAAGCAGCCAGACGAGCCGCCGCGAGTCGCGCCGAGCCGGGCGCGCAAGGACGCCGGCTGACCCGATTTCATCTGGACGAGCCGGAAGCTCGCCACCGCGGCTGGCGCCTAAGCTGCCCGGATGGTCAGCGTGGCCTCCGACGACGCCGAGCTCGCTCGCCAGCTCGAGGACGTCCGCGAACAGCAGCGCGCGATCAGCGGTGTCCTGCGCGCCGTCGCCCGCAGGGCAGGGATCCAGCCGGTCCTCGACGAGGTGGTCGAGGCCTGCGAGAGGCTTTGCCGGGCCGATTACGGCGCGCTCTACCTGCTCGAGCAGGCGCTCCTCCACGTGGCGGCACACCACACCCACGCGGAGGGTGCCGAGTGGGACAGACAGCATCCGCACCGACTCGACCGCACGACGGCCGCCGGCCGGGCGGCGGTGACACGTGAGCCCGTGCACATCCCCGACATACGTGAAGACACGGAGTACTCGTACGGCGGACCGACGGAGTACTACCGCTCTCTCATCGCGGTCCCGATCATGGTCGAGGAAGACCTCATCGGCGTCGTCGTTCTCGTCCGCCGCGAGCCGCAGCCGTTCACCGACGAGCACATCGCACTCGTTCAGACCTTCGCCGACCAGGCGGCGATCGCGGTCGCGAACGCGCGCCTGATGGAGGCGGTCGAGCGGCAGCGGACGGAGCTCGCCCGCTTCGTGTCTCCCCAGGTTGCAGAGCTGATCTCGAGCAAGGAAGGCGAACAGCTCCTGGCCGGGCACCGGGCCTACATCTCCTGTCTCTTCTGCGATCTGCGCGGCTTCACCGCCTTCGCCGAGACGGCCGCCCCCGAAGAGCTGTTCGACGTCCTACGCGAGTACCACGCGGTGGTCGGCGACCTCATCCCGACCTACGAAGGGACGCTCGAGCACTTCGCAGGCGACGGGCTGATGGTCTTCTTCAACGATCCGCTCGAGGTCGCGGATCACGAACTGCAGGCCGTCCGGCTCGCGCTCGCCGCGCAAGAGCGGTTCGCGCGGTTGGCCGAGGCCTGGCGCAAGCGCGGTACGGAGCTCGGACTCGGAGTCGGCATCGAGGCCGGCTACGCAACGATCGGTCGCATCGGATTCGAGGGTCGCTACGACTACGGCGTCCTCGGACCGGTGGCCAATCTCGCCTCCCGGCTGAGCACCCGGGCGGCGGCGGGGCAGACACTGATCGGCCAGCGCCTGTTCGCAGCTGTGGAGGAGGCCGTGGAGACCGAGCCCGCGGGCGACCTCGAGCTCAAGGGCTTCGCCCGCCCCGTCGCCGCGTACGAGGTCCGCGGGCTGCGCTAGCCGGAATCGCCTCGCCAGAGCCAGCGAAGTGCATCCGGCAAGATCGCGCCGCCGTGGTTCGGGTCGTGGCCGCCGTCTCCGAGAACGAGGCGGAGGTCGTAGCCACGTTCGGCGAGGGCGGCGGCTACGCGCAAGTTGGCGCTGAGCCAGTTGAGCTCGGCAGCATCCCAGTTGAGATCGCGTGTCGCTGCTTGCAGGAAGACCCGCAGCGGTTTCATCGGCGTGTCGCGGATCAGCTCGGGGTACGGGTTGCCGCCCCGGATCTGGGCGAAGCTCCCGAGGAAGCTCAGGACTCGCCGGAACCGATCGGGCTGCGTCCAGGCGACGGTGAATGCGCAGCTCCCGCCGCTACTCCCGCCGCCGATGGCCCACTGGTCGGGGTCGTCCGCGATCGCGTAGCGGTCTCGAACGTTCGGGAGGATCTCCGTCAGCAGAAAGTTCGCGTAGGCGTCGTCGAATGCGTCGTATTCCGCGTTCCGGTTCTCGGGCTCGCCGGGGTCGACGAAGACACCGATGGTCACGGGCATCTCGCCGCGGTGGATCAGGTTGTCGAAGACGACGGGGACACGCATCTCACCCTCGGGATCGAGGTACAGGCGGCCGTCCTGGAAGACCATCAGCGACGCCGGCTCCGACGCTGCGTACTGCGCCGGGACGTACACCCAGTAGCGGCGGCTGGTTTCTGGGAAGACACGACTCGCGCTCCACGCGTAGTCGAGGATCGTCCCGCGAGGGACGCCCGGTTGCCGAGAGGAGTCAGGGCCGTACGCATACCGGACGGGCCTCGAGAAGTCGGCAGGCTGACGAACGTACGGGATTTCGGTCATCGCGTCGGAGCGCGCACGAACCTCAGGCGGCCGGTTCGAGCGAACGGTCGACCGCCTCGGGGGAGAGGACGTGCTCGATCACCATCGTCGCCGCGCCGATCACTCCTGCCCGGTCGCCGAGCCGTGAGGGGACGATTCGCAGGTCACGGGTCGCGAGGGGAAGCGAGCGGCTGAAGATCCCTTCCCGCACGCCCGCCAGGAGCTGCGCGTGCGCCTCGGCGATGTCGCCGCCGATCACGATCACCGCCGGGTTGAAGAAGTTGACGGTGCCGGCCAGCACCTCGCCCAGGGTTCTGCCGGCGTCGCGGACCATCCGGATCGCTCCGGCGTGGCCGCTCAGAACGAGCCGGACGACGTCGCGGCTCCGATTCGCGTCCTCGCCCTGCGCGGCGAGCCTGTCCGCGAGGGCCTGACCGCCCGCAATCGCTTCCAGGCAGCCGATGTTCCCGCACCGGCACACGACGTCTTCGCTGATCGTCGCCCGGATGTGACCGATGTCGCCCGGCGGCCCCTCGGGCCCCGCGGTGGATGTGCCCGTCGGCCACGATGCCGCAGCCGATTCCCGTGCCGACCTTGATCAGGAGCAGGTGCTCGGTCTCGCGCCAATGCATCCGATGCTCGCCGCGGGCCATGATGTTGACGTCGTTGTCGACGAGCACCGGCGCGGGGTAGCGGCCCTCGAACCACTCCGGGATCGGGAAGTCGTCCCAGCCCGGCATGATCGGCGGGTTGACGGGCCGCCCGCTGGCGAACTCGACCGGGCCGGGGACGCCGACGCCGATCCCGCGGACCTCGTCTCGCGACCGGCCGACCTCGTCGAGCAATTCGGTGAAGCGCTCGTCCAGCCACTCGAGGGCGCGCTCCGGCCCGACCCCGATGTCGAGGTCGCCTGCCCGCTCCGCGAGCGGCGTCCCGATCAGGTCGCTCACCGCGACGCGGGAATGCGTTGCTCCCAGGTCGGCGGCGAGGACGACCCCGGCGTCGCGATTGAACACGAGCACGGCCGGCGGCCGACCGCCGGTGGAGACGCTGCCGCCGGTGTCGTGGACGAGCCCTTCCGCGAGCAGGGTGTCGACTCGTTGGGCCACCGTCGAGCGGGCGAGACCGGTCACCCTGGCCAGGTCCGCCCGGGTGACGGCGACCTCTTCGCGGATCAGGTGGAGGAGGGCACCAGCGCTCGCCGGTGATGAAACGGCGGGCGAAGGCTTCGTCACCATTCGCTGAAAGTAACGCATCCGTTGGACGAAGTCACGATGGCCGCGCCTCCTTTCGAGCAACTTTTGCTTGACAGATGGACTAAGTTCGGTTTAGCGTCCTCTCCCGAATGGCGCTTCAGGCCGCGATTGCGGGCACCGGGTTCATCGGGAGGGTGCATGCCCGCTCGCTCCGGCTGGCCGGCGCGGAGCTCGCCGGGGTGGCAGCGTCGTCGCCGGAGTCCGCCTCTTCGGCTGCGATCGAACTCGGTGCGGCCCGGGCCTTCGACTCGGCCGAGGAGATGGTGGGCAACCCGGACATCGACGTCGTCCACATCTGCACGCCCAACCACCTGCACCTCCCGCTTGTCGAGGCGGCGCTGTGGGCCGGCAAGCACGTGATCTGCGAGAAGCCGCTGGCGACCGACTCCGCCGGCGCCCAACGTCTCGTCGATGCCGCCGCAAGCTCGGGGCTGCACGCCGCCGTTCCGTTCGTCTACCGGTACTACCCGACCGTTCGCGAAGCGCGCGAGCGGGTCCGGAGCGGGCAGACGGGGGCACTGCATCTCCTGCACGGCACCTATCTCCAGGACTGGCTCCTGCGGCCGGACGACACGAACTGGCGCGTGGACGACGAGCTCGGCGGCGCCTCGCGTGCGTTCGCCGACATCGGGTCCCACTGGTGCGACCTGGCCGAGTTCGTCTCCGGCCATCGCATCGCCCGACTCTCGGCGCGGCTGCTGACCGCGGTCCCCGAGCGCGTGGGGGAGCCGGGCCGGCGCGCGTTCGGCGCGGGGGAAGGCGACGGAGACGGCCGCGCAGTGACGACCGAGGACGCCGCCCTCGTTCAGTTCGAGACCGACTCGGGCGCGATCGGGTCCGTCGTCGTGAGCCAGGTCTCGGCCGGCCGCAAGAACCGGCTCTGGATCGAGCTCGACGGCAGCGACGAGGCTCTCGCGTTCGACCAGGAGCATCCGGAGGAGCTGTGGTGCGGGACGCGGGAGTCGCTCACGATCCTCCGCCGAGACCCTGCTGCGCTCTCCCCGGCCGCGGCACGCTTCGCGTCGCTTCCCGGCGGCCATCCGCAGGGCTATGCGGACTGCTTCGACTCGTTCGTGGCCGATTTCTACGAGGCGGTTCGCGGCGGCGCGCTGCCGGAAGGGACGCCGACATTCGCGGACGGTCTGCGCGCTGCTCTGATCACCGACGCCGTGCTCGCGTCCTCCCGGGACGAGGAGTGGGTCGACGTGGAGCCCAGCCGCGAACCTCAGGCGGTGGCGTCGTGAAGCTCGGCTTCCTGACCGCCTGCATGCCGGAGCGCAGCCTGGAGGACATCGCAGCGTGGGCGGCGGGGAACGGCTACGAGGCGCTCGAGCTCGCCGCCTGGCCGCAGCTGGGCGATCGGCCCTTCACGGCGAGCCACATCAAGGTCGAAGCCTTCGACGAGGCCGAGCAGGAGCGTGTGCGGAAGGCGCTCGACGACAACGGGCTCGTCGTCTCCGCGCTCGCGTACTACGACAACAACCTCGCCCCGGATCCCGCCGAGCGCGAGGGGTACCACGCGCATCTCCGGGCGTGCATCGACGCCGCGGCGGCGCTCGGCGGCGTTCCCGTGGGGACGTTCGTCGGGCGCGACCCGGGCCGCAGCGTCGCCGAGAACCTGATCGAGGCCGAACGTGTCTTCGCGCCCCTCGTCGAGTATGCCGGCGAGCGGGATGTGCGCTTGATGATCGAGAACTGCGTGATGGAGGGCTGGCACCCCGACGGGTACCCGGGGAACCTCGCGTACTCGCCTGAGCTGTGGGAGTGGATGTTCTCGCTCGGCCTCTACCTGAACTTCGACCCGTCTCATCTCCTCTGGCTCGGGATCGACCCGGTTGAGGCACTGCGCCCCTACGTCGCGCGCGTGGAACACGCGCACGCCAAGGACGCCGAGACGTTCGAGAGCGAGCGGAACCGGTTCGGGTTCTTCGGGCGGACGTCGACGCGCGAGGAGGACCCCTGGGACATGGGCTGGTGGCGGTATCGCATCCCCGGCCTCGGCCAGGTCGACTTCAAGCGCTACGTCGACGTCCTGTACGAGGGCGGGTTCGACGGCGTGCTCTCGGTCGAGCACGAGGATCCGGTCTGGGGCGGCACGCCTGAGCTGGTCGAGGCGGGGCTCCGGATCGCCCAGAACAACCTGCGCGGGCTGGTGGTCCGATGACCAAGGTCCTCGAGGTCCGGAACCTCGTCAAGGAGTTCCCGGGCGTGAAGGCGCTGGACGGCGTCGACCTCGACGTCCTCGAGGCTGAGGTGCACTGCCTGCTCGGCCCCAACGGCGCCGGCAAGTCGACGCTCATCAAGTGCGTCTCGGGCGCGGTCGAGCCGACGAGCGGGGAGATCCTCTTCCAGGGCGAGCCGCTGCCGCAGGGTGACCCGGCCGGGTCGCTCAAGCGCGGCGTCGCGACGATCTACCAGGAGCTCGACCTCGTCCCGGACCTGAGCGTCGCCGAAAGCATCTTCCTTGCGCACGAGCCGCGACGCGGGCCACTGCTCGACCTCGACCGGATGTACCGCGAATCGGCGGCGCTGCTCACCCGGCTCGGCCACGAGGCGATCCCCCCGCGCGCCAAGGTGGGAAAGCTGCGGCCGGCCGCCCAGCAGATCGTGTCGATCGCGCGGGCGCTGTCCGGCGAGATGCGGCTGCTGATCATGGACGAGCCGTCGGCGATCCTCGACGACGCCGAGATCCGCACGCTGTTCGACGTCGTCCGCCGGCTCACGGCCGAGGGCGTCGGCGTCATCTACATCTCGCATCGCCTCGACGAGATCCGGCGCATCGGCGACCGGGTGACCGTCCTCGCCGACGGCCGTACGGCAGCCACCGGCCTGCCCGCGACGACTCCGACCGACCAGCTGGTCGAGCTCATGGTCGGCCGCAAGGTCGAGCAGCTCTATCCGGATCGCCCCGTCGGCACCGACCGGGTCTTGCTCGAGGTTCGCGACGCCAGGCGGCTTCCGGCCGTGCGAGGCGTCAGCCTCCAGGTCAAGGCCGGTGAGGTCGTCGGCCTCGGCGGACTCGTGGGCTCGGGGCGCACGGAGCTTCTCCGGCTCATCTACGGCCTCGACCAGCTCGAGGAGGGCGAGATCCTCGTCGAAGGGAGGCGCCTGAAGACCGGTAGTCCGCGCACGGCGATCCGCCGCGGCCTTGGGCTTGCGCCGGAGGACCGCAAGTCCCAGGCGCTCGTCCTGGACTGGAGCGAGGCCAAGAACGTCACGATCGCCGACCTCCGTCGCTTCTCGCGCGTCCTCCTGGACGTTCGCAAGGAGCGAGAGACCGCCCGGAAGCAGCTCAGGGCGCTGAACACCGTGCCGGACGATCCCGACCGCGTCGTGCGCCTGCTGTCCGGGGGCAACCAGCAGAAGGTCGTGCTCGCCCGCTGGCTGCTCCACGAGTGCCGCGTGCTGTTGCTCGACGAGCCGACCCGCGGCGTCGACATCGCGACGAAGGCGGAGATCTACCGGATCATCGGCGACCTCGCCGGCTCGGGGCTCGGCGTGCTCGTCGTCTCGTCGGAGCTCGAGGAGCTCGCGCACATCTGCACCCGCGTCCTCGTCATGCGCGAGGGGGAGATCGTCGCCGAGGTCGACGGCAAGGACGCCACCGAGCTGGGGTTGCTCCGCCATGCGGTCGCGCCCACGGATTCACCCGATCTCGTCGAGGAGGTTGTATGAGCACGCGTACTGAGGCGGCCCGGAGCGCGCTTACCCAGCGCGTGAGGCGTTTCGAGTTCCAGGAATACGCTCTCGCGATCGTGGTCGTGCTCCTGTTCATCACAGGGGCGATCCTCAAGCCGGACACCTTCCCGACCTGGGACAACGTCCGGAACATGCTCACCCAGTCGAGCGTCGTCGGCGTCCTCGCCATCGGGATGACGTTCGTGATCGCGACAGCCGGGATCGACCTCTCCGTGGGATCGATGGTCGCGGCTGCGGGCGTCTTCGGCGGGATCATGGTCGGGACCGACGGCACGAGCAGCCTCGTGTTCATCCTCGCCGCGATCCTGTTCGCCACGTTCCTCGGCACGGTGAACGCGACGGCTGTCGCGTACGGCCGGGTCGTGCCGTTCATCGCGACGCTCGCGATGTTCTCGGTCGCCAGAGGCTTAGCCCTGCTGTTGAACGACAAGCTTCCCGTCAGCTTGCTCGACCTGAACGGCGGCTCGTTCGGGGACCCGCGGGCGTTCTCGCTGCTCTGGTTCGGCGTCGGCCGGATCTTCGGGATCCCGGTGTCGGTGTTCGTGTTCCTGACCATCGCGATCCTCGGTTGGGTCGTCCTCAACCGCACCCGCTACGGGCGCTACGTGATCGCGGTGGGCGGGAACCGGGAGGCTGCGCGTATCGCCGGCGTCCCGGTGCGGCGGATCATCTTCAGCGTCTACGTGCTCTCGGGGTTCCTGGCGGGGATCTCCACGGTCCTGCTCTGCGCCCGGCTCGGCTCGGCCTCCCCCGTGAGCGGAAACCTCTACGAGCTCGACGCGATCGGCGCGGTCGTGATCGGCGGGACGAGCCTCGCCGGCGGGCGGGCGTCGATCGTCGGCACGTTCCTGGGCGTCCTCACCTTCGCGCTGATCTTCAGCCTCATGACACAGCTCAATCTCTCGACCGAAATCCAGCAGGTGACAAAGGGCTTGATCGTCCTCGGTGCCGTCCTGCTGCAGCGCCCGGAGGCGCGGTACTGATGCCCGAACGGCCGGGCGTACACGTCAACACACGAGGAGGTATGCGATGTCGCGAAAGCGACTTCTGATCGCCGTCCTCGCAGGCCTGCTGTTCGCGATCGGCGCGACTGCCTGCATGGGCGACGATGACGACGAGGCGGCGTCGACGACGGACACCGCCGGCGAGACCACGGGTACGGGCAGTAGCAGCTCGGGCGAGCGGGTCTCGATCATCGCCAGCGTTCCACCGACCGACCACGGCTGGCTCGGCGCGATCTCGAAGGATGCCCAGGCGGCCGCGGAGAAGCACGACGACGTCGACTTCGAGCTGCTGGAGGCCGCGGACGCGGATTCGCAGGCGCAGCAGATCGAGCAGGCGATCTCGCAGGAGCCCGACGTCCTGGTCGTACTGCCGCACGACGGCGCGGCCTTGACCCCGGTGGCGCAGAGGGCCGAACGGGCGGGCATCCGCGTCGTCAACGTCGACCGGCTCTTCACGGCGCCGGACGCGGCGACGGCGACGATCCTCGGCGACAACTACCAGATCGGCGTCCTCGCGGCGAACTACATCACCGAGGAGCTGAACTGTCAGGGGAACGTCGTCGAGATCCAGGGCCTGGCCGGGATCTCGGTCACCACCGACCGGACGAAGGGCTTCACGGACACGCTCCGGCAGAAGTGCCCGGACGGCGGGATCAGGATCGTCGCCTCGCAGCCGGGTGACTTCAACCCGGACAAGGGGCTCACGGTGATGGAGAACATCCTGCAGGCCCAGAGCGACATCGACGCGGTCTATACGCACGACGACGACATGGCGCAGGGCGTCGTGCAGGCGATTCGCAACGCCGACCGGCAGGACGACATGTTCCTCACGGGCGTCGGCGGGTCGCAGGACGCGATGCAGCAGATCGAGGAGGGCGGCCTCTACCGCGCCACCTTCCTCTACAACCCGAACATGGCGGGGTCGGCCGTCAACATGGCCCGCCTCATCGGCCTCGGCGAGGGCTTCGCCGAGCTCGTTCCGCCTGAGGTCCCGCGGCAGGTCGTCGTTCCGGCGGCGGTCGTGACGCAGGACAACGTCGCAGACTACGAGCAGTACGCGTTCGACTGAGCCCGGAACGCGAGTCGTGCGCCCGCCGGATGCCGAACGACGGCGTCCGGCGGGCCGCTCGGCCGGCGACATCGCCTAGGCGCCGGCCAACCGTCTCGGTCCGGGCCGATTCGGTGCCGAGTTGGTGAACAGCGCCGACCCGCCGAGCGTCCGCGACAGCAAGCACGACGGAGATGCGAAGGGCTGGGCGGTCCCGCAGGCAGCTCGGTGGAGGGAGGTCGTCCAGATGCTGGACGAGTACGCGGGCGGCTAGGCGTCCTCAGCGCCGATTCGGGGCGGCCGCGCCGAGCGCGAGGGAAACCGACGCCTCGAGCGGCGTGGCCCGCCCCTCCGCATGCGCGGCGTCGTACGCCTCGCCGCCGAGGCTCGACTTGAGCTCGGCCACCGTGCGCTCGTAGGTCGCCTGCTCGCTCGCCTCGACATGCGCGCCCAGCTCGGCGAAGAGCTGGTCCGAGGCTCCGATCAGCCGTGCCGCCGGCTCGGCGTCGCCGCGTGCCGCCTGGACTTCGCCGACCCCCTTCAGGCAGTAGGCGATCATCTCCCGGTAGCCGAGCTGGCAGGCGGCCTCGAGCGCCTCCTGGAACCATGCCGCCGCGGGCTCCGGTCGGTCCTGGAGCATCGACGCCCGTCCGAGGTTGAAGAGGGAGATGACGAGCTGCTCGGCGCGGCCCGACGACCGGCAGAGCGCGACGGCCTCTGCGTAGAGCGTCTCGGCCTCGTCGAGCCGGCCCTGGGTCATGAGGCACACGCCGAGGTTCGACACGACCGTGCCGAGCTCGTACTCGAGCCCGAGGTGGCGCAACAGCGCCGCGCTCTCCTCGTAGAGCGGGATCGCCTGCTCGGCGTTCCCTTCGAGGTCGAAGACGCTGGCCAGGTCGCCGAGCACTCGGGCGACGCCCTCCTCGTACCCGAGCTCGCGCCAGATGTCGAGACCTTCCTGCCAGAGCTCCTTGGCCTCCGCGTAGTCGCCGCGCCGCTGCGCCAGCGCGCCGGCCGCCTCGAGCGCCCGCGCACGGCCCGGCGTCGCCTCGGGGCTGTGGGCGAGCGCCTCGTCCAGCCAGCGGCGGCCCTCGGCGAGGTGGCCGCGCACGCGCCAGAAGAGCTTCAGCGTGCCGGCGAGCAGGAGCATCAGCTCGGGCGCAGCGGAATCCGCCCAGCGAAGCGCGGCGCGGATGTTGTCGAGATCGGTCTCGAGCCGCGCGTAGACCTCGGAGCTCGGTTGACCTGCTCGGAGCTCCGCCGCGGCGCGCTCGGCCTCCCCGCGGAAGTGCTCCGCGTGGCGTCGGCGCAGCGCTTCGGCATCCCCGCGTTGCTCGAGGCGCTCGAGCGCGTACTCGCGGATCGTCTCGAGCATGCGATAGCGCGGCTCGGCCTCGGCCGGTTGCTCGAGGCGGAGCAGGCTCTTGCCCACGAGTGACGAGAGCCCGGCGACGTCGGCGTCGCAGACGGCCTCGGCGGCCTCGAGCGTCGCGCCGCCGGAGAAGACTGCGAGCGACGCCAGCAGCCGCTGCTCGTCGGCGTCGAGGAGCTCGTAGCTCCAGTCCAGCGTGGCGCGGAGTGTCCGCTGCCGTGCAGGGGCGTCGCGCGGGCCGGCCGCGAGGAGGTCGAGCCTGCTCTCGAGCCGCTCGAGCATCGCGTCCGGAGCGAGGTCCCGCGTCCTCGCTGCGGCGAGCTCGATCGCCAGCGGAAGGCCGTCGAGCGCCACGCAGATCGCGGCGAGGATCTGGGCATTCGCGTCAGTGAGGGCGAACGCCGGGCTGACGGCCCGCGCGCGGGCGGTGAAGAGCTCCACGGCTTCGTTCCGGGCGATTCCGTCCGTCCGGTCGTGCTCGAGATCCGGAAGGGCGAGCGGGGGCACCGGATACTCGTGCTCGCCGGACAAGTGGAGAACGATGCGGCTGGTGACGAGCGCCTTCAGGCCCGGCGCGGCGGCGAGCAGCTCGGTGACGACCGGGCCTGCGTCGACGACGCCCTCGAAGTTGTCGAGCACGAGGAGCGTCTGCTGCGTGCGGAGAGCCTCCCTCAGCGTCTCGGCGACGGGGCGGCCGGGCTGCTCGTCCAGCTCGAGCGCTCCGAGAATCTGCCCGGGGACGAGCGCCGGGTCGGTAAGCGGCGCGAGGTCGACGAAGAAGACGCCGTCGCCGAAGTCCGAGACGAGCTCCCAGGCGGCTTCGAGCGCGAGCCGCGTCTTGCCGGTCCCGCCCGGCCCCGTGAGCGTCAGCAGCCGGGCCTGACCGCTTCGGACGAGCGACGTCAGCGCCGCGAGCTCGAGCCGGCGGCCGACGAGCGGTGTCAGCGGCGCCGGGATGTTGCTCTTCGCCCGCGAGACCGGCAACGCCAGCGCGGGATCCTGGCGGAGGATCGCCCGCTCGAGCTCCTGGAGCTCGGCGCCGGGCTCGATCCCGAGCTCGTCGACGAGTATGCGGCGGGCCTGCCGGTAGGCCTCGAGCGCGTCGGCCTGACGGCCGGACCGGTAGAGCGCGAGCATGTACTCGCGGCGCAGTCGTTCGCGGTACGGGTGGGTGGCGACGAGCGCCTCGAGCTCGGGGAGGAGCTCCGCGTGGCGACCGAGCTCGAGATCCGCGGCGATCCTCTCCTCGAGCGCGCCGTGGTGGAGCTGCTCGAGTCGCGCGCGCTCCGCCTCGGCGAACGGTGCGTCGCCGAGCTCTGAAAGCACGGGGCCCGTCCAGAGGTCGAGTGCCTCGCGGAGGCATCTCCGCGGCGGCGGCGGGATCCTCGTTTCGGGCGCGCTCCGCGAGCTCCTCGAAGCGCTGAAGGTCGAGCTCCCCGTCCTCGACGCGGAGCAGATAGCCGGCTCCCTGCGTCAGGATCCGGTCGGTCCCGAGCACCTTGCGGACGGCGTGCACGGCGACCTGAAGGGCGTTCGCGGCCGTCTCGGGAGGGTTCTCGCCCCAGAGCGCGTCGATCAGCCGGTCGCGGGGGACGACCGAGTTGGCATTGAGGAGCAGAAGCACGAGAAGCGCCCGCTGACGACGACCGCCGACGGCGAGGGCGCCGCCGTCTCGCTCCACCTCGAGCGTGCCGAGCAGCCTGAACCCGACTCGTGCGCCGCCACCCCCGTGACCCATCGCCATAAGCCTGCCGTAAGCAAACCGTAAGCGCGACCTCCGATCGTCTGTGGCGTCACTTAGGCGAAAGGAGCAACACGTGATTCACGCAGGAGATGTCATCGAGAACCCGGTCACAGGCGAGCGGCTCGTCTTCCGCAAGACCTCGCGCGAGACGAACGGTGAGGCCGTCGTGGTGGAGACCTTCGTCAAGCCGAACGGCTTCGTCGCGGCGGCCCACGTTCACCCGCACCAGGAGGAGCGGTTCCAGATCCTCCGCGGGACGGTCGGCTTCCGGCTCGGCCGTAAGAAGATCGTCGCGGGCCCGGGCCAGCGCGTCACGGTTCCGGCCGGGACCGCGCACAAGTTCTGGAACGCGGGCGACGACGAGGCGCACTTCGTCGCCGAGGTGCGGCCGGCGCTTCAGTTCGAGCAGCTGATCGAGACGATGTTCGGCCTGGCCGAGGACGGCAAGACGAATCGCAAGGGCATGCCGAACCCGCTTCGCCTGGCAGTCATCGCGCGGCATCACTTCGACGACGTCCGCCTGCCCTTCCCGCCCGTGTGGATGCAGCGGATGGGACTCGCGATGGGCGCGCCGCTCGGGCGCATGCTCGGGTACGAGGCGACCTACGTCCCCGCCGGTGTGGAGAGCGCGCAGCCGGTCGGAGAGAGCATCTAGCCATGCGAGGCCGGCGGCTCAAGACGCGCCTCTTCCTGGTCGGGCTCTTCTTCGTGCTCCTGGTGATCGCGGCGGCCGGATGGGTCGTACGACCGTTCGCCGCGATGGCCAGGTGGGGAGCCGGGCTCGTCGAAGCGCGCTCCTGACCGTTCCGAAGACGTAGCGCTGACAGGGCGAGGGCTTCCTCGCCCTGTGCGTCCTTTGAGGACTGGTCCGGCTAGCCCCTGCGTCCGCGGCTGACGGTCACATTGACCCGCGCGCCATTTGCCCGTCTCGTTCTCGGCAGCGGGCGCTGTGCCATCACACGGCCCTTCCTGACTGCTCGCGAATATCGCCGCGTCACGGCTCCGAGTCTGCAGCGGCTTCGCCGTAGCGCGGCTCGCGCACCCGGCAGGGTCCTGCCCTTCAGCTTCGGGACGACGCACTGAGCCGGTGGCGGGGCAGGCGGTGGCGGCACTGGCGGAGGCACTGGCGGAGGCGTCGCCGTCGTCGTCGCGGTCCACGTGTACACGGCCGCCTCGCAATGGAAGGGCGAGTGCTGAACCGCCTTCACGGTGCCCGACGCAGCCTGTGTGCCGGCGAACGAGCCGCGGAAATATGCTCCCGAGTTCTCCGGGTTTGTGAATGAGTGGTCGAACTGGTGATTCGTGATCGGGAACGATCCCGTCGCCGACCACGTGGGGAAGTAGCACGTCGGCGCGGCGGGAATATTCGTGAGCGCGTAGGACGTGACTGCACTGCCGTCAGCCGAAAGGGTCAACTGGACCGTGCCGCCGCCCGAGTGGGTTCCGGTGTAGGTGGCACCGGGGATATGCGTGGCTCGAGCGGGTGAGCCGCTCAGTGCGCCGGCGACCGCGAGCGTAAGCACCGCTCCGAGGAAGAAACCGATCCTGGCCCAGATCCCGCGTGTAGGCATGCGTCCGCTCCCTTTGCCGCAATCGGACGACCGCTACTCGGCCGCACGGAAAGACCGCCCGAGTATAGGCCTCTCCCTGGGAGGTATCAATGGCGCCGCCGGCGGTTCAGTGCAGGGCGCATGCAGGCACGCGCGCACGCGGCCCGCTCACGCTTAGGAGATGACCGTCACGCTCCAGCGTGTCTTGCCGAGGACGTGGAACCGAACCGTGAATGGACCCTCTTCCAGCGACTGAAGGTGACAGGTGAAATGCTTGAACATCTTTACGCGCTTGCGGCGGACCGACCGGCCGAATCCTATGCAGTGCGCGAACGTCACCGTGCTTCGAGTGCCGTCGTTCCACTCGATTCCCTGCCGCTTGAGTGTGGTTTGCGCCTTGGCTTTCGTCCAGTGCCAGGGTCCCGGATGAGCTGACGCCGAGCCCGCGCCGATCAGCAGAAAAGCCGTCACGATGAAAACGATCAGACCTCGAGTCATAGACCCGAAGATTCCGGCGCAAAAACACCGGTGTGTTTGGTGATCGGACACCGCAGGTTCTATACTTTAACAGGGCTTTGGTGCGAAGCCAACCGCCCTTTCAAAGCTCAGCGGCATGGCTAAGCGCCCCGGACGACAACGATGAGCACACCGCCGGTCGGCAGGTCGGTACCTGCAGCAGGACAGCGCGCGGCGCGCTGGCTTACCAACGGCCAGACACCGCGGCTTGTTGGTCTGATCACCGCGTTCCTGCTCGCAGTCGTCCTCCTTCCTGCTCTCCTTCTCGTCTGGCTGGGCGCTACGAGGTACACGTGGTCCATCGTCGCATTTGGCTCGGTGTTTATCGCGATCATTCTTCTTCCAGCCTTTGTTCTTACGTGGGTGAATCGCCGAGAGCCGACCGCGGTTGGGCAACTCGTTTCTCTTTTGGCGGGCGCGGCTGTTGCCTTCACGGTGCTGTTCGTTCAGATTGTCGAAGACAGATCGAGAGAGAGTGAGGCGGAAGAAGCCTCGGTTCGTCTCGCCGTCGGCCAGCAACGAGATCTACGAGGGATTGATCTCTCCAATAGAGACCTTTCGAACGCCTATCTTTACCGAAAGGACTTTCGAGAAGCAGTCTTTCACGAGACGAACCTGGAAAATGCTGTTCTTTCATATGCACGACTCGAGGACGCACACATGCACCACGCGCATCTCAACAGCGCGGATTTGACCGAGGCGAAGATGCAGCGAGCCGAACTTCAGCATGCACGATTGAACGAGGCGAATCTGAGCGATGCGGTGCTTCGTGGAGCGAATCTCTCGTATGCAGATCTGAACGGAACTATTCTCAAAGGAGCGGATCTGACGGGGGCAATTCTTCTCGGTGTAAAGAACGCCGACTTCACGGGATCGATTGGCGGGCCGACTCCGAGCGAGAAGATTCGCGATGTGCGATTACTCGAGTTTCAGTCAGAGCTGAAGAAGCGACTTCCCGGATGGAGGGATGCTTCCCGCGCGACGATCGCCTTCTTCCAATCCCCGGATGAGATGGCGTCCTTCACGGCGGAGGTGGAGGGCGCCGGCGGTGATCTGAGCTCGTACGCGACGTTGAAGGAGCGTGCCCTCGAGCGGAGCCTGCCCGGCTACGACAAGCAGTACTCTCGATTCGTACGGCTACGGGACGGAACGCGGGGTTTCCTGCTGCGACTCAGCTGGCGTCACGGCTCTGCGCATCCCACGGACGAGGTCAGACTCGTACTCGTCGACGGCACGAGGGGATACGAGTATGTCGGCTCTGTTCGCGCGGCGGCGTTCGCCCGTTATCGGGATTCCGTCACCCGCATATTTTCCGTGTACGTGAACGAGAACGTCTTGAACAGCGGGTCAAACGTGCGACAGGGCGGAGGCGGGGGCTAGTTCGTAGCCGTCCGGCTGTGGCAGGCCGAGAGCCGGTCTCAGGAACACCGTTTTCGCGACCGACAGCCATGTCGCAAAACTCGGAAAAGCCCTCTTTGGAAGCATTCGAAACGCAGCATCGACGCGCGCTGGTTGCGTGACGGGAATGGGCTCGGATTCGGCCCGGCGCTTCGCGCTCGACGTCGGAGCTATCGGCGCAGCCTCTGGAACGCGCGGAAGGCGGGCTTCCGCGCGCCTCGCGCGGACACGACGCCCGACTGCCAGCCGGACAGCCGCCGCTCGTCGCGGATGAGGAACCAGACGAGCATGTCGATCCGCCTGGTCTTTCGTGCGACGGCGAACGCCTGGTGCACATACTTCGCCTGCGACGCGAGGCGGACGCCGAAGTGCCGGTCGGGCGGCCGCGTCTGGTAGCCGTACTCGGTGATCCAGAGCCGCTTCTTCCGTCCGTAGAGGGCGTTCAGCCTCCGGATCAGCACTCCGATGTTCCCGAGCGTGACCTCCTTCTTCGAGCGCGGCACTGACGTCGGACGCTCGAAGCGACTCGTGGCGTACGGATGGTGCGCATAGGCGTCGAAACGTTTCAGCCCGGCACGGCGCAGCCAGGTCAGGAAGACGAGCGGCGAGGTCGACGGCCGCTTGCTGCGCGGCGCGTCGTTCCCGCGCGGGCCGGTGGCTCCACAGGCGACCTTCTCGCCCCTGATGCGGGTCGAGTGCACGCCCGTCCAGACGGCCGAGCAGATCTTCGCGTAGTCGAAGGCGCTCTGCGGGCGCCACTTGCGCTTGACCATCTTCCACTGCGGCTTCAGGAAGACCGGGTTGTTCGGCTCGTTCCACGCGAGCCAGTGGCGCACTGCGGGCAGGAGGCGCGCAGGCTCGTTCTCGCTCGTCTTGACCTCATAGGTCCCGCTGTAGCGCCTCGCCGCGGCGTGCGAGAACAGCCGGAGGTCGGTCATGCGCCGCGGCAGGCGGTTCTTGGCCGGGCCGGCCCAGGCCGGAGTTCCGAAGATCGTCGCGAGCACGCGAATCTTGTTCTCGGACGCCTGCGAGACGACTCTGTCGACCGCCGTCCAGTTGTAGGCCGGATCCGCGGGGTCGGCCGGCGCCGCGGGGCGGCGACTCGCAACGCCCGCCCAGGAGATATTGATGCGGACGATGCCGGCGCGCAGGCTCCGCAGCTGGCTGAACGCCCAGTCGGTGCGGCCGTAGACCTGCTCGTCGTCGTAGAAGCCGACGAGCATGCCCGATCGCAACGTCTGATACTTGGCGCCGCTCGAGCTGGGAGCGGAGTTGGCCGTCGCGCTGGTGGCGACCGCGACACCGGCGGCGGCGACGAGCGAAACGAAGGTGAGTGCGATGCGCTTCGACATGAGCTCGTTGCACGGTAGCCGCGGTTTCCGGACTTCAAACCATGCTTACGAAGGTTTTACGCCCTAGTGCTTATCCCGACGAGCAAGATCCGGCCAATCGCCCGTCAAGGCGACTTATTCGGTCCGCGATGGAGAGACGACTAGCCGGGCTGCTTGACGATCCGGATGTAGGGCCGCGGCGCGTCCCAGCCCTCCGGGTACGTCTCCTTGGCCTCCTCGTCGGATACCGACCCGGCGATGATCACGTCCTCGCCCTGCTGCCAGTTGACCGGGGTCGCCACCTTGTGCTTCGCGGTGAGCTGGAGCGAGTCGATGACCCGCAGCACCTCGTCGAAGTTGCGGCCGGTCGTCATCGGGTAGACGAGCACGAGCTTGACCGTCTTGTCCGGGCCGATGACGAAGACGTTCCGAACGGTCTGGTTGTCGGCCGGCGTGCGAGCCGCGGGATCGCCCTCGACGCCGGTGGGGAGCATCCCGTACAGCTTCGAGACGTTGAAGTCGGCGTCGCCGATGATCGGGTAGTTCGGTGCGTCGCCCTGCGTCTCCTCGATGTCGCGCGCCCAGCCTGTGTGGCTGTCCACCGGGTCCACCGAGAGCCCGATGACCTTGACGTTGCGGCGGTCGAACTCCGGCTTGATCTTCGCCATGTAGCCGAGCTCGGTGGTGCACACCGGGGTGTAGTCCTTCGGGTGCGAGAACAGCACGGCCCACGAGTCGCCGATCCAGTCGTGGAAGCTGATCGGGCCTTCGGTCGTCTCCGCCTCGAAGTCCGGTGCCTTGTCGCCAAGCTGGATGCTCACATTTCCTCCTCTTGTCGAAACCCCGGTCGTTTCACGCTAGTCCGCCGCTATCGGTCCGTGCAACCGCCAACGTCGCAGGCGTGCGTCTCATTCCAGCTCGAGCCGGTCGTACGCGAGCGTGAGCTCCTCGATCGCGACGTCGCTGCACTGCGCGTCGAACGGGCCGCTGACGTGCTTCACCGGGCGTGCCCGGAAGAGCGTCCAGGTCTGCACGACGGCCGAACGGTCCTCGCTCAACAGCTGGATCGTCACCGTCCGGGCCGCGGCCTGGTCGCCGTTCCGGGCCTCGTCGAGCCATTCGTAGAGGTCGAGCGAGCCGATGATCCCGCGCCGGAGCGTGACGTCGGTCGTCCGCGCGAGACCGGTGAGCTTGCGGACGTTGTTCTCCCGGTCGTTCCCGTTCCGGTACTCGATGACGTCCAGGGTCATCCCGATCTCGCTGCACTCCCGGAAGCCTGCGGCGGGCCCGTCCGTCCCTCCGGTGCCGAGGTCGACGAGGAAGTTGAACTGCGCGTAGGGAAGTTCGCGAAGAACGGCCATCTCACTCTCCTTGGGTTCGCTTCGTTGTCGGCTCCATCCAGACGAGGTCGTCGAAGGCGAGCTCGAGCTCCTCGTAGGCGAGGTCCGTTTCGTTGGCGTCGAAGGCGGGGCCCGACCAACGGCAGGGCCAGGCGCGAACGAGCCGCCACGCGTTCACGACCTCGCCCGCGGGCGCGTCGAGCTGGCTGATCGTCACCTGCCGCCGATCCTCGACCCCCTCGACGATGCGCCTCCGCCACTCGTAGAGCTCTCTCGAGCGCGTCAGCGCGCGTCGCAGGACGACCGTCTCGAAGCGGTGCCTGGGCTCATCGGGCGGCACCATGAGATCGGTCTCGGAGGAGAGACGTCCCACCTGACAGAAGCCGATCTCGCGGCGGCCGATCCGGACGCGGAAGTGACTCGTTCCGAAGAGCGGCTCGAGCTCGCGGGGCGGCATCAGCAGGCGACGCTACGCGCGCCGGCGGGTTCGCGCAACGCCACGACTCCTCGGTGGTAGACGCGGGGGCCGGCCGGAGCCGGCCCCCGCAGGTTCATTGTTACGGGGTCGTCTCGATCGAGAGCGCCCCACCGTTCGTCGCCATCCGGAGCAGGAACATGCCCGGGACGGTCGTCTTGGTGGTGCGCCCGCCGCTGACGCTCGTGATCTTCGTGCGGTTGTCCTTCGCCTTCCACTCCGCGATTGCGGTCTGACGCGGCGTCAGCACGGAGAAGGACTGCTTGAGCTCGTCGAACGAGCCGTTCGTCTTGAGCTTCCAGCTGAACGACATGTTGTTCAAGCTCGCCCAGATCAGCGGGCCGTCGTTGTACTGGAGCGTCTGGATGATCGTGACGGAGTCGTTCCTCGTCGCGGCCATGACCGTGATCAGGTCGAGCGTGTTGCCCGCGTGGTCGACGATCTCGTACGTCTTCCGCATCGACCGGAGGATCCCGGCGCCGGTGAGCAGCGGCTGGGTCGACGACGGAGCGATCGGGCCGGCTCCGATCCCCGACAGCCCGTCCCGCCCGAAGACCGCGGCTTCCTTCGTCGCCGGGTCGAAGCGGAGGAAGGCCTCGGGAGCCGTCTTGTCGAGCCTGATCGTCGTCGTGCCCGTGTCGCTCACGTTCCCGGAGTTGTCCGTCGCGAAGTAGCTCAGCGTCGTGATGCCCTCGACGGTGATGACGACGCTCGTAGTCGAGCCGGGCACCGTCGTGGACGGGATCGTCTGGGCGCCGGTCGCCGAGTACGTGATGCTGGCGATCCCGGAACCGTTCGCGTCGTCCGTTCCGGTGAGGGTCACGGTCGGGTTGGTCCTGTGCCAGCCGGCCGCGTTCGCCGGCGGTGACACCGTCGCCGTGATCGTCGGCTTCACCGTGTCCGTGATCGTGAAGTTCGCGTTCGAGACGTCGAAGAAGACGTTGCCGACCGCCTCGATCTTCACGCGGGCATTGCTCGTCGTGATGTTCGGGATCGTCACGGCCTCGGAGCCGTCGTTCGGCGTGCTCGCCGCCAGGACCTGCGGATACGTGAGGCCGCCGTCCGTGGACAGGCTGATCTTCACGTCCGTCGTGCCGATCGGCGGGAGGTCCGTGTTGGCCTTGTCCCACGTGACCGTCTGCATCGAGCCGCCCGGGTAGCTGACTGCCGTGTTCGGCGCCGTCACGAGGAACGGGCCCGTGCTCGGAGCGAGCTTGAGCGTCAGGTCGCGGGCGTTGTTTCCGCCGCCGCCCATGCGGAGGTCACGAGCCGTGAAGCGGAAGTGGAGCTCCGGCGGCGGCCCGAGGTTCACGCCTGCGAACCCGACGTAGTCCGCCGTCGGCAGGAACTCCATGTAGCACTCGCGGATCGGGATCGGCACCGGCGAGTTGATCGGTCCCAGCGGACAGGTCCCGGTATCCGCGTTCGTGTTGTTGTCCAGGATCTGCTGAAGATCCGGGAAGACGCGAGTCGGGCTCGCCGTGACGTGGTTCTGGTTCGGCGAGTTGTACTGGAGCGTGTCGGTCTCGCTGATCGGGGCCGACTTCGGGAACATCGCGAACAGCGGACCGTTCGTCTTCACGTTGTTCAGGAGCGCGGTGCCCGCGTTGCCGCCGCGGTCGTTCTGCTCCCACGCGTAGAGGATCGTGTCGCCCTGCGGGTCGGTGGCGGTGCCGGTGAGGGCGAACGGCGTCCGCAGCGGGATCGTGAACGTCGTGGTCGGCTGTCCGGTCACCGGATCCGACGCGGCCGGGAAGCTGATGACCGGGAAGTCGTTCCCCGTCAGCGTGACCGTGCCGCCGTTGTCCACCGGTCCGCCCTTGTCGGTCTCTCCGGTGAAGCTGGAGACACCGGCCGTGGTGTCCTGGATGCCGATCGAAGGCATGACGTTCGTCGCGGCCACCCCGGCGCCGTTGAAGGTCACCTGGAAGCCGGTGTTGTTGAACGTGCCGCCGCCGAAGCCGGTCACCGCGACGGTGTTGTCGCCCGGCAGGATCGCCTCGAGAGCGGTGTCGATGCCGGCGGCCGTGTAGTTCGTCCCGTTCGTGATCACGTCGGAGACGGCACCGTCGAAGGTGAGGCGGAACGAGTCGAATGCCCCGCCGTGGTTCGTCTCCTCGACCGAGGAGTAGCAGCCTCCGCAGCTGAGGTCGACGACCTCAACGTTCGGGTGATCCAGCGGGTCGCCCGACGCGGGCGGGTTGAACGTGACGATGAAGCCCGTGGTCGCCGCACCGCTCACCGTCGCTCCCGGGAAGCCCGGGATGGCGTTGAGGGCCGCGGTGAGGTTCGCGTTGTTGTAGGCCTGCGCCGCGCCGCCGATCAGCGCGGAGTCGTTCCCGCCGAAGCGGAAGCGGAACGGCGAGAAGTAGCTGACCGACCCGCCGCCGGTCGGGTTCGTCGTCGGCGCCGCCGGCAGCTCGTACTGGAACGAGCGCGGCGTCGGGACGGCCGTGATCGGGAAGGTGCCCGCGAACCCGCCGCCGGTCGTGAGCGTGACGATGTCGCCGACCGAGCGGCCGTGCGGGAGAACCGTCCGGATCGTCGCCGTCGTCCCGACGGCGCTTGCGCCCGGCGCGAGGAGCCTGATGTTGCCGCCGCCCGTCCTCGCCAGTCCGGTCGCCGTCGGATGGGTGAAGGTGAAGGAACGGGAGCTCGGGACGGTCTCGACCGTCCACGTCCCGTTGTACTCCGCCACCGGCACACCGGTGATTTCGACCTGGTCGCCAGGCTGGAGCGTGTGCGTCGCCCCGAAGGTCGGGATGGTGCCGGTCGAGATCGTCACCGTGCTGCCACTCTGCGATGCACCGCCGAGCTGTTGCGCGCTGGGCGCCGGCCCGATCGCGACGTTCAGCGGTTGAACCGTCGAGGCCCGCGAGAAGCCGGGCCCGAGCGTCACCGTCTGCACCTCGTGGCCGCCGCCGAAGTGGCGCAGCGAGACGGTTTGCACCTCGTTGATCGGCTGGGTGTTGCCCGTCGTGCCGGGCGGGATGGCGACGTAGGTCGACATCTCCTGCTGGCTCCGCTGCGAGAAGTACGGGTCGCTGTGCGGCTGGAGGTCGTCGGTCATGCAGATGCCGGCATACGCCTGGATGGAGGAGCCGCTGCCCGGCTCGACGGACGTCGACGCGTTCCGGTTCCCGCCCGAGCAGTTGAGCTGGTTGCCGTTGAACGTGTGGTTTCCGGCGAACTGGTGGCCCAGCTCGTGCGCGACGTAGTCGACGGCGAAGAAGTCGCCGACCGGCGTTGCGAGGCCGGTGCATCCTGCGGCCTTGTTCTGGCGGCCGACGACGCCGAGGCCGGCGACACCGCCGCCCGGCTGCCCGAGCGCGAGGTGGCCGACGTCGTAGTTCGACGCGCCGATGATCTGACCGATGACGATGCGCTGCCGCTGCGGTGGAGCAGCTGAGGATCTGCGACTGGGCAAAGCAGCCGGCCGAGCCGCACGGGCCGTTCGGCGCCGCCGCCAGCCCGTAGTCGTTCAGGTTGAGGAGGTCGTTGTTCGGAATGAACTGCATCCGGATCGTCAGATCGTCCTGGTAGAGCTGGTTGACCCGGTTCATCAGCGCGACCTTCGCGGCCGTCACGTTCGCCGGCCCGCCGAAGAAGGCGGAGTAGCCCGGGTCGGTGACCATGGCAAGGCGGTAGGTGCGCAGCTCGGGGCCGGTGGGCGGGTCGGTCGTCGGATCGTCGTCGCGGACGACCTGGTAGCTCGTGTGAGCGCTCGTCTCCCCGTCGGTCGCCTCGACGACGCGCATGTCGAGCTTCCCGTCCGGATCGGCCACGAAGCTCGCGTCGAACGAGCCCTGACCGTCGGAGCTCGCGGTGAGCGTTCGCGTGGCCGCGTCCTCCGTGGGGTCGCTGATCGTGATCGTGATGGCGGCGTTCTCAGCGAAGCCGCCGCCGTGAAGGGAAACCGTGTCCGCGGCGTGGTAGTAGCCCTTGTCGACGGAGAGCTCGGAGATCGAGGACTCGCGCTCCACGAAGGGGCCGTGCGTGTCCTTCGCGTGCCGTCCGTAGTAGCTCGAGTGGACGCTCGGGTTGCGACCGACGTGGTACGGGTCGATGTACCACGCGCCGTGGGCAGACCGGACCGAGGCGTGGAAGCCGAGCGGGCTCAGGTCGGCGTGGATCGTCGCGGTGCGGTCGGTGATGCCGATGCCGCGGTAGGTCTTGATCTCCGGATGGCGCCGGGCGAGACCGGGCGACATGATCGCCGACTCGTTGATCGCGAAGCGGTGGAATGCCCCGTTCGGAGCCGGGAGGGAGATGACGAGCGGGTTCGTGCGAGCCGCAGTCGTGCGCTCGCGCGGCGCGCGGGCGAGGACCGAACGCAGGCGGGCCCGGTTGAAGGTGACGGAACGGAATCGCCGTGCGTGGACGCCGACTTTCCGTCCGCGGGCCACCCTCGGCTTCGCCGCCTTCGCCCACAGATGCTTGGTCCCGAGCGTGTCCCTGAGCGTCCGCAGCTGGCTCGCCGTCTGCTTCGGCGCTGCACTGTCGGCCGGGACCGCTGCCGCGGAGATGCCGACCGCGAGGACCATTCCCACGGCCAACCCCGCAGTCACAAACTGTTCCACGCCGCCGCGAGCGGCTCTGATCGTCGTTCGAGCGCGTCATGACTCCCCCCTTGAATCGTCTCTCCACCGAATGCCGGCGGCCGCGAGCGCCAACCCGGAGCCGAAGCTCCGGCGCGATCCTCTCACATATCGGATCCAACATCACGGTGACCCGAACCCGTCCTCCGCCGTAACCGGTTTTGGCGCTATCGTGGGGCGCTCTTGGCCATCCTTTTCGACTCGCTCCGCGCGTTCGACACGAACGCGTCCGCATGGGCCGAGGCCCTTCGGTGGGAGCCGCTGACGTTCGTCTTCGTCGCCGCCTCCCTGTGGTGGGTGAAGTGGCCGCTGCTCGTCGCCGTGGGCGCCTGCGGCGACGCCAAATGCCGGCGCAGGTGGCCTTACGCCGCCGCTGCAGGCGCGATGGCCGTGGGCGTGGCCGCGCTGCTCGTAACGGTGCTCAAGGACGTCTTCGACCGCGCCAGGCCGCCGCTAGCCGACGCGGGCATCGATCCGATCGGGATCGTTCCGGCGTCTGCGTCCTTCCCCTCCGGCCACGCCGCCACCGCGTTTGCGGCCGCGGTCGCAATCGGTCTCGTGCACCCGCGGCTCAGGCGACCGTTGCTGGCGATGGCCGCCGTCGTTGCGCTCTCGCGGGTGTATCTGGGAGTTCACTACCTGTTCGACGTCGTTGCGGGAACGCTGATCGGAATCGGGATCGGCTATGCGGCCGCGCGTGCGGTCCGAGCGGTCGCGCCAGCGCCCACCAGACACGCGCTCCGTCTCTGATCGGCCGGAACGAGCTCTTCTCCGCGCCGTAGATCGTCGGCACCGGCACCCACGCGACCTGGTGGCCGTCGGTGAGGACTCTGCGCAGGTGAGCGGTCTCGGCCTCGTACCCGCCTGACGGCAACGTCTCGAGCGCACGACCGCGGATCAGCCTCATGCCGTTCTGGGTGTCGCGCACCTTCCGTCCGGTCGCTATCTGGAAGAGGCGGCGTGTCGTCCGGTTGGCGAGCCGGCGGTGCCAGGGCATCAGCTTCATGTCGTCGAAGCGGTCGCCGATCACCAGCTCGGCGGACTGGGCCGCCTCGAGGAAAGCGGGAATCGCGCTCGGTGAGTGCTGGCCGTCCGCGTCCACGATCAGGACGGCGTCGGCGTCCGTGCGGACGCGATCGACTCCGGCGAGGACAGCGGAGCCCTTGCCTGCGCGCTCCGGCATTCGGACGAGCGTGAGACCGTACTCGTCGGCGAGCTCGTCGAGCTTCGCGGCGACCGCCGGGCTCGACCCGTCGTCGACGAGCACGAGCTCGTCCACGTGCTCGAGCACTGCCTGCGCGAGCGCCGGCTGCGGAACGTCGTCGTAGGAGGGCATCACGGCAACGACGCGGTCGTCGTCCTCCATCGGCTCGACGTCCGAGGCGGCCGTGCGGCGGCGGACGCGGCTGAAGGCGTGCGCGACGAGGACGGCGCTGGCGATGCCGAGCGCGGTCCCGGCCAGCACGTCCAGCGGGAAGTGCGCGCCGAAGAACACGCGGGTCAGGGCGACCAGGGCGACGTAGGCCCAGAGCCCGTGCCGGAGCCGCGGGAATGCGAAGGCGACCGAGGCGGCGAGGGCGGCGGTGATCGCCATGTGGCCGCTGGGAAACGAGTTCAGGTGCGCCCAGGAGTGGCCGTTCAGCGTCGCGTCCGAGATGACCTCTTCCGGCCTCGGCCGGTCGTACACCGAGTAGACGGCCTCGAGCAGGACCCACGCGAGGAGCGCCGAGCCGAAGACGCGGCCGAACGTCTCGGGGATCCGTCTCACGTTGGTCACGGCTGCGGCGGCGAGGGCCAGGACGATCAGGATGCCGTAGTTGCGCGTGTGCGGGTCAAGAGTCGTCCAGAGTAGCTCCGGCCCCGGCCCGAAGCCGTTGATCGTGCCGTAGAGCCACTCGTCCGCGCGGTGCGCCTCGGTCTGCGCGACCAGGACGCCGAGCACCGGAACCGTGGCGAGCAGCGCGAGCGCCCAGCGGACGGTCCCACGCAGCCGGGGGACGCGGATGCGCGGGATCCCGATCAGCGGCACGAGCGCCGCGAGCGTCGCGAACCCGCCGAGGAAGAACAGCGAGCGGTAGCTCCCGGTCGCCTGCACCGTGAAGCCGGCGGCCGGAAGCGCGATCGTCGAGGAGATGGAGCGGACGGAGAAGTAGAGCGCGGTGTAGCCGCCGGCCTCGTTCTCGGGGATCAGCTTGGAGAAGAGCGGGAAGCCGAGTGTCGAGACGAGGCCGAAGCCGACGGCGCCGACGAGCAGAGCGACGCCGACCGGGGCGAGGCTCGTCGAGGAGCCGACGCCGAGGAACCCGCCGCCGAGCAGGACGATGCCGAGCAGCAGGAGCGGCCGGTGCAGGCTCGGGTTGCGGACGCGCCCGGCGGCGACGATCCCGGCGCCGGTGGCGAGGCCGAAAGCCGCGAGCCACGCGGAGGCGATTCCGGCGCTCAGGTGCAGCTCTTCCTCGGCATAGAGGAGGAAGAAGGCCGGGAGCGCTGCGTAGCCGAGAACCCAGAGGATCTGCGCCAGCAGGAAGCCGCGGACGCCGGGGCGGGATGCGGCGCGGAGGTAGTAGCCGGCAGCGTGGCCCGAGCCCGCCGGGCCGTCGTCGGCCGCGGCCGAGTGGGGCTCCCGAACGCGAAGGATCGTCGGCAGCGCCAGCAGCGGGACGACGAGTGCGGTGAGGGCGAAGGGCGCCCACGGTGCGATACCGGTGAGACCGCCGCCGACGGCGAGCCCGAGAACGCCTCCGACGAGCATGGCGAGCTCCTGCGCGCTGGTCGCGCGGGCCCGGCCGGCCTCGTCGAACGCTTCCGGGATCAACGAGCGATGCGCCGTCGTGACGGCGTTCAGGCCCGTGTAGACGACGGCGGCGGCGAGTGCGAGGACGAGGTACGAGGACGAGAAGCCGAAAGCGATTGCCAGCAGCCCGCCGGCCGTGACCGCGCTACCGCCGACGATGAACGGGATGCGCCGGCCGCGGCCGCTCTGCGCGCGCCGGTCGCTCCAGACGCCCACGATCAGCGGAACCGCCATTCCGGCGGCGGCGTTGACGAGCATGACCAGGCCGATCAGGCCCGGCGCGTTCTTGATGTTCTCGAGGAGGAGCGGCAGGTACGTGGTGGTGACGGCGCGCCCGAGGCCCGCTGCGAGAGCGGCTGCCGCGAACGCGACGATGAACGGTGCGCGGATCCGGGGAAGCCGGGGCGCGCGGGTCAAATCGAGAGCGATGGAGGTCATGACGCTCCTTTCACGATCCGTAGCGCGCTCGGCGCGATTGTCAGCTCGGCGGTATCGCCGACGTCGGTGGTGTCCGCGACGATCGGAGACCGGCCCCGCGTCGCAATCTTGATCCGGGTGGCGCGCTCGTGCGAGATGCCCTCGCGGCCGATGTGCGTGCCCTTGCGGAGATGGGGGAGGGCTGCCAGCAGCGCGCGGCGCCCGCCCTCGATGGTCACGATGTCCAGGAGGCCGTCGGTGGGATCGGCCGGCGCGACCTGGAGCTTCGGGCCGTAGAGCGGCATGTTCGCGACGAACAGCTGCGCGATCTTCACGAGCCTGGAGTCGCCGTCGACCGCGAGTGCGATCGTCGGCGGCTCGAAGTTGCGGACGGCGCCGATGCCTGCGCGAATGGCGGCCTTGACGTCCGTGGAGTTCTTGGCCGTGTACTGCGTCCGCGCCATCGCGTGGAAGCCGACGCTGATGCCCTCGACGGCGAGGTAGCTGCCCGTCGGGGTCTCGACGGAGATCGCGTCGACGGGGCGCGCGACGCCTTCGACGGCGAGGCGGGCGGCTGCGCCGGCGTCGACCGGAAGACCCAGGCTGCGGGCGACGTTGTTGGCGCCGCCGGCGGGGATCAATGCGAACTCGGCGGCGTAGGCCGAGTTGGCGGCGGCGTGCAGCGAGCCGTCGCCGCCGAGGAGCACGACCCGCCGCTCAGCGGTGGCGAGCGCGAGGTCGAGCTCTTCGAGAGACGTCGTGACGCGAGTCTCGACGCGCGCTCCGGCTGAGCGGAGCAGCTGCGCCGAGTCGTCGACCAAAGTGGGGCGACGGCTCAGGCCGCTCGCATTCCCGTTCGCCACGAGCAGCAGATGGGGGTTCCGCGAGGGGAGGCGCGGAGTGTGGAGAGGGATCGCTGCGGGCAGTGCGGGAGCGATTGCGCTGTGTGCGAGTGCTTGAGCCGTCGTCATGGCTGCAGGCTTTCACCGGCGGCCTTCCGCGACGATGGGGCGAGCCAGCGTCTTTGGGTGCGGTTTGCCGCACCCCCTCACTGGTGGTCGCTCCATTCCCTGTTCTCGCGCGCAGGGCCAGGCTGGAGGCATGAGCATCGAAGTTGTCGAGTCCCTGCTGACTTCGCCCTGGGCCTATCTGCTGATCTTCTCGATCGCGGCGCTCGACGGCGTGGTTCCCGTCGTCCCGAGCGAGGCGACCGTGATCTCCGCCGGGGTCCTGGCGGGCACGGGCGAGCTCAGCCTCGTGGCGATCGTCTCGGCGGGCGCCGCGGGCGCCCTGGTCGGAGATACGTCGGCTTACGGCGGGGGGCGGCTCTTGAGCGCGCACGCCACGCGGTGGCTGCACCGGAGCGCTCGAGGGCGGCGCGAGAGCGCACGGGCCGCTCGGCTGCTCGACAGCCGCGGGCCGCTCGTGATCGTCACGGCCCGCTTCGTACCAGGCGGGCGAACCGCCGCCACCTTCACCGCAGGCGTCCTGAAATACCGCGTCCGGCGCTTCGTTGCCTGGGCCGTGGCGGCCGGCGCGCTGTGGGCGAGCTACGCGGGCCTGGCCGGCTATCTCGGCGGACGCGTGTTCGAAGAGCGGCCACTCCTGGCACTCGCCCTCGCGTTCGGCCTGGCGTTCGGTCTTGTCGTCGCCGCCGAGGCAATCCATCGGCTGCGCGCACGACGTCCTTCTGGGGCGCAGATACGGGCGTCGGACGTAATGCCGGAGTACGGATATCCGTATGGCGGCAACTGATCGTGCGTGCCACCATCTTTCCCATGAAGACAGTCCTGATCGTCGACGACCACCTGAGCTTCCGGGCCGCGGCACGAACGTTGCTCGAGGCCGAGGGCTTCGAGGTCGTCGGTGAGGCAGGCGACGGCTCCGAGGCGCTCGAGTCGGCGATGCGCCTCCGCCCCGACGTCGTCCTGCTGGACGTTCAGCTTCCCGACATGGACGGCTTCGAGATCGCCGCACAGCTCGGATCGAACGGCGACCGGCCGCAGATCATCCTCACGTCAAGTCGTGACGCCGCAGAGTTCGGCAGCCTGATCGAGCGCAGCCCGGCCGTTGGGTTCGTGCCCAAGGCGGAGCTCTCCGGAGGAAGATTGGCCAAGCTCCTGGAGTGACGACCAGAGCACTCGTCGGCGTCTGGACGCTTGCCCTGCTCGCAGCCGCGGGTGCGGTTGCGATTGTCGTGATGAGCGATCACGCGCTCGACAAGGAGGTGACGATCGCGCTCGCCGTGCCGACCGGGCTCGCCTTCGTGGGCAGCGGCTTGGTCGCGCGCAGGCAGCGCCCCGAGAACGGAACCGGGCTCCTGCTCATCCTCGTCGGCTTCGCGTGGTTCCTCGCCGCGCTCCCCGCCGCGAACACCGCGCTCCTCTTCACGATCGGACTCGCCGTCTCGACCGTGTTCATCGGCTTCCTCGCGCACCTCTTCCTCGCGTTTCCGAGCGGCGAGCTCCGGAAGCGCGTCGACCGCGTCATCACCGTGGCGATGTACGCCGTCGTCGGTTTCGGCCCGCTGGTCATTTTGTCGCTGGACGAAGGCGAGATCAGCGACGCCTACTGCGAGGGCGAGCCGTGTCCGGACAACCTCCTCGAGACCATCCCCGCCCAGTCGGTGGCCAACGCACTCGGGGTCGTTTACGCGATCGGCGCCGGGGCGCTGGCCGTCGCCGTCGCCGTTCGACTCATCCGCCGCTGGTGGCGGGCCACTCCTGCGCTCCGGCGCTCGCTCAACCCGGTGGTCGCGACGGCCGGCGTGCTGATCGCGGCGTTCGCGGTGCAGATCGCTGTCGGGCTGTTCTCGGAGCGGGCCGCGGAAGCCGTCAACTGGATCGTCCTCGGAGCGATGCTCGCCGTCCCGCTGGCGTTTCTCTACGGCCTGATGCGCCCACAGCTCACTGCGTGGTCTCGCAGGCTGGCGGCGGAGCTCTCGGAGCAGCGTCGCCCCGAGGAGGTCCAGGAGGTCCTGAGGAGGGCGGTTCGCGACCCGACGCTCCAGGTCGGCTACCGCGCGAGCGGTGAGGAAGGCTACGTCGGAGTCGACGGCCGGCCGCTCGAGCTTCCGGCGCCGGGGGGCCCGCAGACGTTCACCCAGGTCGGCGACGAGGTCATCGTCCACGACTCCTCGCTCCGTCACCAGCCCGAGCTGGACGAGATGCTGGCCGCCGCCCACATCGCGCTCGAGCGCGGGCTCTCGCTTCGTTCCCTCGAGACGAGCGAGCGGCGGGCGGAGGCGCTGATCGAGGCGATTCCGGACAACGTGTACTGGGTGGCGGGCGACGGGGCCTGTCTCGCGTGCCTCCACTCGCAGGATCCGCTAGGCGATCTCGGGTTCGACCACCTCGTCGGGAGCACGCTCACGGCCGCGCTGCCTCCGGAGATCGCCAACCGGCTGTTCGAGGGCCTCGAACGGGCACTCTCGGACGGCGAGGTCGAGACGGTCGAGTTCCATGTCGACGACGACGGCCAGGCGCGCGACACGGAGGTCCGCATCGTCCGGGCGACTCCCGACGAGGCGGTGATGATCTTCCGCGACGTCACCGACCGGAAGCGGCAGGAGCGCGAGCTCCTCGAGCTGGCGAACGAGCAGGCCGCGCTCTCCCGCGTCGCCGTCGCCGTCGCGACGGAGTCGGAGCCGCAGCGGGTCTTCGACGTCGTGATCGAAGAGGTGGGCGAGCTGTTCCGCGCGCAGGGAGCGAATCTCGCGCGCTTCGTGCCTGGAAAGTACGAGGCCATCGTCGTCGGTCGTTGGGGCGAGGCGGGTGCGAGGCACGTCGAGATCGGCGAGCGTCTGACCTTCGACGGCCCGACCCCCTTCGCCCAGGTGATGGACACCGGTGGTCCGGTCCGCCTGGACACGCTGGACGACATCCCCGGCGCGCGGGCGCAGTGGATGCGCGACATCGGCGTGAAGAGCGTCGTCGCCGCGCCGGTGCGGGTGAGCGGGGACCTGTGGGGCGCAGTGGTCGCCTCGAGCACCGAGTACGCCGCCTTTCCTCCTGGTGCGGAGGAGCGGCTCGGGAAGTTCGCCAACCTCATAGCGGTCGCGATCGCGAACGCCGAGGCCTCCGAGCATCTCTCCACGGTCGCGGAGGAGCAAGCGGCCCTGTCGCGGGTCGCGATCGGCGTTGCGACGGAGACACCGAGCGAGCGCCTCCTCGACCTTGTCACGGAGGAGGTCGGGTGCTTGTTCGGCGCAGACTGGGCTCAGACGGTGCGCTTCACCCCGGAAGGGGACGCGGCGTTCTCCGTTGGCCGATGGGCTCGCACCGGCGATTACCCGTTCGAGGAGATGGGTGCGCGGCTCCCGTTCGCCGGCGGCGCAGTCCAGCGCGTCTACGAGACGAGTCGGCCCGCCCGCCAGGATTTCGACAAGTTAGATCGCGAGCGGCGCGAATGGCTCGAAGCGATCGGCGTGCGTTCGGGCGTCGCCGCGCCGATCTTCGTCGGGGACGGGCTCTGGGGCGCGGTCACCGTCGTTGGGGCGGACCCCCAGGCGTTCCCGACCGACACCGAGGCCCGCCTGGCGAAATTCACCCGCCTCGTCGGCCTCGCGATCGTCAACGCAGAAACTCGCGCGGAGCTCGCAGCGTCCCGTGCGCGCATCGTCCGCGCCGGCGACGAGGAGAGGCGGCGGCTGGAGCGCAACCTGCACGACGGGGCGCAGCAGCGGCTCGTCACGCTGTCGCTCGGCCTGCGGCTCGCGCAGTCGAGGCTCGACGATCCCGACGCCGCCGGCGCCCTGCTCGAGTCCGCCTCCAACGAGCTCGCACAGGCGCTCGAGGAGCTGCGCGAGCTGGCCCGCGGGATCCACCCGGCGATCCTCAGCGACCGCGGCCTCGGGCCTGCGCTCGAGGCGCTCGCCGCGCGGACGCCGGTGCCGGTCGAGCTGGAGGACGGTACGGACGGGCGGCTGCCCCCGCCGGTCGAGGCCGCCGCGTACTACGTCATCGCGGAGTCCCTGACGAACGTGGCGAAGTACGCGGACGCGGCGGCGGCCCATGTGCGGATTGCCCACGAGAACGGTCTCGCAGTGGTCGAGGTCGAGGACGACGGCGTCGGCGGGGCGGACGCCTCACGAGGTTCCGGCCTCCGCGGCCTCGCCGACCGCGTCGAGGCGCTAGAGGGCCGCCTGAGCATCACGAGCGAGAACGGTCGCGGCACGCGCGTCCGCGCCGAGATTCCACTGGGCGACTCGTAGCCCTAGGCTTCTCACATGCGTGTGGTGCTCGCCGACGACTCGCTGCTCCTGCGCGAGGGGATCGCCAAGCTGCTCGAGGACTCCGGCTTCGAGATCGTCGGCCAGTCCGGAACCGCGGAGGATCTGCTTCTCAAGGTGCGGAGCTACAGCCCCGACGTCGCGATCGTCGACATCCGCATGCCGCCGACGCACACGGACGAGGGCCTCCAGGCTGCGAAGGAGATCCGTGAGCACCATCCCGACGTCGGCGTGCTCGTCCTCTCGCAGTACGTCGAGGCCGGCTACGCGCTCGAGCTGCTCCAGGGAAGCGCCGAGGGCGTCGGCTACCTGCTCAAGGACCGGGTCGCGGACGTCCACGAGTTCGCGGACGCCGTGCGGCGCGTGGGGGAGGGCGGGTCGGCGCTGGATCCGACCGTCGTCTCACGGCTCGTCGGGCGCCGGCGCGGCGAGGATCCGCTGGACGCGCTCACGCCGCGCGAGCGGGAGGTGCTCGAGCTGATGGCGGAGGGCCGCACGAACCAGGCGATCGCCGACAAGCTCTTCGTGACGCCCCGGGCAATCGAGAAGCACGTCACGAGCATCTTCGCCAAGCTCGGCCTGCCGGCGACCGAGCAGGACCACCGCAGGGTGCTCGCCGTGCTGACGCTCCTGAACGCCTAGGTCAGACGGCTCTTGGCGCTCGCCGCCGCCAGTCCGCCGTTCGGCGTGAATCTCTGCGAGTCGATCTCGTTCAGGCGATTGCACGCGTCGAGAGCGGCGACCTTGTAGGCGTCCGTGAACGTCGGCACGTTGAACACGGCATCGACGAGGTAGTCGACGGTGAGGTCGGCTGCGATGACGGTCTGGCCGAGGTGGACGAGATCGGTCGCGGACGTCCCGAAGATATGCACGGCGAGAAGCTGCCGGGTCTGGGCGTGCACGAGCAGCTTCAGGAGCCCCGAGCGGTCGCCGGCGATCTCACCGCGCGCGAGCTCGCGGTAGCGGGCGACCCCGACGACGTAGGGAACCGCGGCCTCGGTGAGCTCGCGCTCGCTTTTTCCGACGAAGGAGATCTCCGGGATCGTGTAGATCCCGTAGGGGAGCAGGCCCGGCAGCGACCTCGACGGCTCGCCCAGCGCGGCGAGGGCGGCGAGACGACCCTGCTCCATCGAAGTCGCGGCCAGGCTTGGGAACCCCACGACGTCGCCGGCGGCGAAGATGTGCGAGACCTCGGTCCGGTAGTCCGGACCGACGGCGATCCGGCCCCGCGCGTCCGCCTCGAGACCGGCGGCTGCAAGGTTGAGGTGGTCGGTTGCGCCGTGCCGTCCGGCTGTGTACAGGACGATCTCCGAGGGAAGCTGCTTGCCGCTTCGCAGGCGGACGACGACGCCGTCATCTTCATCCCGGCGGCGAACCGCCTCGACTTCCTCGCCGAGACGGAAGACGACGCCGAGACCGCGCAGGTGATACGAGAGCGCCTCCGCGATCTCCTCGTCGACGAAGTCGAGGATGGCTGCGCGTCGCTCGACGACTGTGACCTGTACGCCGAGCGCGGCGACCATCGACGCGTACTCGAGGCCGATCACGCCACCGCCGACCACCGTGAAAGTTCGGGGTAGACGGCTGAGTCGGAGAATCCCGTCCGAGTCGAGGACGGTCCGGCCGTCGAAGTCGACGCCCGAGGGCCGCGCGGGCTTCGTTCCGACGGCGATTACGAAGGTCTGGGCGCCGACCCGGTGGCTTCCTCTCGGACCGCAGATCTCGATCGTCTTGGGATCCACGAAAGATGCTGTTCCGTGGAAGACGTCGACCGAGTTGCGGCGGAGCTGGTCATGGATCACATCTCGCTCGTGCTCGATCACCTGCTCGGTCCTCCACAGGAGGTCGTCGATCGTGATCTCATGCTTCAGCCGGCGGGCGCTGCCGTAGATGCCCTGCGCCTGGCCGGTGAGCTCGACGACCGCCGCGCGCAGTGTCTTCGAGGGCATCGTGCCGGTGTTCGTAGACACCCCGCCGAGCACGTTCTCGCGCTCGACGACCGCGGCCCGCCTGCCCAGCTTCGCCGCCTGCACGACGGCGCGCTGGCCGGCCGGGCCCGATCCGATCGCGATCAGGTCGTAGTGCGTTGCGTTCACGACCCCAACGTGTCACGACTCGGTGGTCGTCGCACCGGCGAAATCACCAAACGAGCCAGGAACGCGCCGAGACCGGCTCGAAAGCCGGCCTCGGCGCCTCGCTGACCACCTCCTCGGAGCCTGTTAGCGAGCCGCACCCCGAGCGCCCGCGCCTGCGTGCGGCGGTGGGCCGTGCTCGATGGCGTGGACGAGCCCTTCGCCCTCGATGTCGAGGTTGGGCATGACGCGATCCATGCGCTTCGGGAGCCACCAGGCGCTTCGTCCCATCAGTGCCATCGCGGCGGGAACGAGCGTCATCCGTACGACGAACGCGTCGACCAGCACGCCGAAGGCCAGGGAGAGGCCGATCGCCTTGACGACGGGGTCGAGATCGAGGACGTAGCTTCCGAAGACCGAGATCATGATCGCGGCCGCGGCAGTGACCACTCGTCCGCTCTGCCGATATCCGGTGACGATCGCCTCGCGCGGGTTCCCGGAGCGAACGAAGCGCTCGCGCACGCGTGAGATGAGAAACACCTCGTAGTCCATCGCGAGCCCGAAGAGGATCCCGATCAGCAGCACTGGCAGGAAGCTGACGATCGGGCCGGTCTTGGCCACGTCGAAGAGGCCGTTCAAGTGGCCATCCTGGAAGATCCAGACCACCAGGCCGAGGGACGCCGCGATGCTGAGGAGGAAGCCGAAGACTGCCTTGACCGGGACGAGGATCGAACGGAAGACGAGGACGAGCAGGATCAACGCCAGTCCGACGACGACCAGGAGATACAGCGGCAGCTTGGCGCTGAGCCGGTCGGCGGTGTCGATGTTGATCGCGGTCTGACCAGTGACGAGCACGTTCACGCCGGTCTCCGCCCGCACCTCCTCGGCCTTGTCGCGGATCACCGAGACGAGCTCCTTGGTCCCCTCGGAGGACGGACCGCTCTTGGGCGTGACGGAGACGATGGTCACGTCGCCCGCCGTGTTCTGCACGGGCTCGGCGACGGCGGCGACGGCGGGAAGTCCCGCGAGCCCCTCCGTCGTCCGCTTCCCGACCAGCGCCTGACGGTCCTTGTCGAGGCCGGGCGCGTCGACGACGACGGTGAGGACGCCGTTGAAGCCGGGCCCGAAGCCCTGGGTGAGCAGGTCGTAGGCCCTTCGCTCCGTCGACGACGTCGGCTCCGAGCCGGCGTCCGGCAAGCCGAGGGAGAGATGGGTGACCGGGATGGCGACGATGACGAGACCGGCGAGGCCGGCGGCCAGGACGGACAGCGGCCGCCGGGTCACGAACTGCGCCCACCGCTCGCTGGCCGGCTTCCGATCCGCGCTGCGGCCGCGACGGAGCCTGAAGGCGAGCACGCGGTTCGTCCGCCCGATTCGCTCGCCCGCGAAGCCGAGCGTCGCCGGCAGAAGCGTGATCGCGATCAGGACCGCGATGCTCACGGTTGCCGCCGCCGCAAGCGCCATGACCGTGAGGAACGGGATGTTCATCACGATCAGCCCAACCAGAGCGATCACCACGGTCAGGCCGGCGAACACGACCGCGCTGCCGGCGGTCGCCGTCGCCTGGGCGGCGGCCTCACGCGGCTCGAGCCCGTCCGCGAGGTTCTGGCGATGCCGGGACACGATGAAAAGCGCGTAGTCGATCCCGACCGCGAGCCCGAGCATGGAGGCGAGGATCGGCGCCGTCTCGGAGACGCTGAACACTCCGGACAGGGCCGTCAGGCCCGTGACTCCGATGATCACGCCGAGAATCGCGTTGATCACCGGCAGGAACGCGGCGAGCAGTGAGAAGAGTGCGATCGCCAGGATCACGATCGCGATGAGCAGGGCTGCTCCCTCCGAGCTCTTCGAGTCCTCTGTGACGAGACCACCACTGAACTCGACGGTGAGGCCGGCGTCCCGGGCCGGGCCTGCGCTCGCTTCGAGCGCGTCGCGTGCGGTGTCCTGGACTTCCTCCTTCGGCACCGGGTAGATCACGTCGGCGAAACCGACTCGGCCGTCACGGGTCAGGGCCCGAGCGCTAAAGGGATCGACGACGCTGAGGACCTGCTCAGCCTCCTTGGCGCGGGCGAGCGACTCGAGGATGGCGGCCCTGTTGTCCGGGTCGGTCAGCGTCTCGCCTGCCGGCGCCACGAACACCACGCGGGCGGATGCGCCGCCCGCTCCGGGGAACTTCTCGCGCAGCAGGTCCTGCGCGCGCTGCGATTCCGTTCCGGGGACCGAGAACTTGTCGTTGGTCTCACCCTTGAACGCTGTGGACGCGCCCAACACGGCCAGCAGCACGAGAATCCAGGCGCCAACGACCTTCCAACGATGCTCGAAGGCGAGGCCTCCGAGTCGATAGAGATAGGTAGCCACGGTGGTGCTCCTTTCAGCGAGAGAGTGGAGCCACCATCGCCTTCTGCGCTTCGGGTCGCATCGGCGAGATCGCCGGTTGTCCGCATCTCGCGCGGGGAGCCGCTTGTAGCGAGAGTTACGATTGCTGGGTGCTCTACGGGCGTGACGCCGAGCGGGCCGAGATCGGGGGGCTGCTCGAAGCGGCGCGCGACTCGCGAAGTGGCGCCCTCGTCCTCCGCGGCGAGCCCGGGATCGGCAAGACGGCCCTGCTGCGAGACGCGCGCGATCGGGCGGGAGACATGCACGTCCTCTCGGCCCGCGGGGTCGAATCGGAGTCCGACCTGCCGTACGCGGCGCTCTTCCAGCTTCTGCGACCGGCTCTGGACCAGCTCGAGCAGCTGCCGCCGCCGCAGGCTGCGGCGCTTCGGCGTGCGCTGGGCGTCGAGGACGGCGCTGGCGAAGAGCGCTTCCTGCTTTTTGCCGCTTGCCTATCCCTGCTCTCCGAGCTGTCGGAGCGGCGACCCGTTCTCTGTCTCGTAGACGACGCGCACTGGCTGGACACAGCTTCTGCCGACGCGCTCCTGTTCGTCGCCCGGCGACTCGATGCGGAGGGAATCGCGATGCTGTTCTCGGCCCGCGAGGGCGACGTCAAGGTCTTCGAGGCCGCGGACCTTCCGTCGTTGCGACTCGAGGGACTGGACGACGAGGCCGCTGCCGCGCTCCTCGCCAGGGTTGCCGGTGAAGCGGCGCCGTCCGTCCGCCATCGCCTGATCGAGCAGTCGCGTGGAAACGCCCTCGCGCTCGTCGAGCTGCCTTCGGCACTGAGCGAGGCGCAGCTCGCCGGCAGCGAGCCACTCCCCGCCGAGCTGCCGCTCACCGATCAGGTGGAGAGCATCTTCCTCGAGCGGGTCCGCCGGTTGCCCGAGGAGACCCAGCGCCTCCTGCTCCTCGCCGCCGCGGACGACTCCGAAGACGCCAGGCTCGTGACCCGGGCCGCGGAGCTCCTCGGCGTGGGCCCTCGTGCGCTCGACTCCGCGGAGCAGGCGGACCTGGTCTCCGTCCACGCGACGCGCCTCGAGTTCCGGCATCCCCTCGTGAGGTCGTCGGTGTACGGGGCGGCGACGTCGAGCGAGCGCCGGAGTGCGCATCGCGCGCTCGCCGCGGCCCTGGCGGCCGAGGAGGAGCACGCCGACCGCCGGGCCTGGCACCTCGCGGCCTCGGTGCTGGAGCACGACGAAGACGCCGTTCTCGCGCTCGAGGACGCGGCCGAGCGCGCAGAGGAGCGCGCGGGCTACATGGCCGCCGCCAGAGCGCTCGCGCGGGCGGCCGAGCTGTCGGTGAACGGAGTCGACCGAGGCCGTCGCCTCGTCGGAGCCGCCCGGGCAGCGCGCATCGCAGGTGCAGACGAGTTCGCAGCCGCACTCGCGAACGAGGCGATTCCCCTCGTCGACGACCCGCTCCTTCGGACCGAGATCGCCTATGCGATCGGCGTGGCCGAGTTTCGCAGTGGGCGGCCGCTCGACGGCCTGCCGATCCTGATCGACGCGGTGCGGGAAGTGTCGGCGCTCGATCCCCGCAAGGCGCTCGAGCTGCTCATCTGGGCGATGGGCGCAGCCTCCGTCGGCGGCGATGCGACCGCGCCCGCCGAGGTGGCGAGGCTCGTCGCGGTAGTGCCCACGGACGGCGACGAGGAATCCGCGTACGTCGCCCAGGCCCTCGCCGCCTTTGCCAAGACGAGGGACGGTGACACGGGTGCGGACGCCGACGACCTCGAGGCGGCGTTCGCGTGGGCGTCCACGGCCGATGACGCGCAGCGCGTCTTCGCGGTCAGCGCTGCAGCGCTCTTCCTGGGGGACGAGCAACGCTTCACAACGCTGATCAAGCGCGCGACGTCCCTTGCGCGAGGTCGGGGCGAGTTCGGGATCCTCGCGGAGGCCGTGACGCTGCGCGCGGCTCATCTGATGATGGCGCAGCGCTTCGACGAGGCGGCGCTGGCGGCCAATGAGGGGGTGCAGTTCGCCCGCGAGCTCGGAGCACTGAATGTGACCGTGAGACCGCTCTCCATCCTCGCGTATGTCGCGGCGATCCACGGCGACGACGAGGAAGCTCGTCGGCGGACCGACGAGGTTTTCGAGCTGGCGGCCGCCCACGGGTTTCAGGTGCACGCAGCGTCCGCCGTGCACACGCTCGCCATGCTCGACCTTGGCCACGGACGTTGGACGGAGGCCTACGAGCGCTTGACGGTTCTCACCGACTCGCGCCCGGGCGTAGACGACCCGATCCAGGCGAAGCTCGCGCTCCCCGACACGATTGAGGCCGCCGTTCGCGCCGGCCGCCCGAACGAGGCGCGTGCTGCGCTTTCAGTATTCGAGGAGTGGGCGGCCGACGCACATGTCGGCGGGGTGCAATCCCGGCTCGCGAGCTGCCGCGCCCTCCTCGCCGACGGTGACGAGACGACGAGGCACTTCGAGGAGGCGCTCCGGCTCGGCCTCCACACCCGGCCGTTCGACCTGGCGCGCATCCAGCTCCTCTACGGGGAGCACCTTCGACGCGAGCGCCGCCGCACCGAGGCACGTGTGCAGCTGCGCGCCGCGCTGGAAGGATTCGAGCGGTTTCGCGCCGAGCCCTGGGCGGAGCGAGCGCGGAACGAGCTCCGCGCGTCTGGCGAGACGGCGAGGAAGCGCGACCCGAGCACGATCGATCAGCTGACGCCCCAGGAGCTGCAGATTGCCCGTTTCGTCGTCGAGGGGCTCTCGAACAAAGAGGTCGCCGCGCACCTCTTTCTCTCGCCGCGGACGATCGACTATCACCTCCGCAACGTCTTCGCCAAGCTGGGGATCAAGTCCCGTACGCAACTCGCACGTTTTGCACTCGACGAGGAGGACGCCGTCGAGCTTCGCGCAGGAGCATCCGCCGCTTAGGGGGCCGCCATGTCCACCATGCCGCTCGTATCCGCCGTTCCGGCTCGAGCGATCTCGACCGCCGGGATCGTCGTTCTCGGCTTCGCCGCGCTCGACCTGGGGCTCGAGCTCGCCATCGTCCTTCCCGCCCTCCCGGCGCTGGCCATCCACTTCGACGCTTCGCTGACGTCGGTCGTGTGGCTCGCGACGGGCTTCCTCCTGGCTTCGGCCGTGGCCGTTCCCCTCGTCAGCCGGCTCGGCGACGTCCACGGCAAAAAACGGATGCTCGTCCTCTCGCTGGGCGCCTTCGCGGTTGGCTCGCTCGTCTGCGCTCTCACGGACTCGATCGGGCTTGCGATCGTCGGACGGGTCATCCAGGGACTCGGAGCTGCCGTCGCGCCGTTGACGTACGCCCTTCTCCGCGACACGGTCGATCCGAAGGTGCTCCCGCGCGCGATCGGCGCGGTCGTGGGTGCGGCGAGCATCGGAGGCGCAATCGGATTTCTGCTCAGCGGCGTCCTCGTCGACAACTTCACGGCCGCGGCGGTCTTCTGGTTCCTGTTTGCCGTGGCGGCTGTGCTCGGAGCCGGGGTCCTGGCACTCGTGCCGGAGTCAATGGTGCGCGCGACCGTTCCGATCGATCTCGGTGGAGCGGCGTTCCTGGGCAGCGGGCTCGTCGCGCTGCTGCTCGCGATCTCAAAAGGGAGCGCCTGGGGCTGGACGTCGGGGCGGATCGTCGCGATCTTCGCCGCCGCGGCTGTCCTACTCGCCCTGTTCGCGCTCGTGGAGAGCCGCGCTCGGCAACCCCTGGTCGATCTCCGGCTCGTCGTGACCCGGCCGTTCGCCAACGCCAACCTCTGCGCGTTCCTGTTCGGGTACTCGTTCTTCCTCACCCTGCTGCTCGTGCCCCAGATCGCGGCGTCCCCCGAGGCGAGCGGTTACGGGCTCGGCTTCTCGACGTCAAGAATCGGGCTGATCTTGCTCCCGACGGGACTCGCAGCCCTCGTCGGCGGGTGGGCGGCGGGGCGGACGATCGATCGCCTTGGCCCGCGCACGCTCGTCGCCGTCGGGTCGGTGCTCGGGATCTCGGGCTACGTCTCGCTCGCGCTGGCCCACACGACGGCCTTCGCGCTGGCGACGGGGAGCGCCGTGGTCGGCCTGGCGATCGGGATGATCATGACGAGCATCTTCGCGGTCGTCGTTCAAAGTGCCGAGACTGACAAGACGGCAATCGCGCTCGCCGTCAACGTGATCGGGCGGACGACCGCAGTGGCCATCGGCGCGCAGGTGACGTTCGCGATCATCACCCAGGCAGGGCTCGTCGGGCCGTTTCCGGCCGAGTCCGGCTACACGCAAGCCTTCGTGATGGGCGCAGCCGGCGCCGGCCTTGCGTTGCTCGCTTCGGCACTCCTGCCGGGACGAGGAGCTCAGTCCGAGGTCGCCCCTCGCTGATCGAGTAGCCGGTCGAGGTTCAGGGCGGCGCTGATCAGCGACAGGTGGGCGAAGGCCTGCGGGAAGTTCCCCAGCGCCTCACCGCTCGACCCGATCTCCTCCGAGTACAGGCCGACGTGGTTCGCGTAGGTCAGCATCTTCTCGAAGGCGAGCCGTGCCTCCGAGGTGCGGCCCGCCCGCGCCAGGCACTCGACGTACCAGAAGCTGCAGATCGAGAAGGTGCCCTCGTCACCGGCGAGGCCGTCGGGTGACAGCTCGGGGTCGTACCTGTAGACGAGGCTGTCGGCGACCAGGTCCTGGCCGATCGCATCGAGCGTGGAGAGCCAGCGCGGGTCGGTGGGGGAGATGAAGTGGACGAGCGGCATCAGCAGCACGGAAGCGTCGAGCGCCTCGGTTCCCTCGTACTGGACGAACGCCTGGCGCCGTTCGCTCCAGCACCGCGTCATGATCCGCTCGTAGATCTCGTCCCGGGTTGCCAACCAGCGCGCGAGATCGGCTGGGAACGCCCGCTGCTCCGCGATCCGGATCGCCCGGTCGACGGCGACCCAGCACATGAGCCGCGAGAAGGTGAAGCGCTCGCGGCCGCCTCGCACCTCCCAAATCCCCTCGTCCGGCTGCTCCCAGTTCTCGCAGACCCAGTCGGTGACGGTCCGGATCGCCTGCCAGCCCTCGTACGGGATCAACTCTCCGCGTCCGCGGAGGGCGCTCTGCTCGAAGATGTAGATCGAATCGACCAGCGCGCCGTAGATATCGAGCTGAAGCTGGTCGGCCGCTTCGTTGCCGATTCGGACCGGTCTCGATCCTGCATGGCCCTCGAGGTGATCGAGGATCTCCTCCTCGAGATCCGGGCGTCCGTCGATCCGATACATGAGCTGGAGAGCACCAGGGCCGTCGGCTTTCGTCTGCTCCCAGATCTGTGCGCTGTACCGGTTGAAGGCCTCGGCCTCCTCGGTGAAGCCGAGACGCAGGAGCGCATAGAGCGAGAAGGCGGCGTCGCGGATCCAGGTGAAGCGGTAGTCCCAGTTCCGCTCGCCTCCGAGCTGCTCGGGGAGGCTCGCCGTGGCGGCGGCGACCAGGGCGCCGGTCGGCTCGTACGTCAGCAGCTTGAGCGTCAGGGCGGAGCGGTTCACCATCTCCCGCCACCGGCCCGAGTACTGCGACTGCCCGATCCAGCCCAGCCAGAAGTTCACGGTGTCCTCCATGAGCTCCTCGGCCCGGTCCTCCGACAGGACCGGAGGGCGCTCGAGGTCGGGAGCAGCGTCGAGCACGAACGTGCTGGTCTCGCCTTCCTGGAGCACGAACTCCGAGGTGACGCCGCGGGGCGTGGCCTCGAGCGCCTGTGAGGTCCCCAATGCGAGCGATTCCTCCGGGCCAAGGAAAAGGGCGCCCCCCGGTAGGAGGCTGGTCTCGTGCTCGGCACGGCCGTAGTCGAAGCGCGGCTCGAGCTCGAGCCGGAAGTGCATTTCGCCGCGGACGGCCACGACGCGGCGGACGATGCGCCGGCCGCCACGCTGTTCGCCTTGCTGTACGGGCATGAAGTCCTGGACCTCGCCGACGCCGTCCGGACCGAGGTATCGCGTGATGAGCACGTTCGTGTCGGGGAGGTAGAGCTGCTTGCTCCTCAGGCCGTCCTGGGCCGGCGCGATGCGGTAGTGGCCGCCTCGCCCTCGGTCGAGAATCGCTCCAAAAACGCTGGGTGAGTCGAAGCGAGGCGGGCAGTACCAGTCGATCGTCCCGTCGGTTCCGACGAGCGCGACGGTGTGGAGGTCGCCGATCACGCTGTGGTCTTCGATCGGCAGATAGCCGCCCAGCCCGTGAGTTGCCGGGCGGGAGGCACCGGAAGTCTGCGCTGTTGTCATGACTGCCAGGCTGGCGCTCCGGCGTCGCGGCTCGCCTCGGCGAAATCGCCGGTCGTTAGAACACTCCTTGAGGCTCGACCTCGACCGTGGCGGCGCCGGAGCTCAGCGCTGCTCGCCTTGACTCCTCGGGCCGGCAGGTACGCGACCGCCTCGACCTCGATCAGCACCTCGGGGCGGAAGAGGCCGGCGACCTGCACCAGCGAGCTCGTCGGCGGCGCGTCGCTCGCGACGAACTCGTCCCGCACGGCGCGAATCGTCTCGAGAGCGGAGACGTCGACGACGAAGATCGTGAGCTTGACCACGTCGGGCCAGCGCGCGCCCGCCGCGTCGAGTGCGCGCCCGACGTTCGCGAACGCCGTCCGCGTTTGATCCTCCCAGCCATGAGCGATGCTGCCGTCCGCCTCGATCGGCACCTGGCCGGACGTCCACACCAAGCGGCCCGCCGGAATCGTGACGACGTGGCTGTAGCCGGACGGCGCGGGCAGGTCGTCCGGCGACGAAAAGGACGGTGTAAGCGGCCCTGACATGTGGATTAGAAGTCTCTCATGATCGTTTGACACGTCTTTAACGCGGCAAGACTACGGTCGAAGAGCGGTGAAGTTGCTTGCGGACAGAGGAAACGGCGGGATCATCGTCAAGCTCTACTGGGACGAGAGCGCGCCGGTCGGCACCGACATCGTGCTCGAGTACGAGGACCTCAAGGAGGGCATCTCGTTCACGCTCTATCCGCCGAGGGATCGCGCCCTCGACGCGTTCTACCACCCGAATGCGTATGCGTGGCTCGAGTGGGCGAAGACGGATCAGGTAACCGCGTCGCCGGCGTAAAGCGCCTCTTGTAAGACCTCGAACTCCGCAGTACCGTTGGTGTATGCGGCGTACCTCCTTTGCGGCGCCACGGGTGCGTGGCCGCGGCTGGCCCGTCGGGCTCCAGGCGGTGGCGATCCTCGCCGTCGTGTTCGGTGTGCTCGCCGCCGCGATCGTCGTCGCTCTCCTGGCGGTTGCCAGCCTGAGTCGAGATCACCACGAGCTCCAGGAGAAGAATGTCCCCTTCGCGATCGCCATCTCCACGGCGGCCCTCAACGCGAAGGCGATGGCGAACCACGAGCGCGGCTATCTGCTCAGCGGGAGGCGGGAGTTCATCGAGGAGTTCGAGCAGGGGCTCCTCGACGTCCGCACCGCGTTCGCAGCCGCGCTGATCACGGCCGACGGCGAGCGCCAGGCGGCCGCCGCCTTCAAGGCGAACGCCGGCTTCGAACGCTGGGTGTGGGCCGTGCAGGGCCAGTTCAGGACCTACCAGGCCGGGAAGCGCGAGGCGGCGACCACGGCCGCCATGAGTCGGGGCCGCTCGCTGCGCAAGAGCTACGAGGCCTCGTTCGCGGACGCCAAGGTCGTTGCGTCGAACGCGATCCGCATGAGAACCAACCCGTTCGCATCGACGGGCTGGGTGGCGATCTTCCTCGTCTCGCTCCTGGTCGTGCTCGCGGTCTGCGTCGGACTGACGCTGTGGCTCATCCAGACGCTGAAGCTCGCGTCCGTGGACGAGCCGGCCCAGCTCGCCGCTGATCCGGTCGCTCTGCCGCCGTCGCCCGTGCGCGCCCTGCGCCGCTAGCACGGTCTGAGAACCCCATCCGGCCCTGCCTGTCCCCAGGCCGGCCTCTGCTTCGTCTTTTTCGTAAAGAGCGCGGAATACATCCCGTGCTCTCTCGTTGGGCTTAGTAGGCACTAACCGGGAGGGGGACATGCTCGACGCCGCCAGAAGCCGAGCGACTTCCGAGGAAACAGGGGTCAGGAGTGCGCCGCTGGGGCTGCTTCGACCGTCCCTGGACCGCTCCAGCCTGCTCCTGGTTGCGAACGCGAACGCGAGCGGCCTCGGCGGGAGGCGCGACCTGCTCGATTCCGCCGCGTCGCAGCTGCGCAGCTTCGGCGCCGGAGTAGAAGCGCGGTGGACAGCCTCGCCCAGCGAGCTCGACGAGCTCATCTCCGAGGAAGAGCGGCGCGTCGTCCTCATCGGCGGCGACGGGACCCTCCACGCGGTCGCGAACATCGACGGGCAGAAGCCCGAGATCGCCCTGCTGCCGAGCGGCCGCGCGAACAACATCGCCCGCGCACTCGGCGTTCCGCTCGACCTGCGCTCGGCTGCCCGCCTCGCCGTGCAGGGGATCGCTCACCCGCTCGACGGGATCGCCGTCCACGCACCGGACCTGGCGCTCACCGCGGTCGAGGGAGTCAGCGTCGGCTTCCACGCCCAGGCGCGCGCTCGCTACCACGGCGTCAACTCGGCCGACACCGCCGCGGGAGCAGCAGCAGCGCTGAGTGCCTTCGCGCATTTCGAGCCGGTCACGGTCGCGCTCGAGATCGACGGCGAGCTCGAGATGCTTCGCGTGGGGCAGCTCTTCGTCGCCAACTTCCCGCTCTTCGGCCCCCGCCTTCCCGTCGCGCCCGGCGCCGACCCCGGCGACGGCGTGCTCGAGCTCGTCGAGCTCCAGGCGGGCGGCCGGTCGAGCCTGGCCGTGGAGCTCGCGTGGCTCAGGCGCGGTACGCATCTGCGTCACGGCGGTGCCCGGATCCGCACCGCGCGGCGCGTCCGCATCGCGACCAGCGGGCGTTCGCCGGTCGTCGCCGACACGACGGTGCTGACCTCCGGCCCGGTCGACCTCTCCGTCCGTCCGCACACGATCAGCGTCGTGGGGCCCGGCCGATGACCGCCGTCGCTCTCGAAGCCCAAGCCCGCATGTCCCTCCGCGCCGGGAGGAGCAGCATGTTCGTGATCGCGTTCGCCGCCGCCGCGGTCGGCGCGGGAGCTGCGCGCGCGGTCACGACGACGTACCTGCCGGTCCTGCTCGACCGGATCGACAGCGCGCCGGGGCTGATCGGGCTCGTGATGCTGGTGAACGCCGGCGCCGGCTTCTCCGTCCCGCTCGTGATCGGCTACTGGAGCGACCGACGGCGAGCGCGTGGACTCGGTGCGCGGCTTCCGTTCGTGCTTGGCGGGAGCCTGCTCGGGGCCGGCGGCCTCGTGGCCGTCGCCCTCGGGTCGTCATCGTCCTACCTCGCGCTCGCCGTCTTCGCCGCGACGGTCTACGTCGGCCTGAACGCCGTCACGACCGCGCACCGCGCCCTGGTCCCCGAGCTCTTCGGAAGCGGCGAACGCGCCCGCGCGACGAGCGCCCAGGAGCTCGCGCTTCTCGCCGGCGGTCTGATCGGCCTCGCCGCCGGAGGCGTCCTCGCGGACGTCGCGCTCTGGCTGCCCTTCGCGACCGCCGCGCTTCTCCTCCCGCTCGCGGCGCTTCCGACGCTGCTCGAGGTGGACGAGCCCGAGGTGAGCGCACACGAACCGCGGGACCGGCACGCATTCCGCTACTACCTCTCGGTCGCGACGAGCCCCGGCGTTCGGGCACTGCTCTTGGCGGAGTGGTTCTGGGTGCTGGGCTACGCGGCGCTGCCCGCGTTCTTCGTTCTCTATGCCGAGAAGGTGCTCCACCTCTCACTGGCGCGCGCCTCGCTCGTCCTGGCGGCCTTCGGGCTCGTCACCGCCGCGGCCATGTTCGCCGCCGGCCGGGTGAAGCGCGCCGAGCTTCTCCGCCCGCTTCTGCTCGTGGGCATCGCGCTCATGGGCGGAGGCTTGCTCGCCGTCCCCCTCACGACGAACCTGGTTGCGACCGCGCCCGCCCTGATCGCGGCCGCGGCCGGTTTCGGGATCGTCTCGACAGTCGGCTTCCCCTTCCTGGCGTCGATGATCCCCGAGGGGGAGGCGGGCGCCTACACCGCGCTCTTCTTCTCGGTCCGCGCAATGGCCGCGACCGTCGCGCTGCCGCTTGCCGGTGGGCTGATCGCGCTGACCGAGAGCTACCGGACGCTGTTCGTCCTCGGCGGGACCGTGACGCTCTTCGGCCTGGTCGCCCTCGCGGGGATCCACGTCCCGGAGAACCGGCCGAGCCCCGCCTGGGCCCTGCGCTGGACGAGCTCGCTGGCCGCGCTCTACGCCGTCGTGCTCGGGACCGGCGTCCTCGTCGCCGGCACCGGGCTCGAGGCGCTCGACCACGCGCTCTTCCGGGCGATCAACGCGCTCGGGCCCGGGCCGGAGCTTCTCTTCGAGGTGCTCGAGCAGCCGGGCCGCAACTATGCACTCCTCGCGGGGCTGATCCTCGTGGCCGCGCTCGTGACGCGGACCACGACGCTTCGCCGCCTAGTCGCGCTCGAGGTCGTCTCCGTCGGCCTCGCGCTCGGACTCCTCCAGGCGCTCTATGCGGTCTTCGACCGGCCGCGTCCCTCCGAGGTCTTCGACGGCGCGGAGATCGCGCTTGCCTACGGCCACAACTGGGCCGCGATCGAGTCGTTCCCCAGCGGCCACATGGCCGTCGTCACCGCGCTCGCGGCGACGGCCTGGTTCGCGATGCCGCAGCTGCGCGGGATCCTCGTCGCGTACGTCGCGCTGAACGCCGTGACCCGCGTCGCGTTCGGCGCCCATTTCCCGGCCGACGTGGTCGCCGGCGCGGCGCTCGGCTACGGCAGCGCGCTCGCGGGCCGGTCGCTCTTCGCCCAGACGGCGCTAGCCGGACGATCTGCTGAGGCGCGGGAACCGAATTCTGGGGGCGTGGCCCTGCAGGAGCCGGACGCTCAGGAGGCCGATGCCGACGCCGAGCAGGCTGCCGACGAGGACATCCGACCAGAAATGAACCCCGAGATAGACACGCGACACGGCAACCATGAGCGCCAGGCCGAGGAGAGGCGCTCTGAGCCGCGGATGGAGCACGCCGACGGCCGTCGCCGCCGCGAAGGCGGTGGCGGCATGACCCGAGGGGAACGACGTGGACTCCGGGAGCGAGACGAGCGCCTGGATCGTCGGGTCGGCGAGCGGAGGACGGGCGCGCTCGGTCAGGTGCTTCAGGAACACGGTGACGCCCTCGGCAAGCGCAGCAGCTCCGGCCACCGCGAGGGCGGTCGTCGGGAGCCGGCGCTTGACGGCGTCGCAGCAGCCGCCGGTGACCGCGAAGAGCGGCCACTTGACCCACCACGCGGAAGCGACCACGAAGACCGCCGTGAGGGGCCCCCAGTGGACTCCGTGCAGCCACTCGAGAGCGGCGCCGTCCCACTGGGCGAGCTGACGCAGGAATTCAGACAGGGTGCCCACGATAGTCGGCCGAGATGAGGACGAGGTGAAGGGCAAATGCTCGAGTCGCTGACAGAACTCGTCTCGTCTTCCCCCTGGACGTACGTCGCAATCTTCGTCATCGCGGCGCTCGACGCCGTCCTGCCGATCGTCCCGAGCGAGTCCACGCTCGTCGCCGCCGGCGTGGTCGCGGGTACCGGCGACCTGCATCTCGGTCTCGTGATCGCGCTCGGCGCGGCCGGAGCCTTCGCGGGCGACAACGGCGGCTACGGGCTCGGCCGCGGGCTCGACCGCCGGGTCCGGCGCCTCCTCTTCACCGGAGACGGCGGCCGACGGAGGCTCGCCTTCGTCGAGCGGGCGTTTGCGCAGCGTGGCGGCTCGATGATCGTCATCGGCCGCTTCATTCCCGGCGGCCGGACCGCGGTCACCTTCACGGCGGGCGCGACCAGCTATCGGTACCGGCGGTTCGTCACGTTCGCGCTCTCCGCGGCGCTCATGTGGAGCACCTACGCGACGCTGCTCGGCTACGCCGGCGGCAAGGCGTACGAGGACGATCCGGTCAAGGCCTTGCTCCTCGGCTTCGGGATCGCCCTGGTCGGCGCTGTGCTCTTCGAGGTCGCCCGGCGCTGGGGCGGTCGGCTCGTGCAAGCTGCGCGCTAGATGGTTCGAGAGATCGTGCTCGTCCGGCACGGCGAGACGGAATGGAGCCGGGACGGGAAGCACACCGGTCGCACCGACGTCCCGCTGACTGAAACGGGCCGTAGGCAGGCCGAGGCGCTCGCCGCCGCCCTCGGTGGCCGCGAGTTCGCCCGTGTCTTCACGAGCCCGCTCGCGCGCGCCGCGGAGACCGCCAGGACCGCCGGATTCGGCGGCAGGGCCGAGGAGCGCGACGAGCTCCGCGAGTGGGACTACGGCGCGTACGAGGGGCGGACGACGCTCGACATCCGCCGGGAACGGCCGGGCTGGACGCTCTGGCGCGACGGCGTGCCCGACGGCGAGACGGCCGCGGAGGTCGCAGCGCGAGTCGACCGCCTTCTCGAGGACCTGCGCTCGATCGACGGCGACGTCCTCGTCTTCGCGCACGGCCATCTGCTCCGGGTGCTCGCAGCGCGCTGGGTCGGTCTCGGCCCCGAGTCCGGCAGCCTGCTCGCACTCGATCCGGCGACGATCAGCGTGCTGGGGTACGAGCGCGAGACGCCGGTCATCCGCGTCTGGAACGCGCCGATTACGACCCCTTAAAACGCCAAGTCCCGCGGACCCGAAGGCTCGCAGGACTTGACTTCACGACTCTTTCACATCGCCGCGGACTCGTCAAGGGGGTCGCCCAACCGGGGCGAGCGTAGAAGTCTGAGCGGCACAGGAGTATCGTCGGGAGGCGGGCTCGGAGGGAAGAAAAGGGGTTCTCACGGCCGTTCCAGCCATATCGCCGCTGCTCGTCGAACCGCGCGAGGCGCGCGCTTCGCCGACCCCGCTCGCCCTCTGGACGATCGCTCTCGCCGGGCTCGCCGTTGCGACGTGCTTCATCGCGTACGGGACGACGAACGACGAGATCAGCGCGATTCAGATCGCGCTGCTGGCCTGGATCTCAATCCCCTACATCGCGGCCGGGCTGGTCGCCTGGGCGCGCCGGCCCGACAGCCGACTGGGACAGTTGATGATCGCAGCCGGTTTCGCGAGCGGCCTCTCCGCGCTCCAGTTCGCCGAACGGGACCTCCCCTACACGATCGGGGCGGTGTGCGATCTCCTGCCGGCGGCGTTCTTTCTGCACATCTGTCTTTCGTTCCCGGATGGCCGCCTGACATCGATCCTCGAACGAGCGCTCGTCGTGGCCGCGTACGTGGCCGCCCTCGGGCTCCAGTTGGTCAAGCTGCTGCTCGGGGACCTTGGCATCCACAACCTGCTGGAACTCTCGGGGCGGCCGGGGACTGCTGAGCAGATCGGACGAATCCAGCTGCTGTCATTGAGTGCCCTCTGCCTGATCGGCATCGGTGTGCTGGCCGCGCGGCGGAGAGAGGCGGGTCGGCCGCTGCGTCGGTCCATCGCGCTGCTGATCGGCTCGTTCGCGCTCGGGCTCCTGATGATCGCGGTGCTGTTGGTCTCAGGTGTGGTCGAGGCCTTCGAGGGCGACACGTTCCTGGCGATCCAGCGATCGACCCTGTTCGTCATCGGGCTCGCGCCGATCGCCTTTCTCATCGGCCTCCTCGACGCACGCCTCGCCCGGGCGGCCGTGGGCGACCTCGTGCTGGAGCTCCGCGAGGAGCCTGCGCCGGCCGATCTCCGAGATGCGCTCGCCCGCGCGCTTCGGGATCCGTCGCTCGACCTCGCGTTCTGGCTACCGGACTTCGGCGTCTACGTGGATCTCGACGGCCGGCCGGTCGAGCTCGCAGACCTGGATGGACGAACGACGACGCTCATCGATCGCGAGCGCGTTCACGTCGCGGCACTGATCCACGATCCCGCGCTGGCGGACGAACCTGATCTGCTCCACGCCGTCGGCGCAGCGGCTGGGATCGCACTCGAGAACGCCCGGCTCCAAGCTGAGCTCCGTGCTCGGCTCGATGAGCTCAAGGGCTCGCGCGCCCGCATCGTCGAGGCCGCGCAGAGTGAGCGGCAGCTGCTCGAGCGCAACCTGCACGACGGAGCGCAGCAGCGACTGATCGCATTGTCGCTCGACCTCAGCCTCCTCAAGGGGCGGCTCGACGGCGATTCCGAGGCGCGGGACGGGATCGACCGGGCCCGACGGGAGATCGCCTCGTCCCTGGGCGAGCTGCGTGAGGTCGCCCGGGGCATCCACCCCGCAGTCGTGAGCGGGCACGGGCTACCGGTTGCGCTCGAGCAGCTCGTCGCGCGCGCTCCTCTCCCCGTGGACCTGCAGGTCGAGATCGACGAACGCCTGCCGGAGCCCCTCGAGGTAGCGGCGTACTACGTCGTCTCGGAAAGCCTCACGAACGTCGCCAAGCACGCCCAGGCGACGACGGCGCGCGTGGCGGTCGTCCGGGATGAGGACCAGCTCGTGTTGGAGATCGTCGACGACGGCGTCGGCGGAGCCGACAGCGAGCGCGGCACCGGGCTCCGCGGCCTGGCGGACCGGGTCGAGGCGCTGAACGGCCGCCTGCGAGTCTGGACGCCGCGCGGCGGCGGGACCCGGGTGATGGCGGAGATCCCGTGCAGGTAGCGATCGCGGAGGACAGCGTGCTCCTCCGGGAGGGTCTGACGCGGCTCCTCGACGAGGCCGGATTCGAGGTGGTCGCCCAGTGCGAGAACGCCGACGACCTGCTGCTCAAGGTGCGCAGCTTTCCTCCGGACGTCGCGATCGTGGACATCCGCCTGCCTCCGACCCACAACGACGAGGGTCTGCGGGCTGCGCTCGAGATTCGCGCGAACCACCCCTCGGTTGGTGTGCTCGTGCTGTCGCAGTACGTCGAGGTCGGGCTCGCGCTGAAGCTCCTGGCGGACTCGGCGGACGGTGTCGGTTACCTCCTCAAGGACAGGATCGGCGACGTCGACGAGTTCGTCGCGGCGGTCCGGCGGGTCGCCGAGGGCGGGTCGGCGCTCGATCCGATCATCGTGTCGACCCTGCTCGCGCGTCAGCGGCCGGACGACCCGATCGCCCAGCTGACGCCCCGCGAGCGCGAGGTGCTCGAGCTGATGGCGTCGGGGAGCTCCAACCAGGGGATCGCGGACAGCCTGGTGATCACGGTGCGGGCGGTCGAGAAGTACGTCTCCAGCATCTTCAGCAAGCTCGGCCTGCCGTCGACGGGCAGCGAGTCGCGGCGGGTGCTGGCCGTCCTGCTCTACCTCCGTTCGTAAGAAACGGCTTAGACAAAAGACACCAGAAACCCGCCCCCTGGGCGGCAAGTCTCCCGTCTTCTCGCGCCTCGGCCGCCGTGCCAGCGTGGGACGCCTTGAAGACTCGTATCATCCAGAACGAGCCGGAGCCCGAGCCCGGCGTGCCCGAGGCGGCCGCGCCGGTGGCGGACGAGCGCGACACCTGGCTGCGCCGCGGCTTCTTCGCAGTTGCGATCGTCGGCTACCTCATCATCGGCGCGATTCACCCGGCCGATCTCGAGGTCGGCGACGCGACCGCGCTCTACCTCTGGATCCACGTCGTCCAGCTCCTGCTCATCCTGTTCGTTGCCTGGGGCGTCTGGCTGCTCGTCAAGGATCTGCCCGGCCGCGCCGCGCGGATCGCGCGCATCGCGATCATCCCCTTCGCGATCGTCTACTCGGCGTTCGACGCAATTGCCGGCGTCGCCATCGGGATCATCATCCGCGAGGCGAACGGCCTGAGCGCGGCCGAGGGCGCCGCGGTGCAGCGGGTGTTCGACGACAGCGACGGCGTGACCGAGGCTCTCACTGCCGGGTTTTACGTGGCAAGCGGGCTGACCTGGTTCGTCATGGCCCTCGCCGCCGCGATCGCCGTCAAGCCGATCGGCGGGCTCGCTCCGACGCTGCTGATGGCTATCGGCGCGGCGATCTTCGCCGTCGGCCACCCCTACCCGCCCGGTCCGATCGGGATCGCGCTCTTCGGCCTCGGCCTCGCCTGGCTCGAGGTCAGGCGCCAGTCCGTAAAGGCGCCCGAGGCGCAGCCCGTCCTGACTCCATGAACAGAGAGGAGAACGCCCCAATGAGCACGCCGAAGAAGCACCACATCGCGGCCCGCATGGCGCGCTGGAGCGCGCATCACCGGAAGACGGCGATCTTCGGCTGGCTCGGGCTCGTCATCGCTCTGTTTGCGATCAGCATCGCCGTCCCGATGAAGCCGATCGTGATCGAGACCTCTGGCCCCGGCGAGTCGGGACGAGCGGACACGATCCTCTACGAGGACTTCGAGCAGCCCGCGGGCGAGAGCGTGCTCGTCCAGCACGCGACCCTGAAGGCGACGTCGCCTGAGTTCCAGGCGACCGTGCGTGAAGTGATCGCCGGGGTCTCGAGCCTCGATGCGGTCGCGAAGGTCGAGTCGCCGTTCGATCCCGAGAACACCGGCCTGGTCTCCGACGACGGGCGGGACGTCCTCGTCCCGATCGAGATCGTTGGAGATCCCGACAAGGCAGTCGACAAGGTCGATCCGATCGTCGCCCGCGTGAAGGAGCTACAGGAGGCGAACCCCGAGTACACCATCGGGTCGTTCGGCGAGAGCACGAACAAGGCGGTCACCGAGGAGTTCTTCAACGATCTGAAGAAGGCCGGGATGTACTCCGTCCCGCTGACGCTGATCATCCTCGTGGTCGCTTTCGGCGCACTCGTCGCGGCCGGCATCCCGCTCCTGCTGGGATTGACGGCGGTGCTCGGCACCCTCGGCCTCCTCTCGCTCATCAGCCTCCTTCTGCCGATGGCCGAGGGAGTCGCTGCGATCGTCCTCCTGATCGGCCTCGCCGTCGGGGTCGACTACTCGATGTTCTATTTGAAGCGGGAGCGTGAGGAGCGCGCCGCGGGCCGTAGCGAGGAGGCTTCGCTCGAGGCCGCGGCGGCGACGTCGGGTCGTTCGGTGCTCATCTCGGGCATCACGGTCCTCGTCGCCATGGCGGGGATGCTGCTCACCTTCGACCCGACGTTCGCCTCGTTCGGAATCGCGACGATGACCGTGGTTGCCGTCGCCATGATCGGCTCGCTGACCGTGCTGCCGGCGCTGCTCTCCAAGCTCGGCGACAACGTCGACCGCCTGCGCGTCCCGTTCGTCCATCGGCTCAGCCGCAGGGACAGAGGAGAGGGTCGATTCTGGGGCGCGATCATCGATCGCGTGCTCCGGCGCCCGGTCGTGTCGGTCCTGTTGTCCGGCGGGCTGCTCGTGGCCCTTGCGGTGCCTGCGCTCCAGCTCACCACGGCGCAGCCGAGCATCGACACGTTCCCGCAGAAGTTCCTCGTCACCTACAACCGGCTCAAGGAGGCGTTCCCGGGGACGGAGATCGGCGCAACGGTCGTCGTGAAGGCGCCGAACGTCGAGGCGCCGGCCGTGCAGGAGGCGCTCGGCCAGGTCGAGTGGCGCGCGATCGACAGCGGCGTCATGAACGAGCCGATCGACGTCGACGTGAACGCGGCGAAGACTGTCGCCGTCATCAACATCCCGATCGAGGGCGACGGCACCGACGCCCCCTCGAACCAGGCGCTGGTCGCGCTGCGGGAGGAGATCATCCCGCCGACCCTGGGCTCGCTCGCCGACGCCGAGGTCGCGGTGACGGGCATCACGGCGCAGGCGAAGGACTTCGACGAGCAGATGGCGACGGCCGCGCCGCTCGTCTTCGGCTTCGTGCTGCTCTTCGCGTTCCTGCTGATGCTCGTGTCCTTCCGCTCGATCGTGATCCCGGCCAAGGCCGTGCTGCTCAACCTGCTCTCGGTCGGGGCCGCGTACGGGATCCTGGTCCTCGTCTTCCAGCACGGGTGGGGGAAGCAGGTTCTCGGCTTCGAGTTCACGGGCGGAATCGATCCCTTCCTCCCGATCCTCCTCTTCGTGATCCTCTTCGGCCTCTCGATGGACTACCACGTCTTCATCCTCAGCCGGATCCGCGAGGGCTACGACTCGGGTATGTCAACCGAGGCGGCGGTCTCGCACGGGATCAAGACGACCGCCGGAGTGGTGACGAGCGCGGCGATCGTGATGGTCGGCGTCTTCTCCATCTTCGGCGCGCTCCAGGCGATGATCTTCAAGCAGTTCGGGGTCGGGCTCGCCTCGGCGATCCTGATCGACGCGACGATCGTCCGCGCGATCCTCTTGCCCGCCTCGATGAAGCTGCTCGGTGACTGGAACTGGTACCTGCCGAAGTGGCTCGAGTGGCTTCCGCACCTGGAGCACGGCGAGAAGCTCGAGCCGGTCGAAGCGCCGCCGGTGCCGACACCGACCGCTTAGGGGCTCCGGGTGTCGACGGTTGCTCATCCGTCGGCCGAAACGGGAAGGGCTGCCGCGACGCGAGTCGCGGCAGCCCTTCTGACGGAGGCCGGCCTAGCCAGGATCGCCCTCGGCGTCGCGGCGCTCCATGCCGTCGACGACAACTTCCTCCAGCCCGAGCCCGGAACGTCCGCCGGCGACCACCTGTGGGGTGGCCTGATCCAGGTCGGGCTGTTCGTTCTCTTCGCCTGGGCGTACCCGCGCCTTCGGGCCGGCCTTCGCGCCACGCTCTCGATCTTCGTCGGCGTGTTCATGGCCGTGATGGCCGGCGAGGCGATCAACGAGGTCCGCGACGGGAGCCTGTCCGGCGACGACTACACGGGACTGCTCTGCATCCCGGCCGGACTGCTGCTCGTCGGCGTCGGGCTCGCGACGTTCTGGCGGACGCGCAAGGGCGGCGGCCTGCTCTGGCGGTACGCGCGCCGCGTTCTGATGGCGCTCGGGATCCTGCTCGGCCTGTATTTCGTCGTGTTCCCGCTCGCGCAGTCGTACGTCGTCACCCACGCCGGACGCGCGTTCGTGCCGCCCGAGAATCTCGGTGCGGCCTACGAGGACGTCTCCTTCACGACCGGCGACGGCCTGAAGCTCGTCGGCTGGTACGTGCCGTCCAAGAACGGCGCGGCCGTGATCTCGTTCCCGGGGCGCAAGGGCCCGCAGAAGCCGGCCCGGCTGCTCGCCCGCCATGGCTACGGCGTGCTGCTCTTCGACCGGCGCGGCGAGGGTGAGAGCGAGGGCGACCCGAACCTCTTCGGATGGCAGGGGACCCGCGACATCGAGGCAGCGGTCGCCTTCCTCCGGGCTCGGCCCGAGGTCGACGACGATCGGATCGGCGGCCTCGGCCTCTCGGTCGGCGGCGAGATGATGCTGCAGGAGGCGGCGGAGTCGGACGACGTCCAGGCTGTCGTCTCCGAGGGTGCGGGGATCCGCTCCGTGCGTGAGGCGGTCCACGTCGACGGCGCCGAGAAGGCGATCGTGTCCTGGATCTTCGGCGTCTCGACCGTCGGGACGGCCGTCTTCACGAGCAACCTCCCGCCTCGCGGCCTGACCGACCTCAGCGGAGAGATCACCGAGCCGGTGCTCTTCATCCACGCGACGCCCGGACAGGGCGGCGAGACGCTCACCGAGGACTACTACGAGGCGGCGAAGGGGCCGAAGGAGTACTGGGCGGCCCCGGGCGGCCACACGGGCGCCATCGACGCCGCCCCCGAGGAGTACGAGCGGCGGGTCGTCGGGTTCTTCGATCGGACGATCGGCGGGGAATCGCGGTGACGAGCTATGCGCCGCCTCTGCGGCGAGCCTGGGCGCTGCCCTCGACCGCCCGCAGTGTCCTCCTGCTGGTGCCGCCCTTGGCGTTGGCGGCACTTGCGGCGATTCATCCCAATCCCGAGGAGGAGGCCCAGGCCGTCATGGACGTCGCCACCTGGTTCGCCGCGTTTCACGTGATTCAGCTCGTCCTGGTCGGATTGGTGGCGCTCACGGTCGTGCTCCTTGCGGACGAGTTCGGAGCGGCCGGCGCCTGGTCGATGCGGCTCGGAATCGGGGTCTTCCTGATCTTCTTCAGTGCGTACGACGCCGTCGCCGGCATTGCGACCGGGCTGGCCATGAGAACGGCGCGCGACCTCCCGGCGGCGCAGCAGGCGGGAGTGTGGGAGACCGTGAAGGACTGGCCGGGGTTCGAACCCGCGGTGTTCACGCTCGGCATCGTCGGGACCCTCGGCTGGGTCGTCGCACTCGTCGGCCTAGCGCTCGCCGCGCGCGGGGCCGGCGTCGGACGCGCCGAGTGGATCTTCATCCTCCTCGCAGGCGTGTTCCTGATGGGAGGTCACCCGTTCCCCTTCGGGACCGTCACGTTCCTCTGCCTGTTCATCGCCGGGGTCCTGCACGTACGGTCGAGCCGCAAGATCGCCAAGATGCCCTCGGCCGTGGCGGAGCCGTCGTAGGCGGGGATCGATGTCCACGGTCGCACATCCCGTCGCCGAATCCAGCCGGGCGGTCGTAGCGCGGGCGGTCACGGCCGTCCGCACCGAGGTCGGCCTGGCACGGCTCTCCCTCGGGGTCGTCGGCCTGCACGTCGTCGACGACAACTTCCTCCAGCCGGAGCCGGGGATCTCGCCGTTCGATCATCTCGTCAGCGGGCTCGTGCCGCTGGCCCTCGTCGTCGCCGCCGCCGTCGCGTACGGTCGGCTGCGGGCCGGGTTTCGAGCGACGATCGCGCTGCTGTTCGGATTCTTCGGCGTGCTCGGCGGCACCGAGGCGGCGTACTACGCCCAGGACGTCGGCCTCAGCGGCGACGACTACACCGGGCTGCTTTCCATCGTCGCCGGTGTCGTGCTCCTCGGCGTCGGCGTCGTGACCCTGTGGCGCACGCGCCGACGGGACGACCGACTCGCCTGGCGGTACGGGCGGCGCGCGCTGCTACGTGATCGCGGCCCTGCTCGTGGCGGGCTTGGTCCTCTTTCCCGTCTCCATCGCGTACGTCGTCACGCACGTGGCGCCGGCGGACGTGCCTGCTCCGAACCTCGGAGTGGCATACGAGGACGTGCAGTTCACGACGAGCGACGGCTTCCTTCTGAAGGGCTGGTATGTGCCGTCCAAGAACGGCGCGGCCGTGATTTCGTTCCCGGGCCGGTCCGGCACTCGCCTCCAGGCCCGGATGCTCGCGCGCCACGGCTACGGCGTCCTGCTCTTCGACCGGCGCGGTGAGGGAGAGAGTGAGGGCGACTGGAACGTCTTCGGCTGGCAGGGAGAGCGCGACGCGCATGCAGCGGTCAGGTTCCTCCAGAGCCGGGACGATGTCGATCCGGAGCGCATCGGCGGAATCGGACGGTCTGTCGGCGGAGAGATGCTGATCGAGGCTGCGGCGGAGTCGGAGGCGTTCAAAGCCGTCGTCAGCGAGGGCGGAAGCGGGCGGTCGGTACGCGACGAGCTCGCGAACCACGGCTTCCGGGCGAGCGAGCTGTCGGGCATCGCGATCCAGACTGTCCTGACGACGGCGGTGGCCGTCTTCACGAACAACCTGCCGCCGGAGGACCTGAAGGGGCTTTCGTCGAGGATCTCACCGCAGGCCGTGTTCTTCATCTACGGCGAGCACGGGCAGGGAGGCAGCGAGACGAAGCCAAACCAGGGCTTCTACGCCGAGGCCGGTGAGCCCAAGGAGATCTGGGAGGTTCCCGGCGCCCAGCACGTCGGCGGGATCGAGACCCAGCCGGCCGAATACGAGCGCCGCGTGATGGCGTTCTTCGACCGCTGGCTGCGGTCACCCGCGTAGCAACTCGCCGCTAGGCTCGGCCGCGTGGAGCTACCGGCCGCTGCACGCGCGCTGATCGAGTCTCCGGCGCTCGCCCACCTCGTCACGCTCAACGCCGACGGCTCGCCGCAGGTCAGCTGCGTCTGGGTCGGGCTCGACGGCGACGAGCTCGTCACGGGGCACCTCCGAGAGAACCAGCGACGTGAAGTTCCCGCCGATGGACGACCCACCCGAGGGCTTCGTGATCCGGATCATGCCCGAGCGGCTCGGCGGCGTCGGCGCCTGGGCCTAGCCCGGCCTGGCGACGACGAGGGGCCGGCCCGGCACCGGCCCCCCAGGCCTCGCTCAGGAGCCTTTGCCCTTGACCTCGATTCGCCGCCGCTGAGCCCGCTCTGCCTTCGGCACGCGTACGCTCAGCACACCCTCGGACAGGTTGGCCTCGATGCCGTCGGCATCGACCTGATCCGGAAGCCTCACCCGATATTCGAAGCGCCCGACCCGGCGTGTCTTCCGCCGGATGACGCCCTGGCGCTCCTTCTCCTTGATCTCGCCGGTGATCATCAGCTCTCTGCCGACGAGCTCGATGTTGACGTCCTCGCGCTTCACGCCGGGCAGCTCGGCCTCGACGACGTACGCGTTGTCCTGCTCCTCGATGTCGACGCTCGGCGCCCAGCCCGCCGGATCGCCGAGGAGGTTGGAGACGCCCAATCCGCCGAACGTCTGGTCGAGCATCTGGCGCAGTCGCTCGAGCTCGCTGAACGTCGTTCGCTCCTGTGCGCCGGTTCGGCGCTCGGGAAGTACCTGGGACATCCTGTCTCCTTTCGCTCTTGGTCTCAGACGGAGGCCAACAGCTCCTCCGCGAGGGTGTCAGCCTCGATCGCCTCTTCCTGGAGGTCGATGAACGCGACCTTCCCCTCGTCGAAGCGGCCGGACGTCACGACGAGGGTCGTACCAAGCCATTCCGCTGCCGGCTCGTCGCCGGGGACGAGCGCGAAGCGGGCGCGGTGCGTCTTGAGAAGCTCCGCGACGACCTCGCTGCCTTGCTCGCCGAGCCCTTTGTGTGCGGGTCGAGTCGCGAACATGAGGATCTTCACCTGCTCGAACTCGTGGACGACCTTGAGCCGATACTCGGCCTCCCAGCCGGGGTAGCGGAGCTCCCGCTCATCGCCGGGCTCGTCCATGTCGTCGACGATCTCGCCGCCCATTCCGGCAAAGAGGTAGTGACGGCCCGGATCGAGCACGGCTGATCCGTGGACGGCGTGCAGCCGGCCCGACGCGACCTCGAGATTGTACGCCTCGCGTAGATAGCCGCCGACCGGGCCGTCACCGGCTCCTGGGATCCAGTACGTCGGCCAGCGCGACGCCGCCAGCGCGCGGAGGATCCGGCGGTGCCTGCCCCGGTCGCTTTCGGGCCCCATGAGGTCTCCGAGGACGGCGACGGCGTCGGTCGCCCGCTCGGGTAGCAACGTGAGCAGGCGCTCGAGAGGGTCGACGGCGCCTCGGATCGAACCGAGGACGAGGAGTGTGCGGATGCGGTTCACTGGCTCACCTCCCGGTCGAATCGATCACGCGCTTCGTTCACCTCGTCGACGTGCGCCGCGCCCCAGTCGGAGAGGGCGATCAGAGGCTCGGTGATCGTCCAGCCGAGCTGAGTCAGCGAGTACTCGACGCGCCATGGGACGCCGGACGGGATCCGGCGTTCGACGAGACCGCTCTGCTCCAGCGCGCGGAGTGAGTCGGTCATGACCTTCTTCGAGACTCCGGGCAGATGCTCGAGCAGCTTGCCGTGCCGCCGGATGCCGCGCGCCATGAGGAAGATGAGGTGAACCTTCCACTTCCCGTGCAGCACGGCGAGGGCTTCGTCGATGTGGGCGACGAGAGCGAGGTCGTGGGCCGAGGGGGCTCGAGGCGCAGGCGGCGCGACCGACGGAGAACGGTGGGAGACGGTGGTTGCGATCACTCCCTTCCGGGGATTTGCGGCGAGGCAGTGGCGGCCGTCTTCCAGCCTTCATGTTCAGTCCTTGCCACAATCCGGAAGGGTCAATCATCGTCGGTTACCCTCAGGTTTCCCGCCGGGGCTTACGAGGCCGATCGGCGGGGCAAGCTTCGCGCTCAGCGAACGAGAAACTGCTAGCGACAAGGAGGCTGAGATGGCTGACCAGCCCGTGTGTCAGCGTCACGGACGCCCTGCGGTCGCGTCGAGAGTCCGGCTTCGCCCGGACGGCACGCAGGAGGTCGAGTACCTCTGTGAGATCGACGTTGCCGAGGAGCGGATGGGCCGCCTCGGCGGCCGCAGCAGCCTGTTCGACGATTTCTTCTCCGACTTCTTCGGAGGCCGGCCGGCCGGAGGCGGTGGCGGCATCCCCGCACCGCAGCGCCAGGTGGAGCGCGTCGACGTGACGCAGTTCTTCAGCGACGCGACCCGGGAGCTCCTCCAGCGCGCGGCGCAGACGGCACTCGAATGGGGCAGCCTCGACCTCGACACCGACCACTTGCTCCATTCGGCACTGGCGGACGACGTCGTCCGTCATGTGCTGGAGCAGCTCGACGCCGATCCGCAGGCGATCGCGGCTCAGCTGGAGGAGGAGGCGAGCAAGGCGGAGCGGACCGACGTTGCCCCGTCGCTCTCGCCCGACGCCAAGGCTGCACTGCTCGCCGCCTACGAGGAGTCCCGCGAGCTCGGCTCGTCATACGTGGGGCCGGAGCATGTGCTCTTGGCACTCGCGCGCGACACCGACACAGAGGCGGGCAAGCTGCTGGAGCGTTTCGGCCTTCCGCATACGAAGCTCCGTGGCGCCGTGATCCGCGGTGTCGAGGGCGGGGCGCCGCGCGAGACCTCTCAGACGCCCAAGCTGGACGAGTTCGGGCGTGACCTGACCGCCGAGGCGCGGGAAGGAAAGCTCGACCCGGTGATCGGGCGTGCCGACGAGATCGACCAGACGATCGAGATCCTCTCCCGCCGGACGAAGAACAACCCTGCGCTTCTGGGCGAGCCCGGTGTCGGGAAGACCGCGATCGTCGAGGGGATCGCACAGCGGATCGTCAACGACGAGGTGCCGGAGACGCTCGCGAACAACCGTGTGGTCGAGCTCGACCTCGCCGGCATGATCGCCGGGACGAAGTACCGGGGTGAGTTCGAGGAGCGACTGAAGAACGTCATCGACGAGATCGGCGACGCCGAGGGGCTGATCCTGTTCATCGACGAGCTGCACACCGTGGTGGGCGCGGGCGCGGCCGAGGGCTCGATGGACGCCTCGAACATGCTGAAGCCGAAGCTCGCCCGCGGCGAGCTGCACGTGATCGGCGCGACGACGCTCGACGAGTACCGCAAGAACGTCGAGAAGGATCCCGCGCTCGAGCGCCGCTTCCAGCCGGTGTTCGTGCGTGAGCCGACGGTGGACGAGACGGTCGAGATCCTCCACGGGCTGAAGGACCGCTACGAGGCGTTCCACCGAGTCCGGATCTCGGACGAGGCGATAGTCGCCGCCGCCGAGCTCTCGGATCGATACATCCGCGACCGGTTCCTTCCGGACAAGGCGATCGACCTGATCGACCAAGCGGGCGCGCGGGTGCGCCTGCGGATGAAGACCAAGGACGAGGGTACGCGGTCGCTGGAGGAAGACCTCAGGCGACTCGCCCGTGAGCGCGACCAGGCGACTTCGGCTGAGGACTACGACCGGGCAGGCGACCTCAAGGAACGGATCGATGAACGCCGCGCCGAGATCGAGGACAAGCAAAAGAGCCGTTCGCGGGCCCCGGAGGTCACAGCCGAGGACATCGCCGAGATCGTCTCCCGCGCGACCGGCATCCCCGTCTCACAGCTGACGACCGAGGAGCGCGAGCGGCTGATGCGGCTCGAGCAGGAGTTGCACGGCCGGATCGTCGGCCAGGAGGAGGCGGTCGCCGCCGTGGCGGAGGCCGTGCGCCGCTCGCGGGCCGGACTCGGAGACCCGAGTCGGCCCGACGGGAGCTTCCTCTTCCTCGGCCCGACCGGCGTCGGCAAGACGGAGCTTGCCCGGGCCCTCGCCGAGGCGCTCTTCGGCGACGAGAGCCTGATGGTGCGGTTCGATATGAGCGAGTTCCAGGAGCGGCATACGGTCTCACGGCTCGTCGGCGCTCCGCCCGGTTACGTGGGGTACGAGGAGGCCGGCCAGCTCAGCGAGGCGGTGCGGCGGCGGCCGTACGCGGTGCTGCTCTTCGACGAGATCGAGAAGGCGCACGCCGACGTCTTCAACATCCTGCTCCAGATCCTCGACGACGGCCGGCTCACGGATGCCCAGGGCCGCACCGTCGACTTCAAGAACACGATCGTGATCATGACCTCGAACCTCGGCGCCGACAGGATCCAGCAATACGCACGGCAGGGCGGCGACTTCGAGGAGCTGAAAGACGACCTGATGGACATCCTGCGCAGCAGCTTCCGGCCGGAGTTCATCAACCGGATCGACGAAATCATCGTCTTCCGTGCGCTGACCGACGAGCAGCTAGCCGAGATCACGAACCTCCTGCTCGACCGGCTGGCGCGACGGATGCGCGCCCAGCAGATCGAGGTCGAGTTCACCGACGAGGCCGTGCGCCTCCTTGCCAGGGAGGGTTTCGACCCGGAGTTCGGAGCGAGGCCGCTGCGCCGCACGATCCAGCGGCGCGTCGAGAACGAGCTGTCGCGAATGGTGCTCAGCGGAGGCGTCGATCCGGGGGACAAGATCGTCGTCGAGGTCGAGGGCGACGACCTGCACTTCGACGTCGAGACGGCCGGCGCTGCCGAGCTGATCAACCAGAAACAGCCCGAGGAGGAGCCAGCGGCAACCCCCGCGTAACCGCCAAGATCACGGGGTGAGCACGCAAGCGCCCCGCGCGCCGCGCATCTCCGCGGTCATGAGGCAGACCGAGCGCGTCACCCCGCTCGAGCTCTTCTTCGACCTCGTCTTCGTGCTGGCGCTCACGCAGTGCACTGCGCTCATGGCCGCCGAGCCCACGTGGGCCGGGCTCGGCAAGGGCATCCTCGTCCTCGGCGTCCTGTGGTGGTCGTGGGTCGGCTACTCGTGGCTGACGAGCGTCATCGACCCGGAGGAGGGCGCGGTCCGGTTGGTGATGTTCGCGGCGATGGCGGCGCTGCTCGTCGTCGCCCTCTGCGTGCCGGGCGCGTTCGGCGACGACGCGCTGCTCTTCGCGTGCGCCTACGGGGCCGTCCGCGCCGCGCACATCGGCTTGTACATCATCGCCAGCAGGGACGATCCGGCGTTGCGCCGTTCCGTGCTCGGTCTCGCAGGCGGCTCGGCGCTGGGCGTCGGACTGCTCCTCGTCGCCTCGGGTACGGACGGCTGGCTTCAGGGCGCGCTCTGGGCCGTCGCGCTGCTGCTCGACATGGGCGAGCCGTTCCTGTTCGGCGCCGAGGGTTGGAGCCTCGAGCATCCTGCCCACTTCGCCGAGCGGCACGGGTTGATCATCATCATCGCCCTCGGCGAGTCGATCGTCGCGATCGGAGTTGGCGCAGGGGTCGAGGTCGACGCCGGAGTGGTTGCCGCGGCCGTGCTCGGGATCGCGGTGGCCGCGGCGATCTGGTGGCTCTACTTCGACGTCGTGTCGATCCTCGCCGAGCGAGACCTGGCCAGGCTGCCCGCCGGCCGCGAGCGGAACGAGCGGGCGCGGGACGGGTACTCGTACCTGCACTTCCCGATGGTGGCCGGGATCGTGCTCGGAGCACTCGGGCTCAAGAAGACGATCGGCGACGTCGGTGCCGAGCTGGACACGGTCCCGGCTTTCGCGTTGCTCGGAGGGTCGGCGATCTACCTCCTCGCCCAGGTCGGCATCCGCTACCGGAACGTCCGAACCATCAACCGTCACCGGCTCGCCGCCGCCGTGCTCGCTCTCGCCCTGATCCCTGTCGCCGTCGGGCTGCCCGCGCTGGCCACGCTCGCGATTCTCGTGGCCTTGCTCTGGGGGCTGATCGGCCTCGAGGCGGTGCGGTTCGTCGGTTCACGGCAGCGAGCGCGCGAAGCCCTCGCGGACTAACTCGCCGCCTCACCGCCGGTCCTAGTCGGTATGCGCGCCGGCTTTGCGACAGTGGTCGAGGACGAAGGCGTGGTCCTCAGATCCGCGGAGGTGAACGACTTCTCGGTTGGCGAGCTGTCGTTTCCGGCCGGGTACGTCCAGGACGAGTACGAGCCGGACCTTCCCTACGTCGCAGTTGTGATCAGCGGCGCGATGGAGAAGACGCTCGGAGACGGCATGTCGTTCGGGGCCGGCTCGGCGCTGACCATGGCCGCCGGAGCCAGGCACGGCGCGCGCTTCGGGCCGCAGGGCGCCACGATCGTGATCGTCAAGGCGCGTGAGCCCTCCAGTGACGTCGCGCGTTCCCTCGACCGGTTCGTCGAGCTCCGGGGCTGCGGCCTGGGCTGGCTCGCTCGCCGGCTAGCCACGGAGCTTCGCGCGTCCGACGCCGTCGCCCCGCTCGCCGTCGAGGGCATCGCGCTCGAGCTCTATGCCGCGGCGACTCGTGAGACCGCGGCGCAGCCGCGGCGCTTCCCACCTTGGCTCGACGCAGCGGAGGAGATCCTGCGGGCGCGCAGCGGCGAATGCGTCCGCCTGAGCAAGCTCGCCGCCGAGCTCGGCGTCCCCTCCGTCCAGGTGGCCCGCGCCTTCCGAGCCCGCCACGGCGTCTCGGTCGGCGAGTACGGGCGCCGCCTCCGCGTGGAATCGTCGGCCGGGGAGCTCGTGCGCGGCGACCGGTCGCTCGCGGAGATCGCGGCGGAGGCGGGCTTCGCCGACCAGAGCCACTTCACGCGGCTCTTCAAGCGCTACTTCGGCACGACACCCGCGCGGTACCGCGCGTTCCAAAGCCGCTGACGCGTTCAAGACACCGCGCCGCCGAGGGCCGATCCTGGGCCTCTCCCACCCAAGGAGGACGCGAATGCACGTGCGAAAGGCCGTAGCGCTTCTCGCGCTGGTCGGGCTGGCCCTCGTCCCTGTGGCGATTGCAGACGGCGGCGGAGGCTCGTCGGCGAAGGGCGACGTCGAATGGGCGATCCCGCTTCCGAACGACTTCGGGGTTCACGTCGACAACGTCCTGGACTTCAAGGCGGAGAAGAGCAAGAAGGGGAAGGTGAGCGGCCGCTTCCACTACGAGCAGACGGTGGAGGGCGAGACGTTCATCTTCGACGTCAAGGTCACCTGCCTGGTCACCTACGACGGAAACAGGGCGAAGCTCGGCGGCGTGATCACGAAGTCGAACGACGCCACGCAGCCGGCCGGCAGATTCGCCTGGTTCCAGGTCCTCGACCTCGGCCGGAACCGAGGCGGCGGCGACGACGACGATGACGACGACGACGGCGGGCGCAAGAAGGGCCCGGCCGACCGCTCGAGCCTGGTCGGCTTCGGCGACGAAGCCGCGAACGAGGCGTTCTGCAACAACCCGGCGCTCCCGCGGTTCGGTCCGTGGGACGTGAAGGGCGACATCAAGGTCAAGCCGTAGCCCCCGAAGCGAAGGGGCCGCTTCTGCGGCCCCTTCGCGTTGCGCTACCGTCGTGCGATGGCTCGGGAGTACGCGACGGAGGAGATCGTCGTCGAGTGGCGCCCGCGGCTCTGTTACCACTCGATGAACTGCGTCAAGGCGTTGCCGCTCGTCTTCGACAAGGACCGGCACCCCTGGATCGACCCGACGCAGGCGAGCGCGGACGAGATCGAGGCGGCAGTCGACCGCTGTCCGTCCGGTGCCCTTCGCTCGCGCCGGCTCGACGGGAGGGTTCGCGCTCGGCCGACGAGCGTCGAGATCGCACCGGAGCCGAACGGGCCGCTGCTCGTCCGCGGTCCGATCGAGATCGTCCAGCCGGACGGGACGACGGAGGAGGTGCCGCGGGCGGCGTTCTGCCGCTGCGGCCATTCAGGCAACAAGCCGTTCTGCGACGGCACCCATCGCGAAGTGGGGTTCCGCTCGTGACCCAGCTCGAAGTCGCCGACAACCCGGGTGAGCGCCGGTACGAGGTCACCGTCGACGGCGAGCTCGCGGGCGCCTCGTACTACAGGGACCTCGACGGCGTTCGAGTCGTGACTCACACCGAGGTCGGCGACGAGTGGGAGGGTCACGGCGTCGGCAGCAGGCTGATCGCGGGCGCGCTCGACGACATCCGTGCGCGAGGCCTGCGCGTGACGCCGGTGTGTCCGTTCGCCGCCGCGTACATCGAGCGGCATCCGGAGTACGCCGATCTAGTCGAACGCTAGCGCCCGTCCGTCCAGCGGGGACGAGTGGATGATCGACGTCGTCGTCTGCCCCAGGACGATGAAGCGGTCGAGGATGTCCTCGAGGTCGTCCATCGCGCGCAGATGGAGCTTGAGGACGAAGCAGTCCTCGCCGGTCACCCGGTGGCACTCGACGACCTCGGGCACCTCGCGGGCGAGCTCCGGAATCTTCTGGAGGTGGCGTGTCGTCGGCCTGATCCGGACGAACGCGGCGATCGGGTAGCCGAGCGCCTTGGCGTCGACCTCCGCTCGGTAGCCGGTGACGACGCCGCTCCGCTCGAGCCGCTGGAGCCGCTCGGCCACAGCGGGAGAGGACAGGTTGATCCGGCGCCCGAGCTCGGCGAGCGATAGGCGGGCGTTCTCCTGCAATTCCCTTAGGAGTCGGCGGTCGATGTCGTCCAAGACCTTCGAAGCTTAGGCGATTCCGGCGCAGCACCGGCGAGACTTTCCGGGTGCGCATGTTCTTCCGCCGAGTGGCGGCGAGCGCCCCGCCCGAGAGCTTCTTCGTCGGCAGCGCCGTCTTCCACTACCTCGGGCCGGCCTTCGCCGTGTTGCTGTTCGCGCGGGTGGAGCCGCTGGGCGTCGCGTGGCTCCGGATTGCGAGCGCCGCCGTCGTGTTCGCGCTCTGGCGGCGGCCCTGGCGGCTACTCCGGAACCGGACCGTGATTGCCATGGGCCTCGTGCTTGCGGCGATGAACCCGTGCTTCTACATCGCGATCGACCGGCTGCCGCTGGGCACGGTCGCGGCGATCGAGTTCCTGCCGGTGATCGCGCTGGCGGCTCTCGGGATGCGGACGCTGCGGAACGGCGTCGCGCTCGCTGCGGCGGTTGGGGGTGTCTACCTGCTGACGGATGTCCGGCTGGAGGGCGAGCCCGTCGGCGTGCTGTTCGCCTTCCTGAACGCGGGGCTGTTCGCCCTGTACATCGTCCTCGCCCACCGTGTGGCGCAGAGCGGAATGGGCGGGATCGACGGCCTCGCCGCGGCCATGCTGGTCGCGTGGATCTTCGTCATGCCTGTCGGCCTGTGGGACGTGGCGCCGGCGCTCGTCGATCCGGTCGCCCTGGCGGCGGGAATCGGAGTGGGGATCACCTCGTCGGTGATTCCGTACGTCTTCGACCAGCTGGCGATGGCGCGGATGCGGCGTGCGACCTATGCGCTCCTCGTTTCGCTGTTGCCGGCAACGGCGACCGTGATCGGCATCGTCGTGCTCGGCCAGGTCCCGAGCCTCGTCGAGCTCGTCGGGGTTGCGCTCGTCGTTGGGGCTGTTGCAGTACATCGGGAGCCGACCGAGCTAGATTCAGGCTCTGATGGCGCGCTGGCTGATACCGCTTCTGGCGTTGCTCGCCTGCCAGCCGGCCGCCGCGGCGGTGACGAAACTGGACCGGCACGGGACGGTCGTAATGGACGGCCGGAAGACCTTCCCGATCGTGCTCGCGAAGGGACCGCCGGCTGACGGATTCGCGGAGGTGGCGGCGGCGGGCGTCAACGTCCTGAAAATCGGGCCGGTCCGCGACTGGACGGCGGCCGACCTGGCACAGACGATCGGAGAGAACCGCGCCGCGGCGGCGCACGGGCTGCACACGTGGGTCAACCTGAGCGGGTTCGCGCAGATGCGGCCCGGCCGTTGGCGGGAGGCGCTGCTGCGCCACGTGGTGGGGAGCCTCGAGGCGGATCCGTCCGGGCGGGCCATCGCGATGTGGAAGGGCGCGGACGAGCCGTGGAAGTTCCGTCAGCGGCCCGCGTCGCTTCGGTTCGCGTACTGCCTGGCGACCGGGCGGGGCGACCGGAAGTGGTGTGCGGGCCGCGGGCCGATCGACCGCGACCACCTCTGGGTGACCGTGCAGGCGCCGCGTGCGGGCGTGTGGTCGCTGGCGCCGTACTCCGCCGTCACCGACGTCCACGGCGTCAACAGCTATCCGATCGCGATCGGCGATCCGGAGCCCGAGCTCGGCGAAGTGGGCTCGTGGACGAACATCCTGCGGCTCGCGACGCCGAGGCAGGCCGTCTGGACGACGCTCCAGATCTGCTGGCGCTGGAGCTACGACGCGGCCGGCGGAGTGCAGCTGCCGACGCGCGAGCAGCAGCGCTTCATGATCTACGACGCGATCATCAACGGCGCGCGGGCGCTGGCCTTCTACGGCGGCCAGAACCCGAAGTGCTTCGGGCAGCTCGATGTCGCGGGCGGCTGGAACTGGACGTACTGGGAGCGCGTGCTCGAGCCCCTGGTGCGGGAGATCAACGCGGCGAGCCCGCTGGCGCCGGCGCTGCGGAACCCCGGCACGACGAGGGTGCTGGACACGTCGGACCCAACCGTGCAGGCGATCGCGCGGCGGGGACGGAACGGCGACGTCTGGGTGCTGGCAGCCCGGCGGAGCGGGGGAGAGCCGGCCGAGGTGACGATCAGCGGCCTGCCGGCGTGGGCGGGCCGGGCCGATGTCTACAAGGAGGACCGGTCAGCCGCAGCCGCCGCCGGCACGCTCGTGGACAGGTTCGACCCGTGGTCGGTTCACGTCTATCGCCTCGCGAGGTGACCCACGAGCTCGAGTGCAGACTCGAGCTGAGCGTCCGAGACGTACGGCGCCGGGCCGAGGCGGAGATGCTCGCCTCGTGAGTCGGTCAGCAGGCCTTGGTCGGCGAGGCGGCGGGTGACGTCTTCCGCATCCGGCAGCTCGAGGGTGAGGAAGCCGCCGTGGTCCTCTCGCCGGCCGGGGACGTCGAGCGCCTCGGCCAGCAACGTCGTCTGCCGGAGGTAGTTCTCGCGCAGCGCCTCAGGGGTCAGGCCCTGCTCGGCGAAGAAGTCGAAGACGCGCGCGGCTCGGTAGTGGCTCGTGGGGTCGTACGTGGCTCCCGCGAAGCGCATCCCGCCCGTCGGGTACTCGACCGCGCCCGGCTCGTGGGCCGCTGCGAGCTCTGCGAACTCCGAGAACCAGCCCGTGAAAGCGGGGCGCAGCTCGTCTCCCTGAGGGGGTACGCGCAGGAAGCAGTTGCCCTCGCCCAGCTGGAGGTACTTGTAGCCGCCGCCGACGACCCACGTCGACTGGAGCCCCTGAGCGGCCAGGGGAAACGGCATGCAACCGAGCGCGTGGTAGGCGTCGACGAGCAGCTCGGCGCCGGCCCGCTCGCACGCCGCTGCCAGCTCGCCGAGCCCGGGCACGATCCGCGAGTCCTCGAAGAGCACCGCCGAGACGAGCACGGCCGCCGTCTGCTCGTTGGTCTCTGAGGCCAGCCGCTCGGCCAGCGTCTCGGCCGGACGGGCCGGGACGATGACCACGTCCAGCAGCTCCTCCTCGGCCAGCCGCGACATCAGCCGGCGAAGCGTGTGGAACTCGCCGCTCGTCGTCACCAGCCGCGGCCTTCGGCGCAGGTCCAGCGCGGACAGGAAGCGCAGGACGAGCCCGAAGGTGTTCTGATCGAGCGCGATCTCGGCGGCGGGCTCGTCCAGCCAGAGCCGGAACCCGTCCCGCACGCGCTCGGCCTTCGCGAACGCCCGCTCCCACTTCTCGTCGACCAGGCGCGCCGCGTCGTCCCACGCCTCGGCGACTCCCTCTCGTCCGACGTCCGGCCAGGCCTGATGCGAGTGCCCGGTGAGGAGCAGGCGCTCCGACACCCGGAACGCCGAATAGTGCGGCGCGAGGTCCTCGGCCGAGATCAAAGCTCGGAGCGAACCGTCCAGAGGTCCGGGAAGAACGGCTGGTGGAGCGTCGTCCTCAGGTACGCGGCGCCCGGAGATCCGCCGGTGCCGGGGCGTTCGCCGATCGTCCGCTCCACCATCTTCACGTGGTGGTACCGCCATTCCATCAGGCCCTCGTCGAAGTCGACCATGCGCTCGGCCACCTGCGCGGGGCCCCCGTCGTCGCGGTAGGCCTTGAGGAGCGCGGCCTGCACGCCCTCCGACTCTTGCACCGGCTGGCTCACGTCGCGCTGGAGGATCTCCGCAGGAACTGCGTAGCCCTTGAGCGCGAGGTAGCGAAGGAACGAGTCGTAGACAGACGGGCGCGCCATGGCGTCCCTGACCCGGCCGTAGTCGACGCTGCCCTCGTGGTAGGCGTCGAGTACACCCGGATCGCGCCGCCCCAGGATCGCCTCGAGCTCCCGGAACTGTCCGGATTGAAAGCCCGACGACTGCTCCAGCCGGTCGCGGAAGGCAAGGAACTGCACCGGCGTCATCGTCTCGATCACGTCGAGCTGGGCAACGACGAGCTTGAGGATCGTCAGGAGCCGCTTGAAGGTCGCGGCGGCCCGCGCGTCGTTGCCCTCCTCGAGCATCTTCTGCAGGTACCGAAGCTCGTGGATCAGCTGCTTGAACCAGAGCTCGTAGACCTGGTGGACGACGATGAAGAGGATCTCGTCGTGCTCGTCGGACTTCGGCCGCTGGGCGCCGAGGATCTCCTCCAGCGCGAGGTAGGACGTGTAGTTGAGCGACCGTTCCTTGCTCATTCGGCTTCCTTGTACAGCTCCCTGGCGATGATCTCCCGCTGCACCTCCGACGCACCCTCGTAGATCCGCGGCGCGCGCACCTCACGGTAGAGATGCTCGAGCAGGTGTCCTTTCTGGAGGGCGCGGGCGCCGTGCACCTGGATCGCGACGTCGACCGCGCGCTGGGCGGTCTCGGTGGCGAAGAGCTTTGCCATCGCGGAGGCCCGGCGCACAGGCCGGACGCCGGCGTCGTACTGGCTCGCAGCGTCGCGAACGAGGAGGCGGGCGGCCTGGATCTGAGTCGCCACGTCGGCGAGCTGGTGGCCGACTGCCTGGAAGCGGGCGAGCGGCTTCCCGAACGCCTCTCGCTGGGCCGTGTAGCGAACGGCCGCGTCGAGGGCGGCCTGCGCCATGCCGACGCCGAAGGCGCCGACGCTCGGCCGGAAGAGGTCGAGCGTGTCCATCGCGACCGCGAAGCCGCCGTCGACGTCGCCGAGAACCTGCGCCGCGCCGACCAGGACACCGTCGAAGTCGAGCCGGCCGATCGGGTGCGGTGCGAGCAGCTCGAGGTGCTCGCCGCTTAGGCCTTCCGTGTCACGCGGGACGCCGAACGCCGTGATCCCGCGTGCGCCGTCGTCGGAGGTGCGGGCGAAGACCGAGTAGACGTCCGCCTCGGGCGCGTTCGAGATCCAGATCTTCGTGCCGGTGAGGCGGAAGGCGTCGCCGTCTGGCTCGGCACGGAGCTCGAGCGCGGCCGCGTCCGAGCCGGCCTCGGGCTCGCTGAGCGCGAAGGCGGCGACCGCGTCTCCGGCCGACAGCCTCGGGATCCACTCGTCGCGCAGCTCGGGCTGCGCCGAGCGGAGGATCGGGTGGCCGCCGAGCCCCTGGAGCGCGAGCGCCGTCTCTGCCTCGGTGGAACCGTGTGCGAGCCCCTCGCGCAGCTCGCAGAGCTCGACCGCAGAGCCGGCGAAGACGAGCTCGAGCAGACCCTCGTCGCCGAGCGCCTTCACGAGCGGCCGGTTCAGTCGGCCTTCCTCGCCATGCTCGGCGATCGCCGCGAACCGCTCGTGGCCGAGCCGCCGTGCCCGCTCGAGGAGCTCACTCATCGGGAACGACGGCGACGCCCATCAGCTCGACGCGTGCGTCGGGATCGAAGAGCGCCGAGACGCCGATCAGCGCCATCGCCGGGTAGCGCCGGCCGAAGTGGCGCCGCCAGACCTCGCCGAGCTCGCGCGTGGAGGCTCGGTACTCCTCGATCTGCGTCGTGTAGACGACGAGCGAGACCAGGTGGTCGGGCTCGCCACCGGAAGCGCGCAGCGCTGCGAGGAGATCGGTGGCAGCGGCGTCGAACTGCTCGACCACGGTGCTGCCGCCGCCGACCTGCCCGCCGAGCCAAACCGTCCGGCCCGGCGCTGCGACGACGGCGTGGGCGAACCCGACCGGCTCTCCGAGCTCCGGCGGGTTGACGATCAAGTGCTCTCTCACCGGCCGGTCCACGCCGGGCTCCTTCCTTCAGACCACGCGGCGTAGAACTCGCCGAAGTCCTCGCTCTTCATCAGCAGCGCCTGGGCGAGCGCCTCCATCTCGATCGCGCCGCCGAGGTCGAGGTCGAGCTCGCGGCTGAGCAGGATCTTCGTCGTCGCGTAGGCGAGCGCCGGGCCCTCGGCGAGCTCGCGCGCGAGCTGTCCCGCCGCCGCCGGCAGCTCTTCGTCGGGGACGACCTTGGTCGCGAGGCCGATGGCGGCAGCCCGCGCGGCCTCGACCTCACCGCCGAGAAGCAGGAGCTCGGTCGCCCGCCCGAGACCGACGATGCGGGGGAGGAGGTAGGCCGCACCCATGTCCGCTCCGGCCAGGCCGACCTTCGTGAACAGGAAGGAGAACTTCGCGGAGTGCGCGACGAGCCGGAGGTCGCTGGCAAGCGCGAGCACCGAGCCGGCGCCGGCCGCGACACCGTTGACGGCGGCGACGATCGGGAGCGGGCAGTCCCGCATCGCCTTGACGACGGCGCCGCTCATCCGCGTGAAGTCGAGCAGCTCGCCGGCGGACATCCGCTGGAGCTCGCCGATGATCTCCTCGACGTCGCCGCCCGAGCAGAAGCCGCGGCCCTGTCCCGTGAGGACAAGGACTCGTGCGTCGCCTCGGTGCGGCAGCTCGCCCAGCAGGTCGCGAAGGTCGGCGTAGACGTCGAACGTCAGCGCGTTGAGCTTGTCCGGCCGGGAAAAGGTGACGGTCGCCACGCCGTCGTCCAGGGCGAAGTCGAAGTGCTGCCAGTCGTCCGTGAAGCGGGCCGATCCGCGGAACGGGCTCACGACTGGATCCCGCCTCCGTCGAGGACGAGCGTCTGGCCGTTGATCGCGCCGGCCTCGGGCGCCGCGAGGAACTCGACCGCGAAGGCGACCTCCTCGGGCTCCAGCAGCCGCCCGAGCGGCGTCATCATGATCAGCGACGCCTCCGCCTCGTCCGCCGAGCGGCCCGTCTTCTCGACGATGCGCTCGACGCTGCGGCGGGTCATGTCGGTGCGGACCCACGAGGGGCAGACCGCGTTCGCAGTCACGCCCGTTCCGGCCACTTCCGCCGCCGCGGCCCGCATGAGTCCGATCGCAGCATGCTTGGAGGCCGCGTACGCGGCGGTGTAGCGGGCGCCGACGAGGCCCGCCACGGAGGCGACGGTCACGATCCGTCCGGCGCTGCGCTCGATCATGCCGCCGAGGACGGCACGGGTGCAGAGGAACGCTCCGGTCGCATTGACGTCGAGGTGCGAGGACCACTCGTCGAGGGTCGTCCGCGCGAGCGGCGCGCTCCAGCCCACGCCTGCGTTGTTCACGAGGACGTCGACAGGGCCGACGCGCTCGAAGTAGGCCGCGACCTCGGCCTCGTCGGTGACGTCGCAGTCGGCCCGTCCGACGGCTTCGACCCGGTCGCCGGCGGCCGCGAACCGGTCGGCGACGGCCTTGCCGATCCCCTTGGTCCCGCCGGTGACGACCACGAGCCTGCTCAACGCAGCGCCTTCCGGTCGACCTTGCCGGACGGCGTCTTCGGCAGATCCTCCACGAAGTGGAACTCGCCCGGGACCTTGTGGCCCGCGAGCTTCCCGCGGACGAAGTCCCGGAGCTCCTGCGGCTCGAGCGGCTCGCGGGCGACGACGTAGGCGCGCGTCCGGGTGAGGCCGTTCTGCTGGTGGCCGACGACGGCGCATTCGATGACCGACGGATGGCCGATCAGGCAGTGCTCGATCTCGGCGGGCGCGACCCAGATGCCGCCGACCTTGATCAGGTCGTCGACGCGGCCGCGGTACCAGAAGTAGCCGTCCTCGTCCCGCTCGAAGAGATCGCCGGTCCTGACCTTGTCGCCGTCGAACGTCTGCTCCGTCTTCTCGTCCTCGCCCCAGTAGTAGAGCGCGGCGGTGTGGCCCTCGATCGAGAGCTCACCGTTCTCGGCGATGTGGGCCTCGTAGCCGGGGACGAGCTCGCCGGTGCTCCCGGGCCGGACCCGGCCGGGGCGGTTCGAGATGTAGATGTGGTACGCCTCGGACGAGCCGATCCCGTCCAGCACCTCGACGCCGAACGTCTCGAGCCAGCGGTCGTGCAGCTCCTTGGGGAGCGCCTCCCCGGCCGAGGTGCAGATCCGCACGGAAGCCATGTCCGGTGCCAGGCACCGGCCGTGGCCCGGCTGGACGGTTTTGGCCACCATCTGCGCCATCATCGTCGGGACATTCACAAGGATCGTCGGCTCGTGCTCGGCGACCAGCTCGAAGATCCGCTCGGGCGTCGAGCGGTCCGGGAAGACGATCCCCGCGGCGCCGACGCCGAACGGGAACAGCGCGGCGAGGTCACGGGCGTAGCCGAAGAAGAGCTTGGGGACGGGAAGCACGACATCGTCCTCGCGGATCCCGAGGACGCCCTTCGCGTACCACTCGAAGGAGAGGACGGGGCTGTGCTGCGGGTGGACGGCCCCCTTCGGCTGACCCGTGCTCCCGGTCGTGAACTTCCAGAGCGCGACGTCGTCCTTCGTCGTCGGCGCCGGGTCGAGCTCGTCGGCGGCTCCGGCCAGGCGCTCCCTCAGCTCGTCGACGACTAGCACATGGCGCAGCCAGCGGCTCGACTCGGCCGCTTCGCGGATCGCCGGCTCGGTCGTCCCGTCCGCCACGACGACGCCCGCCTGCGTGTAGTCGAGGTAGTACGCGTAGTCCTTCGGCTGAAGGAACGTGTACGCCTCGGCCGTGACCGCGCCGATCTTCTGCGCGCCGTACCAGAGCGCGACGAACTCGACCGAGTCGGCGAGCACGAGCAGGACGCGCTCCTCGGCGCGCACGCCGAGCTCGCGGAGAACGTTGCCGCATCGGTTCACGAGCGTGGCGAGCTCCGCGTACGTCGTGGCGCCGGTCGGCCCGAGGAGCGCCGTCCGCTCGCCCCGGCCCTCCTCGACGTTCCGGTCGACGAACCAGCTCGCCAGGTTGAGCTCGCGCGGAAGGTCGTCGTAGGTGATCACCGCTTTGCGACCTCCCGGATGAGCTCGACGAGCATGCCCGCGAGCGTGTCGTACGTCTGCTCGCCTTCCCCCGCCGTCGCCTCGGCCGGTGCGCCGCAGTACGCCTGGTCCATCCCCATCGCGACGAAGTCCGTGCGCCCCTCGGCGATCGCGGCCGGCATGTCCACCATCTTCGCGTCCAGCGTCGCCATCCGGTCGCGGTCGACGAGCTCCGGCCGGTCGGCGAGGACGAGCGACGTCTCGTAGCGCCCGGCGTGGCACGAGCCGGAGCGGAACTCGTCGGTCAGACGCTCGGCGTTGGCCCGCCGGGTCAGGTCGAGGAGCGGCAGTCCGGTCTCGCGCAGCGTGCGCACCTGCTCGGGCTCGAAATGGCTGTTCACGAGGACGACGCGGCCGACGCTCTCCGCGATCTCGGTCACCAGCGAGCGCAGTGTTTCCTCGCCGATCGACACCGTGCCCGCGAAGTCGGCCGCGTAGTGCGTGACTCCGTACGCGAGCGGCGGGAGGACGAGGACGTCGATCTCGCCGTCGAGCCGGGTCGCAGCCCGCTCGCAGATCCCGACCGAGATCAGCGTGTCGGTCGAGAGCGGAGCGTGGGGCCCGTGCGGCTCGGTGGCGCCGAGCGGGAGGAGGTGAACGGCGTCGCGCCGCCCTTCGAGGTCCGGGTAGGCCAGGTCTCCGAAGTTCAGGGCCGGACCTCAGCAAGTGACAACTTGTTACTTGTGTCCAAAGCGCGCTCGATCTGTGCCGGAGGAAGGTCGAGCAGGCAGAGGTCGGCACGTCCCGCTCCGACGATGGTGTTCGCCTCGTCGAGCGTCGTCAGGTGGCCGCCGACGAGCGTCGCGACCCGCGCCTCGTTCCGGACCCGGTCGCTGAGCGCCGTCAGGAAGCCGCGGCGGTACTCGGGCCGGTCGTCGTGGACGGTCTGGCCGGCCTCGACGTGGATCAGGTCGCAGCCGTGCTCGGCCATCGCCCGCGCGATCGCGATCCCGTCGTCGACCGAGTTGCCGCGTGGGTGCCAGTCGCTGACGGAGAGCCGGACGGCGAGCACGCCCGCCCAGACCGCCCGGACGGCCTCGAGCACCGAGAGCGGGAAGCGCAGGCGGTCGCCGGACTGATTGGTGAGCGGCGACAGGTAGCTGCCGAGCAGGTAGCCGTGGGCCATGTCGAGCTCGAGCACCTCGACGCCCAGCTCGCCGGCCCGCCGCGCCGCTGCGACGAACTGTTCGAGGATCGCCGGCTCGTCCGGCTCGCCCGGGACGGTGCCGAACGGCCCATAGGCCTTCGCCGAAGCCGAGACCAAAGGCCACCCGTCCTCGAGCGGCAGGTCCCTTCCGGCCGACGGCGGCTTGCATGCCCCTCTCGCTCCGGCATGTCCAAGGGAGAGGAGCACCGGCCCGTCGGGCCTCCTCCACTCGTCGATCAGGGGCGTCTCCGGCGAGATCCTCCCCTCCGGCGAGACGGCGACGAAGCCGCTGGAGTCGAGCCCGAAGCGGTTCGGGAACGTCATGCCGCGAAGCTCGAACGGCGCGAATGCCGGCGGCGGCGAGACCTCCGCGGCGCCGAACCACGCGTCGAGCGTCCGTGTGAACTGCGGATCGCGGATCCCGAGGCTCGCGTGCGTGATGCGTCCGCTCCGCGTCAGCAGGTTGAACGCGAACTGGATCGGCTCGAGGTGCGCGTAGCTCGCGACGCGCCGGAAGTAGGCGGCGCTGTCGCTGGCGGCCTGCTGCGTCCGCTCGACCACCGGGCCCCGCTCGAGCTCGTAGTCGACGAGCGCCGCGGCGACATCCCACGAGCGTCTCTCAAGTGCGTTGGCGAGAGCGATCGAATCCTCCATCGCGAGCTTTGTGCCCGACCCGATGGAGAAGTGCGCCGTGTGAGCAGCGTCGCCCAGGAGGACTACCCGCCCGTCATACCAGACCCGGTTCGTCACCTTCGGGAAGTCGAGCCAGGTCGAGCGGTTCGAGAAGAGCTCGCAGCCGCGGAGGTCGCGCGCGAACAGCTGCTCGCAGAACGCCAAGTTCTCCTCTTCGGACATGTCCTCGTGCCTGGCACCGAGCCACGTCTCGAGGGGGCACTCGACGATGAACGTCGACATGCGCTCGTCGTACGGATAGGCGTGCACGTTGTAGAGCCCGTGCTCGGTCTCCTTGAAGATGAACGTGAAGGCGTCGAAGACGTGGTCGGTGCCGAACCAGACGTACTTCGACCCCTCGGGCTCGACCTTCGTGCCGAAGTCGCCCAGTCGGCGCACGAACGAGTTCGCTCCGTCGGCGCCCACGACCAGATCCGCCCGAGGCAGCTCCTCCACCTCGACTCCGAACTCCAGCTCGACGCCCAGCGAACGGCACCGCCGCTGGAGGATCTCCAGCAGCAGCTTCCTCGAGATCGCGGAGAACGAGTGGCCCCGAGAGCGAAGCTCCCGCCCCGCGAAGCGGATGTCGACGCGGTTCCAGCGGGCGAAGGTGTCCGTGATCTCGAGGTGCGTCTCGGGATCCGCGTCCCGCAGCGACCCGAGCGTCTCCTCGCTGAAGACGACGCCCCAGCCGAAGGTCGCGTCGGGCGCGTTCCGCTCCAGCACGCGCACCTCCGTCGAGCGATCGGCCTTCCGCAACAGGATCGCGAGGTAGAGCCCGGCCGGCCCGCCGCCGACGATCTCGACCCTCATGCCAGCGCCTCCACCAGCCGGTCGAGCTCGTCGGGATCGGCGACGGCGGGGAAGAGGACGAGCTCGTCGCAGCCCGCCTCCTCGTAGCCGCGGACGAAGTCCTTGACCGCGCGTGCGCTCGTCGCGTTCTCCGCCACGATCCGCTCGACGAACGGCCCGGTGAACGCGTAGTAGTCGCGCAGGTAGGCGTTGCCGCGCTCGACGTCTCCGAGCGTGAAGTAGCCCTGTCCCCAGAGGCGAGGCTTGCCGGGCCGGCCGAGATCGCCCCAGGCGGCCTGGGCCCGCGCCGCCGCCGACGCGAACGCCCGAGGCGGCCCGCCTCCGTGCGCGTAGCCGTCCGCGTAGCGCGCCATCCGCGAGAACGCCTGGCCGCTCATCCCGCCGACGAGCAGCTCGATGCCGTCCCGCGAAGGGCCGACGCGCTCGCCGTCGACGTCGCCCCGGATGTACGCGAGCTGCTCGGCGAGCTTGCGGCCTCGACCCCGCGACTCGACGCCCGCCGCCTCGTAGTCCTCGGTCCGCGCGCCCACGGCCAGCCCGAGCGTCAGCCGCCCGCCGGAGAGGGCGTGCACCGACGCAGCTTGCTTCGCGAGCAGCCCGGTCGGCCGGAGCGGCCCGATCGCGATCATCGTCGCCAGCCGGACGCGCGACGTCACGCCCGCCGCAGCCGCCAGCGCCGCGAACGGCTCGATCGAGTCGTAGACGACGCGGTCGAGGACCGCCACCGACGAGAACGGCCCCGCGTCCGCACGCCGCGCCCAGTCCAGCAGGAGCTCCCCGGTCGCTCCCGGCGTCGTCGTTGGTAGGCCAACCCCGACGTTCATCCGATCCGAAGCTTCACACTTCCCCGCGAGATGAGCTTTCTCGAAGTGTCACCGTTCGACCGCCACTACGGCCTGGAGATCGAGGAGGCGACCGACGAGGTCGTCCGCGGGCGGGTCAAGGTCGTCGAACACGTCCTCCAGCCGGTCGGCCTCGTTCACGGCGGCGTCCACGCGTCGATCGCGGAGGCGCTCGCCTCGGTGGGGACGAACGTGGGTGTGGTTCCGGAGGGAAACATCGGCCTCGGGCAGTCCAACCACTCGAGCTTCCTGCGCCCGATCAGCGAGGGGACGATCCATGCCGTCGCCCGCCGCCGGCACCGGGGGCGCACGACCTGGATCTGGGACGTCGAGCTGACGGACGACGAGGGCCGCCTCTGTGCGATGAGCCGAGTGACGATCGCGGTCCGAAAAACCTAGCCTTGTAACCCGGCCCGGATCCTCCTACGGTGGACGGCCTTGCTGCGGCTCGCACTCACGATCGGCCTGATCGCGCTGCTCGCCGTCCCGCTCGCGCAGGGCGGCTCGACCGTCGTGCCCTACGCCGGGTTCTACGACTGCAGGTCCTACGACCTCACACACCTGGGTGACATCCAGCTCCGGGCGAACGGCACCTACGTGAGGGGCTACGTCGATAGATCCGGCATCAGGTTCAGGAATGTGATCGGCCGGGGCAGGTTCAGCCGGCGCGGCAGCAGGCTCACCTTCCACACCGGACCGATGCGATCGGTATACGCGATCGTCAAGACGCAGCGGAAATTCGGCGTCTGGCGGCACAACGAGCGCAACTACAGCTTCTACTGCTACTACACGAGCAAGAACTAGCTAGCGCCCGCTCGGAGAGAAGTGCTGGTAGTCCTTGGACGACTGCCAGAAGCCGCCCCAGCGCCAGCCGGCCTCCGCGAACGCGCGCACGAGCACGCCTGACGCGATCGCCATGCCCGGCCGCCGTCTCGAGCGGTCGAGGTAGGCGCGACCCGCAGGCGGCTCCACGAGACCGCTGTGGACATACGGGTTCTCGACCGGATTGACGTCGATCGCGCGCCCGTAGGCGTGCTCGGACCACCGGTTCGTCCCGCCGACGACGCGGCAGTTGAAGCCCGAGGTGTTGTCGGCGGCCATCGACCGGTCGTCGTCGCCCCGATAGACCTCGACACCGAGCATCCTGCGGACCGGGAAGCGCGCGGCGTAGAGCCTCCGGAAGACCGAGACCACGCGCCGGGCCTGCGCCGAATGGACGACCAGCACGCCGATCCGAGATCGGCCGCGGAAGTCCCAGTGCCGCAGCCGGATCGCGCGCAGCTGCGCAGGCGCGACCGGGCAGCCGGGCCGATACGAGTACCGGAGATCGGCAGCCGTGACCCGCGAGACGTCGGCGCCGAACCTAGGCGGCGCGGCGCCGTTCGCGGCGGGAACGAGCAGCAGGACGACGGCGAGCAGGCCGAGCTTCGGCATGCGTCGAGAGTAGTCTGGCCGGCGTGCGAGCGCCCGTCATCGCCGTCCTCGCCGCCGGAGCGGCCCTGCTCGTCACCGGGCCGACGGCCGGCGTGTCCGCCCAGTGCGCGAGGAACGTCGCGAACGGGTTGAGAACCGTGGGCTCGGCGCAACAGCTGATCACCGTCGAGGCCGCGCGCTACAAGACGACCTCCGCATCCCTCCGCCTCTGGCGCCGCGGCGCCGACGGTTGCTGGCGGCCCGTCGCAGGCCCGTGGACGGCACGCCTTGGTTGGAACGGCATCGCCGACCGCCGGCGGGAAGGGGACGGCACGACCCCGACGGGCGTCTACACGATCGGGAGGACGATGTACGGCAACGCGCCGAACCCGGGCGTCCGCTACCGGTACCGCCGGCTCGTCTGCGGCGACTGGTGGAACGAGGATCCGCGCTCGCCGACCTACAACACCTTCCAGCACGTCAGCTGCGGGAGGAGGCCGCCGTTCCGAACGACGACGCCGGGCCTCTGGCAGGAGCGGACCGCGTATCGCCACTTCGCGGTCATCGAGTTCAACATGCGCCCGGTCGTCCCGGGCCGCGGCTCCGGCATCTTCCTCCACGCCCAGACGGGCAGCTCCACGAACGGCTGCATCAGCCTGCCGCCGGTTCGCCTGGCCAAGGCGCTCCGCTGGCTCGACCCGGCGAAGCGGCCGCGCATCGCGATCGGAACGCGCGAGACGTTCCGCCGCCTCTAGAACCCCCTCACGGTCGGCATGCGCGAGAGCAACTCTCTTCAGACCCAGGTCGAGGAGATCCGCTCGTAGGCCGCAGTCCGCGGCCGCTGGACTGAGTGTTCAGCTGCGGGCCGCCGAGAGGCTCGGCCGGCGCGCCGGGAGCAGATCCCGTCCTCTCGCGAACGCGTCGACCCGGCCCCAGCGGCCCGGGATGTCGAGGAGCGCCAGCAGCCCGATGCTCTCCGGAAGCGCCGGATCGACGATCAGGTTGTCGGCGACGGGCTCGAGGCCGAGCATCGTTCGTAGCAGGAGGAGGGGGGTTCCGGTCGACCACGCCTGGGGACTGCACGCCGTCGGGTACTGGACCGGGTACTTCGTGACGCCTCGCTCGTAGCCGCCGAACGCTTCGGGCAGCCGGCCGGCGAAGAAGTCGGCGGCGTCGAGGATCCCTGCGGCGATCGCGGCCGCCTCCTCCTTGAAGCCGTAGCGTCGGAGGCCCCAGGCGACAAAAGAGTTGTCGAAAGGCCAGATCGTCCCGACGTGGTAGCCGATCGGGTTGTAGCGCCCCTCGCCCTCGGCGAGCGTCCGGACGCCCCAGCCGGAGAAGAGCCTCGGTCCCAGGAGGTGGCGGGCGACGGCCTTCGCCTTGGGCTTGTCGACGATGCCGCTCCAGAGGAGATGACCGTTGTTCGAGGTCAGCGAGTCGACCTGGTTCCCCTCGGAGTCGAGGGCGAGCGCGAAGTACTTGCCATCCTCAACCCAGAAGTCGCGGTTGAAGCGCCGCTTGAGGTCGGCGGCCTGCTTCTCGAGCGCGTCGGCCAGCTCCGGATCCTTCCAGGCGAGCCTGGCGAGGCGCGCTCCGCGGATCTTCGCGTCGTACGCGTACCCCTGGAGCTCGCAGGTGGCCCGCGGGAAGCCCGGGAGGCGGCCGTCGCGGTAGGAGATCGAGTCCCAGGAGTCCTTCCAGCACTGGTTCTCGAGGCCCGTCTCCTCGTTGCGGCGGCGGTACGAGACGTAGCCGTTGCCCATCAGGTCGGCGTAGTCGTCAATCCAGGCGAGCGCCGCCCGCGCCTCGCCCTCCAGCTCCCGGACGAGCCTCCGGTCCCCAGTCCACCGCTCGTACTCGTCCAGGAGGACGACGTAGAGCGGCGTCGCGTCGGCGGAGCCGTAGTAGGGCGAGTGCGGACGCTCCTCGAAGGCTGTCAGCTCGCCGTAGCGCATCTCGTGGAGGATGCGGCCGGGATCCTCGTCGCGGAAGTCGTCGACGCGGGTTCCCTGCCACGCGCCGAGCGCCCGGAGCGTCGTCGCCGCAAGTTCCGGCGTGAACGGCAGCGCCTGGAGGCTCGTGAAGATGCTGTCGCGGCCGAACATCGTCATGAACCACGGGAGCCCTGCCGCGGGCAGGCTGCGGCCGCCGGAGACCGGCGGGGAGAAGCGCAGCGCGGCGAGATCGACGAGGCTGCGCCGGTAGGTCACCTTCAACGAGTCGGAGTCGCTTTCGAGCTTCGGGGCGTCGGCGAGCCACCGCTCCAAGCTCCGCTCCATATTCGGCCGCGCGCGCCGTTCGCCGCGGTCGTATTTCGGACGGACGTAGGTCCCGCCGGCGCCCGCGGCGGTCACGACCTCGAGATCGGTCGTCCACTCGCCCTGCGGCTCGATGCGCACTGCGAACGTCAGGCCCTTCTTGTCGACCTTGGCGGGCGCCGACGCCGAGATCGTGGTCTGCCGGGTGAACGATTCGCGCTCGTAGCCGAGCACCAGGCGGCCGTCCTGGACGCGCTGGTAGTAGCGGCCCTTCTTCTCGAGCGCGTCCTTGACTTCGAAGAGGTCGGCGAAGTCGCTTCCCGCCTCCAGCCGGACCTTCAGGTCGACCGGCGTCGCGTCGTGGTTGAGAATCGTCAGCTCCTCGTGGAACCCGTCCCCGACGGCACGCCGCCGAATGACGGAGAGCTTCGAGTCAACGTAGACGGTCCCGGTGCCGGGCACGAGGAAGAATCGGGTCTCGAAGTACTGCAGGTCGTCGACCGAGAGCGCAGTGAGCCGTTCGCCGTCCACGGTCAGGATCCACGTGGAGAGGAAGCGGTTGTCGAACGAGAAGAGGCCGGTCGGGTCGGTGAGGGAGGCCTCGATGTCGCCGCGCGAGTCGCTGACGACGAATGTGTTGCCGTCCAGGATCTTGACGAGATCGTCGTTCACTGGCTCCCGCCCGGCGAGCTCGGTAGGAGGCGCCGGAAGAGGACGAGGAGCTGACGATCGCCTTCGACCTCCATCACTCCACGGAGGAAGGCGGTCACGGGGCTCGCCTCGCCGCTCGCGATCCGGTCGAAGAGACGTCGGTCGGCCCGCACGACGCAGTCGGCCTGGCCGTTTCCACGGGAGACCGCGATGTCGCCCTTGTCGATCGACACGAGCCACCGCGCCGTGCGCCCATTCGTGAGATCGAAGCGTAGGCTGGCGGAAACCTTCGCCAAGCGGGGCTCGTGGCCGCGTGCCTCGAGCCCGTGGAAGAACTCGGTCGTGGCGTCCGTCATCATCCCTCCTTCCGCGAACGTATCTGACCGTGCCGCTGCCGGAGGTTCATCACCCGAACCGCATGAACCGCACGGGTCGGATGATGTTGTCAGCCTTCCTAGAGGATAGAACCGCGGTCGCTGTCGAGCCGCGAGTCGACGCCGAAGAAGACGGCGAGCGGGCCAATCGCGAGAACGAACGCGACGACGAGCAGGACACCAAGCATCCGAATCCCTCCTTCAAAGGGAGAAAACGTCTGTGAGCAGGGATTTATTCGTGGCAGATTGTTGTGTTGTCGTGAACGACACGCTGACTGCCGTGTCGCGATCAGTACGCTGCATGGGCAACTGCTCATACGGAAGGGTGGGGTCGGCCTCCGTCGCCGCACAGAGGGAGACCGATTGAGCGGATCGCGCAATTCAGCTGCGGGCGCGAAAGCGCGCGCAACGCGAAAGCGGGCGCAGCCTGCCCCGAAGTCGCGCCCGAAGGGCGCCGGGTTCGAGATCCTGCAGTCGAAGCTCGCGGTCCCGGAGCTCCGTCCAAAGCTCGTCAGCCGCACAGGGCTCGTGAACCGCCTGCGAGCCGCAAAGGGCGCGCGGGTCGTGAGCGTGACCGCGCCGGCCGGGTACGGCAAGACGACGCTGCTCGCCCAGTGGGCCGACCGCGACCCGCGGACGTTCGCCTGGGTCTCCCTCGAGGATCGGGACAACGACCCGGCGGCGTTCCTCACGTACGTGGCCGCTGCGGTCGACGGGATCAAGCCTGTCGACGCCGGTGTCTTCCGGGCGGCGGCTTCCGGCAGCGACGCGATGTGGGCGACCGCGCTCCCGCGTCTGGGCGCCGCCCTCTCGACGATCGGGAAGCCGATAGTCCTCGTCCTGGACGATGTCCACGAGCTGAGAGACCGCGATTGCCTCGACGCACTCGAGCCGATCGCGCAGCACCTCCCGGACGGCTCGCACCTCGTGCTTTCCGGCCGGGTGGAGGACGGCCTGCCGCTCGCCCGCCTCCGAGCCGCGGGGCAGCTCCTCGAAATCGGCCCCGCCGACCTGGCGCTGACCGATGAGGAGGCCAAGGCGCTCTTTGCGGCGGTCGGTGTCGACGCGTCCGAGGAGGAGGCGCGCACACTCAACGAGCGGGCGGAGGGATGGGTCGCCGGCCTCTACCTCGCGGCTCTGTTCGCGGTGGCGGCCGGTCCCGAGGCGCTCAGGTCATTCGGCGGTGACGACCGGTTCATCGCGGACTACCTCCGCGCGGAGCATCTCGCGGGGCTCAGCCGGACCGAGCTCGAGTTCCTGACGAGGACAGCGATCCTCGACCGGATGTCCGGCTCGCTCTGCGACGAGCTGCTCGAGCGCACGGACTCGGCGCGGAGACTCGAGGCGCTCGAGCAGGCGAACTTCTTCGTCGTCCCTCTCGACCACCACCGCGAGTGGTATCGGTACCACCATCTCTTCCGGGACATGCTCCGGGCCGAGCTCGACCGGACGGCCCCGGAGCTGGCAGGGGTGCTGCACGGGCGAGCCGCTTCGTGGTGCGAACGGAACGGGATGGCGGATGCGGCGATCGAGCACGCGTCTGCGGCGGGCGACATCGCGGAGGTCGCCCGGCTCGTCAGCGCGTTCGCGCTGCCGTACTACCGGAGCGGGCGCGTCGTCACGGTCGAACGGTGGTTGCGGCGATTCGACGATTCCGATGTCCTCCTCCGCTTTCCGGCCGTCGCAGGGTTCGGCGCCTTCGTCCACGCACTTCGCGGCCGGCCGGAGCAGGCGGATCGCTACTGGTACGCCCTCCAGCACTCGGCGTCCGAGGGCCCGATGCCGGACGGCAGCGCCTCTCCGCAGTCCTGGGCGGCGGTCGTCCGCGCGCTCCTCTGCCGTCACGGCGTCGAGGGGATGCAGACCGACGCCCGCGAGGCGCTCGCCGAGCTCTCGCCGTCCAGCTTCTGGCGCCCGGTCGCTCTCGAGATGCTCGCAATCTCGTTGCTGTTCACGGGCGATCTCGAGCGCGCCGAGGAGGTGTTCGTGGAGACGGCCGACGAAGCCGCAGGCGCAGGCGCGATCTACGCCGGCGTGGTGGCCCACTCCGAGCTCGCTCTCCTGGGGCTCGAGCGGGCTGACCTCGAACGTGCCGAGAGCCAGCTCGCAGCGGCACGGGCGATGCTGGAGAACCAGCCGATCGAGGAGTACGTTCCCGCCGTGATCTACCTGGCCGCTGCAGCGAGGGTCGCTTTGGCGCAGGGGCAGGCAGCGACGGCGCGAAGCCTGCTCGTCCGAGCGATGCGAATGCGGCCGCAGCTCAGCCACGCGATGCCGTGGTTCGGCGTCCAGACCCGAATCGAGCTGGCCCGCGCGCACCTCGCGATCGGTGATGTCGAGGGCGCCCGGACGCTGTCGCGAGAGGTTGCCGATGTGATCCGTCAGCGTCCGGAGCTTGGAAACCTGAGGGATCAAGCCCGCGAGCTCCACGACCAGCTTGCGAACACTGCGACCTTCGAGGACGGTTGGGCGTCGTCACTGACTGCCGCCGAGCTCCGCCTGCTGCCGTTGCTGACGACTCATCTCTCGTTCCGCGAAATCGCCGAGCGGCTCTTCGTCTCTCGAAACACGGTGAAGAGCCAGGCGATCTCGGTCTACCGAAAGCTCGACGCCTCCAGCCGAAGCGAGGCGATCGAGCGGGCCCTAGAGCTCGGCCTCGTCGACGCCCCGGTTGCGTCCGGATCCGTTTTCACCCCGGCGGGGTGATGCGCCTCATGCCCAGTGGGCGTGGAATGGAGTCGGATGGAGGACTACCAGGTCATGCTTCGCAAGCTCGCCGTCCGCGACAAGCAGTACATCGAGGGCGTCCTCCAGACCGAGCACGCGAATGTCACGATCGCCGGCGTCGAGGAGCGAACGCACGCTCTCGTACGCATCGGCGCTCTGATCGCGCTCAACGCGTCGCCGGCGTCATACATGGATTCCGTCAACGCCGCGCTGCGTGCGGGTGCTTCGCGCGATGAGATCGTCGGCACGCTGATCGCGGTGCTGCCCACCGTGGGCGTGGCGCGCGTCGTGAGCGCGGCGCCGAACCTCGGCCTTGCGCTCGGATACGACGTGGCCGAGGCGCTCGAGCTGGTCGAGAACGGCGGCTAGCCCTCCTCAGGAGGGGTGGCCGTCCCCGGCTGTCTCCTCGGGATGCTCTGGGCGAGGAACAGGGCCAGGACGCGGCACGGCGAGGATCGCGAGCGCGGAGCGGAGCCCCGCGAACGGCCTCCAGTCCAGGCGTCGAGGGCCGCGTCCGTGGTCGAGCGCGGCGCCTGCCTCGTCGAGGGCGTCCTCGAGGTCTGCGTCCAGATGAAGGGCACGCCGCCCCGAGCTCCACCTCGGCCTGCTCCTTCGCTCGAAGGGATCGCCTGGCTCTGCTGAACGTTCGTCAGGAACGCCGACGTCAGCGTCGCGATCGCAGCGAGCCGAACAGCGCGGTGCCCAGTCGAGGCGCGAGGTCGTCATCGTGTTCTGAACACCGCCACCTCGGGGCTCTCGTCGATCAGGCGCCGCCGAAGACGGTCACCGCCCCGAGCTGTGAGGCGGCGCGCCGATCCAGCCCGACGGGCGCATCGGCGCAAGACGATCTCCGCGCCGGCGTCTGCGTCGAGCGCAGCGAGCAGCAGCAACCGTCCCTGCGAAAGCGAGAGCAGGCCGCTGCGCACCACGAGGCGCCGGCGGGCGTACCAGGAAGAGCTTCGGGATGCCGATCGCCGCCGCCAGCAGCGTCGCCGAGAGCGGGAGCAGCCTGACACCGGTCTCGATCGCGGAGAGGCCGAGCGCGACCGAGAGGAAGAGCGGCACGACGAAGAAGAACCCCGCCTGGACGAGGAACTGGAAGAAGAACATCGTGAGGCCGCCGGTCAGCTGCCTGTTGCGCAGCATCGCCGTCCGCACGAGCGGCTCCTGGCCATGCGACTCCCGGCGGGCCTGCCAGCGGAAGAAGAGCCAGATCACGAAGAGCCCGGCCAGCACGAGCCAGATCGAGGGGGACAGCCCGGCCCAGGACGGGCCGCCGGCCCTGGGCTGAATCCAGCCCCACTCGCTCGTTCGCAGGACGCCGAAGACGAGAAGCGCGAGGCCGAGCGCCGAGAGCACTGCGCCCACCGCGTCGAGCTTCGGCTGCTTCTCGACCGGCGCATCCGCGATGCGACGTGTCAGGAGGAGGATCACGAGGACGACCACCGCCTCGCCGGCGAACACCCAGCGCCAGGAGAAGTACGTCGTGCAGAACCCCCCGATGAGC